>NZ_JABUNR010000014.1 GCF_013343715.1 Mesobacillus harenae
TAGACCGTGTGATTGAATATTATAACTGTCAACGGTATCAATG
Source organism: Mesobacillus harenae (assembly GCF_013343715.1). Taxonomy (GTDB): domain Bacteria; phylum Bacillota; class Bacilli; order Bacillales; family Cytobacillaceae; genus Mesobacillus_A; species Mesobacillus_A harenae. The sequence goes on from NZ_JABUNR010000014.1 coordinate 44, forward strand.
GGGATTAAAGAAAATGACCCCGGTACAATACCGGGATCATTTATTAGCAGCATAGGCACTTTTTATTAAAGTGTCCGAAATATGGGGCCTAGTTCACTTTTGGGACACCCTCTTTTTACATGAATCTTCTTCTTATTTAGCGGCTGTCCGCTTAACCTTAGGTAGAATTTTTTGAAGCGGAACTTTCTTTTCTCTAGCCCACGTAGCAGGTTCTTCAGGGTTGTATTGCTCAAGGAATGAAATAACTTCTTTTGTAATGGGCGTCGGGGTAGATGCTCCCGCTGTAACAGCTACTGTTTCTGCTCCATTAAGCCAGCTGATATCCAGTTCGGATACATCAGCAATTCTGTACGCTGTAGTACCAGCGATTTCCTCAGAAACCTGTGCAAGTCTGTTCGAGTTATTGCTCTTCGGGTCTCCAACCACAATCAGCACATCGGCTTTTCCAGCCTGTTCAGCAACAGCCTCTTGCCGTACCTGAGTAGCCATGCAAATTTCTTTATGAACTTCAGCGTGTGGAAACTTTTTGTTTACTTCTTCCATAATGTCAACAACGTCCCATTGGCTCATCGTAGTTTGATTCGTGACAATTAACTTATCAGCTTCGATTTGCAGTGCTTCTACATCTGCTGCTGTCTCAACTAAGTGGACAACATTAGGAGCAACACCCACAGCCCCTTCTGGTTCGGGATGTCCCTTTTTACCGATATAGATAACCTGGTAACCCTGTCGTTCTTTCTCCAAAATTAAATCATGGGTTTTAGTAACGTCAGGACAGGTTGCATCCAATGTGACCAGTCCCTTTTTACTGGCAAGTTCGCGGACCTCCGGGGAAATCCCGTGTGCAGTAAAAATGACTGTTCCTCCATTGACCTTATCAAGAATCTCTTTTCTGTTTTCACCGTCAAGAGTAATTATACCTTCTTCTTCAAACGCATCTGTAACATGCTTATTGTGGACAATCATTCCCAGAATATAAATTGGTCTCGGCAAGCTTTTGTCCAATGCCGCATTTCTGGCAATGACCATTGCATCAACAACACCATAGCAATAGCCGCGTGGGGATATTTTAATTACATTCATATTTTAATCCTCCTGCATGTACCTGAGTATCTATAATTTCATTATATAAGACTTATAAACAGAATACAAAAATAGTTGCTGGAAGCAAGAAGATCATCCATATTAAATGAAAAGCTTTGGAACAGATTTACCCTGCTCTGCACTTTTCTTTGTCCCTTTTTTAATTGGCTGCTGCTCAGGAGAAACTGTTGCTTTACTCGGTTGTACTTTCTTTTTTTCACCTTTTGGCTCGGCAGTTTGTATTTCTTTGAGCTTTGAGCTGCTGTCCGAACTGACTTCACTGTCTGGCGTATCTTGTACCCCCTTGTATAGCTTCCACATTGCTGGAAGGTTCCGTACCAACGGTGCATACTGCTGAAACTGCTGTACCATTGGCCCCATTGACTGTACTGAGTTAAGAACCTGCTGTGTATTAGCGAGAAACCCGTTAATTCCTTCAGGCTTAGCAAGAGTTTTTAAAAAAGACCCTCCGCTGCCACTGGCCGCAGCATTTCCAACGGCTGGAAGGGCTGCTGCATTTGCGATGTTACTACCACCACTGCGTCCAAATAGCCTTGAGAGCAGCCCTCCGCCTCCTTTAGGTACCTGTGGTGCCTGAGGGCCTCTCATCATTCCCGGCCTAAATGAACCCTGTCCAGGCGGCATAAAGCCCGGTCCTATTCCGCGGCCAAATGGCTGACCTCCACGTGGCATGTTAGGGCCTAATCCTCTTTGAAAAGGTATTCTCGGTCCTGGTCCCATAAACATCCTCCTTTCTAAAATCTTCTCTAATTAGAATATGCAGTGATAAAGAAATGGTTTTGATAAACAGTGGCCTAATAACGTGGAGGATGTTGTGAAAAGGGTACTTTTGGATAATATAAAAAGAACGGCGACAGATTGGCGATTTTTATGAATGTTTATTATAATAGCAGGATGGATAAAAGCTCGCCATCTTTCAAAGTAAACGAGCAGAAGGAGCGGTAATATGGAACAAACAAAATTTGAACGCTATGAGTTTAAGCCTTTTATTATAAAAGCAGTAAAAGACCTGGGCTTTTATGAGCCTACAGAAATACAGGAAAGGCTTATACCATCACTCCTGAAAGGGGACAGCGCTATTGGGCAGTCCCAGACAGGAACAGGGAAGACGCATGCCTATGTCCTGCCAATTTTACAAAAGATAGATCCCTCCCGTTCCGAGGTTCAGGCAGTTATTACAGCCCCAACACGTGAACTTGCTAATCAGATCTATCATGAAATCTTAAAAGTAGCCGAGCACAGTGAAGAGGAGATTACTGCCCGTTGCTTTATTGGCGGTACGGATAAACAAAGGGCAATAGATAAATTGAAAAAACAGCCGCATATCGTGGTTGGAACTCCAGGCAGGATAAATGACCTCGTTTCAGCACAAGCGCTTTTTGTCCATTCTGCCAGTATTCTAGTCATTGATGAAGCGGACTTAATGCTTGATATGGGTTTTATTGCGGATGTTGACCAATTTGCAGCAAAAATGCCGGCAAAGCTGCAAATGCTTGTATTTTCAGCAACCATCCCTGAAAAGCTTAAACCATTCTTGAATAAATATATGGAAAACCCAAAGTTCGTTCAGGTAGCTCCCGAACAGGCTACAGCAGCAAAAATCGAACATTGGATGCTTCCATCGCGGCATCGCAATAAGATCAACCTGACTGAAACAGCTCTTTTAGCCTTTAATCCTTATCTGGCAATTATTTTTACGAATACAAAGAAAAAGGCAGATGAAGTTGCGGATGGGTTAATTGAGAAGGGCTTGAAGGTGGGGAGGCTGCACGGAGATTTAAGTCCGCGTGAGCGAAAAAGAATCATGAAGCAGGTAAAAGACCTTGAATTCCAGTATATTGTTGCGACAGACCTTGCCGCTCGCGGAATTGATATTCAGGGGATCAGCCATATCATTAACTATGAACTACCGACAGACCTGGATTTTTATATTCACCGCGTTGGCCGGACGGCAAGAGCAGGCAATTCGGGTATTGCTTTAACGATCTTTGAACCTTCAGATGAAGATGCGTTAAATCGCCTTGAAAAAATGGGCATCGATTTCAAACATGTGGATTTATCCAAGGGAGATTGGGTTGACCTTGAGCATCGAAACAAACGCCAAAAACGAATCAAGCAAGCTGATGCTACTGACAAGAAAGCAAAAACCATGGTCCGTAAGCCAGCCAAAGTGAAACCGGGCTATAAAAAGAAAATGCAGTCAGAAGTAGATAAAATTAAAAAACGCCAAAAACGTATACAAAGAAAAAATAAATAAAATACAGGGAGAGTATTAAATGCTTAAGATTGGTTCACATGTATCTATGAGCGGAAAACATATGCTTCTTGCTGCAAGTACAGAAGCAGTATCTTATGGGGCTAATACATTCATGATCTATACGGGTGCACCACAGAATACCCGAAGAAAGAAAATAGAGGATCTAAATATTGATGAGGGACAAAAGCATATGGAGTTGAACGGTATAGACAATATTATTGTTCATGCACCATACATCATTAATATTGCAAATACCACAAATCCTGATACATTTGACCTCGCTGTCCGGTTTTTGCGATCTGAAATCGACCGGACAGAGGCATTAGGCGCCAAACAAATTGTCCTTCACCCAGGTGCTCATGTAGGAGCAGGCACGGAAGTTGGAATTGCCAGAATCATTGAGGGGTTAAATGAGGTTTTAACCAGTAGTGATCAGGTGCAAATTGCTCTAGAAACCATGGCAGGTAAAGGTTCTGAATGCGGTAAATCCTTCGAAGAACTGGCGATGATTATGGACGGTGTCACTTATAGTGATAAGCTTTCAGTATGCTTTGATACATGCCATACTCATGATGCAGGCTACGATATTGTCGAAGATTTTGATGGGGTACTAGAAGAATTTGATAAAATTATCGGTATTGACCGATTAAAGGTTCTTCATATAAATGATAGCAAAAATGCCCGCGGAATGAGAAAAGACCGCCACGAGAACATCGGTTTTGGGCATATTGGGTTTAAGGCCTTAAGCTATATTGTTCATCACCCTCAATTAAAGGATGTTCCAAAAATCCTTGAAACTCCGTTTGTAGGAGAAGATAAAAATAGTAAGAAACCTCCATACAAGCATGAGATCAATATGCTAAAAAACAAAGAATTCAATGAAAATTTACTTGATAATATTATGGAAGGGTAACTTACCCAAAATGAGAAAAAAAGCTGTGGCTGCTACAGCTTTCTTTTTTTTGCTCGTTATGAAATTATAAACTCCATTTATCAGAAATGTACCTTGCTTGCCTATGGCTCCATCGCAAGCTGTTTCCAAAAAAGTCTCTGTTTGCTCCGAAGAGCTAGAAAAGCTTTTAGTGAAGCAACCCATACTCCCCCCACGGCTTGAGCCGTATTTTTTTGCAGAACATGACAATAATTACTGAAGTTCGAATTCGGACTCGCTTTGGTCGATTCTTGCTCGAGCTGTCCGAATCAGCCTTGTATTACTAGCCCTGGCAGTGCGGAAACTAAACAGTTGGCATCACATAAGGTTTCTGGGCTGTTCAAGGCTTCTGAACTTTTCTTCTTCATTGTTTGGTGAATTGGATGAAGAGTTTATTTACTTCCTTGGCTGTCTCTGGTCCAGCAGCCCGAGCGATTTCCTTAATTAGTGCTGCACGTTCGGCGTCCTTAAATATGTTTACTTTCTTCCCTCTTAAGTATTCTGCTATTTTTCCAGCCTGTTTTCTATTTATAGAAATCTTGAATTGGTCGGCATACTTTAATAGTTCATCTGCAGTGATGGTACTTACTTTATGGTTTATAATGTTTTCAAATATCTTCAATGCTCATCACTCCCTAATATGTCCTCCGTAGTAAGTTATGAGCAGCCTTAGGATTATGTGTCAACTATCCCTATATTCAATGAATTTTTTAACAAGTAGTAAAACCAAAACAGCGTCTGCTTTGTGATTTACAATTAAGTTAAGATGGGTTATACTACTTGATGTTAAATCGGAATGATTCTTAATTTAAAAGGTGATTACATGAATATAAATGAATCAGTAGTTCAAATCAGCAGCCTTTCTTACCGTTACGATAAGGAAAACGTTCTTGAAGATATTAATCTAACTATCCCCCGCGGCGCTTTTCTTGGTCTTGTAGGGCCGAATGGATCCGGAAAATCGACGTTATTAAAACTTGTGTTAGGTTTGCTTCAGCCTCAAAAAGGTGACATTAAGCTTTTTGGAATTGAGGCTGAAAACTTCAAGGAAAAACATAAAATTGGGTTTGTATCCCAAAAGGCCAATTCTTTCAATACTGGTTTTCCGGCTACTGTTTTTGAAGTAGTTGCCAGCGGACTTACAAAAAAGCTGGGAATGTTTCGCTTTTTACAAAAACAGGAACAGATTAAGGTGCGAAAGGCCGTTCAATCTGTAGGAATGGAAGCTTTCCTTGAGCGCAACATTGGTGATTTATCAGGGGGGCAGCAGCAAAGGATCTTTATTGCAAGAGCTCTTGTCAGTGATCCAGCGTTATTAATACTTGACGAGCCTACTGTAGGAGTAGATGCAAAGAATGTTTACTCTTTTTATGAGATGCTTGAGAACCTTAATAAGGAACAGGGAATTACTCTTGTTCTTGTAACTCATGATATCGGTACGATTACAGATAAAGTATCGCATGTAGCATGCCTCAACAAGCATTTGCATTTTCACGGTGAAACAAGCGAATTTGAGAAACTGAACCTAGCAGAGATGTCAGATATATATGGTCATGATGTCCATGTTCTTAACCATGACCACCATCACCATCATAATCATACTGGAGGGAATTAGAATGATCTCGGCTATTTTCCAGTATGAGTTTTTACAGAATGCCTTTTTGGCAGGGATGATTATCGGGGTTATAGCACCTCTTTTAGGAGTATTTATAGTTGTCCGCAGGCTTTCGCTGATTGCAGATGCACTGAGCCATGTTACGCTAGCCGGGATTGCTGCGAGTTTGTTGCTGTCTAAAAACTCTGCCTTGTTTGTAGGAGTCAACCCAATTTATATGGGAATGGCGTTTTCTGTTGCAGGTTCACTGTTCATTGAAAAATTACGTACAGTTTACAAACATTACCAGGAACTGGCAATCCCGATTATCCTGTCCGGGGGTATTGGTCTTGGGGTTATTTTTATTTCTTTGGCTGATGGATTTAATACTGATTTATTCAGTTATCTGTTTGGAAGCGTCAGTGCTGTTACCCGTTTAGACTTATGGACGATCCTTCTGATAAGTATCGGAGTAATTATTGTAATCATCCTATTGTACAAAGAGTTGTTCCTGTTATCGTTCGATGAGGAATACGCAAAAGCAACTGGTATTGCAGTGAAGAGCCTGCACTTTGTCTTTATTATCATGGTTGCACTTGTTATTGCTGCATCGATGCGGATTGTTGGAATTCTGCTTGTATCTTCATTAATGACTCTTCCAGTTGCAGCAAGTATTCGAATTTCGCGAGGATTTAAGCAAACCATTTTTCTTTCTATGCTATTTGGGGAAATTTCTGTACTTGGCGGCTTAACACTTTCTTATTATTTGAATCTTGCTCCAGGGGGTACAATTGTCATGCTGGCAGTTTTGATTTTAATTGTGACAATGGTAAGCAAAAAGCTTTCAAGCCAATTTGGTGGGGTGAGAGTATGAATGTAAATGAAGCTTTGGAGTTATTAAAAGAAAAGGGATATAAGCATACAGGAAAAAGGGAGGAAATGCTCCAGCTCTTTTCTGTGAGCAATAAATATTTAACGGCTAAGGATGTATTGGAGAGAATGAAAGAAGATTATCCTGGTCTTAGTTTTGATACGATATACAGGAATTTATCCTTGTTCGTTGAAACAGGTATCTTCGAAATGACAGAGCTGTATGGGGAAAAGCACTTTCGGTTTACCTGTTCACATAAGCAGCATCATCACCATTTTATCTGCCTTGATTGCGGGAAAACGAAAGAGATTGAGACCTGTCCGATGAACATTCTCAGTGAAGATTTAAAAGCGTATGACATCTCTGGACATAAGTTTGAGATATATGGACGCTGCCCAGAGTGTCTAGTCTAAAAAAACGGCCATATGGCCGTTTTTTACGTTTGGAAAGTATAAAAGGTGCTAGCCTAGTTGTTGATCATCGTAGGCAGTTGTCTGCCAAATACTAAAACTCCAGCGGTACCGTATTTCAACTACTTAAACACGGGACGATCTTCATGCTGGACATAAGTCCAGAAATCTCTAACGGGTGCTTCTGCTTCCGTTATCATAATTTTTAAGCCAGTTTTCAACCCATTTATGAGCTTCATCCCAGTTTCTTACCCGAATTACCCCATCAGGAATTGGTTCTTGATTATACGGAGTATCGAATAAAAGAACAGGGATATTGCATTCTTGGTGAAGAATAACAGCATTGTCATGCTTGTCTTCAAAAAAGATATCGACATTGTACTTTTTTGCGGCTGCTACTTTATTATGAGCACCTATCAGTTCAATATGATCAAATCCAAGAGCATGCTCTATGAACCATTCTTTTGTTACATCATAAAGGTGGGATCCCCTGGCACTAATGAAAAATAATTCATGCTCTTCCTCCCACTGCTCTAATGTTTTTTTTGCACCTTCAGCTAACGGTGATTGAGAATATATAAGCGGTTCCTGACTTATGAACCACTTAGCGAATTCCTTTTCTGTTACTGGTACGAGAGGCATTAAATCATATTGCTTAATATCCTCAAGGGTGATGTTTAAGTCAAACGCTTTATTTAAAAAAGGGATTAAAGAGGTGGGACAGGTTACCGTGCCATCAATATCGATTCCAAATCGTTTCTTCATCTTAAAAAACTCCTTTTACCAATATAACTTCTTCTATCTTACCAGAAGAAAAATACAGCCAAAAGCCCAAAAACAATCGGCTTGGTTAATATTTCTTTTAAAGCCTGGAAGTATGTTAAAGATTGTCATAGTTAACGGATCAATTTTAGCAAACAATAATAAATGCTCCACTAAGAAAGCGAGGGGATTATTATGGCAGACCAAGGACGTAATCAGGATGCTAGCCCGTACCTTTCAGAAGAAAACGAAACAGGTACAGGATCCTTTGAGACTGGAACAAACACCAACTTACTCAATGGAACAGGTGCCGTTGGAACAAGTGCAGGAACAAACATTACCGGTACAGGTTTTAATACAACCAGCCCAATTTATGATGATACAGGCTTAGAAGGAACAACTGCAGCTAATGGAGGAGACTTTGATGGCGAGCGGTCATTCAGAGAGGAGACAGCAGGAGAATTAGCTGTCCCATTACCAGCCTCCAGAAGAGAAGAAATGAATCAAGACACTGAAGATCAGACACAGGGAGGGACAGGGATAGGATATGCGGCTTTAGCAGCTTCTATTTTATCGTTGTTTTTCTTACCAGTACTGCTTGGTGCAGTCGGAATTGTGTTAGGTTTTGTTGCAAGAAGGAGAGGCGCTGGGGCGATTGGAAGTTGGGCGATTGGCTTAGGTGCTGTTACAATAATAGTTGGCATTTTTGTCCTGCCGTTTTTTTAAAAGTTATTGGAGCCAGAAAAGGCCCGGCATATCCGCCGGGCCTTTCTGTATTTTAAAGTTTTGCAGCTTCTTTTTGTTTTTCAAAGTATTCTTCGGCAATTTTATCAATTTCAATTTTCAGCTCTTCTACCATGGTAGCCTCTGGAACCTTCCGAACAGTCTTTCCTTTACGGAAAAGGAGGCCCTCTCCTCTGGCACCGGCAATCCCAATGTCTGCTTCTCTTGCTTCTCCAGGTCCATTTACAGCACATCCCAGCACTGCTACCTTAATAGGTGCCTTAATTGTTGAAATATACTCTTCGACTTCATTGGCGATGCTAATGAGGTCGATTTCAATTCGGCCGCAAGTAGGACATGAAATAAGTGTTGCTGCATTGGCTGCTAACCCAAATGACTTAAGAAGCTCCCTGGCAACCTTAACTTCCTCGACCGGATCTGCGCTTAACGAAATTCGAACTGTGTTCCCGATCCCTTTGCTCAGGATAGCTCCAAGACCTGCTGCGCTTTTCACTGTACCGGAAAAAAGAGTACCTGACTCAGTGATGCCCAAATGAAGAGGGTAGTCAAATGCTTTAGCAGCTTTTTCATATGCTTCTATTGCAAGGTTAACATCCGATGCTTTCATAGATACGATAATGTCATGGAAATCCAGATCCTCCAAGATTTTAATATGATGGAGAGCACTTTCAACCATTCCGTCAGCAGTTGGAAAGCCATATTTCTCAATTAATCGTCTTTCAAGAGAACCAGCATTAACTCCGATACGAATTGGAATTCCCTTTTCCTTAGCTGCTTTAACAACAGCTTCAACTTTTTCGCGTCTTCCAATGTTGCCTGGATTTATCCGGATTTTGTCAGCTCCGCCTTCAATCGCCTTAAGAGCGAGCTTATAATCAAAATGAATATCAACAACAAGAGGGATATTAATTCTCTTTTTAATCTCAGAAATAGCATTAGCGGCTCTTTCATCTGGGCATGCAACTCGGACAACTTGGCAGCCTGCTTCTTCTAGCCGAAGAATTTCCGCAACAGTAGCTTCAACATCATGCGTTTTGGTTGTAGTCATACTTTGAATAACCACTTCATTATTTCCGCCAATTGTTAAGTTACCCACACGAATTGGGCGGGTTTTAGTACGATGTATGATTTCACTCAACAGTGATTCGCTCCTTTTAAAAAAAGAATTCATTAATAGTATGGTTTACATGAATTCATTGTATCAATGATTGGCTGACATTGACAAGAAAGATTGATTGCCAATAAATAACCTATTCACTAGTGGAGTATTCGGGAAACTTATAAACGGATCCTATTTGTATGTCTTCAGGGTTTATCCCACTGTTTAATTTTTTGAAATCAAGAACAGCGGTTGAGATGGAGACTGGCATTTGACCGTCAAGCTGCCGTTCTAATACAGACAATACAGTATCTCCTGCTTTAGCCTTATATGTAAAATAGCCTTGCGATGGTTCGTCTGATATTTTAGCTGAGATTTTTTCGCCGCTGGCAGAAGGGAGGGTTCCCTGGCTTAAATCTATATAGATTACATAAGCAATTAATAAAAATAGAAGTGTGAAGGCAAACTTTTTCATAAACATCCTCCTCAAAACGGGGTTGTCCATACAATATGAAAATGTTCGGCTTTCTAGAACCTTAAAGGAAAAAAAACAGTAAACAAACTGACTTTCTTTGAGTTTGCCTACTGTTTAATTTAAAATTCTATTCTTTTTTTGAAGCTGGAACTTCTTTAATTGCTAAATATAATACACTTAGGCTAACGAGCCAGTAAAGCCAAAATCCACCTGGAACTGAAGTTTGCAGAAAAGCCATAATGGCAAAAAAGAGCGTGGGTAGTGTGATGCTGTATACAGCCATTCTCCAAAGGTGCCTGTATTGGAGTTTGCGGCTAGAAACGTTTTTAAATAATACACCTAGAAGTGCTAATACTGATACTTCAATAAACCTAACAGCACTTGAAAATAAAAAGATGACTAAAATTAAAATTGGAATGAGGATAAAGAGAGCAGAATCTGCATTGTTGAGCAAATTTACAGCATCCTCTTTAGTCAAATCAGCACCTTCTATCATTGTGTACGGATAAGACGTCAATTCTCCTCCTGCGATAAAAACAAACTCATTTGATAAAAGGGCTAAACCGTTATTAGTGGTTAAGTCATTAAGTTCTAAGCTGCCGGTGGAATCAAAATATAAAGTAAATCCATTAATAGTGGACTCAACGGGAGCAGAACTTTCTGAATCTAAGGCTCCGTCTTTTATAGTAAAGTCAGGAAATTCCTCAGCTAAGGATTGTTGTGCTGCATTTACACCTTCAATGATGGCTGTGCTTAAATAAAAACTGGTTGGTACTATAGATAGAAATGATAACAGGAAAACATAAAGAATACTTTTGCCAATTCCCTGAAATCGGAATAAAGCAATATCTTTGGGGGAATATAAACTCTTATAAAACTGTTTAAAAATATTCATAAACTTGCACCTCCTAGCAGTGAATCACCTGTTCATTTTATCGTTAAGGCCTGGGATAAACAAGAGATATAAACATCATAAGGAATACTTTGTAACAATTCTGTAACATAAGGGTCGGTTTGTTAAGGAATTGTAAATTTAAGCTTAATTTTCTTTACTTTTTAATCATACTTCGCTAATAATTGTAAAGGGTTTGTAGACAATTGTCGAATATACTTTATAGGGGTTGAAGTAGTTGGAAATAAACGTGCAGGAAATGATCTTTCAATTTTTAGGCGGTCTGGGTATTTTCTTATTTGGAATTAAATACATGGGGGACGGCCTGCAGAAATCAGCTGGGGATAAGCTAAGAGATATTCTCGATCGATTTACTACCAATCCCATCATGGGAATCATTGCAGGTATTCTGGTTACAGTTCTTATCCAGAGCAGTTCAGGAACAACAGTAATTACCGTGGGTCTTGTGAGTGCCGGGTTCATGACGCTTCGGCAAGCTATTGGTGTTATCATGGGTGCGAATATTGGTACCACAGTTACCGCTTTTATTATCGGATTCGATATTGGAGCATACGCTCTTCCGATCATCGCTGCAGGTTCAATTCTATTGTTTTTCTTTAAAAATAAAAAAGTACATAATTTTGGCCAAATCGTATTTGGGTTTGGAGCATTATTCTACGGCTTAGAACTAATGAGCGGCGGAATGAAGCCGTTGCGCAGTCTTGAAGCATTTACTGACTTAACGTTAAGCATGAGTAATAGTCCTATTCTTGGAGTGGTAATCGGGACTGTTTTCACTGTAATTGTACAAAGTTCAAGTGCGACGATAGGTATTTTACAGGGTCTTTTTGCAGAAGACTTAATTACATTGAAAGCGGCATTGCCTGTGTTGTTCGGGGATAACATTGGTACGACTATTACAGCTATTTTAGCCTCCATTGGTGCTTCTGTAGCGGCACGCCGCGCAGCAGCAACACACGTTTTATTTAATTTAATTGGTACAACCATTTTCTTGATATTATTAAGGCCTTTTAACGCCCTTATCACATATATTCAAGGAGCGATGAATTTAAATCCCGAAATGACGATTGCTTTCGCCCATGGGATTTTTAACACAAGCAATACGTTGATTCAGCTTCCGTTTATTGCTTTGCTGGCAATTATAGTAACTAAACTGATACCTGGGGAAGATTCTCTCTTTGAATATAAAGCGAAACACTTGGATCCTGTTTTTATCGAACAGTCGCCAAGCATTGCTCTTGGACAGGCCAAAGAAGAAGTGCTGAGAATGGGACAATTTGCACTAAAAGGGCTTGAAGAAACAAACCAGTTCTTAAAGACCAAAAACATTAAGCATTCTGAAAATGCTTACCAGATTGAATCTGCAATTAACAATCTTGACCGTAAAATCACAGACTATCTTGTTAGCCTTTCGACCAGTTCATTATCCGAACATGAATCAGAAGAACACTCGGTGTTAATGGATACAGTTCGAGATATTGAACGAATAGGGGATCATTTTGAAAATATTGTTGAATTAGTCGAATATCAGCAGGCTAACAAAGTAAAAATGACTAACACAGCGATGGATGATTTGGATACAATGATCACTTTAACTCTGACAACAGTAAGTGAAGCACTGCAAGCGCTCGATCAAAAAGACAAAGACATAGCTTTAGGAGTTGTTAAAAAAGAAGAAGAAATAGATAAAATGGAACGCAGTCTTCGCAAACAGCATATTCTCCGTATAAATGAAGGTGCTTGTACTGGACAGGCTGGTATCGTATTTGTTGATATCGTCAGCAATCTTGAACGGATTGGCGACCATGCAGTAAATATTGCTGAAGCAGTTATTGGGGAATAGTATTACAGCAGGGGAAATATCCCCTGCTATTTTTATTTGGCTGGATAGAGCATCCTTGCAGGCCAAATCGTATATAGCAGAGCATGCTAACCCGGCTTCCAGTATCTTTCGAGGCTGTTAAGGTCTTGCCCGTTTGTTTAAAGATTAGAAAGTATATAATTTTGAAAATTGACTACTGTCTTGCACCATCGCATAGCCCTTCGAGTCGCATATGGATCACAAAAGGGAACACTCCCGGGAAAGTCCTGCTCCCATGGGTAAGCCGCGTCGCAAGGCTGCAAAGAAGCCATTTCAGGTAGATGCAGAGCTGGTGAAGTCAAAGAACGACTTCACCTTCTGGCCCTCCAACGCTTGTTGAAGCTAAACAGTCGGCTTCACATTAAGGCTTGTCGGGTCTGTTCAAGGCGCTTGCGCTTTTCTTATGTACCTGTTACTCTTTGTTGAAAAACCTGCTTAACTGCAATATTTTTAAAAAAAGGAATGGTTTTCATGGAAGTTATTTATTGGGGATTGATTATTGGTTGTTTTATTGTAGCGTTTGTAGGTCTAATTTATCCTATTATCCCTAGCGTTCTTTTTTTACTCGGAGGATTTGGTTTGTATGGGCTGCTGTTCTCCTTTGAGCCTTTTAATTGGCTTTTTTGGCTTGTACAGGGACTGTTTGTAGTGCTTTTATTTGGTGCAGATTATATCGCGAATCTAATTGGGGTAAAAAAATATGGAGGAACAAAGGCAGGAGTCTGGGGAAGCACAATCGGATTACTTGTGGGTCCTTTTATTATTCCAGTTTTCGGGATATTAATAGGGCCGTTTGTAGGTGCTATTTTAGCTGAGCTGGCTGTAAACAGAAAGAGTTTATCAGAGGCAGTTAAAGTTGGATTGGGTTCGGTTGTTGGGTTTATTAGCAGTGCTATTACAAAAGGCTTCATTCAAATAATCATGCTTATTTACTTTGTTATTTTAATAAACTAAAAAGGACGCTGGTAAAGCGTCCTTTTTTCGTCCTGCTCAGCGTTAGTTAATTCCGCAAATTTCATATGAACAATTCTGACAGTCTACCTCCTGTTTAAGATAACTTAAGTCTTTAACAGTAAACTTAAGTTGGTCATAGCTAATGATGTTTTGTTCCCGCAATTCCTTTAGCATCCTTTGAATGACCTCACGAGTTCCATAAGTAAGGTTTGCAAGTTCCTGATGCGTTAGAGGCAGGTCAATCAATATTCCGTCTTCTGTCATGACTCCGTAATTATTACAAAGCCTAATTAAAATAGAATAAAGGCCGCCCTTCTTACCGTTCATTATTAAATCCTGGCATTTCATCTGGGCTTTTAAATAACGGGTGCTAAGCCATTTTGCAAGAGCTCTTAAGGCAATTGGATTGGTTAAAATGTAGTCTTCAAACTGTTCTTTTTTGATCATGAGCAATTCGCAATCCGTCAAAGCTTTGGCACTGTAGTAATAGCGGGGCGCGTGTTTGAAAATATCATATTCGACCAGCATATCTTCTTCTTTTAAAATCTTGAAAATAAACTCCTTTCCTTTCATATGGATTCGCCCGATCGAAAGGCTCCCTTTTAGCAGCAAGTACACATGTTCAACCTTGTCATATTCCTGAAATAAAATAGTCTCTGGCTTAACTTTTTGTATGCTTTCTTCAATAAAATTTTGTAGAAGTAAACTGTACAAAGAAATATTCTTTTCCATAGGACCGACTCCTTATCAAGTCTTCACCTTGATTTAAAAGAATAGTAGTAACCATGTCAATAGTGGTTTGGATAAAATTGTAAAGTGGAAACACGCAAATATGACATATATCGTTGACAACGTTACGATTGTGAAATATTTGACAGTTTTTCGAATCTTAGGCAGCCTTCTTTCTCTTAAAACATGATGTATGAAAAATAACTGGATCGGGTATTGTAATGATGTTAACAAAGCATTTTATTTGAAACGATTACCGTTCTTTGGTAATCTTAACCTGAAAGCTTTTGAACGGCCTTTATGTCTGAATAATTTGACTAGAGGAGTTCAGGCGATTAAATCATCTACATAGGAGGAATTAATTATGGCATTTGAATTACCACAATTACCATACGGCTATGATGCATTAGAGCCTAACATCGACAAAGAAACGATGAATATCCACCACACAAAACACCACAACACTTATGTGACAAACTTAAACAACGCATTAGAAGGCAATCAGGAACTTCTTTCTAAAACAGTTGAAGAGGTCATTGCGAACCTGGATGCAGTTCCAGAAGCAGCGCGTACAGCTGTAAGAAACAACGGCGGCGGCCATGCTAATCACTCTCTATTCTGGCAAATCCTTTCACCAAACGGTGGCGGAGAGCCAACAGGGGAGCTAGCAGATGCTATTGCTAAAAAATTCGGAAGCTATGAGGGCTTCAAAGAAGAGTTTGCTAAAGCAGCAACAACTCGTTTCGGTTCAGGCTGGGCATGGCTTTCAGTGAACAATGGTGAACTTGAGGTATCAAGCACTCCTAACCAGGACTCACCAATTATGGAAGGCAAAACTCCGCTTCTTGGCTTAGACGTTTGGGAGCATGCTTATTACTTGAATTATCAAAACAGAAGACCAGAATACATCAATTCTTTCTGGAATGTTGTAAACTGGGATGAAGTTAACAACCGTTACAATTCAGCAAAATAATATTCATGAAAATAGGTGTTGACGAGGAAAATTGTCTTCGCAATTTGCTATAAAGGCAACACTTGATCGAACATAAAAAAAGCCGTTGATTCGTATGGATCACGGCTTTTTTTGTTGTGAGTTGGTTAACTGGAGGGTGCCCTATCAATGTCCAGCGGGAAAAGCAACAGCTAAAGATCCCGCAGGAAGCGGGTTTCTATCGAGGAAGCTGAAGTGTTGCCCGCGGAAAGCGATTGCCTGAAGCGGAGATCAACGCTGCTATAGCGTCGCAGCTTAAGGAATTGGGATTGATTCGTAAAAATATGCAGTAAAGTTACGTTATTAAGACACCTAAGAAATGAGGTAGCATTTCATATTTCATTGATTACACTTAAAATACTGATATTTGATATTTTAATTACGCCGCTACTAATCACGTTACGTATTTTTTCTCAAAACCGAAGCCATTAACGCTGCGCCTGCCTTTTTCTTTTTAATAAACATCATGTTTCGGCTTGAGCTTGTTTGCTTCGATTTAGATTTGGACTAAATTAGAAAAGTTGAATAAGTCCTTACTATTTGTAAGAAACTACCCCTGAGGTTAAAAGGGGAGTTTTTTTATGTTGAAACTGCAAAAATTGATTGGTGATGTTGAACTTACAAAGGATTTGAGTTTACTGCTTTTTATAGGGGGGCTATACTCCTTAAGCGTGGCACTTTCAAATACTTTCGTAAACATCTATTTATGGAAACAATCAGGTGATTATACGCATTTGGGGTTATATAATCTCTCGATTGTTGTCATGCAGCCCATTACCTTTATCCTTGCCGGAAGATGGGCGAAAAAAATTGACCGGGTGATCGTTTTAAGAATTGGTGTGAGCTTTTTAGCGTTATTTTACATGGCAGTACTTTTTTTCGGTACAAATGCTTCAAAGTACCTGCTGTTGTTAGGAGGGGTGCTTGGGGTAGGGTATGGATTTTATTGGCTTGCTTTTAACGTCCTTACCTTCGAGATTACGGAGCCGGAAACTAGGGATTTTTTTAATGGCTTTCTAGGAATTCTTAGCTCGGTTGGCGGAATGATCGGTCCAATGGCAGCTGGCTTTATTATTTCTAGAATGCAAAACTTCACCGGTTATACGATTGTGTTTGGTATTTCGCTAGCACTATTTTCTGCAGCTGTTTTCCTGAGCTTTTTCTTAAAGAGAAGACCTGCTAAGGGAAGGTACATGTTTACCCGTATACTTGCAGAAAGAAAGAACAATGAAAATTGGCGTTTGATCACTAACGCTCACTTCTTTCAAGGATTACGTGAAGGTACGTTTATTTTTATCATTTCCGTGTTTGTCTTCATTTCAACAGGAAGTGAAATGGCTCTAGGGACGTTTGGCCTGATTAATTCCGGAATTGCATTTGTTGGATATTATTTTGTGTCCAGAATGATCAAAAAAGAACAAAGAAAAAAGTCTATCCTAATTGGAGGCCTTCTCCTTTATGCCGCAATCTTTTTGATTGTTTTTGAAATAACCTACTTTAAGATGCTTATATATGCAGCTGTAATCGCTGTAGCCTACCCACTTTTACTTGTGCCTTATGTTTCACTGACTTATGATATAATCGGCCGGGGCTGGAAAGCAGCGGAGATGAGAATTGAGTATATTGTTGTGAGGGAGATCTATCTAAATGTTGGCCGAATAATCTCTATTTTATCTTTTCTAGCTACGATCCATTTTTTTAAGGAAGAGACAAGTATTCCTGTTCTGTTACTAGTACTAGGAGCAGGGCATACAATCATTTACCTGTTTGTCCGGAGAATTCATCTTCAGGGCCATGACAAAGAGGTACGTACATAATTTATCCCTGAGCTGTATGAAAACTAGAGTGCACAATAAACTGGGATTCTGTTCCCGGTTTATTTGGCTTATCCGAAGGAAAAAAATGCCATATAACAATTTGAGACTATAATAGAAAAAATAGAATAAATACTATAAAATAGGAAATAGTGTTTCGAATCAATAATGCTTTAAAGAGGAAGTGTGGGGAAGTTTGACTAAAAAGAAAAAAAAGAAAACGCATGTGCCTTTCCGGCTAAATATGCTGTTCTTTATTGTATTTTTGTTATTTTCAGCCCTTATTTTAAGATTGGGGATTGTACAAATTGTTTATGGAGATGATTTTAAGCGGGAGATTGAACGAACCGAAGATATAACAGTAAACAATCCTGTCCCCCGAGGAAAGATGTTTGACCGTAACGGGAAAGTTATTGTCGACAATATTCCTGAAAAAGCCATAACGTATACGAAATATCAAGGAACTAGTCAGCAGGATATGATTGAGGTTGCTACGCTTCTTGCAAAATATATTGATAAAGATGACGAAGAAGTCAGAGAAAGAGATATGAAGGATTATTGGATCCTAACTGATGAGGAACGAGCCAAAGAAAAAATCACCGAAGCGGAATGGGATCAGTATAGAGAGAAGGAACTGACTGATAAAGAAATTTATAATCTTCAGCTTAAACGGATCACCGAAGAAGATCTTTTAGAGGTGGAAGAAGATAAAGAAATCTTGGCCATATTCCGTGAGTTTAATAAAGGGTATGCACTTACTCCACAGATTGTGAAAAAAGGTGTAACTGATAAAGAATTTGCTTTCGTGAGTGAAAATCTTGAGCAGCTGCCTGGAGTGGATACCACTACAGACTGGAAAAGAGACTATGTTTTTAAAAATACACTTAGAACGATTATAGGCAACATTTCAGAAGAGGGCCTCCCAAGCGAGCAGCTGGATTATTACCTATCTAGAGGCTACAGCCGAAATGACCGGGTGGGCAGCAGTTATATTGAACAGCAATACGAAGATGTACTGCATGGCAAAAAGGCTAAAATAAAAAACATTACTGATAAAGCCGGGAACGTCCTTGATACAGAAGTGATTTCTGAAGGTGAACGTGGCAAGGACCTTGTTCTAACCATTGACATGGACCTCCAGCTTGCAGTGGAAAAAATCATTGAAGAAGAAATGTTGGCTGCAAAGAAAGATCCGCGAACAGCTCTTTTAGACCGAGCCTTTGTAGTACTAATGGATCCTTATACAGGTGAAATCCTTACAATGGCAGGTAAACAAATTGGAAAAGACGAAGACGGAAAACAGGTAATGAATGACTATTCTCGCGGAACGTTTACATCGTCATATAATGTTGGTTCTGCGATAAAAGGAGCCACCGTGCTAGCAGGCTTTAACACTGGAGCCATCACGCCTGGGACGAGAATACACGATACTCCTGTAGTAATTGCAAACTCTAACCCAAAGGGCTCTTGGAAACAGGGGCTTGGTACGCTTAATGACATCGATGCCTTGAAGGTGTCTTCAAACGTTTATATGTTCCATACAGCAATCCGGATGGCCAATGGCATATACCGGCCTGGCCAACCTTTGCCATTCGATTCATCAGCGTTTGATACGATGAGGAATTATTTTGGCCAGTTCGGCCTTGGAGTCAGAACAGGCATTGACTTACCGAATGAAATGGTTGGGTTCAAGGGGATGGACCGA
Source organism: Mesobacillus harenae (assembly GCF_013343715.1). Classification (GTDB taxonomy): domain Bacteria; phylum Bacillota; class Bacilli; order Bacillales; family Cytobacillaceae; genus Mesobacillus_A; species Mesobacillus_A harenae. The sequence continues at coordinate 19,258 of NZ_JABUNR010000014.1, forward strand.
AGCATACCAGGACTCTTAATGGACCTTTCGATTGGCCAGTATGATACGTATACGCCAATGCAGCTTGTCCAGTATGTTTCAGCCATCGCTAACGGAGGTTATCGGATCCAGCCCAGGATGGTTAAGGAAATCCGAGAGCCTGTCATGAAAAATGATGAAATTGGACCAGTGATTCAGGAAATTGAACCAAATGTTCTTAATAAAATTGATGCAGAACCAGGGTGGCTTGAGCGTGTTCAGGAAGGTTTCCGCCGGGTAATGCAGGAGCCAAATGGCACAGCCGCAGGGAAATTCCGTGGCAAACCATATAGTCCTGCCGGGAAAACAGGAACAGCCCAAGCTCAGTATGACGGACCTGTTAAATTCACAGGTGAAAAGCCTGGTGTTATGAACCTGAGTCTTGTTGGCTATGCACCGCATGACAACCCGGAAATTGCAATGGCTGTAATGGTTCCATGGGCGTACTATAATGAGGGCCCTAGCATAAATAACAATATCGGCAGCCGAGTTTTTGATACGTATTTCGAGTTGAAGAAAAAGCGTAACGAGGAACAAGCCGATCCTCAAGGACCTGAGCATGAAGTTGAAAACATTGATGAGGCTCAGGAAGGTCAAGAAGACCGGATAACCGAGGAAGCATTGAGTTCTGAATAATATATGAAGAAAACCGTTCCTTTAATAGGGAGCGGTTTTTTTTCGGGGAAACGGGTAACAAATTAAAAAGCGTATAAAAGATATAGAAGATATACAAGATATAGAAGATTGTAAGGATGAATGGGATTTTGTGGATCAATATAGCAAATTTCTCAATAACCAGAGTTTTACATGCTAATAAACCAAATTTACAAAACCTTTACATTCTATTAAAACAGGCTTAACAGTTATCCTTTAATCTTAAGCATGTAGGAGAAAACAACAGACACTATAGGGGGAATTCAGTAATGAAAAGATTCAAAAATCTTAGCCTATTAATGCTCGTTGCAGCAACTATGGTATTCACTTCCGCATGCGGCGGCAATGAAGGTGGCGGCAATGGCAGTGAATTAGAAGGCAGTGTAGTTATTGATGGTTCCGGAACTGTTTACCCGTTCATGGCAAAAATGGCTGAAAACTATATGACTAACGCTGAAGAAAACGTATCGGTGGAAGTCAGCCGAGCAGGGACATCCGCAGGATTCAAAAAGTTTCTATCTGAGGATGGAACGGACTTCAACAATGCTTCCCGTCATATTAAAGATGAAGAAAAAGCTACAGCAGAAGAGCTAGGTATTGAAATCCAAGAAATGAAAGTTGCCCTTGACGGACTAACATTTGTTATAAATAAAGAAAATGATTGGGCTGCTGAACTGACGCAACAAGAAATTATTGACATCTTCCTAGCAAGCGAGGGAAAGCAGAAATGGTCTGATGTTCGCGCAGATTTTCCTGATGAAGAAATACAAACCTATGGTCCAAACGAAAACCATGGTACCTATGAATTTATGTTTGAAAGTATCCTTGACGAACAGGATTTAATAGAAGGAATCAGTTTACAGCAGGAGTATTCAACTCTAGTCGATATGGTATCTAAAGATAAAAATGCAATTGCATTCTTTGGTTATGGGTACTATGCAAGCAACACTGATAAGTTAAAGGCAGTAAATGTGGACTTTGGCAATGGACCTATAGAGCCAGCATTGGACACTATAGCTGAAGACGGAGAGTATGCTCCATTTACCCGCCCGGTATTTACCTATTTGAACAAGGAACATGCAAAAGAAAAGCCTCAGGTTTTGGACTATGCGGTCTATACAATGGAAAACGCTCAGGAAGTAGCAACTGATACAGGGTTTGCTCCTTTGTCTGATGAAGATGTCCAAGCTGTTGTTGATCAATTAAATGAGCTAAAAGAAAACTAAAAGGCATAAGGCAGCATAATAATGTTGAAGGATGAGAAGTCTAATCTTCTCATCTTCTTATATGTTTTGGAAACTCTCTAGTGGTTTTTCTTCTTGGATGGAACAGGATGGAAGGGGTCTTAAAATTGCAAAATACCAAAACGAATTTGAACATAAGAGATTTGATAGAAGAAAAAAAGAAATCCAAAAGTGTCGGCAACCTTACAGAAAAATTCATTCCAGGTTTCCTGTTTACAATTGCAGTTATCTCTATCTTGACGACAATAGGCATCATGCTGACTTTATTAACTGAAACAATTATGTTTTTCAAAGAAGTTCCAATCCTTGATTTCTTTACAGGTACTAACCTAAAACCCCTTGGGGCCGAAGCGACCTTCGGAATATTACCGTTACTTACTGGCACCATTATTTCGACGATTATCGCAATGTTTGTAGCAATTCCGATTGGTTTAATGACAGCTATTTTCTTAAGTGAATATGCCTCGGAAAAATTGAGGAAAACGTTAAAACCTTTACTCGAAATATTGGCAGGTATTCCAACTATCGTTTACGGTTTTTTTGCCTTTACGTTTGTAACGCCTTTATTAAGAAACTTTATACCAGGATTGGAACCTACCAATATTCTCAGTCCGGGATTGGTCATGGGAATTATGATCATTCCAATGGTTGCATCACTATCAGAAGACGCTATGAGTTCAGTGCCAAATTCCATGCGAGAGGGAGCCATGGCACTTGGGGCAACAAAGCTAGAAGTAACTTGGAAAGTAGTAGTTCCTGCGGCTATTTCCGGAATTCTTGCTTCTTTTGTTCTTGGTATTTCTCGTGCTATCGGGGAAACAATGATTGTTACTATTGCAAGCGGCAGCTCGAAAAACTTCACGTTTGATATTACTCAATCCATGCAGACAATGACAGCCTACATTGTCGAAGTTACTGGGGGAGAGGCTCCTGCAGGCTCTACTTTATACTATAGCTTATACGCAGTAGCGATGACATTATTTGTATTTACCTTAGTGATGAACCTGATTGCGCAGTATATTTCTCGCAAAGTCCGGGAGGAATATTAATTATGAAATACGTGGATGTAACACAAGTCCAAAAGAATATGGGAAAACGCTTATTTACCAATACGTTAGCTAAAGCATTATTTCTTATGGCTACTCTTTTTGGACTATTAGTTTTAGTTATTCTGATCTACCGTGTGGTTTCACAGAGCATGGGATGGGTAGATTTAAACTTTATCACCAATAAGCTATCTACGGACCCTGAGAGAGCTGGAATTATGGGAGCGATAATGGGTACTTTATGGCTGATGGTGGTTGTGGCTCCAGTAACCATGTTCCTGGGAGTGGGAACTGCGATCTATCTTGAGGAATATGCAAAGAAAGGTCGTATTCAGTCACTGATACAAACGAATATTGCCAACTTGGCCGGTGTTCCGTCAGTGGTTTTTGGTATTTTGGGATTGACAGTTTTTGTGAGAACGATGGATTTGGGATCCGTTGTTTTAGCTGGCGGTTTAACTATGTCACTTCTTGTCCTCCCCGTGGTGGTGGTGGCAAGCCAAGAGGCCATTCGTGCTGTACCCCGATTTTTGAGAGAAGCTTCTTATGGGATGGGAGCTACTAAGTGGCAGACTACTAAGAATGTTGTGCTTCCAACTGCGATTCCTGGGATTTTAACTGGGGTTATTTTAGCCCTGTCCCGAGCGATAGGTGAGACGGCACCGTTAATTGTGATTGGTATTCCAGCATTGCTCATTCCTCTTCCAGACGGGGTGTTAGATAAGTTTACAATACTACCGGTACAAATTTATTATTGGACTATTGATTCTTCACTTGTTGCGGAATATGCTAATTTGGCAGCTGCTACAATTGTAATCCTTTTATTAGTCTTGTTTGTGATGAACTCAATTGCTATCGTCATTAGGAATAAGTTTCAAAAAAGATTTTAACACTGGGAGGACATGCAGCTATGGAAGTTTTTACTGAGAAGAAAAATGTTAAAGGTATTCAGTCTGATGGAGAAAGTAAGAAAGATGCGTCAAAAAAATCAATTGTTTATGATACAAAGGATCTTAATCTCTGGTATGGAGAGGACCAAGCATTAAAAAACATTAACCTTTCTGTATATGAAAATGAAGTTACCGCAATCATAGGTCCCTCGGGATGTGGTAAATCAACGTATATAAAGACGTTAAATCGAATGGTCGAGATGGTTCCAATTGTTCGTATTTCTGGAGAAATCCTATATAGAGAGAAAAATATTCTTAATAAATCATACAAAGTGGAAGATTTAAGAACTCGAGTTGGGATGGTGTTTCAAAAGCCTAATCCTTTTCCTAAATCTATATACGAAAATATTGCTTATGGGCCTAAGATTCATGGGATTAGAAGTAAGAAAGTCCTCGATGAAATTGTCGAGGAAAGTCTCAAAGGAGCGGCAATTTGGGATGAAGTGAAAGACCGTTTAAATGAAAATGCATACGGCCTTTCAGGAGGGCAGCAGCAGCGTCTTTGCATTGCTCGTTGTTTGGCAATCGAGCCAGATGTTATTTTAATGGATGAGCCTACATCTGCGCTTGATCCAATCTCGACATCCAAGATTGAATCGTTAATTCAGGAATTAAAGAAAAACTATAGTATTATCATAGTTACACATAACATGCAGCAGGCTGCGCGTATATCTGATAAAACAGCGTTTTTCTTAAATGGTGAAGTAATTGAGTACGAGAATACGAATAAAATCTTTTCAAATCCCTCTGACAAACGTACAGAGGATTATATTACAGGAAGATTTGGTTAATCACTTACTCCTAAGTAGGTAAATAAACAGTCTCTTTGCAAGGTAAATTAATTTTATCCGATAATAGGAGTTGAAACCATGAACACAAGATCTGTTTTTGATGAAAACTTAAAACAATTAAAAGAAAATCTTCTAGATATGGCTGAACAAGCTGAGAAAGCGATTAAGGCGTCCCTGGAGGCTCTAATCGCTCAAGATCTTGATAAAGCTCAAAGCATTATACTGAGAGATAAACTAATCAATGAGCAAGAAGAAAAAATTATTGATCATGCTACAATGCTTATTGCAACAGAAGCACCGGTGGCAACTGATTTACGAAAAATTATTGTTGCACTGCGCGTTTCGTCTGAAATTGAGAGAATTGGTGATCTTGCTGTCAACATTGCAAAATCCACGCTTCATATTGGAAATGAAAAACATATTAAGGAAATTATAGAGATTCCTCAAATGATGGATATGGCACTTGAAATGATGAGGGATGCCATAACGTCCTTTTATACAGAAGATGCTGGATTAGCAAGAAAATGTGCTGAAAAAGATGATCAAGTAGATGAAACATACGGCCGGTTAATAAAAGAATTAATGGGATATATTCCTGAAAACCCTGCTGCGACCAACCAGATTACACAATTAGCGTTTGTTTGCCGCTATATTGAACGTGTGGCTGACCATACAACTAACATAGCAGAAAATGTAATCTTTCTCGTAACGGGTAAAAGATACGATTTAAACGCTTAATATTTTGAACCGCAGAAAAAGTGAAGGCTCCCCTCAAAACTTAGAATCTCTATATTCCGAAACAAGGAAAAAGCTAAAAGAGCAGGCCAAAGGCCTGCTCTTTTAGCTTTTTGTAAGTACTTTTGCAAGTTGTTCAAAGGACATTTGATCTGTTAATTCAAATGTGCCAAGCTGAATTTTTGTATGAAAGCCAGTGTCAATTAAATACCTCTCAAATTCTCCCTGGTCATCAATAATATTATATTGATGAAGGATTCCTGCTATTTCAGATGGGGACATTCCGCTTTCTATAGTGATATTAATAACCGATACAGCTGGCTGCACTTGTTTTTCCTGCTGGGCTGTTTCGACACTTTTCTCTTCTGGCTGCGTATCTGGTTTGTCTTTAGTTTCCTGTACGGCTAATTCTTCAGGTTCAGCTTTTTCAATAAGAGTTTTATGTTCCGATTCAGTTAGGACTGTATAGCCTTCTTCCGATAACATTTTTTCTGCATAGCCGACATCAATTGTTTTAGGGATAATGCCAGTAAAATAGTAGATACCGCTAACAGCACAAGCTGAGAACAGTATGCCCAGCGCAAATGCCCTGATTGTCCGCCTATTCATTATACGATCCCTCTTTTACTGAATTCTTGAATGATCGAATCTACTTCTTCCACAGTTAAACTTGACTGTAAGGCAATTTGGTCGACCGATTTCCCTTGTTGCACAAGAGACCAAACCTGGTTTTTTATTATCTCATGGATATCATTTTTTGGATAATCTCTCGGCAGGGAGTCATTTGTAATGAGCAGCTCTTCTTCTAACACCCTTAGTTTCTTTTTAATCTGATAAAGTTCTTGAACTTGTTGAATGGTTAGCTGATCCAGCTCTTCTCTAATATCCTGATTGGTATCTCTTAAAAAAAATGAGACTAAAAGCAATATAATTGCAATGGCAAATAAACTGGCCACAACATATTCCATCGTATACACCCCGGCACTTTCCTATTTTTAAGCTCTTTACAGAGAATATTTTAACATAATTAAACCGACAATTTTCGATTTTATTTTTAAGATTCATCTTTTACAAGGAAGTTAGTAAAAAAGAAGTGCCTGCTAGATGTCGAGATATAGTGAAAATGGGCTATTTTTAAACCTCTTTAAAAAAGTTTGTCCATCTATGTGCCTCCGCATCTATACAGGCAATTTCCGACAAATTGCGTTCATTGTGAAGGGGGGAGATCGGTGCTAACATTAGTATGAAGGAAATGGTCTATCCATAAAAGAAGCACATATGCTAATAGGTTAATAGCAGTACAGCAGCCAAGTTAAGAAAATACAGGGGTGAACATGATGATAAATGCATTTCGTGAAGAAAATAATATTATTGATACCTTCCGGGTGAGGGCTTCTCTAATAAAAACAATTGGAATTTGGGAAAATGGGAGATTGAATTGGCTGCGTGAAAGTGGTGAGCAGCTGTTAACCGAGCAAGGATTATTTATTAAAATTTCACAGCCATTTATCCATTCAAAGCTTCTTTTAACTAAGATTGCTATTAGCAATCATTTAAGTTACACACGGAAAATTAAGTTAATCATTATGCACCAGCATCCTAAAGTGAGGAAAGAACATTTATCATTTATTTCTCCAGCAGAAGATGTTATCCTGCACCTTGCCAGTGACCGGGCTTATTTGGTAAATGGGTATGGCGGGGAAGGGATACAGCAGCGGACAATTCAGCCAAATTGGAAAGTTAGATCTGAACAAATTTGGAGTTCGGCAGAGAAAGGAATTCTCCTTTATCAGCCAATGGTAAAAGGAGCAGCGACAAGCATATATACTGCAGATCATACTCTTGCAGGGAGGACAACCTCCCATAGCAGCCACTGGATTATTGAAAGCAGTAAAGAAGAAGAATTAATTCATCTTAATCAAGTACTTTTGGAAAAACAGACTAGCATTTCAATTTGAAAAGTGGTATTATAGAAAAGTCGTATGAACGAATGAGCATTTTGAGTTTGGAGGGAAACAACATGCGTGTTAATATTACGCTAGCTTGCACAGAGTGTGGAGAACGTAACTATATTTCTAAAAAAAATAAACGTAATAACCCTGATCGTCTTGAGCTGAAAAAGTATTGCCCAAGAGACAAACGTGCTACTGCGCACCGTGAAACGAAATAAGCAGCGGGAATTTTCCTGCTGTTTTTTTTATTGTTTAAGAAACTATAAAAGGTTTCAAGTTAAGGATAATCTTGTGCATTGTCTGCATCAGCTCCAGCGACTAGTGTAGCCTACATACCTCCTACATAACTAACCATCGAATCGCCTCTACTCATTGATTGGGCTTCACCCCAAACGTTGCTTCCGGGCGGCTTGGGCTTTTGTTTATCATCCAGCTCCAGCGCCCAGCGACTAGTGTACTTCGCCCACCTCCTTAAGATAAGTCAACATCGAATCGCGTTCGCCTCTTCGTGTTTTCCTTTATCTCCGTCGATGTGCTCCAGTCCATACGTCGCTTAACGGGCGCCTGCGCTTTTGTTTTAAATTACATGTTCAACTTTAATTGGAGTAATGATACAGTTAAAATATGTTATCAATTCTCACTGGAGGAAAGTCTATGAATAAAAAACAGCTGATTCGCCAGGAAATGAAACAGCAGCTAGCTCAGTTAGCCCGTCCCGAGTATGAAGATAAATCCTATCAGATAGCGACCTCTCTTTATCAGGACGTTCTCTGGAAAAAAGCAAAAACGATCGGGATTACCATATCTCGTCCTCCAGAAGTTGATACTATGCAGATAATCAGAAAAGGCTGGGAAGAAGGGAAACGAGTGGTGGTCCCAAAATGCTTTCCAAAAGACAAAAAAATGACATTTAGAACATTATCAAGGTTTTCTGAGCTAGAGTCGGTATACTATGGTCTATTTGAACCAATAGAGACACAAACCGAAGAAGTTGTTCCCGAACAAATAGACTTAATTGTTGTGCCTGGCCTTGCTTTTACAATGGAAGGATTCCGCCTTGGTTTCGGAGGAGGCTATTATGACAGATACTTAAGTCATTTTAAGGGGGATACCATAGCTTTAGCTTTTTTGGAACAAATCAGACCAGACCTCCCAATTGAACCTCATGATATTCCAGTTGCAAAAATAATTTCCGAATGGGGTAATACCACTTGGGATTAAGTGAAACTCTTTTATTAATTTTTATTTTGTTCTCTGCAACGCTAGGATTTTTCGTGAAATTTTTGAATTTTTCTGGAATGGTGGCATCTATTGCAGTCGGGACTGGGGTTGCATTGGGCTTTGGAATAAAGGGCCTTATTTTGCTTGGAATATTTTTTGTTTCATCAAGCCTTTTAAGCAAATTTAAACAAAAGAAGAAGGCCTACTTAAAGGAAATTCATGCTAAAGGATCAGAGCGTGATTGGACTCAGGTTGTCGCTAATGGTGGGGCGGCTGCAGGTGTAGGCTTCTTAGCTTTCTTTTACCCAGATCAAGTTTGGGTGCCTGTCATTGCTGTCCTTATTTCAAGTGTTAATGCCGATACATGGGCTTCTGAAATTGGCACGATGGTTGGAAAAGCTCCAATTTCGGTTCGGAATTTTAAAAAAGTTGAAGCAGGTACGTCTGGAGCAGTAACAGTGGAGGGCACTTTGGCTGCTGCTGCCGGTTCTTTAGCAGTTACCGTGGCAGCTGGTGTTCTTTTTGTTTTAGCTCCTACACATCTTCTGATCATATTTTTCTTGGGGTTCACGGGGTGTTTCATTGATACGTGGCTTGGAGCATTTGTTCAAGGTTCCTTCAAATGCAGAGTCTGCTCTCTAAACACCGAGCGTGCCATTCACTGCAGCCAGCCAACTCGTTTAATAAGCGGGAGGAAATGGATAAACAATGACATGGTTAATTTTTTGTCAAGTGTGATTCCTGCAGCAATAGCGCATTTTATCTTTCTGAATGTTTTGTAACAAATCGTCCATAAAGATGGCGTTTACATGGGTGGAAATCATATTTCTTATTTTGTGGATAATTGTACAATGTTAATTGAGAGCCTTTTTTGCAGCTGCTTTTAATACTTAATAAATCATTCATTAAACCGCCCGCTTTATGAATGTAGTTTAACCTTTGTTTAGCATGGATCTATTGATTTGCTTGAAACATGAACAGAATGAACATCAATAAATTGGGGAATCTGTTAAAGACAGAAACTTTGGGGAGGAAAATATGATGAAAAGCCGGGTTAATAGAGTCATTCTAATTGGCACTGGTGCTGTCGGATCAAGCTATGCCTTTGCGATGCTAAACCAGGGTGTTGCTGAAGAACTGGTTCTCATTGATCTAAACAAAGAGAAATCAGAAGGTGACGCGATGGATTTGAATCATGGAATGCCCTTTGCTCCATCACCAACAAAAATTTGGTTTGGCGACTATTCTGACTGTGAGCATGCAGACCTTGTTGTTCTTTGTGCGGGGGCAAATCAGAAGCCTGGTGAAACAAGGCTAGACCTTGTAGAAAAAAACACAAAAATTTTTAAGGCGATCGTTGAGGATGTTATGGCTAGTGGCTTCGATGGTATCTTTCTTGTTGCAACGAACCCTGTTGATATATTGACATACGCTGTGTGGAAATTCTCCGGCCTTCCTAAAGAACGGGTGATAGGGTCAGGAACCATACTGGATACAGCTAGATTCAGATTTCTGCTCGGGGATTACTTTAATGTAGATACACGAAATGTTCATGCCTATATTATTGGGGAGCACGGGGATACTGAATTGCCTGTTTGGAGTCATGCTGACATTGGCGGGAAACTTATTTCTAAAATGATTAAAGAGAAGGAACAATACAGCCAGAAAGATTTAGATAATATATTTTTAAACGTACGGGATGCAGCTTATCATATAATTGAGCGAAAAGGTGCGACTTATTACGGGATTGCCATGGGACTCGTTCGGCTAACAAAAGCGATTCTGCAGAATCAAAATTCAATTTTAACGGTTTCGACTTATTTATCCGGTGAGTATGGGCATAGGGACCTATTTATTGGGGTTCCGGCCATTGTAAACCGTTATGGGATTCGGGAGATTATCGAACTGGAATTAAGTGAAGATGAGCAGTCAAGGTTTTCTCATTCTGTTGATGTTTTAAAGGACATAATGACTCCGGTTTTCAATCAGAAAAGTTAGTTATAACAAATGAAGCCAGGCCTAGGGGACTTGGCTTTTTAGCACATGGGATTTAAAATCCCGAGCCTGCATATTGTCCGCGAAAAGTGGCTGCATTGAATTATCAACCTTAAGCATTAATAAAAGCCTTACAATAAAATAAAAGGTTAGAAAAGGAAAAATAATATACGGATAAAGTCTCAGTCTGAATAGAAACATAAGATTGTAGGAGGGATGCAGATGTTAAGAAGAATGACTTCCTACTTTCTAGTAGGCGCTGCAGGTTATTACGCTTATCAAAACCGCTACAGATTAATGAATGGAGTGCTTGGGAATACATGGGTGCGCCAGAGGTTTGTTGGTTCCTTAATGGGAATTCCAGGATTAAGGAATAAAATGATGCAGTCTGTGTTCTCCGGACCTCAGGATATTCGATAAAAAGACCTTTCAGGGTCTTTTTATTTTTGCTCAACTAGAGGGCAGGTTTTATTTTGGGGAGGACAGACCCAGCGAACACATTATTATCGAACAAAACACTATTTCGTTTATAATGGATTTGACAGGAAAGAATACCGAACATACACACTATAAAATGACCTGCCTACTGATATGCGTTACGGGGTTGTTTGAATAGCCCATATACAGAAAGAAGGGAATCGGTTGAGTTTTACAGAGGATTATACATTTTGGCGGTTGGCTGATTTTTTTATAAAAACTAAACAGTATCGAATTTTGCAAGTATCAAAAGACCAGAAGGAATTATGGCTTGAAAAAACAGAAGATAAATCTGCCCAAATCATTAGGCTTTTTCAATATAACTTAGATTGGAGCAATTGGCTGCAAAGAGACATTGAGCTGACAGCTGCTAATGGGGATAGAATCAGAAAGAAGCTGCTTAAAAGGCAGTTGAAGGTTATGAACATATATGTGACGCCTTTTCCCCCTGTTGACGATTATGAACCAATAATTGCTAAACCTTATCAGGGTCCTAAGGGGAAAGTTGAGGTTTCTTCCCTCATAATAGCTCAAAGTAACATTGTTGCTGAGCACGAAAAAATTGCCCGCTTATTTAACGAAACTGTTTCTTTTACTATACAAGATGAATATACGAGTGAAGATGTGGACAGGATGAAAAATTCTGCCTTGACCTATGCCTTGAATAAAGCAAAAGAGGAAAAATCGATTTTTGAGTTTGGTAAACCCTTTTTAACATATGTATTTATTTTTATCCAGATTGCTATGTTCCTATGGCTTGAAATGAACGGTGGAAGCACTAATACATCGACACTAATTAAGTATGGTGCCAAATTTAATCCACTAATTCTGGAAGGAGAATGGTGGCGATTTTTTACTCCGATCGTTCTTCATATCGGATTACTGCATCTCTTGATGAATACAATAGCCTTATTTTACCTTGGGCCATTGGTTGAAAGGCTGTATGGAAGCGGTCGTTTTTTACTGATCTATTTGTTCGCTGGGTTTTCGGGTTCACTTGCAAGCTTTATATTCAGCCCTCACCTGTCAGCAGGAGCCAGCGGAGCCATTTTCGGATGTTTTGGTGCATTGTTATATTTCGGGGTTATCCATCCGAGGCTCTTTTTCAGGACAATGGGTATGAACATATTGATTGTAATAGGCATTAACCTGGTGTTTGGCTTTACTATACCGGGGATTGATAATGCGGGACACATTGGAGGTCTGGCAGGAGGATTTGCTGCTGCTGGGGTTGTCCATTTTCCTAGGAAAAGGAGATTGCTAATCCAGCTATTATTTACGCTGGGGGTAGCAGCTATAGTAAGTTGGTCTCTATCCTATGGATATGGAGACACTACCAAAATGGTCGATAGGCAGTCGATTTTAGTTTTGGCTCAGCAGCACATCCAAGAGGAGCGGTACGATGATGCTTACCGTCTGCTTACTAGTTACTTGGAAGAAGAGAATGAATCTGAAGAAGTTCTGTTTCTCCTCTCCTTTACAGAGATAAAGCTTGGCAATCTGGACGAGGCCCGGAGTCATCTTCATAAAGTTATTGAGCTGGATCCGGAGTTTCATGAAGCACAATACAATTTAGCGCTTGTTTATTTGGAACAAAGTAATCCTGACCAAGCACTTATATATAGCAAAAATGCTATTCAATTAGAGCCCGATAATAAAGAATATCAGGATCTGCTAAACAGAATTAACGGTTTTTTGGGAGAAGCTGACGGAGCATAATCGATTCTCCATCTTTTGTTTCTGTGAAAATCAGCAGTTCAGGCTTCTTCTTTGAAATCATAATTAGCGGAATGGTACTGTAATCAGGAGCGATTACCGTGCCATCCGTCTTTTTAATTCCCTGGAAATAATTTTTATACAAGCCCTCCCATAGATTGCCAATTATGATATCGGAATTTTTGCGGTTATAGCCAGGAATGGGTTTTTGTTCATATTGAGGCAGTTCAGTCAATAACAATGGTACATAGTTATTCCTATCAACTCCATGTACTTTAAGTGCCTTTAGCAGATTTTGCTCGTTTCGGGATTTAAAAACTCTGTCTAATACAGTTTTCCATTCCAATTCCACCTTTGTGTGAGCCGTTCGGAAGGAGGCAAGCGGGCTGAACGAAGAATCTATTATATACAATCGGTCGGATGACATTTTTTGTGAACTGAAGATGTCTTCCTCTTTATTATGGATTTCTGAATAATGAAAAGAGATCGCATCATACACTCCACTCTCTTTGCTTTTTATTATCTGTTCTTGGCTTATCTCTTTTGTTTCTTGTTTCCACGGTCCTAACTTTCCCGCTAAACGTCCATTTTTAAACAAAAATCCAATATCCTGACGAAGGTAGGCCTCCTGTTCTAGATTGGAAGAGATCTTCCAGTTCACTGAATGTGAATTGTCTTCTGTATGATCAAGCAAAGTGAGTTCAGTGATTGCTTTGGTGTATGAGATGCTTGGATGAATAGGGAAAAAGATAATACTTTCTTTACTTTCAAGATTGAATTCTTTCATTAAAATTGGTGAAATGGAAATTCCGAGTGCTATCACAAAAACTAACATGTACTTTCTCATAAAAACCCTCTTTTTAAAATAATTTAAATCAACAGGCTGTCCTTTATTGATAGTTATGCCAGGTAGTCTGAGTAAATGCCGCTAAAAAGTATGTTTTTACCAATGAATGGCTATGATGTGGATAGTCGAAATTCGAGACGGAATAAAGCAGCTTTAAGAGGTGTAAAATGGAACAGCCTAAAAATCTAGTAAAATCATCATTAAAAGATAATATAAGTTATTTACGGACAGAGCTTGGAGTCGAGAAAAGCTTTGATGTAATTCAGCTCGACGCAGAACATGCGGGCAGAGAAATGGCTTTTTATTTTGTTGATGGCTTTGTAAAAGATGATATTCTTCTGCATCTCATGAAGATTTTCATCAAGCTGAAGGAAGAGGATATTCACTCTGATACATTAAAAAAACTTGTCAAATCATTTATTCCTTATGTCGAGGTGGAAACAACCAATGACCTTGATAAAGTTGTAGATGCAGTGCTGGCCGGACCTACTGCCCTTGTTGTCGATGGGGTAGATGAGGTTATTCTGATTGATGCGAGAACATATCCAGCTCGGGGACCAGAGGAGCCTGATACAGAGAGAGTAGTCAGAGGCTCCAGGGATGGATTTGTCGAGACTCTTGTATTCAATACTGCACTGACGAGAAGAAGGATTCGAGACCGGACATTTCGGATCGAGTATATGCAAGTTGGCCGACGTTCGAAAACCGATATAGCGGTTTGTTATATTGAGGATATCGCTGACCCAGCTATGGTACAAGAAATGAAGGATTCACTCGCAAAGATTGATACCGACGGCATTCCGATGGCTGAAAAAACGATTGAAGAATTTATTGGCGGCCAGCATTGGAACCCATTTCCAGTTGTCCGTTATACGGAGCGTCCCGATACAGCAGCCACACACCTTTATGAAGGACATATTTGTATAATTGTAGATGGCTCCCCGAGCGTTCTGATCACTCCCACCACATTTTGGCATCATCTTCAGCATGCGGAAGAGTACCGAAATAAACCTGTGGTGGGTGCATACTTAAGATTTGTTCGCTATATTGCTGTTTGGGCATCGATTTTCCTGCTGCCGTTATGGTACCTGTTTGCGGTTGAACCAAATCTCTTGCCCGAACAGTTTGCATATATCGGCCCGAACGAAGATGGTAAAGTACCGCTATTGCTGCAATTTCTTATCGTTGAGATAGGAATTGATATGTTAAGGATGGCGGCGATCCATACGCCTACAGCTTTAGCAACAGCACTTGGGCTTATTGCTGCATTAATGATTGGACAGGTTGCAGTGGAAGTAGGGCTCTTAACAAATGAAGTTATTTTATATTTGGCAATGGCTGCCATAGGTACCTTTGCAACTCCAAGCTATGAGCTAAGCTTAGCCAACCGTATTGTAAGGATCCTTTTGCTTGTTGCAACAGCCTTATTTAATGTTTATGGATTTGTAATCGGCATTGTTGTAATGATCATCCTGCTTTCAAGAATGAAGTCATTTGGAGTTCCATATATGTGGCCTTTTATACCGTTCAGCCCAAGAGGGTTTGCTGATGTTTTAATACGTGCCCCTATCCCTTTGAAAAATAAGCGCCCTAAAGTACTTAATCCACAGGATCCTGATAGATAAGTAATCTTTAGAAAAAGCGGAAGGATAGCTTCATGTTTACTTGAGGAGAATCGCCTTGTACACTATACTAAGTGAAGGCAACATAGCTTGCTTTTATTTACTAGTAGTGAGGGAAGGTTAATTTGAAAAGCATATATGATATACAGAAACTTTTAATAAAATATGGAACGATTGTTTATATCGGTGACAGAGTTTCTGACTTAGAGATGATGGAGTCAGAAATAAAGGATCTTCACGAGGCTAGATTAATTGAGACAATAGAATTCCAAACAGCCTTAATGGTACTGCGACGTGAAATTCGAATCGAAAAAGAGAAGAGACAAAGAAACAGACGGGAAAGGTGAAATGAAGTATGACGGAAAAATGGTTGGTTGGTGTCGACCTTGGGGGGACAACGACAAAGCTGGCTTTTATCAATTTATATGGGGAAATTATCGAAAAATGGGAAATAACAACCGATACTTCTAAAGAAGGAAAAAACATCGTAACGAACATTGCTAAATCGATTGATGAACAACTCGAATTTCTTGGACACCCGAAAGGTGGAGTACTCGGAGTAGGTATGGGGGCTCCAGGGCCAGTTAATCTTGAAACAGGTATTATTTATGGAGCGGTAAATCTTGGCTGGAAAGAAGAATACCCACTCCAAAATATAATGGAGGCTGAGACATCTCTCCCAGTAATTATTGATAATGATGCGAACTGTGCAGCCCTTGGCGAAATGTGGAAGGGTGCAGGGAACGAAGCAAAGGATCTCGTCTGTGTAACTCTAGGAACCGGAGTTGGCGGCGGCATTATTACAAATGGAAGTATAGTACATGGTAAAAGCGGTGCAGCTGGAGAAATCGGGCATATTACTTCTGTGCCAAATGGAGGATTTAAATGCAATTGCGGCAAAACAGGCTGTTTGGAAACGGTGGCTTCTGCCACTGGGATTGTCCGCATAGCGGCACAGGCCATCCAGTCCAGTAACCGTGAAACAGAGCTCGCTGCAATATTTAAACGAAACAACAAGGTGTCAGCAAAAGATATCTTTGACTTGGCTCGAAAACATGATCAGGATGCATTGCGTGTTATAGAAGAAGTTGCCTTCCATCTTGGACTGGCCCTCGCTAATTTAGCCAATACACTAAATCCGAATAGCATTATTATTGGTGGTGGTGTATCTAAAGCGGGAAACCTTTTGCTGGACCGTGTACGGATGAACTTTTTAAAATTCGCTTTTCCAAGAGTAGCGAAATCGACTGAACTAGGTCTAGCTACTCTTGGAAACGATGCAGGTGTAATTGGTGCTGCATGGCTTGTGAAAAATAAACTCAGCCTTTAATGGGTGGAGTAGACAGGAAGTCTCAGCTAGCTAAGGGGGGTTCCTGTCTTTTTTTGGCTGCTTTAATTATATTGCTGAATCTATTTGAATTTAACAATAATAACGCTTTTTAAATAGACTTACTTTTCTGAATATGGGTAAACTTGAAACTTTTATATGGGTCAATCGTCTAATACATAGGATCATTAAAACGGATATATTTACCAGTGTTTATGGGGAGAATTTGAATTTGAAATAATCACAAGATTACTCTAAAAACTTTTTACATTATTTTCAGGTAAAATCCCCGTTACGTAAATTAGGGAGGGAACATGATGGATAAGTCTGGCTGGTCAAAAATACCACTGATTGCCTTTGCAACAGTTTTGCTATGGCTTAAAACATATATTGTCTATAAAACTAGTTTTGATATAAAAATTGAAAATTGGAAACAGGAGCTTATTCTGTTTATTAATCCGCTCAGCTTTTTAATGCTCATTTTTGGAATCAGCCTTTTTATGAAAAAGAAAAACCAAACTAGGCTTATACTGATCAGCAGTTTTATCATATCAGCTGTTCTTTATGCAAATGTTGTTTTCTACCGGTTCTTTAATGATTTTCTGACAGTCCCAGTTCTTTTTCAAACGAGCAATATGAGTGATTTAGGCAGCAGTGTTAATGAACTTGTTAATCTTGTGGATTTATTTTACTTTGCAGATTTTATCGCTTTAGCAGCCATCATTAAATTTATGCCACAGCATATAGGATACCGACAATATTCCAAAGTAAACCGGCGGACATATTTCTTGATAGCCCTGGCACTTGCTTTCTTTAACCTTGGGCTGGTAGAGACTGAACGCCCACAGTTACTAACACGTACTTTTGACAGAGAAATGCTTGTTAAAAATATTGGCACATATAACTATCACATTTATGATATATTTCTACAATCCAAATCATCGGCCCAGCGCGCATTGGCAGACGGAAGTGAGCTGGCTGATATAGATAACTATATACGTGCTAATCATCAGCAGCCTAATCCAGACTTGTTCGGCATAGCAAAGAATAAGAACGTAATTCTTATATCGTTAGAATCAACGCAAAGCTTCGTAATAAATGAAACAGTAAATGGGCAGGAGATTACCCCTTTTTTAAACGACTTTATCAAAGAAAGCTACTATTTTAATAACTTTTACCATCAAACGGGGCAAGGGAAAACTTCGGATTCTGAATTTGTTGTAGAAAACTCTCTTTACCCTTTAAGCAGGGGAGCCGTCTTTTTTACACACTCTGGAAATGAATACAATGCCACACCGGATATACTAAATAAAATTGGTTATTTTACAGCTTCACTCCATGCAAACAACAAAAGTTTCTGGAACCGTGATATCATGTATAAATCATTAGGGTATGAGCGATTTTATTCTATGCCTGATTATAAGATTAGCGAAGAAAACTCGATTGGCTGGGGGATGAAAGATATTGACTTTTTTGACCAGTCAGTTCAGCACTTAAAAGAAATGCCTGAGCCTTTCTATGCGAAATTCATTACCCTAACTAACCACTTTCCATTTGAACTTGGAGAAGAAGACAGTCTTATAGAACCGTATACTTCTGATAATAAAACAGTCAATAATTACTTCCCAACTGTGCGGTACACAGACGAAGCGATAAAGCTTTTTATTGAAAAATTAAAAGATGAGGGTCTCTATGAAGATTCAATTATTATCATTTATGGTGACCATTATGGTATTTCTGAAAATCATAATAAGGCAATGGGAGAGTTCCTTGGTACTGAGGTTACCCCGTTCGTAAGCACTCAACTTCAGCGGGTACCGTTAATTATTCATATACCGGGGCAACAGGGCAAAGTGATCCCCACGGTATCTGGACAAATTGACTTAAAACCAACAATACTTCATTTACTTGGGGTTGATACTAAGGAAGATTTTGAGTTTGGTGCTGACCTTCTGGCCGATGATCGATTGGAATTTACAGTTCTGCGTGACGGAAGTTTCATAACCAAAGATTATCTATATACGAGAGACACCTGTTACGAAAAAGCGACCGGAGAACCAGCAGATGTTTCCGCTTGTGATCCTTATATGGAAAAGGCAAAAACCGAGCTTGAGTACTCTGATAAAATTATTTATGGAGATTTGCTTCGGTTTTATGAGCAAGATGAGCTTCAGGAAATAAATGAAGAATGATAAATGAAGCTTGTGTATTCTTTTAGTAGGTTGGTTAAGGGAAAAAAAAGAACATTATTATTGGCGATGTAATTTAACCTATGAATTACATCGCTTTTTTGTACTTTTAGTGGTTTAATGGCTCGAAATTGCATGTGAATTAATGCCTAATTCTTAGGTGTCATAAATTATATCTAAATGCTAATAGGTGACTAAAAGGTTTACAAGGTAATTATTTTTTAAAACTTTAGAGAAGTTATAACTTTCAACCTAGTTTTGAAAAATAATATGACAGAACAGAGCAGCGTTGACCTCGCTTCAGGCAATCGCTTTCCGCGGGCAACAAGAAACTGCTTCCTGCAGGGTCTTCAGCTGTTGCTTTCCTGCAGGATATTGATAAGGCATCCTCGAGTTAACCCGCACGAAAAAAATGCGAAGGCATTTTTGAGGAGTCGACTGCCCTTCGCTTCAATCATGATTCCTATTCATTTATAGGTGCAACACTAGCGTAGTGTATTTCCAGAGCGGCAGTTATGTAGCAGTATACGGCCTTTGTTCCATCGTATTTTTAACATAAGGTTATCTTTTCCGAAATTTATCATAATGATAATGATGAAGTGAGAGGAGGAGGGAAATGAGAGTAAAAATACGCCGAGGCGACTCATTTGAGTTATACAGCCAGTTATTTACGGTGTCAGCCGAGCTAATAGCTGACGCTAATGAAAAATTAAATTCTTCAGATCTTAAGGAAAGCCAGGAGGTTGTAATACCTGGATATGAATCAGAAACTTATAAAGTAAGACAGACGGATACTTTGTGGAAATTAGCAAAGTATAAAAGTCTCCCAGTTGACGCTTTAATTTTATTAAATCAGGAAAAGGCGGAGTCGGGTCTTAATGCCGGTGAAAGCATTAATCTGCCTCGAAGGATTAACTCCTTTACAATTAACGGAAAACAAAAGTATAAATCAGATGTACTAACCCGGCATATAAGCAGGCTGCAGGAGATTTTTCCGTTTATAAAAGTTCGCCAAATCGGTGAAAGTGTACTTGGAAAACCGATTCAGGAAATCAAGGTGGGAAAGGGAAAGCTGAAGGTTCATATTAATGCTTCTTTCCATGCCAATGAATGGATTACAACTGCTATTCTTATGAGACTTCTAAACCATTACTTATTATTACTTGCAAATGGCCAAAGTATAATGGGGATTCCCGCATCCCAGCTTTATAGTAAGGCTGAACTAACGATTGTACCAATGGTTAATCCAGATGGTGTCGACCTCGTTTTAAGCGGACCTCCTGACAATCTGTCACAAGAATTGATTGAACTAAATGGAGGAAAGACAGATTTTACAGATTGGAAAGCTAATATAAGGGGAATAGACTTAAATAATCAATTTCCAGCAAATTGGGAAATTGAAAAAGAGAGAAAGATTCCGAAAAAACCAGCTTCCCGTGACTATCCAGGTAATAGACCTTTAAGTGAGCCTGAGGCAATAGCGATGGCTGAACTGGCTAATAGCACCCACATTGACAGGCTGCTGTGCTTTCACACGCAGGGAGAAGAGTTTTACTGGGGGTATGAGGGCAAAGAACCTAGTGAGGCTGAACAACTAGCCCAGGAATTTACTGAGCTGAGCGGATATGAATCGATCCGCTATATTGATAGTCATGCTGGCTATAAGGATTGGTTTATCCAGCAATTTGAAAAGCCAGGGTTTACTATTGAACTTGGGAACGGAGTTAACCCGCTGCCCATATCCCAGTTCGACTCTATCTATAAAAAGGTAAAAGGCATCTTTTTTTCGTCATTATATCTTTAAGCGCACTTTTTTAATCTGGATTCTTGTTTTCTTTCCGGTCACGATTTAAAATGAATTATCAATATAATTGACAGTCCGATTTAACAGAGCGAGTAATTCCTGCTTGCTCTTCTTTTATGGGTGTTTTTCAGATGCTGAAGAAATAATGGGAATGTTGAAACGTTTGGAGGGTCCTTTTCGTACATAAGTATAAGGGCGATTTACAAGTGGCTGATTTTCTTTAAATATTGACTTTGCGTATATGGCATCTGAGGATTGTTTAAAGGAGCAAGGGGAGGGAAACATGGTGTGCATTTTAAAAAAATAGGCAAAAGACAAATAAAAATATTTCTAATTATGTTTCTCATCCTTGCTTCAGCTGCGCTTGTACTAGGATGCTCCAAAGAAACGCTTCCTTCCTTACATAGTAAAAAACAGTTTCACTCCGCCCCTAGGGAGAATCCAGGTCTGTTTCTAGCAAAAACCATTGCACCCTTCAATAGCTTTAAGGGGGATTTTTACCAGGCAAGTGGATGGGTGGATAACGAAACCCTTCTGTTTATAACGAATCAAAGTCAATCTTCATATATATACTCCCATCATATTATTACCGGTGAAAGTATGCTTATATTTGAAAGTGAGACTCCTATCGTTGCTGCAGAAATTAGTCCTTCCAAAAGTCACTTGCTTGTTCACTCTGCCCCTTCAACCTATCTAGGAAAGCTGACAGTAACTGACATTAAGGGAAATGAAAGCTTTTCTACTACGATGGATTCCTATGAACTATCATATACATGGAATCCATATAAAGAAGAGGAAATATTAATTTCAGCCTTTGGTGAGGATTGGCAATTTAGAAGTTACATTCTTAATCATAAAAAGGAAACAGTCAGTGAGGTATTCGTTCCCGAACCCTTTCCAAAATGGCAGTCAAAAGATGAATTGGTTTATTTAGACTGGGGGGAAAATGATCCGACACTTTTTGCACCGCTCGTCCTCCAATCGGTAAGCGAGCAGCAAGGAGCGCAGATTAAGAGTGACATATTTGGGTTTGACCGTTTTAAAGATATCCTTTTAACAATTACTATCAAAGATGATAAGCAAGAGGAAGCACAGTATACACTTTTTAATCAGGATCTAAACCAAGTCTCCTCTTTTAAGGCTCCCCATTTATCAAGGTTTTCTGGCTGGCTTATCCCTTATTATGACTATATACCGGTAAACAGCCGTTTTATTTATTTAGAGCCCAAACACAGTGCAGATGCCGATGTATATAATGATGGTTTCACTTTGGTTTCATTCGATATAAGTGCTGGAGAGAAGGAAGAAGTAATGAGCGGGCTTGAAAACGAACCATTAAATTGTTCGCCTGATGGAAGTTTATGCCTTTATGGATTTCAGTTTGAACGGCTGTTAGATTTGCAGCAAAAAGAGTGGTATAACTTAATTGAATAAGTCACAACTGGAAGGAGAACAGATATGGCAATAGCAGACGTAACCGTTATTCCAATCGGAACGGGCACCCCGAGTGTAAGTGCATATGTTGCAGAGATCCAAAAGGTTTTAAAAAAGTATGAGGAAGATGGTCAAGTTCGTTTTCAGCTAACACCGATGAGCACTATAGTAGAGGGGGAGCTTGCAATTTTATTTGAAGTGATCCAAGCTATGCATGAAGTACCTTTTGACCACGGAATTAAAAGAGTTGCTACTAATATCCGGATTGATGACCGGAGAGACATTTCAAGGCAGATGGAGGAAAAGGTATCTAGAGTAAAGAATCTGCTTGAATAAAACATTCTAATGTTTAAACCAAAATAAAAAGGATTCGGAATAAAACATGCCGAATCCTTTTTATTGTCAAACTGGACTGCTATAAATGTAAGATAGCCACTTTTTCCAATAGAAATGGTTTTAGTGAGCTGCTGGGTATCCGCTGTGCAGAATAGTCATAACAGTAAACCAGCCAAATACTAAAAGTGTTCCGCCTCCAAAAACGAGTCCAAGAACATTTTTATTTTTAAGCGCTGAGAAAGTGCCGAAGCCGGCGAGGATCGTTACTAAAGCAAAAATAATAACCAGTCCCATTATAAAGCCCCCTTTTGTTATTATCAGCAGGCATAGCCTGTTAGTTAATCAAGCTCAGGTATGAAAACCCGCTATGTAAATAAAATGTGAAGATCCTATATTATTTTATAGGTTTTTTTCGCATTTGTCGAGATCTAAAAACTTGCACTTTACATTATAGGCTGCATTGATACGAGAAATCAATTCATCATCGTAGCGCCCGGCAAAATAAATTAAAGAGCCAGCCTGTAATAAAGTGAACACTAGGTGCTCTTCCAGTTGAAATTGAGCCATTTTCAACGCTTGTCTATCGTTTCCTGTAAGTTCAAAGGCAACGATCATTACCTTAAATAATAGAAACAAACCATTGATGTCCAGGCCATAGTCAGAGAAATTATCCCCTGGCTTACCTCCACTGCATAGTAATAAATCATGCTGTTCCTCAAAAAAACCAACTTCCTGCAAGAAGTCTTGGGCCTGCTGTGCTTTCTCAAAATCAGCATAAATATAGATTGAACCATGTTTATATGAGTAAGGGTTTTCTGTTTCGAAAATTTGTTTGAAGTCTGTAATCTCTTCGATTAGAGATTTTGCTTCAATTCCGTATACCGTTTGCACTATTACCTCCTAAAAAGCGGATTTCTTAATTATGTATTGATAATAGTGTAAAATAAAAACGGAAGCATGACAAATAGTATCAGGAGGTGTCGATTGTGGAATGGTATCAATTACCTTTAGGGCCGCTTCAGACAAATTGTTATATTGTTTCAAAGTCAGATGGAAAGTGTTTAATATTTGACCCAGGTGGTGAAGCTGAAAAGGCCATTCAGTACATAACAGAAAAAAACTTAAAGCCTGCTGCTGTCATATTGACCCATGCTCATTTCGACCACATAGGGGCAGTTGACGACCTGCGGGAACATTACACTATTCCTGTCTATGTTCACGAGAAAGAAGCAAAGTGGCTGTTGGACCCTGCACTAAATGGATCACAGTTTTTTAGAGTCGGTGAATTGATAAGAATTAAACCAGCCGATCACATTTTGGCTATAGAAGAAAGACTGGCTGTTGGCGGAATGGAAATGGAAATATACGAAACACCGGGCCATTCCCCTGGGAGTTTATCCTTTTACTTTCCTGAATCTGGATTTGTTGTCGCAGGAGACGCGCTGTTTCAGGGAAGCATAGGACGGACTGATCTGCCAGGTGGAGACCATGCTCTGCTGCTTCAAAGCATCCACGACAAGCTGTTAAGCCTGCCAGAAGAAACGGTTGTCCTGCCTGGACACGGTCCTGTAACTTCTATTCAACATGAGATGGATGCAAATCCTTTTTTGAACGGATTTTAAATGAATGGTCCGCTCCCTCTATTATAGAGGGAGCGATGTTTAAACCTAAGAGCAGAAAGTTAACAAAAGGGTAAGGAGTCCGTATGAAGAAGCTGATTCAGGAAAAAATCAAGAATTCTCCTAATAGTGTGATTACCTACGCAGACTATATGGAGGCAGCCTTATATGATTCTCAAAAGGGTTATTATATGAGAGACCTTGAAAAAATAGGTCGGAAAGGCGATTTTATTACGAGCAGCAATATATCTGACGTGTTCGGAAAGGCCTTTTCAAAGTGGTTTTTAAACATAGTAATAAGTGAAGGTATTCCTGCGGTCTTTTGTGAAATTGGGGCAGGGAACGGTAGATTTGCTAAAGCTTTTTTAGATGAGTGGAATAAGCAGCAGGAGATTCAGCTGACGTATTATCTGGTTGAAGCCAGTCCCTATCACAGGGAGCTGCAAAAGAAGCTCTTAGCTGGCTATAGCGGCTGTGTATGGTATTCGATGCTGAAAGACCTGCAGGAGTTGAAGGGTATGGTCTTTTCTAATGAACTTTTTGATGCTTTACCTGTACATGTCATTGAACAGGTTGATTCGGAATTAAAGGAAGTTATGGTTACAGATAACAACGGGGAACTAGCAGAAGAAATGGTCCCTTTACAGAATGATAAAATACTTCGCTTTATTGAGGAACATAAGATCAGCCTAGAAAAGGGACAGCGTATAGAGATTCCTTTAGCAATGCAGCAAATGATTAAGGACATATCAGATTGCCTTAAGGAAGGTCTAGTTTTAACAGTGGATTATGGATATTCAAAAGAAGAGTGGAAAGAACCTGCGCGGAAAGCAGGCAGTCTGCGGGGGTATTATAGACATAAGATGATTGAAAATGTACTAGATTATCCTGGAGAAATGGATATTACCTCTCATGTGCATTTCGATGTTATCGCAACTGAAGGGGAAAAGTATCAACTGGATTTTCTTACGAGATTAAGGCAGAATGAGTTTTTGGTGAAGATTGGTGTACTGGATGAACTGGCTGAAAATTATGATCCGAATCCATTTTCTGACGTTAGTAAAAGAAATCGGGCTATTAGAGACTTGGTAATGCCGGGAGGAATAAGCTCAGCCTTTCATGTGATCATTCAAAAGAAAAATTTAAAAGTTCCTCTAGAAAACCTATGGGTGAAAATATAAAAAAGCGATGGGGTTCCATCGCTTTTTTTAGATTGGCGTAGTTTTAGTGTCCGCCTGCACCAGGCACCATCATAAAAGTCGTCCAGTAAGTAAATCCTGCAAAGAAAACCGTTAAGTATGCACCAAAAACATAAATATACATTCTTTCGGACAACTTTAAGTAGCTTAGCAGCAAGAAAAATCCTGTCTGACCAAAGAAAAGTAAGGACGTGGTAAACATATCACCTACGAAAAACATAACGGCAAAGATACCTGTCCAGAAGCCTAAAACTCTGTACATTCGTTCCAAAGCTATCCCTCCTTTTACCCTGCAAATCCATCATTACATATTATAAGGTAAAGGACATTAGGTTGTAAACTATCATTGTAATTATTGGGCAATAACTGCCTGATAGGAACAAGAGTCACAGCCTGCAAGCAAGTTTTGTTTTTCAATTAGTTCAATGGAATCAAACACAGCCTCGAACATGCCTTTTAAAAATTCATAGTGCATGCTGCAAACAGCCTCGGAGTGATCGATAGCCACTTCTTTAAAGGGGCAGTTAAAGATTTGAAAATATATTTTTGTTTTGTCGTCACTAACTTCAAATTCGGGGTAAAACCCAGCCATCGTTGAAGCACTCTTAATAATATTGAGCTTCTGATCAAATGTAAATGCTCCATCAGTGTGATGGTGTCTTGAAATCTGTTGCTCAATCAGCTCACTGCCCAGACGTTTGCCAGTCAAATAGAGGGCCTTTTTCCCTTGTTCTCCTAGCTCGAGCATGGTTAAAATAGCAATTTTAGAGAGCAGCTGATAGTCCCTGAACGGGAAGTTCAGCTGAATTACATCTTCTGATAATCGATATAGCCTACTGGGTCTGCCTCCTTTGCCTGTTTTCTTAGTTTCTGAAACAAGCATGTTCACATCTTCCAGCTTAGATAGATGCAGTCTTGCAACGTTTGGGTGAATTTCAAAGTTGTCAGCAATCTCTTGAACCGTAACATCCTTATGCCTTTTTGTGATGTATTGATAAATATGATAACGAGTCGGGTCAGACAAAACACTTGTAACCTTTAATGTTTGTTCCACCTTACTTCACCTCAGAGAGCTTTAATTTTCCTTTATTATAATATAGCTGTAGTTATCTGGGAATGAGGTTAACACTGTATCCACTATTGTTTATAAAATGTTCACAACTAAATGGCGAAATCATGAACAAAAACCCTATTAGCATTCACTAGCTATAACCAAAAAAGCCTCGTTCGGCCCTATCTTATGATAGTCGGGGCTGAACGAGGCGCTTCCGCTTTTCTGTTTGTCTAGCTGCAGCGCCAAGCCCCTCGAGTCATAAGCTGTGCCCTTAATGAAGGCAAAAAGCGCCTTCATTCAGGCCCCATCTTATGCTGGTCGGGGCTGAACGAGGCACTTCCGCTTTTCTGACTGGGCTAGCTGGATTCGAACCAGCGAATCACGGAGTCAAAGTCCGATGCCTTACCGCTTGGCTATAGCCCATCGTTGCTGCTACATCAATTAGTATGAGACAGCTGCCATAAAATATACACAATTTTTTAAAAAAATGACAGGGATTAAACAGGATAGAAAAGAAAGATATAGCATAATTAAAAAGGTGGTGTTTTAAAATTGTACAGTCAATTGAACATTTAGCAGATTCCATCATTAGAGGTGCTTTAAGGATCGGGGCTACGGACATACATATTATCCCCCGTGAAAAGGACACTATAGTAAAGTTTCGGCTTGGAAACAAATTAGTGCCAAGATTTACTCTTTCCAAAGAGGAATGCGAAAGGCTTATTTCTCACTTCAAGTTTACCGCCTCTATGGATATTGGTGAAAAAAGGCGTCCACAGAGCGGTGCCTATTCCTTCAGCCACAAAGGTCATTCCATAGGCCTTCGCTTCTCCACTCTACCCTCAAGCAAAAATGAAAGTATGGTTATTCGAATTCTTCCGCAAGAAAACCAGATTCCCTACTACCAAATCTCCATTTTCCCTGAACTTACAAGGAAATTAATAGCTCTCTTGAAGCATGCTCATGGGCTTATAATCCTTACCGGACCAACTGGGAGTGGGAAAACAACAACACTTTACTCGCTTTTAGCCTTAACTGCTGAAATGGTCACCCGTAATGTTATTACACTTGAGGATCCAATTGAAAAGCAAAGTGATACTGTTCTGCAGGTGCAAGTGAATGAAAAAGCCGGGGTTTCTTATGCTTCTGGTCTTAAAGCGATTTTGCGCCATGATCCGGATATTATAATGGTGGGTGAAATCAGGGATAAAGAAACGGCTGAGATTGCGGTTAGAGCAGCTCTAACCGGGCATCTTGTATTGACAACCATGCACACCAGAGATGCAAAGGGAGCGATTTACCGACTAAATGAATTTGGAGTGAATTGGCTTGAAATTGAGCAAACATTAATCGCAGTGACTGCCCAGAGGCTAGTTGAGTTAACCTGTCCTTATTGCAAAGGAGAGTGTTCTCCATATTGCTATTCATCTACTCGTGGCAAGAGAGGAAGCGTTTTTGAAATTCTGACTGGAGGTGCCCTTACATCTGCGATGAGAGAGGCTAGGGGAGAGAAAGAGTTTTATCCATATAAAACAATTAGGGACATGATTATCAAAGGGATTGCTCTAGGCTATATAAAAGAGGGAGAATATGAAAGGTGGGTATACCAGGATGAGAACTAGGTGGGCTTTAAAGGAACAAGCCCGGTTCTTAAAAAGGCTAGGAGAGCTCTTAGCAAGAGGGTACCCGTTATCTGACGCAATTGAATCCATTGCCCTTTATTTGGATTTAGATAAAAAGCAGGAAATTATCGGATGTCTTTCAGAGTTAAAAGAAGGTCATCCGCTGCATCGCGTGCTGGCAAATCTTCATTTTGACCGTGAGCTCATTAATTATGTTTATTTTGCTGAACAGCATGGAGGCTTGTCGCAGGCCTTCATTGCTGGCAGTAATATGATGCTGAAACGAGATGAAGATATTAGAAGAATCATTAAATTGGTTTCCTACCCCGGCTTGCTCGCAGTTATAACGAGTATTTTGTTTTTCTTTGTTGATCGTGTGCTGCTTCCTAAGTTTTCTTCTTTATTTATTAGCATGCAGTTAGAGCAAAATACGTTTTCGAAGATCCTCTATCTAATTGGAGATATATTTCCGGTTATTTTCATCGCTACTTTAGTTAGCTGCCCTCTCTTTTTATCCTACTATTTTTTTATTTTTAGACGTAGTTCACCGCTTGTCCAAAGAGCAAAGCTAGTTAAGATACCGGTTGCAGGGAAACTGCTTAGGTTATTGTACACCCATTCCTTTTCCATCCAGCTTAGCTACCTTTTTGCAGGTGGAATATCGGTGCTTGATGCATTGAATCTTTTTGAGAAGAATGAACGAGAACCTTTTTCAAAGCAATTAGGAAAAGAAATTAAACGGAAACTATTAACCGGGCAAGATTTTGAGACCATTGTTGAAGGCTTTTCATTTTTTGAAGAAGAATTGGCTAAAATTATTAAACATGGCCAGGAAAACGGAAAAATCGGACAAGAGCTTGATTTTTACAGCAAATATTGTCTCTCTCAGCTCGAAGACCGGACAGAACGGCTTTTAAGAACGCTGCAGCCTCTTCTATATAGTTTTATTGGCATATTGGTCGTCATGCTTTATTTAGCCATTTTATTGCCTATGTTTCGTCTCATGGAAGGTTTTTAATATTGCAAATAAGAAGGAGATTTTGTATGAAGAAAAATCAAAAGGGTTTTACCTTAATCGAAATGATGATTGTTTTGTTAGTTATTTCTGTCCTCCTGATTGTTACAGTTCCAAATATCGCCAAACATAGTTCGAACATAAATGATAAGGGCTGCAAGGCTTATGTGAAAATGGTCCAGGCTCAAGTTCAAGCCTATGAGATTGACAAAAAGGCAATTCCAACTATTACACAACTTGAAACCGAGGGCTATTTAAATGGAGGAGATACTCCCTGTCCTGACGGAACAGTAATTACGATCGGGTTAGACGGTGTTGTATATGCGGGACCGGTTCAATAGCTGCGAAAAGGGGTTTACTCTGACAGAAACTCTCGTAGTTCTTTCAGTTTTCCTAGTTATTTCTTCTATCACACTGCTTTTAGTCAAACCTCAGTCCAACATTATCGACAAACAGTCTTTTTTTACCCAATTCAAGGCTGATCTATTCTTAGCCCAGCAATACGCAATTTCCCACCAGCAGAATGTCTACGTAAATATCAGCCCGATAACACATTCCTACTATATAAGATCCCAATCAGGAGGACCAATTATTGTTGATCGTAAATATTCAAGGGCAATAACCATTGAACCGAGGTCCTTGCCTTTATATTTTCAGTTTACCCCTTCTGGAAATATAACTAAATTTGGCAGCCTATATATTGCCATTGGTGGTGATTCCTACTTAATGACATTTCAGATTGGAAAGGGGCGTTTTTATATTGTTAAGGAGTAATGGGTTTTTTCTTGCCGAACTGCTCCTGTCATTAACAGCCTTCTTTCTAGCTGTAAGCTTCCTGCTTCCACTTGTCCTGCATGTTAAAACACAATCGTTAACAGTAAGACAGGAGGCTGCGGCTGTCCATTTATTGTATGAGCAGTTACAAGCAGCTCGTTTAGATAATTCTTTAGAAGGCAGGTGGGAAACAACTAGGGAAGGGATCCAGTATACGGTTTTGGTATCGTCAATCGACGGAGGAATTGCCCAGGAGGTGTGCGTTCAATTTGATGGATTCAATAACAAGCAAATCCAAAAATGCAGGAAAGTTGAATGAAAAAGGCTTTACTATACTGGAGATGCTGTTTTCCTTCACTCTTTTTCTACTGATCGTCGGTTTTTTACCGCTTGGCTTAAGAACTGTAGTGGAATTCAACCAGTTTGAAAAAAGAATGCAGCGGCTCGAATGGGAGGTGTTTATCAGCCAAGTAAAAAAAGAGATGAGGATGGCTGAACAAATAACTGTTCAAAATGATCGGATCTTTGTTTATCGAAACAATGAAAAAATCCTTTATGAAAAATATGGTTCTAGTTTACGCCGAAGGGTAGATCTTAAGGGACACGAAATCCTTATTCAAAATATTAAGTCGGTCGGTTTTAGCTACCAAGCGGGACAACTGGCAATAACCATCATAGATTTGTTTGGACAAGAATATATAACCCAGTTCACTCCACTCATTAGAGGGAATGTTTCATGAAACGAGAAAAAGGTTTTACCTTTCCGCTGTCAGCCTGCTTTTTACTTTTGTTCAGTTCATTTTTCCTGATCCACGTGGAAATTTATTTAAACGAAAAGAAATTCTATAATGAAACAGAAGAAATTTTAAGGCAGGAATTCTATATGCTCTGTGCGGTTCAAGACATAGAGAAAATGCTGTTACTGGAAACTACGATTCCTGCGTCCGGTGTGCTGCATTATGAAAGTGGCAGTGTTTATTATGTTCAAACAAAGTTGTCAGACACTGTCGATCAGTTTATTTTTACCATGCCGGTGAATGCAACCGAACAAATAACAGGAACTGGAATCTATGACAAGACATTGAAAAAGATGGTAAAATGGACTGAAAAGAACTGACAGGGGAATATAAGATGAAGCCAATCTATTTAATCGGTTTTATGGGTGCAGGTAAAACGACAGTTGGTCTGCAGCTAAGTGACAAGAATGGAATAGCCTTTTTTGATACAGACACTGAAGTCGTCAAAGGAGAAGAGACAAGCATTAACCACCTCTTCTCTGAAAGAGGCGAGGAATATTTTCGTCAATGTGAGACAAAGGTCCTTAAGGGTTTACCGGTAACTGATGCTGTTATTTCTACAGGGGGCGGGATAATACTTGCTGCCGAGAATAAGAAGTATATGAAGCAAACAGGAACGGTTGTGTACTTAAAGACAACCTTGGAAGAGACTCTGATAAGGCTGGAAGGCGATACTTCAAGGCCGTTACTATCAGGAGCCAAACAAGAAGAGGCGGCTGCCTTGTTTTTGCGGAGACAGCCTATATACACAGAGGCATCGGATATGATTGTTAATACAACAGGAAGAACCATTAACGATATCGTAAGTGAAATAGAAGCTGGTTTGAAACTTTGATGGATGGACATACTTGTTAACGAAAGAAGGCAGGTGTGTTTATGAAAACGAATGATTATGTAAAATATATAACCCAGACTGTGGTCAAGTATATCGATCAGCCAAAAGATGAAAGAAAACAGACTAAGCTCGCGAAAAAGGAAACAAAGCCCCCTTTTCTGTTTCGCTGGTTTGGAGTTGTTCCTTACGCTATCATGGCAATTTTTAAAAAAACAAAATAAAGCAGGCAGCCCGCCTGCTTTATTCATTATACAGCTTCTGATGTCAAATAAAACACTCCGCCATTTACCACGGAAATATTAATCTTTGGCTCATATTGTTCTTGAAGGGCTCTTCTTTCTACCTCATAATTCTCATTTTCATTGTCTTCTTCATAAAAGTGATTTAGAAGGTCGAGATCCTTCTTCCAGCGCTCTTTTGCAGCATCTGCCCACGAATGATCCTCACTTTTAAGCTCTGTCTTTAAATATGCTTCCACTCTGGAAATCCCGCTAACAGGCATAATCAATGGTGATAGGGTAAAGGTGTGATCGGGTATTTTGGGTGTCAGCTGAATATTTACCAATTTTTCGTGAAAACCTTCAATAAGCTGACCACTTATAAGCTGTATGCCGATCGATTTGAAAATATCCTTTTTTCGGTCACATTGATAAGAAATCTTTAAGTTCATACAAAGCCATGGCATCAGCGCAGCTTGTGTGCCAGCTGGAGGCTTATGCTCTTCGTACAGTCTGATATGTCCAGCGAGGTTTTTCGCTGAACCAAAGATCTGATGAAGCCTTGGTGAGCCAAAATGAATCGTTTCTCCTATAATATCATCAGGTGCCAGTTGATTGTTGGTTATCAATGTAAGCTTCATAGGGTTTGGAACCCCGCCTGTTTTCTCGAGGTAATGCCAATAAAAGGGTCTATTCATCAATTCCTTGTCCATTTCGATGGTCAGTTGGACGGTTAAATAGCCAGGGTGATTCTCTATAATCTCACAGCCGTTTGACTCGAAATACCTTTCCAAAAATTTATGAATTTTCTGTTGCTGCACGTGCTAGTCCCTCCTTCATTTCCTCGGCAAATTGAATCATGCTAGTCAAGTTCTCCATCTTGATTTTCATTTCCCCTTCTGTTGCCGATTGTCCAAAGATATCAACAAGATGATCTTCGATACTTCCAAACTCCAATCTCGTTAATATATCATCCAGATCACCAATTACCTTTTCGAATAACTGGATTTTTTCATATAATAGTTTTAGTATGTGTTCTTCAACTGTGTTTTTCGTCGCAAAGTTATAGATTCTCACATCATTTTCCTGACCAAGACGGTGGATTCTCCCGATTCGCTGTTCGAGCTTCATTGGATTCCAGGGTAAATCAAAATTTATAATATTGC
Organism: Mesobacillus harenae; assembly: GCF_013343715.1. Lineage (GTDB taxonomy): Bacteria > Bacillota > Bacilli > Bacillales > Cytobacillaceae > Mesobacillus_A > Mesobacillus_A harenae. Next base: position 51,915 of record NZ_JABUNR010000014.1, read on the forward strand.
TGCAGAACTGCAAGTTAATTCCTTCTCCGCCTGCTTCGGTTGCGATCAGCACTTGAGCGTGCTTCTGGAAGAGCTCTCTCATCCAATCCTTTTTCCCCCGTTTAAATCCGCCGCGAAACGGAACCGAAGTAATTCCATGCTGCTTCAGGAACCATTGTAAATAAAGCTGCGTTGCCCTGTATTCTGTGAAAATAATGACCTTGTCATCGATCTGGCGGATCAATTCAAGGGCTTTTTCCGCTTTGGAGTTCTTAGTTACAGACTCTACTTTTTTGATTAAAAACTGAATGGTGTCCTCGTATTCTTTTGTGGGAACTTCTTGCCTTTTAAGCATGTTTCTAAGTGTGTAGTAGACTGCTTCCCGGCTGCTGCAAGCCTCCCTGTGCAAAGTCATCAGGGAAAATTGGCTAGACATGAGGCCGTCCGCCTGGTTTCTTAATAATGTGATTGAATCATACAGAGCTTGCTCTTCGGGAGAAAACTCAATGGCGATTGTCTCAACATGACGGTTGGTCCATTCTATTCCTGTATCAGCACGCCTGTTTCGAACCATAACTTTATTTACTAGCTCTTTTAAATGGACATCTTCATTTACTGATCGTTTGTTTCTGCTGCTATATTTATCATTAAACGTTGTTTCGTTTCCAAGATGTCCAGGCTTGAGGAGCGTTACCAGATTGAAAATTTCCTCTATCCGGTTCTGGATGGGGGTTGCTGTCAGTAACAGACAAAATTTCTTTTTAAGATTTTGGACAAACTCATAATTTTTTGTTTTATTATTTTTCAACTTGTGAGCCTCATCAATAATAATGAGGTCATAGTCCAGCTTATTGATAATATCTTTATGGGGACTTCTCTTAGCAGTATCAATCGAAGATACAACTACATCATACTGCTCCCACATATAGCTTTTTTTCTGGGCTATAGCTGGAATGAAAAACTTTGTTGTTAACTCTGAGGCCCACTGTGAAACAAGGGAAGCTGGAACGAGTACCAGGACTTTTTTAACTAGCCCCCTAATCATGTATTCTTTTAAAATCAAACCAGCTTCAATTGTTTTCCCAAGGCCAACCTCATCAGCAAGAATCGCTTTGCCGTTCATATTTTCGATGACCTGCTTTGCGACTTCAAGCTGATGAGGCAAAGGAGTGAGATGAGGAAGATGACCTGGCGCAATCAACCCCTCAAACTCGGGTATGACCGTCTGTTGTTCTACCTCAACGGCCAGCTTGAATAAATCCCAGTTTCCCCAAGGTCCGTCGGCTCTCATTCTTTCTAAAAATGCATCCTGCCAGGAAGAATCAAAGTTTATTTGCAGTGACATTTTATACACCCCATTCAAAAGCATAAATATATTGCCCAATCAGGCCCCTTAGTGGTAGGATAAAAATAGCTTTAATGTTTAGAATATTAGCATTTAAAAAGTTTTTTATTAAAATTTGATTAGCTTAGTCAATATGGTTTAGCATGCCCAATCTGGAAAAAATTATAGATGCGGATGACAGCAAGGGGAGAGACCACATAAGTGGCGCCGAAGGAGCAAGCAATTCAAATTGTGAATCTCTCAGGCAAAAGTACTCTTGTTTGACGCAGCTCTGGAGAGTGTTGCCGGCACGCCGGTAACCACCAAAGGGGAAAGCCTAGTACAGGTAAACTTTCAGGTGAAAAGGACAGAGACCTTCTCTTTTTTGAGGGGGTGTTCTGTCCTTTTTTGTGCAAAAAAACTATAAACAACTAAGAAGCTCTTATAAGGGGGATTAGTATGTCTGATTTAAAACGCACTCCGCTCTATGAGTCATATAAAAAGCACGGAGCGAAAACGATCGATTTTGGCGGATGGGACCTGCCTGTCCAATTCTCAAGCATCAAGGAGGAACATGAAGCAGTAAGGACTAGATCTGGCTTGTTTGATGTTTCTCACATGGGAGAAATCGAAGTAAAAGGCCCTGGCAGCTTCTCTTTTTTACAAAAAGTAATGACTAATGATCTATCAAAGCTAAAAATCGGAGGAGCCCAATATACCGCTATGTGTTACGAAGATGGCGGAACAGTTGATGACCTCCTCGTTTATAAATTGGCAGAAAATGAATATCTCCTCGTTGTTAATGCAGCAAATATTGAAAAGGACTACAACTGGATTATTGAAAATGTGGAGGGTCAAACAGAAATTCGCAACATCTCCGAAGAAACAGCTCAGTTGGCCATTCAAGGCCCATTAGCAGAAAAAATCCTTCAGAAGCTTGCCACGGAGGCAGATCTAAGTGAAATCGGCTTTTTTAAGTTTAGCCCATCGGTTGATCTCAATGGAAAAAAAGCCTTAGTATCTAGAACTGGATATACAGGCGAAGATGGATTTGAAATATATTGCTGTTCAGAAGATGCAGCTGGCCTTTGGGACGATATCCTTGCGGCAGGCAAGGATGAAGCCATTCTCCCTTGTGGACTGGGTGCCAGAGACACACTCCGTTTCGAAGCTTGCCTCGCTCTTTACGGACAGGAATTAACGCCTGATATATCTCCGCTTGAATCAGGCATCGGCTTTGCTGTCAAGCTTAATAAAGAAGAGGATTTTATCGGGAAAGCAGCTTTGAAACAGCAAAAAGAAAACGGATTGCCAAGAAAGCTTGCTGGTATTGAGATGATAGACAGAGGAATTCCACGCCATGGTTACCCGGTTTACAAAAATGGCCAGAAGATTGGGCAAATCACATCGGGAACCCAATCACCAACTTTAAAGAAAAACATTGGATTAGCGTTGCTTGAATCAGGAGAAACAGAGCTAGGCAACGAAATCCAAATTGAAATCCGCGGCAAACGCCTAAAAGCAATAGTGATTCCTACACCGTTTTATAAAAGAGAAAAGAAGTAATAGCAGGAGAGGGGAATAACCATGAAGCATCGCTATTTACCACTGACAGAACAAGATAAAAAATCTATGCTGTCAACCATTGGAATTTCATCAGTGGATGAGCTGTTTAATGATATACCTGAGAAGGTTCGATTTAAAGGAGAATACAACATTAAATCCGCAAAGCCGGAAACTGCACTAATGAAGGAATTAGCTTTAATGGCAGGGAAGAATGCGGATTTGAAAATGAATATATCCTTCCTGGGAGCCGGGGTTTATGACCATTATATGCCGGTTATTGTCGACCATGTAATATCCAGATCTGAGTTTTATACAGCATATACTCCCTATCAGCCGGAAATATCTCAAGGGGAACTCCAGGCGATCTTTGAATTCCAAACTATGATTTGCGAACTGACTGGTATGGATGTAGCAAACTCCTCTATGTATGATGGCGGAACCGCTTTGGCTGAGGCTGCTATGTTAAGTGCTGGCCAGACAAAGCGAAAAAAAGTCCTTATATCAAGCGCCGTACATCCAGAATCAAGAGATGTTGTGAAATCATATGCCAAAGGCCAATATATTGAAGTAATCGAAATCCCTCAAAAAGATGGTGTTACCAATCTTGATGCTTTAAAAGAGCTGATGAATGATGAGATTGCTGCTGTGATTGTACAGTATCCGAATTTCTTTGGCAGAATGGAACCGATGAAAGAGCTGGAAGAAGTTATCCATTCGCATAAATCAATGTTTGTAGTATCCAGTAACCCCCTGTCTTTAGGTGTATTAACACCACCAGGCAAGTTTGGGGCAGATATTGTTGTTGGCGATGCGCAGCCGTTTGGGATACCAGCTGCATTCGGTGGACCGCATTGTGGCTACTTTGCAGTAACTAGCAAGCTTATGAGAAAAGTGCCGGGAAGGTTAGTCGGCCAAACAGTGGATGAGGAAGGCCGCCGCGGTTTCGTTCTTACTCTCCAGGCTAGAGAACAGCATATTCGCAGAGATAAGGCGACTTCCAATATATGTTCAAACCAAGCATTAAATGCCCTCGCTGCCTCAGTCGCAATGACAGCCATTGGAAAAAAAGGGGTTAGGGAGATGGCTCTGGCAAATATTCAAAAAGCTCATTATGCTAAAAAAGTTTTTAAAGAGAATGGTTTTGAATTAGTGTTTGAAGGTCCTTCTTTTAATGAGTTTGTTGTTAAATTATCTAAACCAGTAAAAGAAGTAAACCAAAATCTGATCAAAAAAGGTATAATTGGCGGTTATGACTTGGGACGTGATTATCAGGAGTTGGAACAGCATATGCTTGTAGCTGTAACAGAGCTAAGAACAAAAGAAGAGATTGATACATTTGTTAATGAATTGGGGGATTACCATGCATAGTCAAGACCAACAGCTGATTTTTGAAATGAGCCAGCCAGGCCGCATCGGTTACAGCCTCCCGGAATTGGATGTTCCGGAAACAGATCTAAGTGAACTTTTGCCGGATGAATATATCCGTAAAGAAGAGCCAGAGCTTCCGGAAGTTTCTGAGCTTGATATTATGCGTCATTATACTGCATTGTCCAAACGCAACCATGGTGTAGACTCAGGTTTTTACCCGCTTGGGTCTTGCACAATGAAATACAATCCAAAAATGAACGAGAACGTTGCCCGCTTTAACGGCTTTGCTCATATTCATCCATTGCAGGATGAGAGCACTGTTCAAGGTGCAATGGAGCTTATGTATGACTTGCAGCAACACTTGATAGAGATTACTGGCATGGATGAGGTTACTTTGCAGCCTGCTGCAGGAGCTCACGGTGAATGGACCGGTTTAATGATGATCCGTGCCTTTCATGAAGCAAACGGGGATAATAACCGGGTCAAAGTTATTGTGCCTGATTCGGCTCATGGTACAAATCCCGCGTCAGCAACAGTTGCAGGTTTCGAAACAGTAACTGTTAAATCAAATGAAAGTGGGCTAGTGGATCTTGAAGATTTAAGAAGAGTTGTTGGTGAAGATACGGCTGCATTGATGCTGACAAACCCAAATACATTGGGTCTTTTCGAGGAAAACATCTTAGAAATGGCCGAAATAGTTCATAATGCTGGAGGAAAGCTGTACTATGATGGAGCAAATCTAAATGCAGTTCTTTCCAAGGCACGGCCTGGCGATATGGGATTTGATGTGGTTCACTTAAACCTGCACAAAACCTTTACAGGCCCGCATGGAGGCGGAGGTCCAGGATCAGGCCCAGTTGGGGTCAAATCTGACTTAATACCGTATTTGCCAAAACCAATTGTTGCAAAACGAGATGGAGAATTTGTATTTGATTACGACCGTCCTCAGTCGATTGGCAGGGTCAAACCGTTTTACGGCAACTTTGGAATCAATGTCAGAGCATATACCTATATCCGTACAATGGGTCCTGACGGGCTAAAAGCGGTTACAGAGTATGCGGTCTTAAATGCTAATTACATGATGAGAAGATTGTCTGAATTCTACGATCTGCCGTTTGACAGGCACTGTAAGCATGAATTCGTATTAAGCGGAAAACGTCAAAAGAAGCTCGGTGTCAGGACTCTTGATATCGCAAAACGCTTACTGGACTTTGGATATCATCCGCCAACGATCTATTTTCCGTTAAATGTTGAAGAATGCATTATGATAGAGCCGACAGAAACCGAATCTAAGGAAACGTTAGATGATTTTATTGATGCCATGATTCAGATTGCGAAAGAAGCAGAAGAAAACCCAGAGGTGGTACAAGAGGCGCCGCACACAACAGTAGTAAGCCGCCTTGATGAAACACTGGCAGCCAGAAAACCAGTTCTACGCTATCAAAAGATATAATTACAAGAAACGCCCCGCTCAACGTTCGGGGCGTTTCTTGAGCAGTTAATTTTAACGGAAAGCTAAAAAACCCATTGCATCGCAATGGGTTAATTGATATTCAGCAGACAAACTGTTTATAGGCAAGGTAGCTTCCAACACAAATGTGCTGGATATCTAGTTCTTAGACTTCACTTTTCCGCCCCATTTTTTAAACCCGCCTTTAAGTTGGTTAAGGTTTTTGTATCCTTTGCGATGAAGCATTTGGGCTGCACGGCCGGTTCTTGTTCCGCCTTGACAGTATAAGTAAACTGGCTGATCATTGCGTATTTCCTTCATGCGAGATTTGATTTGAGAGAGCGGGATATTTCTGGCACCAAGTATGTGGCCTGCATTATATTCGTTTGGTTCCCGTACATCAATAAGCTGGGCTTTACGATAGCCGGCTTTAAATTCCTCTTCACTCAGCGTTGTTAAAATTCTGCGCTGGTAGAAATACATTATGACTGAGTACGTTACAATAGCTCCTGCCATGATGAGTATAAAATAAAGTGCATCCAATGTCTCTTTCCCCTTTCAAGCTTGACTAAGCCAATTATTATTATATAAGCCATTTGGCTTCAGGGCAAAGGAATTTACAAATTTCTTAATATATTATACAGAAAAAGGGTATTTAACTCGATTTTTGACACAATCAGAAATTTGGTCATAATCAAGGCGCTTTGATTTCAGGTGAATTTTTGATAGACTAAAAAACGCGATAAGCAATTTATCATGCAAATGAGGTTTATTTATGAATAAAGAAGTTTGGAGATTTTTAGATACTGGGGACCAGCCCCCATCATTTAATATGGCACTAGATGAAGCCCTTCTTGACTGGCATAGTGAAGGGAAGATCCCGCCTGTTATCCGTTTCTATGGCTGGAGCCCTGCTACTTTATCTGTCGGCTACTTCCAGAAGATCGAAAAGGAAATTAACATGGAAGCTGTAAAAAATCATAGATTGGGCTTTGTTCGCAGACCTACTGGCGGAAGGGGAGTTCTGCACGAGCATGAGCTTACATACAGTGTGATCGTCACCGAGGATTATCCTGATATGCCCCGGACTGTTACAGAGGCCTACAGGGTAATTTCAGAAGGTATTTTGAAGGGGTTTCATAATCTTGGATTGGATGCCTATTTTTCAGTGCCAAAAACAGCTGAAGAGAGAGATTCATTAAAAAACCCCCGGTCTGCTGTGTGTTTTGATGCACCGAGCTGGTACGAGCTAGTTGTTGAAGGCAGGAAGGTTGCTGGCAGTGCTCAAACCCGTCAAAAGGGTGTTATTCTTCAGCACGGCTCCATTCTCCTTGATTTGGATGAAGATAAGCTTTTCAGCCTTTTCAAGTATCCCAATGACCGTGTGAAGGAGCGTATGCAAAAAGCATTTAAGTCCAAAGCTGTTGCGATCAACGAAATAAGCCCCACTAAAATTTCTATTGAAGCTGCAAAAAAGGCCTTTGAAAAGGGATTTGCGGAAGGCTTGAATATCGAGCTGGAGCGATATACGCTAAGCGACAAAGAACATGAATATGTAACAAAACTAGCAAAGGAAAAATATGAAAACCCAGAATGGAATTTTAAAAGATAGCTGTGCAGATCTTCCTGCAAATCGACTTAACCATCTGGAGTTTTTAAAAAAATTAAAAGCGACAAGTTCGCTTTTTTTATTTTTTCCTATTCTAAAGCGATTTGTGAGAGTTAAAGAAAGTGCAACTTGCGAAATTTGCCGAAATAAATCATTTAATGACAAATATCGTCCTTTCTCTCGTAATCTCTCTTTTTTTAATAATTTTTGCGTGTTTGACAAAATTGGGAGTATTTGACCTTAACACAATATGTAGTATTGTCGAAAATAAACTATACACTATATATTGATTTTTGTAGTTTCGGTATGATACCTTAAGGGTACTCAAATTACATCTAGATATTACCTGCCTTGTATTTTTACTAGAGAAAAATTGCTAGAGTGCTTTATATTAGTTGAAGGAGTTGTGATCATGTCTGTTACACTAGGACAAAATACGAAAATCAATGTGGAAAGCTTGAACAAAGACATCAGGTTATTCCCTCAAGTACACCCCATTACCCCTGATATGAAAATTACCCACAAAGGGGTGTCCAGACTAGTAATGCTGGACCGCTATACTTTTAAAGACACCGAGAAAGTCACTTTGACAAAGGGAGACTTTGTTGTTCTAACCATAAAAGAAGATCCTAAGTTTCCGGCCAGGGGCCTAGGCTACATTGTGGATATCGATTGGGAAGACAAATCAGCTACAATCCTTGTGGATGAAGAATTCCGAGGAGTTCTAGATGAGCCAGAGGAAGCAAGAACTGGGATTATAAAAAAATCATTGGACGTCATTGAGAAGCCGCTTGAAGTCTTTTATGAGCAAGTTGCCAAACGTAACGCCACGGGACTTGCATCAGTAGAAACAACAGAAGAGAAACGGCAAGAGTGGTTTCAAAAATTTTATCAAGAATTAGTTAATCTTAATTTTATTCCAGCGGGACGAGTTCTTTATGGTGCTGGTGCAGATACAGACGTAACTTACTTTAACTGTTATGTAATGCCATTTGTCCAGGACTCCCGAGAAGGGATTTCAGAGCACCGTAAACAAGTCATGGAAATCATGAGCCGAGGCGGAGGAGTTGGAACGAATGGTTCCACACTAAGACCGCGCAATACGCTCGCTAAAGGGGTAAATGGAAAGTCCTCTGGATCCGTTTCCTGGCTGGATGATATCGCAAAGCTGACTCATTTGGTAGAGCAGGGCGGATCACGGCGCGGAGCCCAAATGATAATGCTAACGGACTGGCATCCTGATATAGTTGAATTCATCATTTCTAAAATGCAAAACCCTCGCATCTTAAGATTTTTAATTGAAAATACAGAAGATGAAACAATCAAAAAGCATGCGAAAGACAAGCTGAAATTCACTCCGCTAACGCTGCAGGAAGAAGCCATGTACCAAGGGATTGTTAACTACAAAGGGATTCCTGGATACGGAGGATTCAGCAAGGATATTATAAAATCAGCTGAAGAAAAGCTTGTTACCGGAGGGAATTACACAGTTCATAATTCCGAATTCTTAACTGGAGCGAATATTTCTATCTGTCTGACAAAAGAATTTATGGACGCTGTCGAAAAAGACGGAGAATATGAACTTCGCTTCCCTGACGTTGAAAGCTATGACTCCAAAACAATGAAAGAATACAATGAAGAATGGCACAAAGTTGGCGATGTTCGTGAATGGGAAAAGCTCGGATATAAAGTGCGCACCTATAAAAAGATCAAAGCAAAAGAGCTTTGGAATTTAATTAATATCTGTGCAACCTACTCAGCGGAACCTGGAATTTTCTTTATTGATAATGCGAATGACATGACCAATGCTCAGGCATATGGACAAAAAGTAGTCGCAACAAACCCATGCGGGGAACAACCGCTTGCACCTTACAGTGTGTGTAACTTGGCTGCTGTCAACCTTGCAGAAATGGCAGACAAGGACACAAAGACTGTTAACTATGAAAGATTAAAGCGTACTGTAGAAGTAGGAGTCCGCATGCAGGATAACGTCATTGATGCGACGCCTTACTTCCTTGAAGATAATAAAACACAAGCTCTTGGTGAACGCCGTGTTGGCCTTGGTGTCATGGGACTTCATGATCTTCTGATCTACTGTGAGACGGAATATGGTTCCGAAAAAGGTAATCAGCTGGTTGATAAAGTATTTGAAACCATTGCTACTACTGCTTACCGTGCATCTGTAGAACTTGCTAAAGAAAAAGGCAGCTTCCCGTTCTTGACTGGCGATACCGAAGAGAAGACAAACCGGTTGCGTCAAGCATTTACGGAAACAGGTTTTATGAAAAAAATGCCTCAAGATATTCGCGATTCTATACTTGAGAATGGAATAAGGAACTCACACTTGCTGACTGTGGCACCTACAGGCTCTACAGGAACGATGGTTGGTGTATCTACAGGATTAGAACCATATTTCTCATTCTCTTACTTCAGAAGCGGGCGCCTGGGTAAATTTATTGAAGTGAAGGCGGATATCGTTCAGGAATATTTGGATAGAAATCCTGACGCAGACTCGGAAAATCTTCCAAGCTGGTTCGTTGCTGCAATGGAATTGGCTCCGGAAGCCCATGCTGATACTCAATGCGTTATCCAGCGCTGGATTGACAGTTCCATCAGTAAAACGGTTAATGCTCCAAGGGGTTACAGCGTGGAACAGGTAGAAAAAGTATATGAGCGTCTTTACAAAGGCGGGGCAAAGGGTGGAACCGTTTATGTTGATGGCTCACGCGATACACAAGTTTTAACCTTAAAAGCAGAGGAAAACAGTTTTGAAGACGATCAGCCCGCACAGAAAGAGAAGCAAAAACAGCATGTTGTATTAGTGGATACGATCAGTCCGCTGCGTTCAACTGACGTTACAATTGGATCAGAAGTCGGTAATACATGCCCTGTTTGTCGCCAGGGAACAGTGAAAGAGATCGGCGGCTGTAATACATGCACAAATTGCAACGCACAGCTTAAGTGCGGTCTATAATAGCAATCAATTAGAGGTTGGGGAATATTTTCCCAGCCTCTTTTTTTTATATTTGTCTATACTACAAAAAAGACACCAAAGATCAGAAAAGAGGTACAGGAATGAAAGCTTTTGTCCCACAGTTAGTCTATATAGAACCACGAGCACTCGAATATCCGCTTGGCAAAGAGCTTAAAGAGAAATTCGAAAAGATGGGACTCGAAATACGTGAAACCACCTCTCATAACCAAGTGAGGGGAATCCCCGGTGATAACGAGCTGCAGCAATATCGCAATGCAAAATCAACGCTTGTTGTAGGCATCCGCAAGACACTCAAATTTGATACATCAAAGCCCTCGGCTGAGTATGCAATACCACTTGCAACAGGGTGCATGGGTCACTGTCATTATTGTTACCTGCAAACGACATTAGGAAGCAAACCTTATATCCGCACCTATGTGAATCTTGATGAAATATTTGAGCAGGCAGAAAAATATATGAAGGAAAGGGAGCCAGAGATAACCCGGTTTGAAGCCGCCTGCACATCGGATATTGTCGGAATTGACCATTTAACACATGCCCTAAAGAAAACGATTGAATTTATTGGTCAAACTGAATTTGGCAGACTTAGATTTGTAACAAAATATCATCATGTCGATCACTTGCTTGATGCAGAGCACAACGGAAAAACAAGCTTTCGCTTTAGCATAAATGCCCGGTATGTGATTAAGCACTTTGAACCGGGGACCTCTTCCTTCGATGAACGGCTTGAGGCCGCACGAAAGGTGGCAAAAGCCGGGTATAGGCTGGGGTTTATCGTAGCGCCAATTTATGTTCATGAGGGATGGGAAGAGGGCTATAAAGAACTTTTTCAGCGGTTAAGCGATTCGCTTCAAGGTATTGATTTAAGTCATTTAACCTTTGAACTGATTCAGCACCGATATACAAAACCAGCTAAAAACGTAATTTTAAAAAGGTATCCTAAAACAAAGCTTGAAATGAATGAAGAGGAACGAAAGTATAAATGGGGAAGATATGGAATAGGAAAATATGTGTATCAGAATGATCAGGCACAGGAATTAGAGAACACAATAAGAGGCTACATCCATTCATATTTCCCAGAGGCACAAATCCAGTATTTTACGTAAAACTGAATTTTTCTGCTTGTACTCCGTACTATTTTACATGCCAGCCGCTTAAAGTTTAACAAGTGGCTACTTCTTTGGAGGTGGAGGGTATGTATATAGACGGCGTTTTCTCTGGTGGAGGAATAAAAGGACTAGCATTGGTAGGGGCCTATGCAGGGATTGAAGATAGAGGCTTAAGATTTAAACGGGTAGCTGGCACAAGTGCTGGCGCGATTATAGCTGCACTAATTGCCGCGGGATATACAAGCAGAGAAATTATGGGTTTTATGGATGAACTTAAGCTATCTTCTTTTTTAGATGATCGAAAAATATTTTTGCCTAACCCGCTGACTAAATGGCTGCTGGTATACTGGCGGCTGGGACTGTATAAAGGATTAGAATTAGAAAAATGGATTTATGAAAAGCTGGCGGCTAAAGGTGTACGAACTTTTTCCGATCTTCCGCCGAATGCTCTTAGGGTAATTGCTTCGGATTTAACGACAGGCCGGTTAATTGTACTTCCTGACGATCTAAATCAATACCTCTGTTCACCAGTGAATTTTCCAATAGCAAGGGCGATAAGAATGAGCTGCAGTCTCCCTTTCTTTTTTGAACCAGTGAAACTCAAAACTCGGACGGGGAATCACTTAATAGTAGATGGTGGTGTACTAAGCAATTTTCCAATGTGGCTATTTGATCGGGAAAATGTTAAAAAGGTTCGTCCTGTTCTAGGAATCAAGCTCAGCCATAAGCTCGGAGAACGTCCAAAAAAAAATGTACGAAACGCCATTCAAATGTATGAGGCACTTTTTGAAACGATGAAGGATGCACATGACGCAAGGTACATATCAAGAAAGCATGAAAAAAATATTATTTTCATTCCAACTGATGGTGTGTTAACAACAGAATTTCAGCTGACCAAGGAGAAAAAAATTGAATTGATTCAATATGGGAGAGCGTGTGCCCTACAATTTTTAAAAGCATGGTCATTCTGAAAAAACACAAAAATCGGACCTCAAAATGTGGCCCGATTTTTTTTCTTACCTTTTTTCCCTTCAATTACCGTTAGGTGGGAAGGGTTTTTTTTCTTTTTTCTAATGGAAGTTAAAGAGCCCATAGCTGTGCCGCGTGTTGAAGGTTCCTTGTGCTGAAATCTCTTCTTTGATTTTTTAGCTGCCTTCATAAAAGCACGCTGCTCATGCTTCTTAGGGCCAGCTTTAGTAAAGCGGTTGACCAGGAAATATACGACTGCTCCGACCAAGATAACACCGGCAATTAATTTAAGAAAGCCTGAAGGATCTTTAATTAAACTAGTAACGATTCCCACAGCGGCGAGTATCAGTAATCCCGTAACAACATAAAATGAAGCCTTATTTCTCACGAAAGCCACCTCCCTAAGAGCATCTTGAGCATTTTTTCCATCTTTTAAACTAATTATTATACAATCTGCCCTGTTTTTAATTGATACTTGTTTCTTTTTCCTTAATTAACAGGTGATTAAACGAAAAAATGGCAGCTTCTGCCTATTTTTTATCCGGTTCTTTTTCGCGCATAGGCGGTGAGCTAGTGGTCTTGGCCACAAAATACTTGCTAACATTTGGGCTGGCTGCAATAAACTAAAACATGAACACTTGTCATTCATACACCAACCAACTGAACAGGAACGCTGTATGTACTTATATATAGTTTACTAAAAAAATACAAAAACCTCTATAGAGATAAACTGTTTTCCCATTTAACTGAAAAATTCTGTTTTAAACAACAGATTTGTGTAAGTAATCTATGCCCATGGACATAATAACGAATGGAGGTGGTTTATAATGGCAGATGAGAGCCAAAACCTAGAGCAAAATCAGCACGAAAAACCAATGTCTTTTATCACAATGGTGGTTATTACAGGGTTGTTTGGGGGTATTTTTTGGAGTACGTTGGGTTATTTTGCCTACGTTTTAAATTTCACCGATATTCGCCCCAACATAATTTTAGAACCATGGGCGCTCGGTGATTGGAAAAACGGGTGGCTGGGAACGGTTATTTCAATTGTAGCAATTGGTTTATTTTCAGTAGGAGCTGCCCTGTTGTATTATATAATGCTAAGAAGGATTAACAGCCTTTGGGCAGGTGTTGGCTATGGTATCGTTCTGTTTTTCCTCGTCTTCTTTGTTCTAAATCCGTTATTTCCTGGAATGGAGCCTTTCATGAAATTATCAAAACATACTTTGATAACCTCAGTTTGTTTCTATATTCTTTATGGAGTGTTTGTCGGATATTCAATTTCCTTTGAAGAAAATGAAGCAAAGTACCGTCAGAAAAAAAACAAAGAAGTCCCAACCTAACTGCGTTACAGTAGTTCATCCGAAAATAGGTATGTTAGAATGTTCTTACAGAACATTCTTTTTTAAAGAAATGGCCTAAATTCAACGTAATAGACAGGATTTCAATTGCAGAATTACATAAAAAACCTAATTTGTTTTTAGGCTCTGTTAAAGAACTTTGTTGATTTTTAGCAGTGTTGATTGGAATGAAGGCGATTGACCCTTTAAATGCTTAGGCATTTCCTTCGTGTGTGAGCTTACTCGAAGATGGTAAATTTAGTGTCCTGCGGGAGCAGCGGTACAGGGGATTTGCTTCAGCGCCGAGGAGGTAGTTAGTGGAAATAACCCTTCCCGACCGTCTCTTTGAAAGAGCGCCTGAAACGACGATCAACAGTCAAGCTTAACAGAGCCTATTTTTAAAAAAGAATGTCGACTGTATGTAGAATTGCTGTCAAAAGGTTGACGAAAATCAACGCTAAAAATCAGGGTCTTTAACTTGATATAAGCAAAAGGAGAGGGGATATATATGGAGAAAATTCAAAAGCTCCGTACTAAATTTGCTGATAATAATGTAGATGGCTTGCTCATAACTAGCAGCTATAACCGACGGTATATATCAGGTTTTACAGGTACAGCAGGTGCAGTTTTGATCAGCGGAGAAAAGGCGCTATTTATTACTGATTTCAGGTATATGGAGCAAGCAGCCAAACAATGCGAAGGGTTTGAAATTATCCAGCATAAAGGGGCTATTCAAGAAGAAGTTGCCAAACAGGTGCAGCAGCTGGGTATTCGAAAGCTTGGTTTTGAGGAAGATCATGTAACTTTTTCAACATTCAAGTCCTATGATAAAGCAGTTGAAGCCGAGTTAGTTCCTGTTTCGGGCGCCGTTGAAAAATTGCGCTTGATAAAGACAGATGGAGAGATTAAGATATTAAAGGAAGCAGCCGAAATTGCCGATGCTGCCTTTAAGCATATTACAGGCTTCATCAGGCCTGGTTTAACCGAGCTTGAAGTTTCCAATGAGTTAGAGTTCTTCATGAGAAGAGCTGGGGCGGATTCCTCGTCTTTTGATATCATTGTTGCTTCAGGTTATCGTTCTGCCCTTCCGCATGGAGTTGCCAGTGAAAAGGTTATTGAGTCAGGAGACTTCATCACACTGGATTTCGGAGCTTACTATAAAGGATATGTGTCTGACATTACCCGAACCCTTGCTGTTGGTAAACCTGAGGATAAGCTAAAAGAAATTTATAACATTGTTCTTGAGGCCCAGTTGCGTGGCATGGCAGGAATTAAGCCAGGCATGACCGGTAAGGAAGCCGATGCGCTTACCCGTAACTTAATTGTTGAAAAGGGATATGGTGAGTACTTTGGACATTCAACAGGTCATGGCATCGGCCTTGAGGTGCATGAAGGACCAGGCCTTTCCTTTAAGTCAGATGTTGTATTGGAGCCTGGAATGGTAGTAACGGTAGAGCCCGGGATATACATACCTGGTGTCGGTGGAGTGCGGATTGAAGATGACACTGTAATAACAATGAATCATAACACAAGTCTTACGCACTCCACAAAGGAACTCATAATTTTATAGAATGAAGAACTAATAGGAGGACATTTACATGATATCTGTAAACGATTTTCGTACAGGTTTAACAATTGAAGTTGATAACAGCATTTGGCGAGTTATTGACTTTCAACATGTTAAACCGGGTAAAGGAGCGGCATTTGTTCGCTCAAAGCTGCGCAATCTTCGCACTGGTGCGATCCAGGAAAAAACTTTCCGTGCCGGTGAAAAGGTTGGGAAGGCCCAGATTGACAATAAAAAAATGCAATATTTATATGCAAGTGCTGACCAGCATGTCTTTATGGATAATGAAACTTACGAGCAGATTGAGCTTTCTGCAGATTCCATTGAGTACGAACTAAAGTTTCTGAAAGAAAATATGGAAGTACACATCTTGATGTATGCGGAAGAAACTCTTGGTGTAGAGCTGCCGAACACAGTCGTGCTTGAAGTAACTGAAACAGAACCTGGTATCAAAGGTGATACAGCCTCAGGTGGTACAAAGCCTGCAATCCTTGAAACAGGACTAAGTGTCCAGGTTCCTTTCTTTATCAACCAAGGTGACAAGCTTATTGTTAATACAACTGATAGTTCTTACGTTTCCCGTGCTTAAATATTTAATTCTAAATACCTCTGATTCCGCCACGAGCGGGTCGGGGGTTTTTTAATGGCTGGGAATTTTAGCGGATGGGCACTCACTGTTGTTCTTTCACTCCTCGGCAACAATTTCTCCGAGCTTACTGCTCAATCTCTGCATTCTTTTTCTATATTAATAACAGTGCTCAATATAGTAGGGGTATTAACGCCTTGGATTGAGCAAGTGGTTTACTGGTGTAGGAACAGCTTCCAAATGATGAGAATCATTACTGCCATTTAACAGTAATTTGATAAAAGAATCTTCACCAAATAGTAATATTTATACCATTTGTCTGATTAGGTTTTTGTTAAAATTAATTCATACCTAATCACCACTAAATAGTAGGAAAAAAGAGGTGTCTGCTATGAAGCGAATCGCTTTAATCTTCTTAATAAGCATACTTACTGCAGGAGCTTTATCAGGGTGTGGATCAGAAGAAAAAACAGGTTTAACCCTTGACAAAAAGCATCATCCACTTCCTGAATATGTCTTAAGCTCCTCAGAGATTGTCCAAGAGACGTACGTGTTGGCAGCGGAATATCCTGAAGTGCTGGCTTCAGTTCCCTGTTACTGCAACTGTAACGAATCTGCTGGTCATATGAGCAACCTTGACTGTTTTATTAAAGGAATGGGAGAGGACAACAGGGTGTCTGAATGGGATCCTCATGGGATTGCTTGAGACATTTGTGTCAATATCGCCCGGGAGGCGGTAGAAATGCATGACGATGGCAAAAATCTAAATGACATTCATCATTTGATTAAGAAGGCATATGGACATTACGGGGAGCCTACTCCAACACCTGAACCGAAATAAGGGATGATCATGAGAAGAATAGTTATTGGTTTTGCAGCAGTTGTTCTAATAGGAGCAGCTGCAGCAGTGTTTTTCAGTAAAAACAATGCACAGTTAAGTGTAGAGGTTCAAGAGGGTGAGAAATTATACAGACAGCACTGTGTATCCTGCCACGGGCTGACAGGCCAGGGGGAAGGTGCACACTCTGGCACATCATTAAATAATCAGCAGTTTTTGAACTCTGTCTCAGATGAAGATTTGTTTAACTATGTCAAATATGGGAGAGTTAAAGCAATGATGCCTGAATATGAATCGATACTTGCTGATGAAGAAATAAAAAAAGTGGTTGTTTTCATGAGAGGGTGGCAAAGTGAACAGCTTGAATTAGAAGCCCCTGCAGTTTTAGACGGGAACCCAACAACTGGAGAGAGGCTCTATAATTTGTATTGCCTGACATGTCATGGGGAATCGGGACAGGGAATAAATAAAATGGGCACCGCTCTTGCAAACGGTGATTATCTTAAGTATACAACAGACAAGCAGATCTGGATTAGTACAGCTTATGGGCGGGAAAATACAAGGATGGGTCCATCTTTAAAAGGACAGGATGGAGTAAGGCAGTTATCTGAACAGGATATCACTGATATTGTAAGCTTTTTAAGATCTTTTGAAACGAATCAATAAGGTTTTAAAAAGCAGCGTTTTATTTTTTGTTAGAACAGTTCGATTAATTTACTCTGCAGCGTGTGGACGCTTCAGGTAAAAGATTCAAGCGCGGATTCTTCGTATGCAGTGGCCTTGCTGCCTCCTACCCTCTGGGGAAAGGAAGCTCTTTTAGCCATATAAAATTAACAATATATATTAAAAATACTAAAAGGCACCGAGAGCGCTCTCGATACCCCTTTGTCGACAATCTGAGCACTCCTTTAGTAAAGGGTGCTTCTTTACTTTTATAAGAAGAACTTAGAGGATACGTCGAACTTTCTCCATGCAAACTGTCTGATCCGCAGCTATCTTTCTAGTTCAAAATCCCAGGCGAGCATTCCGCCTGACATATTATATACCCATTTAATTCATTTCTAGAGAGAAGAGCACTTGCCTCAGCAGAGCGATTACCGCTCCTGCATACGATTATATAGGTTTTCTCTTTATCAAATTCAAATAACAGTTCATCAAAGTTTTGTAAGGGCATTAATTCTGCCTCTGGGATATGCCCAGAAGCAAATTCTTCCGGAGTCCGGACATCAATAATCTTCACTGAGCTATCCTTCAGCATCTCCTGTGTATCTTCTGCAGAAATACTTTTATAGGTATCACTCGCACATCCTGCCAAAAAAACTGCTGCAAATATGATTAATAAAATCCTCATTTCTTTTCCTTCTTCAACAGTTATTTACTGGTATATTACAAGAAAAACAATATGGTATGGATATAATGTGTTAAAAGTCTGTATGACCGGTAATCCAATAAATAATAAGGGTGGTAATATATTCCAATGGATAATTAGCTATTGTCGACCCCTTTGAATTATTTTCCATAAACAAATGTTCACAGAGTATGGCGCAGCTAAACATGTGGTGAAATTCGTGAGCAATATCTGGACCTCTTAAAAAAAAAGCCGAAGTTTTGCTTTTTTGTTTTAAAAATTAAGAGTATATCCTAATTTGGATATACGTATTTGTACCTTGCATCAACGAAAGCTTTTACCTCCATTTTTCCTGGCTCTAAAGGCGTCGTGGCATCACTTGATTTTTCTAACGAAGCAATAAAAGGGATAGGCGATGTTTGTTCGGAAGGTTTTTCGTTTACAGAAAGGGGGATTTGATAAAGGCTAACGCCCATAACTCTTGCAATTACTTCAGCTTTCTGCCGCGCATTGGAGACTGCTAGAGAGAGGGCCTGTAACTGTGCTGGTCTTGAGTCAGACAGGGTAAACTGTATGCTCGATATCTCATTTGCGCCTTGCTGGACAGCTGTGTCAACTGCCAGACCTGCTAGTTCAGGATTAATATTTATTCTCAAAAGGTGGATTACCCGGTAGCCTTTAAATAATTGCTCTCCATCTTCATACGAATAAATAGGATCAATTCGGTAATCGGCCGTTTGAATATTGCCCCGCTGAATTCCTACTTGTAATAATGCATTAATAACCAATTGCATAGCAGCTGCATTTTCTGCTTGGGCGGTCTGCACAATTTGATTATCGGTACGGACACCTAAAACGACATTTACTTTATCGGGAAGGATCGACACAGACCCTTCCCCAGTAACGGAAATAACGTATTGTTCAGTCATTCTTTTCTGAGCATTTTCTTGCATGTTTCCCCTCTCCCCTCCGCTGCTTCCTTTTAAACTATACGCTGAAGGAAGAAGGAAAGAACTGTCGAAACCATTAGAGATATGTTTGACAAGCCGGTCGTAATGACAGGTTTTTAGGAAGGGTCTCTTCCAGTTGCTCCTACTGACTTATCTGTATTCTCATTGGTATTGTATTCCGGGTCCGCTGTCGCCTCTTTACGGTTGTCTTTTGCACCGCCTAGATACTTATATTTAAGTCTTCTTTGGTTTTCCTGGAATTCGGGGTGATTTTCTCTTACCATCTTCAGCACTCCTTTCAAGTTTAGTATCTTCATAAATTCTTTTTTTATGGGTCATTAGAAAACCTAACTTTATATCCTTTTTTAGGATTTAGGCTAGCCAAATTCCCCCATAGAACACGTAGAGCACCTGCAGCCCGCAGTTGCTCTTTTTATTGCTCGGTATAAATGAAGTCATAATGTGTCCAAGCAGGCATACATTTTAATTAGTAAGAGCCTGTGAGGAGGGGACGATTTGGAAGGCATTCTTTCTTTTTTACCAAATAGGATTTCAGATATTCTTGAACAGATACCCTCTATTGAAAAAGAAAATATGGAAGAAATACGGGTCCGGATCAACAGGCCGTTAGAAGTCACGATTAGGGGTTTGCCGAAGTTTTTATCTTATATAGTTACACCGGAAGATGCAGTGCAACTATTGAACAAGCTCAGTAATTTTTCTATGTATACATTAGAAGAGGAGTTACAAAGAGGATATATTACTATAGCTGGAGGCCATAGAGTCGGGCTGGCAGGAAAAGTAATCCTTGAAGGAGGCAAAGTGAAAGCAATTCGGGAGATTGCATCTTTTAATATTAGAGTTGCCCGTGAGAAAGTCGGGATTTCTGAACAGCTGCTCCCATTTATTTATAATGGCAAGGCTTGGCGACATACAATGATTATCGGACCCCCACAGACTGGCAAAACGACTCTTCTCCGCGATATAGCCCGGCTTGTTTCTGGAGGAATAAACAATCAGAATATACCGCCTTTAAAAGCAGGGATTATTGATGAAAGATCCGAAATCGCTGGTTGTGTAAATGGAATACCGCAATTAACATTTGGACCTCGCGTAGATGTATTGGATTCCTGTCCGAAAGCTGAAGGAATGATGATGATGATACGCTCGATGAGCCCAGATGTATTGATTGTTGATGAAATTGGCCGGCAGGAAGATGCTGAAGCAATCATGGAGGCTGTAAATGCCGGTATAAAATTAATTATAACCACACATGGAAATACATTCAGCGATATCATGAAGCGTCCAATCCTAAAGCCTATCCTTGAATCAGAGATATTTGAGAGGTTTATTGAACTAAACAGGGATGAGGGTCCAGGTACAGTTGCTTCGATAAAAAATGAAATGGGAACAAAGATGGACCATAAAGTGAGAGTGACTTAGATGATGAAGTTATTTGGAGCCGTTTTCATAATTATTGCTGCTACATGGGCTGGTTTTGAAGCTTCTAAGCATTTGAGTGAACGTCCTAGGCAGTTAAGGCTGTTGAAGTCCGCTCTCCAGTCACTTGAGGCAGAAATTATGTACGGGCATACACCGCTTCACGAGGCTTCCAGAAAGCTGTCAGCACAGTTATCCAAGCCTCTTTCCTGGTTTTTTGAAAGTTTTGCCAAGAAACTGACTGATTCGGAAACAACGGTAAAAGCAGCTTGGGATGAAAGTCTAGAGGAGGTTTGGAAGCTTACCGCTCTGAAACAAGGTGAGTTTGAAATTATGAAGCAATTTGGAGAAACTCTAGGAAGACATGACAGATATACGCAGCAAAAACAAATTATGCTCACCATCACACACCTTGAACGAGAGGAAGCAGATGCCTACGAGAAACAGGCAAAATACGAAAAGATGGTGAAAAGCCTTGGGTTTTTATCAGGATTATTATTAATCATATTACTGATGTAGCAATTAGGAGGAGAACAGAATGGGTTTAGAGGTAGACGTAATTTTTAAAATTGCCGGTGTCGGAATCGTTGTAGCATTTTTACATACGATTCTAGACCAAGTTGGCAAAAAAGAATACGCCCAGTGGGTAACCTTATTTGGATTTATATATATCTTGTTTATGGTGGCCTCCATCGTTGATGAGTTGTTCCAAAAAATTAAATCAGTATTTTTATATCAAGGCTAAGGGAGGGCTAAGCCATTGAGATTTTCCAAATAGTCGGAATCGCCCTAACTTCTACCTTTCTGGCGCTGATTGTTAAGGAACAGAAACCAAACTTTGCGTTTTTATTAGTCGTCTTCGTGGGTTGCACAATTTTTTTATTCCTGGTTGATCAAATCTATCTAATTATACACATGATTGAAAAAATTGCTGTGAATGCAAAAGTGAATTTAATTTATGTGGAAACCATCCTGAAGATTATTGGAATTGCCTATATTGCTGAATTTGCTGCCCAAATTACAAAAGATGCTGGGCAAGGGGCGATAGCATCTAAAATAGAGCTAGGCGGGAAAATTTTAATCCTCGCCATGGCAATCCCAATCTTAACAGTCATGATTGAAACAATTATCCGTTTAATTCCTAATTAATTATAGCTCTGAACCTGTTATGAAGAGGTGAAACAATGATGCAGCGGCTGCAGTTTATTCCTGGCATTTGTTTATTTTTACTCTTTTTTTTCAGTTTAAATGTACAAGCTACAGAACATGATGAAACCACCGAACACTTAATTGATCCTAGGGAGGTGGCAAACTCACAGCTTGAAAATCTGAATATTGATGAACTGAAGTTCTTTTGGGAAGAGATTACTAATGAATATGATGGGTTCTTGCCTGAAAGCCAAAAAGGAAGCCTCTATGATTTTATTAAGGGAGAAAAGACATTTTCCCTTAAGGAATGGTCATCAGGTATTCTAAAATATCTCTTTCATGAATTTATCGTCAATGGAAAATTACTAGGATCGCTGGTTCTTCTAACAATTTTCAGTATGTTTTTACAGACGCTGCAAAATTCTTTTGAGAAAAGCACTGTTAGTAAAGTTGCTTATTCCATTGTCTTTATGGTGTTAATAATTATTGCTTTAAACAGCTTCCATGTAGCGATTCAATACACAAATGAAGCGATCAGTACAATGATCCACTTTATTCTCGCCTTGATTCCTTTGTTATTAGCTTTAATGGCAGCCTCTGGGGGGATTGTATCTGCTGCCTTCTTCCATCCGGTCATTTTATTTCTTATGAATACAAGCGGAATGTTTATTCAATACGTTATTTTACCCCTCCTTTTCCTTTCAACGCTGCTAAGTATTGTAAGTATTCTCACGGATCACTATAAGGTTACGCAGTTGGCCCAGCTTCTCCGCAATTGGAGTATAGGCCTGCTAGGTGCTCTTTTAACGATATTTTTAGGGGTTATATCTGTACAAGGTGCATCAGCAGCAGTAGCGGATGGTGTTACAATTAGAACCGCGAAATTTATTACTGGGAATTTTGTGCCGGTAATTGGCCGGGTTTTCACGGATGCCACAGATACAGTTATCACTGCTTCTGTACTGTTAAAAAACACTGTAGGATTGGCCGGCGTTGCCATTTTGCTGATAATAGCTGCATTCCCAGCAGTCAAAATTTTAATGATCGCATTTATTTATAAATTTGCCGCGGCCATCCTTCAGCCACTAGGCGGTGGACCGATTATTTCGTGCCTTGACATCATCAGTAAAAGCATCATTTATGTTTTTGCCGCTTTGGCCATTGTGTCGCTTATGTTTTTTTTGAGTATCACCGTAATTATTGCGGCTGGCAATCTAACGATGATGGTGAGATAGGAGGTGCCTGATGGAATTTATAAAAGAATGGATCACTAATATCATCATTTTTGTACTGCTTGCGACCGTTATTGATATGCTCCTGCCCAATTCGAGTTTTCAAAAATATACAAAAATTGTTACAGGGCTATTATTAATCGCAATTATTCTTAATCCGGTACTGAAGCTTCTTTCGAGCGATTTTGAAGAAACCCTGGCTTCGGTAACTGCTTTTAATGGAAATAATGAAAATAATATAGAAAATTTAATAGATTTGAATAAAAAAGAAATACAAGCCTCTAATGATGCATATATTTTAGAACAAATGGCTGTCCATCTGGAGGTGGATGCAGAGGAGGAGTTGATGGAAAAGCACGGATTGGAGATTGCAGCTATTAATCTAAGGGTTGATGAAAGTGATCAGCGTTCCTTTCCGGATAATCTGGAAAATATATTTGTAACCCTAAGTTATCCGTCCAAGGAAGATGAAGCAGTTGAAGCAGTAAAAAAAGTTGATATTAATACGGAGCAGCCTCTTCCATCAAAGCGCAATTCCAAAGATGCCGACATTGTAGCTTCTCTTCTTTCAGAAAAATGGAATGTTCCACTAGAGTCTATTCAAGTTGAGATTGAAGGGGGGCGTGAAACAAAGAATGAGCAGTGATAAAGGGCCAATAACATGGTTGAAAAATAAGTTTACCAACGAAAGCCCCGATGGGAAAAAGAATGGGAAGTATCAATATTTTTTAATCGTAATATTGTTTGGAGTGGCCATTATGTTTATAAGCAATATGTTTGGCCAGGATGAAAGGCCAGATAATGAGCTGCCAGTGTTCGATAGTGCATCGAGTCAGGATGAAGAAGTTCCTGCATTTGGGCAAAAAAAATCTACTGAGAACAATATGATCTCAGATTACGAGGATGCATATGAAGCTCAGCTTAAAGAAGCGCTGGAAGGGATCGTAGGAGTTAACGATGTAACTATTGTGGTTAATGTGGATGCGACTGAAAAAAGAGTCCTGGAAAAAAACACTTCAACTCAAACCCAATCTACTGATGAGATTGATCGGGAGGGCGGAAAACGCAAAGTGGATGATTCTTCCAAAGATGAACAGCTAGTCATAGTCAGGAACGGAGAAAAAGAAGTTCCAATTGTACTTGAAACAAAGAAGCCAGCTATTCGAGGAGTTCTAGTGGTAGCAAAGGGAGCGGACAATATCCAGGTGAAAAAATGGATTATTGAAGCCGTTACCCGTTCACTAGATGTACCTAGCCATAAAGTATCTGTTTTACCGAAAAAGACAAAGGGGGATTAATTAAATGTTATTGAAAAAACAAACTGTCTGGTTATTAACAATGCTAAGCCTTGTAGTGGTGCTATCAGTCTATTATATCACTTCGCCTGAACAACAAAATGGGAATCAGCTTGCCGGCGGCACTGAAGAACAGCAAGAAAATACTGCTGAAAATGCTGAGGGTCAGGAAACAGCAACAAACGAGACAGCTGATGGTGAAACAGTAATCTCTGAAATCAGCAGTGATGAGGTTTTTGAAGCACTCCGTATGCAGCTGGATGATCAGCGTAGCATGAGAAAAGGAGAACTTCAGGCAATCATCGCGTCAACAGATCTGCCAGCACCCGAACGGAGTAAAGCTTATGACGAAATGAAAGAACTGAACCAAATTGCTACTAAGGAAAACACATTAGAAATGCTGATTAAAGCAATGAACTATGAAGATGTCCTAGTAAGAGCAGACGGAGAGAAAGTCAGAATCACAATAAAGTCCAAAGAACATTCCGCGAAAGCTGCAAATGAAATCATCCAGCTAGTCAGAACTGAACTAGGCGACATGCAGCCAGTAGCAGTAGAATTCCAACCAGGGAAATAGAAAAGCGGAAGCGCCTTGTCCAGCTCCGACAAGCGCTGGAGGGCTTGAAGATGAAGTCGTTCTTTGACTTCAGCAGCAAGACCGAAGCGACTCGAGGAGCTAGACAAAGAAAAGCGTAGCCGACCGCATAGAAACGAGCAAACTGGAGGCTCCGACAAAGAAGCGCTCTTTGCTTCTGTAGGAGGAGTTGAAGTTTGCCGAGTTTCTGGGAGGCGAAGCTAGACAAAGAAAAGCGTAGCCGACTGTCCAGGGGCGACAGGCATAAGACGAGCGCTGACAGAAGACGCTCTATGCCTTCCGAAGCGATTGGCTTGTGACCCGAGCTCCTAGGAGGCGAAGCTGGACAAAGAAAGCGTAGCCGACCGCATAGAAACGAGCAAACTGGAGGCTCTAAAAGCTTCTGCAGCAGGAGCTCAGACTAATGAAATAAGGTAAAAAAACAAAGGGAAGGCCAGCAGGCTTTCCCTTATTTTTCTTGAAGTTTTAGAAGGTTATCTACAGACTCATGGGCAGTTTCAACAGCGTTAAATAATTGTTCATGATGGACCGTTTGAATTCCGACGGCCGAGGATATTTCCTGGAGGGACGCACTGGCCTGTTCAATTACCGAACTAAACTCTGCAATCGACCCTTCGATTGCCATCGAAGAGTGGAGGACATCTTTAGTAAGTGCGTCATATTCAATAATATCATTCTTTAATTGCTGGAATGTCGCATGAATTCTTGTAAATGCCTCCTGAGTATCATCTGAAAGTGCAAGGTTTTCTGTTAGTTTCAGTGCTGCCTCATCAATATCGTTTTTAGTCTTTTCCGTGTCTTTAATTACATT
This sequence comes from Mesobacillus harenae, assembly GCF_013343715.1. Classification (GTDB taxonomy): domain Bacteria; phylum Bacillota; class Bacilli; order Bacillales; family Cytobacillaceae; genus Mesobacillus_A; species Mesobacillus_A harenae. Next base: position 77,435 of record NZ_JABUNR010000014.1, read on the forward strand.
ATTTAGGTTATCTGTAATCTGTGTGGCTGTTTTGCTTGAAATATCTGCAAGTTTTCTGACTTCCTCGGCTACCACAGCAAAGCCCCTGCCGCTGTCACCAGCTCTTGCTGCCTCGATAGAAGCATTTAGGGCAAGCAAATTAGTTTGGGAGGCAATATCTTGGATCGCTGCCGAAAAATGTGAAGTTTCTTTTACGAGCTGAACGAGAGAAACAATATGCTGTTTAACTCGGACTATATTACCCTGTGAAACTGCTAACTCATTTTGGAGTTTTGTAATTAATGCGTCCCCTGTATTCGCAACAGTCTCAGCTACTACTGCGTCATTCCTTAGCTTATCTACTAAATCAGAGGTTCTTGTAATGACTGCGTTAGTCGTCTCGAGTGATCTGGAGATATCGATAATGGAGTCTGATTGGGTTTGAATTCCCGCAGATATTTCAGATACAGAATCATTCATTTCCATAGCAGACTGGTAATTCTCTGAACTCTTTACCCGTACATGTTCAATTAGACCAGAAATTCCTATCGAGTTTTGTTCAATGGCTTTTTGGATTTCACGGTCTTTAAGTAAAAGCTCCTCTGTCTCCCTTTGTGCAGACGCTATGTTTTCAGAAAGCCTTTTAGATATTGACAGCTGAAAAGATAACAGCACTGTAACCAGTGAAAATAACAAATAAATCGTTACATAGTTTTTCAGTTCGAGCGGAAGCTCATTATGATGAAAAACAGTAAAGAGTGATATGATTGAAAATCCGAGCAGCGAACCCAGCCACAGCAAGTATTTATTCATATAAATTGCTGATAAAACGAGTACAAAATAAACAAGGAAGTAAGCTGTTGATGACACACTGTTCTCCATTATAATAAACATGACACCAGAAACCAGGATCACCGAAAGATAAGGAATAATTGCTGTAAACTTCCTAAAGTAATGCAATGCTGCAACAATAGCAACCCCTAGCCCTCCTGCCACTATAATGGACAGAATGACAGCTGCCTCCTTCTGCATTGCAATATCAACAACTGTTGCAAGAATAACAGAAACGAAGCTCGCTTTAACAACAAGAGAGTTTTTTCTTGTTAAATCTTCTTTTTTGATTTCTTCAATCGATTTCATGTCGTTTTTCTCCCCATCCCTTTACCATAACTAAAGATAGAAATTCGCCGTCGAATAGAAAATTCCTGTCGAATCAATTCACATTTTTTAGAAAAACTATTAAGATGTTCTTATAGGGAATTTAAATGCCCTGAAAATATGCCTTTAATATTCGCATATTGAATTTATACAAGGTATTATCGTATAGTATTAGTATCTAGTCATAACTATTTAGAATGGACAAGGGGTGCCAGCTAATGTTAAAAGTACAAGAAATCCGTGAGCTGATCAAACTAGTTGATCAATCAAGCATTGAAGAATTTGTTTATGAATATGATGGTTCTAAAATCAAAATGAAGAAAACTGCTTCAGGATCTCAGGTAGCCACACAAGCTGTAACGTCTGCCGCAGTTAAGGAGCAAAGCATTATTGAACAAGCGGAGCCGGCTAAGCCAGTACAGGCAGAAAAAACTGAAAGTGTTAAGCCTAGTCAGCCGGAAGAGGTCAAAGAAGATAGCGCAAACTTACATAAAATTACTTCTCCAATGGTCGGTACATTTTATAAATCACCATCACCTGACGCAGACGCTTATGTCAAGCCAGGGGCAAAGGTTACAAAGGACTCAATAGTCTGTATAGTAGAGGCAATGAAACTATTTAATGAGATCGAAGCCGAAATTAATGGGGAAATTGTGGAAGTACTGGCTGAGGATGGCCAGCTAGTGGAATATGGTCAGCCATTATTTTTAGTTAAGCCCGAATAGGAGCGAATTGAAATGATAAAAAAACTGTTAATTGCAAACAGAGGAGAAATAGCGGTTCGAATTATCCGAGCATGCCGGGAACTCGGGGTAGAATCTGTGGCAGTCTTTTCCGAAGCTGACAGAGAAGCGCTTCACGTGCAGCTTGCGGACGAAGCTTATTGCATTGGACCTACAGCATCGAAAGACAGTTATTTAAACTTTACCAATATTATCAGTGTTGCCAATCTTACTGGGTGTGATGCTATTCACCCCGGATACGGTTTCCTGGCGGAGAACGCTGATTTTGCAGAGTTATGCCGGGAATGCAATATTATATTTGTAGGACCTTCACCAGAAGCCATTCAGAAAATGGGCACTAAGGATGTTGCCAGGGAGACGATGCGGGAAGCAAATGTTCCCATCGTGCCAGGATCTAAGGGTATTGTGAAGACTGATGAAGAAGCTACAGGCTTAGCAGAGAAAATCGGTTATCCGGTTATCATTAAAGCTACAGCCGGGGGTGGAGGCAAAGGAATAAGGATTGCCCGGACTGAACAGGACTTAATTAAGGGAATGAATATTACCCAGCAGGAAGCGATGACAGCTTTCGGAAATCCAGGTGTTTATATTGAAAAGTATATCGAGGATTTCAGGCATGTAGAAATTCAAGTGCTAGCTGATAATTACGGAAATGTCATCCATCTGGGTGAAAGAGACTGTTCGATTCAGAGGAGACTTCAAAAACTGCTTGAGGAAACCCCTTCACCTGCCCTGGATGGTGAAGTTCGTGAAGAAATGGGGAACGCAGCTGTAAAAGCAGCGAAAGCAGTTGATTATACAGGTGCAGGCACGGTAGAATTTATATATGATTATCGCAATCGCAAATATTATTTTATGGAAATGAATACAAGAATCCAGGTCGAGCACCCTGTCACTGAGATGGTCACGGGGGTAGATTTGATAAAAGAGCAGATTAAAATCGCTTCAGGTGATAAGTTAAGTATTACTCAGGCAGAAGTCACGTTCACAGGATGGTCAATAGAATGCCGCATTAATGCTGAGAATCCTGCGAAAAACTTCATGCCGTCAGCCGGTAAAATTAACATGTACCTTCCTCCAGGAGGGTTCGGGGTCAGAGTTGACTCAGCCGCTTATCCAGGATATACAATTCCCCCATATTATGACTCGATGATTGCTAAGGTCATTACATACGGTAATAGCCGTGAAGAAGCGATCTCCAGGATGAAACGTGCCTTGAGTGAATTTGTAATTGAGGGTGTTCATACGACAATTCCGTTCCATATAAAACTGCTCAGCCATGAGAAGTTTATAGAGGGCGATTTTAACACCAAATTTTTAGAAATGTATGATGTCTTGAATTCAGAAGAATAACCAGGAGGTGCCAACAATGAGTGAAAACAACCATGTACTTGAAATGAACCAGGAAGACGGCGGGCTAGGCAAAGTTGAGATTGCTCCAGAAGTAATTGAGGTCATTGCCAGTATAGCTGCATCTGAAGTAGAGGGTGTTTCCCAGATGCGCGGAGGTTTTGCTGCAGGTGTTGTTGAAAGACTCGGCAAAAAAAACCATGGTAAAGGTGTAAAGGTAGAATTGTCTGAAGAGGGCATTAAGGTGGATGTCTATTGTGTTATGAAATTTGGCATTTCTATCCCAGTTGTCGCCCAAAAGATCCAGGATAACATTCGCCAGGCGCTTTTAAATATGACAGCTCTTGAAGCCGCTGAAGTAAACATTCATGTGGTGGGCATACAATTCGAAACCCCAAAACAAGAAAATGATTACGAACAGGAAGTCTAGGCTTTTCTTTAAAAGATAAGAAAGTATATTATTTTGAACATTGACTACTGTCTAGCTCCAGCGCCTAACCCCTCGAGTCGCTTCGGTCCAGCTGATGAAGTCAAGGTAGACTTCACCTTCTAACCCAACAGCGCTTGTCGGGCTGTTCAAGGCGCTTGCGCTTTTGTTCAGAAACCAAAGGCATTTTTTGTCTTTGGTTTTTTTATAGTTGAGTTTATTATAAAAACCTTAGGTGCAGATGATCACATGCGTTGTCTGCAAGTTCGCAGCTTTGTTCTTGCTGAAGGCAAAGAACGACTTAACTACAAGCCTTGCAGGGCAAATTGATATGCTGTTCAATGAACAGTACAGCATACTGATTGGCCAAGTTTTGATAAACTTGCCGAAATGAGGAAAAATAGTAGGGAAGCATGCATATAGGAAAAACTTGTGCTATGATTTTGATAACTGAAAAGCAGTGAAGATCCAAGCTTTTTGCTTTTCTTATCATTCAGAAGCCGAAAAGGAGTCATAGAATAGAATGAAACGAAGAACAGCTAGAGAAAAGGCATTACAGGCACTTTTTCAAATCGATTTAAGCAAGGCAGATACGAGTGAGGCAATCGAGCATGTTCTTGAAAATGAACCTGCAGATGATTATATGACAAGGCTGGTAGGCGGAGTTGTAGAGCATCTGGAAGAAATTGATGAAATGATTAAGGGAAAGCTTGAAAAATGGACCATGGACCGAATCGCAAACGTAGATAGAAATTTGTTGAGAATTGCTGTTTATGAATTAATATATTGCAGAGACGAAGTCCCGGCCAACGTAGTTCTGGATGAGGCAATAGAAATAGCGAAAATATATGGGGACGATCAATCCAGCCGGTTTATTAATGGAGTACTATCCAAAATTAAGCATGATTTAGCATAATTACAGTTACTAGGCAGGTTTGATTAGGTACTCCTTATTGTGAGGGGGAAGGCAAATGACAGCTGTTTTAATTGATGGGAAAGAAATTGCCAGAAAAAAAAGGGTCGAAATTGCGGATGAAGTAAAAGAATTAAACGAAAGAAATATCATCCCAGGTCTCGCAGTCATACTTGTTGGAGATAACCAGGCCTCAAAAACATATGTTAACAACAAGCAAAAAGCCTCCAAAGAGGTGGGGATGCATTCTAGCTTGATCACTCTTTCAGACTCAGTAACTGAACAGGAGTTATTGGAAAAAATTGAGGAACTAAATCTTGATTCCTCCATTCATGGCATACTTGTGCAGCTTCCTTTACCAGCTCATATTGATGAGATTAAGGTGATCGAAACCATTTCTCCTGAAAAAGATGTGGATGGTTTTCACCCTGTTAATATTGGCAGGCTAATGACGGGACAAGACGCCTTTTTTCCTTGTACACCCTATGGGATAATGGTTATGCTAAAGGAAACTGGTATTGATCCAGAAGGGAAAAATGTTGTTATTGTAGGGAGAAGCAACATTGTTGGGAAACCGTCTGGGCAATTATTCCTGAACGAAAATGCTACGGTTACATACTGTCACTCAAAAACGAAAGACCTAAAAGCACATACTAGGGCTGCAGATATACTCGTAGCTGCTGTTGGCAGGGCAGACCTAATTACAGCAGACCATATTAAAGAAGGTGCTGTGATCATAGACGTAGGGATGAACCGGAATAACTCTGGGAAATTATGTGGGGATGTCTCTTTTGATGAAGTGAAAGACAAGGCTGGCTATATCACTCCGGTTCCGGGCGGTGTAGGTCCTATGACAATTGCCATGCTTTTGTTGAATACATTAAAATCTGCCAAAAAGGCTCTTCACACTGTACCGAGTAAATAATTGCTAATCTGTCCTTATCTATGTAAGATTTTAAAAAGCCTAGGATCATTTGAACAATGAGGCTATTAAATCAACCTGGATATGGACAGTTTTATTTTTGCATTCTTGAATAGTATTTTTTAAGGCTTGTGAAAGGGTGCCTGCCAATAAGTCTTTATAAATATTGTATACAAAGGAGTACCTATGAAAGAACACCGTTATCTATCAGTTAGTGCTCTAACCAAATACATAAAAAGAAAATTTGATGCGGATCCACATTTACAGGACGTTTTTGTTAAGGGAGAAATATCTAACTTTAAGCAGCATTCCAGTGGCCATATGTATTTTACGCTGAAAGATGAAAAGGCAAGAGTGTTAGCTGTTATGTTTTCTAGGAATAATCGTGCCATGAAATTCAGGCCCGAAAATGGCATGAAAATCTTAATAAGGGGAGAAATCAGTGTTTACGAGCCAAGTGGACAGTATCAAGTATACATAAAAGAAATGCAGCCAGACGGTATCGGTGCGTTGTTTCTAGCATTTGAACAGCTCAAAGAGAAACTTGAATCTGAAGGGCTTTTTTCTCCCCGACATAAACAGCCCCTTCCAAAATATCCAAAAGTAATTGGTGTTGTTACCTCTCCGACAGGTGCTGCAGTCCGTGATATTATAACAACAATAAAAAGAAGATACCCAATTGCGAAAGTCCTGATTTTCCCTGCTTTAGTTCAAGGCGGGCAGGCAGCTCCCTCCATAGTTAAGGCGATTAAACAAGCGAATAGCAGAACGGATGTTGACGTCCTGATTATCGGACGTGGGGGAGGGTCAATTGAGGAGCTTTGGTCATTTAATGAAGAATCGGTTGCACGGGTTATCTTTGATTCCAGGATTCCGATAATTTCTGCAGTTGGCCATGAAACAGACTTTACGATAGCAGATTTTGTTGCTGATATGAGAGCTCCAACGCCAACAGGGGCCGCCGAAATCGCTGTACCTCATATTGACGAATTAATGGATAGAGTTCTAAACCGGCAGACAAGGCTGTTAAGATCGATGAAGGAAAAAGTCAATTTTCAGCAGGAACGGTACAGCCGATTAAAAAAGTCCTACGCATTTAGGTATCCTAAAAGGCTTTATGAACAAAAGCTTGAACAATTAGATAAGTGGACTGATTCTTTAATGAAGGGTGCCCACAGGCTTTATGAAACAAAATCGGAAACTTTATTGATATTCAAAAAGCGTCTGAGCAGGGTTCATCCAGAGCAGCTTAGAAAAGAATCAGAAGATGATCTTCGCCGTACGGTGCGTTCCCTCAATAGGGGAATGGAGGTCATTTTAAAAAATAAACAAAATGAGTTCACTAATATGGTCTCAACTTTGGAAGCTTTAAGCCCTTTGAAGATTATGGAGCGAGGTTACAGCCTTGTTTATACAAAGGAAGGAAGCCTCGTTAAGAAAACAGCTAATTTAAAGAAAAATGATGCTATAAAAGTCCAATTATCAGACGGTGTAATTCATTGTAAAATTTCTGGAATCGAAGGAGAGAAAAATAATGGCGAAAGAAAAAAAACTGACCTTTGAAGAGGCAATGGAAAAGTTAGAAGGAATTGTCGAGCAGCTTGAGGAAGGGGATATTCCTTTAGAAGAAGCCATTAGTTTTTATAAAGAAGGAATGGAGCTTTCGAAGCTTTGCCACGATAAACTTAAAAATGTTGAAGAACAGCTGGCTCAAATAGTTACGGAGGGCGGGCAGACTGAAGGCTTCTCGATAACAGAGGAGGAATAATGGTGGAAAATAGATTATTTAAGGAGTTCATTGCAGAATATAATCTTTTATTAGAAGTGAGAATGGCAGAGATTGTCAGCCAAATGTCAGCTTCAAGTCTTCTTAAAGATTCGATGTTATATTCTCTCAAAGCTGGAGGGAAAAGAATCAGGCCGCTACTCATGTTTTTAACGATAAAAGCGTTCGGTCAGGATCCAAAGAAAGGGCTGGATGTAGCTGCAGCAATTGAAATGATACATACTTATTCTTTAATTCACGATGATTTGCCAAGCATGGACGATGACGACCTTCGAAGAGGGAAGGCTACTAATCATAAAGTGTTTGGAGAAGCTGCTGCTATTTTGGCCGGTGATGCTCTTTTGACGTTAAGCTTCAAGTTGATTGCGGATATGTCCGGAGAAATTCCGGCAACAACCAAATTAGAATTAATTAGCGAACTGTCCAAAGCCGCTGGAGCAGAAGGAATGGTTGAGGGGCAATCTGCCGATATCCAGGGAGAGGGGAAAGAATTATCTCTGAATGAGCTTGAATACATCCACACTTATAAGACGGGGAAGCTCCTAATGTTTAGTGTTCTTTCAGGGGCTATTTTAGCAGGAGCAGATTTCCACGAAAAAGAGAAACTGGGGAAATTTGCTCATCACCTTGGGCTAGCATTTCAAATTCGAGATGACATTCTCGACCTTGAGGGAACTGAGGAATTAATCGGTAAGCCCGTCGGAAGTGATACGGTTAACAATAAAAGTACATACCCGGCGCTCCTGACTATGGATGGAGCAAAAAAAGCGCTTGAGGACCATATTCGATTGGCGAATGAGGCACTTTTGTCAACAGGACTTGAGACATCCATGCTTGAAGAAATGACCGAGCTAGTAGCCAGAAGATTACATTAAGCCCGGTGAATTGAGAAAAAATTAATTATATGATATAATATTTTGTGTTATAAGGATGGTGCAGTATTCTAGTCAGTCTACCGTTCCTGAAGGTGGGCCTAAAAATCCACTAAAGGGCACATCGATGAAGTTCCTTGCTTTGGCTTGAGGCGCCCAGCCTTGGGTCAATTCAGGGAGTAAGGTTTAAGGGCGATCTGCAATGGCATGTGGGCGATGACCCTTTAACCGCGGAGGCCCCGGTTATTTAGTTTTACGATCGTAAAGTTAGGTGCCGGGTTATGAACCTGCAGCGTGATCCATGGGGAATCATAAGCAGCGTAGCCTGCCTTGAGTGAAGCATGAGGGGATTGCGGTAACAGAGGAATACATTAGGTGGCCATTAATATATTCCTTTTTCGCCCGTATGAAATCTGCTTTGCAAAAGAGGATAGGGAGCAGGTTAAAGGCTGTAGAGGAAATCTCCTAGACTGTTCGACTTTGTGACATGTAAAGAGGATTATAGTGCGGACTAAGTGGTAATCCAGTCTAGCTGCTGGCGACACAGCTAAGGCAGATTTAAAGGGAAACCGCCGGTATGGCAACATTCGGTATTTGCTTGGGAAAACCTACTGGACCTAAGCCGTAATTTTAACTCTTTATATGGCCATCCATTTCTCTCATTTCTTGTTTAATACAGGGAGAACCTTAAATGGTTTCTCCATTTACATAGTACATGTTTTTAAAATATTTAGTTTTAAAACTCCCGCAAAGGCGTACGATAAAGTGAAGAAACTACTGTTAAGTACAATGAAGTGGAGTATAAGCATTGCCGTTATCACGTTTGTGTTAGCGGCTCTTTTTTCAATTACTTCCAATATGATTTTAAATGAAGTTGCCTGGGGAACAGGGCTTGGTGTTGTTTTTATTATCGTTCTGATTGGTATATTTTTTGATATGATTGGGATAGCAGCTACTGCCGCTGATGAAGTTCCATTCCATTCTATGGCCTCCCAAAAGGTTTATGGTGCCAAACAAGCAATTAAAGTTGTTCGCAATGCCGACCGGTTTGCAAGCTTTTGTAATGATGTCATTGGAGATATATCAGGAATCATAAGTGGAACAGCGGCTGCTATCGTCATTATGCAGCTGACCTTAGCCTTCCGTATGGGCCAAAGCTCACTGTTTGAATATGTTATTTCAGTGACCCTCACAAGTACAATAGCAGCTATAACCGTTGGAGGAAAGGCAATTGGGAAGTCCATTGCTATCCGGTACTCGAAAGATATTATCTTTCAGGTCGGAAAGGTCCTTCAGTTTATTGAAGAGAAATTTCATATAACCCTTATAAATGATAAAAAGCGGAAAAATCTAAGTCAGAAACGAAAGTGAGTGGTCCGATATGGATCTGTTATCAATCAAAGACCCGTCCTTCTTGAAAAAACTGTCCAATGAGGAATTGGAGGCACTTAGCCAGGATATTAGACAATTTTTGATAGAAAAGCTTTCCAACACCGGCGGCCATATCGGACCGAATTTAGGTGTAGTGGAATTAACTGTTGCACTTCATAAGTGCTTTGATAGCCCGAAGGATAAATTGATCTGGGATGTAGGACACCAATCCTATGTTCATAAAATTTTAACTGGGCGTGCCTGCCAGTTTGATACATTACGCCAATATAAAGGATTATGCGGTTTTCCAAAAATGATTGAGAGTGATCATGATGTATGGGAAACGGGGCATAGTTCTACTTCTCTTTCTGCAGCTATGGGAATGGCCATTGCGAGGGATATTAAAGGGGAGGATTCACATATCATTCCAATTATCGGGGATGGTGCCCTTACTGGGGGAATGGCCCTAGAAGCATTGAATCACATCGGCCATGAAAAGAAAAATATAATCGTTATCCTAAATGACAATGAAATGTCAATCGCTCCAAACGTCGGAGCCCTTCATAATGTGCTTGGCCGTTTACGTACGGCTGGAAAATATCATTGGGTGAAGGACGAATTGGAGGTTCTCCTAAAGAAAATCCCTGCAGTGGGCGGACGTGTTGCATCAACAGCAGAAAGAATAAAGGATAGTTTGAAGTATCTTTTTGTTTCTGGGATGTTTTTTGAGGAGATGGGCCTTACCTATCTAGGTCCAGTAGATGGACATGATTATGAGGCCTTATTTGAGAATCTGGCCTATGCAAAAAAACAAGAAGGTCCTGTATTGCTTCATGTGATAACGAAAAAAGGAAAAGGATTCGATCCTGCAGAAAGTGACAAGATAGGAACCTGGCATGGAACAGGGCCATACAAAATGGAAACAGGTGATTTTGTTGGACCAGTTAATGCAGCCCCAGGCTGGAGCAAATTAATCAGTGAAACTGTTCGGAGATTAGCCCGTGAGGATAACAGGATAGTAGCTATCACCCCAGCCATGCCGGTAGGATCCAAGCTTGAAGGGTTTGCAAGCGAATTTCCTGATCGAATGTTTGATGTAGGAATTGCTGAACAGCATGCTGCAACAGTTGCCGCAGGCTTGGCTACCCAAAAGATGAAACCATTTTTAGCTATTTACTCCACATTTCTGCAGCGTGCATATGACCAGGTTGTACATGATATATGCCGCCAGAATTTAAATGTCTTTATTGGAATAGACAGAGCAGGCCTCGTTGGGGCTGACGGGGAAACCCATCAGGGCGTTTTTGATATTGCCTTTTTAAGACATCTGCCGAACTTAGTCCTTATGATGCCTAAAGATGAAAACGAAGGACAGCATATGGTTAATACAGCAATAAATTATGATGATGGTCCTATTGCTCTGCGTTTTCCGCGCGGCAACGGATTAGGCGTTCCAATGGACAAGGAATTAAAGACAATTCCTATCGGTACCTGGGAAATCCTCCGAGAAGGCAGAGACGCCGCTATTCTTACCTTCGGAACAACGATTTCAATGGCCATGCAAGCTGCTGAACAGCTTGAAAAACTCGGTATTTCAGTTAGAGTAGTCAACGCCAGATTCATTAAGCCGCTTGATGAAAAAATGCTTACAGATATGCTAGAGGAAAATATACCGTTTATAACAATAGAAGAAGCTGTTTTGCAAGGTGGTTTTGGCAGTTTTGTGCTTGAATATGCACATGAGCAAGGATACCATCAAGCTAAAATAGAACGAATGGGCATTCCGGATAAATTTATTGAGCATGGCAGTGTGAAAGAACTTCTTCAAGAGATCGGGCTGACTGCCGAAGTGGTGGTTCAGAAATTGCAAAAACTTGTCAGACTCAAACAAAAAAGGGCGTAACAGATGAAAAGTAAAAAGGAACGTTTAGATATCCTCCTTGTTGAACGAGGCCTTGCCGAGACAAGGGAAAAAGCAAAGCGTGCTATTATGGCTGGAATTGTTTTTTCAAATGAAAACAGGCTGGACAAGCCGGGAGAGAAAATTAGCATCGATTTGCCGCTCACTGTAAAAGGGAATGTTCTTCCCTATGTGAGCAGAGGCGGGTTGAAGCTTGAAAAAGCACTTAAGGTCTTCAACCTTGATATTAAGGACAAAGTGCTTCTTGATATCGGTGCTTCCACAGGGGGGTTTACTGACTGTGCTCTCCAGCACGGAGCAAAAAAGTCTTACGCTTTGGATGTAGGCTATAATCAGCTTGCCTGGAAACTTAGGCAGGACGAGCGCGTAACGGTTATGGAACGAACTAATTTCAGATATGTAACGCCTCAAGATCTGGATGGGGAGATGCCTAATCTGGCTTCAATAGACGTATCGTTCATATCCTTAAAATTGATCCTCCCCGTACTTAAAACTCTCCTTGTACCTGAAAGTGATGTGGTGGCCTTGGTAAAACCGCAATTTGAGGCGGGGAGAGCCCAGGTTGGAAAAAAGGGCATTGTCAGAGATCCGAAAGTACATGAGCAAGTAATTGACAAGATCATTCAGTTTGCATCAGCCGAGGACTATCAAGTAAAAAACTTATCATTTTCCCCCATTACAGGAGGAGACGGCAATATCGAGTTTTTGCTTCATCTTAAGTGGGCTGGTGAAGGAAAAGGGAAGCAGATGTTGCCAGAATCGCCACTCGAGGTTGTACTTAAAGCCCATCAAGAATTTAAAGATAAAGTAAAGAAGACCGAAGAATAGGAAGCAGCCTATTTCCGGTCTTTTTTTATGGGAGTTCAATCTGGATGGTCAAGTAAGTGAACCAGCAGGAGACGATTATATAACGCAGCTATTCCCTTTTAGGCTCTAATTAAAGACCAAAATCTGTTGCTCATTATACATATATTGTTATATTTATGTATAATTTGCCCGAAAGATTGTACATTATGGAAAAATCGGCTAACATAAAAGGACAAAAAGATTTTATTGAATGTTCCAGTGTTTTATTGATGATTATAGAGGTGATTAAGATGAATAAAGGCCAGCGGCATATTAAAATTAGAGAAATCATAACAAACAATGATATTGAAACACAAGACGATCTTGTCGACCGATTAAAGAATGCTGGGTATAATGTGACACAGGCAACTGTGTCAAGAGATATTAAAGAACTGCATCTTGTAAAAGTTCCACTGATGGATGGGAGATATAAATACAGCCTTCCCGCCGACCAACGATTCAATCCTTTGCAGAAGTTAAAAAGATCTTTGATGGATGCGTTTGTTCGAATTGACCATGCAGGGCATATGCTTGTTATGAAAACACTTCCTGGTAATGCCAATGCCATTGGGGCTTTAATCGATAATCTTGATTGGGAGGAAATTCTTGGGACCATTTGCGGTGATGATACGATATTAATCATATGCAGGACACCAGAACACACGGAACTTATTTCCAATCGCTTTTTAGAAATGCTGTAAGGCGAGGTGTTAATCTTTGTTAAACGAATTATCAATAAGAAATTTTGCGATTATTGAAGGACTCTCGGTCTCTTTTAAAAAGGGCCTTACAGTTTTAACTGGTGAAACAGGGGCAGGAAAATCCATTATTATTGATGCTGTTCACCTGCTTGTTGGCGGCAGGGGTTCATCTGAATTTGTTCGCCACGGAGAAGACAAAGCTGAGATTGAAGGACTATTTTTCCTTGATACACTCCATCACCCCTGTTATAACAAGGCTAAGGAATTCGGAATTGAGATTGAAGATGGAATGATGGTGCTGCGTCGTGATATCGCAAGCAGCGGTAAAAGCGTCTGCAGGGTTAATGGGAAGCTTGTTACTATCGCTGTTTTAAGGGAAATCGGCTCCACCTTGATAGATATTCATGGCCAGCATGAACATCAGGAGTTAATGGATGAAACTAATCATTTTATGCTCCTGGATCAATTTGGATCAGATGAAATATTCCCCGCGGTTAAAGAATATCTTCAGGTTTACCGAACGTACGAGCAGACTGAGAAAAAGTTGAAAAGCCTTAGTGAAAACGAGCAGCAAATGGCTCATAGGCTTGATTTAATCCAATTTCAGCTTACTGAAATACAGTCCGCCCAATTAAAGCTTAATGAAGATACCGACCTTCTTGAAGAGAAAAGAAAGCTCGGCAATTTCGAAAAGATATATGAATCCATTCAAGGCAGCTATGGAGCGCTACAGGGCGATCAGAAGGGCCTTGATTGGATTGGCATGGTTATGGACAACCTCCAGGCTGCAGCTGATCTTGAGCCATCCTACAAAGAAATGTATGATGCCGTGGCGACTAGCTTTTATGCTCTTGAAGATACAGCTCACAATCTAAGAAACGAGCTCAATCAGCTGGAGTATGATCCGCAGCGCTTAAATGAAATAGAAGAACGCCTCAACGAGATTAATCAACTCAAACGTAAGTATGGAAAAACGATTGAAGAAATATTGGAGTATTCTGCAACAATTGAAGAAGAGATAGAAACAATTGAAAACAAAGAAGTCCATATTGGTCAAATCGAAAAGGAACTTATCTCACTTAGGAAAGACCTTGCAATTGAAGCCAATAATCTTAGCAGTTTAAGGAAAAAGTGGGCAAAAAAGCTGACGAAACTAATTCTAAAAGAACTAAAAGACTTGTATATGGAGAAGACAGTCTTTGAAGTGAAATTTCATGCTGCACCGGAGACCTATACGAAAAATGGGATGGATCGGATAGAATTTTATATCTCTACAAATCCTGGAGAACCATTAAAGCCGCTTTCAAAAGTTGCTTCAGGCGGAGAATTATCCCGTATTATGCTGGCGTTAAAAAGTATTTTTTCCAAACATCAGGGAGTTACGTCAATAATTTTTGATGAAGTTGATACCGGTGTCAGCGGAAGAGTGGCCCAGGCGATTGCAGAAAAGATTTATAAAGTATCAGTTGATTCACAGGTTCTTTGTATTTCTCACCTGCCGCAAGTTGCTGCTATGGCGGATACTCACCTCTATATTACCAAAACAATTAAGAGCGGACGTACACGGACATCGGTTCTTCCGTTAAATGAAGCAGAAAAAATTAGGGAAATAGGCCGGATGATTTCTGGGGTAGAAATAACAGATTTAACGAAGAAGCATGCGGAAGAGCTTTTACTCCTTGCGCATGACATGAAAACAGCAACTTGAAAAGCTATCCAAACTGGGTAGCTTTTTTATTTATTTAAAGGTTATAAATGCTCCCTGTGAAGGCAAAATTAAAGATGTAGCCATTAGTGTGTGTGTGTGGACTAGAAGCGAGGAGAGTGAAAAGGATTGAGTAAAGAATTTCTCAGAAGGCTAATTGGTGGAATTCTCCTTGTTTCATTAATTGCAATCGGCTTCTCACAGCCCATGCAAAACTATTTATCGATTCCAAATGAAATAACATTGTTTGAGGGGCAGGAACTGCAATATCCCAAATCAGTATCTGCCAACGCAACAGTTAGCATAGAAAATAACAGTGTAGCATTAAATCAGGACCGTCAAACTGTCTCGTTAGAAGCGAAGGAAAAAGGAAAGAATGAGATGGTTTTAGAGCTTGCCGGTTTCCCGATAAAAAAAGTTGATGTTAATGTATTAAAGAACTTCAAGGTTATACCCGGGGGACAGTCGATAGGTGTAAAACTTAATACAGTTGGAGTGCTTGTTGTGGGCCACCACCAAGTTGATTCTGCTGAAGGAAAGGTATCACCTGGCGAGAAGGCCGGTATAAAAATTGGGGATATAATCACTGAGATCAACGGAAACCCAATCGAAAATATGAGTGAAGTCGGACCGTTTGTCCAAGAATCTGGAAAAAAGGGAAAACCTTTAAAATTAGTGCTTAAACGTGAAAATGAAAAACTAGAAACGGAACTTCAGCCTGTACAAAATAAAGATGAAAGTTCCTATAAGCTTGGATTATATATCCGTGAATCTGCTGCAGGGATTGGAACGATGACGTTTTATCATCCGCAGTCTAAGAAATATGGTGCTTTAGGTCATGTGATATCAGACATGGATACAAAAAAGCCAATTGTTGTAGAAGACGGGCAAATTGTCCGATCAACGGTAACAGCTATTGAAAAGGGAAGTAATGGAGATCCTGGAGAAAAACTTGCCCGCTTTTCGTCTGATCGCGAAATAATTGGCAATATAACAAGAAACAGCCCCTATGGTATCTTTGGGAAATTAAACAAAAATATACAAAATAAAGTACTGGATAAGGCAATGCCAATATCATTGTCTCATCAAGTTAAAGAAGGACCAGCAAAAATATTGACTGTCGTCGACAATGATGAAGTAAACCTCTTCGACATTGAAATTGTCAGTACGATTCCGCAAAAGTTTCCTGCAACAAAAGGAATGGTTATCAAGGTAACCGATAAAAATCTCCTTCAAAAGACTGGGGGAATCGTCCAGGGAATGAGCGGCAGTCCTATCATACAGGATGGAAGGCTTGTCGGAGCTGTTACACATGTATTTGTTAACGATCCGACAAGCGGATACGGTGTCCATATCGAATGGATGCTGAATGAAGCTGGGATTGATATATATGAAAAACCACGGGAACAAGCAAGTTAAAAAGAAAAGCTGCTAATCATTAAACGTTCCGTTATGAGGAGATACAGTCAAATTTTTATTATAGAAAGCACCCTACAGTAGAACCAATAAAAGCCGTTGATTTCATATACTGAAATCAACGGCTTTTATTCTTTCGCCATTGTCGAACTGCGACATCACTGTCACTCTAATAAATACAATTTGTTATTCGGCTCGAGCTGTGCCTCCCGTTCGTCCCTGCCTTGGGGGTATCACCGTCTCACTATAAAGCGGGAAGCTGTTTCTTTTCCGAAAGCTGAAGAGTGTCCAGCGGAAAGCGAGCCATGTTTACGATTAGCATCAATCAAGCTAAAAAGAGAGCCTATTTTAAAGAATATTCGACAAAATCTAATGCTATTCCTTGTCAAATTGCGAAAATAGTCGAAAGCGAGAGAAATACAAAGCAATTAGAAGAAAAAGCGTCTTTTTTAAGAAAAATTAAAAAATAAAAGGAATTTGGGTTGCATTGTCGAATTAGTAATTTACAATAGAATTATTGAGAATAGAAAATAATTGAAGATAACAGGATTCGAGGAGGAACTATTCAGTGAATAAAATAAAGGTTTGTGTAGTGGATGACAACAGAGAATTGGTAGGGTTGCTGGAGGAGTATATCTCTTCTCAGGATGATATGGAAATTACAGGGGTGGCACACAACGGACAAGACTGCCTTGAAATGTTAGAAGATGCAGATCCTGATGTTCTGCTTTTAGATATAATCATGCCTCATTTGGATGGGTTAGCCGTTTTAGAAAAGCTGCGTGATATGAAGCAAGGGATGATTCCAAACGTCATTATGCTCACAGCATTTGGTCAGGAAGACGTAACAAAAAAGGCTGTAGAACTAGGGGCTTCCTATTTTATTCTTAAACCATTTGATATGGATAACCTTGGAGGCCATATCCGCCAAGTAAGTGGTAAAGGCAAGGTTGTTGCTAGAAAGTCCTCCTCCTCGTATCGATCAGCAGAACAGAAGCCGAGAAACCTTGATGCGAACATTACTAGCATTATTCATGAAATTGGTGTGCCAGCCCATATTAAGGGTTATCAATACTTAAGAGAAGCAATTTCGATGGTTTACAACGATATCGAGCTGCTTGGCTCTATTACTAAGGTTTTATATCCTGACATTGCCAAAAAGTTTAACACAACTGCCAGCAGGGTTGAACGTGCTATCCGTCATGCAATAGAAGTGGCCTGGAGCCGTGGCAATATTGATTCAATATCCTCGTTATTTGGCTATACAGTCAGCATGACAAAAGCAAAGCCCACTAACTCCGAATTTATTGCAATGGTGGCTGACAAGCTTCGATTAGAGCATAAAGCTTCTTGAAAGCAATAATTTAATAAACTTTTTGAACTTATACTTTATCTAGAGTCCAGTAAATCATTGGTTTATTGGGCTTTTTAACGTGAATGGTACCCAATAAGGAAACATATGTTAAAATAATCTCAAAAATAGTGATTACTTTATTATGAAAGGGAGTATCAGAGTGACGCTTATTTTTGCTCACCGCGGCTATGCCGCCGCCTTTCCTGAAAACACCATGAAAGCATTTAGGGAGGCAGAAAAAGCTAGTGCAGATGGTATTGAACTAGATGTTCAGCTGACAAAAGACGGTGAGGTCGTCGTCATCCATGATGCTAAAGTCGATAGAACGACGGATGGAAAGGGGTATGTAAAAAATTTCGAATACAAAGAACTAAAAAAGCTAAATGCCGCCTATAAAAATGAATCTATAGAGATGGAGCCGATTCCTTCCTTGCGAGACGTACTTGGCTGGCTGGCAGAAAATAACCTTATCTGTAACATTGAAATAAAAAGCGGATCTGCTGCTCCAGGTGAGTTAGAAGAAAAAGTCATTAAAATGGTAAGGGAGTTTAAATTGATTGACCGTATTATTATATCCTCTTTTAATCATTACAGCATTGTATACTGCTTTCGTTTGGCTCCTGATATAGAGATTGCTCCTCTTTTGGCTGAGGGATTATACATGCCATGGGTTTATGCTGAATCTATTCAGGCCAAAGGCTTTCACCCCCACTATGCCGCAGCTCCAAATGAGATTATTAAGGCGTCTTTGGAAAATAATATCTCGATCAGGCCTTATACTGTAAATAAAGAGTCTGATATGAGAAGACTTTTTGGTGAAGGCTGTACAGCACTTATCACGGATGACCCTGTGAAAGCATTCAAAATTCGAAAAGAAACGATTAGTAGCGCAAACAACAATAAAAGACCATGATCCTCAGATCATGGTCTTTTATTGTTTGGTTGGTTATCAGTTTTGAAGCGGGCTTGAACTTTGTTTTTTTTACGGTCGCGATGTAAAACAAAACCGGCAATAAAGCCGAGGCCAATAATGAATAAGAGCAAACCGATGACAAATTGAAGTGCTAAATTACCAAATGGAATTTGTTGAATACCAAAAACCATATCTCGCATTAGTTTAATCCCATATGCGGCTAAAAAGCCGGGAATCAATAAGATGATTAAGGCAATTATTCTAGACATATCTAAGTCCTCTCTAAGAAATGAGCCAATAATAAAATGATAAGACATTAGAGATATTTGTCAAGCTGTAAAAAAGACTTTAAAATAATAGTGAAATAAATTGCATACTTAAGATTAAAAATACGCAAAAAATTTCACGAAAGAGCAAAGGGTGTTAAGAATGCAAAATGTATTGATTGTTGGTGCTGGAAAAGGCGGTACAGCCGTTTTAAAAATATTAACAGAAACGGCTGTCTTAAAAGTAATAGGTGTTGTGGATCTGAAACCGGATGCACCAGGGTTGAAATTAGCAACTGCCGAGGGTATACAGACGGGGAATGACTGGCGGCCATTCTTAGCCCATGATATAGACATTATTATCGAAGTGACAGGTAAGGAAAACGTTTTTCGGGATCTAAGAGATTCCCGTGGAAAAAACACCGTTTTAATTCCGGGCAGTGTGGCCTTTATGATTGCAAAGCTTTTAGAAGAAAAGGAAGACTTAATTTCTAGGCTGCAAAATACTACTTATAAACATGATCTGATTTTTAATTCGACTGATGATGGAATGGTTGTTATTGATCCTCAAGGAATTGTCACCTTATTTAACCGAAGTGCTGAAAAAATTATTGGTATTAGCCAGGTTGAAGCAATTGGCCGCCATATTTTACAGAGCATCCCTTCCAGCCAGCTGCCTCGTATCCTTACTTCAAGGAGAATTGAAGCAAACCAGGAACTGGTCCTTGCAAATGGCTCCAAGATTATTACCACCAGAATCCCTATTATCGATGAGACGAATCAAGTGATAGGGGCTTTTTCGGTATTTAAGGATATAACTGAAGTTGTTAACCTTGCAAAAGAACTCACCAATTTGAAGGAAATACAAACCATGCTTCAAGCAATTATCAATTCAAGTGAAGAAGCAATTTCTGTTGTTGATGAAAATGGAAGAGGAATTTTAATTAACCCAGCCTATTCAAGAATCACGGGTCTAAGTGAAGATCAAATAATTGGCAAGCCTGCAACAGCTGATATTTCCGAAGGGGAAAGCATGCACATGAAGGTACTTCAGAACCGGAGGCCGATAAGAGGAACAGCTATGCGAGTAGGACCGAATAAACGCGAAGTTGTGGTAAACGTTGCACCTGTAATTGTGGATGGAAAGCTAAAGGGCAGTGTTGGGGTTATTCATGACATGTCAGAAATTAAAAGTTTAAATAGGGAGCTCAGCCGCGCTCGCCAAATCATTAGGACGCTAGAAGCAAAGTACTCCTTTCAGGATATCCTGGGGGACTCGGAAGAAATGACAATTGCAGTGGAACAGGCGAAGCTAGGAGCTAAGACCCCTGCTACAGTCCTGCTGAGGGGCGAGTCAGGAACAGGCAAAGAACTATTCGCCCATGCGATTCATAATGCCAGCGACAGGAAGTACAATAAATTTATACGGGTTAATTGTGCGGCCATTTCGGAAACGCTATTGGAGAGTGAGCTTTTTGGTTATGAAGAGGGAGCTTTTTCAGGAGCAAAAAGGGGCGGCAAAAGAGGATTTTTTGAAGAAGCTAATAATGGGAGTATCTTTCTCGATGAAATAGGTGAATTGCCAGCTAATACTCAAGCCAAGCTTCTAAGAGTTCTGCAAGAACAAGAGATTGTCCGAGTGGGAGGAACGAAGCCAGTTTCAATCAACGTCCGAGTTATTGCAGCTACCAATGTAAACCTTGAAAAAGGTATAGCTAATGGCACTTTTCGTGAAGATTTATATTATCGGCTCAGCAGAATGCCTATTCACATTCCTCCTCTTAGGAGACGCAAGAAGGATATCCCGCTGATTTCGGAAAGACTTATTATGAAAATTAATCAGGATTACGGGAGAAATGTAGATGGAGTTTCAGATTCGGGGCTGCAAAGACTGATGGATTATGATTGGCCGGGAAATGTACGGGAATTAGAAAATATTCTGGGAAGGGCCATTATATTTATGGGCTACAATGAGACTATCATAACTGACTCACATCTTCCGGAACTTAAAAGCATTCATCATAAAGATACAGAAATGAAGTTTGAACAAATGCCCCCGCATCAGGAATCTCTGGCCGTTTTAATGGACAAACATGAAAAAGCGATCCTAATCCAAGCATTAAGCCAACACAAAGATAATAAAACTTTAACAGCCAAGACTTTAGGAATTTCTGTCCGCAGTTTGTATTATAAACTCGAAAAGTTCGGTCTTGCAAAGAATAGCATGCAATAAGTTGCGCAATGTGCAAAATGTTGCATGGTTTTTCGTGCATTAATAAAGCGATTACACAGTTTACTGTTTTGGCATGCTTCTTGCATATTGTTACATCGAATGAAGATTTTATAAGTAATGAATTCAAAATCGAGGAAACTAGCTCGTGCTCATTCTTTTTTACGCAATTTGCGTTATAAAGCAGCCTATGGCAGGGACACCAGCGTTCGTTATAGAAAGGGTTGATGGAGAAGTGAAACTGGATTCCCTTCTAACAAGGGCAACCCAACTTGAAAAAAAGATTGTAGCTGTTGCTGCTGCTGAGGACGAAGAAGTTCTAGAAGCAGTTGTGTTAGCTGTTAAAAGAAACTTAGCGGATTTTCTTCTGTTTGGTGACAGTGAGAAGATAATGAGGATTTTAGCGAGGCTTTATCCAGAATATGCTTCAAATCCAAGCTTGATCATTTTACCGACCACAAGCCTGGAATCAGCTGCAGAAAAAGCAGTTAAGGCAGTAAATCAAAAGGAAGCAGATGTTTTAATGAAAGGCAATGTTACGACAGCTCTTCTGCTAAAAGCGGTCCTTAACAAGGATTACGGATTGAGAACAGGGAGGGTACTTTCTCATGTCGCTGTTTTCGAAGTCGAAGGTTTCGACCGTTTTACTATTATAACGGATGCCGCCATGAATATTGCTCCTGATCTTGAGACAAAAGTACAAATTGCTGAAAACTCTGTTGGAATTGCAAGGTCGATTGGCATTAGTGTTCCAAAGGTTGCTCCCATTGCTGCCGTAGAGATTGTTAACCCATCAATGCAAGCAACAACGGATGCAGCACTGCTCACTCAAATGAACAGGCGCGGACAAATAAAAAATTGTATTATAGATGGCCCGCTTGGATTGGACAATGCAGTTTCGTCACTTGCTGCGGAACATAAGGGGATTGTGAGCGACGTTGCAGGGCAGGCTGATATTCTTTTAGTACCTTCCATTGAAGTAGGAAACACTTTATATAAATCGTTAATCTATTTTGCTCATGCAAAAGTGGGGGCTGTGATTGCCGGGGCAAGAGCTCCAATCGTGTTAACATCCAGAGCTGATACTGCAGAAAGCAAGCTTTATTCACTTGCTCTTGCATTATGCTCTGTAACTAGATAAAACAAGTTTATTCATTTGGGGAGGAAAAGAAGTGGAAATTTTTAAGTATCTTGAACAATATGATTACGAGCAGGTTGTTTTCTGCCAAGATAAACAATCTGGTCTAAAAGCAATCATTGCTATTCACGACACGACACTGGGACCCGCTCTTGGCGGAACGAGGATGTGGACTTATGAATCTGAAGAGGCAGCTGTTGAAGATGCCCTTCGGCTCGCAAAGGGTATGACATATAAAAATGCAGCAGCAGGCCTAAATCTTGGCGGAGGGAAAACGGTTATTATTGGAGACCCTCGAAAAGATAAGAACGAAGAAATGTTCCGGGCTTTTGGCCGGTACATCCAAGGGTTGAACGGCCGTTACATTACAGCGGAAGATGTTGGAACAACTGTTGCAGACATGGATTTAATCCATGAAGAAACGGATTATGTTACAGGTATTTCGCCTGCATTTGGTTCTTCAGGGAACCCATCCCCAGTTACGGCTTACGGTGTTTACCGAGGTATGAAAGCAGCAGCAAAAGAAGCGTTTGGGACTGATTCTCTCGAAGGGAAAGTAATCGCTGTACAGGGAGTGGGAAATGTTGCATTTACACTATGCCGTCATCTTCATGATGAAGGTGCACAGTTAATCGTAACTGATATTAACAAAGAGGCTGTTCAGAGGGCTGTTGAGGAATTTGGTGCAACAGCTGTTGAACCAGATGAAATCTATGGAGTAGATTGTGATATTTATGCCCCATGCGCACTTGGAGCAGTCATTAATGATATAACGATTCCGCAGCTTAAAGCAAAGGTAATCGCGGGGGCGGCAAATAATCAGCTTAGAGATGTCCGTCACGGAGATATAATCCATGAACTTGGTATTGTCTACGCACCGGATTACGTAATAAATGCAGGAGGGGTCATTAACGTTTCTGATGAATTGTACGGTTATAATCGCGAGCGGGCCCTGAAAAAAGTAGAACTAATTTACAGCAATATTGAAAAAGTAATCGAGATTGCCAAGCGTGACGGCATTCCAACATATAAAGCGGCTGATCGAATGGCTGAAGAACGGATTGAAAGAATGAGAAACTCCCGCAGCCAGTTTTTGCAAAATGGCCATCATATACTAAGCCGCCGTTAAGGGAGACAGATTCTAAGCGCTGAATGGTCCATTCGGCGCCTCTGCTTTTAATAAAGGCATAAGCTGGGGTTAATAACGGTTCAACTTTAGGAATCGTTCTAATGAAACTGGAGGTTTAGACGTTGCAGCAGACAGAGTATCGGATTCTGGTCATAAATCCGGGATCAACATCCACCAAAATAGGGGTTTTCGATAATGGCATTTCTGTGGTGGAAAAAACAATTCGCCATGAGGCAGAAGTGATCAGTACCTATGAAAACATAATTGACCAATATGAATTTCGAAAAAACACGATCCTGGAAACCCTTGATAATGAGGGGATAAATATATCAAAGTTAAGTGCAGTTTGCGGTCGGGGCGGCCTGCTTCAGCCTATAGAGGGTGGAACTTATGCTGTAAATGAGGAGATGCTTGCTGATTTGAGGATTGGTTATTCAGGGCAGCACGCTTCTAATCTGGGGGGGATTCTTGCTTTTGAAATTGCCTCTGGTTTAAATATCCCATCGTATATTGTTGACCCTGTAGTGGTTGATGAGCTTTCCCCGATCGCCCGCATTTCCGGATTCTCACTTATCGAAAGAAAGAGTATATTCCATGCGTTAAATCAAAAAGCTGTAGCCCGCCGAGTAGCCAAGGAGTTAGGGAGAAGATATGAAGATCTAAATTTAATTGTTACACATTTAGGCGGAGGGATCACTGTTGGCGCCCATAAACAGGGCAGGGTAGTTGATGTTAACAATGGCTTGCATGGAGATGGGCCTTTTAGTCCCGAAAGAGCTGGAACTGTTCCGGCAGGCGATTTAGTATCCCTATGTTTTTCTGGTGATTATTTCCGTGATGAAATCATGAAGAAGCTAGTCGGCCAAGGGGGGCTCGTAGGGTATTTGGGTACTAATGACGCACTTAGAGTGGAAAAGATGATTGAAAAAGGGAATGACCAGGCTAAATTGATTTACTCAGCGATGGCTTATCAGGTAGCTAAAGAAATAGGATCAGCAAGTGCAGTGCTTTCCGGGAAGATTGACGCTATTGTTCTTACGGGCGGTTTAGCCTACGGCAAGGGATTTGTAAATGATATATCTGAACGAGTTAGCTGGATTGCAGATATCATTGTCCATCCTGGTGAAAATGAACTTCAAGCTCTAGCTGAAGGCGCGCTGCGTGTGCTTGGGGGTGAAGAAGAGGCAAAAACCTATCCGGTAAATGGCAGTTAAGGGTATTAAAGGAGGGAATCTTAGATGGCAGAAGAATATGACTTGGTAATTATTGGAGGAGGCACAGGCGGTTATGTGGCGGCAATCCGTGCTGCCCAGCTCGGACTAAAGACAGCTGTAGTCGAAAAAGGAAAAATGGGTGGTACTTGTTTACATAAAGGGTGTATACCGAGCAAGGCGCTCCTGCGCAGTGCGGAAGTTTTCGCCACGGCTAAAAAAAGTGAGGAGTACGGAGTTATTACCTCGGAGGTCAAGCTTAATTTTCTAAAGGTCCAGGAAAGAAAGCAAAAAATCGTTGACCAGCTTCATAAGGGAGTTCTCCACTTAATGAAGCAGGGGAAAATCGATGTGTTTGAAGGCACTGGAAGAATTCTGGGTCCCTCGATTTTTTCTCCGATGGCCGGGACTGTATCGGTTGAAATGAATAATGGCGAGGAAAATGAAATGCTCATACCTAAGAATGTAATCATCGCAAGCGGCTCCCGTCCCCGTTCCCTTCCTGGAATGGAAGTTGATGGTCATTACATTCTGACCTCCGACGAGGCACTTGCTTTGGAAGCTCTTCCGAAGTCAATGATAATTGTTGGCGGTGGAGTAATTGGGATTGAATGGGCTTCAATGCTTTCAGATTTCGGTACAGAAGTTACAGTCATTGAGTACGCAGATCGTATTATTCCAACAGAAGACAAGGAAATCTCTAAAGAGATGCAAAGGCTGATGAAAAAAAAGCGTGTTAAAGTAATCACCAGCGCCAAGGTTCTTCCTGAAACTCTTCAAAAAGGCGACGGTGTAACCATCAGTGCAGAAGTTAATGGTGAACAAAAAGAGTTTCATGCTGAAAAGCTGCTTTTATCTGTTGGTCGTCAGGCTAACGTGGAGGGGATGGGTCTGGAAAACACCGACCTTGAAGTAACAAAGGGGTATATTGCAGTTAATGAGTACTTTCAGACCAAAGAGTCTCATATTTATGCTATTGGCGATGTAATTGGCGGCCTCCAGCTAGCCCATGTTGCCTCCCATGAAGGCAAAATTGCCGTTGAGCATATTGCAGGCAGCAAACCGGAACCACTTGATTATAACCGAATTTCTAAATGTATTTACAGTTCACCAGAAGCTGCCAGTGTAGGTCTGACAGAAGATGAAGCAAAAGGCAAAGGATTCAATGTTAAAATCGGAAAATTTTCTTTTAAAGCAATTGGGAAAGCTTTAGTGTTTGGGGAAACAGACGGATTTGTGAAGATTGTAGCAGATAAAGATACAAATGATATTTTAGGTGTCCATATGATCGGTCCCCATGTGACAGATATGATCTCAGAAGCAGGGCTCGCTATGGTGCTAGATGCAACCCCGTGGGAAGTTGCGAATACTATTCATCCACATCCATCATTATCGGAGGCAATGGGTGAGGCAGCTCTTGCTGTTGACGGAAACGCAATCCACTCTTAATTTTTTTGAAAAAGCGAACACTGGGAGGTATAATGTATGGCTGAAAATCGTCATCAGGCACTTGGATTAAGTGATATCCAGGTTTTAGATATGTATGAAACAATGCTGTTAGCCCGCCGTATTGATGAGCGGATGTGGCTGTTAAATAGAGCTGGGAAAATCCCGTTTGTAATATCATGTCAGGGGCAGGAGGCTGCACAGGTTGGAGCAGCCTTTGGACTTGATCGCGAAAAGGATTACGTATTGCCTTATTATCGTGATATGGGGGTTGTCCTGACATTTGGAATGACGACTAAGGAATTAATGTTGTCAGGTTTTGCAAAAGCTGAAGACCCTAATTCCGGAGGAAGGCAAATGCCTGGGCACTTTGGTCAGAAACGGAACCGAATTGTAACAGGATCTTCACCTGTTACCACACAGGTTCCTCATGCAGTTGGGATCGCATTAGCAGGCCGTATGGAAGGCAAAGATCTGGTAACATTTGTAACGTTTGGTGAAGGGTCATCCAATCAGGGGGATTTCCATGAAGGTGCTAACTTTGCGGGCGTTCATAAACTGCCAGTTATATTCATGTGTGAAAATAATAAGTATGCCATTTCTGTCCCGATTGAAAAGCAGCTGGCTTGTGAAAATGTATCAGACCGGGCTATTGGTTACGGAATGCCTGGGTATACCATCGACGGAAACGATCCGCTGGAGGTCTACAAGGCTGTAAAAGAAGCCGCCGAGCGGGCAAGGCGCGGAGAAGGCCCTACCCTTATAGAAACAATATCCTATCGTTTAACACCCCACTCCTCCGATGATGATGACCGAACCTACCGTGAAGCGGACGAAGTAGCTGCTGCGAAAGCGAAGGATCCGATTATTACGTTTGGAGCTTATTTGAAAGAAGCCAATATTCTTGATGAGGCCAAAGCAAAGGAAATAAACGAACGAGTAATGAAGCTTGTTAACGAAGCCACTGACTATGCAGAAAGTGCACCATATGCTGATGCGGAAAGTGCGTTGAAATATGTTTATGCGGAAAAGTAAGGGGGATCAATCATGGCAGTAATTTCATATATAGATGCGGTGACAATGGCAATCCGTGAAGAAATGGAAAAGAACCCAAAGGTTTTTGTTCTAGGAGAGGACGTCGGTAGGAAAGGCGGCGTATTCAAAGCCACCCATGGGCTCTACGATAAATTTGGTGAAGATAGAGTCATCGACACTCCGCTGGCTGAATCGGCAATTGCCGGTGTAGGAATTGGAGCAGCAATGTATGGGATGAGGCCGATAGCTGAAATGCAATTTGCTGATTTTATCATGCCAGCTGTTAACCAAATTATCTCTGAGGCTGCAAAAATACGCTATCGTTCAAACAATGATTGGAGCTGCCCAATTGTCATAAGAGCTCCATATGGCGGTGGCGTACATGGTGCCCTCTATCATTCCCAATCTGTTGAGGCTGTTTTTGCAAACCAGCCAGGCTTAAAGATTGTGATGCCATCCACTCCCTATGATGTTAAAGGTTTATTGAAAGCTGCCATTAGGGATGAGGACCCTGTCTTATTTTTTGAACATAAACGTGCTTACCGGTTAATTAAAGGTGAGGTCCCAGACGATGATTATGTTCTGCCAATCGGCAAAGCAGATGTTAAACGTGAGGGTGAGGATATTACTGTAATTACCTACGGCCTATGTGTCCACTTTGCGCTACAAGCAGCGGAGAGATTAGCCAAGGATGGAGTCTCGGTTCATATACTCGACTTGAGAACGGTTTATCCACTCGATCAGGAGGCAATCATTGAGGCCGCGTCAAAGACGGGCAAAGTGCTCCTTCTTACCGAGGATAACAAGGAAGGGAGCATAATGAGTGAAGTTTCCGCCATCATTGCTGAGAACTGCTTATTTGAGCTAGATGCACCAATCAGGCGCTTAGCTGGTCCTGATGTACCTGCTATGCCTTATGCGCCTACAATGGAAAAATTCTTTATGGTCAATCCTGATAAAGTGGAAAAAGCAATGAGAGAACTGGCTGAATACTAATTTTATGCTAAACAGACGTTCAAGAGGAGGTTTATCCATTGGCATCAGAAGATATTAAAATGCCCCAGCTTGGTGAGAGTGTGACTGAAGGAACCATCAGTAAATGGCTTGTATCAGTTGGAGATAAAGTTAATAAATATGACCCTTTAGCTGAGGTTATGACAGATAAAGTGAACGCAGAAGTTCCATCTTCTTTTACAGGAGTTATTAAAGAGCTTATTGCGGAGGAAGGCCAGACTTTATTAGTTGGTGAAGTGATCTGTACGATTGAGATGGAAGGCGTTGCTGCAGAAGAAGGGAATACCGAACCCGCAAATGACATAACTGGGAGTAATAAGCTCAGTCAAAACGAAACGGCCTCCCAAACTCAAAATGATATAAATAAAGCGCGGTTTTCTCCTGCAGTACTTAAGTTATCACAGGAGCATGGAATTGACTTAACACAGGTTAATGGCAGCGGGGCGGGCGGTAGAATTACTCGTAAAGATCTGCTCAAGCTAATTGAGTCAGGAAATATACCTAATCCAAAGGACACTAGTAGAATTAACCAATCAGCTGCTGTTGAACCAGCCGCTGAAAAGACTGCTGCGCCTGCGGTCCAACCAGTCACCGAGCCACAGTCTAAATCTGCTTCTAAGGCAGCTGTCACGTCTGCACCTGGGGATATCGAAATACCTGTAACAGGAATACGTAAAGCAATTGCTGCCAATATGCTGCGGAGCAAACAAGAGGCGCCACATGCCTGGACTATGGTTGAGGTCGATGTTACTAGCCTAGTAGAGTACCGAAACGGGGTTAAGGATGAATTTAAGAAGAAAGAAGGATTTAATTTAACCTTCTTTGCCTTCTTTGTTAAAGCAGTTTCACAGGCGCTTAAAGAATTCCCTGAAGTAAATTCGATGTGGGCAGACGACAAAATTATCCAGAAGAGGGATATTAATATTTCTATCGCTGTTGCCACGGACGATGCACTTTATGTTCCAGTCATCAGGCAAGCGGACGAGAAAACAATAAAAGGGATTGCCCGCGAAATTTCAGAGCTTGCTGGGAAGGTCCGTTCTGGGAAACTCCGGTCTGAAGATATGCAGGGAGGAACTTTCACTGTCAATAACACGGGTTCTTTTGGCTCGGTCCAATCCATGGGAATTATTAATTACCCTCAGGCAGCTATTTTACAGGTAGAATCGATTGTAAAACGCCCTGTAGTTATGGCCAACAATATGATCGCCGTGAGAGACATGGTAAACCTTTGTCTGTCTCTTGACCACCGCGTACTTGACGGCCTTGTTTGTGGCAGATTCCTCCAGCGTGTGAAGGAAATTTTAGAATCGACGTCTAAGGAGCATACTTCTATTTATTAAAAGCTGTTATAGGGCATTTTAACTTAAATCCAATTATTTATGCTCGTTAAAGATCCGCTGCTGATACCTGCAGCGGATTTTCATTTAGTAAGCGGCGTTTAGATGAGGCAAAATAAATTGCCCGCAAATCCTGAAGTCGATCCGGCTAGGACTGTAATTGCGTGTTTACCGTATGTGTACTAAAATATAGAGGAATATATAATTTTGAATATTACTTCAATTAAACTTGGAAGGGAGGGAAGCTGTCGCTCCATAAGGCAGCTAAATATGAGCATTGAGCAAATAAAACAGGCTGATTTTAAGGAAAAATCTTTAAAAGCATGGGCGGAAAAAGCTGAGGAATCTCTAAAAGGAAAATCAATTGAGACATTATCGACTTATACATATGAAAGTATTAAGTTGAAACCGCTTTATACCAAGGAGGACGTTGACTCAAAAGAGCTGACCGAATTTCCTGGAGTTCCTGATTTTCGGCGGGGAATATCCAGCTTAGGACATACAGGAAAAGGCTGGGAAATAGCCCAGACTCTCTCTTTTAACAGTATAGAAGAGCTAAACACTAAGCTAGAAACTGCTATTCAACGGGGTCAAACAGCTGTTAGTTTCCCGGTGGGCGGGGAGTTGTTTTCTGATATATCCGGTCTTAAGGAACTAATAAAAACAATTGGCACAAATCACTTGTTTAGTCTTAATGCAGGAGAGTACCTTAAGCCGTTTTTGGCCGTATTAATTAGTGCCCTAAAGGAAAGCGAAATAGACGGATCTGCAACAGGCTTTATTGCTGCAGATCCGATTGCACAAGCTACAGAATCGGGATTTTTCCCAGCAGATGAGGAAACCTTTATGGGTGAATGGGAAGAAACAGTTAGAACCGCAGTAAGATCCTTTCCTGAACTTCGGACTGTTCTTATTAATGCCGCACCTTACCACAACTCGGGCGCAAGTGCTGATCAGGAACTGGGAATCGCTATTGCCTCCGGTGTACAATATTTACACTATTTGATCGAACAGGGCTGGGAAGTTGATAAAGCTTTAAATCTCTTTATTTTTCATTTTCCTGTCGGATCCCAGTTCTTTATGGAGACGGCAAAACTCAGAGCCGCCCGCCTCCTTTGGGATAAAGTTGGAGAATCTTATAACGGTAAGGAACAAGCAAGGAAAATGCATATTTCGGCAGAGACGTCTTTTTTTACTAAAACCGTTTATGACCCGTATGTAAATATGCTCAGGACTGGTAACGAAGCATTTGCGGCCGTTCTAGGCGGAGTTCAGTATTTAAAAACTTCCCCGTTTAACGAAGCCTATGAAGAACCAACCTTCTTTTCTGAGCGTGTTGCAAGAAACACACAGCTTCTCTTAAGAGAGGAGGCAGGTCTGAAACATGTCGCTGATCCGGCAGGGGGCTCCTGGTATGTGGAAACGCTTACGAGGGAACTAGCTCAGAAAGGCTGGGATTTCTTTCTTGAAATTGAGGAAGAGGGCGGACTTATTGCTGCATTAAAATCAGGCTGGCTTCAATCTCGAATTCAAACTGTTATGGATAAGAGAAAACAAGATATCTCAACAAGAAAACGGAGTATTATAGGCACCAACGTCTATGCAAACCTGGATGAAGAAATAAAGCAGGCAACAAGCAGTGAAAAAAAATCCCACTATTGCAGTGACAGCTTAACGACTTTAATTCAACTCTGCGGAAAGAACCAGAGTTTAGAGGATCGGCTTAGAACAACTGAGAGTGGAGATAAGATCGTTGCTCTGCAACAGGATAGGCTGGCGGCTCCTTATGAACGTTTGCGAGTTAAGGCAGGCAGGCTGTCAGATGTTGATGGAAGAAGGCCATCAATAGGTCTTATATGTATAGGGGAGCTAAAGCGCCATAAACCTAGAGCTGATTTCATTACTGGTTTTATGTCTGCAGGTGGAATAAAGACCATGAAAAGTACCTCGATTGTTACTAAGAAAGATGCTTTAGCGTTTATTGACGAGAATCCTTCAAAATACTTTTGTCTTTGCGGGGATAATGAACAATATGAAGAGCAAGGGATTGAGATTGTAAGAGAATTAAATAAAAAGCATCCTGAAATTCAAATTTATGTCGCCGGACTGCCACCGGAAAATGATCGCAGTAAATGGGCAAACACACAGGTAAGAAACTTTATTCATGTTAAAAGCAATTGTTTAGAAGTTCTTTCAGCATTATTAGATGAAATGGAGGTGAGCAGCCGTGAGGGAAAAGCCTGATTTTCGTAAAATTGAGCTGTTTGAACAGCGGGAACATCAAACAGAGGAAGAATGGGAACAGAAGGCTCAGGAAGCAGCCGGCCGCTCCATTGACAGTCTCTTATATGAAACAAATGAAACCATTAAATTAAAGCCAGTGTATACTAGGCGTGATCTAAAAGGAATGGACCATCTAGATGATAAACCAGGACTACCTCCATATACACGGGGGCCTTATCCAACGATGTATGTTAATCGCCCATGGACAGTTCGGCAATACGCTGGATTTTCAACTGCAGAAGAGAGTAATGCTTTTTATCGCCGTAATCTGGCAATGGGCCAAAAAGGGCTTTCAGTAGCTTTTGATTTAGCGACGCACCGAGGCTATGACTCAGATCACCCTCGCGTCATGGGTGATGTAGGAAAAGCGGGTGTGGCAATCGATTCAATCTTGGATATGAAGGTATTATTTGATGGCATACCTCTTGATCAGATGTCTGTTTCCATGACAATGAATGGGGCTGTTTTACCGATAATGGCTTTCTACATTGTGACTGCTGAAGAGCAGGGTGTCAGCCAGGAGAAATTAGCGGGGACTATTCAAAATGATATTTTAAAAGAGTATATGGTTCGAAATACATATATTTATCCCCCTGACATGTCAATGAAAATCATTGCTGATATTTTTGAGTATACGTCCACATATATGCCTAGATTTAACAGCATCAGTATTTCAGGTTATCATATGCAAGAGGCTGGTGCACCCGCGGATATCGAATTGGCTTATACTCTTGCTGATGGACTGGAATATGTCCGTACAGGGCTAAAGGCTGGAATCGACATTGACTCCTTTGCACCGAGGCTGTCTTTTTTCTGGGCTATAGGGATGAATTATTTTATGGAAGTTGCCAAAATGCGGGCGGCACGGCTGATTTGGGCAAAGATGATGAAGTCCTTCAATCCTGAGAATCCAAAGTCCATGGCGCTCCGTACCCATAGCCAAACCTCCGGCTGGAGTCTGACTGAGCAGGATCCCTATAACAATGTGACAAGAACTCTTATTGAGGCTCATGCAGCAGCTATGGGGCATACGCAGTCGCTTCATACAAATGCTTTGGACGAGGCGATTGCATTGCCGACAGACTTCTCAGCTCGAATTGCACGTAACACACAGCTTTTCCTTCAGGAAGAAACAGGGATTACCAATGTTATTGATCCTTGGGGGGGCAGCTATTATGTGGAATCACTAACCACCGAGCTTGTTAACCGAGCCTGGGAACATATTGAGGAAATTGAAAATCTTGGCGGCATGGCTAAAGCCATTGAAACTGGCCTTCCAAAAATGAAGATTGAGGAGGCAGCAGCTAAGAAACAGGCACAAATCGACTCAGGTAAAGAGGCGATTATTGGAGTAAATCAGTATAGGCTGGACCAAGAGGAACCACTTGATATATTAGATATTGATAATTCCGCTGTCCGAAAAAAGCAAATTGAACGGCTTGAACAGCTAAAATCAACTCGTGACTCTAAACAAGCGGAAGCAGCATTAGAAGCATTGACAGCTGCTGCAGAGTCAGGGAATGGTAACCTGCTGGAACTTGCTGTTCAGGCAGCTCGTGCAAGGGCGACTCTCGGAGAGATCTCTTTTGCTATTGAAAAAGTTGCAAACCGGCACAAAGCGGTTATCCGTTCTGTCAGTGGCGTTTATAGCAGTGCATTCTCTAATGAAGAAGAAATTAGCCGGGTTAAAAACATGGCTGAGGAGTTTTCAGAAAATGAGGGCCGGCGTCCACGAATTTTAATTGCGAAGATGGGACAGGATGGACATGACAGAGGAGCAAAAGTTATTTCTACAGCCTTTGCTGATCTAGGCTTTGACGTGGATATTGGCCCTTTATTCCAAACACCTGAAGAAACGGCGATACAGGCTGCCGAAAATGATGTTCACGTAATTGGGATGAGCTCACTAGCTGCAGGCCATAAAACGCTTCTTCCACAGCTTGCAGAAGAACTGAAAAAAATCAGGAGAGAGGATATTCTGATTGTGGTTGGCGGAGTTATTCCAGCTCAGGATTATTCCTTCTTGCTCGAAAATGGAGCCACGGCAATCTTTGGGCCTGGTACCGTCATACCCGTTGCTGCCCAGCGAGTTATAGAAGCTATTTATAAACAGCTCGGTTATGAGGAAGTGGTTGAGTAAATGACAGACGAAAAAAGGCCAGAATGGTTCGAAGAAGCAAGCTCTGACCAGTTTACAAGTTTCGTTAAGAAAGGCATAGAAAATCATCAAAATAAAAAAAATAATAACCCTGCACTTCGCTTTAAGAAGAAAAAAAATATAGAGCTAACTATTGAGGAACTGGCAGAAGGAGTTCAGTCTGGCAGCAGAACCATTTTAGCAAAGGCGATTACATTAATAGAAAGTAATGCTGAGCACCACTTTAAAAAAGCTCAAGAGCTCCTTCAGCTTCTTTTGCCAAAAAGCGGGGGGGCTCTTAGAATAGGTATTACGGGAGTACCGGGAGCCGGAAAAAGTACCTTTATAGAAGCGTTTGGAACTTTCCTATGTAAAGCCGGTCATAGGGTTGCAGTTTTGGCGGTTGATCCAAGCTCAAGTATTAGCGGAGGCAGTATCTTAGGCGATAAGACACGAATGGAACAGCTCGCTGGCAACCCTAAAGCTTTTATCCGGCCGTCCCCTTCCGGAGGTAAGTTAGGAGGGGTTCACCGTAAAACAAGGGAAACTATGCTTTTGTGTGAGGCAGCCGGGTTTGATGTGATCCTTGTTGAAACAGTCGGTGTCGGGCAAAGCGAAGTAATAGTCAGGGATATGGTTGATTTCTTTATGCTTCTCGTCCTCACCGGCGCTGGGGATGAGCTTCAAGGCATGAAAAAAGGGATCATGGAACTGGCTGATGCTGTAATCGTCAATAAGGCAGATGGCTTAAATAAAGATGCAGCTGAAAAAACTAGACATGAGTTAAACCGGATCCTCCATTTTTTACAGCCGGCAACTAGAGGATGGGCAACGCGAGCTTACACATGTTCTTCAATAAATTTTGATTCAATGCCTAAAATTTGGGGCCTGCTTTCAGACTTTAAAGAGGAAACAACTAAAACGGGTGTTTTTAAGGAACGGCGTCGAATGCAGTCTAAAGAATGGATCAATTCAATGATAACAGATCAGCTCCAAATGAGTTTTTTTCATAATCCTGAAGTTAAAAGGCTGCTCCCCATGATTGAAAATGAAGTTTTATCTGGGACCAGACCAGTTGCATCAGGAGTTGATGAGCTCTTTAATGTTTTCTTAAAATCAAACAAGTAGAGCTGGCATAAAGGAGCTTTAATTTGAGGCAGAAAAAAGGAGCAGCGGATATCCGCTGCTCATCATCTAGGGAGTTTAGGGGTATGGATCTAGCTGTGTTCATACTTTACCCACGCGTCAGAAAATTAAACTTTTTATTGAAAAAAATTTGTTTAATTGAAAAACACTGCGTTAACTTGGTATCATAGGGGTGTAGGATAGATTTAAACTCAGCAGAGGAGCGATTCGATGAATGTCGATTTTAATTTATTTATGAACGATGTAGTTAGTCAGGCTCGCCAGGAAATTGAGGCAGCAGGCTATAATCAACTAACTACTGCCGAAGATGTAGAGAAGACCTTGGAATCAGAAGGAACTACACTTGTTATGATTAACTCGGTATGCGGCTGTGCCGGAGGAATTGCCCGTCCAGCAGCGGCTCATGCACTTCACTACGATAAAAGGCCGGATAACCTTGTAACTGTTTTTGCCGGACAAGACAAAGAAGCAACTGAAAAAGCCCGCAGCTATTTTACAGGTTTCCCGCCATCTTCACCATCCTTTGCTTTATTAAAAGACGGAAAGCTTTGTACTATGGTTGAACGGCATGAAATTGAGGGCCATGATCCTATGGCGGTAGTATTAAAACTTCAAGATGCCTTTGATAAGTATTGTGAAGAAATATAATTGACTAAGAATCCCGGGAAACCGGGATTTTTTTGTTATTCAAATTTTACAATTAAAATAAACGTGTTTCGTTTTCTGATCAAGCTCACCGCCAGGGACTAATATGCCTAAAGCATCGATCATTTCCGCTTTTCATGTTGGCTTCAGCCCTTACGTTGCATATCGGACGCCTAACATCTTTGTTATTATAATCATTCACTAGTATGGATAATAAGAATCTTAGAACGGTTCAAATCTCATCAAGTCCTTTAAGCTAGCATTGCTTTACGGATAAGATCTTCGAAGCTGTGAACAAAACCGTTGGGATTATATAACTTAAAAAAATTATTGTATTTATATAAATATGTTATTGCATAAATATAAAAACGTGTTAAAATTCATTTTAGTGAATAATTATTAGTAGAAATTCCACTTGAAAAAATGTTGGATTTACCTAATAATATACTTTATATTCAATAAAATAATAATTTTCTAAAATTATAGGAGGAAAACAAATGAAAAAGTTATTTTCTTTTATGTTAACGGGGGTTCTGCTTGCCGGAATACTAGCAGCTTGCGGATCTAGTGAAAATTCTTCTGAAGGAACGGGTGAACAAGCAGGAGACGCGACAGAAACTAAGGTACTTACAATGGGAACGTCTGCAGATTATCCTCCATTTGAATTCGTAGATACAACCAAGGGTGATGAAATTATCGGTTTTGATATCGACCTGGCCAACGCCATTGCTGATGAGTTAGGTTATGAAATTGAAATTAAGGACATGGACTTTAACGGACTGATCCCTGCCATCCAGGCTGATCAGGTTGATTTTGTTCTTGCTGGAATGACCCCAACAGCTGAACGTAAGGAAAGCGTTGATTTTAGTGATATCTATTACACTGCAAACCACATGATTGTTTCAAAGAAGGATAGCGGTATTGAAACGGTTGAAGATCTGGAGGGGAAGACAGTTGGTGTTCAGCTGACTTCTATCCAGGAAGAAAAGGCAAATGAATTTGCGGAAGAAATGGATATCAAAATTGAAACTCGCAATCGTATCTCTGAGCTAGTTCAGGAGCTAAAAACAGGGCGTATTGACGCAGCGATCATTGAAGATATCGTAGCAGAAGGATATTTTGATAATAATCCTGACTTAGGAGGCTTTACTCTTCCTGACGAAGAAGAAGCTGGTTCGGCAATTGCTTTTCCTAAAGACAGTGAGCTGACAGAGGAATTCAATACTGTTTTAAATGGATTGCTAGAAAGCGGCAAGGTTGATGAATTGATTCTTAAGTGGTTTGGCGGAGAAGAATAAGCAGAGGAATACATCTATGCTGCGTTCAGGAGGTAATACCTTCTGAACGTTTTTTTCCTTATTGATTTTCATAGAAAGGTTGGGCTTGAAATGAATTTGGATTTTACATCAATCCTTCCCTCCCTGCCGTATATTTTGAAGGGAATAGGAATTACCTTGCAGATCGTCCTGCTCGCAGGGCTGCTCGGTTTTGCACTGGGAATTATTATAGCTTTATTTAAAATTAGTTCTGTCAAGCTGTTAAAATGGTTTTCAGATGCTTATACATCAATATTTCGCGGCACCCCCCTTATCCTTCAGCTTGCGCTGATTTACTATGGATCGCCGCAAATTTTCGGGTTTCAAATTGAACCTTTTGCAGCTGCTGTTTTGTCTTTTTCCCTAAATTCTGGAGCGTACATTTCTGAAATCATCAGGGCGGGAATCCTTGCTGTAGATAAAGGGCAGCGCGAAGCCGCAATGGCACTGGGAATCCCGTACAAACGCATGATGTGGGATATTATTTTACCGCAGGCGATGAAAAATATTTTGCCAGCACTTATGAACGAATTTATTACCTTGACGAAAGAATCAGCAATAGTTTCAACTATTGCCATCACAGATATTATGAGGAGAGCCTACATTGTTGGGGGCCATCAATACCGGTTTTTTGAGCCGCTTATATTTGCCGGTTTAATTTACTATGTTCTCGTCATGACTCTAACCCTTATCGGTAAGGCAGTGGAAAGGAGAATGAGACGAAGTGATTAACGTAGAAGACTTGCATAAAAGCTTCGGTAAATTAGAAGTTTTAAAAGGAATCACAACCTCCATTGAGGAAGGGGAAGTTGTGGCTATTATTGGTCCTTCAGGTTCAGGGAAATCAACCTTTCTGCGTTGCCTTAACTTGCTTGAGATTCCCACGAGCGGTAAAATATGGATAAACAATCAAGAGGTAACTGACAAAAAGACTAATATAATGAAAATCCGTCAAGATGTAGGAATGGTTTTTCAACACTTTCATTTATTCCCCCACAAGACAGCTTTGGAAAACCTAACTTATGCTCCAATGAAGGTTAGAGGCATGTCCAAACAAGAAGCAGACAAATTGGGGCAGGAGCTTCTTGAAAAGGTAGGTCTTGCAAATAAAGCAAGTGAATATCCAACTAGACTATCAGGAGGGCAAAAGCAGCGTGTTGCAATCGCTCGAGCTCTTGCAATGAACCCAGAAGTGATGCTCTTTGATGAGCCGACATCTGCCCTTGATCCTGAAATGGTTAAGGAAGTTCTTGAAGTAATGAAGTCTTTGGCTCATACCGGAATGACAATGGCAATCGTTACTCATGAAATGGGATTTGCTAGGGAAGTTGCTGACAGAGTGCTTTTCCTTGATGGAGGAGTCCTTGTAGAAGATGCGCCGCCAGCTGAGTTCTTCACTAATCCTAAGAGCGGCCGTGCAAAGGAATTCCTCGAAAAAATGCTGTAGGCATTTGTTTTAGTCTCGTATAACTTTTTGCTAAAATGGAAAGATGATCAAAATGATCATCTTTTTTAATTTGTTAAAATTTAATTAATCACTAGTTAATAAGTATCGCTTTTAAGCAGGGAGATTAGATAATGAAGTTTCGGATAGGCTACCGCACAATTAAAACAGCTTTAGGAACCGCCTTGGCGATCATGATTGCGCAATACCTAGGGTTTGAAAATTACTTATCAGCAGGTATTCTCACGATTTTATGTATACAAGTGACAAAGAAAAGATCATTGCAGGCATCATGGGACCGTTTTGTTGCATGCTTGATTGCCATGGCTTTTTCATCGTTCTTTTTTGAAGGAATCTCTTATCACCCGCTAGTGATTGGTTTAATGCTGCTGCTGTTTATTCCAACAGTGGTTTTGGCTAAAGCCAGGGGAGGCATCGTATCAAGCAGTGTCATTATCTTACATATTTATGCGGCAGGAGAGGTAACTTTACCGCTTTTGTTGAATGAGCTGGGGATCATTACTATCGGGATCGGGGTAGCTTTGCTTATGAATCTCTATATGCCAAGTGTCGATAAAAGGCTCGAGCATTATCAGCTGGGTATCGAGGAGAATTTTAAAGTCATTTTTCAGGAGATTGCTCGTTACTTGAGGGGATACGATAGCACCTGGAGCGGAAAAGAACTGCCTGAAACAGCCAAGCTGATTGATGAGGCGCAAACGATTGCCTTCCAGGACGTAGAAAACCATTTTCTTCGCCATGAAAATCCTTATTATCACTATTTCAAAATGCGTGAGAAACAATTTGAGATAATTGAACATGTTCTTCCAACGGTAACCTCCATTACACTGACCGTTGAACAGGGACAAATGGTGGGGAGTTTTGTTGATAAGCTGGCTGACAACATTCACCCTGGGAACACAGCCCTCAAATACTTAGAACAGTTAATGAAAATGAGAGCGGAGTTTGAAAATATGCCGCTTCCAGATTCGAGGGAGGAATTTGAAGCAAGAGCCGCATTATTGCACTTTGTAAGAGAGATAGAGCGATATTTAGTGCTGAAAAGCTCCTTTAAAGGATTAAAAAAGGCTAGGAATAAAGTGGGAATAGCTAAGTCCTAAGCTGGGCAAGATTATAGGAATACGGTTAAAGGAGTGTTACTATGCTAAGCTTCCTCTCGGCACTGCTCTTTTCCTTAACGGTAATTTCACCAATTTGGCCTCTGGGCCCAAATCCAATTTCAGGAGATCCATTTGTTATTGTAAATAAAGAAACCAATGAGGTTGCACTAATTCGGGAAAATAGAGTACAGACAGTAGTAAGCGCCGCAACAGGGAAAACCGAAGAACTGACTCCTGAGGGCTTATTTACAGTAACAGTCAAGGCTAAAAACCCTTATTATCGCAAAAGGGATATTCCTGGCGGAGACGAAAATAACCCGCTTGGGACCCGATGGATCGGTTTTGATGCAAAAGATACAGATGGCCGAACTTATGGCCTGCACGGAACAAATGACCCTAATTCTATTGGGAAGTACGTTTCTCTTGGCTGTATAAGACTGCAAAATGAAGCAATCGTTTCTTTATTTGATTACATTCCAGTTGGGACTAAAGTTCTCGTTACCAGATCATCAAAAAGTTTTGAACAGCTCGGTAGCGAATATGGAGCAATTGATGAAGGGGTTTTTATACGGGGAGAAGGATAACCTGTTTTAAACAAAAAGGACTGTTCAGATTGCCTGAACAAGTCCTTTTATTTTTTTTGGCTCTGTTAAAGAACATTGTTGATTTTTTTAGCAGTGTTGATTGCAATGAAGGCGATCAACTCCTCGAAAATAGGATTTTCCCGTGAGTGGGCTTACTCGAGGAAGCCTTTCAGTGTCCTGCGGGTGAGCGGTAAAGCGGAGACCCCCTCAGGGTGCTTTAGCACCGACTGCCCCGCGGAAAGCGAGCGCCTAGAACGTAAATCAACAGCCAAGTTTAACAGAGCCTATTTTTTAAGCTTTATAGGCTTGTCAAGATTAATCCTACAAAAATGTTGAAAGCCCAAACAGGAGGGTTGATGCAAGCATTGTAAATAGCATTAAGTAAACAACAAATTTCCTGACTTTTTGACTGCGCAAAGGATATTCCCCCTTCTACGTTACATTCAATCTATTTACTATTTTACATTGTAAGGATAAATAGGACAACTACCAGATTTAAGAAGGATTTAGACTTTTAAAATAGAATATTATAGGGATTGATATACTCGATTAATATACAAGGAGGGTTACAATGATAAAAAAGGTTGACCACATTGGTATCGCAGTAAAGTCCATTGAGCAAGCCCTTCCATTTTATACGGAAGTGCTTAAACTGCACCTGCTTGGAATGGAAGAAGTTGAAAGCCAAAAAGTAAAAGTTGCTTTTCTAAAGGCTGGGGAAACCAAACTTGAGCTCCTTGAGCCTACTGATGATAGCAGCCCTATTTTCAAATTTATTGAAAAAAGAGGAGAAGGCATTCATCATGTTGCACTAGGCGTCGACTCTATTCAGGCGAGAATAGATGAAATCAAAGAAAAAGGAATACAAATGATTAATCATGAACCGAAACCGGGTGCGGGAAATGCCTTAGTCGCATTTATGCATCCGAAGTCAACTGGCTCAGTATTATTTGAACTTTGTGAAAAGAAGGGATGAAGAAATAAATGACTGACATCTATGAAAAAATTAATGATCTCTATGACCGTCGTCGCGAGATAGAACTTGGCGGGGGAGATGAAAGAATTGACAAACAGCATGAAAAAGGGAAATTGACGGCTCGTGAAAGAATTGACTTGCTAGTTGATCAAGGAACATTTGTGGAACTAAACCCGTTCATTGAACATCGCTCAACAGATTTTGGCCTTGAAAACCAAAAAGGGCCCGGAGATGGAGTTGTTACAGGCTACGGGAAGGTGAATGGCCGGCCAATCTATTTGTTTTCACAGGATTTCACCGTCTTTGGAGGCGCTTTGGGAGAAATGCATGCTCAAAAAATCGCCAATGTTATGGACCTTGCTGCTAAAAACGGAGCTCCATTTATAGGGCTTAATGATTCGGGTGGTGCAAGAATTCAAGAGGGTGTCGTATCACTTGATGGATACGGGCAAATTTTCTATCGAAATGCGATTTTCTCCGGGGTCATTCCGCAGATTTCCGTTATCATGGGACCATGTGCAGGAGGAGCTGTATACTCTCCAGCCATTACAGACTTTGTTTTCATGGTTGAAAAAACGAGTCAAATGTTCATTACAGGTCCCAAGGTTATTGAAACAGTTACTGGTGAAAAAATTTCAGCAGAGGATCTTGGAGGAGCAAGGGTACATAATTCAATTAGCGGAAATGCCCATTTTCAAAATGAAACAGAAGAAGAAACCTTACTGGCAGTAAGGAATCTTTTAAGTTATTTACCGCAAAATTATGAAGAAAAGCCACCTAGACTTGAAGCAGATGCTGAGGATGATTATCGCCCTGACCTAACCGATTTAATTCCTTTTGATGCAATTAGGCCGTATGATGTTCGGACTGTAATTGAACAGGTTGTTGATAATGACTCTTTCTTGGAGGTACAGAAGGATTTTGCGAGAAATATCGTTATAGGTTTGGCGAGAATTAAGGGAGAGACAGTCGGTCTTGTCTGTAATCAGCCGAAAGTTATGGCAGGCGGGCTTGATATTGATTCCTCTGATAAGGCATCTAGATTTATCCGTTTTTGTGACTCATTTAATATCCCGATTATCACCTTTGAAGATGTAACTGGATTTTTCCCTGGGATCAAGCAGGAACATGGAGGCATTATCCGCCATGGAGCCAAGATTCTTTATGCCTATTCTGAAGCAACAGTTCCTAAGCTTACTGTTATTCTAAGAAAAGCATACGGTGGAGCCTATGTAGCTCTAAATAGTAAGTCGATTGGGGCAGACCTTGTTTTTGCCTGGCCGAATGCTGAAATAGCTGTTATGGGCCCACAGGGAGCAGCTAATATAATATTTGCACGAGAAATTCAGAACAGCGAAAACCCTGAAGCTACACGTGAAGCAAAGATTAATGAATACAGAGAAAAGTTTGCAAACCCTTATGTCGCGGCAAGCAGGGGCATGGTGGATGATGTCATTGACCCGCGTGACACAAGAATTAAGCTAATACAGGCTCTGGAAATGCTAAGAACAAAGAAAGAAACACGCCCGGGCAAAAAGCATGGAAACATCCCCTTGTAAGTAAGATTGTGTATCATTTGTAGATCAATTAGAACTACAGGTATACTGTAAAAGTAGATACATAACTTGGAGGTTCTTTTATGATTAATAATCAGCGTTTACTGGACGAGTTTCTAGAACTAGTCCAAATCGATTCCGAAACTAAATTTGAAGCTGAAATTGCGAAGGTTCTTAAACAAAAATTCAGCGACTTAGGTGTTGAAGTGTTTGAAGATGATACAACCGCGCAAACGGGGCATGGTGCAGGAAACTTAGTCTGTACTCTCCATGGTACAAAGGATGGGGTTGATCCCATCTATTTCACTTCACACATGGATACTGTGGTACCGGCAAATGGTGTAAAGCCTTCTATAAAAGACGGTTATGTTATAACAGATGGAACAACGATTTTAGGTGCAGACGACAAAGCAGGACTAGCCGTCATGCTCGAGACAGTTCGGGTTTTAAAAGAACAAAAGACTCCGCACGGCACGATTCAATTTATTATAACTGTTGGAGAAGAGTCCGGTTTGGTAGGTGCAAAGGTTCTTGATCCCTCTTTGGTTAAGGCAAAGTACGGCTATGCCCTCGACAGTGACGGCAAGGTAGGAAATATAATTGTCGCTGCTCCGACTCAGGCCAAAGTTGCAGCAGTCATTCACGGAAAAACGGCACATGCCGGAGTTGCTCCCGAAAAAGGAATTTCTGCTATTTCTATTGCGGCTAAAGCCGTTTCAAGGATGCCGCTTGGAAGGATTGATGAAGAAACTACTGCTAATATCGGGCGTTTCCATGGTGGGACGCAAACGAATATCGTTTGCGATCGTGTAGATATTTTAGCAGAAGCAAGATCTCTTATTCCTGAGAAAATGGAAAAGCAAGTTCAAAAAATGAAGGAAGCTTTCGAATCGGCTGCAAGGGATTTTGGCGGGAGTGCAGACGTTGAAGTGGACGTAATGTATCCAGGCTTCAAGTTCGGGGAAGGCGATCATGTAGTCGAGATAGCCCGGAAAGCTGCTGCGAAAATTGGCAGAAGCTGTGAACTGCTTCATAGTGGAGGCGGCAGCGATGCCAATGTCATTGCAGGCTTCGGAATTCCAACTGTCAATCTTGCTGTCGGTTATGAAGAGATTCATACAAAGAATGAACGTATGCCGATTGAAGAACTCGAGAAATTAGCTGAAATGGTTCTAGCAATCATTGATGAAGTATCAGGGCAGTAATAAAGAATAATATGGAGTCCCTATTTAATGGGACTCCTTTTTAAATGGTGTTTATTTTATCAAGTCAAAGTGCAAAATCAGCTGGGATAAAGTAAGCGGAAAACACGCTTGGATTAAAAAGAACTCTCAGAATGGCTGCGGCTCTGTAAAAAAGCTTCTACCTTTACTAGGAAACTAATGATATATTGTTGATAATACTTCTATGAAAAGGGGGGAACCCGTTGTCTGAGATACATAAAATGTTGGTTTTCCAGGCGGGACAAGAGGAATATGCATTCCGAGTACAGCA
Organism: Mesobacillus harenae; assembly: GCF_013343715.1. GTDB lineage: Bacteria > Bacillota > Bacilli > Bacillales > Cytobacillaceae > Mesobacillus_A > Mesobacillus_A harenae. The sequence goes on from NZ_JABUNR010000014.1 coordinate 121,323, forward strand.
TGTTATATCAATCGAAAAGGTTGAAGGAATTACGCCAACTCCTCATACGTCTGAGTATATAAAAGGGGTAGCTTCAGTAAGAGGAGAACTAATTCCTGTTATAGACTTGGAGATGTTTCTATATTCACAGCCTGTTTTAGAGGAAGGAACTAGGATGATTGTGCTGCAAACAGAAGAACTGGCGGTAGGGGTAATTGTAAGGGATGCTAAGGAAATAATTGATATCTTTGCTGCAGATATTAAGCAGCTAAGCATCGCTTCATTTACAAATACAGCATACTTAGCGGGTATTGCCAATCTGGACGGTCGTTTAATTACGATCGTAGACGCAGAAGCTTTTATACTTTCTCTTGATGGAATTAGGGATGTTAGAGAATATCTTCACAGCAAGGGTTCATACTGACATAAAATATTCATTATTTTCAAGGATTGTTCAATCATGAGCAATCCTTTTTTCTGTAAAATTAACTTATCTAAATTAACGCAAAAGGAATGTGAGCTCATGACTAAGTTGCTCTATATAACAGCCAATCCAAAAACAGATAGTAAGTTATCAAAAGGAATGCAGATTGCAGAAGTCTTTCTAGAATCGTTCAAACGTGAAGTACCAGAGGCGGAAATTATTCCGATGCATCTTTATGAAATGGATATTCCCCAAATCGATATGGACTTGTTATATGGGCGTGCAAAGCTCTCCTTTATGGGGTATGAATTTGAACAGTTAAGCACAGAGGAACAAAGAAGAATATCCGCAATGCATGCATTGGCTGATAAATTTATTGCTGCAGATTATTATTTATTTGTAACTCCGTTGTGGAATTTAGGTTCACCCGCAATTTTAAAAGCGCTTTTAGATAATTTATTTATTACAAATAAGACCTTTACAAATACAGAACAAGGCCCTAAAGGGTTGCTTACAAATAGAAAAGCAATTCATATACAAACAAGAGGAGGAGTTTATTCCAATGGTCCTATGGCTGAATTTGAATTTGGTGACCGTTTTTTAACAAAGGCATTAAGCTTCCTGGGGTTAGAAGTCATGGATTCAATCATCGCTGAAGGAATGGACCACCATCCAAAACTTGCACCTGACATTATGGCGAAAGCAAAAAAGCGCGCTGCTGCAGCTGCAAAAGAAATGGCTGCTGATAAGATTACCAGTTAATCCATCAAAAGTCCGGGCTTCCTGGACTTTTTTGTTGTTAAGGAATCTATAAAAGTTCCGGATTGTGGAAATTTTTTTATAAGGGACTTTTTATCCCTGCCCTTGCTCCGATTCGGTTTTGCTTTTACTTTAGTAAAAGTATGTCTGTTTTGATACAATAGAAGGGAACGTATATTTGGGAAGTGTCAATATGAAGGAAATGTATCCGAAGAATGGACATGTAATTTTACATGTGGATATGAACAGTTTCTACGCTTCGGTTGAGATGGCGTATGATCCAGCCTTGAAAGGAAAGCCGCTTGCGATAGCAGGTAATCCGGAAGAAAGGCGTGGGATTATTGTAACTTGCAGCTATGAGGCGAGAAAATTCGGCGTCAAAACCACGATGCCTCTTTGGGAAGCGAAAAAACTGTGCCCCGACTTAATCATAATGAGACCAAACTTTGACCGTTACCGGACAGCTTCTTCTGTTATGTTTGATATACTGCGCCAATACTCTGAACTAGTAGAGCCGGTTTCTATTGATGAGGGATATGTAGATATAACAGACAGCTACCCTTATGGCAGTCCTATTGAGATCGCCAAGAGTGTGCAGGAGCGCATTCTTGATCAGCTGGATCTCCCCTGCAGTATTGGAGTAGCCCCAAATAAATTTCTTGCTAAAATGGCTTCAGACATGAAAAAACCGATGGGGATTACGATTCTAAGAAAGCGTGATGTTCCTATAGTTTTATGGCCGCTTGATGCAGAGGAGATGCATGGGGTAGGAAAGAAAACGGCTGAAAAACTGAATACAATTGGTATAAAGACGATAGGTGAGCTTGCCAACGCAGAAGAGATGCAATTAAAAGCTCTGCTTGGAATTAACGGGATTAGGCTAAAGGAACGCGCAAATGGAAATGATAAGCGGACAGTGGACCCTGATTCGGTTTACGATTTTAAAAGCATCGGGAATTCTACAACGCTGCCGAGAGATGTTTCTAATCAAAGGGAATTATATGAGATTATCGGCAAGCTTGCCGGGCAAGTAGCAGCGAGGATGCGAAGAAAAAAAGTGGTAGCCGCGAATATTGGGATAACGATTCGCTACAAAGACAGAAAAACGATTACCCGCAGCAAAAAGCTGTTAAACACTGTCAGGAATGAGAAAGAGATTAGTGTAGCTGCTAGAGAGCTCTTTGGTAAGCATTGGAACGGGGACTCGGTTCGCCTGCTAGGGGTAACAGCAACTGATTTATTGGTGGAGGACAGTGCAGTTAAACAGCTGGATCTCTTTTCTTACGAGGAAGATGCTAAAAAAGAACCACTACATAACACAATGTCTAAGCTGCGAGAGAAGTATGGCACTAATATAATTGAGTCCGCCGGAGGCTACCTAAATCAGCAAACAAAGCCAGGCAATGACACAAGCTTTAATAAGGACTTTCTCCACCAAAAAAAACAGAGGGATCATCTTGAGAAAAAACAAAAAGATTGATCACTTTTGTTTAATCTTTCTTAGATGGTTAAAAATAAGCTCGTTAGGATTGATTATTTGCATTTTTGCAAGGGAAATTGCTACATTATAGTGGGTTCTTTTAACTGACAACTACATACAACTGGTAAGAAGGGACGTTAAAATATGTCGAAACAAGAAATTGGTGTTATCGGGCTAGCAGTAATGGGGAAAAATCTGGCGCTTAACATGGAGAGCAAAGGATATACCGTTTCTGTTTACAATCGCTCAAGAGAAAAAACAGATGAGATGCTCGAGGAAGCAGCTGGAAAAAATATAACAGGTACATTTACAATCGAGGAATTTGTTGCTTCATTAGAAAAACCCCGAAAAATTATGCTGATGGTAAAAGCGGGGGGACCAACTGATGCAACCATTGAACAGCTAAAACCGCACCTTGATAAAGGGGATATCATCATTGATGGTGGAAATACATTCTTTGCGGATACTCAGCGCAGAAATAAAGAACTAAGTGAGCTGGGTCTTCATTTCATTGGAACAGGTGTTTCTGGAGGAGAAGAGGGAGCTTTAACAGGACCTTCTATCATGCCGGGCGGACAGAAAGAGGCTTATGATCTGGTTGCTCCTATTTTCAAAGATATTTCTGCTAAAGTTAATGGTGAACCATGTACCACCTACATTGGACCCGATGGAGCAGGGCATTATGTGAAAATGGTGCACAATGGTATAGAGTACGGTGATATGCAGCTTATCGCTGAATCCTATTTCTTATTAAAAAATGTCCTAGGTCTCAGTGCGGATGAACTTCACTCTGTTTTTGCTGAATGGAATAAAGGTGAGCTTGACAGCTATTTGATAGAAATTACAGCCGATATCTTCACGAAAAAGGATGAAGAAACAGGGAAGCCATTAGTTGATGTTATTCTCGATACGGCAGGCCAAAAAGGAACAGGAAAATGGACAAGCCAAAGTGCTTTAGACCTCGGCGTGCCTCTGCCAATTATTACAGAATCAGTGTTTGCTCGTTTCATTTCAGCCATGAAAGATGAACGAGTACAGGCGAGTAAACAACTAAGCGGGCCGGTCGAAAATGGCTTTAACGGAGACCGTGAATCATTTATTGAAGCTGTGCGCAAAGCACTTTATATGAGCAAAATTTGCTCCTATGCACAAGGATTTGCTCAGATGCGTGCTGCATCGGAAGAATATGACTGGGATCTACGTTATGGAGATATCGCGATGATTTTCCGTGGTGGATGCATTATCCGTGCTCAGTACCTGCAGCAAATTAAAGAAGCATATGATCGGGAGCCGGCATTAAAGAACCTGTTGCTTGATCCTTATTTTAAAGAGATTGTTGAAGGCTATCAGGGTGCCCTAAGAGAAATCATAGTGGCTGCGGTCCAAAATGGCATACCGGTCCCTTGCTTCTCTGCTGCTCTATCCTATTATGACAGCTACCGGACTGAAACGTTGCCTGCCAACCTGATTCAGGCGCAAAGAGATTATTTTGGGGCCCATACTTATCAGCGGATTGATAAGGAAGGTATCTTCCATACAGAATGGATGGACCAAGACTAGTATATGATGATCTTTCAATCAACAAAATGACAAAAAGTAACCCAGGCAAATTCTTGCCTGGGCTTTTTTGTCATGCACTCGACCAAAGGAGGGGATTTTATTAATGAATTTTTTTAATGAAAGTGTAATAAATGAACATTGCTACCGTACAACCGGCGCTTATGTTCCTTATAGTTACCACTTCACGGCAGGACTGGCATCTGTCCCGTGTAGCTTTAGCGGGGCTGCAACCTAAAATAGCTGCGGTGGCCATTTCTTTCAGCCTTAGTCCCTCCATAATAATAAGATCCTTAGACATTAAAGCACGATGCCGGGGTGGCCCTCACGTGCACGTTCGATACCTAGTGAATCGACGACTCTGCTAATTCCTATCTCCGCCAAATATTCAGCAGCATCCGAAGCTACAAAGATAAATTCAAGGTTAAACTCATTATCGAAGGAGTTTTTCGTTTTGAATAAATTAAAATCATGGTCGTTACTAGCATTGTTCTACATCGAGGTCAGATATTGGCCACCAATGGAACCCGTCCTTTTCGAGCAGCGTATCCGCTGCATCGGGACCCATCGAACCTGACACATAATTAGGAAAGCTTTGCTCCTTATCTTTTTCCCAGACTTCAGAAATGCTATCAACAAATGCCCATGAAAGAGCAACTTCATCCCAGTGTGTAAAGTTGGTGGCATCTCCCCGCAAGCAGTCAAAAAGAAGCTTCTCATAAGCCTCTGGGGTGTTAATGCCATTGACCCCTTTATTTGCATAGCTTAATTTAGTTGGAGTTGCTTCTGTTTGCTGCCCTGATTTTTTAGCGTTCAGGTGAAGGGTAATTCCTTCCTCCGGCTGAATGTGAATGACGAGCAAATTTGGACTTACTTTCTTTTCGGTCTCATAATATAGGTTCATGGGAATGTCTTTAAATTGAATAACGATTTTTGTTGATTTCTCCTGCATTCTTTTGCCGGTTCGAATGTAAAATGGTACTCCAGCCCAACGAAAGTTATCAATCATTAGCTTTCCTGCTACAAAGGTCTCTGTATTTGATTCAGGATCAACCATCGTTTCCTCACGATAACCCGGTAAATCAGTTTGATCAATTGTTCCTTTTCCGTATTGGCCACGAACAAAGTAATCTTTTAACTCTTCACCCTTAAAGTCTCTTAGTGCTCGAAGGACCCTAACCTTTTCAGAACGGATTTCCTCTGTGGTCAGTCTAATGGGAGGTTCCATGGCAAGAAGGGCGACCATTTGAAGCATATGGTTTTGAACCATATCTCTTAATGCCCCGCTTTTTTCATAATATCGCCCTCGTTCTTCGACACCCAGTGTTTCACTAGACGTTACCTGGATATTTGAGATATACCGATTGTTCCATAGTGGTTCATAAATAGCATTTGCAAAACGAATAACCTCTATATTCTGCACCATCTCTTTACCAAGATAATGATCTATCCGATAGATCTCTTCTTCTGCAAAAGCTGTTCGGATTTGATTGTTTAAATGCTGAGCGGATGACAGATCGTGTCCAAACGGTTTTTCAATTACAAGCCGTTTAAATCCGGAAACATCTGTTAAATGATCACTCTTTAAATGTTCGGCAATCGTCCCGAAAAATTCTGGTGCCATCGCAAGATAGAATATTCTGTTTTCGTTAAGGTGATATTGTGAATCCAATTGGGATGCAAGTTTTTTTAATGCCGCATACGAACTGGAGTCTGTTACATCATGAGAATGATAATGAAATCGAGAAACAAAGTCTTCCAGGTTTTCATCTGTTCCGTTTAGATCCTTGATGGAATCTTTAACATTTTCTCGAAATTCGTCAGAAGTTAGAGTTCTTCTGGCAATCCCGATCACAGCGAAGCTCCCAAGCTTGTCTTTTGTAAATAAATTATAGAGCGAGGGAAATAGCTTACGCTTTGCAAGGTCGCCAGTCGCTCCAAAGATCAAAACTAAAGCTGTTGGTTTGGTGTTTTGTGTCAATTGCTGAACCTCTTTTCAGTTAATAAATATGTAGTTTCAATTATTTAGAGTTCTATACAAATATTAAATATTTAGCGGTTAATAAGCAACTATTAAGGGTTCTATTGATAATTTCCCACCTTTAGACCGAACTATCCATATCTTTTACTATTTTATACTCCCAATGAAATCACCTTAGTTTACCCCTTAATTGCTTTAAGTTAGCAAAAAGACTTCAACTTCGTTAAAATAAAATAATTCAAACGTAACGATTATATACGGATTCCAATTGTCCTAATTCTTACGGTCGTCTTGTTATTAAGGAGGTTTTTTTATGGAAGTGTTTTTTCTAGGTACCGGAGCTGGAATACCTGCGAAGCTGCGGAATGTCACCTCAATAGCTCTCAAACTGCTTGAGGAGAGAAAAGCCATCTGGCTGTTCGATTGCGGTGAAGCCACCCAGCATCAAATCCTGCATACCAGCATTAAACCGCGACGAATTGAAAAAGTGTTTATCACTCACCTGCACGGGGACCATATTTATGGACTTCCTGGACTTCTTGCAAGCCGATCCTTTCAGGGAGGGGAATCCAAAGTCACAGTATATGGGCCAGCGGGAATTAAACAATTCATAGAAGTCAGCCTAAATGTTAGTCATACATACTTAAAATACCCTCTCGAAGTCATTGAAATTAATGAGGGAATTATTTTTGAGGATGATCAATTTTTAGTTGAGGCAAAACGGCTTGAACACGGAATCCTTTCTTACGGGTACCGAGTAGTAGAAAAAGACTTGCCGGGCGTGCTGCTTGCCGAAAAGCTACTTTCTGCAGGAGTAAAACCCGGACCGATTTATAAACAAATTAAAAACGGAGAAGCCGTTCGTCTTGAGGATGGAACAACCTTGAACCCTGACGAGTTTGTCGGTCCTGTTCAGCGTGGTAGAATTGTTACGATCCTTGGAGACACACGTGTCTGTGAAAATTCTATAAAGCTCGCTAAAAATGCAGATCTGCTCATTCATGAAGCTACCTTTTCAGCTGGAGAAGAAAGTCTTGCCAGGGACTACTACCACTCAACGACACAGCAGGCAGCCGAAGTTGCCAAGAAGGCAGGTGCCAAGAGGCTCTGTTTAACACATATAAGCTCACGATATGACAGGCAAGCCTGGGGGATCTTAACTGCCGAAGCCAGAAAAGTTTTCCCAAACACAGATGTAGCCCGCGATTTCTGGGAGGTGGCCATTAAAATAGGGGAGGGGTCTTCATGAAAACGATTTACTTAGTTCGTCATGCAAGTGCGGAAGGACAGCCATCTTCTGCGCCTCTAACGGAAAAAGGCAGAAGGCAGGCCAGGGCATTAATTGAATTCTTTGAGAATAAACCAGTAAAAAAAATATACTCTAGCCCTTTTAAACGTGCGGTTGATACAATAAAGCCGACGGCCGCAGCTAGAAATCTTGAAATCCTTGAAGATGATCGACTTGCAGAGAGGGTGCTTAGTTCTGTGAGCAGGGAGGACTGGCAGGAAAAGCTTCGACAAAGCTTTGAAGACTTTAGCCTTGAACTAGAGGGCGGAGAGTCGCATACCTCAGGGATGAGCAGAGCAGTTTCAATTCTAGAGGAAGTTCTATCCTCAGATGCTAGCCACATTATTCTCGTGAGCCATGGTAATTTAACGACACTGCTTTTACGTTATTTTAATGAAAATTTCGGATTTGAAAATCTTATGGATATGACCAACCCCGATGTTTATGAAGTAGTTGTGTCAGATGAACAAGCACTACTCAAACGAATATGGGATGACCGTATCTAAGGAATGCATGGTAGTAACCTTCAACCGAGACTATAGACAAATTCGATAAATATCGAGCTTGTCTATAGTCTTTTTCTTTTTCTCTGAAAATTGGCCTGTTGTTTTCAATTCCAGGCGCTTCGCTTTCTGAGAGCGGCTTGGAAAGCCACTGCATAAGCTGCTGGTTTATTCTTGCTCCCATAGGACATTTAATGAGCTATCAAGCTAAGAAACACCGCGTGATTCCGAGTGATTTCACAATATTTTATGGATTTAACCCTTATTTTGTTCATATATTTTACATATGGTTTACAGGCTTAGCAAACAGGGAAATTGTTAAGTGAATGAACCAATAGATTTATTTTACCTTAACAGAATTGAGGGGGACAGAAATGGAATTCTTATTGATGTTTAGCCTTCATTTTTTTATGATGGGTTCACTTGTTCTTTTGCTTAGTGGAATTATCACGTTTCTTTGGCCAAGGCTGAATTTTTTAATCATTATATCAATATTTGGTTTAACTGGATTTTTATATGCACTCTATTTTAATGTAATGGAACTGGCACTCTTTGCTGTATTTTTTAATATGCTTCTGTCACTCATTGCCGTTGGGCTAGTAAAGCTCGGATTTTATTTTAAAGGGGTTGCAGACAGCAGACTGGCGATGAAAAAGGGACTGGAGTAAAGACTCCAGCCCTTTTTTATATCGTTTTTAGGAACAACTACGTTTAAATTGTTCCTAGTCGTCCGCTTTTATTATGCTGGTCGGGGCTGAGCGAGGCGCTTCCGCTTTTCATTGTCTAGCTGCGCCTCCTAGAAACTCGGCAAACTTCAGCTCCTTCTATAGAAGCACAAAACGCTTCTTAGTCGGAGCCTCCAGTTTGCTCGTTTCTAGACAGTCGGCTCCGCTTTTATTGTCTAGTTGCAGCGCCTAGCCCCTCGAGTCATAAGCCATGCCCTTACTGAAGGCAAAAAACGCCTTCATTCAGGCCCTGTCTTATGCTGGTCGGGGCTAAACGAGGCGCTTCCGCTTTTATTGTCTAGCTGCGCCTCCTAGAAACTCGGCAAACTTCAGCTCCTTCTACAGAAGCACAAAACGCTTCTTAGTCGGAGCCTCTAGTTTGCTCGTTTCTAGACAGTCGGCTCCGCTTTTCATTGTCTAGCTGCAGCGCCTAGCCCCTCGAGTCATAAGCCATGCCCTTACTGAAGGCAAAAAACGCCTTCATTCAGGCCCTGTCTTATGCTGGTCGGGGCTGAACGAGGCGCTTCCGCTTTTCATTATTAAACCCAGCCGCGTTTGTATTGCTCTGGTGTTTCGATGTCTACGCCGAGCTCTTTTGCTGCTGTTCTTGGCCAATATGGATCACGAAGAAAGGCTCTTGCAATGAAAATCAAGTCTGCTCGGTCATTCTGTAATATTTCTTCTGCTTGAAGCCCTGATGTTATTAAGCCGACTGCACCTGTAGCGATATCAGCTTCATGCTTAATGGTCTCGGCAAATTTGACTTGATATCCCGGGAAAACAGGGATTCTAGCCTGAACAACGGCCCCAGAGCTTACATCGATTAGATCCACCCCAAGCTTTTTTAACCGCCTTGCTGTTTTAACATAGTCTGAAACCGCAAGGCCTTCTGGATGGTAATCGGATGCTGAAATTCTGACGAACAATGGGCCATCCCAGACTAACTTTACAGCTTCAATCACTTCATTCAAGATTCGGAAGCGGTTTTCCTCGGATCCGCCGTATTCATCTTCTCTTTTGTTAGTTAGGGGAGAAAGAAATTGATTGATTAAATAGCCATGTGCCGCATGTATTTCAATCACATCAAAACCGGCCTTTTTTGCCCGGGACGCTCCTTCTTTGAAGGCTTCTACTATACTGGAAATCTCAAGCAGTGTCATTTCTTTTGGAGTCTTGTATTTGTCACTAAAAGGAAGGGCAGATGGGGCAATGATTTCTTCTTTAACCATGGCTTTTCTGCCGGCATGAGCTAACTGAATCCCAGCTTTTGCTCCGTGCTCTTTAACCAGCTTGGTTACTGTAGACAGGCCTTCGATATGGTCGTTACTCCAAATCCCCAAATCTTGAGGAGAAATTCGGCCTTCAGGTGTTACGGCCGTTGCCTCGACGATAATCAGGCCGGCTTGGCCCACTGCTCGGCTGGCATAGTGAGTAAAATGCCAATTCTCTGCCTTTCCGTTTTCTTTTTCAGATGAATACATGCACATAGGTGCCATTACGATTCTGTTCTTAAAAGTCACATCTTTAATTTGATAGGATGAGAATAATTTAGAATCCACCTTATATTGTCCCCCTTATTTAGAAGCAAAATATATCTTTAGTATATCAGGGCTATTGTTGGAAGGGAAAAATCATGACTCAATCGTTTTTTCGCAGTTCGCTCAATTTATATTTTGTGCCGCGCCAAATAATCCCTCCCCTAATGACTGTCAAAAAGGTCGCTCTAATAATTGAAAAAATGAACAAAAGGGCTGTGAGTGGAAATGCAACAAAAAGCCATGGAGAGAATATGGTCATTTTTTTTGTTATCAAGGTACTTAATAGAGCAAGAATCACTATATTTGCGATACTGAGCATGCTGGTCAGTTTGTCGCTGGAAAGGACTGTGAAGAATGGGAGAACGTTCGCTGTGAACACTCCAAATATAGCGAATACCACCATACTAATCCGGTAGTGCAACCCGGCAAAAGTGTTTTTTTCCAGACCTCTTAATGCTTCGTTCAGGTTTGGATACCACTCTACTTCTATTAAAGATAGGGCTGTGACTATTCGCTGCCTCAGGCCAGATTGTTTTATCTTTAATCCAAGCTGAAGGTCGTCATCGGGACGCATTTTAAGGACAGCATGGGTGCCGACTGCTTTGTAGGCATCATGGGTTAGCAAATTGAATGCACCAATCCCGATACCATTTTTTGTGCCTGTACGGTTTGCAAGCCAAGGGCGCTTGTAAAACGAAAAACCGAATAGGAAAAAGCTTATAAATGCCTTAAGCCAAAACGACTTAGCGTACAAACTTGGAGCAGCTGTCATATGGTCGAGTTTGTGCCTTGTAAAGTAATGGACCGCTTTCCCAAATGCATCCGCTTTATAGACGACATCCGCGTCTGTAAAAAGAAGCAGATTCCCCGAAGCTTTTTTTGCCCCTTTATACAACGCATGATTTTTGCCGAGCCAGCCGGGGGGAAGCTTGTCTATTTGGATTGCTGAGACTCTTTTATCCATTAGAGCAAGCTGGTCCATTAATCTTCCCGTTTGGTCAGTCGAGCGGTCGTTGACGAGTACCCATTCAATGTTCCCGTAGGTTTGCCCCAATTGACTTTTAATGCTTTGGTTAATTGTATTTTCTTCATTACGAGCGGCAACAACCACACTTAAAAGGGGTCCTTCACTTAGCCCAGGTTCTTGTTCAAGACGATGAAGCTGTCTGAATCCAACCGCTGCATCGATCGTTACGGCGAACCAAAAAATCAGGGTTAATGACAGCAAGAGCACTAGCAACAATTTTATCCACCCTTTACTTTTTGCACATATTTCTAAGAAACTTTAAAGTAGACCGACCGATCATTAACGGCGCGTTTCGAGTTTTTCCTTGGACAGATTGTCCCCAAGCTTTTTAGAATGGGCGGCTGCCTCTTTTATACAGGAAATAAAGGCTTGCTGCACTTTATGCTGTTCTAATATCCCTATCCCGGCTTCGGTTGTTCCGCCGGGGCTGGTAACCTCTAAACGAAGCTGTTTTGGGGTTTTAGAGGATTTTGCAACCATTTCCGCTGCACCAATCAGTGTCTGAACAATCAATTCTTGTGCCATTTGTTGATCCAGACCAATTTCAACTGCGCTTTTCTCCATTGCTTCTACTAGATAATAGATATAAGCTGGGCCGCTGCCAGATAAGCCTGTAACCGCATCGAGCTGGGTCTCCTCAACAAAAGCTGTTAACCCTACGGTATTAAACAGCTCCTCTACTAACTGACGCTGACTTTCTGATACTCGGCTGTTAATGGAAACAGCGGTGGCCGACTTTCCGATGGCGGCCGATGTATTTGGCATTGCCCGTACTACTGCTAGAGGCTTCCCTGCCGCATTCTCAATCGTAGCAATTGGAACACCAGCTAACACTGAGATAATAAGGGTTCGGCCGGATAAGAAATGCTTAATTTCATTCACAGCAATAGCTGCATCCTTTGGTTTCATGGCAAGAATCACGGAGTCAGCCTCGTCAAATAATTCCTTGAAATCATAACTAGTGTTTACTCCATACTTTTGTTTTAGATGCTGAAGCCTGCTTTTGTCCTGTCGGTTCGTTACCCAGAGACTATCACCGCTTAACAAATTGTTTTCAATAATTCCAGATATTAGTGCCTCCGCCATCGAGCCAGCCCCGATGAAAACCAGTTTTTTCATTTTAAAACCCCCTGAATAATGATTATCTTCCGCTGTTGCTGTAAATTCCGAGAAAATAAAAAAGCCTCTCGTCCTCTAAAGGACGAAAGACATTGCTTCCGTGGTACCACCTTCATTCACCTTTTGCTCAAAATAAAAACAAAAAGGCGCAGCTCTAGTCCGTTAACGCCGGTATACGTCCAGGTTGTGCCTGGCAGCTCGTAAGGCAGGTTCAACGGGAAGCGGATGGTGAAGCCTTTCAGCCAGGAGCTTCACTCTCTTGCATCATTCTCCATTTACTAGTCTTAGTTTCTGCTTTTAATGTAAACAAATTTTTTAATTGTGATTATGCAAGATGAACAGACTATTTGTCAAGTGTATCCCTAATAAATAAGTTTAAAAAATTCAATCTTTTCTGATAATATTATGTGAAAATAATGACATTTTACTAAAATAACGGTAAACTTAATTTTATATTTATGAATTATTAGCTTAAAGCAATTTAATTTTTATTTAAATATAATGTTTAAGGGGTAGAAAAAATGACTGAATGGATGAATGGAATTGCGAAACTTATATTGCCGACACCTTTTCCGGTGGGTGATGTTAATGCCTACCTTATAAAAGGAGATAGACTAACTCTTGTAGATGTGGGACCAAAATGGGAGACAAGCTGGGAAGCATTAAAAAGCCAGTTAGCGGACCTGAACTTAACTCCAGATGATATAGAACAAATCGTACTTACCCATCATCATCCCGACCATGCTGGTGGCTTAGACTATCTCCCATCCTCAATGGAGGTGTACGGGCACCATCTTAATGAACGGTGGCTGCAGCGAGCGGATAGCTTTCTTCATCAACATGAGGATTTCCATGCTCGTTTATTTGTTGAATTCGGAATACCTGAAGCTTATTATAAAAAGTCAATTGATGTGATGAAGCTGACTATGCACTTTTCTTGCCAGCGTGCGCTAACAGGCGAGTTGTCTGAAAATACAGCTCCACCTGGACTTGATAATTGGAGTGTCATTGAAACACCAGGCCATGCCGAAAGCCATATTGTGCTGCTAAGGCATAGCGATGGAGCAATGATTGGCGGCGATTTGCTACTCGCTTCCATTTCTCCTAATCCAATTTTAGAGCCACCTTTGCCAGGGGAAACCGAACGGCCGCAACCACAGCTTCATCTTAATTCTTCTCTAAAAAAACTACTGGACTATCCAATTAGCTTTGTTTACACAGGACATGGCGAAGAAGTAACTGAGGTACATGAGCTTGTTCATAAGCGGCTGGATCAGCAGCATATGCGGGCAATGCAGGTTAAAAAGTGGCTTCAAACCCAAGAGCTTACTGTCTTTGAAATATGTCAGCTGCTGTTTCCGAATGTTTATAAAAAAGAACTGATGCTGACGATATCGGAAACCGCCGCCCAGGTTGATTATTTACTTGATCTTGGGGAGATTGTAGTTAAGAGGGATGGCCTGGTCCATCGCTATACATCTAAATGAGGTGAGAGCTTTGTCTTTTGAACGTTTACAAGGGAAAAACATAATTATTACAGGGGCGTCAGGTGGAATTGGAGCAGAAATAGCCCGTGAATGTGCACAAAAAGGGGCCAATTTAGTTTTGCTTGCCCGCAGCATCGATAAGCTTGAGGATTTAAGAACAGAGCTTTTATCAAAAACCTCCATTACAGTGGATGTATATAAGCTCGATGTTTCAGATACTAATGCTGTTAAGGCTGTTTTCACTGATATCCTAGCGAAGCTTGGACATATTGATATATTAGTTAACAACGCAGGTTTTGGTGTCTTTCGGGAAGCGCATGAAACAACGATTGACGAGATCAAATCAATGTTTAATGTTAATGTGATCGGGCTAATGGCCTGCACGAGCATGGTTGTACCCGGCATGAGAGAACGGAGGACTGGCCATATAATCAACATCGCTTCCCAGGCAGGTAAAATTGCCACTCCTAAATCAAGCGTCTATTCAGCCACAAAGCATGCTGTTCTTGGTTATAGCAACAGTCTTAGAATGGAACTGAATGATTGGAATATCCATGTTACTTCTGTCAATCCCGGTCCAATTGCAACAAACTTTTTTAATATTGCCGATGAACAGGGAACTTACGTTAAAAATATTCAGCGGTTTATGCTTCAGCCAGAATACGTGGCCAGCAGGGTGGTAGACCGGATGCTGACGCGCACAAGAGAGATTAATCTCCCTCGCTGGATGAATGCAGGCAGTGTTGCTTACAACCTGTTTCCACGGCTGTTTGAAAGGCTCGGTAAAGGGGCTTTTAACAAAAAATAATGTAACATGCTTTCTCTAAATCCCGTCAGTATTAGTAAGAGGTGATGGGGAATGAAAAAAAACTGCTTGGAATCTTGATTGTTTTTTTACTGAGTGTTTTAACTGGCTGCGCTACAAAAAAACCGGCTGACGATTCTGAAAAGATGAGTAGGATCGAAACCGGCTTTATTAGTGGAATTTCAGGAAATCAAATTCTGGTCAATGATATCTTTTTTGACATAAGCGAAGCAGAGGTCGTGACAGACCAAGGGGAACCGTATCAAAAAGACCGTTTGGAGATCGGGTCTTACGTAGAGACCCGGGCTGTAGGACCGATTCTTGAATCGTACCCGGCACAGGCCAAGTCAGAAAAATTACTCGTATTTATCGATGAGGATAGCCTCCTTTTAAAGGAAGGTGTAGCAGCGGTTGTTCGCTTTTCGGAGTCGGAGGGCGGGAAGCCTGTGGTCCTTCATAATGTTGAGTTCGTTGAAGATAAAGCCAGGCTCAGGATTAACCTGACAGCAGGCCTTGAATCTGGATCAGCCGATTTCGTTTATGATTACGAAACGAAAAGTGTACTAAACTAGATCAATATCGAACAGGCTGTTCCTGCTTTAAAGCGGAAACAGCCTGTTCGTTTTTCCACCAGCTAATTTCTTCAGTTTGCCAAGTATTCATATACTATGTCATTTATAATTTCATATAAATCAGCTTTTGGATCGCTTGCTTGTTTATCCATAATTTCACGGATAAACTCTTCATACTCAGCCTCATTCAACGGAACTGAATCCGCATCATGCTGGTATTGCCGGAAACAGCTCAAAATCATTTTGCGGAGTAGCTTTTCATCCATTAAAATCCACCTCATCAATGATTATACCTCTTTTTTCGTAAAGTTAGAGAAATGGTTTTTAGCCTGTTTGCTAAGTATCTTGATCCTCTTTCCTTTCCAAAATAGCCGAATTCATGAATTTTATCGTAAAATTTCCATTGAAACCGAACGCATATTCGCTTAGAATTATGGGTACAATGATACGGAACGTTTGTTCTTGTTTATTTAAGCAGCAAAGAACGCCTTCTGCCAGCGTTCGTCTTATGCTTGTCGCCCCTGGACAGTCGGCTACGCTTTTCAATTTGTCTAGCTGCGCCTCCTAGGGGCTTGGGGTCATAAGCCAATCGCTTCGGAAGGCAAAGAACGCCTTCTGTCAGCGTTCGTCTTATGCCTGTCGCCCCTGGACAGTCGGCTACGCTTTTCTAAGTAAGGAGGATTATGAATGATTGACTACAGCAAGATGCCGCAACAAAAGATTTTATGTGTGGATATGAAAAGCTTCTACGCAAGCTGCTCGGCTGTCATGCATGGGCTTGATCCTTTAAATTGTCTGCTTGCGGTTGTGGGGAATTTGGAGAGGACCGGCAGCGTAGTACTTGCAGCCTCCCCGCGCTTGAAAAAAGAATTTGGGATTAAAACTGGTTCGAGAATGTTTGAAATCCCTACGGACGACAGAATTAAAATCGTGGAACCCAAAATGAGCACTTATTTGCGAATCTCAACTGAAATTACCCGCGTATTCAATCGGTATGTTCCGAAAGAAGCCATCCATGCATACAGCGTTGATGAAAGCTTTCTAAAAGTTGATGGTGCTCTAGGGCTGTGGGGAGATGCCCATACAATTGCCGAGAAGATT
This sequence comes from Mesobacillus harenae, assembly GCF_013343715.1. GTDB lineage: Bacteria > Bacillota > Bacilli > Bacillales > Cytobacillaceae > Mesobacillus_A > Mesobacillus_A harenae. The sequence continues at coordinate 137,668 of NZ_JABUNR010000014.1, forward strand.
AAGGACGATATTGAACGGGAATTCCAGCTGCCGTGTGCAATCGGGATCGGCCCAAACATGCTGATGGCAAAGCTGTGCCTGGACCTCGACGCAAAGAAAAAAGGAATCGATGAGTGGACATATGATGATGTCCCAACCAGGCTGTGGAACGTTTCACCGCTCAGAGATATGTGGGGAATTGGACGAAAGGTGGAAAAGACACTTAATGGTATGGGCATTTTTACAGTTGGCCAGCTCGCCCGTTATGATCTTGAAAAGCTGGAAAAAAAGTTTGGCATTATGGGAAACCAGCTTTACCATCACGCTTGGGGCATTGATCTTTCTGATATTGGAGCTCCAATCATGGAAGGGCAAGTCAGCTTTGGAAAGAGCCAGATTTTGCTCCGTGATTATACAGATGAAACCGAAATTAAACATGTAATTCTTGAAATGTGTGAAGAAGTAGCGCGCCGCACAAGAAGCCATGGGAAAGCTGGGCGAACAATCAGCTTCGGAGTGGGGTACAGCCAGGACGAGTTTGGAGGAGGTTTTCACCGCTCCAGAACCATCCAAGAGCCAACGAATATCACGATGAAACTCTACGCCGTGTGCCTGGAATTGTTTAAAGAAAATTATACCGGCAAAACGGTTCGCAGCATTTCGATTAGTGTCGGAAACCTCGTAGACGATAGGGAGTTTCAGATGAATCTGTTTGATCCGGGCGGTTGGAAAAAGCGGGAACTCGGCTATGTAATGGATCAGCTTCGGCACCGCTTCGGCTCAGGAGCATTGCTGAGAGCCGTATCTTATACAGCAGCTGGAACGGCCAAGTACCGGGCGAAACTGGTAGGAGGGCATAAAGGCTAAACGATAGGAGGAAACAGGATGATTCGTGATCGCGGAAGAATAAAATGGACGTCGATGATGCTTCCTGAACATGTTAAGATGCTGCGGGATTGGGCTGATGAAGATAGCTATGAGCAAGAGAAGGTGGTTGATGAACAATACCTGGAGCAGATGAATGAGATTATTTTGGAAGCGATGGAATGTAATAAACCAGTTATGATTACCTATTATTGCAGCCGGTCCTATAAACTGGTGCTGGGGAAGATTCATTATTGGGATGAACCGGGACAGAAACTGCATGTGGTTGACCGATTTGAAGACGTTCACCGGATCAGGATGCTGGATATTGCGGATGTCAGGCATGCGGATGAATGAGGGATCAATAAACGAAAAAGCAATGGAAAGCTAAATCCATTGCCTGCATGTGGAAAATCATTACTCGGTTGGCTTTGCCCGAACAGCTGATTGAAATTTCCCTTTATGGGATGCATCGCAAAATGGCATGTTTGAAGATAATCCGCAGCGGCACAGCGAAAAGGTTGGCTTCGTTTCAAACCGATTCCCTTCACCATCCACTAGTTCTACATCTCCGGTTACGCGCAGTGACCCATTATCATTAACCTTAATAACGACCTTTGACATCTTCATTCGTCCTCCTTTGGGTAATTGTCAGAATTATCTTGATAGTAAAGTGAATGTCTGGAAAATGCAAATGATGTAACTCGGCGCGATAAAACAACATATAAATTTTATGTTAAAATAGGCTAGGAACAACGGAAAGGGGTAAGACAGTGCAAATAACTATTACAGAATCAGCAGTGAACAAGCTTGAGAAAAAGACAGCAGGAAAGACAGGATATCTAAAATTGAAATACGATACAGAAGGATGCGGATGTGTAGTTAGTGGAGTGTCTGCTCTTTGGCTTGTTAACGAGCTTGAGAACGGTGATTTCGAAATTGAAACAAACTTTGGCCCGATTTATATAGAGAAATCAAAAGAAGTTTTCTTTGAAGATCAAATGACAATCGATTATACGGATTCGGCTAACTGTTTTCAGCTTAAAAGTCCCAATCAATATATAAACCCCCGGATGTCTTTTAGTGATAAGACAATGGTAAAGGCGTAGAGAAGCCAGAAGCCCATGTGCAAATTTTAAAAAGTTCTAACTTAGACTGCAAACTGAATAAATGGCACTAGAGATGACGTATAAATTGATACGTCATCTTTTATTTATCCAGGAGTTTTCAGATATTGGTGAATTTTTGTATTTGGATACTTTTACTGTATATACTTATTGTCTGTCATAAGCTCGTTTCGTATGGTTAGGAGTTTGGCAAGCCACGTAGTCCTGAAATATTAAATTGGAAATAAAGAACAAAATTATCTATTATTTGTAAGGGATTTCTATATAATAGATTTAAGTAGGAGCACTACAGTGTATCTGCTGTGCTCCATTTTGGATTTTAAAAAGATGGAGGCGGAATATTTAATGTCTAATGAGCATGAGGTTTTATTAGATAAAGGAAAACAAAATGATACGAAAATGAAAGCAGAAAGAAAAGAGGGAGAACCGACTCCAGCTTTCAATGGGGCTTCTTGGGCAGCACTGCTAGTAGGGGTTACGGCTTATCTCATAGGTCTGTATAACGCAACGATGCAGCTGAATGAAAAAGGCTATTACTTTGCAGTTTTAGTATTCGGACTCTATTCAGCAGTATCTTTACAAAAAGCAGTAAGAGATAAAGATGAGGGAATCCCAGTGACTAATATTTATTACGGTATTAGTTGGTTTGCGCTTATTGTATCTATTTCACTAATGGCAATTGGTTTATTTAATGCGGGAAGTATTATTTTAAGTGAAAAGGGCTTTTATGCTATGGCCTTTGTTCTTAGTTTGTTTGCTGCCATAACGGTTCAAAAAAATATTAGAGATACACAGAGGGCCAGAGAAAAAGATTGAATTATTTTAAGTTAATATGAAGGGAGCATTATTTTCAGTCGTCCTTTTATCGTTAGGAATTTATATTAGCCTATAAATATAAGATGCATCCCTGCTGCATCAAATAGGATCTGGCGGCAGCCAAACAACAAAACTCGCTATCACTGTGGCGAGTTTTGTTATTTTATAAGCTAAATCTTTGTCATGTGGGCAGGGATTTTAAAAAGCGCCTGCAAAATGGAACCCTTCAACCAATGCTCCATGGGTTTCCTAATTTACTTTTTGAAAACACAGTCCTCAAGGAACTCATCAACTGCCTTTTCATAATCTTCTTTGTTTTCATTAAGTGACTGAGCATGAAGTCCAGACTCAGCCATAAATAACATTTTCGGACCACTTTTCCGTTCATATAAGGCTTCTGTCATCCACGGTAAAATAAAGTCATCCTTCCGGCTATGAATAAACAATACTGGACTTTTTATGTTTTCAATAACCGAGATTGGCGCAATGTCCCGGAGCGAATATTTGTCCCGCATTTTAAGAAATAAATCAGCAATCGGAACAAATATATGGGGAGGCAGCTTAACCTCCTCTTTGATCCGGTAGGCCAGCTGTTCTTTAAAGTCTGAATACGGGCAATCAGCGACATAGAAGTTTGCCCCGTCCTCAAGCATTCCAGCGTACATCAGCATAGTTGCTGCACCCATCGATTCGCCGTGGATGCCAAGAAAAAGCTCCGGACCTTTTTCCTGTCTGAGCCAATCGATCACGGCTTTCAGATCAAACTTTTCATAATATCCGTAGCTGGTGGTCTTTCCACCAGAATCGCCGTGACGACGATGGTCGTAAATTATAGCATTAAAGCCGCGCTCTAAAAACAAGTTCATATATTTCACCGAATTTGTTTTCGTTTGCGTAACACCATGGCAGATAATTACGTACTGGTTGGTCTGGTACGGTTCAACAAGAAGAGTGTTCAAAGAATACCCAAAAGGAGATGGAATCGAGATTTCTCTCTTTGGCAATGCTTGAAACTCCAGAGGCACAAAGCGACCAGCCTCTTGCTCCCGTTTGACAACCTCTACGTCATTCAACTTTTTGATAAACATCAGTCTGTTAGTCAGATAAATTCCAATGGAAGCTAGAAAAACGATAAAAGAAAAAAGATAGCGGAATGCTCTCTTCAAACCTATCCCTCCAATATATTTTCTTTATTTTACCATGATAGATTGTTTGTAAAACATATCGTGCTCCATACGAGCAGTAAGGTTCTTTAAGACACAAAAGGAAAAAGCCGCTGTGAAAGCGGCTGATGAAAGTTACTGGGTGTTTGACTAGCTTGGTCCAGTGCTGGGTGTTCGGTTAGTCGGATGGATCGCCTTTTCCAGTTCTTCAGCGGCCATTTCCGGTTTAACTGTATTACTATTAGTTTTTCCTTTTTGACTGTAACCCTTATCACGCTTCTGACTCATTTTCATGGCTCCCTTCTTAACTTCCTCTTCTAATAAGATGGATCCTATAACAAATCTTATTCATTTATTTTGCTGTTAGATAAGGTATATGCACACTAAACAGGCGGGAAAGTGATCAATTCTGATAATCGTTTTTGACCTCGTGAAACGATCTCTGATCAAATCACTTTATTAGTGATTGAACATTTTTTAGAATGTAAAAGGAATTAATATTTCGAAAAAATAAAAGGAGATGTTTAATTAATAGTAGAATTATAAGAAATGAACAAGCAGAAAGGGTGATCAATTTGGCACAAAATGAAGCAGTTATTGTAAGCGCTGTTAGAACTGGTATTGGCAGTTTTAACGGTAGCTTAAAAAATATCTCAGCACCAGACCTCGGAGCAGCGGTTATAAAAGGCGCATTGGAGAAGTCAGGGCTAAAAGCAGAGCAGGTCGATGAAGTAATTCTTGGAAACGTTCTTCAGGCAGGTCTGGGCCAGAATCCTGCAAGGCAGGCAGCATTAAAAGCAGGCTTACCTGAGACTGTGTCGGCTATGACAATAAATAAAGTGTGCGGATCTGGTTTAAAAGCTGTTCAACTTGCTGTTCAGGCGATTTTATCAGGAGATGCAGAGGTTGTGCTGGCAGGTGGAATGGAAAATATGAGCCAGGCTCCGTACTTATTAAACAATGCTCGAGATGGTTTTAAAATGGGAGACCAAAAGCTAGTAGACAGCATGATATCAGATGGCCTTTGGTGTGCTTTTAATGACTACCACATGGGAGTAACAGCGGAAAACCTGTGCGAGCAATATAGTATCAGCCGGGAGGAGCAAGATAAGTTTGCTGCCTGGAGCCAAGAAAAGGCGGCAAGAGCGATTGAAGAGGGAAGATTTAAAGATGAAATTATCCCGGTTGCCATCCCCCAGCGTAAGGGAGAGCCGGTTGTTTTTGCAACAGATGAATATCCGAAAAAGGGAACGACAGCAGAGAAACTTTCAGGCTTAAGAGCCGCCTTTAAGAAAGATGGGAGTGTTACGGCAGGAAATGCGTCCGGAATAAATGATGGTGCAGCTATTTTGGCTGTAATGAGCAGGCAAAAAGCGGATGAGCTCGGACTTAAGCCATTAGTTGTAATTAGGGGAAGTGCCACAGCAGGTGTAAATCCAAGCATTATGGGGATTGGACCAGTCACAGCTGTGAAAAAAGCACTTGAGAGAGCATCCGTCTCCTTAGAGGAGATGGGACTTATTGAAGCTAATGAGGCTTTTGCCGCACAATCTTTAGCTGTCGACAAAGAACTTAATTTTACCAAAGAAATTTTAAATGTTAATGGTGGAGCAATTGCGCTCGGACATCCAATTGGGGCAAGCGGTGCTAGAATTCTGGTTACGCTGATTCATGAGATGCAAAAACGCGAAACACGTTATGGCCTTGCAACATTATGTATTGGCGGCGGCCAGGGAGTTGCAACAGTAGTAGAACTCGCCTAAACGAGCTGTAAAACTCGTGATATGAGCAAAAGGGTAGATTAGTAAGGTACGCAGAGCCAGCTGCTTTCTGCTGAAGAAACAAAATTTTTAGTACAAAGAATATTAAATATTGCCTATTAAACGATATGAAAAAGGGTGTCTCCAGTATGAACTAGGCCCCATATTTCGGACACTTTAATAAAAAGTGCCTATGCTGCTAATAAATGATCCCGGTATTGTACCGGGGTCATTTTCTTTAATCCCCATTGATACCGTTGACAGTTATAATCTTCAATCACACGGTCTAC
>NZ_JABUNR010000015.1 GCF_013343715.1 Mesobacillus harenae
TTTTAAAACATCAATATCTAGGTTAAACTGTAATTGAGTCATTATTATTCCTCTCTTCATTGTTATCGTGGTAGAAAACAGTGTTGCCAAGAGTGAATAAAATGACTCTTTCTTTTTACACAATTATATGGACTTAATCTGAAGGGCAGAAATTTAGTCGGAATGTACTCAGTTTCTCATAAAATTCAAGCCTAAAATTCCCCAATCGTTAGCTTGATCTTCTGGAAATTGCTTTAAAACATTAATTCTCGTGAAAAATTAAGAGAAACCAGCTCCATACAGACCGATAAGTAGAGAAAGATACGTGCCTCTAAGAATTCCCGAAAGATACAACGTGATTGATTATTTCTTTGCTTCTAAAACCTTGTGGACGTGCATATGCTGAATTAGCAAGTCCAAGGAGGGCGAAAAATTGACAGCAATGATTGGGGAATTAATTACAATTATAATAATGGCCTTTGCACTAGGGATGGACGCTTTTTCAGTCGGCCTTGGAATGGGGATGTTCAAGCTAAGGCTCAAACAAATTTTCAAAATTGGGGTTACAGTCGGCCTTTTTCACGTCATTATGCCGCTTTTAGGGATGATTGGCGGAAGATTTTTATCCGAACGCTTTGGTGAAGTGGCAGGCTATATGGGTGGAGTTCTGCTTTTGCTGTTAGGTCTGCAAATGATATGGTCAAGCTTTAAAGAAGAAGAGACGAGTGCCATGGCACCAATTGGGATGGGTCTGCTTTTGTTTGCGTTAAGCGTAAGCATTGACAGCTTTTCCGTCGGCTTGACCCTCGGAATTTACGGAGCTAAAACGATGCTGGTTTTGATTTGTTTTGGTGCTGCTGCCACCGCTCTTACGTGGGCCGGTTTACTAATCGGGCGAAGGGTGCAAGGCTTGCTCGGCCAATATAGTGAGGCACTGGGCGGGAGCATATTGCTGGCTTTCGGAATTAAACTGCTCCTGCCATTTTAAGCGTTAACCAAGACTAAAAAAATAGAGGCGCGACAAGGCATTTCCATATTGGAGATGCCTTCTTTATGGCGCGGAAAATGAAATCAGGAAAAAATTATCATATAATAAACCTATAGGAGGCGTAGAGAATGATTCATGTTTTATTTGTTTGTACAGGAAACACTTGCAGGAGCCCTATGGCAGAAGCTATTTTAAAAAGTAAGTCGCTGGCAGGGGTTGAGGTGAAGTCGGCCGGCATATACGCAGCCAATGGCAGTGCCGCCTCGTTAAATACACAAAAGGTACTTGAGGAAAATGCGATTGGAATAGAACATCACTCAGCCTTGCTTGCAAGTGAGCAAGTAAATTGGGCGACTTATATTCTTACTATGACCGCCAGCCATAAGCAAGCTGTACTGGCAAGCTTTCCCCAAGCGTCTGAAAAAACATTTACCCTTAAGGAATTTTCTGATGGTTCATACGAAGATATTCTTGATCCGTTCGGAGGGCCTGTAGAAATTTACCGTGAAACGTTTTTAGATATTAAGGATGCGATAAATAAGTCGATAAAAAGACTAGACACAGATTAATTAAATCGGGGGCAGCCTTCATGGACAAAGCGAAAAGCTTTAAATTTGGATTGCGGCATAAATTGGTCGTATTTACTGTTTCATTAGCGCTTATTACCTACACGACAAGTGCGTTTTTTATCTATTTTCTTTACCCTTATATCTCCAGATTTCTGCCAATCAGTGAAACAGTTTATACGATGATATCACTAAGTATGGGGATAATTTGGTCGGGCATTCTGGCCTTTTTTGCCGCTTCAGTAATTGTTAAACCGCTTCAGAATTTAGAAAAAGCGGTCATCAAGGCTGCCTATGGTGATTTGCGTGAAGAGGTAAAGCTTGCGCGGTCGGATGATGAAATCCGCTCGCTTGGCCTTGCTTTTAACAATATGCAGACAAGCTTGAAGGAAATGGTTCAGCAGATCGAAGGCAATTTCAAGCTTACTAATGAAAAAGTATATGAGATCGCGAGCCAGTCCGCAGAAGCGTCAGACCAAGCATCATCGATTGCAATGACGATTAAGGAAATTTCCGCAGGGGCTGATAGTTCAGCCGTTTCGACTCAGACGACAGCTGAGACGGTAGAAGAGGTCATTCGGATTGCGGAAGAGGTTGAAAATAAGGCTAGGGTCTCGGAATCCATTTCAGCAGAAATGGTAAAGGATCTTAATCATTCAAGGGAAGCGATCGATTCGTTAATTTCTGGTATCGAACGGCTTGCTAATGATAATCGAAATTCACTTGGTACAGTTAAACGCTTGGAAGAAAACGCGGTAAAAGTTGAGCAAATTATTCAGCTGGTTGGAGATATTGCCGGCCAGACAAACCTGCTTGCCTTAAACGCCTCTATCGAAGCCGCACGCGCTGGGGAACATGGCAGAGGATTTGCGGTTGTTGCTGAAGAAGTCAGGAAATTGGCTGACCAAAGCGCCAAAGCTGTCCAGGGTATTTCCGGACTGGTTAAAGACATCCAAACAGAGGTTAAAAATGTCGTTAGCCAAATGGAAAAGCAAGTAAAAACGGCGAATGAGGAAGCGCAAAAAGGAGAGGCCACCAACAAGACCATCGCTGAAATGACAAAAACGATCCATGAGATGGCTGAAGCTAGTTCAGCTATCGCAATCCTTGTGGCTCAACAGATGGAAACAATCCATCTTACATCAACCCAATCACAGGAGGTCGCTGCTATCGCGGAAGAAACATCTGCCGGAGCCGTCCAGGTCGCTTCATCCACTGAACAGCAGGCTGCCGTTATGGGGAATGTTGAAAACCTCGCCAACGAACTAAAAGAACAAGCTGAAAATCTTCAACAGACGATTACACGCTTTAAACTATAAACACACGCTGCCCCCGGGCAGCTTTTTGCGTTTATGAACCTATTCCTCAGATTTCCTTCCTTGGATTTTTCTTGACCAGCTGTCAGCCTAGCTTTATATTTTTTAGCTGTTATGAGAAAATAAAAGCAATATATGCTTCAATAGGAGGAAGAAGAATGAAAGTTGCAATTGCGTCTGATCATGGCGGAGTAAATATCAGGGAAGAAATAAAGAGCCTCATGGACGAAATGGGCATTCAGTACGAAGACTTTGGCTGCGAATGCGGTACATCCGTTGATTATCCTGACTATGCTCTTCCGGTTGCTGAAAAAGTGGCAAGCGGCGAGTTCGATAAAGGTATTCTAATTTGCGGTACAGGAATTGGAATGAGCATTGCTGCCAATAAAGTAAACGGGATTCGCTGCGCGCTTGTCCATGACGTTTTTACCGCAAAAGTAACCCGTGAGCATAACGACAGCAACGTATTAGCAATGGGAGAGCGCGTAATCGGAGCAGGATTGGCTCGGGAAATTGCGAAAACATGGCTGTCAGGTGAGTTTGAAGGCGGACGCCACGCGAACCGGGTTGGAAAAATCACAGCATACGAGAACAAATAAGTTTTTAAACAAGAAAGGGCGATGGCAATGTCCATTGAAACTTGGGAAGCAGAATTCAGCACAATCCTTTCTGAATTTAAACAAGTTGCCGCCTTATCAGAGGGCAAGCTTCTTGTAGTTGGCTGCAGTACGAGTGAGGTAGCAGGGCAGCGAATTGGCACTGCTGGAACTGACGATGTGGCTGGGATGCTCTTCCGGCAACTAACCGCACTTCAAAAAGAAACAGGCATTGAATTAGCCTTCCAGTGCTGCGAACATCTTAACCGGGCGGTCGTACTGGAACGGATCACAGCACAAAGGCGCGGATATGATGAAGTGACGGTTGTACCGGTCCGAACAGCCGGCGGGGCAATGGCTTCGTTTGCCTTTCGCCAGTTTAAAGACCCCATTGTGGTTGAGCATGTGAAAGCGGACGCAGGTGTTGACATTGGCGATACGTTGATTGGAATGCAGCTTAAGCATGTTGCTGTGCCGGTCCGCGTTTCGAAAAAGTCAGTCGGACATGCGCATATAACACTGGCGACAACCCGTCCAAAGCTCATCGGCGGTGCAAGAGCTGTGTATGAGCACAACCGTGAGAATGAGTCCTGTTAGGTGGAATCATAAATTCATAAACGTTAAGGATTTCGGTTCCAGCAAGCCTGACCTAAATAAACAACCTACAATTAATCACCTAGATGCCAGACTCCACGTTATATAGCGATTGGAGTCTGGCATCTTTTCTCAGAACCAAGAAAAATTAAATTCAAAACCGGCTGCTCCATCAGCTACAGAAAAGAGATGATTTAAGATGAAACAGGTTTGGTGGAAAGAGGCGGTTGCCTATCAAATCTACCCTAGAAGCTTTATGGATTCTAATGGCGATGGGATTGGGGATTTACAAGGAATCATTTCCAAGCTCGATTATTTAAAAGAGTTAGGGATTGACGTGATCTGGATTTGTCCAATGTTTTCATCGCCAAATGATGATAACGGGTATGATATCAGCGATTATAAGGATATTTTAGCGGAGTTTGGTAAAATGGCAGATTTTGACCTGCTCTTAGCTGAAACCCATAAACGCGGCATGAAGCTGATTATCGATCTGGTAATCAATCATACAAGTGATGAGCACCCCTGGTTTATTGAATCACGCGAAGCGAAGGACAGCCCAAAGCGAGACTGGTATATTTGGCGGGACGGGAAAGATGGAAAAGAACCGAATAACTGGGAAAGCATTTTTAACGGGTCCGCATGGGAGTATGACGTTAAGACAGATCAATATTACCTGCATATTTTTTCCCGAAAGCAGCCTGACTTGAACTGGGAGAACGGCGAAGTCCGCAGAGCCTTGTATGAAATGATCAATTGGTGGCTTGATAAAGGCATTGATGGATTCCGCGTTGATGCAATCAGCCATATTAAAAAGGAAGCTGGGCTCCTCGATATGCCCAATCCGGATGGTTTAAAATATGTCCCGTCCTATGGGAAACATATGAATGTCAAAGGCATCCATCCATTTTTAGAAGAATTACGAGATGAAACCTTCGCCAAATATGACATTATGACTGTTGGAGAAGCAAATGGCGTCAAGGTTAATGAAGCGGATCTTTGGGTGGGAGAGAAATCAGGCAAATTTAATATGGTGTTCCAATTTGAGCATTTAAGCCTTTGGGATGCCGAGAAAAAGGACTTGAACCTTATAGACCTGAAGACGGTTTTCACAAACTGGCAGAAGGGCCTTGAGAATACCGGCTGGAACGCTTTGTTTATTGAAAATCATGATAAAGCACGAGTGGTATCAACTTGGGGAAATGACGAGGAATATTGGTATGAAAGTGCGACAGCGTTAGCGGCAATGTACTTTTTGATGCAGGGAACTCCGTTTATCTATCAGGGCCAAGAGATTGGCATGACCAACGTCCAGTTTTATTCCATTGAAGAATATGATGACGTGGCCACTAAAAATTTATACCGCGTTAAAAGAGAAGCAGGCGTCCCGCATGAGGAGATCATGGACTTTATATGGGCGACAAGCCGCGATAATTCACGAACGCCAATGCAATGGTCCGCTCAGGTGAATGCAGGCTTTACGACAGGCATTCCATGGCTCGGTGTTAATCCGAATTTCACGGAAATTAACGTCGAAAATCAGCTTTCAGACCCCTCCTCTATTCTGCACTTCTATAAGCGCATGATTCAGCTGAAAAAACAAAACAAAATTTTCACCTATGGTATTTACGACTTAATTCTTACTGATCATCCGCAAATTTATGCGTATACACGAACGCTGGAAAATGAACAAGTATTGATCATGGCAAATATATCAGCAGATCCGGCTCTGTTTAAGTCCGACAGCATCAAACTCGAACACAGCAGCCTAATCCTATCAAACTATGGAGTCGGATTCCATGAGACAGCCCATACAATCCCGCTCCAGCCCTATGAAACAAGAGTCTATCGAATCTAGTAAGGTGACCTAGTAAGGTGACAGGCACCATCCAGTTTTCTGGATGGTGCCTGTCACTTTTTTTGGATGGAAACCATTTTCGGGGGAATCCTGAATTTAAACTAGCTATTAAAGGTTGTGGATTGATATGAATTTAGATTTCCCTACTATTCATACAAATGTTTGGGATGTGGTCCTTGCTATTCCGCTTATAATGATCCTTACACAAGTTATCAAAGTGTACTTCAACGTTCCGAAGCGAATTGTTCCAGGAATTGCTCTGTCGATCGGCCTATTGATTTCTGTACTGATAAGCCATGAGGAGAGCATTTTAGCAGGAGTGTTTATGGGCTGGTTTTATGGCTACGCAGCAATCGGAAATTATGCAGCGCTGAAAACCTCTATAAAAGCATTTCGGAAAAGTTAGCATGTTTAGTTGCCTTAAAATAACGAGATGTTTCTTTCTTTTCGAAAGGGAAACATGCTAATATATAATAGAATTTTCTAACAAAGTTTGACTCGGTCATGTACATAATTTTATTCGGAAAAGGAATACGAGGGGGATTAGTATGAAACATTTAGCTCAGCAGGATCAACAGGTTTTTGAAGCCATTCAACTGGAATTGGGGAGGCAGCGTACGAAAATCGAACTGATTGCTTCTGAAAACTTTGTCAGTGAGGCAGTTATGGAAGCACAAGGCTCAGTTTTGACGAACAAATATGCGGAAGGGTACCCTGGACGCCGTTATTACGGTGGCTGTGAGTACGTAGATATCGCCGAAAACCTGGCGCGCGATCGTGCCAAGGAAATTTTCGGTGCCGAGCATGCTAATGTTCAGCCTCATTCTGGTGCGCAAGCAAACATGGCGGTTTATTTTACCGTTCTTGAACAGGGAGATACTGTTCTCGGCATGAACCTATCCCATGGCGGTCATTTAACACACGGCAGTCCTGTTAATTTTAGCGGTATTCAATATAACTTTGTTGAATACGGTGTAGATGAGACAAGCCACCGCATTAACTATGAAGATGTTGCCGAAAAAGCACGCCAGCATAAGCCGAAAATGATCGTTGCTGGAGCAAGTGCCTACCCGCGTGAAATCGACTTTCAAAAATTCCGTGAGATTGCAGACGAAGTCGGTGCCTACTTAATGGTCGACATGGCACATATCGCCGGATTAGTTGCGGCAGGTCTGCATCCAAACCCAGTTCCATATGCTGACTTTGTTACAACAACAACTCACAAAACCCTTCGAGGCCCTCGTGGCGGAATGATTTTATGTAAGGAAGAGTATGCAAAAAAAATAGATAAATCCATCTTCCCTGGCATCCAGGGCGGCCCGCTTATGCATGTTATTGCGTCTAAAGCCGTAGCATTTGGTGAAGCCCTGCAGCCTGACTTTAAAGAGTACGCACAAAACATTATCGCCAACGCCAAGCGGCTTGCAGAAAGCCTTGAAAAAGAAGGAATCAGCCTAGTATCAGGCGGAACGGATAACCATCTGCTGCTAGTTGATCTTCGCACGCTCGGATTAACTGGTAAAATCGCTGAAAAAGTCCTTGATGAAATCGGCATAACGGTAAATAAAAATACGATTCCATTTGACCCAGAAAGCCCGTTTGTCACAAGCGGAATTCGGATTGGAACAGCAGCCGTAACAAGCAGAGGATTCGGAGCGCAGGAAATGGATAAAATCGCTTCAATCATCGCTCTTACCCTGAAAAACCATGAAGACGAAAGCAAGCTGGAAGAAGCCAAAGCACAGGTCGAAGATTTAACAAGTAAATTTGAATTATATCCAGAACGCTAACAAAAGGAGGCAGCCTTGCATAAGAGGCTGCCTTTCATTTTTAGCTGGGGGTGGCCTTAATGGAATGATAGTCCCGTTCTAACTTGGATTTCATCAAACTCAGCAGACAATTTAAAAAGTTTTTAACGACAATGTTCAACTTTATCTGTTGTAAAGGTGGGGAATTCTAATTATTCACCCAGACAAGTTGCCCGAACGGACTTTTTTCTGTAAAATTAGACGAAGTGCGATTTGAAGTCTACATAATATGCGATTTACTTTGAAAAGGAGCGATTCACTTGGCCAAAGTATATGTTTTTGACCACCCATTAATTCAGCATAAACTGACATACATCCGTCAGCAAAATACGGGTACAAAGGAATTCCGTGAGCTTGTGGACGAAGTAGCCACACTGATGGCGTTTGAGATCACTCGCGATCTTCCGCTTCATGATATTGAAATTGAAACACCGGTTAGCCGGACAAAGTCTAAAGTTCTTTCTGGTAAAAAATTAGGGATCATTCCGATTTTGCGTGCTGGAATTGGAATGGTAGATGGAATTTTAAAATTAATTCCTGCTGCAAAGGTGGGGCATATTGGGCTGTACCGTGACCCTGAGACATTAATGCCTGTTGAGTACTACGTGAAGCTTCCGAGCGATGTTGAAGAGAGAGACTTCATTGTCGTTGATCCAATGCTTGCAACAGGAGGATCTGCAATCGAGGCAATTAACTCCCTCAAAACCCGGGGCGCTAAGCATATTAAATTTATGTGTTTGATTGCCGCACCTGAAGGGGTAGACGCTTTAAAAGAAGCTCATCCTGATGTTCCAATTTATATTGCAGCGCTTGATGAAAAATTAAACGAAAAAGGCTATATTGTTCCAGGTTTGGGCGATGCCGGCGACAGACTGTTTGGCACGAAATAAGATCATCTTTTCTTGAAGTCTGGGGAAATGTGAAAGAGGTGTCAGGTTTTGAATCAGCCGATAAAGGTAATGACTTATTGGAACGAGGTTCGGAAGGGATTAAGGCTGGCACGCTGAAGCTTGCAGGCATTGAAGAGCAGCCGATCTATGAGCTGGCAACCGAACTATTGACGGACCCTCAAGCTTATGAAAAAATGGCCGGAGCCGTCAATCCGTATGGAGACGGAAAGGTATCCCAGCGTATTGCTGAGGCAATCCGGTTTTATTTTAAACAAACAGATGAACGGCCCGAAGAATACAAACCACTATAAGTGTGAAGCCGCCCGGACAAATGCGTCCTGGCGGTTTTTTAAAAGAAAATTTAAAATTCGGGTCTGCCATAGCGGGTTATGCTATGGAATTTTTCATATATGGAGACGAAGGGGAAAAAGAATTGTTGTTTTCAACTCCCTCCAAGTTCCTCCCTGTTATTCTGGTTCAGGATGATTAGAAACCCCAATCTTTAAGAAAAATCTCTTATTTTGATCTGCTAGACCGCATACTCTTTCACTCCCATTCAAACACTATGGGAAAAGAGAGGGGGATGTCGGTGCTAAACGTAAACTTCACTCCAATTTTGTTAGCTCTAAGTATGTTAATAGCCGCAAGCCCGGCCAACCTGCATAAAGCTAAAGATCCACATATGCAAGATTCAGTTTCGATCACATCTGACGATAGCGGGGTCCACCAGCAGCCAAAACAGAGCTCCGCCTCGCAAAAATCATCAGAAAACGGCCCAAATTCTAAGCCAACTTCACCTAAACTTCAGATGCCGCCGTTACCGCAGGAATCTCCGCGGAAGGAAAAGGTCGCGATCATTTTACTGGAAAAACCGAGATCAGAACAAGAGATTAAAAAGCTGCTTAGCTCGTTTCAAGGTGTTGAGCTGCGCCATGTTTTTGAGCATGCAGTCACTGGTTTTTCAGTAAAAGGACCAGCAGATAAGCTTATAAAGCTTGGGGAAAACAGGGATGTCATTCATGTTTCCGCTGTTAATACGTATCAGGTCACAGCGGATAAAAACTTTGAACTGATTGGCAGCGAGGCCGCTAGAGGGATCTATGATGCCAAAGATCATCGGCTTACTGGCAAGGGTGTGACCATTGGGGTGATTGATACGGGTGTTGACTACAATCACCCTGACTTGCGGAGAACGTACGGTGGCGGCCGTGATCTCGTTGACAGTGACGATGATCCAATGGAAACGGTCTCGCTAGGCTCGCAAAACACCTTTCATGGTACACATGTCGCGGGCATCATTGCAGCCAATGGAAAGATGCAGGGGATGGCCCCAGAAGCAACCATCATTGCCTACCGGGCACTTGGACCAGGTGGTATGGGAACCACAGAACAGGTATTAGCTGCGATAGATCAAGCGATTAAGGATAAGGTAGATATTTTAAATTTGTCGCTCGGCAACAGTGTGAATGGGCCGGACCTTCCAATCAGCCTTGCTCTAAATAAAGCAGTAGATTCAGGCATTACGGCGGTAACGTCATCGGGTAATTCAGGGCCGAATAAATGGACGGTTGGATCACCAGGAACAGCCTCGAAGGCGATATCGGTTGGTGCCTCAACTCCTCCTTTAAAAGTTCCCCACTTATCCTTGGCTGGCGGGCAGGAGCAAATCCGCCTCCAGCCGCTGCAAGGTTCACAAGAGTGGAAGCTTAAGAAAGGCGTTGAATTTGCCTATGGCGGCCTTGGGGAAAGGAAAGAGTTAAAAGGTGTAAAAGGTAAGATTGCCCTTATCAAGCGCGGAAAGCTTACATTTACTGAAAAAGCAACAAACGCACTCAACGCAGGTGCAGTCGCAGTTGTAATTTTTAATAATACAAAAGGAAGCTTTGTTGGGAATCTCGAAGCTAATCTGCCGATCCCTGTAGCAGCCATCTCTAAAGCCGAGGGTGAGGCAGTGAAAAAACAGCTTGAAAAAGGTGTTATTTTTACAAGGATGGTGTTAATAGAAGAAAAAGATACCCTGGCTGACTTTAGTTCACGTGGTCCTGTTACAGTAACATGGGAAATAAAACCTGATGTCGTGGCACCCGGAGTTGCCATTAACAGTACAATTCCAGGAGGCTATCTGCCCTTGCAGGGAACAAGCATGGCGTCTCCTCATGTAGCGGGAGCGTGTGCCCTCATTAAGCAGGCGCATCCAGACTGGACTCCGCAGCAAATCAAGGCTGCACTCATGAACACCGCTCTTCAAATAAAAGACAGCAAAGGTGTAATCTACAAAACGTATGAACAAGGCGCAGGGCGCATTCAAACTGAGCAGGCAATCAATGCTGAAACACTGGTAATGCCAGGAAGCATCCAGTTTGGAAAATTCCAGCTGAAGGAGGACCATCATCGCCATCTTGCTGTTGTATCGGTTCAAAATACAACGGAGCACAAGAAGAACTACTCAGTTTCCGTTCCTAAACAGGAAACCGGTATTGAATGGGATATTCCAATGTCATTTACACTTGGTCCTAAGGAAACTCGAAAGATCAACATTGCCATGCAGGTTGAACCTAGGAAACTAACAAAGAAGATTCATGAGGGAAGTCTGATTTTAAATGATGGCTCGCAACAGATCAAAATTCCTTATATTTATGTGCTGGAGGAGCCGGACTATCCGCGCATAATGGGATTTGATTTCGGGCTCGGCGATAAGCCTGGAACCTACCGCTATGAAGTCTACCTGCCAGGGGGGGCTGAAGAATTCGGAATTGCTTTGTTCGACCCGGATGATTACCGGTTTTTAGGCTATCTGGATTCTTCCAGAAAGGTAAACAGGGGGATGCTTGAGGTGGAGCTAAAAGAAGAGGAACTGCCAAAGCCGGGATTATACCTCGCAAAAGTTTTTGCACGAAAAGCAGGGAGGGAGGATATGATCGATGCACACCTTCAGATCATCGTACCCGAAGAGGAAGGGCTTTTTAAAAATAAACGCGGACAATAGGATGATTTTAGAAATAAAATTGTTCTGAATTTGCGAAAGGAATGGGTGAGAAAAATCATTCCTTTCCTATTTATAATATGGCAGAAAAACAAGGTGGAATGCCAGTATTTCTCAATGTTTATTATGTGAACTTTTTCACTGCATTTCATTGACAATGAATGTTGGCTATTGTATGCTTACAAAGGGCATAAATGATAAGGTTTTCAAGAGTAAATTGCAAGGGTTTTTATCTTGTAATGTTCTTTTTTTTTGTCCTCAGCCCGCTTCTATTCTCAAATGCGAGGGTGAGTTCAGATGAGCTCTAATAACCGTCATCCATTCCAAGCAATGGCCCTTATGTCTGCAATACTTTCTCAGTTAGTAGGTTCCGTTTTAATTGGTATTTTTTCAGGAAGATGGCTGGACCGGATAGCCGGAACAGAGCCTCTTTTCTTAATTATCGGATTGCTAATAGGACTGGCAGCAGGTGTTTATGCTTTGCTTCGCCTCGTCCATCATTTCTTTTCGGGAGATTAAACTAAAAATGCCAGAAATAAAGGTAATCTACGCACGTCAGAGAAAATACATATTCTTTTTAATGGCTTTGTATGTTCTCGGCTATGGTTTTACATCTTACCAATCTATTTTTCTAGGGCTCATTCTTGGTACAAGCCTAAGCTTGTTCAACCTCTGGCTTCTTGTCAGAAAGACGAGCACATTTGGGGATGATATTTTACAGGGGAAAAAGGTCCGTTCGCTGGGGACTTTTTCAAGAATGGCGACAGCCGTGCTAGCGGTTATTATCGCGCTTGAATATCCTGAAAGTTTAAACTTTATCAGCGTGATTATTGGATTAATGACAATTTATTTTGTCATTATGATAGATTTTTTTGTTCAATCTTTTCATACACGTAAATAGCGGGAAGAGAGGTGAAAACTGTGCATCATGAAGCTCCTATAGTATCTTTTTTAGGACTCAATTTCAACCTGGCAAACATCCTGATGATTACAATAGCAAGTGTTATTGTTTTCATAATTGCCGTTCTTTCCACTCGTACTCTAGCTATGAGGCCTACCGGGCTGCAAAACTTCTTTGAATGGGTTATGGACTTTGTCAAAGGGATCATCGACAGTACGATGGATTGGAAAACAGGGGGAAGGTTCCATGTTCTAGGGATTACCCTAATGATGTATATCTTTGTATCAAACATGCTGGGACTTCCGTTTTCGATCGTCTACGACAACACACTATGGTGGAAATCACCAACAGCCGATCCGGTCGTAACTCTGACCTTGGCAACTATGGTGGTCGGATTATCACATTACTACGGTGTCAAACTTAAGGGAACGAAGGAATACGGCAAGGAGTTTTTCCGGCCGTTTTGGTTCATGTTTCCGATCAAGATCATTGAGGAATTTGCGAATACCCTGACACTTGGTCTTCGTCTTTACGGGAACATTTACGCAGGTGAAATTCTTCTCGCGCTTATTGCCGGAGGTCTGGCAACTGGATTTGGCGGCCACTTAGCTGCTATCATTCCAATGCTGGCTTGGCAAGGATTCTCCCTATTTATCGGTGCCATCCAGGCATTTATCTTTACCATGTTAACAATGGTATATCTGGCCCATAAAGTCAGCACTGACCATTAATATATACCCTGTTCATCTAATGAACAAAAGCAAATATAATAATTTTTTTATACAATAAGGAGGAACTTTATAATGGGTCTTTTAGCAGCAGCAATAGCAATCGGTTTAGCAGCACTTGGTGCAGGTATTGGTAACGGTCTTATCGTATCACGTACAGTAGAAGGTATCGCACGTCAGCCAGAAGCTCGCGGTATGCTTCAAACAACAATGTTCATTGGGGTAGCGTTAGTTGAGGCGATTCCGATCATCGCGGTTGTTATCGCGTTCATGGTTATCGGCCAGAGCTAATTTGCCGAAATTAACAGCAACAAGGCGAAGACCATTCCCAGCGAACCTTCGCCATTCTTTTATCCTTTAAAATAATCCAGCTTCATCATGAATGGAGCCTTTCTAAGGAACGACTCTTGAAGGGAGTGAATCGAGGGTGTTAACAAGCAATTTAGTATTAGGTGCAGCAGGTGCAGGATTCAACGGTGGAGACATTTTGTTCCAGTTAGCTGCTTTTCTTATTTTGTTGGCATTGCTTAAGAAATACGCTTGGGGTCCGTTAATGGGCATTATGAACGAGCGTGAACAGCATATTGCTAATGAAATCAGCGCCGCTGAAAACAGCCGTAAGGAAGCATCATCTTTAATAGAAGAACAACGTGAACTTATAAAGCAATCACGCTTAGAGGCTCAAGGTTTAATTGAAAATGCCAAGAAACAAGGTGACGTACAGCGCGATGAAATTATTGCGTTAGCCCGTACCGAGGCAGAAAGATTAAAAGAGTCTGCGAAGCTTGAAATTGAACAGCAAAAAGAGCAGGCAGTTGCCGCGATCCGCGAGCAGGTTGCTTCCTTGTCTGTCTTAGTTGCTTCTAAAGTTATTGAGAAAGAACTAAGTGCAGCAGACCAGGAAAAGCTTATTAACGAATACATTCAAGAGGCAGGAGAAGGGCGATGAGTAATTCAACAATCGCAAAACGCTATGCGCTCGCCCTTTTTCAAATAGCGAACGATCATAAGTCTCTTAACCAGGTGGAAGACGAACTTCGTGTAGTCAAAGAGGTTTTATCCAGCAATCCAGCATTCAGTGCTGTTTTAGCATCTCCTAAGCTTTCAAACGAAGAGAAAAAAGGATTATTGAGGGAAGCGTTTGCTTCTGCAAGCAGTCATGTCCAAAATACCTTGATGGTCTTAGTTGACCGCCATCGCCAAAATCAAATTAGTGAAGTAGCAGACGGCTTTTTTGAACTGGCAAACGATGCGAAAGGTGTTGCTGAAGCTAAGGTTTACAGTGTTAAGGCATTAACTGATGCTCAGCGCCAGGCGATTTCCGATGCATTCGCACCGAAAGTCGGCAAAACATCGCTTCGTATTGAAAACCATGTGGATTCTAATCTGCTCGGAGGCATTAAGCTTCGAATTGGAAACCGTATATTCGACGGAAGTTTACGTGGTAAACTCGACCGTCTTGAACGTAAATTGCTAGGCTAAGTATCATAGATAGGGGTGAAACTCATGAGCATCAAAGCTGAGGAAATTAGTGCGCTGATAAAGAAGCAAATTGAGAACTATCAGTCGGAAATTCAAGTGAGTGATGTAGGTACAGTTATCCAAATTGGTGACGGTATCGCCCGTGCTCATGGCCTCGACAATGTCATGGCTGGGGAACTTGTTGAATTTGCGAACGGCGTTATGGGTATGGCGCAAAACCTTGAAGAAAATAACGTCGGTATTATCATTCTTGGACCTTTTACAGAAATTCGTGAAGGCGATGAAGTACGCCGTACGGGCCGCATCATGGAAGTTCCTGTTGGGGAAGCGTTAATCGGACGCGTAGTTAACCCGCTTGGACAGCCAGTCGATGGCATGGGTCCAATTAACACGACAAGAACTCGTCCAATTGAAAGTGCAGCACCAGGTGTAATGGATCGTAAATCCGTTCACGAGCCTCTTCAAACAGGTATTAAAGCGATCGACGCTCTTGTTCCAATTGGACGCGGACAGCGTGAGTTAATCATCGGTGACCGTCAGACTGGTAAAACATCAGTAGCGATCGATACAATCCTTAACCAAAAGCACGAAGATATGGTATGTATCTACGTTGCAATTGGTCAAAAAGAATCCACTGTTCGTAACGCGGTTGAAACGCTGCGCAAAAACGGTGCCCTTGAATACACAATCGTTGTAACGGCATCTGCTTCCCAGCCGGCTCCACTTTTGTTCCTTGCTCCATATGCAGGTGTAACAATGGCTGAGGAATTCATGTACGAAGGCAAACACGTATTAGTTGTTTATGATGATTTAACGAAACAAGCATCAGCTTACCGTGAATTATCATTGCTATTACGTCGTCCTCCAGGCCGTGAAGCCTATCCAGGGGATGTATTCTACTTGCACAGCCGGTTATTAGAGCGTGCTGCAAAATTGAGTGATGCGAAAGGCGCTGGTTCTATCACAGCACTTCCGTTTATTGAAACTCAAGCTGGCGACGTTTCTGCTTATATCCCAACAAACGTTATTTCCATTACAGACGGACAGATCTTCTTGCAGTCTGACCTATTCTTCTCAGGGGTTCGCCCAGCGATTAACGCTGGTCTTTCCGTATCCCGTGTAGGTGGATCAGCGCAAATCAAAGCGATGAAAAAGGTTTCTGGTACACTGCGTCTTGACCTTGCGTCATACCGTGAATTGGAAGCATTCGCTCAGTTCGGATCTGACCTTGATAAAGCAACACAAGCAAAGCTTAACCGTGGAGCACGGACAGTTGAAGTTCTAAAGCAGGACCTTAACAAACCGATCTCTGTTGAAAAGCAGGTTGCTATTTTATACGCATTGACTCGCGGCTTCATCGATGAAATTCCTGTAGAGGATATCCGTCGTTTCGAATCTGAATTCCACACTTGGTTAGACCATAACCGCAAAGATTTGTTAGAACATATCCGCACTACAAAAGAACTTCCAAAAGATGAGGATATGGCCGCTGCGATCAACGATTTTAAAAAGACTTTCGCAGTATCTGAGTAAGTCTGACAGTAATAAAAGCGGAAGCACAGTGATCAGCTTTTAACGTCATCCGTCCTTCCTGAGCAGGTGTAACAGTCTGTAACAGCAAAGCCGGATGCCGTAAATGAAGGGTGCCGTACGGGCACCTTCTGAGCGCTGAGCTCGGCAATCTTTGAAAAAGGGTGGTGAGAACCTGTGGCATCATTACGCGATATTAAATCCCGGATCACTTCGACTAAAAAGACGAGCCAGATTACAAAAGCGATGGAGATGGTATCCGCTTCTAAATGGAACAAAGGTGTTATGAACGCAAAAGCATTTGTTCCTTACATGGAAAAAATCCAGGAAGTAACAGCCTCTATTGCAGCTGGAAGCCAGGATGCAAACCATCCAATGCTAGTTTCCCGTCCAGTCAAGAAAACCGGATATCTAGTAATCACATCGGACCGTGGACTTGCCGGAGCTTACAACACGAACGTTCTGCGCCAAGTTTACCAAACGATTCAAAATCGTCATCAATCAAATGATGAGTTTTCCATCATCGCCATCGGAAGGGTCGGACGTGACTTTTTCGCTAAGCGCGGCATTAATGTTGTGCTTGAGATTATTGGCGTTGCGGATCAGCCATCATTTGTCGAGATACAGGACATCGCAAGCAAGTCTGTAGGAATGTTCTCAGACGGTACATTTGATAAGCTGTACATTTATTACAGCCACTACGTTAGTGCCGTCAGCCAGGAAGTAACCGAGAAGCAAGTCTTGCCATTAACAGAGATCTCAACTTCTTCCAGCAAGCTGACTTCCTATGAATTTGAACCAAATGCTGAAGAGATTCTTGAAGTCCTCCTTCCACAATATGCGGAAAGCTTGATTTACGGATCCCTTTTAGACAGCAAAGCAAGCGAGCACGCAGCACGTATGAACGCTATGAGAAATGCAACGGATAATGCTAAAGACCTAATCAATGCGCTTAGCTTAAGCTACAACCGTGCACGTCAGGCTGCCATCACGCAAGAAATCACCGAGATCGTCGGTGGAGCTGCAGCTCTCGAGTAGAACATAAAATGAAACGGGCTTTAAAGTCCGTGCCATTTTTCAATAAGACAGATCTTGAAAGAGTACGATAGGAGGGAAATAGATGAGTAAAGGACGCGTTCTTCAGGTTATGGGTCCAGTTGTTGACGTAAAGTTTGATAGCGGCAACCTTCCTGAGATCTACAATGCCTTAGTTATAGAAAGAAAAGCGACCAATGAATCACAAGTTGACATCAACTTAACCCTTGAAGTAGCCCTTCATTTAGGTGATGATACAGTTCGTACCATTGCAATGGCTTCCACGGACGGCTTAACTCGTGGTTTGGATGTTATTGATACTGGTAAACCAATTTCTGTTCCAGTTGGGGACTTAACACTTGGCCGTGTATTTAACGTCTTGGGTGAAACAATCGACCTTGATGCTCCAATCGAGGCGGGTGCACGCCGTGATTCAATTCACAGAGAAGCGCCAACATTTGAACAGCTTTCTACAGAAGTAGAAATTCTTGAAACTGGAATTAAAGTAGTAGACCTTCTTGCCCCTTATATTAAAGGTGGTAAAATCGGACTGTTTGGTGGAGCCGGTGTAGGTAAAACCGTTTTAATCCAGGAATTAATCAACAATATCGCTCAAGAACACGGCGGTATTTCCGTATTCGCTGGTGTAGGCGAGCGTACACGTGAAGGTAATGACCTTTACCATGAAATGACTGATTCAGGCGTTATTAAGAAAACTGCGATGGTTTTCGGTCAGATGAACGAGCCTCCAGGCGCACGTATGCGTGTTGCACTGACAGGTTTGACTATGGCTGAATTCTTCCGTGATGATCAAGGACAAGACGTTCTTTTCTTCATGGATAACATCTTCCGCTTCACCCAGGCAGGTTCTGAGGTATCCGCCCTATTAGGACGTATGCCATCAGCGGTTGGTTACCAGCCGACACTTGCTACGGAGATGGGCCGATTGCAGGAACGTATCACATCTACTAACGTAGGTTCTGTTACTTCCATCCAGGCGATTTATGTACCAGCCGATGACTATACGGATCCGGCTCCGGCTACAACGTTCGCTCACTTGGATGCAACAACTAACCTTGAGCGTAAGCTTTCTGAAATGGGTATCTACCCAGCGGTGGATCCGCTTGCTTCTACTTCCCGTGCATTGTCACCGGAAATTGTAGGCGAAGAACACTATTCAGTAGCCCGCCAAGTACAGCAAACATTACAGCGTTACAAAGAGCTTCAGGATATCATTGCAATTCTCGGTATGGACGAGTTATCTGAAGAAGATAAGCAAGTCGTACACCGTGCGCGCCGTGTCCAGTTCTTCTTATCACAAAACTTCCACGTTGCTGAACAGTTTACTGGCCAGCAAGGTTCATATGTTGAAGTAAAAGATACAGTTAATGGCTTCAAGGACATCCTTGCAGGCAAATACGACCACCTTCCAGAAGATGCATTCCGTCTTGTAGGCCGCATTGAAGATGCGCTTGAGAATGCAAAACGTATGGGTGTAGAGGTCTAATCACGGACCAGGAGGGTAAAAAATGAAGACGATTAAAGTCAGTGTTGTTACTCCCGATGGGCCGGTGTATGAATCAGATGTGGAAATGGTTAGTACAAAAGCGAAAACCGGTGAGCTAGGAATTCTGCCCGGCCACATCCCAATGGTTGCACCGTTACAAATCGGCGCTGTCCGGTTAAAGTTAGAGGACGGCAAATCTGATATGGTCGCAGTCAGCGGTGGTTTCCTTGAGGTTCGTCCTGATAAGGTAACCATCCTGGCCCAAACAGCCGAACAATCAGATGAAATTGATTTGGATCGTGCATTGCAAGCAAGAGAGCGTGCGGAGAAGCGCCTGCAGGAAAAACAGCAGGAAAGCATTGACTTCAGACGTGCGGAGCTCGCCTTGCAGCGCGCAATCAATCGAATCAATGTCGCCAACAAACAACTATAATAATAAAAATACACCCTCAGCCATGTGCTGGGGGTGTTTTTTTATTGTTTTAAGTTGAGAGGCGAGGATTATTGATAAGGTGTAAACCAGCGTATTTGTGCTTATTTAGAGTTTGTATTGAAGCATATCTTATGTCTATTTCTAGTTATTCTGGGTGGAATTGATGGTTCAGAAGCGAGCAGTTCTAATTGTTCACGTTCATTAAACTGACTTTGGGTCATCTCTAGGAAATTATTATTGATTAAGTGTCATAAAGTGGATTGGAGCGGAGGGGGGCGACTCCTGCGGGAAAAGCGGGACAGTCGAGACCCTGGACTGAGCGTAGCGAGGGAAGCGGCTCGGCCCCGCCCGCGGAAAGCGTCCACCCGGAGTGAAAATCTATCAACACCGGTAATTATAACTTAAATTACAATTCTTAGAGTTTGTCTAGTATGGGAGGATAGCTCAATGCGGTCCTTTTTGACTATTTAAAAGACAAGCTACGTAGAATTTCTATCAAAGCTTCTATGCTGATATCCTGCTGTGAAAATAAATATCCTGTGACTTTTTGACAATTTGTTAACAATTGTCACTGACAAAAACAAGCTTTTCCTTTTAAGTGGGAAGTGTAGACCTTCAAAATTAAAGAATTAAGAATAAATAAGCTGTACAAAGATTAGATATGTAATAGCAGGGGACTAGTGTAATCAAAATTTTTTCATATCAAGGCATAAAAAGCCTGAAGAAATCCTATGTAAATTAATTAAGAGAGTTTTGAGGGTTTATCGACACGTATTTGCAACAATGATATAATGTTATCGGTTACAAAATTTAAAAAATAGAAATTTTACAACATTGGAGGGGATGGGCATGGAACTGCTGAATTTATATCAAAATAACTATTTGATAGTGTTTGTGTTCCTATGTCTAGGGGTCATATTGCCATTGGTGGCGCTGTATCTCGGGAAACTGCTTCGGCCGTACAAACCCTATGATGCAAAGTACACCACCTATGAAAGCGGAATTGAACCATTCCATGATTCTCGGGTACAGTTCAATGTCCGCTATTATATTTTTGCCCTTATGTTTGTTATTTTTGACGTTGAAACCGTGTTTCTGTATCCCTGGGCGGTAGCCTATGAAAAGCTCGGAATCTTTGCATTAATCGAGATGCTGATCTTTGTGTTAATGCTTGTGATCGGGCTTGTTTATGCATGGAAAAAGAAGGTGCTAAAATGGACTTAAAAATGGATAACATCTCACCTCAAGAAATGGAAGAATTGCAGAGAAATGTTTTTGTCACAACGCTTGAACAGGTAAAAGCCTGGGCACGCAGCAACTCGCTCTGGCCGATGACGTTCGGGCTTGCTTGCTGTGCAATCGAAATGATGGGAGTAGGTTCGTCTCACTACGATTTGGACCGGTTTGGATCGTTCTTCCGTACTTCTCCGCGACAATCAGATGTCATGATCGTATCTGGTACAGTTACAAAGAAAATGGCACCAATTGTAAAGCGCCTGTACGACCAAATGCCAGAACCAAAATGGGTGATTGCAATGGGATCCTGCGCGACTGCAGGCGGTCCATATGTAAAATCCTATTCAGTTGTAAAAGGGGTCGACCAGATCGTCCCAGTTGATGTATACATACCGGGCTGTCCACCAAACCCGGCAGCGTTAATTTACGGAATTAATAAATTAAAAGAGAAAATCCGTTACGAGGCGAAGACCGGGAAGAGGGTGATCTAATCCATGGGCGGGGAAAAGGATCTGGAACAATTAAAAAGAGAAGCCGCTGCCAAGGCAAAGGAAGCTGCCAAGAAACGGCAGGCTGAAAAAGCAGCAGCCGAAGCAGGCGGCACGAGAGAACCGGTTAAAGAAGAATCAGAGAAAGCAACCCCAGCAAATGAAGAAGATGACTTGGCGAAAAAGAAAGCCGCCGCAGTAGCAAAAGCAAAGGCCGCTGCCGCCGCAAAGAAAGCTGCGATGCAGCAAGGCGCAGAAGGCGAAGCTCCAGGAAATGAAGAGGATGACCTGGCGAAAAAGAAAGCCGCTGCAGTAGCAAAAGCAAAGGCTGCCGCCGCCGCAAAGAAAGCTGCGATGCAGCAAGACACAGCAGGCGAAGCCCCAGGAAATGAAGAAGATGACCTGGCGAAAAAGAAAGCCGCCGCAGTAGCAAAAGCGAAGGCTGCCGCCGCCGCGAAAAAAGCTGCGATGCAGCAAGACGCAGAAGGGGAAGCCCCAGGAAATGAAGAAGATGACCTGGCGAAAAAGAAAGCCGCCGCAGTAGCGAAAGCAAAGGCTGCCGCTGCCGCGAAGGCAAAAGCTGCTGCAGGCGGAGCTGGAGCAGGGGATGATGAAAAGGCTAAGGCCATTGCTGCTGCAAAAGCAAAAGCTGCCGCTGCTGCAAAGGCAAAGGCAGCTGGGTCCGCGAAAACAGGCGGAGATGCTGAACCTGATGAAACAGCTAAACCGTCTATTAATCAGCCTTTTCTCGATAAATATACCAAAGTCATTGAGAAGCATCTTGGCGAAGGTGTCCTGGAAGAATCCTATATAAATAAACTTTCCAAAGATGTTCCAACACTGGTAGCAAAGCGAGATTCATATTTTAAGGTGGCAGAATTCTTAAAGTACAATGAGCAGCTTAGCTTTGATTACCTTTCAGAGATCCACGGAACAGACTTTGAAACACATATGGAAGTATATGTACACTTTTATTCTTATAAAAACAGCCAATCGGTCGCATTGAAGGTCAAAATTAACCGGGACCAGCCTGAGATTGAATCACTGCAGCCGCTCTGGGAAGGTGCAAACTGGCCAGAATGTGAAGCATACGATCTGCTTGGCATCAAGTTTACCGGCCACCCAAATCTGAACCGGATTATGCTTGGCGAAGACTGGGTTGGGCATCCAATGAGAAAAGATTATGAACCGTACGATGTGGAGGTGTAACCGGTGATACGCACAGAAGAGATGCTTTTAAACGTGGGGCCCCAGCATCCAAGTACACACGGAGTTTTCCGGATTGTCTTGAAAATTGATGGGGAGATCATTAAGGAAGCTACACCGGTAATCGGCTATTTACACCGCGGAACTGAAAAGATTGCTGAAGATCTTCAGTATACGCAAATTATTCCTTATACCGACCGGATGGACTACATTTCAGCAATGACCAATAACTATGTGATCTGTCATGCGGTCGAAACAATGATGGGTCTCGAGGTTCCGGAGCGAGCCGAATACCTGCGGGTAATGGCGATGGAGCTTAATCGGGTCGCAAGCCATCTTGTCTGGTGGGGTACATATTTGCTGGATATCGGGGCGGTCAGCCCATTTTTATATGCGTTCCGCGAACGCGAAATGATCGTTAATATGCTGAATGAGCTGTCTGGAGCACGCCTGACGTTTAATTATATGCGTGTCGGCGGCGTTAAATGGGATGCGCCAGAAGGCTGGATTGAAAAAGTAGCCGAATTTATCCCTTATATGCGCGAGCAGCTAAAGGGCTATCATCAGCTTGTTACCGGGAATGAAATTTTTATGAACCGCGTGAAAGGCGTTGGCAGATACACGAAGGCCGAAGCTATAAATTATTCCCTGAGCGGTCCGAATCTCCGCTGTACAGGAGTCAAGTGGGATCTGCGCAAAAATGAACCATATTCGATCTATGACCGGTTTGATTTTGACGTTCCTGTCAGCGACGGTGGCGATGCATGGGCCCGCTATCAGGTCCGCATGGCTGAGATCGAAGAATCATTAAAAATCCTTGAGCAAGCGGTTGAGCAGTTTCCGAAAGAAGGAGCAATCCTCGCCAAGGTTCCAAAAATCATCAAAGCGCCAAAAGGGGAAGCATTTGTCCGAATCGAATCTCCGCGTGGAGAAATCGGCTGCTATATTGCCAGCGATGGAAAAAAAGAGCCATACAGGCTGAAATTCAGGAGGCCGAGCTTTTACAATCTGCAAATCCTCCCTAAGCTGCTAAAAGGCGAAAACATTGCCAACCTGATTGCGATATTAGGAGCGATTGACATCGTTCTTGGGGAGGTCGATGGCTAATGATTGAGGATTTATTATACTCGAGCCCGGGCTGGACGAATGTCGGGATCTTCTTCCTGCTAGGTGCCGCACTGCTGATGGTTGTTTTAGGCTTTGTAACATATGCAATCCTTGCAGAACGGAAGGTTATGGGATTCATGCAGCTGCGCCATGGACCAAACCAGGTCGGCGGCCGCTGGGGTTTGCTGCAAACAGTAGCTGACGTTTTAAAGCTTCTTTTAAAAGAAGACACGATCCCTAAACTAGCTGACAGGCCGCTGTTCATTTTAGCTCCGATCATTGCCTTTGCACCAGCTTTTATGGTGCTGGCAACGATCCCGTTTACGGATCGGTTTCAGTTCGCTGACATAGGAGTCGGCCTGCTCTATTATATTGCTATTTCCGGGTTAACGACGATCGGGATCGTCACAGGCGGCTGGGCATCAAACAACAAGTACGCACTCCTCGGGGGAATGCGTGCCGCGGCTCAGATGGTCTCCTATGAAATCCCGCTCGTTATGTCGGTTGTAGGAGTTATTCTTCTAGCTGGAAGCTTAAACTTAAATGAGATTGTTGAGGCTCAGCGGAGCGGATGGTTTATTATCCTGCAGCCAATCGGATTTATAGTCTTTTTAATTGCATCTGTAGCTGAACTGAACCGGGCGCCGTTTGACTTGCCTGAAGCCGAATCTGAATTGGTCGCTGGCTTCCATGTTGAGTACTCAGGTTTTCGCTGGGCGTTCTTCATGCTTGCGGAATATGTGTATTTCTTCGCGATGGCCTCATTAACAACCGTTTTATTCCTGGGAGGCTGGCTGCCGCTGCCGTTCCTTGGCTTTATACCAGGTGCTGTCTGGTTTGCACTCAAATTCAGTCTTGTGATCTTTATCCTGATCTGGTTCCGTGTAACGTTCCCGCGTATCCGTGCCGATCAATTAATGGAGTTTGGCTGGAAGGTGCTCCTGCCTGTCGCACTTGCTAACATTTTTATAACAGCAATTGTAAAACAATTATTCTTTATGTAACGTTTTTCATTTTAAAAACAAGGGGTGAAAAGCATGCTTGGACTCGCAAAAGGATTATCATATACCCTTAAAAATCTGACCCGCAAAAAGGTAACATACGATTACCCAAACGAACCGCTTCCACTTCCGGACCGGTTTCGCGGCATTCAGAAGTTTTACCCGGAAAAATGCATCGTCTGCAACCAGTGCGCTAACATCTGTCCGACAGACTGCATTCAGCTGACCGGCAAAAAACACCCGGACCCAGCCAAAAAGGGAAAAATCATTGATACGTACGATATCAACTTTGAAATCTGCATCCTTTGTGACTTATGCACGGAGGTTTGTCCGACAGAAGCAATTATTATGACAAACAACTTCGAGCTGGCAGAATACAGCCGGGATAACTTGTTTAAAAATCTCGAGTGGCTGGATGAAAATGATGAGAATATACGGAAGGTGAATAAAGCATGATGTTAACGGGCGAATTTATTGCGTTTATGGCACTTGCTTTAGTGGCAATTATCGGCGGCGTGCTGTTAATCAACCTCACCAAAGTCATTCATATGGTTGTCGCGCTTGTGTTTACGTTTGTCAGCATTGCCGGCATATTTGTGATTCTGTCTGCCGAATTTATTGCAGCCGTACAAATCCTTATTTATTCAGGTGCAATCACGATTATCATGCTATTTGGCATCATGCTGACTCGCCATGATGATACAAGTGAGCCAATAACAGGGAAGTGGCGAAAGCTATTCCTCTTGCTGGGCGTTCTTGGCTTCGGTGTTGCGGTTTATATCGGAATCTACAATCTGGATATTCCACAAGCCGCTAATACTCTCCATGTAGACAACACGGAGCAAATTGGGATCTCTCTTTATTCCCACTTTATTATTCCGTTTGAGTTAACATCTGTCCTGCTGCTTGTTGCATTGATCGGGGCGATCGTCCTGGCCAAAAAAGACGAGGATGATGAGAAGGAGGCGGAGAAGGAATGAGTTCAGTACCCATTTCAGCCTTCCTGGCACTTGCATTAATCTTGTTTTGTATCGGTCTATACGGAGCCCTGACTAAACGGAACACGGTTATCGTCCTCATCTCGATCGAGCTGATGCTCAATGCGGTGAACATTAATCTGGTGACATTCAGTAAATACGGAGTGGCTCCGGCCATAACCGGACAGGTATTTGCCTTGTTCGTGATCACTGTAGCAGCAGCTGAAGCAGCAGTCGGACTGGCGATTTTAATCGCTCTGTACCGTAACCGAAAAACCGTCAACATTGATGAAATGGACCAGCTGCAAGGCTAGCGGATAAACTGGCTATGAATCAAGCCAGCATGATTGTTAGCTGAATGATCTTAAAAAATTGGACGTCTCACAGACTGTATGAATCGTAAATGAATGGCTGCCCCGCCAAAGGGCGGGCCTCAATATGACGCGCATAATCTAAAAATAGAAAGACAACAAGCGCGTTCAAAAAAAGGGGATTGTGATATTGATGGAGAATGCATGGCTCATTCCGCTTTTCCCGCTTTTATCATTTTTAGTCCTCCTGTTATTCGGCAGAAAGCTTAAAATAGCCAGCGCGTATGTAGGGATTATCCTGGTGCTAGTATCGTTCGTTTACTCAGTTATCGTACTGTTTGAACGATTCACCGCGCCAACCCACAAGGCTGAAGCTGTCTGGCTGTCAATAGGAGAACTGCAATTGACCGCGGGCTTTGAAGTAAATCAGTTAAATGCCTTAATGCTGGTACTTGTTTCGCTTGTCAGCTTACTAGTACATATTTATTCAAAAGGATATATGGACGGCGATGAACGCTTCCCGGTTTTTTATGCGTACCTTGGCCTGTTTACCTTCTCAATGCTCGGATTGGTCATGTCGCCCAACCTGCTGCAAACGTATATCTTCTGGGAACTTGTCGGTGTCGGCTCCTTCCTATTAATCGGCTTTTATTTTTACAAAGAAAGTGCGAAGCAGGCTGCCAAAAAGGCATTTATCATGACCCGGATTGGCGATGTCGGACTGTTTATCGGAATGATTCTATTATTCTGGCAAACGGGCAGTTTTGAGTATGATGAAATTTTCGCTGCTGTTGGGCAGGGAGAGGTTTCAGAGAAATGGATCACCTTAACAGCAATTCTGATCTTTATCGGCGCAATTGGTAAGTCGGGCCAGTTCCCGCTTCATACATGGCTTCCGGATGCGATGGAAGGTCCAACACCCGTTTCCGCGTTAATCCACGCCGCCACAATGGTTGCTGCGGGTGTGTACCTTGTCGCTGCAACGTTTCCGCTGTTCGCTGCCAGTGAAACAGCTTTGATGACAGTAGCGGTGATTGGTGCAATAACGGCTATTTTTGCGGCCAGCATTGGTCTCGTTCAAACGGATATTAAGCGAGTCTTAGCTTTTTCAACGGTAAGTCAGCTCGGCTACATGATGCTGGCATTAGGTTCTGCAGGCTATGTGGCCGGCGTTTTCCACCTGATGACTCATGCATTTTTTAAAGCCTTGCTGTTCCTTGCTGCTGGAAGCGTAATACATGCAGTTGTGACTCAGGATATTGAAAAAATGGGCGGATTATGGAAAAAGCTTCGCTTCACAGGGCCGCTGTTTTTAATCGGAACACTGGCAATCAGCGGAGTCCCGTTGTTTTCAGGCTTCTTCAGTAAAGACGAAATTCTTATGGCCGCATGGGCGCATGGAAACTACGGTCTATTCTGGCTCGCAGTGATTGCTGCTTTCTTTACAGCCTTTTATATGTTCAGGTTATTCTTCATGGTGTTCTCGGGCGAATCCCGCAGCAAAATGGATAATGTCCATGAATCACCGGGTGTTATGATCGGACCAATGATTGTCCTAGGTGTACTTGCTGTAGTGGCTGGTTATGTGAATACCCCATGGTTTGGAGCATTCCTTGGTGACTGGCTGACAGAAGGGAATCCTGCCCTCGGACATGGACATGTCGAAGGACCTGCCTGGATTATGTTTGTAGCAACAGCGGTCTCCCTGCTTGGTATTTTATTAGCCTGGCTCATGTACAGCAAGAAATCATTGGAACGTGACTGGCTGTCAAGCAGAGCGCCGATTAGCTATAACATTCTTGTAAATAAATACTTTATTGATGAGTTTTATAAACTATCATTTGTTTATGCAGCGAAAGCGATCAGTCTGTTCCTTAAATTCATCGAAATCTTCCTTGTTGAAGGCATCATGAAAGCCATCGGCGGGATTACACAGGCGTTTGCGAACACAGGATCTAAGCTGCAGAACGGTCAGGTTCAGACTTATGGTACGGTTGCATTTGTCGGCCTTGCTGTTTTACTGGTCATCTTTGCGCTAACAGGGGGGTACTTACAATGACATTTAGTTATTTTCTAACATTCCTTGTATTCTCCCCGTTACTAGGTATTATTGTTCTGGCGTTCATGCCTAGAACAAATGAAAAGGCGATAAAACTAGTTGGGTTTTTGGCTACCTTGCCGGCATTAATCCTGTCTCTGGCTGCCTACAATATGTATCATACTGGCACGGACCTTGCTGAATTTACGGAACGGGTTCGCTGGATTACCTTCGGCGACTTTGGCAGCGTAGATGAAAATTTATTTACCGTATTTTACGAGCTTGGCATCGATGGGTTTGCCCTCGTAATGCTTGTTCTGACGGCTGTCATTTCAACGTTGGCTGCACTTGCTTCCTTTCATATTAAAAAGGAATGGAAGGGCTACTACATGCTGTTCCTGCTCCTTGTCATTGGGATGCTCGGCGTGTTTACAGCTCAAAACCTTATTTTATTCTTTATCTTTTTTGAAGTGACGTTAATCCCGATGTTTTTCTTGATCGGTAAGTGGGGCTTTTTTGAAAAAGAAAAAGCAGCCTACAGCTTTTTAATTTATAACGGCCTTGGCTCCGCGATTTTATTGATCGTCATTGTTCTGTTGTTTGCCCGAACGGGAACGACGAACATTGATGCGCTCAGATTCTTAATGAATACGCCGGATGCCCCGCTGGTCACGCCGATTTCTGATTCATTAAAAATGGGGCTTCTGATTGCACTGCTTGTTGCGTTTGGCATCAAGCTGCCTATCTTCCCGCTGCACAGCTGGATGCTGCGCGTTCACGTGGAGGCACCGCCATCCATCGTCATGCTGCATTCAGGAATTTTGTTAAAAATCGGTGCGTTCGGGATAATCCGTTTTGGAATGGGCATCTTCCCGGAACAATTTACCGACCTTGCCTTCGTGCTCGCTGCTCTTGGGGTAGTGAACCTGCTGTATGGTGCGTTTCTTGCGTTTATCCAGGATGATTTTAAAATGGTGCTTGCCTATTCCTCTATTTCCCATATGGGAATCGTTTTAATCGGCTTAGGCGCATTAAATGAAGCCGGAATTCAAGGGGCGATTTTTCAGGTAGTCTCACACGGCTTAATTTCAGCCCTCATGTTCTTCCTTGTCGGAGTCATGTACGAGCGGACACATACATCACATCTCTCCAATCTGGGGGGCCTTGCAAAGGGGATGCCGATCGCAGCTGGGTTTCTTCTTGCCGGAGCGATGGCGTCACTTGGACTGCCGGGCATGTCGGGATTTGTAAGTGAATTTATGGCCTTCCTGGGGCTGTTTAGAGAATGGCCGATATTAGCAGCGGTTGGAACGCTCGGAATTATTATGACTGCGGTCTATCTGCTTCGTGCAGTTCTGGCGATTACGTTTGGCAGAGCCGATCGCGAATTTGACGGGTTGACCGATATTCGCACGTTTGAATGGGCACCAGTATTAGTATTAATGGGGTTAATTGTCTTGATCGGGGTCTATCCGGCCGTGCTCAGCCAGCCTCTTCAAGCAACTATAGAAACAATCATGCTGGGGATAGGAGGTTGATGAACGATGGATTTAGAAACATTGCTATCATATG
The DNA here is from genome assembly GCF_013343715.1 of Mesobacillus harenae. Lineage (GTDB taxonomy): Bacteria > Bacillota > Bacilli > Bacillales > Cytobacillaceae > Mesobacillus_A > Mesobacillus_A harenae. The sequence continues at coordinate 29,131 of NZ_JABUNR010000015.1, forward strand.
AATGGGGAACGATGGCGCCGGAGTTTATCATCCTTGGTGTTGCCACGGCACTTTCCCTGCTTGATTTATTTATGCCGAAAAAAGTGGACCGCCGGATTTTAGGCTGGTTAGGTTTTACAGGTATCCTGGCCGCAATAGTTGCGTTAGTCAGCTTAATCGGGCATGATACAACATCCATTTTATTTGATACATTTCGCTTAGACGGTTTTGCAAAAGCCTTCAAGCTGATCCTGTTAGCTGGCGCCGCCTTGGTGCTGCTGCTGGCGATTGATTACGAGCCGAAGGAAGGCATGAAAGAATACAGAGGAGAATTCTTCTATCTGTTCCTCACAGCCTTGCTTGGCGCTATGATGATGTCTTCAAGCGGTGACTTGATTACCTTATTTATCGGGCTGGAGCTTCTATCGCTTTCTTCTTATATTCTTGCCGGAATGCGGAAGAAAAACCTGCAGTCCAATGAATCAGCAATGAAGTACGTAATCAACGGAGGCATATCAACCGCAATTACCTTGTTCGGTATGAGCTATGTATATGGTCTTACAGGCACCACCAATTTAAAAGAAATGAGTCTGATCCTCGGTAATATTGCCGATCCTCAGCATGTTTATATTTTAGGACTTGCATTCTTCCTAATCTTCATAGGATTAAGCTTTAAGATTGCTTCAGCGCCATTCCATATGTGGGCGCCAGACGTTTACGAAGGAGCACCAACACCAGTAACGGCATTTCTGAGTGTAGTCTCCAAAACAGCTGGATTTGTGATTCTGCTCAGGCTGCTGCTGGCGATTTTTGCTAGTGTTCCGGTACAGGGAGACGGGGCAGAACCGTTGCCGCTGCTGCTTAGAATGCAGGATTATCTTGCCTTCCTGGCAGGAGCAACCATGATCATCGGCAACGTTATTGCCTTAAGGCAAAGAAACGTAAAGCGGCTGTTCGCTTACTCAAGCATAGCCCATGCAGGGTATATCCTTGTTGCGCTCACAACGATGTCTTACTTTATGTTTGATGCGATCTGGTTTTACCTGCTAGCCTATCTGTTTATGAATCTTGGCGCATTTGCTATTTTACAGCTGATCACTTCAAAAACAGGATCAGAAGATATCGGCCAGTTTGCCGGCCTGTATCAGCGTGCACCAGTTTTAGCAGTGGGAATGGGTATTTTCATCCTGTCTCTCGCAGGAATTCCTGGTACAGCCGGATTCATCGGCAAGCTGAACATCTTTATGGGTGCTCTTATCCGTGAGCCAGCCCATTTTGTCCTAGTCGGGATTATGATTGTGATGACGGTCGTCTCTTATGTTTATTATTTCGGCCTGTTTACACAAATGTTCTTCCGCCCGGCAGCAGATGATAGTAAACTCAAACTGTCACCTGGAATCACAACGGTAGTTGTAATCTGTGCTGCCGCAACGGTTCTATTCGGAATCATGCCAAACCTGGCATTGGATTTTTTTCACCAGAATTTTAACGGCTTCTCAGATTTCCTGCAATAAGTCAATCAAGTTTTGGGGAAAGCTAATTGACCTGCAGCGGTTAGGGTGACAGGCACCATCCAGTTTTCTGGAAGGTGCCTGTCACCTTTTTTGTTTTTTTGAGATAAAAATTAATTTTAAAATATGAGTTGATTGGAGTGGAAGGCGTAAAGACTCCTCGAAAATGCTATCGCATTTCCTTCGTGCGTGGGCAAATTCGAGGATGCCCAATCAAAGTCCTGCGGGATCAGCTGGACAGGTGAGACCCCGGAAGAGCGAAGGCGATGAGGAGGCTCACCGCCAGCCCCGCGGAAAGCGAAGCGCCAGGAACGGAAATCAACGGCCTATTTTTATATCCAGTCCTTAATTAAAGAGGTTGCCCAAAAGTTTATACCTTTTAGGACCCTGTTTGTTCAATTAGAAAGGATATCGGGGCTGTTCGCTTGCGTTTTTCATGTGCATGAAACTTTTATTAACGAGATCCGTCTAATATAAGGGAAATAAATATTTAGTAATTATTTACAGCTTCCCTAAACCCAAGGACTTTGCTAAAATAAAGCAGTATGTGTTAAAGGAGGGAAAGACCTTGATGGCAGAATTTGGTTCACAGGCATTAATAAGCATAATGTCCCATCTAGTTTTTATTGGACTAGCATGGTGGGCTTTACAGGCTCTCAATTTTGAAAAAATGCTTCGTTCAAACCATGTACTGCAGGCTCGCGTCTTGTACATATTTACGACAGTTGCCCTCGGTTCAACGGTAAGTAACTTTTTCCTTGATTACCTGCAGTGGTCCCAGCAGCTGCCGCTCATCTTTGGCTAGCCGCTTTTTAAAGAAGATCTGCATAGGATGCTATGGCACTTTGGATTCCCGTCATTTAGTCAAAAAACAACAATCTTTGCAAAAAACAGCGCTTGTTAATTATAAAAGATAGGTCTTCTTACATGTAGCCAAACGGCAAGTTCTTAAGTAAAATTCATTTGTTGTGTTTTTTAGAAAAAGAACTATACGGTTCATTACGTGATACACTAGGATCAGTTGGTATGAAAGATGGATCAGTCAATTAATTGTCTAAAAGTGACGACAATTCCCAAGTATGCTCTGCGCTCCCCTGGTAAGAATGGTAATAAGGGGAGGCGTAACAGATGAAAAAAGCAATGCTTGTTTTATCAATAATTGGCACTATTGGTTTTATTGTGCTTCAACTCGGGAATAGGACAACTGTAGCCGATGCGGAAAAGGAATTGCAAACACTGGCCTCTGTTTTGCAAGACGAAGATATTTTGATCAACGATTGGTCTTTACATGCAAGGGAACAATTGGAAATAGAAAATCATGAGCAGGTACTCTCATCTTTAAATGAATTAAAACTAGCCTTGCCCAATTGGGAATGGACGGTTACTAAAGATTCACAACAATGGAAAGCGCAGGCAATAAACAACACACCCCACTACCAAGAAAATATTAGCATCATTTCCACCCTCACAAATCACCACGCAGCTGCGTACGTAATGTATGAGGTCAAAGGGCAGTCATGGAATGATCATGTCGAATCCTTCTTGAACAAACAGGTGGAAAGCAGATTATTTGACATTTTCCGAGGAAATGTTACAACTTTTTCTTGTATCAAAGGTGAAATAAGTGATAAGATTGATACGGCTATAAGTAGCGATGCAAACCGCTTTCTAAGCGCATTTCAGGCGCATAAAATTGAAGCTTTAGAAGAGGAATCATTCATCTCTGTATCGGCATCTTCGCCAATGTTTTCTGCATCGATTGGCAGCAACTATAAAGACATGAATTTACAACTTGGGTTAAGGAAAACCGAAGGATTGGGCGGAAAGACTACCATCGTAGTTGGCACACCAATCATAACGATTGAATATTAATATAGAGAAATTGGACGCGGAGGGGAATACATTTGGAAAAAATCATCGTCCGCGGCGGACAAAGGCTGCAGGGCACCGTAAAGGTTGAAGGTGCTAAAAATGCTGTACTGCCTGTTATCGCTGCAACATTGTTAGCAAGTGATGGAAAAAGCGTAATTCGTGATGTGCCAACTCTCTCCGATGTATATACCATCAATGAAGTATTACGCTATTTGAACGCCAATGTGGAGTTTAATAATAATCAAATTGAAGTAGATGCATCAAGAGAGCTAAAAATTGAAGCACCATTTGAATATGTACGTAAAATGCGAGCATCCGTGTTAGTTATGGGATCGCTTTTAGCCAGAAATGGCCGTGCCCGCGTAGCCCTTCCAGGAGGGTGTGCAATCGGGTCCCGACCGATCGACCAGCATCTCAAAGGCTTTGAAGCAATGGGAGCAACGGTTAAGGTAGGAAACGGTTTTATCGAGGCAGAAGCACCAAACGGTTTACACGGGGCAAAAGTCTATCTTGATTTCCCAAGCGTTGGCGCAACGGAAAACATCATGATGGCTGCATCCCTCGCAAAAGGTACAACGGTGCTTGAAAATGTGGCTAAAGAACCTGAAATCGTCGACCTCGCCAACCTAATTAATAAAATGGGTGGAAAAGTTAGAGGGGCCGGCACAGGAACCATTCGCATTGAAGGCGTTAAAAAGTTATATGGAGCAGACCATAACATTATTCCAGATCGAATCGAAGCAGGTACGTTCATGGTAGCAGCAGCAATCACAGGAGGCAATGTCCTTGTGAGAGGTGCCGTTCCAGAACACTCCACTTCATTGATCGCTAAAATGGAAGAAATGGGCGTACTCTTTATTGAAGAACAAGATGGTATTCGAGTCATCGGACCAGAGAAATTAAAGGCAGTGGATATCAAAACCATGCCTCACCCGGGCTTTCCAACTGACATGCAATCTCAAATGATGGCATTGCTGTTGCGCGCTCAGGGTACAAGTATGATCACTGAAACAGTTTTTGAAAACCGCTTCATGCACGTTGAAGAATTCCGTCGTATGAATGCAAACATCAAAATCGACGGCAGGTCCGTTATCATGAACGGCCCATCTGATTTGCAAGGCGCTGAAGTAGCAGCAACGGATCTTCGTGCTGCAGCTGCATTAATTCTGACCGGCCTTGTTGCTGATGGGATCACACGTGTAACTGAGCTTAAGCACTTGGACCGCGGCTATGTGAACATTCACCAAAAGCTTGCAGCTCTTGGAGCAGACATTGAGCGTATTAACGAAGTCGAAGAAACACTTGACGTCGAAGTTGACGCTCCTGTAGCAGACCTAAACGCGTAAACACTATACGCATTAACCATACTATTAATCGAGAAACCGGAGAGTTACCAGTCCCGCCGCGGATTGCTGATTCTGCGGTTTTTTGTTGCTTAGAGAATACCATACTTGGCTAACATTCCCAAGTAATAACATTGACAGAACTAAAAAAAAAATTAAAAAATTTAACCTGTCTAAAAACAAGCAAAGATAAAAATGTTCAAGTCATAAAAGCTTGTCCGCCTCCATAGAATTGAATTAGATGGTTTGAGGCCGTCTAGTATTTCGTATATGGAGGACACACATATGATAAAAATCAAACCTCTCGCCGTAGCAGCAGCTCTTCTCGTTACGATCACCCTCCTGGTGCCAAGCCTTCTCGTACTCCCATTTATGGAAGGAACCGCAAAAGGACAGCTCGGTGAAGACGTACAACCCGCTCAGCCAGCAGCTGCCAAGCCATCCATCGATTCTGCAGTAGAGGTGGCCGTTTACCGAATGTCCCATTCTAAGCTTGAAAAAGTGCCTCTCGACCAATACTTAATTGGAGTAGTCGCCGCTGAAATGCCCGCAGAATTCGAGCCTGAAGCTCTTAAGGCACAAGCATTATCCGCAAGAACCTATTATGTAAAGCAAATGATGAGCGAGGACAAAGTCGGTCTCCCTGAAGGATCAGATGTTACAGACACAGTCTTGCATCAAGTTTACAGCAATACTGATGAACTAAAAATACTCTGGGGCGCCGATTACAAGTGGAAAATCAAAAAAATAGCTGACGCCGTCCACGCAACAGATGGACAGATTTTAACATATGAAGGGGCACCGATTGATGCAACCTTCTTCTCAACCAGCAACGGTTTTACGGAAAACTCTGAAGAGTACTGGTCCAACTCATTTCCATATCTGCGAAGCGTTCAAAGCCCATGGGATGAAAAGTCCCCGAAGTTCACAGATCAAAAAATCGTTTCGCTTCAGGAATTTGAATCCAAACTGGGCGTAAAGGTCACTGAGCCTGCTGTCGGAAAAATTGTTTCCCGTACAAAAGGAGACCGCGTCGGCAAGGTTGAAATCGGCGGCAAATCTCTAACCGGCAAAATCATCCGCGAAAAATTAGAACTCCGGTCCAGCGACTTCTCCTGGAGCCTGCAGGGCAACAATATAGTCATTAACACAAAAGGTTTTGGTCACGGTGTCGGCATGAGCCAGTATGGCGCCAACGGCATGGCCATAGAAGGAAAAACTTATCAGGACATCGTCAAACACTATTACCAAGGCGTTCAAGTCTCATCCGCTGACGATATGTTCACCAAGATCATTGCGAAGAAGTAAATATGGCAAGAAGGTACCTGGACAACATATCATGGTGCGAGTGATAGTATGTGACGAATTAGCAGTTTTAATTAAAAAACAAATTTATGATCGGGGCTGAGGCTCCGATTTTTTGTGTTTTTTAAAGAGCTTGTGTGACCTGGAGGCGAATTCTAAAATTCACTCTCCTGTTGGGCCCATATCTCAAAATCATGCGGGGGGTAATATGTGCGGCCTTTTTTGTCCCCTATAAATGGGAGTTTTAAACGAGCGAGAAGGTTTGTTGCTAACTTGGGGCAGGAAATGCCGACAAGCTTCCTGAATTCCTGGTTAGTAATGCAGGGCTTTACAATCAGGAAATAGTCGATAACAGTTTCAAGGTGAGCGTTTTTAGACTTACAACCACAGAAACGGCATTCCCACCAGCCATGGCCTCGACACATAGCGTAAGATAAACAGGCGGGACATCGTACACCATTGATTAAGTGAACAGGAGGAATTTTAAAAAGATTGAGGACATCTGGCGAATGTGGAGAGTGAGCTTTTAGCAACTTTCTGCTGATTTTCTTTAGGTCACGGGGCTGGAAGAAATCGGTGCGAAATCGTTCCTCGAAGGCGTCGATCCGGGCGGTTAGCTCTTCTGGGGGACAGACCATTTTCAAAGCCTGCAGACTTCCTTTGACTATAACATTTGGGTTGGTAAAAACGATGATTTTATTTATGGGTGGGCAGGCAAGCTTATTTTGGGTCAAGAAATTCGTGATGAGCTCCTCATGACTCAGAATTTGCAGTCGTGGGTCTGGGTATCTTCTCGCTGTATGTTTATATGTTTGAATCATTTGGTTGAAATTATCGGGCAGGTAAATTTCTTCAGAATGGTTTTTCACTTCTACTAGGTGTATAACCTTTGTGGATAGGAGGAAGGAATCAATTTGGAAATGATATTCACCATCGGGGAGGCGAAGGCCAAAAAAAATCAAATATTTATCGGTCAGGTTTCTCAAGGGGTACACTAAACTCTTTTCCCCGCGATAACCTGATCGCATCGAGAGGATTTTCTGCTCAATTTTTGGTTTTTCCGGATGATTATTGGGCAATCTTCTAGCTAAGGCTTCATGGGCGAGCAGGTCTAGAGACTTGGTTACAGTTTTTATAATCATTAGCATCACTCCTGGAAGGGTTTGCTTTAAATTTTCGTCTTTTTTCCGTTGTTTCCTGCCTGTTTTTGGTCCAGCGAAAAATATATTCCGAAAAAATCGATTATATTCCAAAAAAACTCGATATATTCTCAAAAAAACGAATATATTCCAAAAAAAACGATTTTATTCCAAGACGATAATGATTCTAAAGAAGGTATGCTAAAAACAGACTCTAGAGCACATATTATCCTCTTCCGGCCCAAATCAATTCCGATTTTTATGCTAACCCCCGTCACGAAAAGATAGCCTCGATCAATGATTCCATCTAAACCCAGGTACCCGGCCCAAATCAAATCCGATTTCCCGCTAACCCCCGTCGCAAGGAGATATCTTGATCAGGGCAAGGTCTCATCTGTAGTCCAATCCCCGCCCTTTCAGCCTCTACCCCTTTAAATACCGCTCAGCCTGGATCAGCTTGTCCCGCAGTTTTGGAAACCTTCCGCTAAAGTAGGCATTGTGCATAAAGTGGGAGGCGACGAGTACGCCTATTACGTCCTTAATGACGTCTATAAGCGTCGCAGACCGATATGGGACGAATGACTGGTGGATTTCGTCGATGACTCCGTACAGGCCCGCAATGGCCATCAAAGCGAAACCCATTACTGGTGTGAACTTGTCCAATGTTAGCGCGGCGAAAAATAACAGAATATATAAAATTCCGAACTCTACTAAGTGGAGGGATTCTTTTATAAAGCGGTCAACGGCAGAATCGGGCAGTTCGACGACAGCGTTGTGGGGCAGGCTTGAAAGAAGCCAAATCAGGGCCATGTAGGCGAACGGCAGGATCCGCACAGCCCATACTAATATCTGACGCATAGGATTATCACACTCACTTAAAAAATTTATGTATAAAAAGAAACGATTTGTCGAAAGATAAGCACAAAAAAATTTTTTGACTCTATGTATATATTTTTCCAGATCTGTTCAGACTGTTGCTGAGGTGATGAAAATGAGAGAGGAAGAAACTAAACGATCTTCTCAAGGCTCAAAGTTTTTTAAAAAGCGGTGGGTGTATCCAGCAATTTATATCGCAAGTGCAGCTATCATTTTAACAGGTGTTCTCTGGTTCCAAAACGGCGGAGACGATGCGGGTAATCAATTAGATTATAACGCAACAGATGTTCCTGGTAAAAAATATAATGACCAGGAAGCAATCGAAGTTAACCGTGCCATGGAGAACTTTGTAATGCCTGTAATGAAGCCAGATGAAGTTGTCATTCAAAAGGAATTCTATGATAATGACAGTCAGGCTGAAAAACAGGAAGCTGCGCTAGTATTCTACAACAACCAATACCATCCAAACACGGGGATTGATATAACCACAAAGGATGGCGAGGCATTTGACATTTTGGCAGCTCTTAGCGGAACTGTTACAGATGTGAAAGAAGACTCATTGCTGGGTAACGTCATTGAAATTGAGCATGACAAAGGTATTGTAACACAATACTCGTCGGTTACAGACTTTAAAGTCAAGGTTGGTGACCAGGTTGACCAAGGACAAGCTATAGCGAAAGCTGGCAAGAGCATGTTCAATGAGGAAGCCGGTGTCCATGTACATTTTGAAATTCGCAAAGACAGTGTTCCTGTTAACCCGCTTGAGTTTTTCAATAAGCCATTAAGTGCGTTGCAGGAGTTTAAAGGAGAAGACAATAGCGAGGCTGCCGATGATTCTGGCAAGTCTGAAGATGGCGGTTCTTCTGAAGAAGAAGCTGGTACGGAAGAAACCACCCCTGGTGAAGAAACCGGTACAGACAGCGGAACTTCTGGTGATACAGAAGAAGGCGATGCTGCTGACACAGAAGAAGGCACTGATAAAAAAGAAACAGATGATAAAAAGGATACAGAATCCGATTCATCCGCTTCTTAACAACGAACCCGTCCTCGTGGCGGGTTTTTTGCTGTCTGGCGAGCCTGGTCCCTTTTTCCTTTCAATTAGGAAATAATATGGTAAAATCAAACACTAGGGAGGGAGAATCCATGAAAAAGACGATTCTTTTCATTATCACTTTGTGTTTAACCGTATTTATTTCAGGCTGCAATAAGGACCCAAAGCCCGAGGAGCGCTTTGCCCAATACATAAAGCTCTGGAACGACCAGAATTTCGATGAGATGTACGGGTTTCTCGCAGTGGAAGCACAAGCTTCAGTCACAAAAGAGGAATTTGTTGAACGCTACAATAAAATATATCAAGATTTAGAGATTGATAAGCTTGACGTTAATTTTATAAAGCCGGAGGAAGAGGACGAGCCTGAGTCAACAGTTGATTATCCTTTCTCGGTAAAAATGGAAAGCATTGCAGGCCCGATCTCCTTTGACCATACAGCCCAGCTGGTAAAAGAAGAGCAGGACGAAAATGGGAACTGGTATCTCAACTGGGATACAACCTATATTTTCCCTGACCTTGAGGAAGGTGACAAAATCAATTTTAGCACGGTAAAAGCAGAGCGCGGCCAGATTTTAGATCGCGATGGCAATGGCATCGCGATCAATGGGACAGCCCTGAACATCGGTGTCGTTCCGCAAAAAATGGAAGGCCAGGAAGAAAAGATCATCTCCAACTTGTCCGAGCTGCTTGAAATGAGCGAAGAGTCAATCCAAAATGCGCTAGATGCCGATTGGGTGCAGCCGGATCAATTTGTTCCTTTGAAAAAAATATCAAGAGATGATACTGCCCTGCAGGAAGCCTTGTTCGCAATGGAAGCTGTAACGAACACAAGAGCGGAGGCCAGAGAATACCCGTATGGGGAGGCGCTATCCCACTTGACTGGCTATGTTGGACCGGTAACAGCTGAAGAACTTGAAAAGCTTCAAGGTAAGGGATATTCTGGCACAGACTTGATTGGGAAGCGCGGTCTTGAGCAGATACTGGAAGCTCAGCTCAAAGGCCAGAACGGAATAAAAATTTTAATCGTAAAAGAAGATGGAACAGAAAAGTTGCTCGCTGAAAGGCCAGTTAAAAACGGAGAAAGTGTTCAGCTGACCCTAGATGTCGTTCTTCATCAGAAAATTTACGACCAGATGAAGGGGATGGCCGGTGCTTCTGCAGCAATTGACCCTCTAACTGGAGAAACGCTGGCGCTCGTCAGCAGCCCTGGGTTTGATCCGAATGCGATGACCTTAGGGATTTCAGCAACCAAACGGCAAGCACTCGAGGAGGACCCGCTCCAGCCGCTTCTGAACCGGTTTAGAGCAACCTACGTGCCAGGATCTGTTATTAAGCCGATCACCGCAGCAATCGGGCTCGAGAGCGGTGCCATCTCAATGGATACAGCCTATGAAATCAATGAAAAACAGTGGGGATTGGATTCATGGGGGAATTATAAAATAACCCGATACACGAATCTCCAAGGCCAGATAGATTTGGAAAAAGCAATGATTTATTCTGACAATATTTACTTTGCCCGGGCAGCATTGGATATTGGCCAGGATGATTTTACTGAAGGCTTGAAAAACTTTGGTTTTGATGAAGATCTAGATTTCTTCTATCCGATTGAAGACTCACAAATGGGCAGCATCGAAAACGAACAAAATGTTGCTGACTCTGCTTATGGGCAAGCGCAGGTTGAAATGAATGTGCTTCATTTAGCCGCCACCTATACGCCATTTGTGAACAGCGGCAATATGATTAAGCCAATCATGCAAATTGAAGAAGAGAAAAGCCAGGTTTGGAAGGAAGGCCTGATTAGCGCGGAGCATGCGGCAGCAATCAATAGCCTGCTGACAAAGGTTGTAACAGACCCGAATGGAACCGCCAGAGATGCAAAAATTGACGGTTACCCGCTTGCCGGAAAAACCGGAACTGCCGAAATCAAAGAAAAGCAAGGCGAAAAAGGAGAAGAACTAGGCTGGTTTGTCGGCTACAATCCCAACACACCAGACCTCCTCATCACCATGATGCTCGAAAACGCCCAAACCCAAGGCGGCTCCAAAGCAGCCGTCACCCGAGTCACCAACATCTTTAGGTGACAGGCACCATCCATATAACTGGAAATCAAGAACCTAATGGGCACCATTCAGCGAACTGAATGGTGCCTTTTTCCTTTCATAGCGCGGAAACTAAAAGGGTGACAGGCACCTACCAATTTTTTGGGAGGTGCCTGTCACCCTTTTTGAATATTTTCACGATTTGGTATATTATTTCGGTAGACAAATGACAGGGGGAGAGATGATGTCTTTATATACGTATCCTTATCGGTCACAGCGTATGGCAACTGTAGCTCGCAATGGGATGGTGGCGACGTCGCAGCCGCTTGCTGCCCAAGCGGGACTAGATATTTTAAAGAAGGGCGGCAATGCAGTGGACGCTGCGATTGCAACAGCAGCCTGCCTGACGGTCGTTGAACCAACGTCAAACGGAATCGGCGGAGACTCCTTTGCCCTCGTTTGGATGAAGGACAAGCTTTATGGACTAAATGGAAACGGCCCTGCGCCTCAATCCATTTCAATAGAAAAAGTGAAACAGCTAGGATATGAAACAATGCCGATTAACGGCTGGATTCCGGTTACCGTCCCAGGAGTTCCATCAGCATGGGCAGAGCTTTCCAAGCGCTTTGGTAAACTGTCGCTGACCGAAGTTCTTGAGCCGGCGATTAACTATGCACAAAATGGCTTCCCGCTATCTCCGACTCTCGCAAAATATTGGAATGAGGCATATCGAAAAAATAAGAGCCGCCTTCAGGGATCTGAATTTGAGGAATGGTTCAAGGTATTTGCTCCCGACGGAAAGGCACCCCAAGCAGGTGAGATGTGGAAGGCAGAAGACCATGCAAATACCCTCGCTGAGATTGCTGAAACAAATGCAGAAAGCTTTTATCGAGGAGCCTTGGCGGACCAAATCATTGCTGCTTCACAAGCTGCCAGTGGATTTTTAGCTAAAAAAGACTTGGAAGCTTACAAGGCAGAATGGGTGGACCCGATTTCCGTTCATTATCGTGGCTATGATGTTTGGGAAATCCCCCCGAGTGGCCAGGGAATTGTTGCATTGATGGCTTTAAATATTTTAAAAGGATACGAGTTTACTCATCGAGAGGATGCAGGTTCGCTTCATCTCCAGTTGGAAGCAATGAAGCAGGCATTTACGGACGGAAAAGCGTACATAACCGATCCGGCAAATATGACAGTAAATGTGGCCGACCTTCTATCGGAAGAATACGCAGAAAAAAACCGCGCCAAAATCACAGCGGAAGCCCGTATGCCAGCACCGGGCACCCTGCCTAAGGGAGGCACAGTGTACCTTGCCACAGCCGATGGAGATGGGAACATGGTCTCTTTTATCCAGAGCAACTACATGGATTTCGGTTCGGGCATTGTTGTACCGGGGACGGGAATTAACCTGCAGAACCGCGGCCATGATTTCTCGCTAGATCCCACCCATGAAAACGCCCTGGCCCCCGGTAAGAAAACGTACCATACTATCATCCCCGGCTTTTTAACCAAAGACGGACAGGCTGTTGGGCCATTTGGCGTCATGGGTGGTTATATGCAGCCGCAGGGCCATGTTCAAGTTGTGATGAATATGATTGATTTTAACCTAAACCCCCAGGCAGCCCTTGATGCACCAAGGTGGCGTTGGCTTGAAGACAAGAGTGTTGAAGTCGAACACACCTTTCCAAACCATCTAGTGAAAGAGCTCGCAAGCCGCGGACATGAGATGAAAATCGCTGTCGAGTCTGAGAGCTTCGGCCGTGGCCAAATCATTACCCGCAATCCAGAATCCGGCGTCCTTATCGGAGGAACCGAGCCGCGCACCGACGGAACAATTGCCAGCTGGTAGGTGACAGGCACCATCCATTAAACTGGAAATTAAGAGCATAAAAGGCACCATTCAGTTCACTGAATGGTGCCTTTTTCCTTTCATAGCACGGAAACTAAAAGGGTGACAGGCACCTCCCAATTATTTGGGAGGTGCCTGTCACCCATTCTTTGTCACCCATTCTTTTATCTATTCTAACTCCAAATGTGTTCGAAATTCTTCTGTGAAGCCTGACAGCTCGCTTTCGTCGGGGAAATAATACCACAAATCCCCAACATAGCCTCCATCACCTTTTTGGAATTGAAGCTGGTCGATGTTTCGGACATTCCGGTAGCTGCTTTGGATATCGACCATTTCCTGAAAAGTAAGATTAGTTTCGACCGCGGTTCCGAGTGCTTTGAAAATGCCATCATAGTTCCATAATGAGCTAATGCTGGCCCCTTCTTCAACAATTGCCTCAAGGATAAGCTTTTGCCGAAGCTGGCGTCCGAAGTCACCGCGCGGGTCCTCATAGCGAATTCTCGAAAATACGAGTGCCTCATCCCCGCTCAAGGTAATTTCGCCCTCCTGGAAAGTATGGCTCCCATGGAACAGGTTCATATCATTATCAACTGTCACCCCGCCGACTGCGTCGATGATCCCTTTGAAGCCTTCCATATTAATTTTTACATAATAATCGATCGGCACCTTTAAAAAATGTTCCACCGTATCGAGTGCCATTTCCGCACCGCCGTATGCAAACGCATGGTTTATTTTTTCCACCGTGCCATGCCCGATAATATCCGTTCTTGTATCTCGAGGTATGCTAAGCATCTTGATCGACTGGTCGGATGGGTTTACCGATAGGACGATCATTGTGTCAGACCGGCCGCTGTCATTCTCCCGTTCGTCAACCCCTAGCAGGAGCACGGAAAATGGCTCCTGATCCGCAAGTGAAATCGCCTGTGCCCGGTGCTCAGACTTCCTGTCGACGGGCTTATGCATATCATTTACTGCGCTGGATAACGAATAGTAGACGGAAAAGGCATAGGCCCCAATTCCCGCTATCAGTATAAAAAGCGTATATACGGCCAAGCGTATATATTTTTTGCGGTTGCCTGTTTTCAAATAAATCCCCCTAGTCCCAAAAGCTCTTTTTCTCTAAATATTTAGACGAAAGGCAGGAGGATTAAGTTACAGACCATGAAAATACCCTATATTTTAAATGCTAAGAATATCTCCGAATACAATAATATTTCTACTATCACCCTGATGTAAATTATCAGAGACATTTTTTAAAAAGCCAAAACTTTTCGACAATATAAATCCACTCATACCAAGGAATAAGGCCAATAAAAAGGCCAATTCGACAAATATTTAAAAAATTTAGTTTTATCTACCTATTGACCGGACAGTATGTTCCATAGATAATAAAAAAATAAATTTTCTAAAGACTTAGCAAATTAAGCCAGTCTTGCGAGTCTTTTTTTATCTTAGTTAATGATAACGCTTACAAACACCAAAGGGGGTGGCAAACTTGTCCGTATTTTATCTCATCTTGCTGATTACAGCCGTCAGCATGATTTTATGCCTCAGAAAAAAAAGAGCCATTTATCTAACGATTCCAGTCTTCTCGATCCTCCTTTATTTTATCGTCCAGGTTGCAATGGTACCCGCGCCGTTTATGGATACGGTCAGATTCATTTTTAGTCTAGTTTAACTTCCGTTTAGAATTGCCGAATGGCAAATCTATAAAATGAACTCTCAAAAAGGGGGGCCGAATCCGGAAAGCACTAAATTTATTTTAAAAGGGGTGGAAGTGTGAAAAAGATTGATAAAAGTGTTGCAGACCAGTATTTCCGAGAAAAAAACCGCTTTATGATCCTTTACTTTGTTATTTGGTTTATTGTTTCCTACGGTGCCGTACTGTTTGCTGAGACATTGAGCAACATTACGATTAATGGGTTCCCGTTCCACTATTTTATGGGAGCACAGGGTGCGGTGCTGACCTTTATTATCCTGCTGTTTGTCAATGCCAAGGTGAGCGACCGGATTGACAAGAAATATGGAATTGATGAAGCAGAAAACGTCAAACTCAGCCAGGGCAAAACAGTCGATCACTAATCTAAAAATGAGGGAAGCTTTTCGTTGGGGATTTTTTAAAAATTTCGAGGGTCTGCCTTCAAAGAGAATGGTGAACAGAACGGCTAGTAAAGGGGGAGAAACATGGATACACAATTTTTGGTCTCATTATCAATTATTCTAGCAACCTTTGGATTATATATAGGAATAGCCATTTACAATAAAGCGAAAGAAACCTCGGATTTCTACGTAGCAGGGCGCGGAGTTCCGCCGATTTTTAACGGAATGGCGATTGGTGCTGACTGGATGAGTGCCGCATCCTTTATCGGGATGGCCGGGACAATCATGCTGCTTGGCTACGATGGTCTCGCCTATATTATGGGCTGGACGGGCGGCTACTTGCTGCTGACTTTCCTGCTCGCGCCTCAGCTTCGAAAGTATGGCCGCTATACGGTTCCAGAGTTTATCGGGGATCGTTATAACAGCCACCCTGCTCGTGTTATTGCCGCACTTTGTACAATTATTATTTCGTTTACCTATTCTATCGGCCAGCTCTCAGGGTCAGGCGTTGTTATCGGCCGTTTATTTGAAATTGATGCAAGGCTTGGCACGATGATCGGGGTTGTCTTGATTGCCTTTTATGCCGCATTCGGCGGAATGAAGGGGATTACCTGGACACAGGTAGCCCAGTACTCGATTTTAATTATTGCCTACCTAATTCCCGTTATTTTTATGAGCTTGCAAATAACGAATAATCCGGCTCCATGGCTTTCTTATGGAGCGCTTGTCGGGCAAATGGGCGAGCTTGATAGGGAGCTCGGGATCTCAGAATACTTTGCACCGTTTACAAACGGGACAAAATGGCAGTTTCTCGCTTTAATGTTCACGCTGATGTGCGGTACAGCTGGACTTCCGCACGTGATTGTCCGTTTCTATACCGTTTCAACGATGAAGGCAGCACGCTGGTCAGGTGCCTGGGCCCTTCTGTTTATCGGTTTGCTTTACCTGTCAGCACCTGCATATGCAGCGTTCTCAAGATTTATTTTAATGACCAAGGTGGCGGGCCAGAGGATTACCGAGCTGCCAGCCTGGACAACGACCTGGGTCGATACGGGAAAACTTACGGTTGCGGATAATAATAATGATGGAATTTTACAATGGAGTGAATTAATTATCTCCAATGATATCGTCGTTATGGCAACACCGGAAATCGCAAACCTTGGTACATTCGTTATTGGTTTGGTGGCTGCAGGTGCCATGGCTGCTGCCTTATCTACAGCAGGCGGGTTGATGATCTCAATTTCATCCTCATTTGCGCATGATATTTATTACCGAGTCATGAGACCTAATGCGACCGAGAAAAAACGCTTGTCCGTTGCACGCTGGTCGATTGTTTTGGCAACACTTTTTGCAGGGTTAATTGCTCTTAATCCTCCAGGAGCGATCACGCAGATTGTCGCCTGGGCATTCGCGCTTGCAACAGGAACCTTCTTTCCGGCCCTCGTGCTCGGAGTCTGGTGGAAGCGTTCGAACGCGCAAGGAGTTATTGCCGGCTTGTTAGTTGGTCTAACTGTTACACTCTCCTACATTTTTGCAGCAAAATATGGCGGCTTCACCGTTTTAGGTATCATTGACACAGGTGCCGGTGTCTTTGGAGCTGCAGCGGCAATCATAGCCAACGTGGTGGTATCACTTGCCACACCTGCACCTTCACAAAAAATCCAGGAGGAAGTTATGGACCTGCGCTATCCGGAGCAAATGGTCTATAAGGACGGCGAAGTTTGGATGAATGAAGATGGAAACAAATCAATCTAAAAAATTGCTGGAGGCTGTGCGGGTTCACCCCTTTTTCGCAGGGGTGGACGAGAGCACGGCTTTTTCCCTTATAAAAGAATGCCAGGAACGAAGCTATCATAAAGGGCAAACGATGCTCAAATCTGATACCCCGCGCCAGGGCTTGTTTTTAGTATTAGAGGGGATAGCAGAAGTTTATGTAAAAAATGACCACAGCGGGCAGCCGGAAGTGCTCGAAGTTATTCAAAAAGGCGAATTAATTGGATTCTCCAGTTTGGCTGGTTTTTTGGCAGGAGCAGGCAAAATAAGCCATCCAGATGAAAGCTCAGCATCTCAATCAGTTCATCAGAACCATGCCCAGCTCGATGAGGGGAAACAACTGCAGGCCAACAACCGGCTGCCGGAAAAGGGAAGATTACAAGCCAAGGGCCAGGTTACGGTAGAGGTCAGGGCGGCTGAACCGGTAAAAGTTTTATTCATTCCATTCGAGACCATCGCAAAACGTTGGGACGATCCCAAAGTCCATGATTATTTATTGAGTGAAATTGCCATCAGAATCAAAGATGTTTATGGCTCGCTTGCCGAGCAGGTAAAGCTGGCCCGCGGCCTGGGGGAAAAAGAAGCTTTTATGACAAGAGTCCAGGATATCATGTCAAGTGGCGTAATAAACGTGGCCCCTAGAGCAGCTGTCCAGGATGCAGCTAAAGCGATGAGCAAAGGACGGACTAGTTCAGTGCTTGTAATCGATAATGATGTTTTGGCAGGTATCATAACTGAACGGGACATGGTCGAACGGGTCGTTGCTAATGGGCTTCCTATGGATACAGCAGTCCAATCAATAATGACTCCGAACCCTGTAACAATAGCCCGGTTTGCCTACTTTTATGAAGCGATTTCCGCGATGCTTTTAAATGGAGTGAAGCACTTGCCCGTAACAGATGAAACCGGAATTGTGGGTGTGGTTACGCTTTCTGACTTATTACGGAAAAAGAATGAAAGTGTTCTGAAAACAATTAGGCGCATTGACCAGGCGGATGAAAGGAATCTTTCACAAGTAAAAGTTGCGATTTATGATATTACAAATACCCTTTTAAAGGAATCTGTTCCTGTTTTCAGCCTGCTGAACATCGTTACAAATCTATATGACAGACTGGTCGAGAGATTGGTAGAGCTTTCTATTGAAAAGCTAAAAACGCAAGGAGACCATCAGCCGAGCCGTTATGCTTTTTATCAAATGGGCAGCGGCGGACGTGGCGAGCAGTTTATGCTGACCGATCAGGACCATTTTCTTGTGTATGAGGAGGTATCAGGGGCAGAAGCCTATTTTACAAAGCTTGGCAAAGAAATAACCGAACAGTTTGCAGCTGCCGGATATGCACGGTGTCAGGGACTTATGATGGCTAGCGAAAAAGCCTGGCAGGGTTCTGTAGAACAATGGGAGGGCCGGCTGCGGCAATGGACGGTGCAATCGACTAATGATAACTTGCTGCTCGCCCAAAACTTTTTCTCCTATCGGTTTGCAGCTGGAAGCCAAGAGTTAAACGAGCAGTTTGAACAGAATTTGGCTCGTATGCTGGAAAGGTCAAGGATATTTCTCTTTAGGCTGGCTCAGCTCGAGAGGAATCATCCTGTACCAGCCCTTGATCAGCCAGTGCGCGCTCTTTTTAAGCTCCAGCGAAAGACGATTGATATGAAAAAAGAAATCTTATTTCCTTATCACCATAGCCTGCAAATCCTTTCGCTTGCGAATGGCGTCTTATCGGGAACTCCACTGGAAAAAATGGACCAGCTTTGTAAAAAGGGTGTTCTCACTAACGGGTTGGCCAGTGATTTAAAAGAGGCTGTCGCTCATATCATGGCGATCTATATGAAACTGCGCTGGCCGGGAGCGAAACAGGATGGGAAAATTCCGTCTGTCCTTAACTTTACCAGCCTGACTACGCGCGAAAAGGATGAATTAATCCTGAGCCTGAGAACAATCAAGGAACTGCAAAGTCTAGCCCTGGCCGAATTTGTTCAATAGACTGCATAGGAATACTCCAGCATCGAGGAGGTTTAATGATGATTTTTGGCCGCAACACCATATCCTGCTCGCTTGCCTATGAAAATATTTCCCTATCAACCCCGATTGATGAACTCACGTTTATTGTATTTGATACGGAAACAACGGGTTTCCAGGTGGCCAGCTCTGACAGGCTAATAGAAATTGGTGCCGTAACGGTTAAAGGCTTACATGTAAATGAAACTGATATATTCCAAACATTCGTGAACCCTAACCGACAAATTTCCCGAGAAATAATCGAATTGACCTCAATAACGAATGAGGTTGTCGAAACGGCTCCAAGTTCGAGGTTAGCTATCGAGGAATTCTTTCAATTTGTCGAGTCAAGGGGAGCGGTATGCCTAGTCGGGCATTACGTTGGTTTTGACCATCTTACCTTTAAAAGTGAGTTGAAACGTGAAAAGCTTGCACTCAAAAAGTTTTTCACTATTGATACTCTGGACCTGATTGGGTTTATTGCCCCGTCCTATGATATGCGCGATTTGGAGAGGTACGCGATGGCGTTCGGCACAAGAATTTACGATCGTCATAGTGCAATTGGTGATGCAAAAACAGCCGCCTATTTATTCGTTGAACTTCTTGAACAGTTTAAAAACAGAGGTCTTACTACATGGGGTGAGCTGATTAAAGCAACCGACAGCCAGGCAAGGTCGATGCAGTTTTAAGGCTATATTTGGGTGAATTCCGTGCGTTAAAAAAGCCAACACTAGTGGTTGGCTTTTCGTATTTACATATTTACTCTATATAAAGAGTGAGTTTGACATTAAGCGCCAACATTTTGCCCAACCGCCGGAATAGAAACAATTCCTTTAGCGGCGAGAACAGATTGGGTACTGTCATCAACTGGACGGTAGCCTTTTTCAAGCAAATCTTTAATGTAAAGCTTGTTATAAATAAAAGAAAAAATAATACCTGGTATCCATGCCCCAAAACCCAATGTGAAGACTCCTACTGCCGCTGCAGTTATAAACATAATTGCTGCCCATTTTAAATCTCCTCTAAAAAGGGCTGGGAAGAAGCCAAAGAAAAAAGTAGTCCAACTAAACCCGATTTTGACATCTTTCACTACACCTGCTTCGTTCGCTAATTTAGCGCGCATAAACAACATCCTCCTTTAGGACTTATAATAACAAGGTTTCATTATACAGGAGGATTTGTAAATTGTGTAAATTTATTGGGTACTATTTCACATTTTACTATTTGTTAACCTAGTTGATTTACCCTACCTCAATTCTATATTCAGAACGGCCCCTTTTTTATGGGCGAGAACAACTTTTTTCCCAGCTAGTGACTGGTAGTTCTTAGCTGTCCCATAGGGAACCTTGAGAGCAAGCTCTTGTTTGTTGGTTATAAACTCAACCGTAAATTGATCGGCAGCCCCGGCGACTGTCGCCCTCGTGTAACTGACATTCCCTGGGATCAAGAGCTTCTGGCCGATAAGAACAGCGTTATTTTTTAGGCTGTTAGCCAGCTTAATGTCACTCATTGGAACACCAAAGCGATGACTGAGGCCCCACAGAGTATCTCCAGGCTCCACCTGGTATACAGGAACTCCTGCCAGCTGTTCAGGTATAAAAAGTTTCTGACCAACTTTAATTGTATTAGTTTTTAAGTTATTTTCTTGCTTCATATCCTCTACGCTAACTTCATACTTTTTAGAGAGCGAGTATAAGGTATCTCCTTTTTTCACAGTAAGCACCGTCTCTGACGCCGCTTCAGCCTCAGCAGCTGCTGGAACCGTAATTTTTTGTCCGGCATAGATAGTGTTTGATTTAAGCTGGTTTGCATCCTTTAATTGCTGGACGCTTACATCAAATTTTTGAGATAAGCTGTATAAGGTGTCACCTTTTTTTATTTTATAAAGATCACTGCCTGCATCAATGTGCGGCGCCATAACGATTCCTGCAATAATGCAGCCTGCCGCAGCCACTCCAGCAATCTTCGCCCTCTTCAGGTTCTTTTTCTGCTTTTCTATCTTTCTAATTCTCATTTTTCTCGTACTTCTAATCTGATCCATTGGCCAATTTCCCCCTAAATTGTAATCCAACTAGATAATTCGCCGCCTTTCGATCATTTATGTCACTTTTAAGAAAAATTTTCCTGTGGGCAAAATATCATTGCTAAATTGTTCGGCCACAACTCTTCCTAAATTTAAGGCTGTGATTTCCGCTGCACTTAACAAAGGCAAAATCCATACTGTTCTTTAAAAAAGGCATCTTATCGAAGAACTCCTCGGCCTTTAAAATCCTAATTTAGGTTAGAAGTTGTTGTCATACTGTCCAATTTTCAAAAAACTTTCGTGATTCCTTGTCCCTATTGAGTAATTCGTGCATATATCGTTACCCAAGCTAATAAACTGTTACAAACCTGACAAAGAGAGTGTTTGAGGTGAAGAGTCGTTTGAACTATACGGGAATTTAGCGATGGACATGATTAATCTCAGTAGACAGAAGGCATGTCCTTCTGCCGCATGGATTGCATGTGGGTAAGCAGTAAACAGTTGAAGCGAGAAGCGAGTCTCATTTCACACTTCTCACATCCAATTTAGGGAGGGCGAGTGGTGTGCACGATTACATCAAAGAGAGAACTATCAAGATTGGAAAGTATATCGTGGAGACGAAAAAAACAGTTCGCGTAATTGCGAAGGAGTTTGGCGTATCCAAAAGTACAGTCCATAAAGACTTGACGGAAAGGCTTCCGGAAATTAACCCTGAACTTGCCAATGAGGTCAAAGAAATCTTAGATTATCATAAATCGATCCGTCACCTTAGAGGCGGGGAAGCAACGAAATTGAAGTACCGTAAAGAAGAAAGAGAAGAAGAGCCGGTCAAATAAAAATTTTCCTCCCTGGCAGTTGACAAATTTCTGCAAAATGTGCATTTTTTCACCTATTCTATTACTAATTGCTGTCGTATATGGTAAAATAAACAATTAGGATAGAAACTGGTCCGCAGAAAAGCGGCCGCGACTTTAAAATCTCTAAATAAAGAAGCAACACAGACTAAGTATGAGGTTCCAAAGCCGCAGCCAGCCAAAGTGCCAAGGAGGAAATAAAAAGAATGTTTGCTAGGGATATTGGGATTGACCTGGGTACGGCTAACGTACTGATTCACGTTAAGGGCCGAGGAATTGTGCTGAATGAACCGTCTGTTGTGGCGATTGATAAAAACACCAATAAGGTACTGGCGGTTGGGGAAGAAGCGCGCCAGATGGTTGGGCGTACGCCTGGCAACATCGTAGCAATCCGTCCGTTAAGAGATGGAGTTATTGCCGATTTTGATGTAACAGAAGCTATGTTAAAGCACTTTATCAACAAGCTTGATGTAAAAGGATTTTTGTCAAAGCCGCGGATTTTAATTTGCTGCCCGACAAACATCACAAGTGTTGAACAAAAAGCGATCCGTGAAGCTGCTGAAAAAAGCGGCGGTAAAAAGATTTACCTCGAAGAAGAGCCGAAAGTCGCAGCCATTGGCGCAGGCATGGACATTTTCCAGCCAAGCGGAAACATGGTCGTTGACATTGGCGGAGGAACAACCGACATCGCTGTTCTATCAATGGGAGATATCGTAACCAGTTCATCGATCAAGATGGCTGGAGATATATTTGATGCTGAAATTTTAAGTTATGTTAAACGTGAATATAAGCTCTTAATCGGAGAACGGACGTCCGAGAACATCAAAATCAATATCGGTACCGTGTTTCCAGGTTCAAGAAGTGAAGAAATGGATATCCGCGGACGTGATATGGTTTCAGGTTTGCCAAGAACAATCACCGTTCGTTCAGAGGAAATTGAAGGAGCTCTTCGTGAGCCGGTTTCTGTCATTGTTCAGGCAGCTAAATCTGTTCTTGAGCGCACACCACCAGAATTATCAGCCGATATCATTGATCGCGGCGTAATTTTGACAGGCGGCGGCGCTTTGCTGCATGGCATTGATATGCTTCTCGCAGAAGAACTCAAAGTTCCTGTACTAGTGGCCGAAAATCCGATGGATTGCGTAGCCATCGGAACTGGCATCATGCTCGACAACATTGACAAGCTTTCTCGGAGAAAAATCGTTTAAGCGAGACAGCCGATCAATTAGCTTATTATCAAGGTCTGGGGTTCATCGATCAACGATGAATTTCAGGCTTTTTATTTTTGCTCTGTTAAATTTCTTTGTGTTGGTTCCTTTCAGGCGGAACGTTTTAAAGTAAATGAGACCATCTATTGTGTCTTTTTACCCAGAATTCGTCAGGGAAAACCTTTTTTCTTCAATTTTCTTTATTTTTTTAATGTATCTTAGGCGGATTTTTTTTATAATAGAAGATAACTGGAAAATACATGATGCCACGGACTTTAACTTTTATATAGATAGGCCACGGAATTATTACGAAAGCTTTGTTAATGCTTATTTTCTGAATAAGCAGCACTTTCAATTAGAGGTGAAGAGATGTTTAGAGGCTTTTATACGGTTGCATCCGGAATGGTTGCACAGCAGCGCCGCACGGATATGCTGACGAACAATATGTCCAATGCAAATACGCCAGGCTTTAAGGCGGATCAATCGACCATGCGCCCGTTTCCGGAAATGCTTCTGCAGCATTTTGATCAGACGAATATTCCGACTCAGCGAGGATTGAATTTCCCGTCCAATAAAGTCATCGGCTCCCTCAACACAGGGGTCTATATGCAAGAGGCAATCCCTAAATTTATTCAGGGAGATCTTCGCCAGACAGACAACACAACAGATGTTGCGCTTCAAGATGCCCTGATGCCAGTCGATCCGGACACTGGCCGAGAAGGGTCGGTCTTTTTTACCGTGCAAAATGCCGAAGGGGACGTACGTTACACAAGGAATGGTTCGTTTACTCTAGATGGACAAGGGTATTTAACGACAGCAAGCGGCCTTTATGTTCTAAATGATCAAGGAAACCGGATTCAGCTTTCAAGCGACCGATTTACGGTAACTGATAATGGCGTTCTAGCTGGTGAAAATAGTGAGGCAGCTAGAATCGGCGTGGGCTTTGCGGCCAACTCTGAGCGCCTGATGAAAGAAGGAGACGGTCTGTACCGGACAGAAGAAGCAAACGGCTTGCCAAATGCCTATAACATCAATGGTGCCCAGTTTAGCGTGAAGCAGGGGCAGCTTGAACAGTCCAATGTTGATGTGAGCAGAACGATGACAGACATGCTGACTGCATACCGATCATTTGAAGCGAATCAAAAAATTCTGCAGGCTTATGACCGAAGCATGGACAAGGCCGCAAACGAAATCGGTCGAATTGGCTAACCTTGCGGACAATCATACTGAAAAAAATTAGCTCAACTAATATAAATAAATAGATTTTTCTACCTCCGAGGGGGACTAATATGAACAGGTCGATGATCACCGCGACGAATACACTCGCTCAGCTTCAGAAACAAATGGATTTAATCAGCAACAACATGGCCAATGTGGATACAACTGGTTTCAAGCGGAGAGAAGCGACGTTTACGGATTTGCTGTTTCAGGAATTTCGCAATCAGCCGAATGACCGCCTTGAGCAAAATCGGATGACTCCGTTTAATATCCGCCAGGGTACTGGTGCCAAGCTTGGGCAAACAGCCATCATCATGACCCAGGGTGCTTTGAAAACGACTGAGCGGACCCTTGATACGGCTTTTACAGCGAAAGGGCAATATTATAAAATTCTTGTGCAGACACAAAATGGCTCAGAGGAACGGTTCACAAGGGATGGCGCCTTTTATCTTTCACCCATTTCCGACAATGAGGTGCAGCTTGTAACCAGTGCGGGAAACGCAGTTCTTGACGAAAACAGCCAGCCGATATATATTCAAGGCGAACCAAAAGATTATAAAGTGACCGAAGACGGCCAGTTTATAATCGGAAAAACGGACGGGACGACCCAGGAGTTTAACCTCGGAATTATAATGGTGAACAAGCCTCAGTTTTTAGAGCAAAAAGGCGGCAACCTGCTTGGGCTTCCTAACGGAGACCTTGATGTGGCCGAGGAGGATGTTTTTACCGAGCTGAGGGGCATAAACAGAAATCAAGTCTCTATCCAACAGGGTGTATTGGAGCAGTCTAATGTCGATTTGAGCAAGGAAATGACAGATATGATTAACGTTCAGCGCGGCATTCAGTTCCATTCGCGTTCCATCTCTATTGCCGACCAGATGCTTGGACTCGTTAACGGAATTCGCTAAGAGGAGAATCATGATGACCACAACTGATAATCACGAAGCATCACAAACGCGTGAACAAATAAAAAAAGAACGCAAAAAAGCCCCACAACAAGAACAAGCGCGTGAACCAAAAAAACGGATCAGGGTTCGCCTTATTCCGATATGGCTTCGAATTATTATTGTCGTTGTCTTAATCGCTCTATCTTTAATGCTCGGAGTGTTTGTAGGGTATGGCATGATTGGCGGGGGAAACCCAGCTGACGCGTTTGATAAATCCACTTGGACTCACATATTGGATTTTCTTAAAAAAGAATAAATTAAACGAAGGAAGGGATAGCCCTTCCTTTTTGTGTACACTTTTTAGTACAATAGAAGAAATAATAGCTAGTATTAGCAGGAGGTACTAAATCATGTTAGACGTTACTCAAATAAAAGAAATTATTCCCCATCGTTATCCGTTTTTGCTTGTAGATCGTATCGTTGAGATAGAAGATGGAAAAAAAGCGATTGGAATTAAAAATGTTACCGCAAACGAGGAGTTTTTCAATGGCCACTTTCCTGATTATCCAGTGATGCCTGGAGTGCTGATTGTTGAAGCTTTAGCTCAGGTTGGTGCTGTTGCCATGCTGAAGCCGGAGGAAAACCGCGGCAAACTCGCCTTTTTTGCGGGAATCGATAATTGCCGTTTTAAAAGACAGGTAAAACCTGGGGATCAGCTGCGTCTCGAAGTTGAAATCGTCAAACTTCGCGGTCCGATTGGAAAAGGGAAAGCCGTCGCAACAGTAGATGGCGAAATCGCCTGCGAAACGGAAATCATGTTTGCAATAAAATAACCAGTTTGATGCCGGCTGCTTGATGCAGCCGGTTTTATTTTGCTTAGGTTAATTAGTATTATTCCGGCCTGCAAGTGAAAGGATATTGTTAAAAATAAATAGTAGCTCCCAAAAAAACGTACAATGCCAAAAAAATTTTAAATTTCTCTGCAAGTTCAGTCCTATCTTGGGCAACCTAACAGCAGACCTCGGCTAAGGTCTCAAAAAAATACACAAGAAGGGGGCTTTTTTTCTATGAACAACAAGATTTTAAAGTTGGTTGCAGGTACCTTGCTATCTGCCATGTTCCTTGCAGGCTGTGGAACGGACGATAATAACAACCCGCCGCCAGAAGACGTTAATGTTGAAAACAATAACGGAAATGTCGAGGATGACAACGGTTTAATCGATGAGGGCAACAACGGTGGCAACAATGGTGGTACAAACGGTGGCAACAACGGTGGCACTAATGGTGGCAACGACATAAACACTGATGAAGATGGCGACGCTATGCTTGATGACAACACGCCTGAGGAAGACCCAATCGAAGATAATCTTGATATGAATGACGAAAACAACAACGATCAATAATGTGAAAAAGGGCAGGTTCCCTGGAATCCTGTCCTTTTTTATAGTTTGGAATTTAAATAAATTCCAATTTACGGATCATTACGTTTTCCGTGCAGCTCCAACATCGGCGCTCTGGAAATACACTGCGCTTTCCGCGGGCTCGATCTGAGCGCGCTGTCTGAAGCTGAAAGGAACGCAGCGTCGGAGTTGTTTCGTGGCTTTTTTTGTGCTGAGAAAACTCAGCTAAAGGTGCAAAAAACTCCAGCTGCGATGCACTGGAGTTTTAAGATGGTCGTTTCGGCAGAACCAAACGGGGTTTTACAAGCATATTCGTTTTAAACTCGTTTAAAAGTTCTTGTCCGGATAAGCCCTTGTCAATGAGGTGTTCAAGCAAAATCTCCGCATAATCATTTCTTGTTTTATGCAATGTGCCTTTTAACATGACACTTGCATGCTCTTCCAGCTTGATCACAGAACAAACTTTAGTTTTGAAGGAGGCTGGGTCATTATCTTTTTTAGTGATGACGACCTTAGCAACGATATCCTTGTCCTCTTTGCACGCATCTTCAAAATAATGAACATGGTCGTTTTTTACAAAAGCCTCTAAAAGCCAGGTGTTCTTTTCATCCTCTTTATTAATGATGAGTCCATCCTTCATTTCAATATCAGTAATATTTTCATCATCTACAACTTGCAGCGAGATTAGCCTAAATGTCTTCATTGTCAACCTCCCTTTTGGTGGTTTTGAGAAAATTATAACATACTCACTAAAGAATGCGAATTGATCACCTTGTCGAAAAATACTTTCGTCAATGGGTATTTTAAATTTTTAGATATTCTTGGGGTTCGGAAATGGCGTTTTCGAAGCCAATTAAGCCCGTGGGAAGAGCAAACCTAGTTTTAAAAAGCAAATTTGTCAATTTTACTCGAATTCTATCGACATATAGAATAGGTTTATCACGCGGAAAGGAGATGAAAAATGATAAATCAAGTGACCCTAGTCGGCAGATTGACGCGGGATCCGGAACTGCGCTACACGCAGGAGGGAAAGGCGGTTGCAAACATTACCCTAGCTGTCAGCCGGCATTACCGGAACCAGAGCGGTGAAATTGAGTCTGATTTTGTCCATTGCACCATATGGAATAAAACAGCAGAAAACACAGCAAATTATTGCCAGAAGGGATCTGTAATCGGAATTACCGGACGGATCCAAACACGCAGCTACGACAATCAGGAAGGGCGGCGTGTCTATGTCACAGAAGTCGTGGCCGAAAATGTCCGCTTCCTCAGCAGTAAACCAGCAGCTGTCCCGATTGACCACGAATTAAAGGTGCCTGTAGCAGTCAGCCACGGCCTGGAATCGAGCATAGGATTCCTCGACCAGAAAAAGGAGGCTTTGCCTTTTGAGTAATTTATTTGAGGATAGTGAAGGCATGGAGAAATTGCTTGTCTCACTAATCAAAATGCTCGGCAGGTCGAATGAAAAAGTGGATGAGCTGGCGAAACGAGTCCAGCAGCTTGAACTGGCAGTTACAGAGCATCGCCCCAAAACGTACTCCTTTATTGCGGAGCCTGATAATCCAAATCAGCAAATAAGACGATCCATATAAACGTTTAGGTATTCAGTTTAACTCCCTTTCAGAGAGAGACGAAATCCCCTCTCCAATACCCTCATTTTACCGGCGCAGTTTGCCGGTTTTTTTATTGTTTAACTTTAGAAATTTTAAAATTATGGATAGTCGCATCAGTTTTCTCTAGTCCATACGTCGACTATCGGTAAAGAAAGGTTGCAGGTACATTTTACAAGTTCAGTTATTATTGGTAATGATTGAATTTGTTTTTTCAATGGAAGATGAATGTGCGCTTTTAAAAATCATCCACACTAATGGCATTAGTAGTAAGCTGGTGGCTGCAATACCGATCCATGAAAATACATCCCAAATAACACCAGCAGCAGTACTTCCTAGAACCACGCCAATATAATAGCTGATCAGATAAAAGCTTGATGCCCCGCTTTTATGGTGGGTGGCAATCTGGGTTACAGAGGAAGAGGCCATTGAGTGGGCGATGAAAAATCCTGTACAAACTAAGGCAAGGCCAAGGCCAATAATGGCGATAGCCGGAATTACAGTTAACCAGACGCCGATGAAAAAGAAAATGATACCAGCGGCCATTACACTGTTAAGACTGTAATGAGCAGAGAGCTTTCCCGCAATCGGAGGGGCGATTACACCCAATAGATAAGCAAAGTAAGTAAGTGAAATCCATTTTAGCGGTATTGAAAATGGCTCGCCTTGCAAATAAAATGGCAAGTAAGTCCAAACTGCTGTGAAGACAATCTGCAGAATCAGGCCGACACAGAAATAAAGGATTAGTTTTCGATCCTTTAGATGAACCGCCATTCCTCTTAGATCATGGCTTACCGGCTGCGCCGACTTCTTAAAAAACCGTTCGCGCGGAAGCAGCCAGATAAATAGTATGGCTGCTATCAAGCCAAATCCGGCAAAAACGGAAAATGCCGTTTTCCAGCCGAATAGATCGGTCAGATATCCTGCTGTCACTCGTCCGCCCATTCCGCCTAGGGCATTGCTTGCGATATATACAGACATGGCCATCCCCAAACTTCTTGGAGCTACTTCACTTCCTAGGAACCCCATGGCCGCAGCTGGTATTCCCGCGAGAAAGAAACCCTGAATTAATCTTAGGAATACAATCAATGCAAAGGAATTTGCAAATGGCATGGCTAGTAGTGTTAAAACAGTGACCACTATCGACAGAATCATAATTCGGTTTCTTCCGTATCTATCAGAAATAAATCCCAATATGAGCAAACCCATTAACATGGCAAAGACAGAAGAAGAAACAACCAGACTTGAAAGAGTAGGAGTAATATTAAATTGATCAACAAATACTGGAAGAAGCGGCTGGAAAGAATATAGTGTGGAAAAAATAAGCAGAGATCCAAACAAAAGGGCAATAATCGCTTTCCAGTAGCCTCTGTCCTTAGCAGTATAAAGTTCTTGGGAGTATTTTTCGTGCACCTCTAAGGTCATTTTAGCAGTCCTTCCAGAAGAGGGACGATAGCCGTAAAGCTAACGTCCCTTCTTAATACTATTTTAATTGTGCCGGGAAGCTATTAAGATCTATTCCCCAAACTAAAGGCATATAAAAGAAGATTGCCAGTGTTACGAGCAGGATTGCAAGTATATTTAGCCAGAACCCAGCCTTGGCCATATCGGGTATAGATAAATAGCCGGATCCGAAAACGACAGCATTAGGCGGTGTTGCAACTGGCAGCATAAACGCACAGCTAGCAGCCAGTCCAGCTCCGATCATTAAGCTGTATGGATGTACGTTGATTGCCGCGGCCAAAGAGGCCATGATCGGAAACATCATTGTTGCAGTCGCTGTATTCGAGGTTATTTCAGTTAAAAAGATTACCAGTGTTACCACAATCACCAAAATGAAGATTAGCCGGACGCCATTTAAGACTGTAAGCTGCTGGCCGATCCACTGTGCCAGGCCTGATGCCTGAAAACCAGCGGCAATTGCGAGACCTGCCCCAAACAATAACAGGATTCCCCAAGGCAGCTGCTTGGCTGTATCCCAGTCCAAAAGATATGTTCCCCTATGATTAACAGAAGGGATGATAAATAAAATTATAGCTGCGACCATCGCAATGATCGTATCGTTCAACCCTGGAATAAAATTACTCAGCAGGAAAGAGCGGGTGATCCAGGCAAACGCCGTCAGTGAAAAAACGGCCAGTATGATTTTCTCTTCCATTCCCATTTTTCCGAGAGAAGCTTTTTCTTTTAAAATTACCTCGCGGCCGCCAGGGAGACTTTTGAGTTTCATAGGAAAAGCAATTTTTACTAGATAATACCACGCGCCAACTAGAATAATAGCAGCTATTGGCACACCAAATAACATCCAGCGTGCAAATGAGATTTCAATTCCATAAAGCTCATTGACAGCTGCAGCAAAAAGTGTGTTAGGAGGCGTTCCGATTAACGTTCCAAGCCCGCCAATTGAGGCGCTGTACGCTATTCCTAGCATAATCGCCTTACCGAAGTTCTTATCCTGCGGATCCAAGCCTGTTGATTTTTTAAGCTGTTCAGTGACTTGGTAGATAACTGCCATACCAATAGGGACCATCATCATTGCCGTAGCTGTATTGGATATCCACATGGACAGGAATCCTGTAGCTATCATGAATCCCATAATTATCCTTTCCGTACTTGTCCCAATCAAGGTAATAATGAAAAGGGCAATTCTTTTATGAAGGTTCCATTTCTGCATTGTTAAGGCGATCAGAAATCCGCCCATAAAGAGAAAAATCGTATTATCGCCATAGGACGATGCTGTCAGGTTGGCATCTAGGCCTCCGGTCAAAGGGAATAGCACTAAGGGCAGCAAGGATGTCGCCGGAATAGGAATCGCTTCCGTGATCCACCACGTCGCTATCCATGCTGTGCTGGCGAGAATTGCGATGCCTTGTTCCGAAAGGCCATCTGGATGGAAAAACAACAGCAGAAAGACAAATAAGGCTGGCCCAAGAATTAATCCAGCCTTCTGCCTGTTTGTGAATGACGGACCAGGGCCAGATTGTTGCTGAGCTCTTTGTTCAGTATTTGGCTTTTTAGCTGATCCAGTTGCTGTAAACAACAACAAATCCTTGGCCTGTTGATGCATTTTCCAAAGGTGGGACCAGCCACTTAGGTAGGGTGCTTGCTTCATGGTGAGTTCCTCCATTTCGTATGTTAACGCTTTCCATTCATAAAGTTGATTTTACGGATAAGTATTTCAAAATGTCAACTGATCTCTACTTTCAAATAACTAACCAGCTTGGCAGGGGGTATTTAGAATTATTTTCCGCTTGCGAACTGGTCAATTTAAATAGGTATTTAGTTTAGCTCCCTTTCAAAGAGATCCGAAAAGCCCTCTCCAATACTCCCGTTTTTCCTTAGCAGTTGGCCGGTTTTATGTAATTGGTAGGAATTTTTTAAAAGTTTAGGTTGTGGTGGATAATTCCCAAGCCAAACATTCGGACACCGATCAACCCTTCCAGCTTGGGCAGTCCGAATCAGCCTCGTATTCGACTCCCAACACTCAGTTCCTCATTGATCTTGCCTGACGAAATCCAAGTCCAGCATCACCTTCAAGCTCTCCAGCGCTTATCGAAGCCAACCAGTCGGGTTCACATGAAGGATTGTCGAGGCTATTCAAGGAACTTGCATTTTTGTACTTTGCCTGGTTTTTGAACTTCAAATTCCAGCCCCAAAGGGTTACAGGCCAATCTTTCGTTACATAGAATAAACTGTTCAATCCTGTTTGAGGGGGGATGACCGTGCTTAAGGTGGGGCGTACCGTTTATCATGGCACTAATTTGTTTGCTGCAAACTTAATAAAAGAATACGGAATTATTCTTGATGCTCAAAGACCAAATACGGACTTTGGAAGGGGTTTCTATGTCACTCATAGCATGAAACAAGCAATTAGATGGGCTGACGTGCGTGCAAAAAGATTACAAGTCTCAGCGAAGCTTTTGGAGACTGTGCAAATGAGCAAAATAGATTATCTGAACCACCCAGATGCACGGCTTCCCGCTATAGTAGCCTTCGATTTTGGCTTAAACTGTTTGCAGAAGCTTAAAGGAAAAAGGTTTCCATTCCCAGATCAGTCTGACTGGAAGGAACAAAAATTAGCCTGGAAGGAATTTGTTTTTCAGTGCCGCAAAGGATATCAACACGATCTCGACTTTGTGTTTGGCCCGATTGCGGGAGGCCATTTTAAAACTAACGATCAATTCATGATTTCAACAACAAAGGATCAACTATCACTTAATAGTTCCGAAGCGGTCAAATGTTTAACTAAAGAAAGAATCATGACAACAGGGATTCAGGATGCCGCAAACTCCCATATCAAAAAGGCTGATCCTGCACTGTTTGAGGAAATTAAGGAAGCGGCTATGGAGGTTTTCCAGCTGTCAAAGGATCATGCCAACAGACTGGTAACCGAATCCTGGCTCAGTTCTATTCATCCAACCGTATTGCTCCAAGAGTCACCTTATTATTGGGCATTAAGCTTGAAAAGCGGGCTATGACTGGGATTTTGAACACTTCACCTTGTCCATAAACGTTTAAAGAAAGTAAGAATTATCATAACTAGGCAGCCGCCTCCTCACGGCGATTTTCAAAATTCATCCCGCAGAGTTTGTCTTCCCCGGTCCGCTTTTACAGCATTCTTATTCAACCTTTTTCCCAGTAGTAGGATAGATCAGTGGTGTATTATATAATGAGATTGAAAGTTTACATATGAACGTAAAGAAGTTTTTTTGCAGGAGTGTTGAATCGTGATTTTTAAAAATATCTTAGCAGTCGGCTTGGGCGGTGCATTGGGAACACTCCTCAGATACTACTTAAATGTATATACTTTATTTGCCGGATACCCGATTGGCACCATTTTCGAAAACATTGCAGGGAGCCTGCTGCTGGGGTTCTTAACCGGCTGGATGATCAACCGGCCATTTCGGGAATGGATTAAGCTTGGTTTAGGAGTCGGGTTTTGCGGAGGATTTACAACTATGTCAACCCTTGCTGCGGATACGCTGTATTTAGGCAATGTTTTCTCCCTCGGTGATTCAATGGTCTATCTGGGAATCTCGTTATTTGCTGGTCTTGTTTTCGCATTTATCGGGCTAGTTCTGGGAACAAAATGGAGCGAGGTGAAATAAATGGGCATCTTAACCTTAAGTTTGGGAGGTGCATTGGGAGCCGTATCGCGTTATCTAATCGGGCTTGCCCTTATGAAAAAGTACCCCAAGCCCCCAATTCCGATCGCGATGTTAATAGTCAATGTGCTTGGATCCTTTGGGTTAGGGCTATTTTTCGGACTTGCTTATCAAACCATTCCTCTAGGAGCCTATAAACATCCACTCTTCCTATTCCTCGGAATTGGCTTCTGCGGGGCTTTTACAACCTTTTCGACCTTCAGCATGGAGACAATCGGTTTATTAAGGCAAAGACTCTACAAAAAAGCGATTTTGTATTTTGGGGTTTCAATTGGGGGCAGTCTGTTAACGTTTTTGCTAGGCCTACAGGTCGGGAAGGTTTTATGATTTCCTTTACATATTTCTCAGCATACGAAATTTTTGCTGTATGCTAGCAATTCGAAAATGATCATACAAATAGTCAAAGATCCAAATGAACAAGCAAAACAAAGCCGGCAATTCATTTCATCTTGCCGGCTCTGCTTCTTTTCAAGACCCCTTAATTAAATCATTCCGGTCAGCAGCCATAGGCTGTTGTTCCATCCATCCTTCATTAATCATAATATTTGTCCCATCTTCAGCGAACTTTAGGATCTCCGCTGTTAAGCGGGAATAGGCAGTGGCCAGATCGCTTCTCTGGCTTGTGGAAAGTGCCCTTCCATAATTGCTGATTCCTGAAAAATTCATCATCCCAAAGTGAAACATCATAAGCTTTTCAGAAAATGGAGCTTCCGTTGAATCGGTTACCTCTTGTTCCCATGTCTGCGGTGCGGGAAGCTCCTCCGCCCTCAGGAGAGAACTGAAAATATTGATATGCTTTTCTGAAATTTGTTTGCCTCGCATGATATAATCACGGATCTTATCAGATTGTGCAACCTGTCCAAAGGCTATGGCCATTGCCTCACCGAGATTATTGGTTTGAATATTAGCGTAGAGACTTGAAATTTCCATTCCGGTTAGCGGACGTTTTTCTGCAAAAAATCCCACCAAAAAGGATTGCTTATGAACAAATTCCACTTTTTCTGGGTACGGAATCGTTGGCGGGCGTATGGCCAGTCCTTTTTCTAATGAAAGAAGGGTAGCCTCAGTATTTAATTGGATTGTTGACGAGAGACACTTTGAGAAAAGTGTAAGGACGTCATTGCGAAACATTTGCGGCAAAAGAAACCCGAAATTAGAGAGTCCTCCCTTTGCCATTTGATTAATATAGGTTAAATAAAATTTATCCGAGAATAGCCGAGGTGCCTCTAAGTTCACATCCTGTTCAGTGAAACCAATCGGAACAGGGATATTCTCTTCCGTAAATATTCCTTTGATCCTCTCAACACGCTGCTTTGAAATATCAAGTGCATGCTCAACAACCATCTTTATTTCTGGATCTTTGACTGTTTCAAGAAAATGGCTGTACACACAACCTGCCATACTGTCACTAATGTAAGTTTGGTGCAATCCTGTTAGTTCCACCGATGTTAATGGAATTGTTTGTTCCTGCTCCACCTTTTGTTTACCTCCCGAAATTGACCAATTTATGGGTAGGTTTCCCAAAAGGAATTCACATTATAATTTTATTTTTTGTTTAATTTCTTGACCGACGCAATTCTTTAAAGCTAATTTTAAAAATGATATTGTTAAGAAACAATACTGGTTGTATAATAAGCAACATAACCATAACGTGATAGTTTGAGGTGATACCATTGGGGCGAAGAAGCTAAGGATCGGGGAGTTAGCAGATAAAGTTAATGTTACAAAGAGAACGATAGATTATTATACAAATCTCGGATTATTAGAAGCAGAACGTTCTCCTTCGAATTACCGATATTATAGCTCTGCTTCAATTGAGCGCATCAATTTTATCGAGAAATGTAAAAAAGACGGAATGTCATTAGAAATTATAAAAAAACGCCTGCTTGAAAAGGATACAGAAGAAATAGACGTCCTCGAGCTTAGGCTTAAAATGAAAAGCTTAGAAAAAGACGTTTCTAAGGTATTGGGTAAACTAGAAAAGAGCGATCAGCAAAATCGCGAATGTGTAAAAAAGCATGTATCACATGAAAGCCTGACACTTATTCAATCGCTGATCTTGCTGCTAAGCTAAATAGATAACTTACTAAATCAGGAGGTGGAAGTCTTACTAAGTAAGACTGCTAATTGACCACTATAAATTTACTTTTAATTGTACTTTTAATCGCTTTAACCGGGTTTTTCGTAGCAACTGAGTTTGCTATTGTTAAAGTACGTACGTCAAGAATCGATCAATTGGTTACTGAAGGGAAAAAAGGTGCACTCTCAGCAAAACATGTTGTCAGCCATTTGGATGAATACCTGTCAGCCTGCCAGTTAGGGATAACAGTCACGGCCCTAGGGCTTGGGTGGTTAGGAAAGCCAACTGTGGATGCGCTGTTGCTTCCTGTAGTTCGTGCATTTGCGCTGAGTGAATCCGTAACAACCGTTTTGTCATTTGGAATTGCCTTCTCTCTAGTTACCTTTTTGCATGTTGTCGTAGGTGAACTTGCCCCGAAAACGGTGGCGATTCAAAAAGCAGAAGCGGTTACGCTCTTATTCGCAGTTCCGATTATCTGGTTCTATAAATTAATGTATCCGATTATTTGGTTCCTGAATGGTTCTGCCCGTGTTCTCGTTGGCCTGTTCGGTTTAAAACCTGCCTCTGAACATGAAATAGCTCACACAGAAGAAGAATTGCGTATTTTATTATCTGAGAGCTATGAAAGCGGCGAAATCAATAAAAACGAATTGAAATATATGAACAATATCTTTGAGTTCGACGAGAGAATCGCCAAAGAAATCATGGTCCCGCGTACCGAGATCGTCACGATTTCCATCTCAGATACTCTAAACGATGTTATGAATATTATTAAAGAGGAGAACTACACCCGCTACCCGGTAGTCGATGGGGACAAAGATAATATTCTCGGATTCATCAATATTAAGGAATTTTTAACGGCAAAGCTATTTGAAACTGAAAAAGACCGCGAACTCGAGCTGAATTCTTTTATTAACCCAGTTATCCGTGTCATCGAAACGATTCACATCCACGATTTATTAGTAAAAATGCAAAAAGAACGCACCCATATTGCGATCCTAATGGATGAATACGGCGGAACTTCAGGAGTCGTTACGGTTGAGGATATCATCGAAGAAATCGTTGGAGAGATTAGAGACGAATTCGATGAAGATGAAATCTCGGAAATCCGTAAAATAAAAGATGATCACTATCTTTTAGATGGTAAATTGCTCGTTAACGATGTTAACAACCTATTAGGAACAGATTTGTCGGACGAAGAAGTCGATACAATCGGCGGCTGGTTCTTAACCCAGAACTTCGATGCCGAAATCGGAACAGAGATAGAAGCAGACGGATTTCTCTTCAAAGTTCACGAAATGGAAAGCCACCATGTGCAATATTTAGAAGTTTTAAAGCAATAAGGTGTGAATGAGCCGGATTTCCTTAGGGAGATCCGGTTTTTATGCTTATTTTGGGCAAATTCCTGCTGCACGCTACTTTAAATAGGCTATATGGGCTTTGCGACAGGCGGATTTTTGCCATGGGAGACCTGATTTTGGACTAATGCATCATTGGCGGACATTTATAGGTTGGACATTTTATTTTATGCATCGTTCCTTCTCGTTTATCGATCATAAAAATGGCTTTATTGCCAAACCTGTGTCCAAATCGTGAACTCCCCACCCACCAACCGAAAAGCAAATTACGATTTTTCAAAAAAACCTACAACCTGATCATAGAGCGGATTACATACAACCCGATCCCAAATCTCCATACAACTTCCAGCCCATAGCCCGCTAAAAAGAGCCTGATTCCCCAAAAGGAATCAGGCTCCAACAATCTAAAAGCACTGCAGCGGGAGCAATTCACGAAACTAAGCTTGTACCAATCATAAATGTCCAACCTGGTATGAAGATAGAACCACCAGCCATTGGCTGCCATGAGAGACCTAATTGTGGACTAATGCATCATTGGCGGGCGTTTATCGATCAAACATGGTCATTTATGCATCGTTCATCCTCGTTTATCGATCATAAAAATGATTTTATTGCCAAACCCGTGTCCAAATCGTGAACTACCGCACCCACCAACCGAAAGGCAAATTACGATTTTTCAAAAAACCTATAACCTATCCAAGAGAGAACTTCAAATAAAAAGAGCCCGATTCCCCATAAGGGAATCAGGCTCCAGCAATCTAAATTTAATCTACCCCAGGCCAACCAAATCCTGCAGCTCACCAGTCGACAGCTCGGTAATCCAGCTGTCGCTCTGGATGATTTCATCGTTCAATGCTTGTTTTTTCTCAAGCATGGCATCAATTTTCTCTTCAAGTGTGCCGGTTGAGATCATTTTATGAACATGCACGAAACGGCTTTGGCCGATGCGGTGCGCACGGTCAGTGGCCTGATTTTCAACAGCGGGATTCCACCAGCGGTCATAGTGAATAACATGGTTTGCTGCGGTCAGGTTCAATCCAGTTCCGCCCGCCTTAAGCGATAAGAGGAAGACCGGATATTTGCGGTCCTGGAACCGGGCAATCATTTCGTCCCGCTTCGCTTTAGGCGTGCTGCCATTCAAGAACGGCACTTCAATGCCATACTTATCGTTCAGCACTTTGCGGATCATGTCACCCATCCCAATATACTGGGTAAAAATAATGCAGCTTTCATCCTGCTCGAGGACCGAACCAACGAGCTCGACGAGTTTTTCCATCTTCGCAGACCGGTCGATCAACCCGGATGGCTTTTCTTCCTTCAAATAAAGGGCAGGGTGGTTGCACAGCTGCTTCAGGCGGCTCAGCATCTGCAAAATCAAGCCCTTGCGCTGGAAGCCGGTCAGTTTTTCAATATCGGCAAACGTATCGCGTACCAAATGCTCGTACAGCGAAGCCTGCTCCGCGGTCAGCGGGCAATATTCCTTCTGCTCTAGCTTATCCGGCAAATTGAGCGCAACCTCTTCATCCTTCTTTGTCCGCCTTAATAAAAACGGCCGGACTAATGCCTGCAGGCGAGTGATCCTTGCTTTGTCGCCTTCTTTTTCAATCGGTAAAATGAATTCCTTTTGAAAGCGGCCAGCACTGCCGAGATACCCATGATTGATAAAATCGAAAATCGACCACAGCTCGGACAGGCGGTTTTCCATCGGTGTCCCAGTCAAAGCAACAAAATGCTTGCCCTTTAAGCCGCGAACCGCACGGGATTGCTTTGTTTCCGCATTTTTAATATTCTGCGCTTCATCAATGGCAACCGTGCTCCACTCAAACTCTTCAAGACTCTCAAAGTCCAAGTGCGTTAACCCGTACGAACTCAGCACGATGTCCGCTTCCCGGGCAGCTGCTTCAAACTCTTCACCCTTTAAACGGGTCGAGCCATAATGCAGGTATACCTTGAGACTCGGCGCGAACCGCTCAATTTCTTTTTGCCAGTTGCCAAGCACAGAAGTTGGGCAGATGATCAGCGCCGTGCCGTCACCTTCTTCATCCTTCACCGACAGCAAATACGAAATCAGCTGAATCGTTTTTCCAAGTCCCATATCATCGGCAAGACACGCGCCAAACCCGTGCTTCCGTAAAAATAGCAGCCAGCTCATGCCAAGCTTTTGGTAAGGGCGGAGTTCACCATGCAAGCCTTCAGGCACTGGAGCTTCGGGAATTTCCTTTGTTTCCGACAGTTGGCGCATCATTTGCTTCCAGTGCCGGTTTAATTCAATCTGAATCCGCGCAAACGAGGCGTTATCATGCAAATCAGATTCAAGCTTCTCCTCATCTGGAACAAGCTCCTGGCTCAACAGATCGCGGATTTGCAAGCCTTCGCGGTCGGCTTTTTTCATCAAATCCTGAATCTGCTTAATAAAGCCGGGATCAAGCTTGACCCACTTGCCCTTAATATAGACAAGACGCCGCTTCTCGCTGACAAGCTGCTGGAATTCATCCTCGCTCAAGTCAACGCCATTCATCGAAAAGCGCCAGTTATAATCAAGCATCGCGTTTAAGCCGACAAACGACGGCCGGTGGCTCGCCTGGCCCTTCAGACGCGCTTTTACCTTGAGGTTTGCATTCTTGATCGCTTCCCACCAGGATGGAAGGAGAATTTCAACACCAAGCGCAATCAAGGTTTCGCTCGACTCCGTTAAAAACTGCCACGCATCTTCTTCCTCTAACCGGCTTTTCAGATGGCCATCCTCATCAAGTTCAGGCAATAGCCTTAAAATCCGCGCCTCATCACGATCAATTTTATGATCATAGCGATCCCAGCCAGCCGGAAACTCACCATAATCTTTAGCCGAAATCATCACGTCCGGATTGTCTTTCCCACGTAAAAATAATGACAAGGTCCAGTCAGTAGCATCTTCCTCAGGCTCCTCCAGCCGAATCCCAACAGTAAACGGAGCGGGATCCTCCTTAAGACCAATCCACTCAAGCCAGCTTTCTTCCTCGAAAAAAGCAGCAAGCTGACGGGACGAAAGCTGACTGTTCCGCAGGACATCCAGCTTTTCGCGCAGCAAGTATTTCATCGCCCGATTTTCGTTAAAATAAGACTCCAGCGCATCGTGGAACAAATTCTCCATGAACGGGCGCGTCTCAATTTCACCAGTCCCAGTTTCAACAGATTCCTCCCAAAACGAGGGGCCAAATTCATCCTCAACCCGCTCAGGCAGCCTCCAGCGGAATTGTTCCTCGCCGAGGCCGTTAAAATCCGGGAACCATTCTTTTTCAATAATCGCATCATAAATCGCATGGCTCGAAGCCAGGCAGGTTTCCGCAAGCTCATTCCAGTCCCACTCAATCATCCGGTTAAAGCCCTCGCTCGAGAACAGGGTGACAAGCTGCCAGCCGCTCAGTACAACGCCAGGCACGCCGTCTTGCTTCGTCACCTCGAGCACTGTGCCGTAATAGCTTTCTTTATGGCTGTGGAACAGAAGCTGCTGCCATCTGGCAGGATCTAGCTTCTTTCCATGATAATTATCTGCACTCAGGAAAAAGCGATCTTCATATGGCTGCACATTTATTTTTAAATAGCGTGTTTTAATCATCGATTAGCTTTCCCTTTCTGCATTCTTCATGGAAGGCCTTAAGCCGTTTCGTCCGAACGAGGAGCGTTTCCATAAATGCTTCCCACTCATCCATTTGCTTCACTTTTTTATAGAGAGTCCGCAGCTTCTTCATCTGGCGGACAGCCTGTTTGTAATGGGTGCGGCTTTTCATATCAATCTGCCGCTGAATAAATTGGTGATAGAGCGGAAACAGCACCTGAGGGGCGCGTTTGCCTACCTCTTTTAGCTGATCCTTTGAAATCATCGTCACATCATAGCCGGCCATCGTTTGGAGCTCAGCCCATTTATCAAATGACTCAGCCTCCGCTAAAAATTCATCATACTCCCAGTAGCTGTAGGGAAGGGCATGAATAAGCGCCCGCTCAAGCAGGTCAGCACGGCCCGTTTCCCGGCACGCCGGCTTGATCAGCCGAATCATCATTTTGGCAAAATCACGGCTTTTATAATAATGATTAAGCTCAGCTAGATAGCCCTCTAAGCGCTGGACGCACAGCTCGGCATACGGAATCAGCCGCGTCCACGCCCGCTGCTCACTAAGCTGCTCAAGCCAGTACAGCATATAGGGAAGAGCATTGTTATTCATTTTTGAAAGCAGTTTCAGCGCCTGCTCATCATTTCGGGAGAGAAAATCCTGATGAATCAGCCCAAACGGCTCCAATCCGGCTGATCCCTGTTGGATGACAGTCTCAAGCCGGTCCCGTTCCGCCTCGCGCCATTCCGTCTTTTTCAGCACATCCGACCAGAGCGTCCGGTAAAGGAACATTCCTTCATATTCAAGCGTTTCACTAACATCCAATAGCAGGGCTGCATCCTCAGCAAGCCGCTGTAAAAATTCATCAAACGAAAACGGCAGTGTCTGAAACGACAATTTATCAGCTGCATTTTCGGTATCCTCAATGAGAGAATGAAACAAATAGCGATAATAGCGGCTGACCGTTTCATCATCATAGCCAAGCTCACCGGTAAACCGTGCAAGCCTGTTCAAGGAATACACTCCGCTCACAAGCTCATAAAGAATCCGCCACTCCTTTTCAACAGGTGCTGCAGCGCGCAGCTTCCGCAAATAGGCCTGGAACAAATCAGGGATTACATACGGTTTTGGCGCGCCCTGATCCGCTAAAATCGAATCAAACGTTTCCTCAAAAGTGTTAATCCAATTATCATAAGAGGCCTCAAGTGAGTTCGCTGATTTCAGCAAATCCTTAGCTCGCTGCACTCCCCACGTTTCAGCAACATTTTTTTCGCGCAAGGGCTTGCGCCAAGCTTCAACCCACTCAGACACACTGCCTGTTCGTGAATAAGCCTGAAAAAACGCCGCAAGACGATGACGGCAAAACGCTTCTCCTGGACACGAGCAGCGGCTGTCTTCAGGGTTATGTAAGTTGATGCTCGCCGCCACAGGCGTCACATCCTGGACACCCGCTTTAAGCATATCTCCATCAATTCTTGCAAAGCTGACCACACCTTGGCGATACAGCATCAAGCCCTTTTGGACAAGTCTTACATCACTTTCATTTTCCGGCTGAAGCATTTGTGACAGTTTTTCCGCGGCAGCCTGAAGCAATTCGGCTTGGGTTTCTGTAATCGGCGCCATGAATCATCTCTCCTCGTTTCCGTAACTATCCGAAAAATCCTTATGCACTAACGTCTTGCCTTAAATACTTTATATTAACTAGCTAATTATTTTCAGAAATATACTTCTTCCTTATTTTTACCTATAACCAAAAAATCCATATTCCTTTATTATACCCAAAAAGGACCATTTTGAGGAGAGGCAGTGACAGTTTTATGAAGAAGGAAGGGATTTGTGCTAGAAAGGAGGAATAGATTTAATATGCAAATTTTCCTTTGCGAATTTTTCCGTAAACCTTGTTTCTATATAACAAGTGCTGTCGTTGATTTCCGCTCCAGGATGCTCGCTTTCCGCGGGGCGGCTGGAGCGGAAATCAACAGCATCGTTTAAACGCTAAACAAAAATGACTTGGCAGTTTTGCCGTTTTTTCTAATACATACTTGGAGGAAAACACACATGAGGGTACTTACCCAGCTTCAGCGCGGCCTGTTTCAGCCCAAACTATATACGTACCGGCTTCAAAAGGAAGAAGCGTGGTCAGGGCTTTGGAAGGGTGTGCTGCTCTTGACTATAATCAGCGGCTTAATTTATGGATGGAGTGCATACTTCGGAATCGGATCAGAATATTTGTCCGGAAATTTGACCGAACTCCCGCCCCAAGAATACGAAATGCACAAAACCTTATATATGGCTGGACAAGTTCTTCGGGGTCTCTTTTACGGCACAGCGATCCTACTGGCACCTGCTTTGTTTTTCTGGGCCCTGACTGATATCGCGCTAAAGCCGCTAATCAGCATCCAGATGCTTGTTCTCGTTATTCTGCTTTTTGAAAAATTAATCCTAATTCCTATTAATCTTTCAATTGGACTGGCGGAAGTGTCATCACTCTTTTCGCTCGGCCCGATCGCCCAGGCGCTCATGGACAACCAATTTATCATACTCTTTTTTGCTGGAGTCACCTTGTTTAAGCTGTGGGCAGTTATTATTCAGTACAGATATATAAAAGAACTGGCTACTGGGAAAAGGCCAATTATGATCCTCGTGATAGTCCTCGGGCTTAACCTTGTGCTCTGGCTGCTAGCCGCTCTCTTTTCATTTGTTCAATTTGAAAAAATCATCTAGTGGGGAGGAGGGAGATCATGAAAAAGATTTTTTTAACAGCTGCAGTCATATTAATAGCAGGAAACCTTTATTTAATCTTCAAAACGAACAGCCCGGTTGAGCGCTCCTCCTACATAAAGGACTGGACGGAGGTCACCAGAGGAAATATCACGAAAACCTTGAATGCCTCGGGTGTCGTCGCACCTCTTGAGGAGCAGTTTGTTTATTATGATGAAAATACCGCTGATTTTAAAAAATTTCTTGTTAAAAAAGGTGAAAAGCTTATCCCAGGAACGCCATTGTTTGAGTATGAATCGAACGAACTTGATGCCCAGCGTGCCGAGCTTGAGCAGGAGAACGACCAGCTTACGAGAGAATTGGCGCTAGTAGATGATCAGCTCAATCAGCTTACCTATCTACAAACTGTTGCGGCCTCCCAGCAAAGTACAAGCATGCCGGTAACAGGCGATGGGTATGCAACTGAGCCGAACAGTTCCGAACCAGACCTGATGCTCGCCTCTATTGAAAAAGAAATCAATGATATCGAACGCAAACAAAGCAGGATTCTTTCGGAGATCGACCAGAACGGAGAGGAGCTGCTCGCACTTGGCGATGAAGGTCCACTACAGGTCACAAGTGAAACAAAAGGACGGGTAAAAGAAATCAGCCATGAGCTCGAAAATCCAATTTTAACGATCATTTCCGAAGCTGTAAGGGTAGAGGGGATATTCACTGAAACTGACTTAAAAAGAGTGGTTGAGGGAATGCCGGTCTATATTTCTGCTGATATATTAAAAAAGCGGGCTAAGGGGACGCTAGGCAAGATTTATTCGTTTCCGGAAGAAGATGCTTCCGTCGATAGGGAAAGCCGCTATCCGTTTATCGTCAGGCTCGACGATGAGGAGTTGGACATCATCAAGGGAACCCATGTCTCGGTCTCGGTCGTGACCGATGAGGTACTTGACGTCGTCACACTGGGTGAGCGGAGTGTTGAGATAGATGGTAATGCGAGCCAAGCCTATGTGCTCACTAGCGCAGGAACAATCGAACAGCGCGAGCTTAGTACAGGACTTTACCATAACGGCACATACCAGGTTAAAAAAGGCATCAAAACCGGTGAAATGATCATCACCGACCCAGCCAGAATCAAACAAAACCAAGCGGCCTTCATCACCCCGCTCAAAACAGCCGACCTCCAACAAAGCACCTTCGCCAGCCAAACAAAAAAAAACCTTCTTAGATATGTAGGAATAGCCTTCCTCAAATGAAAAAAAGGTGACAAAAAGGTGACAGGCACCATCCAGTTTTCTGGATGGTGCCTATCACCTTGTTTGTGTTTAGAACTTGCTAAGCATAATGGTTACGAGTGCGCTTAGGATCATGGTTAGTAAGATAAGTGAAAGGTAGAGAAACTGCTGGTTTCTCTTTTTCCGGCGCATTTTTGCTTCCGGTGTAATCCATGCATATCTAGACATCAAATAAAAACTCCCTTGCAATTTGATGGCAGCTGGCTGGCATGGTCT
This sequence comes from Mesobacillus harenae, assembly GCF_013343715.1. Lineage (GTDB taxonomy): Bacteria > Bacillota > Bacilli > Bacillales > Cytobacillaceae > Mesobacillus_A > Mesobacillus_A harenae. Next base: position 73,583 of record NZ_JABUNR010000015.1, read on the forward strand.
CAAGAGTTTGTTCAATGCTTTGCACACGATCGATGTTCCAGTGCCCAAAAGCAGGATTCTCTTAAGACAGAAGCCCCTGTAGCTTTGCGTCACCACTTTTCAGTGAGTTTGCCCCATAAATATAATATCGGTAACTAACACCAATAATCAACAGCAGCAGTCGAAATAAGTCGAAAGGACTAAAAAGGGTGACAGGCACCATCCAGAAAACTGGATGGTGCCTGTCACCCAAACCCAATCCCAAACCAGAACTCATACTTGTTACTTAATGAGTTCTCTCATGACAAATTGTGCGCTGACCCAGCCTTTTGTTCCGTTTGGCAATTTCACTTCGTACCATGTTTTAGAGCTGTCCATGGAAAGTGTGTTATCGGCTTTTAAGACAAGGTGCACGTAGTCATTCAGCGAGTAGGAGCCAATGATCGCGTGAGAAGTAGATGCGCCGCTCCGGATGTTAAGAGAAGCCGCGGTCACTCTTCCAAGGTTCAGAACCTGCATGTACGAGCTGTAAGATGCAAAACTAATGCTCTTTGTCCAATACACAGTTCCGTCGACACTCAGCTTCACCCAATAATCATTCGATTTTTCGAGCATCGTAAATTTCGTGCCAGCTGTCAGTGTTCTAACGGTAGCCGTGCTTCCCTTGCTAGTAACCAAAGCCAAACTGCTTTTCGCAATCGCGCTGATTTCTGGGAAGATGTCACCGCCGGCAGGCTTGCCAGGTACAGCTGGAATCGATGTATTCGCAGTCGCTTTGCTATAGTATGCTTTATCGAATGGAAGCATGTTCGTCATATGCTGGGCAATTTTAAAGCCCCATTTTTCATCACTTGCATAATAGAAGTTCATGCCTTCACTGCTTTCGTTTATGCGAGTATTGCTCATCGTCTTCGTCGTGTAGCCAAGATGGTAGCCTTTGAACTTCCAGTTAGCAGGGTTCAAATAGGTGGCCTTTAACTCTTGGGCAATATATTGAATGTTCGCATCGATGCTTTCAAAACGGTAGGCTCCAACGAATGGCGCCAGATCGAACGCACCAAATCCAAACAAATTGTATTTGCCAAGCGAAATGGTAGATGTTCCAAAGCCGCTTTCATGGACGGCATGTGCGGCAAGGAACAGCGCATTCACACCATACTTGTTTCCTGCATCAATAAAGACTTGTCCTTTACCAGTCAATACACTTGGTTTTCCGCGAGCACCCAGCTGAATATAGTTATTGATTTGTGCAGCCGTCACATTCGACTGAGTACGCACGTCAATGAACTGATAGCCTTCACGGCTGTCGACTGGTGCTCCCGTTTTAACTTGCTGAACATAGGTGCCAAACACATAGCCCGTTTTTCCGCCGTAAACAATCTTGTACCAGTTATTTGACGTTTTATGGGTCGGAACCACAAACGTTCCCTGTGGAATCACACCAAAGCTGGTAGCCGCTGAATCGGCCGATTCCCTGAAATTCAGGTTAGATGTAATCAGGTGAGTCGCCTTTGTGATCGCTTGCTCGGTAAAAGCTTTATCCTCCGCAGCAGGCGGCTCTTCAACCACTGGCGGAGCGATAGCAACCAGGTATGAACCGGAAACATAACCAGTTTTCCCGCCATAAGTGACCTTGAACCAGTTATTTGATGTCTTGTGAGTAGGGACCACAATCGTATTCACCGGAATCTGTGTTAACACATTCTGGATCGTAGCATCAGGCGTTGACCGTACGTTAAGGTTAGCTGTCACACGGTAGTCTGCAGCTGCGATCTGTGCCTCTGTAAAGCTAGGATTCTCGGCTGGAACAGTTGGTGTCTCAGGAGGAGAAACAACAACAGGCTCCTCAACAACCGGTGGCTCTATCACCTCAGGATCTTCCTGAGTCAAATACTTTCCAGACACATAGCCGGATTTTCCGCTATATGAGATTTTGAACCAGCCGTTTGCTGTTTCATGGGTTGGAACTACCTTTGTATCCTTAGGAACGACAACCAAGACAGCTGTCCCGGAATCTGGTGCCTCTCTTAAGTTTAGGTTCGCTGTGACAACATGGGTGGACGCAGCAACCTTCTCTTCGGTAAAATTAACCACAGGTTTTGTCTCCTTCACAGCTTCTTGCTGTAAAAACGTTTTGTATACATACCCTGTTTTACCGTTCCATGTTACTTTTAACCAGCCACTCGATGTTTGGTGGGTAGGGACGAGCTTTGTTCCCTTTGGCATCATGCCAAGCGACAATGAACTTGTATCAGCATACTGTCTTAAGTAAACAGCAGATGTTGTCAGTTGAGTCCCGGCAGTGATTTTTGTTTCAGCAGGGGCTTTAAAAGTGGTAAAATCCTTGCTGAAAAAATATCCTGTTTTACCTGCATATGAAACCTTAACCCAATCGCCGATCCTTTGTGTAGCCGACACAACTGCGCCTTGCGGAATTTTTACTAGTTTGGTATAAGCATTGCCATGAGATTGATAGACATAGGTATCTTTAGCTGCTTTAAAATCAGTCTTAGCGAAAGTGGTAAACGCCAGCGAGTTTACGTCAGTGCTTTTTACAAAAAGATTCTTGCCTTGGAAAGAGACGCGGTACCATGTTTCCCCAACACTATTGACAACCTTTTGCGTGGAATACAAACCATTGTTAGCTGCTGCACTGCTGACAGCTGCTTTCTTTGTATCTGGTGTCGAATGCAGTTTAGCCGTACCCTTTGTGAAAAAGTAAGTCCCTTTTAAAGCGGAGTATTGGTAAAATTCCTTCAAGTAACTGCTGCTGACCCAGCCGGATTTGGATATTTTCTTTCCTTTAGAAGTGTAAGTGTAGGTCACTTTATTCCATGACCCAATTTTTTCTCCTGTTGTAACCGTTTTGCCTTTTGGAATCGTCAGTACCGTTTTATAGCTTGTACTAGCGCCAGTCCTCATATTAAGGTTGGTCGTTGTTTGGTAGGTTGTAGTCGGAACTTTTACAGTTGTGCTTAATTTCGTTACTGCAGGTGCTTTCTGAGCAACAGGCTTTATAAAAGAACCGCTCACCCAGCCAGTCTTCGTGACATTTTTACCGCCAGATTTGTAAGTATAAGAAACCTTGAACCAACTGCCTGTTTTCTCAGCAGAGGTGACTGTTTTCCCCTTTGGAATGGTCATTACACTTTTAAAATTTGTGCCCGCACCGCTCCGCATATTCAAGTTGGCAGTAGTCTGATAAGAGGTCTTTGCAAATTTAACTGTTGCCGTTGCTGCTTCGACAGTATTGATTCCTAGCTCCGCATATGGTGCATAGGTGCTCCCAAGCAAAATTCCTGTCGAGAGGATGACAACTTTCCCCATGTGTTTCATTCATTCACGCTACTTTCTCCCTAATTTTCCAAAAAAACCAGCTGCTGCAATTAAAAGTATGAAAAATTAATAGATTCGTACTAAAAAGGGAGCCATCCATCCTCTCACTATGTAAATTTAAGTTTATTGTACTTATAATATCGGAATCTAGATATCATATTTAATAGGTGGAAAACATTACCTGATCCGGATTTTAGTAGGGTATATGTTTAAATGTGGTACATAAGTCCCGTTGATTTGTCGAATAAAGTAGAGGGAATACAGCAATTTCAGTCGATCTTGTGTACTATTCAGTTTTTTTGAAGTTTAATAGGCGAAAAGAACTATTTTTTAAGAAACAGGTTTATTGTCCAAGTTTGCGGGTTTATGGCCCCGCGGAATCCAAAAAAAAGAGCGAATCCCCAAGATTCACCCTTCTTCATATGTTTGAACCCTCATTCGACGGGAAAAGATAAGAAACCTACTAATCTAGCAAATGAAGACTTAACCTGTCTACTTTTTAGTAAAACCGTTTAAAACTATCAAAGTGTTTCTGGTAATAAGGACTATTTAGGTTAGACACCATCACGCCGCCGCTGGAGTTGGCGTGAATGAACTCATCATTACCAAGGTAAATGCCAACATGGGAAATGCCCCGCTTGTATGTATTTTCAAAAAAGACAAGGTCGCCAGGCTGAGGCTGATCAACATAATAGGATCGGTTAAAATAGCCCTCAGCAGAAAAGCGGCCCATTTTCATTCCAGATTTGTTAAAGACGTAATAAATGAAGCCGCTGCAATCGAAGCCGGCTGAAGTGCTGCCGCCCCAAACGTAAGGAACCTTGAGGTGCTTAAAGGCTTCTGCAATCACTTCATTTGCCTGTGAGGCTGGTTTGTCATTTGACACTGGCGCAGCAACTGCTTTTGTTCCATCGCTAACCTTCAGGGTTTGTCCTACAAAAATAAGGTCAGAGCTTAATCCGTTCCACTTCTTTAATTGGGCAACTGTCACCCCGTGCATTAAGCTGATCTTTCCTAGCGTATCTCCGCCAACAATCTTATAAGAAGCTGCTTCGGCCGGTTTTGTTTGGACAGGCACAGCAATGACTGGTGCAGCCGGCTTATTAACAACAGGAGTGGCAACTGGCTTTGTGGCTGGAGCCGAATCAACAGGAGCTGTTTGGCCTTTGGAAACGATCAGCATTTGTCCAGGATAGATCAGGTGGCTTTTCAGGTTATTCCACGCATTCAGATCCGCCAATGAAATCTTATGCTTGCTGGCTATTTTGCTCGGCGTATCGCCGGAGACCACTTTATACTTTTTTACATCGGCGGTAGTGGATTTAGTCGTCGTTGGAGTTGGACTAGGAGTAATAGTCTTTGCCGGCGCAGCTGGAATTGAGACCGATAACGTTTGATTGATAAAAATAAGATCAGAGCGCAGTTCGTTTAGCTTTTTCAGCTCAGTGACACTTAGCTTGTACTTTAAAGCAATATGGGAAAGGGTTTCTCCCTTTTTAACAGTGTGGGTATCCGCAGACACGGCTGCTGCATAGGCTGTTGATGAAAGGATAGCGAAGGCGGCGAGAGAGACAACTTTTTTCTTCATGTGACAACGTTCACTCCTTTTAAATCTAGTAATAAACATATATTACCATGGAACCGACAAAAGTTTTCAGAAAATATGAAACTTGTTGGAAAAAGTTACAACTTTCGTATGTTTCAATAATTTGTCAGAAAATAACTTGGAAACTTATTTACATTTCCTTCGAATTATAATAAACTAGGTCTATTGTTTGACCGAAATTAGGAGGCACCTGTAAATGAACAAGACAGAAACAACAGGTAATCAAGAACTTTTCTACAACCTTCTCAAAAAGACCTATGAAAAAGGGACGACCGACAAAGAGATCACCGTCCAAAAGGTTTTGGAAGATTTAAGATTAGAGCTGCAAACTATCTATGCTGAATAGCGCAAATACCATCCCATCCTCAAATATCGAGGGTGGGTTTTTTATGCCCTTCATCTACTCTTTTTCCCACTTCGATTCAAAATAGAAAACCATAAAATACATTATTAGCGATGTAAAAAATAGTACAGATACTGCGACGAATAGCAGCGTTGATTTCCGCTTCGGGCAGTCGCTTTCCGCGGGCAACACTTCAGCTTCCTCGGAAGAAAACCGCTTCCTGCGGGATCTTCAGTTGTTGCTTTTCCCGCTGGAGTCGACTGCCCTTCGCTCCAATCAAGTTGCTATTCATTTATAGATGCAACACTAGCGAAGGAAATACACGAAGACTCCTGCGGGATAGCGAAGAAGTTGAGACCCCGCAGTGAGGGACGAACGAGGAGGCTCAGCTCGAGCCCGCGGAAAGCGTAGTGTATTTCCGGAGCGGTAGGTATTTTCGCAGCAGAGTCAATGGAAATAAAAAAGAGCCGTGATTTCTAATAGGCGAAATCGACGGCTCTTGTTATTTTAATTTATAAGGTAAATTCGCAAAACTATTGTCTTCTTGTTAACCGAACCTTGAGTCTAAGGTTTAGGTGTGTGTTCTATAACCGTTTTGCACCTACATATCTAGCTTTCCAGTAGGAGTTTGAAAGACTATCGATTTTGACTCCTTTAGTAACGGAGTGAACGACTTTATTATTTCCAATATAAATGGCAACATGGGAGACCCCTTTTGAGCTGGTATTAAAAAAGACTAGATCACCTTTTTGCAGTTTGTTTTTAGCTACACTTTTCCCTGTTTTGTACATCGCTGCTGCGGTACGGGGAAGAGTTTTGCCGGCTTTCTTAAACGAATAGCCAACCAGTCCGGAACAATCAAAGCCTTTTGGAGTAGTGCCGCCCCATTTATAAGGCTTTCCAATATATTTTTGTGCAATATTCGCCGCTGAAGTACTGAATGAAGCTGCTTCTGTTTGTATGCTTCCAGCTAATCCGCTAAAAAGTAACGTAAAACTCAATAAAGTAGCAATTAATAGTTTCTTCATAAGGTCCTCCAGAGCGTTAGTAGTAATAGACTTTTAATATAAAATAATAATCTCATAGAATTCTGACAATTTGTGAGACATTTTGATAGCAATTGTGTAACAAATATATTACAGAATTCGCCAAAATAGGCGACCCAAAATAGGTGACAGGCACCATCCAGTTAACTGGATGGTGCCTGTCACCTGGAAATAAACTGGATTTTATTGTAAAATAAGAGGTAGGGAGGAATGTGAAAGGGGAGGTTTAATGTGGTTGTTCTATTATGGCAAGCTTCGTTTGTGTTATCGATTGTGGCCCTTTTCTACGGGTTTGTTAGTAAGTCATGGATTGCACTGGTAGTCAGCTCTGTGGCGTTTTTGCCCATTGCTTATTATTTCGCTGGTGCAGAAAACGCGCTGCAATTAGTTGCGCTAACACCAGTCCTATTACTGGCTGCAGCCTTTGTTTTCTGGAAGAAGTCAAAGAGAGATAATAACATTACCGTCAACTAACTGGTTATGTGGGAAGCACTAACCAGAAGGGAGCATTCAATGAAAAGCGAAGAGATAATTGCACAAAAAATGAGCTTAATTGCATGGGCAATTCCTTTAAAAGAAATCCCAAATGACCTATTGTTCAAACCATTCCGGGAAGGATCCTGGGGAACAGCAGATGTAATCTCGCATTTTATTTCATGGGACGACTTTCTCATAAAAAATAGAATTACCTATCTTTTAAAAGGGGAGAGTTTCCCAAAAATAGACGTGGACCCAGATGCAATTAATAAAGAGGCATCAAATTATGCCAGATCAGGCATTTCTAAAAACGATCTAATAAATGAATTCATATCCACTCGCACCGAACTTGTCGCCCTGCTAGGAAAAATCCCGGCAGAAAAATTCAATCAGCCATGTCCAGGCATGGAACACATAACACTAGCCGATTACTTCAGCGGATTAATAGAACATGACACCAAACATAAAGAACAAATAGAAGCACATCTTGAATAGGTCACCTTTTTTGTTGGGGTTGCCATTGGCATATAAAAAACCAACCTCGTGGGACATAGGTCGGTTTCGCATTTCTATGAATTTGGGGACCCGGGCGGATAGTAATAAGGGGGAACTTTTATCCAGCCACGTTTCCGCATGAGCGTTTTTAAGGTGGCCCCAAAGCTTGCCCATTCTAAATAAAATTGCAGCCAGATTACGCCAATATCTGTTCGGAGCGCATCGGATTGGCCTTTGGCACATGTCCGCGAGCATTGCACAAGCTTAAAAGCGATTCCATTGGCTATCTCATCGTCGGTTAACTTTACCCCGAGCGGGATTTCCTTTGAATTGGAATTGGGTTTCGCTGACGTTACGTCAGGCAGCGGAATTCCTTCCTGTCTCATAAATTGACTTAACTTTTTCACATGGCTCTCACATACTTGAATCACATCGGTTAGCATTTCTTTTATCTCGTCATCGGTTGTCGTATTGAGCCCAATTTCTTCATAGCGGATGAATTCCTCAACCATCGTAAGGTACTTCCAGCAATCGCCGGCTTCGATGATGTTGAGCGGTGATTTTGGTTCGTCTGTATTATCAATCGCCAGTTTTAGCGTGTTCCAGGCTGCTTCAAATGGATTAGACATCTTTCGGACCCCTCCTCACTATTATAATTTCCATTTAATTGTTAAAAATGTAAATAAATTAGAAAAATCGCACAGCTACCCTTCGACAAAAATTTTCTCCTGCCATTTATGATAGGCGTAGATCACAAAGGAAAGGGTATAAATGATTAAAAAATACTGCCAGGGTTCCAAATTTTTATAGTGGGCAATGCCTAGTTTTCCTAACAAAGGCAGGCCAACGAAGCACATAAAAGCATCCATTAATAAGTTGACGAAAGCATATAACAGAAATTTATCGTAAGTGAACCGAAAGATCCAAAATGTTCCGACTCCAAACAAGCCATAGGCAAAACTGACATCGATAATATTACCCCAAGGTATGATGTATTTCTCAATTACCCACCATTCATACGAATACGCAAACAGAAAAATTATCGTCATCAAAAAGGCTGTCAAAATGGTGACCGGCATAAACCTTCTGATTACTTTTTGTGAAGTAAAAAACAAACTGGCCCAAGGAAGCAAGAATACGATGAATTGAATTACTTTTAAGGACATTTCATAAACTCCCCATATTTAAAATAAGTTCATAGGTAGTTTCTTCTATCTATATTGAATATATTCAAAAGCTTCCACCTGTTAGGCAAAATGGCTTATTTCTTGAATTTTAAGTTTAATGCCGCATAGAAAGGCAAAGGGTAAACAGGGAGGTGAGACAAATTGAGTTTAATGTACAGATGCCGTAACTTTCCTAAATCTGGTGTGATCCTTCTTCCGGTACGCTGGCGACGGGCATTTGGGTTTTCGTGTGGTGAGCATGTGGACGTGGTGAAGGAAAACGATGATATTATCATTAAAAAAGCTGACTACCGCACCTTTGATCATAAACGCTATATTTCTGAAAAGGGCGGAGTTAACATTCCGAAAGAAATTAGAAGTCAGCTCGATCTAAACCAGGAAGATGAATATTGTTTATATGTAGAGCCCGATAAGAAACAGTTTGTTGTGGCACTGGAAACGGAACAAGACGAAAGGTCTCATTAAATTTTTGCTGAAAACATTTTTAAAGCCATTAAAGAATTCCACACATAAACTATTCCCTCTGCTCAATGTTCCCATTGGGCTTTTTGGCTTTGCGTGAAGCGGAAAGCACCAATATTTTCTACATCTTAAAAGCAACACTCGTGGGTATTCTAACCAAGAAATTGTGAGCATCATGCCAATGTTTTGCGGACATTCATTCAGATGCTCAGCTTTTACTTAACCATAAAAGGGGCGGAAATAGTGAAAATTGTAGTAACAGGAGCAGCGGGGAAGATCGGTCGATGGACGGTAAGAACATTACTCGAAGCGGGTCATGAGGTGACAGGCTCGGATAAAAAATTGCGGGAAGAATCAGCATCGAAGAAATTCATTCAGGCTGAACTCCGTGATTATGGCCAGGTTTGTCAGCTGTTAGCGGGCTGTGATGCGGTCGTCCATCATGGGAACATTCCAACGGATGTAAGAAATACCTCACAGGCGATCTTTGAGAACAATATGCTTGTTAATTTTAATATTCTCGAGGCGTGCAAGGATCTCAAAATTCCGAAGCTGGTTTGGGCTTCTAGTGAAACGGTGCTCGGGTATCCGTTCAAAGGGGATCAGCTAAGTTACCTTCCTGTTGACGAAGAGTCGCCAACGGTTGTGAAGTCATCCTATGCCATGGCGAAGCGTCTGACTGAAAATCTTTCGGAAATGTATCATAAGCTTGTTAAAACCCAGGTCGTTGCACTGCGTTTTGCGAACATTTACGAACCTGATGAGTATGAAAAAATTCCTGGCATGCACTGGACTGAAAAGCAAAAGGATATTCAAAAGAAAAATGCCTGGGCATATTGTGATGTCAGGGACGCTGCCTATGCCTGTCTGCTTGCGGTAGAAAAGAATAATCTCGGGAATCAAATTTTCCATATAACTGCACCGGATACAATCATGCCTGACCTCAGTCAGGATTTAGTCAAAAAGTACTTCCCGGATGTAGCGATGAAGAGGGATGTAAAAGGGTATGAAACCCTGATGTCAATCGACAAGGCCAAGGAAATCCTCGGCTATGAACCGCGCTACACATGGCGGAATGTCTTGAACAAGGATGGGTCACTCAAGGCATTGCCGGAGGACCAGCTATCTTTAGCTAATATATAAAAGAAGAAAGCCGGACCAATTAAATGGTCCGGCTTTACCTTATGCTGCTGGCGTTACTTCTGTTTCATCTTCAACAGGAGAACTAGGTTGTTCTACCCCAGGCTCTTCACCAGCAGGCTGCTCCGTTTCCGGCTCCGGCTCTGGTGCTATCTCTGGCTCAGGATCCGGAAGTGGCTCTGTTTCAGGTTCAGGGATCGGCTCCGGTTCTGGAACCGGCTTCTCTAGTTCCGCCAGCTTCGCTAAAATTGCCATTTTCTTATCCAATAACAGCTTCTCAATCAAAGAGTATGTTTTAAACTGGCTTGGGTTCTTTGCCTTTGCTGCTTTGCTCGTGTTTTCAAGCGCAGTCAGCTTATCAAGGTTAGCCCTTACGCCGGCTGCATCTCCATTGGCAGCCTGCTTCTCAATAACAAGCGTCAAGCTATACCGCTGAATTTCGTAGCCAGTGTTCTGAACGATCACCTTCGCCGGCTGTGTATACTTATTCCCGGCCAAAGTGCGGACATTGATGCCATACATTTTATTCAAAGTTTCCTGTGTAGCGGTAACTGACGTGTTCAGCTGCTTCTGAGCATTGATCGTTGTTTGATCAAGCTTACCAGCCTTAAAGCGGTTTTCAAGATCAACCGTTTGCTTCACAAGCTTATCACCTGCAGCTACTCCATCCATAAACAGCTTAGCTCGGGCAGTATACGTGTTAATGCTAGTATAGTAGCCATTCAGCTTGCTGCGGTATTTCGCCGGAAGCTTTGCGGACCTAGCAGATAGCTTTTTAGTTTCTGCTACAACAGAATGGTATTGATCTTTAAATGTTTTCGTCACTTTTAAATCACTAACGGTTTTAACATTCGTTTGGTATGTTGTTTGCAGTTTGGCTGCCTTCGTCTGTAATGTTTTCAGCTGTGCCGTCTGCTTATCGGTTTCCTTCTTCATTTTCACATCATATAGCTTCGCACTTTCCTGGGCCGTGTATAAACCGGTGGCCTGATTTTGTTTCCAGACGCCAGACCATTCAGAAAGTGGCGGGTTGGTTTCATACACATAGCGTGAAATTTCTGGTGTAAAGCCAGGCTTTTTCTTGGCTTCGATAAACCAGTCGGTAAAACCGCCACCCGACGGATTCTTGCCTGGATAGACTAAACGATAGCCGGTCATGCTGCCGATTTTTTTTGCATACACATGGTCACGTATAATTCCAGTATAAAATTTGCCCGCTGCTATGATAGGCAACCGCCATCTCTGGATCAATTTCGGCGACCAGCTTTAAAACTGCTTTTACCTCAACAGCGCTTTCTGGGGTTTTGCCTTTAAAATTTTTATAAGAGGGAGCAGTCGGTCCTTTTATTGCTTTCCAGCCGGCATTGTATTGACGGTTCAGATCGACGCCCTTGCCGTTTGCTTTCCAGCGCTTAAAGTTTTTGCTGCCTGCGTTCATCTTAATCAACGCTTTATGATCCTTTTTCGGGAACGCCTTTAAGCCTTCCTGCTGAAGCGTGACTCCATCAGGATTGATCATTGGCATAAACCAAATCGTTGTCGAGTTTAGGATTTTTCGAGCATCATAGCCTTTTATTTTCGTATTCTTCTGGTAAGCGGCTGCATATTGCTCGATCATTACCATATTCAGAGTAGTTGTCATCCACTCCCTGGCATGGTGGGAGCCGTTGATAAACACAGTTGCAGGCCCCTTGCCGAGCGACACCGCATAAAGATTGCGGCCATATTCCGATTTGCCGACAACTTTCACGTGAACAAGATCAGGGTATTTCTGTTTAAGCTTATTAATGTCATTGATCATATCATGGTAGGAATAGACTTGATTCGGATTAACGATCGTCGAACTCGCAGCACTGACATCTCCGATGAAAAAGAACTGAGATAATGAAAAAATAATAGCAATGAACAGCAATTTAGCCTTTTGCAATGTTTCTCCTCCTAAAAATCTCTCTCTCGTACTATCCTACTCTGAAATTAAATAGTCTAATAGGTAATCAGCCCACACCTGGTGGCCCATTTCATTTGGTGCGCTTGGCTCGCCCGCTAAGTAGTTCTTCAATTCCTCGTCATTCATATCTGGCCAGGCTTCCCAGTGATTTAAATAGGGAACCTCGATCTTTGCGGCGTACTTTTCCAGGGCATTCACCTGAACAGGGTAAAAATTAGCCTGATATAGCGGGTAGGGAGGCTGCAGCACAACTACAGCTTCAGGGTTTGCTGCGATAACAGCTGTAATCGTTTCATTAATATATTCATGCGAATGCTCAATCCGGACCTTTCCGTTATCGGTCAGGGTGAATGGCTCCCATATAAGGAAGTCCGGCTCTTCAGCGGCTATTTTCTCGTGCCCACCGGAATCGACAAACTCTCTCGTCGTCGTTTCATAGCTTTTCAGCTGAACCTCAACTGTTTCCCCAAATGTATTCTCCAGCTCGTCCTTAACCGTCACGGACCAGCCGCCTTCATCCACACCCATAGCCGGAGACCCCATCAGCACGATCTTGAACACACGCTCCTCTTCAAGGGCAGTCTGGTAGGCTTCACGTGCCGCCTCAGGCCAATTTTCCGTTAAGGTATACAGCGAATTGGTCTCAGCAAATACATCTAGCGCTTCCTCACCAGAACCGCTCTCGGCATCGGCCTTCACCGTTTCTCCTGAAAAGGTCGTTTTTTCTTTCCAATGTAAATTTCCCAACAGTAAAATAACCCCACATGCAATCGTCAGTAATACCATAAATAGATTTTTCATTATGTAATAGGCACCATCCTTGACTTTCAAATAATTGTAAATAATTCCATGTGTAAAAATACCTTTTAATAGAGTTCCAAGGGGTTTAGAATAAGTTCGTAAGGGTATATAGACAAGTTTACCAAAATTAAGCTAATAATCGGTAATTTATTCAAATTTTTGTGCTATAATTTGACAGGATAATTTAATAGATTAACAGGAGGCACTCATGGAAGAAACAATAAGTTTAAAAGAGCTGCTGCAGACGCTGAGAAAACGAATGGTGTTAATTGTAGCGATTGCACTTACAGCAGTCATAGTAAGCGGGGCCGTTAGTTTTTATTTCTTAACGCCGATCTATCAGGCATCAACACAAATTCTTGTTAACCAGTCTAAAGATGAACAAGCTATATACAATCCCAGTGAGGTACAAACCAACCTGCAGCTGATTAATACATATAACGTGATTATTAAGAGTCAGAGAATTCTTGATATCGTTATTGAGGATTTAGAGTTAGATATAACTTCAGGTGCTCTGAACAGTAAAGTTACGGTTGCGAGCGAGCAAAATTCCCAGGTGGTAAATATATCAGTTCAGGATGAGTCGCCTGCCCAGGCAGCAACCATCGCGAATACAATCGCCAACGTCTTCCAAGAAGAAATTGTCGAAATCATGAATGTCGATAATGTCAGTATTCTCGCAAAAGCAACAGTTGCGGAAGGGCAGTCGCCAATCAAGCCGCAGCCACTCTTAAACATCGCGATCGCACTAGTTGTCGGTTTGATGGCCGGAGTTGGTTTGGCTTTCCTATTAGAATACTTTGATAATACAGTGAAGAACCAGCAAGATATTGAAAAGGTTCTGGGCTTGCCGGTGCTTGGTGTGATTTCGGTAATTGACACCAGTCAAATTGAGGATATCAAATCTAGAAGAGCAGCCAGGAAGGCTAGAGGAAAAGGGGAGTCGGCCGATGTTTAAGAGAACACCGAAAACAGCAGCGGGAGATCAAAAGCGGAAGCTCGTTACGGCACTTGACCCGAAGTCACCGATTTCAGAGCAATACCGGACAATCCGGACGAATATCCAGTTCTCGGCTGTTGATGAAGAGGTTAAAACGATTATGGTTACTTCTCCTGGGCCGGCTGAAGGGAAGTCAACCACAGCTTCCAACGTTGCCGTTGTTTTTGCGCAGCAAGAGAAGCGGGTTCTGTTAGTCGATGCGGACTTGAGAAAGCCGACCAGTCATTACACGTTTAACATGACGAACACATTTGGATTAACAACCGTCTTATCCAAGCAAGTATCCTTGGAAAAGTCGCTCAATAAAACCGATATTGACAATCTGTTTGTGCTGACAAGCGGACCAATACCGCCCAACCCAGCCGAATTGCTCGGATCCAAAGCGATGAGTGTGTTTCTGGAAGAAGTAAAAGAGAAATTCGACATCATCGTATTCGATACGCCGCCGATGCTGGCTGTAACGGATGCCCAGGTTCTCGCGAATCAGTGTGATGGTGTCATTCTCGTTGCATATAGCGGAAAAACGGAAATCGAAGAAGCAAGTAAGTCGAAAGAACTACTTGTCGCGGCAAAAGCAAAGCTCTTAGGTGTTGTACTAAACCACAAAAAACTACAAAGTTCGGACTATTATTATTACTACGGGAATACAAAATAACCAAAACCCGACAAAATGGGTACTGTTTACTGGGTGATTGGTCTGGTAAAGTTTAACTATTATGACGGAACCCCTGCAAACCTAGGGGCATAATGCACTATATTTCTTCAATCGACAATTATCGACAAAATACCACCCTTTACCGAGAAATGAGCCGATGGTAGGATGGTAGAAGGAATTAGTATATTTACATTTTACTGGAAATGAGGGATTGCGATGATTGACATCCACTCACATATTTTGCCCGGGATTGATGACGGGGCGAGGAATATGGATGAGAGCCTAGCAATGGCACAAAGAGCGGTCCAGGAAGGGATCCACACGATAATTGCAACCCCTCATCATAAAAACAGTATGTTCGATAATCCCGCTGCGATCATCCTTGAAAAAACGCAGGCGCTGAACAGACGGCTTGAAGAGGAAAAAATTCCGTTAAAGGTGCTGCCTGGCCAGGAGCCGGCGATCTTCGGGGAATTGCTTAAGGACTATGAGCTGGGGGAAGTTTTAACCTTAAACCAAACCCAGTATGTATTCATTGAACTGCCGTCAGGACATGTGCCAAGGTATACCGATCAGCTACTTTATGAGCTGCAGTTAAAAGGTCTGGTTCCAGTAATTGTTCATCCGGAACGGAATCAGGAAATCATCGAACGTCCTGAGCTTTTGTATAACCTGGTGAAAAAGGGCTCACTTGCCCAGCTGACAGCTTCAAGCATTAGCGGAGTTTTTGGGAAAAATATCTCAAAATTCTGCTTCCAATTAATTGAAGCTAATCTGGTGCATTTTATTGCCTCAGATGCCCACAATGTAAGAAAGCGCACCTTCAAGATGGCGCAGGCGTTTGACATGATCGATTCACGCTATGGAGTGGATATGGTGTATTTGTTTCAGGAGAATGCTGAGCTTTTAATAGAAGGGCTTAATGTTTACAAAGAAATACCCCAACGAGTAAAACAGAAAAAGTTTTTAGGGCTTTTCTAGAACTATTTTACTAGACTGGCATAGCAAAATCTTTCAAAGGTTTGTCAGCCAAACTGACCGGTGATGTCTCCTATCCGTTATAAAAGGAGATACTCGGCCATGCTGTGGGAAGCAGAATTTGCAAGCCTTAGACGCGTTTGTCGTCGCTGGTATGGTGTGAGGTTGGGTTTAATGCCCTTTTACATATAATTATAAATATCTAATGAAAGCACGTGTCAAGACACGTGTGTTTTCATTAGATATTTATTTTTGGACTATGTATTTTAGTTTGTAAAAGTTTTTTTACTGGACTACTAATTTAATAAGGAGGATATGGATGAGTTACCGTAAACGGTTGTTGTTCTTAGCAGGGTTGGATTCATTAATCGTTCTTTCTGCCATTTATTTAGCTTATATACCCCTTCATCCGTCAATTGAAACCTTTAGCTATGAAAATCTTTTGGCAAGTGGTCTTGTGTTGTTAATCACTCATCATTTCTTCGCCTCTGTTTTTCTGCTGTACAGCAAGGCGTGGCAATATGCGAGTATCGGCGAGCTAACCGGAATTGCGAAGGCTGTTACGCTCTCGATTGCTACTGTAACCGTATTTCAGTTCTTAGCAGGTTTGCCGATTTACGGGCGGGCTTTGGTAACGGCATGGATGCTGCATGTGTTATTGATTGGCGGTTCACGGTTTGCATGGCGTATATACCGGGATAGCTACATGAAATCAAACAAAGATATGAAAAAGGTGTTAATCATCGGAGCCGGCCAGGCGGGGACATTAGTTGTCAGGCAGCTGCTGAATAACCAGGAGATTGGCTTACAGCCTGTGGCGTTTATTGATGATGATTCAAGAAAACATAAACTTCATATTCTTGGCGTGCCGATTGCCGGCAAAACAAAGGATCTTGTTGCAGTTGTTGAAAAATATCAGATTGATTTGATTGTGATTGCGATTCCTTCTTTAAGTAAAACGGAATTAAATTCAATTTTTGCTGAATGCTCAAAAACGAAAGTGAGAACACAAATTATGCCGAGAATTGAAGATGTAATGCTTGGGAAAGTACCGGTTAGTTCCTTCCGTGATGTTGAAGTTGAAGATCTCTTAGGACGTGAGCCGGTCGAGCTTGATATCGAGGGTATTTCCGAGTATGTCTCTAGGAAAACTATTCTTGTCACTGGAGCGGGTGGTTCAATCGGCTCAGAAATCTGCCGGCAGATCTGCAAGTTCGCTCCTGAAAAAATTGTCCTTGTCGGACATGGCGAAAACAGCATTTATCTTATTGATATGGAATTGAAAAACCAGTATGGAGAGTTCATTCAGATTGTTCCGGTGATTGGCGATGTTCAGGATCGGGAGCGGATGTTTGAAGTGATGGACGAGCACAGACCGGATGTTGTTTATCATGCTGCGGCTCATAAGCATGTGCCATTAATGGAATACAATCCAAAAGAAGCAGTGAAGAACAATGTGTTTGGAACGAAGAATGTGGCCGAAGCTGCTGATACATTTGGTGTTGCTACCTTCGTGCTCGTGTCTTCCGATAAAGCAGTTAATCCGACGAATGTAATGGGGTCAACCAAGCGGATTGCTGAGATGATCATTCAGCAATTGGATAAAACAAGCAACACACGATTTGTGGCGGTTCGGTTCGGAAATGTTCTCGGCAGCCGTGGCAGTGTAATTCCGTTATTTAAAAAGCAAATTCAGGCAGGCGGACCGGTTACGGTTACCCATCAGGATATGACGCGCTATTTCATGACCATCCCAGAAGCATCCAGGCTTGTGATTCAAGCTGGATCATTGGCGCGCGGCGGCGAGATATTTGTGCTTGATATGGGTGAGCCGGTTAAGATTGTCGACCTCGCTAAAAACCTGATCAAACTGTCGGGCTATACTATAGAAGAAATCGGGATCAATTATTCCGGATTACGGCCTGGAGAGAAGATGTTCGAAGAGCTGTTAAACGAAAAAGAAATCCATCCAGTGCCAATCTTTCCAAAGATCTTCATTGGAAAAGCGGTTTTGGATCAGGAAGCTGAGATCAGTTACCTACTGGAGCGGTTTGATAGCTTGGATGCGAATGAGATGAAAGAATATGTCATTAACTTGGCTAACCGGAGAGACAATCAGATATATTTGGTGGCGAAGTAGAAAAGTTACAGAGGGAGCAGCTGTAACATTAAATAAAAGAATTTGGAAACCTTGCGGTTTTTTCAGGGAGGACCCTTAGATATGAAAAAAGTACGGAAAGCTATCATCCCCGCAGCTGGACTGGGTACAAGGTTCCTGCCAGCTACCAAAGCAATGCCAAAAGAGATGCTGCCGATTGTTGATAAGCCAACTATTCAATACATTGTCGAAGAAGCGATTGCATCCGGAATAGAAGATATTATCATCGTAACCGGAAAAGGCAAGCGTGCCATCGAAGACCATTTCGACTTTGCGCCAGAGCTGGAGCAAAACCTGATTGAAAAAGGCAAACTGGAGCTGTTGGATAAGGTTCGCTACTCGACCAACCTGGCAGATATTCACTATATTCGCCAGAAAGAGCCAAAAGGATTAGGACATGCTGTCTGGTGCGCACGGAATTTTATCGGTGATGAGCCATTCGCTGTTCTCCTTGGAGATGATATTGTTCAGAGCGATACACCGTGTTTAAAGCAGCTAATTAATCAGTATGAAGAAACACTAGCATCCGTGATTGGGGTCCAGACTGTACCGGATAACGAGACACATCGATATGGGATTGTTGATCCTTCAGTGCAAGATGGACGCAGATATCAAGTTGCTAATTTTGTAGAGAAGCCAGCACCAGGTACAGCGCCATCTAACCTGGCGATCATGGGCCGGTACATTTTGACTCCGGAAATCTTTATGTTCCTAGATCAGCAAGAAAAAGGAGCAGGCGGAGAAATCCAATTGACCGATGCGATTCAGAAGCTGAATCAAATCCAGCGAGTATTTGCTTATGACTTTGAAGGCAAGCGGTATGATGTAGGGGAGAAGATCGGGTTTGTCAAAACGACGATTGAATTTGCGCTACAGGATTCAGAGTTGAGGGAAGAGTTGCTATCGTATTTGGATGGTGTGATGGAGAAGGCAAAGGTTAAATAGAAGTTGATAGGCAGGCTCCTACCTGATGGTTAGTAATGGGTGGGGGCTGTTTTTTTGTGGATAGTAGTTTGTTATAAAGTTATGTATTGCTCCCAGATTAAATTTTAGAAGAAATCAATGATTCTAGAATGGGAGGATTAGATGAAATGAAGGATTCAAATGGACTTACTCTTATAGACTTGATATCTGTTATAGCTATTCTTGGTATTTTGGCAGGAATAGCGGTACCATCTGTAATTTCGGTGATTGAGAATTCCAGGAGTGAGGTTTGCTTAGCTAACCAGGAAGAAGTCGAAAGAATGTATGAAGCTTATCTAGATTTAGAATACCTGGTCAGATGTACTTTTTCAAGGGCATCTTGATTTATATGAAGGCGAGATTTGTCCAAGTCATGGTATGAAGATGGAGAGGTGCATTGCAGCGTGCATTCAAAAGAGGAGGAAGAGGAAACGGAAGATGAGGATGAAAGCGGAGGAAGAGGAAACGGAAGATGAGGATGAAAGCGGAGGGGGAGTGCCTTTTTGTAGCTTAAACTTAATTTATCTAAGTGATTGAGTATGATAGAGGAACTGAGTATCGTGGTTAGATTGAAGGCTAGAAACCTTGCGGGATAAGGGTTTGAGGCGATTTTAATGAGATTTATAGATTGATTGAATGGTATATATAATAGGAAGAAACTCGGTTTGAAGTGCTAAAACAGTAAATATCTAATTCGTATTTGCATGGTAGATTGAATAGATATTACGAGGTGGCTATCAGTAGTAGATAACAATCTTAGTGGTTTAGTAGTTGATTGGAGTTTTGAAGATTCCAAGGAAGTCCTAATCTACTAAAGAACAAATTTTAAGGAGTGTAGCTGGATGTATATAAAGGTTAAAAGATTGATAGATATTATTCTTTCTTTAATAGGACTTATTGTCTTATCCCCCATTTTTTTCATTCTGATAATAGCTATTAAGATGGATTCAAGAGGACCGGTTTTATTTAAGCAAAAGCGTGTAGGGATCAACAAAACACATTTTAATATATTGAAGTTTCGTACTATGAGAATAGATACACCTAAGGATACTCCAACACATTTGCTTGAAAATCCAGAGCAGTATATCACAAAGATGGGTAAATTCTTGAGAAAAACCTCACTTGATGAGCTTCCGCAGATTTGGAATATTTTTGTAGGACAGATGAGTATTATTGGGCCAAGACCTGCACTATGGAATCAGTATGACCTGATTGCTGAACGGGATAAGTATGGTGCTAATGATGTACCACCTGGATTAACTGGTTGGGCACAGATTAATGGTAGAGACGAGCTTCCTATTGAAGTGAAAGCGAAGTTGGATGGGAAGTACGTTGAGAAGATTAGTCTCTGGATGGATGTAAAGTGCTTCCTCGGGACCATCGTTAGTGTAGTGAAAAGTGACGGGGTTGTTGAAGGTGGAACCGGAGTTAAGAAGGAAGTTGCGAGTACTAAAGAGACTGAAACTTCATGAAAGTAAATAGATTAATAGAGGTGTTGAAATGCTTTTAGTCACCGGAATCACTGGTCATACGGGAAAATACTTTTTACAAGAACTTATTGATAATAAATATGAAGGCTCTATTCGTTGTATTGTTAGGGAAACATCAAATACTTCTCCTTTGGATAAAAGCGGCCTAAATATAGAAAAGGTTGTAGGAGATTTAGATGATCCAGACTTTATCGGTAGTGTGATGAATGGTGTAGAAACGGTAATGCACATCTATAATATTCACCATTCACCAATGATTGTTGAATCTGCTATTAAGAATAAAGTAAAAAGGGCTATATTAGTACACACCACAGGGATTTATTCGGAGTTCAAGTATGCCTCAGAAGGATATAAGAAAATAGAACAAAAGATTAACGAACTAAAAAGCGATACTAAATGTCTGACAAAAATTACAATTTTAAGGCCTTCTATGATATATGGAGATCTCTGTGATAGAAATATGAGTAAGTTTATTAAGATGATAGATAAACTAAGAATCATGCCTGTTATCAACGGTGGAAATAGTTTAATTCAACCAGTGAATGCCAGAGATTTAGGGAAGGCGTTTTTTACTGTATTAATGTCTCCAGTAAAGTCTGATGGAGACGCTTATGATCTATCTGGCGAAAGGCCTATTAGAATGATAGATACTTTCAATTTAATAAGCAAAGAACTTAATAAAAAAACAGTCTTCATCAGTGTACCATTAAGTTTAGGAGTACTGATGGCAAAAGTTATTAAAACTCTGACACTACGAAGAATCGATTATATAGAACGGGTTCAGAGAATGGGAGAAGACAGAAACTATTCCCACGATAGTGCAACTAGTGACTTCGGTTATAATCCCATGACTTTTGAAAAAGGAATACAAATAGAAGTTCAAGAGTATCTAGAGAAAAATAGAAACTAGCTAAAATGAGTAGGAGTATTAATATGAAAATAGCTGTACTTTCAAGCCATACATCATCGTTGTTTTGGTTCCGTATGGATATGATGAAAGACTTTATAGAAAATGGTCATACCGTTATTGCATTAGGATCTGAGCCTGAAGCAGAATGGAAGGAAAAGTTCGAAAAATACAATATTGATTATAGGCAGCTATATGTTGAACGCAATGGTATGAATCCAATCAAAGACTTAAAAACTTTAAGGTTTCTTTATACATTCATGAAAAAGGAAAAACCTGATAAAGTGTTCGCATATCAAGCCAAAACGGTTGTTTATGGAAGTATAGCTGCAAAGTTAAATGGTGTTTCTGAAGTATACCCTTTAATAGCTGGACTTGGTTCGATATTTAGGGGAGAAGGTTTTAAAAACAAAATAGTAAAAACAATAATGAAAGTAGAATACTGGGCTGCTTGCAAATGTAGCAAGAAAGTATTCTTTCAGAATCAAGATGATAAAAATGAATTTATTCAAAATGGTTTAGTAAAAGATAATATGACGGTAATAATTAATGGTTCGGGAGTAGATCTTGATAAATTCAAACCAACACAATTTCCGGAAGAACCAGCATTTCTCTATATTGGTAGACTTATTAAAGATAAAGGAATAATGGAATATTTAGAAGCTTGTAGAGAAGTTAAAGATAAACACCCTAAGGTACGTTGTTTACTAGTAGGCCCATATGACAGTAATCCTTCTGCCTTAAAACCAGATGAGCTGAAGCCATATATAGAAAATGGTGTTATTGAATATTTTGGGGAACAAAGTGATGTGAGACCATTTATCTCTCAATGTAGTACCTATGTATTACCATCATATCATGAAGGTACGCCAAAAACAGTATTAGAAGCCATGGCAATGGGGAGATCAATCATTACCAGTGATGCTCCCGGTTGCAGGGAGACAGTTATCGAAGGACTAAATGGATATTTAGTAAAGGTCAAGGATATCAAGGGGTTAACAAATAAGATGGAATACTTGATTTCTAATCGTGAGATATGCAAAAACATGGGGCAAGAAAGCGAGAAGATTGCTAGAGAAAAATATGATGTTAAGGTTGTTAATCAGTCAATTATCCAGACAATGGGTTTATAAAATAAAGGAGAATTTAATATGAAATTATATGAGAAGATTGTTAATAGAGAAGAGAAAATCTCATTAATTGGACTTGGTTATGTTGGTATGCCAATTGCTGTTGCTTTTGCTAAAAAAGCTGACGTGATTGGCTTTGACGTAAATAAACAAAAAGTTGAACTTTATAAAAGTGGTATAGATCCTACAAAAGAAGTAGGAAATGAAGTAATTAAGAACACAACAGTTGAGTTTACATCAGATGAAGCAAGTCTTAGGGAAGCGAAATTTCATATTGTAGCCGTGCCTACTCCGGTAAAAGATGATCATACACCTGATTTAACACCGGTGGAATCAGCAAGTCGCACCTTGGGTAGAAATTTGACAATAGGCTCAATAGTTGTCTTTGAATCTACAGTTTATCCTGGTGTAACTGAAGATATTTGTGTTCCAATTTTAGAGAAAGAATCAGGACTACAATGTGGTGTAGACTTTAAAGTTGGTTATTCACCAGAGAGAATTAACCCTGGTGATAAAGTTCATAGACTAGAGACTATTATAAAAGTTGTGGCAGGGCAAGATGAAGAGACTTTAGATAATGTAGCAAAGGTTTATGAATTGGTGGTAGAAGCTGGTGTGCATAAAGCAGCAAGTATTAAAGTGGCGGAGGCTGCAAAGGTCATAGAGAATTCACAACGTGATATTAATATTGCTTTCATGAATGAACTCTCTATTATATTTAATAAAATGGGAATTGATACAAAAGCGGTACTTGAAGCAGCAGGAACGAAATGGAACTTCCTTAATTTTTCTCCAGGATTAGTTGGTGGCCACTGTATAGGGGTTGACCCATACTACTTAACATATAAAGCAGAGCAAATGGGTTACCATTCCCAAATTATACTTTCGGGAAGAAAAATAAACGATGATATGGGTAAATATGTTGCCGAAAATACGGTAAAGAAAATGATTAAAGCTAATAAGCAAATAAATGGTGCGAAAGTAGCTATATTTGGTGTTACGTTTAAAGAGAACTGTCCCGATGTCAGGAATACAAAAGTAGTCGACGTAATAAAAGAATTAGAAGAGTACGGAGTAGACGTTAAAGTTGTAGATCCTCAAGCTGACAAAGAAGATTTATGGCGTGAATATAGGATTAATCTTTGTGAAATAGAAGATATAAAAGAAATGGATGCAATAATCTTTGCAGTTCCACACGATGAATTTAAAGATATTCAATTGGAAGATGTAAGGATGATGTTTGGGCCAATTGGATATGTAAATTTAGAAGCTATGAATGAAGTAGCTGCAACTTCTGAGTTTGATATAGAAAATGATAGAAAAGATTGTGTTCTTATGGACCTTAAAGGAATGTTTAATAGAAAAGAAGCAGAAGATACTGGATTTATTTATTGGAGGCTATAACATTGGGGTATGAAAATATAAAATTTCCAGATGAAAGTAAATTCTTAGTTACTGGCTCAGCAGGTTTTATTGGTTCTAATTTAGTAGAAGCAATACTTAATTTAGGCTATAAAGTTAGAGGGATAGATAATTTTTCAACTGGTAAAAAGGAAAATGTAGAAGAGTTTTTAGATAATCCTAATTACGAATTTATCGAGGGAGATATTCGTGATCTTGAAACATGTATGAAAGCTTGTGAAGGAATCGATTATGTTTTAAATCAAGCTGCATGGGGGAGTGTTCCAAGAAGTATTGAGATGCCTTTGTTTTATGAAGAGGTAAACATAAAAGGTACACTATATATGATGGAAGCAGCAAGGCAAGCAGGTGTAAAGAAATTTGTCTATGCTTCTAGTTCTTCAGTGTATGGTGACGAGCCAAATCTTCCGAAAAAAGAGGGAAGAGAGGGCAATGTATTATCACCTTATGCACTTACCAAAAAAGTAGATGAAGAGTATGGAAAAATCTATACAAAGTTATATGGACTTGATACTTATGGTATGCGTTATTTTAATGTGTTTGGTAGAAGACAAGATCCTAATGGTGCTTATGCAGCAGTAATTCCAAAATTCATTAAACAGTTACTTAATGATGAGCAACCAACTATTAATGGTGATGGAAAGCAGAGTAGAGATTTTACTTATATCGAGAATGTGATTGAGGCAAACTTGAAGGCTTGTAATGCATCCCATGAAGCGGCTGGACAGGCCTATAATATTGCTTATGGTGGAAGAGAGTTTTTAATTGATATCTATACCTATTTGTTGAATGCATTAGGAAAAGATATTCAGCCGATATTTGGACCAGATCGTAAAGGTGACATTAAGCATAGTAATGCTGATATTAGTAAAGCAAAAGATTTTCTAGGATATTATCCAGACTGGGGTTTTGAGAGGGGCATTACGGCTGCTATACAGTGGTATAAGGAGAATTTATAAATGGGACTACTCGAGAAAATATATGATAAATCGCCAATATTTTTCCAAAATATGATGGTGTCAATCTCAGGTTATCAGCGTAACAAGGAACGTTATGGGAAAGTATATTGTGAATATTTAAAATTCCTATCAGAATTTGATAAATTAAATTTGAAAGAACAATTGGATTTCCAACATAAAGAACTAGTAAACTTTATTAAGTTTGCAGTAGATAATAGCAAGTTTTATAGAGATTTATATAAGGATATTGATATTAATTCTATTCATAATATTAATGATCTTAAGAAATTACCTATAGTTGATAAGGAAATGTTAAGAGAAAATATTAAGGATGTAGTTACCTTAAGCCAAAAAGAGGCTGTAGAAGGACATACGGGAGGCACTACAGGAAAGTCACTTGTGGTTTTATTCAGCCAGGAAGATATGATGAAAAGAATGGCTATTCTGGATCACTTTAAAAGACGTGTTGGTTTTGAACATAGAAAAATGAAACGTGCAACTTTTAATGGGAAGCACATAATTCCTCCCACTCAAAGGAAAAAAGTTTTTTGGAGATATAATGTTGCTTGTAAACAAATGATTTACTCTTCGTTTCATCTTACTGAAGAAAATATGAAATATTATGTAGAATCATTGAACGAATTTAAACCTGACGCAATAGATGGCTTTTTTATGTCAATGTGTGATATTGCAGGATATATCGAACGTCATAATATTAAGTTAAAGTTTAAACCCGTTGCAATATTTCCAACATCAGAAACATTAACTAAGTCAGGAAGAGAACTATTAGAGAGAGTGTTTAAGTGTAAGGTTTATGATCAGTATGCCTCGAGTGAAGGTGCACCCTTTATTACAGAATGTGCAAATCAGACATTACACATGGAATTAGTATCAGGAGTGTTTGAACATTTTGAAAAGGATAACTCTGAGGTGTTAGTCACTAGTTTTACTACTCATGGTACACCATTAATTCGTTATCGTATTGGAGATGCAGTGATTTGTGATAAGACAAGTGAAAGCTGTAACTGCGGTAATGAATTGACTACTGTTAAGGAAATACAAGGTCGTCGACTGGATTTTTTATATACCGCAGAAGGCGCAAAGATAAATGGCGGAAATGTTGCAAACTTATTTAAAAACATGCCTAACGCATTAATAAGAGCTCAAACCATTCAAGAAAAAGTTGATGAGATAACTATTAACCTTGAAGTAGATCAAAACCTATATAAACCTGAGTATGATGATCTATTGAAAGATGAGTTTATGCACAAATTTGGTGAAGCCACAAATATAATTATTAACCATGTTAATGAGATACCTAGAGAGAGAAGTGGAAAATTTAGAATGATAAAAAATAATGTTAAGATAAACGGTGTGATGTAATGAAACCCTTAAGGATATTACATGTTTTAGCTAGCCTAGACAGAGGTGGAGCTGAGGCGATGATAATGAATATATATAGGAAAATTGATAGAAATAAAATTCAATTTGACTTTGTTGTTAATGATCGAGATGAAAGTTATTCATATGAGGCAGAAATAAAAAGTTTAGGAGGACGTATTTATAGAGTACCAAGATATAAAATAACTAACTATTACTTCTATAAAAGAGAATGGGAGAAGTTAATCTCCCAACATCCAGAATGGAAGATAATTCATGGACATCATACCTCCCCAGCATTTATTTATTTATCGATTGCAAAATCACTAAACAGATTAACAATAGGTCACAGCCATATTGCTGGTGGAGAACATACATTAAAGTCATATATTAAATTTTTAATGAGATATCCTTTACGATATATAGCTGACTATTTATTTGCATGCTCTGAGTCAGCAGCAAAGTGGATGTACGGCAAGAGAAGTAATGAATCACAAGTTCTTAATAATGCTATAGATGCAAAAAAGTATGTATTCTCTGAACAAATAAGAACACTTAAAAGGAAAGAACTAAAGATTGAAGATAAGTTTGTAATAGGTCATATAGGGAGGTTTCAAACTCAAAAAAACCACCTTTTTTTAATTGATATTTTTAATGCTGTCCATGATAAATACAATAATTCAATATTATTGTTAGTAGGAGATGGAGAGTTACGACCTTTTATTGAAAAAAGAATCAAAGAGTTAGGGCTGATTGATTCGGTAATTTTTACGGGAGTGAGATCAGATATTCCTGATCTACTTCAAGCAATGGATTTGTTTTTATTTCCATCATTATATGAAGGTTTAGGCATCGTCAGTATAGAAGCGCAAGCAGCAGGGTTACACACTATTGTATCGGACACCATTCCACAAGATGCCTATTTAACAAACTTAATTGAATCAATCTCCTTACAGGACTCGAAAGAAAAATGGGCTGAAAAGATATTAAAATATACTACTGGCTATAATAGAAAAAACACTTATGAGCAGATAAAATCAAAAGGTTATGATATTGAAGCTACATCTATGTGGATTCAAAGGTTTTATTTGGAGCATTGGAAGGAGTAGCTATGGTAAGTAAAACAAGGATAACTGTGTTTACCCCCACATATAATAGAGCTCATACAATAAATAGAACATATAAAAGTTTATGTAATCAAACATGTAAAGAATTTATATGGTTAATAATTGATGATGGTTCATCAGATAATACTAGAGAACTAGTTGAACAATGGATTAATGAAGATATTATACAAATACAATATATATATAAAGAGAATGGTGGTATGCATACAGCACACAATACTGCCTATAATAATATTAGCACTGAACTTAATATCTGCATAGATTCAGACGATCAAATAGCTGAGAATGCAATTGATACAATCTTAACATTTTGGGAGAAATATGGGGATGAAACTTATGCGGGTTTAGTAGGATTGGATGCTACTTTAGATGGCCGGTTAATTGGTAAAGGGTTTCCTGATAATTTAAAAGATACAACTCTATCAAGTTATTATGCTACTGGAGGAAAAGGGGATAAAAAACTTGTATATAGGACAGATGTTATAAAAAGATATCAAGATTATCCTGAATATAAAGGTGAACGACTTGTACCTCTTGGTGTTAAATATACTTTAATAGACCAAGATTATAAATTATTAATTCTGAATGAAGTGTTATGTTATGTAGAATACCAGGATACAGGTTCTAGCAATACAATTTTTAAGCAGTATATTGAAAGTCCAAAAGGATTCTCATATGCAAGAAAAATCAATATGGTTTATGGGGCAACATTAAAAAAACGTTTTTTATCATGTATACATTATGTAAGTAGTAGTATATTTGAACATAACAAAGAATTTTATAGAGATTCACCAAAGAAAATAATGACATTATTTTCTTTAATTCCCGGAACGTTATTAAATATTTATATCAGATTTAGAGTACAATTTTTAGATAAATTTCAGGGAGCTAAGAAATGAGCAAAATAAACGTTTTACAGGTAGTCAGTACTATGAATTGTGGTGGTGCTGAAACGATGCTAATGAATATATTTAGAAATATCGATAGGGAAAAGTTTCAGTTCCACTTTTTATATTATACTGATGAAACTTGTTATTTTGATGAAGAGATTAAGAGCCTAGATGGTATTATACACAGAATAAATAATATTAAAGAATTGGGTGCTATAGGACTCATTAGTAAATTGAAACATCTAATTAAGGCCCAGTCCATAGAGGCTATCCATGCCCATACATCTTTGTCTATAGGAGTTGTGATGTATGCTGCAAAAAAAGCGGGTGTTCCTATTAGAATAGCACATTCTCATACGACAGTTGATCCACGAAAGTCAACATTTAAGAGAAATATATACAATACAATAATGAAGTCCTTAATCAAGAAGTATAGTACGCATTATTTAATGTGTGGAGATGATGCGGGGAGGTTTTTGTTCGGGAGCAATTATTTGAGAAATACAAAGTTATTACCTAATGCAATTGATCTAAGTCAATATACAGTGGCTGAAAATAACATACAAAAGACAAAGAAAACATTATCTTTATTGAATAATACATTAATCATTGGACAGGTAGGCTCGTTTAAAGAAACTAAAAATCATAAATTTTCATTAGAAATTGCTAGTAAATTAAAGGAAAAGGGTATTAACTTTAAAATGCTGTTTGCTGGTGAAGGTGAATTGATGGAAGAATGTATCGAATATTCAAGGGATTTAGGTGTAGATAATAATATTCTGTTTTTAGGAAACCGCTCAGATATATCAACTTTAATGAATGTTTTTGATGTCTTACTTATGCCTTCATTGTTTGAAGGATTGCCAGTTACCCTTGTGGAGGCACAAGCGGCGGGATTATCATGTGTAGTATCTAATAATATATCAATAGAATCTGACTTTGGGGTAGATTTAGTTGTGTTTTTATCTTTAGAAGAGTCAAAAGAAGTTTGGGTTAAAAAAATAATAGAGTCAAGTAAAAAAGAAAGGGTAGATAAAAATATAATTAACGAAAGTATAAAAAATAGAGGATATGCAATAGAGGAATCCGTTAGACTAGTGAGTGAGATTTACTATGACTGATACAAATAAACCAATAGCAAAAGCGAATATCGCATTAATATATTATGTGTTTTTATTACTAATATGTATTATATATGGTGTTATATGTTTATTGTATCAACCCTTAGTGTACAATTCAGAATTTGTGATTAAGTCTTGGGGTTGGCTATCAATTTTTTTGTTATTATTAAGCACTTTTACTTTTATAAAAAGAACTAATTCCGTATTTAACGCTTATATTATCTATGTACTAGTTGCATATTTCTATTGGTTAGGTTTGCTATTTTTAAATGCTTTAAATATTAATATTGATAGAACAGTATTAAGTTGGTTCGATTATAAGGCTCTAATTGGTCCAATAGTTTATACAGTTTTGGGGTTTGGATTATTCCAATTGGCAGCTTTATTATATACACAAAAGAATTCTTTTATTACAAACTTTTCCCAAAGCGAAATTTTTACTAATAAGAGAAATAAAAGTGCAGTATTGATTACTAGTGTAATCCTATTACTAATTTCAGCACCTATTTATTATAGTAATTTAATTAACAATGCTATAGTTTCACTTACTAGTGGTTATGGAGCGCTGTATAATAATGCGAATGACTCTTCATCAGTTAATAATATTATCAGTTCATTAGAAATATTCTTCATTCCAGGGTTATATTTGTTTTTTTCTGTTAATAGAAAATCTAAGATAGCACGTTACTTTGTTATTTCCTTAGTTGTAATTAATATATTATTGAGTTTTTTAACGGGTGTTAGAAGTTTAGCCCTAATTTTACTTATAAGTTTTTTATGGTTATATCATGTCCAGGTTTCCCCATTTAAAGGGAAAAAAAATCTTTTATTAGTAATTCTAGGGATATTTATTATGGCCCTATCGGTTACAATCATACAATACAGAGGAACAAGTGATAAGACATTCACTGAATTTCTTAATATATTTTTTAAAAATATAGGGGAAGAGAACTTTATCATTACATTCATTAGCGAATTAGGTTATAGTATATACCCCCTTATTGAAACAATGAGACTTATTCCTGAAAATATTGATTTCGCTTATGGTTTCTCATATTTATCTAGTTTTCTTGCAGTAATACCAAGCCTATTATTAGGTGGATTTTCTTTTGCAAATTACGCTGCTCTAGATGTCTGGCTCATGAACCAACTGAACATTAATTATGGACCGGGATATTCATTAATTGCAGAGACTTACTATAATTTTGGATGGTTTGGTTTATTGTTAATGCCAATTTGGGGTGGTATTCTTGTGCGGATATTTAATAACGTGATTATTAGTGAGGGCAAAGTTGTTAGAAACGCATATATTGCCATATTAGTTTATTATCTTTTAATGACAGCACGATCTCCGCTTTTATTATCAGTAAGAAATATCTTTTATGGAATAATTATACCAATGGTGTTGATTAAGTTATTTGAACTTGCTGGAGGAAGGAAAAGATAGAATGAGTTATCAAAAGACTACAATTACTGTATTTACCCCCACATATAATAGAGCTGATCTTTTATACAATTTATACAGTAGTTTAAAATTACAAACATATAAGAATTTTGATTGGTTAATAGTAGATGATGGAAGCACAGATAAAACTAGAGATGTCGTAGAATCCTTTAAGAAGGAAAATATTCTTAACATTACTTATATAAAAACAAAAAATAAAGGTAAAATGCAAGCTATAAATACGGGTGTTAATAATTGTAAAACAGATTTATTTTTTATAGTAGATTCCGATGATTATATAACGGAATCTGCAATAGAAAAATTAATTACTTCCTGGACACAAGAGAAGAGTGAGAATTTAAGCGGTATAATTGCAATGAGAGGAAATGTAAAAACGTATACTCCTATAGGTGGAACTATGCTTCCAGAGATTAAAACAGAAACCCTTTATAACCTTTATAACAAATATAGTTATAAAGGTGATTTAGCTGTAGTTTATAGAACAGACGTATTGAAAAAATTTCCATTCCCATATATAGAAGGAGAAAAATTTATATCTGAAGCTTATATATGGATGAAAATTGATGAACATTACAAGATGTTAATATTAAGGGATATTATTTACCTGTGTGAATATCTAGACGATGGATATACTACTAACGCCAAAAAATTAATGCTAAATAATCCTAAGGGATATAGACTTTATTATTTGCAACATGCTAGAATGTCTCAATATTTATCTAGGGGACTAAAAATAAAGCGGAAAATAATTTCTATTATAAAATATATAGGATTTTCTATAAAAGCTAAGGAGCCTATTTTTAGAAATAATCCGTATAAGATACTCACCATTTGTTTATATCCTATTGGAATAGCTTATAGATCTATAAAGTTA
Source organism: Mesobacillus harenae (assembly GCF_013343715.1). Lineage (GTDB taxonomy): Bacteria > Bacillota > Bacilli > Bacillales > Cytobacillaceae > Mesobacillus_A > Mesobacillus_A harenae. Next base: position 104,922 of record NZ_JABUNR010000015.1, read on the forward strand.
CATGAAAGGTGAAGTAGAATTGAAACTTAAAGATTTTATACCTAGATATGTTGTCAATCACTTTAAGCTTATACGTCTTAAATATAAGAATTCAGAAAGTATAATAAATACGTATAACATAAGTAATTCATGTCAAATTGGAAGAGAGTGCATTATAGATTTTGAAACTTCTTTGTCACTAGGCACGGTGGTTGGAGACTACAGTTATATAAATTCAAATTGTAACATTACCAATACACAAATAGGAACGTTTACATCCATTTCATCGAATTGTGTTATTGGAGCTAGTCAACATCCGATAAATTACATGAGTACTTCACCTAGGATTTATAGTGAAAACAATATTCTTGGTGTTCCTGCATTTTTTGAATCAAAGCCAAAGAAAACAATTATAGGTGATGACTGCTGGATAGGGGCAAATGTAGTTATTATGGATGGAGTCAAAGTAGGCAACGGCTCAATTATAGGTGCTGGTGCTGTTGTTACAAAGGACATTGAGGAATATTCAATAGCTGTGGGAACTCCTGCAAAGGTTATAAAAAAAAGGTTTGATGAAAAAAGCGTTGAGTATCTAAGAAAAATAAACTGGACCCAATTACCTTTAAAAGATATAAGAAAAATGAAAGGGATTTTCATAAAAAAAGACTTTTGGAATGAACCTGACTTATAATGAAGAAAATTAAAGGAATATCCAAATTTAAAAATAATAAAAATTTAAATGCTACAATTTTTTATGGCTTTGGTGGGATATTTAGCAAGGCAGTAGCTTTTATAACAATACCAATTTTCACAAGGATATTATCTACAGAAGATTATGGAATTGTGAATAATTATTTGGCTTGGGTTTCAATTTTTACTGTAATAGCAAGTTTAGGTATGACTAACTCTATTAGAATGGCATTTGTGGATTATTTAGAATCTATTAATAAATATATTTCTTCAATGTTTACATTATCAGTAGTCAGCTTTTTCTTAATATCGACTTTTACCATTTTTATTAGCAATTTTATAGAATTGCAACTAACAAAAACTATACTTATATTAGCTTTTATACAAGCGTTTTCCAGTTTTGTTATAAACTGTATGATAGCTAAATATATGATGGAATATAAATATATTAAAAGAACCATCTTAATGATTTTACCAAACTTTATTACTATTATTACGGCAATCCCGCTAATACTATATGTCTTTAAGGAAAATGAACACCTAGGAAGAATAATTCCAAATGCAATGTTTTTTTTGTTAATTGGGCTCATTTTAATAACTGTAGTAATGTTTAAAGGGAAAACATTTTATAATAAAGAATATTGGCAATACGCAATTAATGTGTCTTTACCATTAATTGCGTATTCACTGTCAGAGATCATACTTGCTCAAGTTGATAGAATAATGTTAACGGAAATGAGAAGTGCGTCAGAAACAGGAATATACAGCTTAGTATATAATTTTGGAATGGTTCTAAATCTATTTACAGGTGTTTTTGCAAGTATATGGGTACCATGGTTTACAAATGAAATGAAAAAAGGATCAGTAACTACCATTAATCAAAGGGCAAAAGAGTATATTTTTATTGTAACTGGAATTGCAATGTCCATTGTTTTGGTTTCTCCTGAAGTTTTAAAATTCATGACAACTTCGGAGTATTGGGAAGGTATATATCTTATTCCGTTTATTGTTTTTTCATCTTTAATTATATATTATACATCATTTTATATGGACGTCGAATATTACTATAAGAAAACAAAAGTAATAGCAACAATCAGTGCTTTGAGTGCAGTAGTAAATATACTGTTAAATCTAATTATTATACCAATTTATGGGGCAATTGGTGCTGCTTTTACAACTCTAGTTTCATACTTGTTTTCTTTATTGCTACACTATTTCATAATTAGGAGAGTTAATTCAAGGTTGATTGGGAAAAAGGTATTTCTATTTCCTATGATTTGTGTTGTTATAACAAGTTGTACTTACTATCTAATAATTGATATAACAGTTTTAAGATGGATGCTTGCATTGGGAGTATGTATATATGTTTTTCCAAAGACAATAAGGGTTATTCTTAAATGAATTAAGAGAGCAGAGAACCATTCAAAGCATTGAGCAATACTCAATATGAGTAATAGATGCATTATTCTTATAGTTAAAATTGTCTTTATAGTACTAATTAATAAAGAGATTTAGCTAATATATGAAGTGAGGTGTGTATAAATACAATGAACATATTAGTAACAGGTGGTGCAGGATATATAGGATCCCATACTTGTGTTGCATTACTGAAACAAGGACATTCAGTCATTATTGCTGATAATCTTTCTAATAGCAAGAGTGAGACTGTTATGAAAATCATGGATATAGCTAATAAAGAAGTAACTTTTTACGAGATTGATGTCACAGATGCAGAAGCTATTGATAGTATCTTCAGAAATTACAAGATTGACGGAGTTATTCACTTTGCGGGGTTAAAGGCGGTAGGAGAATCAGTAGACATACCTTTAAATTATTATTATAACAATATTGTTAGTACTATGGTTCTTGCAAAAGCTTGTCAGAAATATAATGTGAATCGGTTTGTATTTAGTTCCTCTGCAACTGTATACGGAGATAATAAAGTTCCTTTTGTTGAAACTATGGATCTTTTACCAACAACCAATCCATATGGTGAAACGAAAGCAATGAGTGAGCGAATTCTAACTGACATAGCTAAAGCAAATCCAGAATTTTCAGTTGCTCTTCTTCGATATTTTAATCCAGTCGGAGCCCATGAAAGTGGCTTAATTGGTGAAGTACCTAATGGTATACCAAATAATCTGATGCCATATGTAACTAAGGTTGCTAAGGGGAAATTAGAGAAATTACGAGTTTTTGGGAACGACTATCCAACAATAGATGGAACCGGTGTAAGAGATTATATTCACGTATTGGATCTAGCAGAAGGGCATGTTGCAGCGTTAGATAATCTCAAGATTGGTGCTCATGTTTATAACTTAGGAACTGGTCAAGGTACCAGCGTATTAGAATTAGTGAAAGCTTTTGAAGAAGCAAATGGTACTGAAGTTCCTTATGAAATATTAGAGCGGAGACCTGGAGATATCGCTTCTTGTTATGCTGATGCTTCAAAAGCTAAAAGAGAGCTTTGTTGGACAGCAAAACGTGATATTATATCCATGTGCCGTGACGCTTGGCACTTTGAAAAGAATTATAAAGAATAGTGTGATTTAGCAAATTACCCGCTAGGCATAATGCTTGGCGGGTATATTTGTTATGCTTAATATTTTTATGAATTTAATATCTGCTCATCAATAATTTTACCCTCTTCTAAGTCAATAAGCATGGTAGTTATTTTTAACCGTAACATTCTATGAGGATATTTAAGTAAGATTTCATATAGTTTGTCATTGCTTACTACCATTGTATATTTGGTAATATCATCTTGAGGTTTCCATCACAGTGACGCCCCGGAAAATCTTGTTTCACGTAACGTTTCACATTTGTGTTGTTAAACTCTGTGGGAGCTATCTTGCAGAGTTTTTGTTTTTTCTAATGATAAATGGCACAATACTCCTCGATTAAAGTTCCCAGATATGTTTCACGGGTTTGTTGGGGATGCGGTGGATCTGTTTTTTACTTTTGGTTAGTGCGGTTTTGTCGTTTGCTGGTGTTTTGTAACTTCTAGACTAAAAAATATTGCTAATGGCTTACATCATCTAAATGATATTTTGACTAGAAAGCTTAAAGAAAAATTAAGTTTTTTCCAACTTTGAGTAAGAAGGAAAGAAAACTTTATGGGACAAATACATTCATTCGATGTATGAAAAACACAGTTAAAAGAAATGCTTTCGAAACAGGGTGCCTGACCCCCGGTGCGTTAAGTGTTACGATAGATTTTCTTGAGCCTGGAGTGACGCACTATTTCAAGGTCAAATCGTATCGGGTGGTAGACGGAGAGCAGATCGAAAGTCAGCATTCCCAAACTGTTAGTGCAAAGCCTGTTTTCAAGGTTCCAACATCTCCAAAAGCAATATCAGCCGGGTACAAGAGCGTAAAGTTAACCTGGGGACCTTCACCTGATGCCGTAGGATATGAGATATTCAGAGCGGATAGTTCAACCGGAACCTATACACGGATTGCAACCCTTGATTATCCTCAATCATTAAGTTACACAAACGGCGGATTGCAAACAGGGAAGAAATACTATTACAAAGTTAGGGCTTATCAGTATCAATATAGCAAAAAGGTATACAGCTCATTTTCTACTATTGTGAGTGCAATCCCAGTTCTTGCTGGTACTTCCTCGAAGGCTGCTTTAGCGGGATATGACCGAGTCAGGATCACGTGGACTAAATCACCTGAGGCAACAGGCTATGAGATTTATAGGGCCGACTCTTCAACTGGGACTTACAGAAAAGTAACAACTACAACGAACAATAGTACTTTCAGCTATACAAACAGCGGGCTTTCCTATGGAAAGAAGTATTATTACAAGATAAGGTCATACAAGACTGTGTCCGGCAAAACTAATTATAGTTCCTATTCAAGTGTAACAAGTGCAGCGCCTGTATTGCCGGTCCCTGCAGCTAAAGCAGCATCCGCTGGATACAACTCTATAAAGGTCAGCTGGGGACTAGTATCCGGAGCTCAAGGATTTGAGGTATACCGGGCAACTTCAAAAACCGGAACCTATTCAAAAATAAAGACCATTACCAACGGCAGTACAGGTTCTTATATTAATGGTAGCCTTGCAACAGGTAAAACCTATTACTATAAGGTAAGGGCGTACCGGACAATCGGAAGCAAAAAAGTGTACAGTTCATTCTCTGGCATAGTGAGTGCAATTCCAGTGCTGGCCACGCCAGCTAAAATCACATTGGGGAAAGTGTCAAGCACCTCGCTGAAAGTATCCTGGTCCAAAGTCAATGAAGCATCCGGATACGAGATTTACCGATCCACCTCACAAACCGGAACCTACACCAAAGTAAAAGCAATCACATCCGGTTCAACAGTAAGCTTTACGAATACATCTCTTGCGAAGGGCAAAACGTATTATTATAAAGTCAGGTCGTATAAAGTCGTAAATGGAAAGAAGCATTATAGTTCATTTACAAAAACTGCTTATTATAAGTTATAGATTCTTTAAGAAAGCGCCAACTTTATTTTGTGGTTGGTGCTTTTTGTATACTTCGGTGTTAGAAATTTTTTTCACTGGCTCTGTTTCAAGGGGTATGGATTACAGAAGGCAGTAAGTTCCTGAGTCTGGTACTTTTAAAGAAGAAATGTATGAAAAAACAAAACTAAACCTTTTAGAAATATAAATAGGCAAATGTCAATTTGTCTCTCAAGAAATATATCCTATTCTTCTTACACCAACTATTCCGCGTTTTAAAGGTATTAGGATGTTTCTGAGGATGCGAAAACAGTCTTGAAGGTCAACGACTTGCATGTGTACCGTGAAAGCATTCATGCATTAAAACGAGTAAATCTGGAAATAAAAGAGGGACAGCTTAGTACAATCATCGGGACAAATGGTGCCGGCAAATCTACTTTATTGAATACAATCGCAGGCTTGCTGCTTCCAAAATCGGGACAAGTGATTTTAGAAGAAAAAATATTACCGGAGTTCCGGCCGAAAAGCTTGCCTATACAGGTATAAGCCTTGTTCCGGAACGAAGAGGGATGTTTCCTGAATTAATGGTTGAAGAAAGTTTGCGGCTTGGCGCTTTTAACCGTTATAAAGGATACGTGGCATCAAAAGCTGTCATAAAAGGAATTGAAGAGGATATAGAAGAATGTACGAGCTCTTTCCTCGTTTAAAAGAAAGGAGAAAGCAGCTTTAGGTACTTTGAGCGGTGGAGAGCAGCAGATGCTGGCAATTGCAAGAGGACTGATGGCACGGCCGAAGATTTTGCTGCTCGATGAACCATCTCTTGGCCTTGCACCCATTATAGTGGAAGAAATCTTTGAAACCTTGTATCAGCTAAAACAAACAATCAGAGACTACTATCATTTTAGTCGAACAAAACGCCAAAGCAGCCCTGCAAGTCGCCGACTGGGGATACCTGTTGGAAAACGGCAAAATAAGGATTAAAGGAAAGCCGAGTGAACTTGCGAGAAATGAAATCGTGCAGGGAGCTTATTTAAGTATTCATTAATTGGGTGGCTAAATGGGGACGGTTCTGGGTTTGCCGATTGGCAAGCTCAGAACTGTCCCCACTCTTCTATAATTAAAAGAGTGGTGGTATCCTACTAGGACTCTGAACTCCCTATTAAATTATTAATTTGGGAGGATCTACACTTTTATAATATGGACCGTAGTGTTGCTCAAAAAGATAATCAATTTGAATAGTGGATGTAACCTGTTGGTTATATTTATTACCTAACAAATCTTGAAAAGTAAAAATAAACGAAAATGTTATTTTAGGAAGGTGGGAAATTTTCTGTTGCTCGAAGTCCGCGGATGCTTTGGAAAAATCGGTGGTAAAATAACTCTCCTCTAATACTAGTCCAAAAAGGCTTATTTCGAAATAAAATTTCTCACCTATTTCTAATACTTCAAGCGCATATGTGGACAGTACTTGAAGGTCGTTTGTTTTTAATATTCTATTCTCTAGTTTTAAATCTTTTATTCCAATTTCGACCGCATTTCCAAGGCCAATGTTTTTGACTTCACCATGAAACTCAATTTCTTTCAAGTACAAATCCTTAGGTCTCTCTTTAATTTCTGCAAATCCAGCCTCAATACCTAACTTATATTTATCTTTATCTAATTTTAGTATTTCCTCACTCTTAAATTGAGTGATCCTAAAATATGGCTGTATTCTCTTTCTATCCTGGTCTCGATATTGATAGTGTGTATATAATATGGTAGCTATTAAACCAACTAAGGTAACTAGTGCACCAGAAAAACTTCCGAAAAATCCAATCCAATCATTGTTTTCTGCTACTGCCATACCAAAAGGTGGTTTAAGAGTTACAATAACATTTACTATTATAGGACTAATTAAAAATAATAAGACCCCACAGAATATCAACCATTTATATTTTTTTATATATTCTAACATCATTTAATCACCTCGCCTTCAAGTAATCCTGAACTAACCACTAGAATTATATTATATAATTCTTTTATCTTACTTAGTATAATCAACGTTCACTTCTGCAATATACTACCTTTCCTTTTATGAAGTTTTAGTGCCATTCTCCCAATCCAATAATTAAAAAAGTCCATAAAAGAAAAAGCTGCGCATTTATAAAGATATGGTAATCCGTGGCATTTGCTGTATAGCAATGAACCGGGTTAACTGTTTAATTTTTCCGCTACCTTCAAATAAGGATCAAGTAGCTTCGCCGAGGAGCGGAGTAGTGTTTTTGACACCCTTAAATAACCGTAAGTTGACGGTATTGCCTGTCCAGAATTAGTCGATTATAATGTCCGTATATAATTCAAAACAAGGTGCCTGACCCCCGGTGCGTTAATTTGGTAAAGAAATAAGGCAGCAAGTGGTTTTTTAAATCTGGGTGCCTGACCCTGGGTACGTGTTAAAGGGTCAGGGGTTAGTGTAATTTTGATCCGGAGAGATAAAGGATGCTGGTCCTCTATGTAGGACTAGCTCTTATTTTATAATAAGGTGCCAGGCCATGGTGTGCGTTATTTACTTAGGGAAAACTGGGTAAGTGACGTCTCTTTTTCTGTAGATAGAACCTTACGTCATTTCAGCCGATAAGAATACGAGTCTGTGACTGGTTCCATGTATTGACAAGGCTGAGGAAAAGGCATAAAATATTAATGGAACACACGTTCTTATATTTGCGTGTTTAAAGGAGGTTTTTTTATGTCCAGGAAGCCTCGGATTTGGTATCCGGGAGCCATGTACCACATTGTGGCCAGGGGGAATCGGCGGGCAGCGATTTTTACCGATCCAATTGATTATGAAACCTATCTTTCTATTATGGAAGATGTCCGCAGCATGATGCCTTTTGTATTACACTCCTACTGTTTAATGACCAACCACCTTCACCTTCAGCTTGAAACCACCTGCCATCATATCCAGCACATCATGAAAGAAATGCATTCCCGTTATGCCGTTTATTTAAATCAGCGCTTAAGAACAGATGGCCATGTTTTCCAGGGCCGTTATGGAGCCAGGCTCATTGAGACAGATGCTTATTTTTTGGAAGTAAGCCGTTATATCCATCGGAATCCATTGGAGGCCAGAATGATCTCCAATCTTGTTGATTATCGTTTGAGCAGTTATCCCTCCTATATAAGTCTTCAGAATAATCCCCATGTAAACCCCAATAAAACGTTATCCTATTTTCGAGAACCGCATGAAGAACACTATAAAAGATTCGTTGAGAAAGAAGTTACCATGAATGAGGGGGCGGGAAAAGCATGTGCGCAAGAGCGGTAAGCATTGGATTAAGAGGGATTGACGGGTACCTGGTAGAAGTAGAGGTAAAGGCGCTGGCGGGAATGGATGCGATTATCATTGTCGGGCTCCCTGATGCATCGGTCAAGGAATCGAAGGAAAGGGTATCTGCTGTGCTGCATTCTCTCGGCATTTCTCTATTGGGACAAAAAATAATCATTCATCTTTCACCGGCCGAAATGAAAAAGAACGGTCCGATGTTTGACCAAGCAATGGCCATTAGCGTGCTGCAGAGTGTTGGTGAACTTAAAGCTGACAACCCGGATTATACAGGTTTTATCGGGGCTTTATCGCTGGATGGGAGAGTGCAGCTGTAAACGATAAACTAGAATCAACAGTTTTCCACAAATAAGGATAAACAAATTTCAACAAATAAGAATCAACAGTTTACCTTAATTAACCCACTTTCTATATACTTAATGCAATCTATGGAAGTGAGGAATAAATAGGAGTGGAAAGATTGATGATTTACAACGAGGTTCATAGGTGTAACCGTCAAGTAGTTATGAACAGTTTTTGCTCACTAAGTTTGAACACTTTTGCTTCAAAAATTGTTCTCCGGTTTTTAATTCCGTTGCCTCATCAAATGACATCTCCAGGTATTTATAAACTGTGTTTTTAGATATCCCTAATTTCTAGAAGATGGCTGCTACCTTAAACCTTTTTTATTGAGTTATTAACTAATGACTATGATGAAAATATCATCATAGCTTAACTAAGGGTATTATAGATGAAAAGGTGTTCATTATTATCTAGCAAAAACTGTTACTCTAGTCTAGCAGTTACAGTAGTCATATTTACGCAAAATATGATATGGTAAAATTATCAAAATTGACTAGTCTTTTTGGGGAGGCACCCAATATGTACAATGTATCCAATGATAAGGCAATAAAAATTGGCGCAACTACTTTTGCAGAACTTAATTACAAAGAAAGTTATATCGAAGAATTGCTTCGAAAAAATATCGATATGATATGTGATGAAGAAGAATCGATGCTCATTGTTGGTAAGCAAGTTAGAAACGCCCAGCATGGAATTAGTGATCTTACGGCTGTTGATAATAAGGGAAATATTGTTTTAGTTGAAATTAAAAGAGATCGTAGGGATATCGAAGGGCGAAAAGAGGCCTTTGAATTTCAAGCCATACGATATGCAGCCAGTTATGCAACGATTGAGGATCCAGAGGATTTGGTTAATAAAATTTATGCACCATACATCGAAAAATATCGTAATGAATTTGAAGAGAGCTCGTTAACTAGTGCAGAGCTTGGGACTAGAAAACTGACTGAGTTTTTGCGAGAAAATGGTGCAGAGAGCAACTTTAATAAGAATCAAAAAATCATACTAGTTTCATCTGACTATGATGAACAAACTTTATCGGCTGTTGCTTGGCTGAATAGTAATAATGTTGATATCAGTTGCTTTAAAATGATACCATACAAAATTACCGACCAAGTGTATATAAATATTGAAAAGGTTTTACCATTAAGTACATATAAAGATTACTATGTGAATTTCTTAGACAGCCCTATAAAAGGTAGTTCCCAGAAAAAGGGCTTCACACGGAGAGCGCTGCCTAAAATTAATGAAATGCTTGAATGGGGCGTGGTTAAAGCCGGTGATACGATCGTTGCAAAAGGTCGGGATGATGAAGGCACACTTTTGCCTAATGGGAACGTTGAGGTTAATGGCGAAGAAATCTCCATGCAGAAATGGTTAAAGGAACTATTTGGCTGGTCTAGTATTCAGACTTATGTGTTCGCTGTTCATCAGGAGACTGGGAAGACACTTTCTCAGATACGGGAAGAGTATATGGAAAAAGAGCAAGAAGATAGTATTTGAAATCTAAGTGTTAAGAAAACGTATGTTATATAATAGCTAAATTTGTGTATTTGGGGGATAAATATATGAGCCAATTTCATATGGGCGTTATAAAAAATTATTTGGTTGAAACTTTCAACGAGAAAATTGACCTAAAAGATTATGAGGGTAAAAGTGAACATGATCAGACAAATGCATTCTTAACAAGATCGGTTGCTGCATATACTATGATGTCATTATGTGATATTACGGCAGAGGAAGCAGGTTCTAGTGTCACAGACGGTTACGGTGATAACGGAATTGATGGTTTTTACTATAACCAAAAGGAAAACCTGCTTTTATTAGTGCAATCAAAATGGAGAAATGATGGAACGGGCAGTGTTGATAGAGGTGAAATTCAAAAGTTTTTACAGGGCGTAAGAGATTTAATTGTTCCAAGGTTTGAAAGGTTTAATGAAAAAATTAATAAAAGAAGTACAGAAATTGAGCAAGCACTTAGAAATGCCAATACCAACTTTATGTTAGTTCTTTCGTATACCGGCCAATCGGATTTAAGTGCAGATGTGGAACAAGATATCCGTTCCTTTTTAGAAGAATTAAATGATTCTTCAGATTTTGTTACATTTAAAACATTAAAGCAAAGTAACCTTTATCATATGATAGCTAAAGGAGCACAAGGGGATCCAATTAAGGTAGACGTAGCAATTTCGAATTGGGGAAGTATTGAAGAACCAAATAAAGCTTATTATGGACAGGTAGCGGCTAGTGATATAGCACAGTGGTGGGAAGAATACTATCCAAGGCTCTTCTCCCCTAATATCAGGATGTTTTTAGGAGATACAGATGTAAATGATAACATCACTAATACGCTGAAAAATGAACCCGAGAAATTTTGGTACTATAATAATGGAATTACAGCATTGTGTTCAACCATTAAAAAGAAACCTTTAGGTGGGGCAAAAAGGGAGTATGGAATATTTGAAGTTGAGGATCTGAAAATAGTAAATGGTGCTCAAACAGCTGGATCAATAGCGAAGGCTGCTAGAAGTAATATAGAAAATGTTGAAAAAGCTGTTGTAAATATAAGATTTATTCAATTAAAAGATAGTCCAGAAGTGTTTGAGAGGGAGATTACAAGAAATACTAATACACAAAATCGAATAGAAAAACGAGACTTTGTAGCATTGGATCCAGAGCAAGAACGTATAAAAGACGAACTAAAATTACATGGTATAAATTACGTATATAAATCTGGGGAAATTGCTCAAAGCAGTGAAGAAAATTTTGATATTGTGGAGGCAACTGTTGCAAGGGCTTGTAACCAAATAGATATTGATTTGGCAGTACAGGCTAAGAGGGAAATTGGTAAACTTTGGGATGATATTGAAAAGGCTCCATATAAGAAATTGTTCAATGCTAGTGTAAACAGTATAGAATTATGGAAACAGGTACAAATACTGCGTACTGTGGAGGAAGGGTTGTCTGAAAAGGAATATACTGGTCGTGAAAGACTATATGCAATTCATGGTAATAGATTTGTGGCTAATTTAGTTTTTAGAGAATTATATGAAATAATGGCAAAAGACCAATCTCAAATACTTACGGAAGAACAAAAGGACCTTATAAAGGATAAAACTCAAAATATACTTCAGGAACTTACAACGATTGCAGAAGAAAAGTATCCTGAATCAATGTTAGCAAGCCTTTTTAAAAATCTTTCTAAGTGCAAGGAAATTCATAAGGAATATGTCAATCGTCAAACTGCATAGTATTAACAATAATAATGTAGACTTTTAACTAATGGATGTGGTGGAACAGTCAGTTTCTTCTATTATATATGGACCCATTACCTAAGTGGTAGTGGGCTTTTTTGTTGTCTTCATTTATAAATACATCTAACACGCATAGTATCTATTTTTGCAAAAACATCATTATAAAAAGAAAAAAGATACAATATCTAGTGTTTTGAGGATGGAATTAATTCTATATATAGTTTTTTATCATTTTCGAATCATGGGGTTTTGTTCCTTGGTGAAATGGCCGAGTTCCATGAGAAATACCCATTTGAACTAGCATCCTGTCTTATGACAAACCACTTTCACCTCGAGGTCAGTCGCTATATTCATTTGAATCCAGTTGCAGCAAAGATGGTTAAGCAGCCTGAATATTATCCTTGGAGCAGTTATCATTTATATAAATACGCTCAATCAGTTCCGCCTAGTTATCTAAACATAAACCGTCTTTGGATTATTATGAGGGGCCGAGGGAGGAGAGAAGCGGAAGAAGTATTGTCACAGTAACGCCTCGGGATTTGTCGAAAGGTAAAGTGCTGGAGGAAGAGTTTTTTTCGACTTCTTTACGGCACCTGGTTCCCAATCAATGGATTTCCCAATTTAAACCATTTAACTATTCCATTATCTGTGTTATAGTCAAATATTGACTTTCTAACAATCGAGTGAACGAATATATAGATATTTCCTAAATAAAATAAAATGAAATTTAAATGAGGTTGAATATATGAGTATATTAACAGTTAAAGACCTAAACCACGGATTTGGCGATCGTACGATCTTTGATAATGTTTCCTTCCGTTTGTTAAAAGGTGAACATATCGCTTTAATTGGGGCTAACGGTGAAGGTAAATCGACGTTTATGAATATCATCACAGGGCAACTTCAGCCTGATGATGGAAAAGTCGAGTGGGCTAAGAATCAACGGGTTGGTTATCTTGATCAACACACTGTTTTACAAAAAGGACTGACAATCCGTGACGTACTAAATACAGCTTTTCAATATCTCTTTGACGTTGAATCGAATATTAATACCATTTATGGAAAGTTAGCTGACGTTACACCTGAAGAAATGGAAAAGCTGTTAGAGGAAGTTGGTACATTACAAGATATATTAACAAATAATGATTTTTATATTATTGATTCTAAAGTAGAAGAAGTGGCACGGGGACTTGGTCTTGAGGATGTAGGATTAGAAAAAGATGTTCATGATTTAAGCGGTGGGCAAAGAACGAAGGTTTTATTAGCCAAGCTTTTACTGGAGAAGCCAGATATTCTTCTTTTAGATGAGCCTACAAACTATTTAGACGAACAACACATTGAGTGGTTAAGACGTTACCTGCAAGAATACGAAAATGCCTTTTTATTGATTTCTCATGACATACCATTTCTTAATAGCGTAGTTAATGTCATCTACCATTTGGAAAATAAAGAATTAAATCGCTACATCGGTGATTACAACAATTTCCTTACTGTCTATGAGGCTAAAAAAATACAAGTAGAAGCTGCTTTTAAACGACAACAATCAGAGATTTCTAATTTAAAGGATTTTGTAGCCCGTAATAAGGCAAGGGCCTCTACTAGTAGCCTGGCCATGTCCAGACAGAAAAAACTCGATAAAATGGATGTTATTGAATTAGCACAGGAACGACCAAAACCTGATTTTAACTTTAAAGAAGCAAGAACCTCTGGTAAATTAATTTTTGAGACGAAAGAATTTATCATTGGTTACGAAGAGCCACTATCCAAACCGTTAAATCTTTATATCGAGCGTGGACAAAAAGTGGCCTTAGTTGGTGCCAATGGGATCGGTAAAACGACACTCCTTCGTAGCATGCTTGGAGAAATAAGATCTCTTTCTGGTACACTTGAACGTGGTGAACACCAGTATATTGGCTATTTTGAACAAGAAGTGAAAACGGATAATCAGAACACGTGCATCGAAGAAATATGGAATGAGTTTCCTCATTTAAGCCAAGGACAGGTACGCGCTGCTCTTGCAAGATGTGGTTTAACTAGAAAACACATTGAAAGTAAAATATCGGTTTTAAGTGGTGGAGAGAAAGCGAAAGTCCGGTTATGCAAGCTCCTTAACCGAGAAAGCAATGTCCTTATTTTCGATGAGCCAACCAACCATTTGGATAAAGACGCAAAAGCTGAGCTTAAACGAGCATTAAAGTCGTATAAGGGAAGCATGCTCCTTATCTCTCATGAACCTGAGTTTTACCAAGACGTAGTAACAGATATTTGGGACGTAGAATCATGGACAACTAAAGCTTTATAGTGACTTCTCCCCATGCATAAATGCAGGGGATTCTTTTTTAAACCTTCACCAAGCTAATCGAGGAGTAATTGTTCCTTATTTTTACCCATATTAGGGTACGCCACATTAAAGGTTTTGCTAAAACGAACTCCTGCCAGCTCTTGAATACATTCTTGTCGTGGATCAGTCATAGTCTTTGAAGTATTTCTGCGATATATAAAAATTTGTAGCTACCAAATTGTTATAATACTAACCAAATGATTGTGTAAAACGGAAACCACGAGTCCTTACTTTCATACTGGGTGGAAAATAAAAAGACCTGAGTCCAGTGGAACACCAAACTCAGGTCTTTACTATTTTCTAATAACTATAATGCTGCTCAGGAAGGTTATCATATACAGCAGGATCAGCCGTTAAAATAGACCCGTTTGCAAGTGCTTTTGCGGTAGAATCCATCGCATCAAAGGCCTGCTTGATTAAATAACCGTTCGATTTTTGACCAAGAACATACGGCTCGTACGAATGATCTGCCATCCCGCGCATTTCAAACAGCATCACAGAGATTCCATACTGAAGAGCCATTGCATTGGAGGCAACGCTTATATTGGTGGATGGTTCATCATATTTCAATACAAATCCCCAGCCCTTAGAATTTACACTTTCTAACAGGACTGAAGCTAATTTTTTCGAGCCAAGCAAGACATCTGGGTCAACATCTGGGTGATAAGGAGCCAGTACCGAACCCGTTGTTAACTTCCCAAAGTAATCCTCCTGAGTCCCTTGGTGATGAAAATCAATCATATAATCAATATCGTATTTTTGGAGGACATTGTTGTGCAATGCTTGTGTTTCAGGTGCAACCTTGTTTACGTGATCACGGTTCAGGTCCGTTCTGTTTGCATTATAGCGAGTTAGATGGCGTCCGCTCGCCATATAGTTCTCAAGCGAGAAATTCACATCGCCCATTGCACCGTCAACGTTTAACATTGGGACAATCAGGATATTTACGTTCTTTAGCATATCCTGTGTTTGTTTCGAGTTTGAGCCAAGATGACGTATGTAATCGAGTGCTCCCTCAGTTGTTAAGGCTTCGTTCCCATGCTGCTGAGTAAGAAAAAGAATGGTTGGGTTTTCTGGGTTAGACATGTATTTGGCAAGATAAAGATCACGGCCCTTTACCGATTGGCCAATCACCTCGAGCTCCATTTGCCGCTGTCTTTCAGCTTCCTTTTGTAGAAGACTAGCCATCCCATCATAGGTAGTCAGCATCGCAGTTTGCACCGTTTCGTTTCCATTGACATCCGGACCATTGCCAGTAGCAAACGACGTTGTAAGCCCCAGGCCCGAGCTTGCAAGAACAGCAGACAAAGAAAGTGTGAGCAATTTTTTCTTCATTAAAACTCCCCCTTATTAATTGGAAATAACCAGGCAGTTCCATTATAAGGGGGAGTTGTCTATCACTCAATATATTGTGAAGATTCAATCAATAAATGAGCTAGATTTACTAGATAAGTGGGCCTATAGTCTTTATACCATTCTAGATTAGAACACTCCTCTTAATAGAAAACCTCTTCGGTCAATTTCGGGGTGTCACTGTGATGCCCCTCAAGACACAATTCCCACCCTCTGCAGCAAACTAAACAAATGATTTGGATATTTCAAAAATGAAATCAAGGAACCTTGTTTTGGTATTTTCTAAGTATTTGTTTTTTAAAAAAACTGCTTACTTCTGCCGATTCTAATAAATCTTTCAATAATGAAATTGAAATTTTGTTATTGAAAGATTTTTAGTATATTTATTGCTATAATTTAGACAAAACAAAACTTTCTGAATTGTAAACCCTCCATATCCTTTGCTTATATTATTTTTTATTAAGTTGGCATGGTAATTGCATAAATGAAAAATGAATAATATTTGTGAGGTGAGAGGATGGAAGAAAAAGCTGTATCATCTGTTCGGTATGAACATGGTGGAGATGAATTTGTATTTGTTGAATTGTCTGAAGCGATGACACTGGAAGCGATGTTTAAAGGAATGGCGATCACGAATAAGTTGAAGGAGAAGAATTTGCCTGGCATTATCGATGTTTGTCCGGGAAATGCTTCCTATATGATTCGTGTTGATCCCGAAGTATTGCATCCAAATGATTTGATTGTGGTTTTAAAAGAATTAGAGCATTCGGTTACGGATTATAAAAGTTTACCCATTGCCTCAAGATTAGTAGATGTTCCGGTTTTGTTTGAAGATCCATGGACACACGAAGCGTTGATGAGATTCAGAAACAATCATCAGGATCCGGAAGCAACAGACCTTGAATATTCAGCTAAAGTTAACGGATACCAAACAGGAGAAGAATTGATTAAAGCGATTACAACCTATCCATTTTTGGTCTCCATGATAGGATTCGTTCCTGGTTTGCCGTTTTCGTTCCAGCTTACTTCTCAGGAGAAGCAGATTGAGGTCCCTAAATATGTAAGGCCTCGAACCTTTACACCGGAGAGAGCTTTCGGGTTTGGCGGAGCTTTTGCTGTTATTTATCCGGTTGATGGGGCTGGAGGATATCAGTTATACGGCCGTGCTCCCGCTCCGATTTTAGATGTAGAACAGGAGCTGGCTGATTTTAAAGATTCTATGGTGTTTCCTCGTCAGGGAGATATATTGCGATATCGGAATGTGACCAGAGAAGAGTATGATGCAGTAAGGGAAGAGGTTAAGAACGGAACCTTCCAATATAGGATGAAAGAAATGTCCTTTACACCAGGAGAAGTAATGGCAGACCCGCTTGCTTTTGCAGATAAAGTAATGGGGAGGTTATACAATGATTAAAGTGAGAAAGCCAGGACTCCAAACGACTGTTCAGGATAATGGTAGAAACGGATATTATGAGCTCGGAATGCCCCCGTCCGGAGCGATGGATAAGTATTCTTTTCACTCTGCAAATCTACTAGTGGGAAATGATGAAAATGCGGCAGTATTAGAAGCTACATATATAGGGCCGGAGTTAGAGTTTCAAGAAGATTTATTGATTGCGATTACTGGTGGGGAACTTCAGCCTAAAATAAATGGGAATCCCGTTGATTTGTGGCAGGCTGTTTCAGTGAAAGAAGGAGACATCCTAACCTTTGATTTTATAAAGCAAGGAGCAAGAATCTATATTGCCTTCTCTGGTGGGATAGAAGTCCCGGAGAAAATGGGTTCAAAATCCACTTACACACTTTGTGGAATCGGAGGACTCGAAGGACGTGCCCTCAAAGAAGGAGACGTACTTCACACAGGAGAAATGAAAATCTCTGATGTGAAAATTGGCGCGTCCATACCCGAAGAGCTCCGCCCCACGTTCAGTAAACATAACGAGATCCGTGTGGTTATGGGTCTATGCAGCTATCGTTTAACAGAAGAAAGTAAGGAGCGCTTTTTAAGTATAGACTGGACTGTTACACCTGATGCCAACCGCGTGGGTTACAGGTTCAAGGGTGAAGCGCTTGATTTTATTCCAAGGGAACAGCCATTCGGAGCAGGGGGTAATCCTTCTAACGTAACAGATTTAGGCTATCCGATAGGATCCATTCAAGTGCCGGCTGGCATAGAACCGATCGCTCTATTGCATGATGCTGTTACAGGTGGCGGTTATGCAACAGTTGCCACTATTATAAGCAGTGATTTAAATAAGATGGGACAAATTAAGTCGAATGAAAAGGTGCGATTCGTTTCTGTCACATTAGACGAAGCGATCCAGGCGCGCAAGGAAGTCGGAGAAAAAATTGAGAAGATAAAGGAAATTTTAAAGTGAAATCGGGGGTATTTCAAATGAGTATTAAAAAAGAAATTTCATCACCAGTACCAGGTGTTTTTTATCGTCGGCCAAGTCCGGAAGAAGATTTATATTGTAATGAGGGAGATACTGTAAAGGCTGGAGATACGATCGGGCTTGTAGAAGTAATGAAGAACTTTTATGAAATTAAGGCTGAGGATGACGGTGTGGTCGAAACGTTTAATGTTAAAACGGATGAATTAGTTGATGCTGGACAGGCTGTTGCGATACTTACGTTAAAATAATCTGAAGGGAGCATTTATGAATGGCATACTTTAAGCGAGTACTGATCGCAAACCGTGGGGAAATAGCTCGCAGAATTATCAAGACTTGCAAAAAACTCGGTATTGAAACCGTTGCCGTCTATTCAGATGCGGATAAGGAAGCCCCTTTTGTTAAAGAAGCGGACCAGGCGGTTAACATTGGTCCTCCTCAGGCAAAGGACAGTTATTTAAGAGTGGATAAAATTATCCAGGCGGCAAAGGAAACGGAATCAGATGCGATTCATCCGGGATATGGGTTTTTATCGGAAAATCCTGCTTTTGCAAAAAAGTGCCGTGATGAACAAATCACCTTTATCGGCCCTTCTTCTGAAGTAATTGAATTGATGGGGGATAAAATACAGGCCCGTAAGAAGATGGAGGAAGCTGGAGTGCCGATTGTACCCGGTTGGAATGGAAAACTAGAATCGGTCGAACATGCTGTATCTGTTGCGACTGAATTAGGTTATCCGCTCATGTTGAAAGCGAGCGCCGGCGGTGGCGGTATTGGAATGGAGCTTGTCAACGATGAAGCTGGGTTGAGGAAAGTATTTCCTTCCGTCGCGAAAAAAGCGGAATCTTTTTTCGGTAACAGTACTCTTTTCCTGGAAAAATGGATTGAAGACCCGCGTCATATTGAAGTTCAAGTCGTTTGTGACCATCATGGAAATGCTGTTCATTTATACGAGAGAGAATGTTCCATTCAGAGAAGGAATCAAAAAATCGTTGAGGAAGCACCATCACCTTCTTTAACAGAAGACCTTCGCCAGAAGCTTTGTGAAACGGCTATCCAGGGGGCGAGGAACATTCAATATAAAAACGTAGGAACAATGGAGTTCATCTTTGATGGCGACCAGAACTTCTATTTTCTAGAAATGAATACACGGCTTCAGGTAGAGCATCCTGTCACAGAAGAAATCACCGGGCTTGATTTAGTAGAGCTTCAGTTGAAGATTGCAGCGAATGAAGTGTTGGATTTAACACAGGAAGATATCAAGATAAAAGGACATGCCATTGAAAAACGCCTATACGCAGAAGATCCTGTTACATTTTTCCCTTCTCCAGGAAAATTAGAAAAATTATACTTCCCAAGCGAAAATGTTAGATTGGATTTTGCTGTAGAGGAAGGTAATTTGGTAACGCCCTTTTATGATCCGATGATCGGAAAAATAATAACCTTCGGCAACGATCGGAAAGAAGCGATCGCTAAGATGAATGATGTCCTTTTAAAATCAGAAGTACAGGGGATTAAAACGAATCTGCCTCTACTAAAAGAGATTGTTCATAATGAACAGTTCAAAGCTGGAAAGTATACTACTAAATTTATTGAAAACCATCTTCAGGTTAAAAATTAATAGAATAGGAGGGAGATGCGTGTTAGTAGATTTGAATTGTGATATGGGCGAAAGCTTCGCCCTTTATAAAATGGGAAACGATGAAGAAATGATGCAATATATCACTTCGGCCAACCTAGCTTGTGGATACCATGCCGGGGATCCTGCCATTATGAATAAGACAGTTGAACTTGCTAAAAAATATAAAGTAGGCATCGGAGCGCATCCAGGATTTCCTGATTTGATCGGATTTGGGCGAAGGTATATGAGTGCAACGCCAGAGGAAATTCGAGATTTCGTAATCTATCAAACAGGGGCACTAAGAGAATTTACCGCCTATCATCAAGTTAGCCTTCAACACTGTAAGCCCCATGGAGCTATGTATATGATGGCGATGGAAGATGAAAAAATAGCAAGGGCTATTTTAGAAGGCCTCTCTAAAATAAATCCTAATATTATCGTGTTTGCCATGAACAACTCTGCTGTAGAAGCAGTTGGGGAACAAATGGGAATCCGGGTGGCAAAAGAAGTATATTCTGACCGGGAACATACAATGTCAGGTTCTATTGTTTTAACACGGAAGGGATCTGAGATCACTGATTATGACCATCTTGCAAATCGGGTTGTTAGAATGGTAAAGGAAGGAAAAGTTATTACCGACAAGGGTGAGGATGCAAGTGTTAAAGCACAAACAGTTTGCATCCACGGAGATACACCGGGTGCACCGATGTTGGCCAGGAAGATTACTGAAGCCTTAAGGGAAAATGATATTCAAGTAATGCAAATCTCCGATATTATTACGTAGGTTCATTGCTCCCCCCTTTTAGGTGTATAAAAATAAATACCATAGATATTTGGTATGCTAAATAAGGGGGGAGAACATGATTTTATGGAACGATCTAATTAAACCCATTCCGATTAAGATGGAGAAAGAGACAACTGTTAGCGAAGCACTTTGTGAAATGTTAGCGAGTGGAAGCGAGATCGTGTTTGTTTATGAGGGAGAAGATTTAATTGGCTATCTGGAACTGAAAGATTTAATTTTGGAGAAAAATCAAACCAACCTTATTCAGTATAAAACGGATATGCTGAAAGTACCTCAACATAAACCCGTTGAGTTTTATTACAATTGCTCGATCTTTATTGGGATAAATAAACAGAACGAGATTACAGGATACATAACCAAAGAAGAGGCTATTAGTAAAAGGAATGAAATTAAACTTTCACGAATGAATGAAAGTATAGATAGTGCTGAAATTGGTATTATTACGATGGATAAAAAGTTTAATGTCTCGTTTATGAATGAGACGGCTGAAAACATCATCGGATTGACAAGGGCCTTCCTAATAGGGCGGAACTATCTGGATTTAATTCATTCCGTTCACAATATTGAAGATGTTCTTACAGGCAGGAGACTTCATAACATCAACACGTCTTTCAACTTCAAAAAAATGAGTGGACATTTTTCTCCTGTATATCGAAATGGCGAGATCAACGGTATCGTCCATATTTTCTTTTTGCAGCAGCAGCTAGAGGAAGGTGCAAAAGAATTAGAATTTGTTAAAGAATTGAACGAAGACCTGGAGGCCATTTACTCCGCCTCTAATGAACAGGTTTTAGTCGTTAATCCAAAGGGAGAAATCACACGGTTAACCGGTACTTTCTTATCTGATTTCTGGGGATTTGATCATAAAGAAGTTCTATTAGGAAAAAATGTCAGGGAATTAGAAGAAGAGGGGATCTTTTGCCCTAATATCGTTTCTTTATGCTTAAAAGAAAAGAAGAAACTATCACTCGTTCAAAAAACGGATCAGGACGTTAAAATCTGGTCAACAGCAACTCCTATTTTAAATGAAGAAAAAGAGATTAAAAAGGTTATAGTGATCTCCCGGGATGTTACCTCATTTCATCAACTTCAGGAAGAAATAGCAGGAGTAAGCCAAATAACAGGGGATCCTTCACTAGCTGATGATATAGAGCAACCAGAGAAACCTTTGATTTACCGATCGAAAGTGATGTCTGAACTGGTTAATGAGATAAAGAACATCGCTCATTTTGATTCAACCGTCCTCCTATCAGGAGAGTCAGGGGCCGGAAAGGAAGTTATCGCCCATCACATTCATCTTCATAGCCAGAGAAATAACGCTCCTTTCCAGAGTATCAACTGTGGTGCTATTCCAGAAAACTTGCTTGAAAGTGAATTGTTCGGATATGAAAAAGGAGCATTTACAGGTGCTTCGACAGCCAAAAAGGGCCTCCTGGAGTTTGCGAACAAGGGGACACTTTTACTTGATGAGATTTCAGAATTACCCCTTCATATGCAGGTGAAGCTGCTTCGTGCATTGCAAGAAAGAGAAATTGTTCGGGTTGGTGGATGGAAAAGAATAAAAATTGATGTCAGAATCATTGCCACTACAAATCGAAATATGATTGAACTGGTCAAAGCAAAAAAGTTCAGAGAGGATCTCTATTACCGTTTAAACGTAATACCAATCCATATTCCTGCTCTAAGAGAAAGAAAGGGAGATATTATCCCTCTTGCTCTGCAGTTTTTATCCACCATCAACCATGATTATCAAAAAGAGAAAAGTCTTTCGCGGGAGGCATTATTAACCCTTGAAAGTTATCATTGGCCCGGCAATGTGAGAGAGCTTCAAAATATTATTGAAAGGCTTGCAGTCACAACAGGCTATAATACAATCCAACAGGAAGATGTGTTTAAAGCACTTTTCCAGCCAATAGAATCGAATGAACCAAAAGTGATGGTTGATGAAATCATCCCTTTAAAGGATGCCATAAAAGAATTGGAGGATAAACTGATTTCGATGGCACTACAGAGATATGGAAAAGCATCCGAAGCAGCAAAAGTTTTACAAGTAAGTCCTGCCACGCTGAGCAGAAAAATGAATAGTAACAAATAGGAGAGAATCCAATTGTTCACTTTACCTGAAACCCGTTTTGATTTATGCGGGGATGAATACATTTATGCTGAAATTACAAAAGACATGAGTGCAGAAAGCAATTTTAAAGCGATAGCGATTACAAATGAGCTGAGGAGACGTAACATTCCGGGAATCATAGAGATTTATCCGGCAAATGCATCCTATCTTGTTCGTTACAATCCGGAGGTTATCTCCCCGACCGACTTGATGGATTATTTAAAAGAAATTGATATCACAAAGAGTAACGTTTCAGAACTTAATTTTAACAGTAGAATAATAGAAATCCCTGTCTGGTATGATGATCCATTCACGAACGAATACGCACAACGATTTAAAGACCGGAATCTGAAACATGAAATCTCTGATTTTGAATATGTCATGAAGGCAAATGGTTACTCGGATAAAAAGATGTTCATTGAAGCACATACTGATATGCTTTACATGATTACGATGCTTGGCTTTAGTCCTGGATTATCCTGGGCATTTCCACTTGGAGTTCCACAGGAAAAAATTATTCAGGCACGAAAATATACCAGTCCACGTACGCAAACACCGGGACAGGCCGTTGGAATAGGTGGCGCCTTTTCGGTTATTTACCCACAAAATTCTCCTGGCAGCTACCAATTGATCGGAATTTCAGGTGTTCCGGTCTATGATCAAAAGAAAAGATTCAATGCATTTTCAGAATCGGTTTTTTTGGCAAAGCCCGGTTATCTATGGAAACACCGTGCTGTTGAGGAAGAAGAATATCGCAAAATTGTTAAAGAAGTTGAACAGGGAACTTATCACTATAAAGTAAAAGAGTTTAACTTTTCTGCTGAAGAATATTCCACTAGAAAGAAGGATTATATCAAGCAATTAATGGAGGACTTTTAAAGTGTTTAAAATAGTAAAACCGGGATTAAAAGCCACGATACAGGATATGGGAAGGTATGGTTATTACCATTTAGGTGTTCCGCCATCGGGAGCAGCGGATAAATTTTCTTTTCAACTGGGAAACCTTTTGCTCGGTAACCCTGTAGATGTTGCTGCACTGGAAATTACATTACTGGGTCCGGAAATTGAAGTAAGAAAGAATACAGTTATAAATATAACCGGTGCTCCAATAAATGTATTTATAAACAGCAGGGAAGTACCGATGTGGGAAAATATAGAGGTTAAAAAAGGCGATATCATATCCTTTGAATATAAGAAGAACAGTGGCGGGGTTTTTACTTTTATTTGTGTCTCAGGTGGAATTTCACACCCTAAAGTGTTAGAGAGTCGTTCAACGTACCTATTAGGCGATTTTGATGGATATTTAAGTAAGAAGCTTGAAGCGGGAGATGAAATAATGCTCAGTGAAACGCTACCTGGAGCTTTTAAGCTGGTGGGAAAGTCTTTAAAAGAGAGCGATATCCCATCCTTTCCAAATGATATAGATGTTCATGCCGTAATGGGTCTGACGAGCAGCAGAATAACCGATACAGGTATTCGGAATTTTTTGACCAATGAATGGAAGGTGGATATTGAATCGAACAGGGTCGCTTATCGATTGAAAGGACCAACCATTGATTACGCTGATTATAATCCTCCCTTTGGATCCGGCGGAAGCTATGCAAATGTGGTTGACATGGCTTATCCGATAGGTGCGATCCTGCTTCCTAACCCTGAAGAAGTCATCGTACTATTAAATGACGGCACCGGTGGGGGTGGGTTTGTATCGATGGGGACAGTGATTAGTCCTGACCTCGACTTACTTGCACAAGCGCGTCCTTTTTCCACCCTTCGCTTTCATGCTGTAACAGTCGAGCAAGCTCTTCATAGAAGACTTGAGAGAAAGAAGAAACTAAAGGATATTCAAGAAAACTTATAATATGGGAAACCTCCGGAGGTCACAGTGACGCTCCGGTATTTGTCGTTGCTAAAGAGCTGGAGTGCGGTCTCTCTATTTTGTAACTCTTGGTCACAGTGACGCCCCGGAATTTATCGAAAGGTAAAGAATTAAATTAAACAGGAGCGATAACAGAGTCAAGACGTTCATTATCTTCTAAGAATCGCTCTTTTAGAAAATATCCTTGTTCTGAAAGTTATCTATTGACATAGTATAGTAATAATTATAACCTAAATCATAGTAAGTTTATCAGAATTGACGGAATTGGAAAAGCTGGTTTTTTGGAGTAATAAAATCACATGGGGGGAGAAACATAATGGACACTTTATTTATTTTAATTAATATCGTTATCATGCTCGCACTTATTGGTATTCTTTTTTACATGCAAAAAAAGAACGTTTCTTTTAGTAAACGTGTATTCACAGGTTTAGGTCTTGGTATATTACTAGGAACATTTTTACAACTAGCTTATAATGCTGACTCAGTAATTATTGGTACAACGACTGACTGGTTCAATATTGTCGGTAGAGGTTATGTCAGTTTATTAATGATGATTGTTATGCCACTCATCATGGTATCCATTATTCAGTCGATTATTAACTTAGAGAAATCTGCAGAATTAGGAAAAATGACGGCTTGGATTATCGGTATTTTGGTTGCAACTGCAATGGTTGCGGGCATTGTTGGTATTTCAGCTGCATCTATCTTTAACTTGGATGCTAGTCAAATCGAAGCTGGTCAAGCAGAAAGTGATAGAGGGCTTGCTTTGGAAGAACGATTAGGTTCTGTTGAAGACTTAACAGTACCGCAGCAAATTTTAAGTTTTATTCCGTCTAATCCATTTCATGATATGACAGGGGAACGTGCGACATCCACGATTGCAATAGTAATCTTTTCTATTATTGTTGGAATTGCTGTTCTCGGAGTCCGTAGAAAGCAGCCAGAGCAAGCGGAGGTATTTGTTAATTGGGTGAATGCTGTCTATGCCATTGTTATGCGAATTGTAACACTAATTTTGCGCTTAACACCATATGGAATTTTGGGGTTAATGGCTAATACAGTAGCAAATACAGATGTGGCTGGAATTCTTGAACTCGGTAAATTTGTTGGGGCATCCTATGTGGCGTTACTAGCTATGTTTATTATCCACTTAATCGTAATTGGATTATTTGGACTTAATCCGGTAACATTCCTACGTAAGGTATTACCAGTGCTGGGATTTGCTTTTACATCTCGCTCAAGTGCAGGTACCATTCCACTTAATATTCAAGCACAGAAGAATAGCTTAGGAGTAAACGAGGGAATTGCCAATATGTCAGCATCGTTTGGTGCGACAATCGGACAGAATGGTTGTGCAGGGCTTTATCCTGCTATGTTAGCAGTAATGATTGCACCATCACAAGGTATTGATCCATTATCACCAGGATTTATTATCCAATTAGTTCTTATTATTGGTATTACTTCATTTGGTGTAGCGGGTGTAGGTGGCGGTGCTACCTTTGCAGCGTTAATTGTACTTTCATCTATGAACCTACCAGTCGCATTAGCAGGGTTACTCATTTCAGTCGAACCATTAATCGACATGGGACGTACCGCCTTAAATGTAAACGGTGCGATGCTATCCGGTACACTAACATCAAGAATCATGAAAAAACTAAATTTAGATACATTTAACAACCCTAATGCAATTGAAAAGGATACAAGTATTTAGGTCGCAGTGACGGTAGAGTGCCTGTCACTCCCCGATTAATCTTGTTTCACGTAATGTTTCACATTTGTGTTTTTATACTCTGCGGGAGCTACCCTGCAGAGTTTTTATTTTTTCCTAATAATTTGTTAAGAATCGTCGTTACCTACTGGTTAGTGGGCTCTTTCATTTGCCTCTTTTTATAGGTACATCTATTACGCATAGTGTTCAAATATACCATATTATGCCAGTTTAAGGGCGAAATGAAAGAGTCCGACCATCTCCTAGATGAAGGCCAATCCAATCACAACATCGCATCTAACTAGAATTATCTCCCCAACACAACTCAACAATCCTACTCTTCATTGTAATTCATATCTTACCAGCTGATTTTCTTGAAAGTTCCCCCTGGATGACTTGGCTGATCATATGGTCTTCAATGATTATTCGGACATTTTGTGAGCTATACGGAAGCTATGAGTGCAAGATTGATGCTGGGACTACAAATCTTACTCATGAGTTTTTCAGTTACCGTAGTTCAATCACTTTATCGAAGATTAATCCCAACCAGAGAAGAGCTGCGTAAGAGTTTTACAGACAATTTTAACTGTAAATTAGAAACGCCCGCTCCCGAACACAAAGGAGTTAATATTTTTATTTCTCTGAAAGGTTAGTACCTTTTCTGGAAAAGTTAGATGTAATTTATCTATCTTATTCCGTCAAATAATTCTTCCGGGTAATGGTTAATTTGGTACAATAAAGGAAAAAAGAAATGAAAAGAGGGGTAGAGCTTGGACAGTAATGAAATTATAGGGTTACTTAGAGAAGAAGGAATCAAAGATCCAGAAAACCCTACAAACGAAGAACTTTTGAAACTCTTGCAACTTCATTCAAACAATCAACTAGAAAGCGATTTGGTTAAAAACTATTTTCAATTTTTCTCAGGAGTTATTCCTGCTCTGACTGATTCCTTGAAATCTTTTGCTTCACAGCATGTTAGCAAAGAAGTTATTGGCTCATTGAACAAGAGAATTGATATGCTAAACCGGGAATATGAGAAGGCAACGACTCCAGAGGAGCGAGACCGCAACCATCAGGAAATTATCGAAATCTACCAAATGATTCTAGGTGAATCAGAAAAACAACGTGGCTTCCTTAAATCCTTAGGATATGGAGCTTTGGGAGCCGGGATAATTGTTGGCGGAATAGCAATCAGTATTAAAAACAAGGAAGCCAGTAAAAAGATGGTGACGGAAGGCTTGAAGTATATTAAAGGAGACAGTAATTAGGTTCAAAAGCGGCGTATAGTGAATATCCCTCCTGGCTAATTCTTCCTAGTAGGAGACGATATTTTAATGAATTACTGTTCGTCATGTGGAAAAGAGTGGATCAGTGGAGCTAAATTTTGTGGGAATTACGTTTAGTAAAAATTATAAAAGCGTTCATAGTAAATGAACGCTTAACCTGTGCTTACTCAGTTTCATTTGATTTGTAATTTTATAAATGTAAATATGTCATTAAGGTCCCCTTCAGGAATGTGCGTAATTTTATCTTTCTTACTCCCGAAGATTCCAGGTTTTTTAAGCTCAATCATTGTGGCGGTTATTCCCAAAGCTTTGACAACATCGTGATCAACTTCTTTATAATCAGTAAAGCGTAACTCGTGGGGCTTAACTTTTCCAAATGGTGGCTTTACCTCTGCAAGAACCGCTTTAGTTTCTGTCACAAACAAATAGCCAAAGGTTGTTCCGCTGAATGCTCCGGTAGATAAAAAGTATATCTTTTCGGATGTTAGGTTTTTCTTTACAGCTTCCAACGCTTTTATAAATTGTTGACGGGCTGTTTTTGGTAATTTATGAGATTCACTAAGAAGACCTTCGTACGACGAATACTCCCCAGTTATGGTAATTTCGATATTTATTTTATTCATCTCTATTAGTCCCCCTATGGTGTATTAACATTATAATGGATAAATCAACCTTAATCTACCAAGGAATTGATGGGAAACAGATGGGGTTATTGGTTTATGGTGGATATTGTATCTTTTAAGAAACTTTCTTCAAGTACACGAAGTAAAGTATAAACTGGTTCAAACTGCGTTAACAAATAATCGGGGTGGGGATATGTGCCTCCTATGCTATTTGTAAAAACATATTTGTAAAAACAATGTTAATTAGCTGAATAATATAAGACTTAAAAGAAACCATTTATTTACCCCTCACTTTTCCTTCGCTTTACCTGGTAGAATTTTTTCAAACGTTTGCTTAATCCTTGCCCGGGTATTAACAGCAGCGGAGCAAACCTTCCGACTGACACTCCCGACATGCCTCCTGTCCCGCGCTGTCCCTTGATCATCGGATATCTAACCTGTCCTTTACCCCTTTGCAATATTACTATTTTTGTAAAAAAAGGTTGTAAAAGGGTCGATAAAGCGCTATCATCCTGATTATGGTTATTTCTTTAAATTAGTATTTTAATATAAACAAAAGTCAACTTTAGAGCAATCAACTAAACGGAGGAATATATGAAACAAAAATTATATACTTGGCTGCTGCTGGTTTCGCTGAATGCTTGTTTTTCCCTATTATTTATTTTCCTTTTTAAATTCGTAGTCAGGTCTTATTCCATCGTGACATTTATCGGTTGGGCGGATTTTGCAACAAAAAAGTTTCTTCTGTACTTCCTCGTGATTTTTGCTGTGGCGATGCTGACGTCAAAGCTGGAACTTAAGGCTATTGACTGGCTTAGATATAAAGCGCCGGCAGTGCTTGTATTATTTAAGTATTTCATTATACTTTCAGCGGCCTTCTTAGGAGCAGTTATTTCGGCGTCATTTTTGCAGTATTTTCATCATCTTAAGGATTTTGGGAATGCTTTTCAATGGATGCAGGAACAATCTCCAATTTTTAACTCACATATTTTATTCCTTTTCTTTGTGTTCCTTTTCACTTTTTCGCTGATTGGAAATATATACATTAGTGTGATTTTGACAACTGCTCTTTTGGCTGTGCTTGGCTTTGCACATTACAATAAGTTGATTTTTAGATCCGAGCCCTTATATCCTGAGGACTTTCTGCAATTAGCCCATCTAAACGAAGTCTTACCAATGGTATGGGGTTCATTTCCCGTAATGGATATTATCACTTTGGCCATTCTCATGATTGCTGCTTTCTTAGTCATCAAGTTTCTGCCGAAAGTCAGGGTTTACATTTGGGGCAGGGCTATTATACTGATTATTTCCGCTATAATGGTCTTCGGATTTGCGAACCTGACCGATGGATTTATGAAATCCTATCTGGAGAGAGCAACTGTATTCACCAGTAAGTGGAATCCTCTTAAAACTTATAGCCATAACGGTTTCCTGATTGGGTTCCTTTCCGGGTTGAAGCAGGCAGACGTACCAGAACCCAAAAATTATACAAAAAGTAATGCTTTGGCGATAGCTGAACAATATTCAGCGAGCGGACAGCGAGGGACTAGCGGTCCTTCTGAGAAACCAAATATTATATTTTTAATGAATGAAGCTTTCTGGAATCCAGCCAGATTGGAAAATGTGAAGTTCAGCGAGGCTCCGATGCCCAACATCAGCAAGATGATGAACGAATATCCATCCGGTAATGTCCTGTCCCCGGTATTTGGAGGAGCCACGGCAAACGTTGAATTCGAAGCTTTAACCGGTTTTTCAACCTCATTCCTTGCACCCGGGGCAATCCCCTATCAGCAATTAGTGGGACACAGATCTTTTATGCCATCAATTGTCAGCACCCTGGAAGGAACGGGGTATGGTTCTTTGGCAATTCATCCATATAACAAGGCTTTCTATAAAAGGAGCGTTGTATATAAAACCTTTGGATTCGATCATTTCCTTGATATGGGGACGATGATGAACAAGGAAAAATCAGGCCCTTATATTTCCGACAAATCTGTCTCTCTTGAAATAATGGACCATCTTCATGAAGAGTCAAACCCAATGTTCATACATGCTGTTACGATGCAAAATCATCTCCCGTATGCACCTGGACGGTATAAAACAAATACTGTCCAGGTAAGCGGATTATCGGAAGAATCTACTACAGTCATGGAGGCTTACACTGAAGGGGTCAAACAGGGAGACCAAGCCTTTGCGCTTTTGACTGAAATGCTAGAAGAGCTGGAAGAACCTACAATAGTAGTGTTCTGGGGAGACCATCTTCCTTCCCTAGGAGCAGATCGTTCGGTTTATTTAGAGGCAGGCTTTGGCAATACGGAAAAAGACAATCATAATAAAAGGCTTTATTCTGAAACTCCGTTAATTTTCTATGCCAATTTTTCAATTAAGAGTGAAGATGTTGGTACTGTCAGCCCTGCTTTTCTTGGACCGATAGTTTTTGAACTGGCAGGGTTGGAGATGCCGCCCTATTACAATCTATTAAAAAAGGTGAAATCAGAAGTCCCTGGATTGAAAGCCGACCTCAAGATTAGCGCCAACCAGGAAATTATTGAAACTCTTAATCAGCGCCAACAGGAACTCTTGGAGAATTACCAGATAATTCAATACGACTTGCTTGCCGGTAAACGATACACCGAGTCAATTTTGTTTCCGGAATGAAAAGGGTGCCTATATCGGCACCTTTTTAATTTGAAGAAGAAGATGGTCACAGAGACGCCCCGGAATTTGTCGAAGGTTAAAGAGCTGGACGTACGGTCTCTCTGTTTTGTTCATCATTTGTAAGAGTGAAGTTTCCCTCAATGCAACCTCGCTAGTATTACTATCACCGATTCTGCATCTTTTTAGTAGGTCCTATCCTAATAAAGTACTAGTCTATTTTTATCATAAAATGTAAAATAGTGGTAGGGTGTAATTTGATAGGATAGGATAGGGGGACAATATGAACTGTAGTTTTTGCAATGGCATGGACAGCATGGCTAATTATATGTATGTGGACAAGAACAACAACCTGCTGACAGAAAGCGAGCTTTCAGCGTTTACTATTCTTCATCCGGATGAAAAAGTGTCGTTCCGGAAAGTTATTTTTTGCGGGATTTGTTATAACGACCTAAGCAGGCGGACGGATCGAAAAGTAACACTTACTAAGAGACAGACACAAAGAACTCCCGTGGTGACAGCTAAGAGACCAAAGCCTAAAAATTATTATATCTGCCCCTTTTGTGATACCGCGAATGAACCTCTCAGAAACACTTGTAAAAATTGCTCCCGTATATTATTCAGCACAGAATATGAAACAAAGAGGATTTCCAAAGGCTCCTACAATAAAAAGCAAGGAAGCTTCGGCCTTAATAAGGTCGTTCTCCTGGTGGCCATTCTTTTTGCAACTTTATACATATTCATTAATAATTCAGGTGAACAAACACCCAGAATAGCTCAACCGGTATCGGGAACAGTAATGGGCCAGCAAAGCACTTACGAGTGGCCCGATGGCACCAAGTATACTGGTGAATTTAAAAACGGGCAGCCGAATGGAAAGGGAACCATGACATGGGCAAATGGAGGCACATACACCGGGGATTTCCTCAACGGGAAGATAACCGGCAGAGGGAAGCTATCGATGAATGGAGGAGTATTTGAAGGAAGCCTCGTTGACGGCAAACCACACGGAGAAGGCAAAATGACCTATCCCGACGGATCCATCTACACGGGAATGTGGGTCAATGGGAAGCCAGGGTCTTAGGGACGGTTCTTTGCGTAATTCACTGTCACTCCCTGAAAATAGATGAATAAAAAGTCTTGCGGATTAAATGGGAACGGTTGCTATAGTTGAGGGTGTTTATAGTGTCATTCTACATGAGATTTCTAAGGCGCTCTGACTCAATTTGTAAGTAAAGAATACATTTACTGTATGATAACCTAGAAGAAAAACTAAACGTAGGTGAGTATATGAACCAGTGCGAGCGTTGTGAATCCAAGGAAGCGAATGTTCATTTTAGTATGGAAGAGACAAGCATGTTTATATGCAATGATTGTTACAATGAAATCATTGAAGAGGAGTTTGAAGTTAATATAGAAGAAATCGCTAAATCATTTTCAATTAGGGATTTTCAAGGTGTTGAGCATACGTTTCATGTGGAAAGACGAATACATCCAAATGGGATTTTCATGGAAGCTGCAGAAAGTATAGAATTTGGCTACAGGTTTGCTGTGCATGGTGAACTAGACTGCAGTCAGCAAGAACTGCTTACCAAATTAATTATGAAAGCAAGAAGGGGTACGGGAGTGCGGCAAGTTGAAACGAAGGCTTTCCCTAATGGACAGGCATACAATTCAATAGTTACCGATCAAATAACAGGCCTTATTGAGTACGATGAAACCTCTGACAGTACGCCCCTTGTGATTATTGACGGGAATCCATTTACATGGGAAGAAGTAGGGAAGATGCTGATGACGTATGAGGGTTTTCAGCTTAAGTTAAAGACGTATGATCCTACGGATGATGTGGAGTAAAGAGGGAGTATGAAGCATGAGAACTGTTCCCACGCATAATTATAACACTCTATGGTTTTCTTGGGCCTGCCAATACCCTTTTTTCTTGTTTCACAGTGGTTCCACCTTTGACCAAACATTTGATTAAAATGGTAAATATCTTGGGGAACAAGGGGTTGAAAATTATCAAACGTTTTGATTAAGAGACCGAATGACCGTGAAACAACAGGTGAAAAACCTCTGATAAATGGGTTGCTACCGTAAATGGCATTAGCCCGGTAAAAAAATTTTTTTCTCATGTCTCTCCTTGAACTTTTTCTAATCTATTAGAGTTGTTGTACATCAATTATATTAAGAGTTTCCTTTATACCAATAGCTGATAGGAAAGATGATTCTAGTTTATCGTATCACCTCGTCATTGCAGGACTGTATGAAGTATCTGATTTAAATATATAGGAACATAATCTATTAAATTAGAAAATGACGGGCCCATTTAGGGCCCGTCATTTCAGACTGTAGACAAACTCGATGAAAATCGTGTTTGTTTACAGTCTTATTTGGTTGGTGGTGGAATGGGGGCTGTTGATTTCCGTTCCAGGCGCTTCGCTTTCCGCGGGGCCGGCGCTGAGCCTCCTCGCCGCCGTTG
>NZ_JABUNR010000016.1 GCF_013343715.1 Mesobacillus harenae
TTTTAAAACATCAATATCTAGGTTAAACTGTAATTGAGTCATTATTATTCCTCTCTTCATTGTTATCGTGGTAGAAAACAGTGTTGCCAAGAGTGAATAAAATGACTCTTTCTTTTTACACAATTATATGGACTTAATCTACAATCCGACTCTTTTCAACTACTAAAAAAGCCAATGGGATCTGCCCCATTGGCTTTTTAGTCTCGTTATCGTGTAGTGATACTCCCTGCCATAATATATGGAACTGTGATTCTAGTCCCTGACACACTATCATAGGTATAAGTGTCTAATAGCGTTCCTTGTACTGTTACAATGCTGTCCACAAATAGGACGGGAGGATTGTCCAGAATTTCAACCCAGACGGAATTATCAGCATCATAGTTATTTGGATCAGATATATTTACTAAAAATGATTTGGAGGTCTCGGTCATTGCATAGGGATCGTTATCAATTACTTGAGTGACTTTGCCTGTAACCTGAATTTTTTCGCTCATATATGCGACATAGTTCTGTTTTAAATCTGTTGAGTTCACCGTTTTATAGGTTGTATCGTCGGGTGGTGCAGCAGCCTCAGGTTCTTGCTCTTCTTTTACCTCTTCTTGTACTTCAGCTTCTTTTTCTTCCTCTCCGGCCTCGAAAATGACACCAGGCATTGGAACTTGATTAGCCGATTGAATTTCGATTGAATAAGCATTTGGCTCGTTCCCTGCTGATAGACGAATGTGATCAGAGTCAGCGTACGCTCCCTGCATTTCCGCGAAAGACCCACCGAAGACCTGATCCGCAAGCAATTCGCTATTTGCAGTCTCATTAACTGAGGCATTTAGTACTAACCTATATTCATCGCTTGCGTTTCTTTCACGATCCTCTTCTTTGAATTCGAAAGCAACTGTAGCTCTTTCTTCTTCCATTTTAATTCCGTCAGCTTCTTTCACCATTGTACCTTCAACGTCGACGAGGGTAACACTATCAATCTCTGTCCCTTTTGGGAGATTAGAGGTGAAACCAGCCGACAGCTCGGATGTTTCTTCGGTAAAATTTAACGAAGTAAACGTAACTTCCAGCTGTTCTCGTTCTACAGCAGTTGCTTCTACTTCCTGATCTGGCTCAGCCTCACTGCTACACCCAGCTAAAATTAAAACGGATACCATTAAAAGTGCTAGATAATTGAAGTATTTCATGATGTTCATCTCCTTTCAAGGTTACATTTTTTATAAATATGTAATTAAATTGACATAAATAATATACTAACATAATATTTGCAACACTTCTATAAGTAGTTAGTTCAAAATATGTCGGAATCTATTAATCATCTTATACCAAGGATTTACAAGATTTTTACAGCCCCTTCGATATGATAGATTTTATAATATTGATAGGGGAGGAGAAGCATGAAGAGGTTTCTAGTTGGAGTTCTAGTCATTACGGCAACCGTGACGCTGGTAGCCGGGAAACAGCATTGGGATGAAAAGCTTGACTCTGTTTATACAAAAACGGAGCAAGCCGCTGTAAAAGTAAAAGCCGAAACTCAGGATAGCTCAACTGAGGAAATTATCCTTACCGCTGCCGAGCGAAAGGACGAGATAGCACATCTCACCAAAAATCTTCCTAATGAGCTTAAGAGCAAGTTTGCTGAGGCAGCACCTGAGAATCCGCTGCAACTCGCGATTCTCGGATCAGCCTCTACTTCCCTGCACGAAACAGCCTGGCCAAACCTATTAAAAAAAGACCTGCTAAAATCTTACGGTGAGAATTACATTACCATCACCATCCAGGAGATTAAACAGAAAACGTCTGCAGAGGTCGTAAAAGAGATGCTATACCAGGAAACAGCCGCTGCTAAGCCTGACATTCTCCTAATTGAGCCCTTCCTTTTGTATGACAACGGCAAAGTCACCATGCCCAATCGTTTAGAAAATCTAACAACGATGCTCAACGAGTTCCGGAATGCAAACAAAGATATTTCGATCCTGATTCAGCCAGCCAACCCAATTCCCGACTCATTCCATTACCCAAAAGAAGAATACGATTTAAAGCGCTTTGCCAAAAGAAACAACTATATCTACTTAAATCACTGGGGAGCCTGGCCTGATAAGCTTACAGATCACCTGACAAAGGATAATTTGCCGAATGAGGAAGGAAATAAGATTTGGGCTGGATTTTTAGCTAAGTACTTTATTAATATGTAAATAGGCAAAGCCAGTGGAGGCGCCCCCACTGGCTTTATTTGGGTGGTATGTAATTGTTTGGCTTTAGGATATTGATAAATGCAATTAATTGCTGAATACGTCCTAAAAATGATACGGAAATCAAAAATTGCGCCTATTCCCTTCTCCAACTGTTGTAGACCTAGTTACTAGAGAGAAACTTTATTCGTAACGGGCATTCTCTTTTGCTAGCCAGTTTATTGGCGAGGGGTATTGGCAATCGTATGTTTCTCTTTAATTTCCCAGAATTAAAAGTAAAATCGGCAGCGTTACCGTACTAAGAGCTGTCGTAAACAGTGTGCTTGCCGCGACCAAATCGGGTTCAGTATTAAACTGAAGTGCAAAGAGAGTCGTGTTTGCTGCCGTCGGCATAAACGAAGTAATGATTAAGATTGTTTGAATTAAAGGGTCGACCGGAAGCAAAAGGGCCATCACCGTCCCTATAATGGGGCTGACGATCATCTTCGTCCCTGCTGTAAAAACCAAATCTTTCTTGGATATCGACGAAAACGTAATAGTAGACAGCTGCATACCCAAAGTTAAGAGAATCAACGGAATGGTCGCGTCCGCTAAAAAGGAAACCGTTGAACCCGCAATCTCAGGAATCTTCCATCCAGACTTTTGAACGATGATACCAAGAAGACACCCATATAAAATTGGCATCGTCAGCACTTTTCGGATGGCTTCCTTTGTATTCATTCCTTCTTTGGCTCCCACTGCCGCATAATAAAGGCCAACCGAATTCATAAGAAGCGACTGGATGACCATCAAAACTACCGCGTAGGAAAACGCCGTCTCACCAAAGGCAAACAATATGACAGGCGCCCCATAATTTCCGGCATTCATGAACACACCAGCCAATACCCCAGCAGAACGCTGGGACTTTGAATACCCTCCAAAAAAAGATACAAGATGAACAAAAAGAATCATGACCAAGCATAGCAAGACAGCAAACAATGCCAAATAGCCATGTTCGGCTTTTAACGGATTTTCATAAAAAACACGAAATGCTAAAAAGGGATAGAAAAGATAAATAGCAACACCAGACAAGCTACGAATATCAAACGAAAACCGTTTTTGGGCAAAAAACCCAAGTAAAAGCACAAAATATATTGGCAATACACTGACCAAGCTAATCCCTCCCAAAAAAGAAAAAGGCAAAAAGAGATACCTTTTTGCCTAAAACGGTGACGGATGAAGTTCCAACCGCTTCCCTGCTTTAGCGACTTGACCAGGAGTCGCGTGTCCAATTATCTTCGGAAGTTCTCTGGCCAACGAGAGGATGTGATCAAGATCAACACTAGTCGTAAATCCCATGTTAGAGAGCATATGAACGACATCTTCGGTGCAGACATTTCCAGAAGCCCCAGGAGCAAACGGACATCCTCCAATTCCGCCAAGTGCAGCATCAAACCTGTCAGCCCCTGCCTCGATTGCATACAGGATATTGGAGAGCCCTAAGCCTCTTGTGTTGTGAAAATGAAGCGTAAGCGGGATTTCTGGAAAGCGCCTCTTGACTTCTCTCACCATGGCCTCAACTTGTGTGGGGTATGCCATTCCTGTTGTATCAGCAAGCGTAAAGCTGTTCATGCCCATGGATAAATACGAATCCACAATTCTAAGTATTCCATCCGAACTAATCTCCCCTTCAAACGGGCAGCCAAACGCAGTGGCCACTGTTCCGTTCGCAAGGACATTTGCGGACCTTGCCATCGAAATGATGCGGGAAAAAGAATCAAGTGACTCGGAATGGCTTCGGTTAACATTGGCGCGATTATGGGTGGCACTTGCACTCATGACAAGGTTCAATTCATCTACTGGTGATTGAAGCGCAAGTTCAGCCCCCTTTTCGTTCGGCACTAATACTACATATGTCACATTCGGATTTTTTTCGATCCCGTTTAACACCGCTTTTGCGTCTTTTAGCTGCGGGACATGTCTCGGTGAGACAAAGGATGTGACTTCGATTTTGGAAAAACCCGCTACGCTTAACTCGTTAATAAGGCGGATTTTTTCCTCTGTGGGAATAAATGAAGGTTCCATCTGAAAACCGTCCCTTGTGACGACCTCTTGAACATGTATCATTCTTCTTCCCCCCTATGAGCGCTTTTGTATGTTTTTCACGATGGCATCTGTTACTTCTTTAGTCGTTGCTTTGCCGCCAATATCCCCAGTTTTGATACCTTCTTGCAATACATCTTCAACCGCATCCAGCATAACTTGTGCGATTTCATCTTCCCCAAAGTGGTCAAGCATCATTTTTCCAGTCCAAATTTGCCCGATTGGGTTCGCGATTCCTTTCCCTTCAATATCCGGTGCTGAACCGTGAACTGGCTCAAACATTGATGGGTATTTGCCGTTTATATTAATGTTCGCGGCAGGCGCAATCCCGATGCTTCCCATAATCCCGGCCCCAACATCGGTTAAAATGTCGCCAAATAGATTACTTGCGACAATTACATCAAATGTATGAGGTTTAGTAACAAAGAAAGAGGCAAGAGCATCGATGTGCTGGCTGTCCGTTTTGACATCCGGGTACTGAAGAGCTGTTTCTTGAAACACTTCATCCCAAAAAGGCATAGAATGAACGATTCCATTTGATTTAGTCGCGCTGGTGAGAAAGGAATTCCGCTTTCTAGAAAGTTCAAAGGCATATTCCATCGCCCGTTTGGTTCCCTTTTTGGTAAAAACGTTATTTTGAATCGCAATCTCGTCATCCCCGCTATGCATACGTCCGCCCACTTCACTGTATTCCCCTTCGCTGTTTTCACGAACAACGATAAGATCAAAGTCACGCGGGTTAGCAAGAGGCGAGTCGATGCCTTTCATTTGTTTGGCGGGCCTGACATTAATAACTTGTTCAAAACCGCGCCGAATCGTTAACAAAAGTCCCCACAGAGAAATGTGGTCCGGAACGAGTTTGGGATTCCCGACGGCACCAAGGAAAACCGCATCAGACTGTGATAATGCATCAAGACCGTCCTTTGGCATCATCTCGCCTTTTTCAAGGTAATACTCACAACTCCAAGGAAATTCCGTGTAGTCAAATTTCAGTCCTCCATGAAGTTCCGCTACAGCATCTAATACCCGAAGGGCTTCTGGCATGACTTCTCTTCCAATCCCATCTCCAGGGATTACTGCTATTGTTTTTTTCTTCATTTTGTTACTCCTCTCCAAATACTGTCTTTAGATGTGCTAGGTCACACTGGATGTGTTCACTCATCAAAGCGGACGCTTTTTTCGATTCCCCCGCGAGAATCGCTTCATATATCCCAAGATGATCCTCCAGCATTTGACTTAACCGTTCTCCTCTTACTACGTTATAGGAACGGTAGAAGTGCGTTAGTGAACGAAGCTGCCTCAATTGTGCCTTCAGGCGGAGGTTTCTGCTTTTTTCTACAATAAAATCATGAAAATCGGAGTTAGCCTTGATGATCGCTTCCAAGTTTACTTCATCGCTTGTGATAAGCTGTTTCATCCTTTCGACCACTTCCGAGAAAGCTTCTTTTTCTTTTTCTGTCATTAATTCTGCTGCCAGACGGGCTGCAAGGGATTCAAGCATTTCACGGCATTCATAAATATCGATCAAATCCGAAACTGTTGGCTTATAAACAAAGAGTTGATTCCGTTCTCCCCGGACGAGAAGTCCCTCCTGCTCCAGCATCCGAATCGATTCTCGGACCGGACCTCTACTTACGTTGAGCTGGTCGGCGATGTGTACCTCATTAATACGCTCTTCTAACAAGGTATCTCCATTTAGAATCGATTCGCGGATCATTTCATATACTTGTTCATATAACGGTTTTGGTTTTTGAATGATGGCTTTCATCCCTTTACGCCGTCCTTTCTGGCCTTTATAGAATTCCTTTAGCCTTCAGCTGTTGAATTTTTTCAGCCGAGTAGCCTAAAACATTCCCAAACACTTCTTCGTTGTGCTCGCCAAGTTTTGGTCCGGCCCACTTTATATCGCCTGGGGATTCACTGAATTTCGGCACAATCCCCGGCATCTTTAGTTTTCCAAGGTCTTCAACCGGAACACTTTGAATCATCTCGCGCGCCTGGTAATGAACATCTTGGAACATGTCTTCAATGCTGTAAATAGCACCGGACGGGACATCAAAGGAGTCCAGGACTTCCAGTGCTTCCTTTAGCGTTTTCGTTTTCGTCCATTCTTCAATAGCTTCATCCAGCTCTTCGCTTTTTCCCGCTCGAAGATCATTGGTCGCATAAAGCGGAGATTCCGCCATATCATTCCGGCCGACCGCTTTCATCAGCCGCTTGAAAATGCTATCCCCATTTCCGCCAATCACGATATATTTCCCATCCTGGCAGAGATATGTATTAGACGGAACGATCCCTGGAAGGGTGCTTCCTGTTCTTTCACGTATATGCTGGAATTGATCATACTCCGGAACCATGCTTTCCATCAGGCTAAAAATTGCCTCATAAAGCGCAAGGTCAATAAACTGTCCTTTATTAGTTCCAAGCACGTCACGATGATAAACCGCCATCATGGCACTCATCACGGCGTAAAGAGAAGAAACGGAATCGCCAAGAGAGATCCCTACTCTTGTTGGCGGCCGGTCAGGGTAACCTGTTAAGTAGCGGATTCCCCCCATCGCTTCTCCAATACTTCCAAATCCTGGTTTTTTATTATAAGGCCCGTCCTGCCCGTATCCCGAAATACGGACCATAATCAGGCGAGGATTAATTTCTTTTAGAGTTTCATAGCCAATTCCCCACTCTTCAAGTTTACCAGGTCTGAAGTTTTCAATCATTATATCGGTCTCTTTGATGAGGTCTTTTATAATCTCTTTTCCTTCTTCTTGCTTTAAGTCAAGTGTAATGCTTTTTTTATTCCTGGCCTGCACATACCACCAAAGCGAGGTATCACCATGCATCTTTCGCCATTTACGAATTGGGTCTCCCGTTGCCGGCGATTCGACTTTAATAACGTCTGCCCCAAAATCAGCGAATATCCTTCCGGCAAACGGGCCGGCTATGAGGGTTCCAAGTTCCAATACCCGCAGGCCCTTCAATAAAGATGTCATATTTTCTCCTCCTTTCAATTAAGCAAAGTGGCTCTGGATCTCTTCCTTGCTACAACCCGCACGAAGCAAGACTGCCAGCTTGATTCTGGCCTTTTTGCTGTCATAGTCACTGCCGCTCAGCACACCACGGTTAGTTAGATCAAAAACACTTCCGGGGAAATCATACACATGGCGCACATCTCCTTCATACGCCCTTGTTGTAATGAGAACCATGATTCCTTCTTCAACCGCTTTTTCAATTTCTTCCATAGCAAGAGGGGATATATGTCCACGGCCAGATCCTTCTAACACTATGCCTTTTGCCCCTTTTTTTCGGGAAGCTTGAATAAATACGCCATCGCTTCCTAAATAAGAAGGAATAATGTCCACCCGTTCAACCGGGGAGGAAATTGGGAAGTATTCTCTTTCGGCCGGCTTTTGATACACTTTCACCGTTTCCTGATCCACTGTCCCGATGTAGCCGTAGCCATCTGAATAGAAACCTGCGATATTCGATGCATGGATTTTTTTTACGTAGCGAGCCGTGAAAATTCGTTCATTAAAGACAACGATAACCCCTGCATCCCTTGTTTTTTCACTTGCAGCCGCTAAGACCGACTGCTTGATGTTAACAAAGGCGTCCGTCCCCATCACATTGGGGCCCCTTTGAGAGCCCGTGATAATTACCGGGCGTGAATCATTAATCGTTAAATCCAAAAAATAAGCGGTCTCTTCAAGGGTGTCGGTTCCATGTGTGACCACAACCCCGTCAACTTCCTCTTGTGCCAGTTCCGTTTCAATGGCCTCTTTTAACGCCCAAAGCGTGTTCTCATTCATTTGATTGCTTGGAATTTGAAAGACCGACCGGACCGTAACATTGATATCATCTGGAAGTTCGCACATCGATTTTAATTCCTCACCTGTCAGCATACCTGATGTTAAAAGACCGGTCTCGGGGTTAAATCGGCTTGCAATCGTTCCCCCCGTGGTTAAAAGCGAAATGTTTTTCAAGTTTTTCCCTCCTTAGACAAAGAACGTTAATAGCTGCGGAACAAATATAAAGATAATCAAGGCAATGATGTACATGATAATATACGGAATGGTGTACTTAACGACTTGTTCAAATCGAATATTGGCGATGTTACTCGCGACAAACAAATTCAATCCAACCGGAGGTGTAATTTGACCAACCGCAAGCGCAATGACCATAAATACTCCAAAATAAAGCGGATCAATTTGAGCAGTCTGCAAGACCCCTACCAATGTAGGAACGATCAAGACAATTGCAGCAACATTATCTAAGAATGTGCCAAGAAGCATAAGCATCGCCAGGAGAATAAACATGATAAAAATTTTGTTGTCTGTGATGCTCATCATCATCTCCGCGAGTTTCCCCGGTACCTGTTCACGAGCAATGACGTACCCAAAAATATGGGCGGTTGCAATTAGGAACATAATCATCGCTGTGTTCTCAGCGGTTGTTTTCAAAATATTAAATAGCTTTCTGATAGTTAGGTTCCGATAGATAAAAAAGCCGACCACTAAACCATATAAGCTAGCAACTGCTGCTGATTCGGTCGGAGTAAATGCCCCAGAGTATATGCCGCCTAAAATGATGACCGGCATCAAAAGTGCAATCAAGCTGCTTGCGATTACCTTCTTCTTCTCGCTCCATGGAATTGGTTCTTCTTTTGGAAGATTGTCTTTTCTTGCGCGCAAATAGGTAATTGTCATAATTCCTAAAGCGAGCAGAAGACCTGGCACAATACCAGCCATAAACAAATCACCAATTGAGACTCCGGCTGTTACTCCGTATAACACCATTGTTAAACTTGGCGGAATAATCAGTCCAAGCACTCCGGAAGAAGCGACGACTGCTGCCGAGAAGCCTTTGTTATAGCCTTTTTCTGTCATGGATGGAATCATAATCGATCCAATAGCGGCCGTTGTTGCAGGAGCCGAACCAGAGATAGCTCCAAAGAAAGCCGATGCCCCCGTCGACACTTGAGCAAGCCCCCCGCGGTAGCGTCCAACCATAATTAAAGCAAGACCGACGAGTTTATTTGAAATTTTCGCTTCAGCCATAATGTTACCCGCTAGCAAGAATAGAGGGATTGCCATAATTGGAAACGAGTTTACCCCAGAAAACATCTTTTGCACCACAATTAAAAGCGGAATTTGGCTGCCACTAAAGACAAAGGCGGAAACCGAACCAAGAGCAAGGGCAATCGCGATCGGAACACCGATTAAAAGGAGTACAAAAAAGGCAATAAACAATATGGAAATCATTTTTCCACCGCCTCTTCATTTGAAGTTGGGTCTTTTCCTTTAAATTCTAAAACGATAGCTTCTAGCATATAAAGGATGCTAATAAAGCCTGCAATCGGTATCGACAGCGTGATATAGCCATTCGGTATCTGTGTTGCTGGGGCCAAATGGTTCATGCTGCTTTCAGTCAAATGGATTCCTTCAGTTAACAAAATCCAGGAAAATACGAGAATTAATAAATATGTAAGAATGCGAGCAGCCTTCTGCACGGCTTTGGGACACAGCTCAACAAAAAACTCAACAGCGATATGGGACCTGTTTCGAAGAACAACGGTTGCCCCAATCATCACCAGCCACACCATCGCAAATCGGGCAAGCTCTTCAGACCCTATTAAGGGTTTAGATAAAACATAACGAAAAAAGACCTGGGCAATCACAAGGGAGGTCATTACCCCAAGGAGGACCCCGGAAAGGTTATGGACCCAGCGGTTGACTTGATTTAAAAGCTTCATATTTTCCCCTCCTCATTTAAAGGGGGAGAAGGCCTTACACCTTCCCCCCTTCTTCTTAAATTAAAGGCCTTGAATTTTTTCAATGATGTCAGCGTTTAGTGTTTCTTTATAATGATCGTAAACAGGCTTAACGGCTTCTTGGAATGGCGCTTTATCCACATCAGTGATTTTCATGCCTTTTTCTTCTACTTCTTTCCACTGTGTTTCTTCAAGTTCATTAACAAGGTTCGTATGTTCAGTACCCATTTCTTTTGCAGTTTCTAAAATAGCAGTTTGGTATTCTTCCGGCAGGCTTTCAAGCTTTGC
This sequence comes from Mesobacillus harenae, assembly GCF_013343715.1. GTDB lineage: Bacteria > Bacillota > Bacilli > Bacillales > Cytobacillaceae > Mesobacillus_A > Mesobacillus_A harenae. The sequence goes on from NZ_JABUNR010000016.1 coordinate 10,324, forward strand.
TTGGTTGATTAAAAGCGGCGAAGACAAGTGAATATGACCTGTTCTAGACACATAGTCTTGAACTTCATAGAACTTTTGCGTCAAAATGTGGGCAGGAGGGTTCTCCTGGGCATCGACAGTACCAAGCTGCAGGGCCGAATATAATTCCCCAAATGAAATTGGTGTTGGAGATGCGCCAAGTGTTTTGAAACTCTTGATGAACACTTCTCCTTCAGGAACGCGGATTTTAAGCCCATCTAAATCTTCTGGTGTTTTGATTTCTTTCTTGGAGTTCGTCACATGACGGAACCCATTTTCCCACCAGCCAATTACTTTCGCACCGTGAGGCTCTACTAGACTGGCTAAGTCTTCTCCCACTTCTCCATCAAGTGCTGTTCTCACATGGTCTGAATCTTGAAAAATAAATGGCAGGTTTAAAATCCCCATATCAGGAACCCAGTTGGATAATACTGTGTCACTCGTTAACACCATGTCTTGTGTTCCCGCCATTACTCCTTCAACGGACTCCATCTGATTTCCAAGCTGGTCAGATGGGAAAATCGAGATTTTAACTTTTCCGTCTGTCTTTTCTTCTACTTCCTTAGCAAATTTCTCACTAATTGTTTGGTAATGATGGTCAGGTGCTCCTGTATGGCCTAGCTGTAACTCATAAACTTTCCCGTCTTCCTTTGAAGCGCTTTCATTTCCTTCAGAAGATGAACCTTCACTTGAGCATGCTGCCAAAGCCCAAAGCATAGACAAAACCAAGATTATGCCGAATCCTTTTTTCATTTTTTCTTCCCCCTTTAGTATGTAATAATCCATTTGCTACTAACTGTTTTCAGTTTACTGTTTACTGTTAACAGTTAGTATATTCTAAATATTAGAATATGCCTGTCCATTTTGTCAACAGTTATCTAATAAACTACTAATAAGCAGGACTTAGTGCCTGGTCCCTTATCCACTTCCAAGTAATAGGTATGGGGAGGCTATTAAAGTAACCCCCAACTTAGTTACATGTCTTTCGATAAATGAAAATATTACTCGATAAACTTAAATTATTAGATATGTCCAAAAAGCCTTCCCAGCCTGCTCCAAGAATGGATATGCCCCCAAAAAAATGCCTATTAGAGTTATCTGTAAAAATGTTCAAAGTCATAATAATAAAAGCATGTTTCCCCTTATATTCCCAAAGAAATCACTCCGAGTGGTATTTATGTCTTCAACTCAAGCCTAATTTTTGCAATTGTACTGTGAAAATGAAAAATCCATTATAAAATAAAAGCAGTAAACTAGAGGAGGGTTCTATTAATGGAAGATAGCAAACTAGTAAATGAGCGGTTTCGGTATGAGGAAGTGACAGTGGATGAACTTAGAGCTGGGTACGAGCAAGGCGAATTTACAGTGCAAGAGGTCGTACAATCTTTCCTAAACCATATCGAACAGTACGAAGCTGCTTATAATGCCTTTACCTTTATGAACCCTGATGCGGTGGATGATGCGAAGAAAATTGACCGCTTGCGTGCAGAAGGTCAGGAACTTGGACTTCTTGCAGGTATTCCAATTGTCATCAAGGAAGCGGTGGATGTCGCAGGATTCCCTTCCACATTCGGCTGGGCTCCGCTCAGTAAAACAGCTGGCGGCATTGAATTGATACCAACAAAGGATGCAACGATTGTCACGAGGTTGAAAGAAGCTGGTGCAATTATTCTTGGAAAAACGAATATTCCTGCCTTCAGTTTTGCCTTTAATGCAAACACTAGCTGGGATGGCCCGACTTATAGCGCAGTAAATCGATTGCTTTCACCAGGCGGAAGCAGCAGTGGCACGGCTACGGCTGTATCAGGGAACTTCGCCGTTCTTGGTGTCGCTGAGGAAACGGCCGGCAGCATCCAGGTTCCAGCAGCAGCTCAATCATTAGTTGGGATTAAACCATCTTTTGGATTAATTCCTTCGAATGGAGTAACACCACTTGCAGGAAGTACCCGAGACGTTTTAGGACCACATGCGCGCACGGTTCGGGATGCGGCGATTATGCTTGACGTGATGGCTGGCTACTCGGAGGATGATCCAAAATCAGAAGCTGCAATCGGTAAAATCCCTGAAAAAAGATACCCAGCCTTCCTCAATGAAGATTTTCTAAAAGGAAAACGACTAGGGTTGTACGGACCCGGCTGGCGGACAGAGGAGCTTTCAGAGGAAACACAAGAACTGTATGCTCTCGCCATTGAAGAAATGAAAAACCTGGGAGCAGAGGTGATCACCGATCCGTTTGCCGGTTCAGGCCTAGCTGAATATATGAAGCCGGTACATGGGTTTTTAGGAATAGAGTCCTTTTTTTACGATCTAGAAAAATACTTTAAAAATATAAACTCGGATCTTTCCATTGAAGCTGTATTCCAGCGGGCAGGCGAAGTACCTTGGACGAAAAAAGGCCCTCTAGGTTTCGTCTTTGACCTCTTGAATCCCGAAACAGCAGCGGCAGATCCGTCCATAATGCCGGATTTGCACCAATTTAATGAGGTAAAAGCTGAATTGCAGCGTATCGTCAATCAGGTTATGGAGGACCATGATTTAGACGGTTTTGTCTATCCGCAAATGTCTAAACCGATACCTCCACTTAAAGTGGAAAATATCCAAACAACTACAATATCTGAAATCAATATCAGCGGTTTGCCCCTTATCACTGTTCCTGCAGGCTTTTATGAAACCGGATCACCATTCGCCTTAGCCTTTTTCGGGAAAATGTGGAGTGAAGCCGAACTAATCGGAATGGCATACGCTTATGAACAAGCAACTCAACATAGAGCAGCCCCAACATTAACCGAATAGAATAAAAGCGCAAGCGTATGGACTGGAGCACACCGACTTGAGATAAAGGAAACACGAAGAGCCGAAGCGATTCGATGTTGACTTATCAAAAGGAGGTGGGCGAAGTACACGAGTCGCTGGGCGCTGGAGCTGGATGAAAATAGGCAACCATAAAAAAACTCCCTATCCGAATTCGATAGGGAGTAATTTACTTTTTCTTAATAAACTCTGCTTCATCCTCGGAAATGGACACCCGAAGAGTATACCAAAACTCACCTGTATCCTGGTCGACGATCGGGTCAACCGATTCAATTCTCTTTGTATCACCGAATGACCTCAACCCGTTCTTAAGAATTGACACACGGATATCGGCGTCAGGTTCAAGTGTTTCCAGGATTCCCTTAAGATCTTTTACTTTCATACAAAATTCCTCCGCCAAACTGTATGTTTCAATGTCCTAGTCTCGAAACTGATGCTTATTCCACAGAGAACTCTTTTGACACTTTGTATTGCGGGCCTTCTTTTGGAGTCATCCAAGCTGAGAGAACGTATTCGCCTTTTTCAAGGTTCAATTCGTGAAGATTAATGTCATACGTCAATGCCTCGCCCTGCTTTACTGTTTCTTCTCCTAAAGCCTGTAAAAAGGAAGCTACGCTTGAAAACAGAAAGAGCTCTTCTCCGTCTTTTGTTTCGACCGAATAGTCAAACCGCTGCGAACTCGTAAATTCAAGTGTCACTTCTTCTTCCGTTTGATTTTTCACTTCATACTGGAATATAAGCGGGCTTTGCTCTGTCAGACTTGCAGCCATTTCTCCTGCCACAATCCCTTCACCGCCGCCATTTGCTGCATCTTCGGAATCGCTAACTGGCACCTTGTTTCCCGTTCCGCAGCCTGCCATCAAAATCCCCAGCAGTAAGATCATCAATATTTTTTTCATCGCCTAACCACCTCCTGGTGATTTCGTTAAAATTTTATCTTCACCCTATTAGTCGCGGAAAAGCCTTTAAAAGTTACAGACCTAGGTGTACCAAACATTTCTTTGCTTCATTGTTTTCTTATATATTCATATAATAGCTCTTTAAAAATAGCATTTAGATCTTTGGCCTTTTGTTTTTTGAGCCATTCTGCCTGGTCAATCGGCAAGTTCAATTTTAAAGTGACTTTTTCATTTGGCATTTCAACTTTTCTTATATCCGCCAGCGTAATGCCCTCTTCCACATTTGGAAAAACTGAATCATTTTCGTTCACCCTGTGAAAATCTTCGTAATCCTCTGTGTCATCAAGATCACAAAATAAATTAAGCTGAGGCAGCTCCCCCGGCAAGGTTTTCAGATACATAAACGAACTGATTAACCTGCCATCATCCATTTCTATTTCTACGATAAGGCTTTCCCTATCTTTATATTTTTTAAAAGTAATCTCACTCACGATGATATCTAGCACTAAACTGCTTCCAGATGTTGAGTCAAATATATAGATTGCACTATTAAATACATAGACACTCTCACCATCTATTGTTACGGATTTAACGCCAATCATATGCTTTCCCCCATACAGTTAGTAATCGATTACTAACATCTTACCACTGTAGCAATAGTTATTAATAATGTTTGTTTTTTAAATAAACAAGGTTATTATCACGATAATGAGATTGTCACTACTTGGACACAGGTATGGCAATAAACCAGATTTTGTGACGCAAAAAACTCTTTCTATGAATCATAAAACAATTTAACTGATTCATAAATCCTTTTTAATGATTCATAAAAGTTAAATCGAAGTTCACAAACCGTCGTTTGAGCATGCTATACGCTCCTTTTTCGTAAAAAGAACGTAGGCACTTAACAAAATCAGTCTAAAATTCCTCATTACAGGTTTACACACCATTATTTCATTACAAAAGTAGAATTGTTCCTTTTTTACGCAAAATATTTCTCTGTTCCTACTGTGCCTGCTTCTCAAAAGTCAATAGCAAATAGGTAAATTTACCTATATCGCTATATTAATATGAACCTTTTGTAGATATTGTCAAACATTGTAGATTAAAGTGGGAATCATTCATAAAATATCATTGCAAGACTTTATCCAGCCTTCTATAAAGGTTTTTTAGAGAAGGATTTCGGGGGGATGCGAGTCAAATTGAATGAGCATTTTAAGTTTTATGTTATTTTTTAGTCGAGCGCAGTTGCTGCAGGATCATTCCCGGAAGGAACTAGCTTTGCAATACTTCCGAGATAGACTTACATTAAAAATTACACTTTTTAAAACATTTATGAAAATTGAGCAAGTTATCCCACACAGTATACCGTTTATGGAGAACCACCTCATTCGGGGTGGTTTTCTGCCAGTCAAATTAACTCTTTAGATCCCTCGGAGCATCTCTTTTATAGTTTACTCCTTCACAAATCATCTACAGACTCTCACATAATTGTACTGTAATATGCAGAATAAGATAAACTTCCAGACTGTCATCAAATGAGAATGAGAAAGGAGTTTTGAATGTGCCAAAAACTACATTTAAAGCGTCTGCACATTTGCAGGAAGGTGTACAGGTAATAGCCCGATCCAGAAATTTCGAATTCATCATTGATGAGCCGCAAAGCTTAGGAGGAACAGATACAGGGATGAACCCGGTAGAGGCTGTTCTAGCTGCTTTAGGAGCCTGCCAAGCGATTGTCGCTCGAGTGTATGCCAAGAAATTTGATATCCAGTTTGATGATCTGTGGGTTGAAGTTGAAGGAGACTTAGACACGGACGGTTTTATGAACATTTCAGACGTGCGAAGAGGTTACTCAGAAATTCGGTACAACATTCACATCGCAACAGATGCCTCTAGAGAACAGGTTTCAAAGTTCATTGAGTTTATAGAAAATACATGCCCTGTAGGAGATACAATAGCAAATCCAGTTTCCCTAAAGTTAAATGAGATTGTGATTGAAAGACTTAACTTGAAAGCTTAACGGCAAGAATAAAAATCTCCACTTTATCCAAACAACCAATCCTAAAGACCCGCTATCAATCCCTCATAGCAGGTCTTTTAATTTTGTCTGCCCCCTGCCTGTGAAACAAGATTAATCGGGAAGTGACAGGCACCAACCTAAGTTTTTTGAATTTTCGACAAATAATAATTTAATCCTATTTTTTCTATTAAATTTAGTGTATATTTATTTTAGCGAATGATGGACGGGAATTGAGTTTTAAGATCGTTCCTCATTTGAAAAAGGCAAATCTATTGAAAGATAGAGACGCAAAGTCACAGACCTACGGTGAATTCACTATTGGTGGCTGGACTACCAAATGAAGAATCGAGAAAAGACTCAAGTTTATTAGAGTTGACTCAAGATTCTTCCTTTACTACGAAAAAGTATTAGGGAGGGTTTTTTTATGGAAAAGAAACTGGCTACAATCAAAAAGATTCGTAATGTTCTAGCTACAGGTGTCGTTGCTTCGGTTTTTACTTTTTCTACTGGAAGCCATGCTTTTGCAGATGAAAATGAGACACCAACGGATTCCCAGGTCGAAGAAACAGCTCAATCAGACGACATAGTTAATGGTGATGATTCAGCGGTAGAGTCCTCAGATCAAACCGAAACTTCTCCGGAAGATGGTTCTGCTGAGATCCCAGAAGCCGAAGAAGAAGCTGCAGATGTAGATTCGGAGGTTCAAGATGATTCAACCTCTTTACTGCCTGGTGACTTATTTTATTTCGCGAAAAAACTAATGGAAAATGTTCAGCTTGCCTTAACATTTGACGGAGAAAAAGAAGCTCAATTGCTTGCTTCGTTTGCTGAAGAACGTATCAAGGAAGCTGAGGCATTGTTTGCTCAAGGTGAAGTAGAATTAGCAAGTGAAGTTCTTCAAAAAGCCATTGAACAACAAGAACTTGCGTTAGCAAAATACACGGCATCAGATCAAGAAGAGGGAAATACTGATGAAGAACCGGCAGTTGAGGATGATGATAAGGGTCTCCCTACTGACGGTGACACTTCACAAGACCAAGCTCCAGTTGATTCCATTCGTGCAACGCTAGAAGCAAAATTAGCTGCAAACCTATTATCCTTGCAAGCTGCTCTGGAAATGGTAGAAAACCCACAAGCTAAAGAGGCTTTAGCTAAAAATATTGTTAAAGCACAAGAAAGATTCGAAGAAAAGGTTAACAAAAAGCTAGCTAAGCTAGAGGAAAAAGAGCAAAAGGCAAATGAGAAACAGGCTGAACTTGATGCAAAGCTAGCATCAGGCAAGATAAATGAAGAAGAATATAATGAAGAGCTGGCTGAACTGAATGAAGAGTTAGCTGAGGAAAAAGAAGAGCTTATTGAAGAAATCGATGAAGAGGCTGACGAAGCTTTAGAAGATGCACTTGAAGCAAATGATGATAAAGACGAAGAGAAAGTTGATGAGTCCGATGTTGAAGGTGACGAAGGCGAAGATGATTCTGACCGTGACGACGAAGACGCCAGCAAAAAGGCTGAAGAACAACAGCGTGAGGCTGTAAACAAACAAGAAGAAGCGTCTAAGAAGGCCGAACAGCTCAAACGTAAAGAAGCAGCGAAGCAAGTTGAGGAAGCTAAAAAAGCTGAAGAAAAGCAGCTTGAAGAAGCCAAAAAGCGTGCTGAACAAGATCGGGAAGTTGCAAAGAAGTTAGAAGAAAAGAAACGTGAAGAAGCAAAGAAACGCGCTGAACAAGAACGCGAAGCTGCAAAGAAACAAGAAGAAAAGAAACGTGAAGAAGCTAAAGAACGTGCTGAAAAAGAGCGTGAGGATCAAGACCAAGAAGATGATGATGAGGATAACGAGGACGAGTAAGGTATTGCTAAGAGTAGGAGCTTCAAGCCTACTCTTTTTTTATATAACTAACAGCATTTTGACTATGCACCTTCACCAGAAAAGTTTAACAGAACCACTTTTTTAATAAAAGAGAGGGCACTTATACGGATAAGAGCCTGCCCCCTTCCTGTGAAACAAGATTAATCGGGAAGTGACAGGCACCTATCCAAAAATGAATACTATTTAAAAATAAATAGTGTTTATTTATGCTACTATGTATGGTGTGAATCTATTATTTTATCCAAGAATGAATAAGCTGGAGAGTTTGGACCTGTCTTTTATTATGGAAGCTATATAAAAATTAATAGTTTGACTAAACTCAGGACCACAACAGGACGGCTTAGTTCGGTATAGTCTAAAGATTCTAATATTGCAGAATACAAATTAAACTTGGCACAGAACTTGCAACTACCCAGATAGAAAGAGTTTATCCATCAACAACTAAGAATATTTTCGAGAAAGGGATGAAGATTATTGGAAGTTCAAAGGAAAATTCTATTTGAAGAGGAAGCTCCTCATCAGCGAGAAACATTTTCACTCGCAGATAAGTTAAAGTTTATTATTCCCTCGCTGTTTGGATTGTTTTTGTTTTTGGTACCTGTTCCTTTTGACGGGAAGTGGACAATTGGTGTAGGCATTCTTGCAGAAAGTGCCCAGGCTGTCTTTAACTCCTACTTACCTCAGTTTATGACAGCGGTTCTTTTATTATCTGTTGTGCTCTCACTTGTAGGAAGCATTATGAAACCGGCCTGGATAACAAGCTCAAGGTTTTTAAATGATTTATTTAATGTAACCGGATTCTGGATCGCCATGCGATTGATTGGCTCCATTTTTGCGATAATGACATTAAACCAGCTTGGGCCTGAATTTATCTGGTCTGATTTTACCGGCGGAACTGTTTTATACTCGCTCGTTCCGGTACTGACAACATGGTTTTTATTTGCAGGTCTATTGATGCCGCTGCTGCTTAATTTTGGACTTATGGAATACATAGGAACAGTAGTCCGGAAGATCATGCGGCCTCTATTTAAACTTCCTGGCCGTTCGTCCATTGATGCAATTGCATCGTGGATGGGAAGTGGAACAGTCGGTGTACTGATCACAACGAAGCAATACGAAGAAGGATATTATACGAAGCGGGAAGCAGCAGTTATCGCAACAAATTTCTCTGTAGCTTCTATAGCGTTTAGCCTCGTTGTGATCAGCTTCATCGGCCTCGATCATTTATTTGTTCCGTTTTATTTGACTGTAGTTGTTGCAGGCTTGGTTGCAGCAATTGTCTGCCCTAGGATCCCGCCGCTATCACGCAAGGAAGAAACGTATTACGAGCCGGTTGGGAAGCAGATCTCTGAAGACGTTCCTGAAGGCATTTCCCGTTCACAGTGGGCCTATGACCTGGCTGTCGGAAAAGCTCGTGAAGTTAAAAGCGCTAAAAAAGTAATTGTAAGCGGATTCCAAAATGTTCTTGATATCTGGTTTGGGTTAATCCCGCTTGTTATGGCACTTGGGACAATCGCGCTTATTCTAGCCGAATTTACTCCTGTATTTGACTATCTTGCCTATCCGCTCGTTCCGGTATTGCAGTTGCTTCAGCTTCCAGAGGCACAAGCAGCAGCTCCGGCAATGCTTGTCGGATTTGCGGACATGTTCCTTCCGGCGGTTGTCGGCGCATCGATTGAAAGCGAGCTGACACGGTTTGTTATTGCTGCAGTTTCTTTGACACAGCTGATCTACATGTCCGAAGTAGGCATTTTGCTGCTCAAATCAAAAATTCCATTGAATCTCTTAGATCTGGCAATCATCTTTATCCAGCGTACAATCATCACCCTGCCAATCATCGTCGTTATGGCACACGTATTTTTCTTTTAAATTTCAAAACTGACGTAAAGAGTCACCGCAAAGCATCGCAGCAAAAAAGGCAGTCTAAAAAGAAAATAAAAAGGAAGGTGCCTGGTAAACTCGCACCTTCCTTTTTGTATATTCAGGCTACTTACATTACCTACAACTGTAAAAGAACCTCTTCCTTTACCGCTTTTAATTTCTTTCGGCTTTTCCAAGCAAGTAAGCCGCGGCATAACCACAGACCAGAGCTATTATACTAATAACCATAAGCAGTCCATCAGCGGGCCACCCAGGGTAAACCACAAAAATAGAACCGACGACAAAGCCCGTAACAACCGCGTATGTGGCTGTCCGGTAGTGATTAAACAGATATCGAATCAGCTTGCTTGTTAATAAGAGGCCAACCACAATTCCTAAGCCAACAATAATAATAATCGGCATATTAAAAGACTTAATCGCATCGATAACCGTCACATAAGCACCTAGTAATAAAAGCACCATTGAACCGCTAATACCTGGGAGGATCATTGCTGAACTTGCTAGCCACCCGGCAAAAAAGAGAAAGAGATAATCTTTCCACGCTAAATTGGTCATAATCGCTGCCTGCTCATCCCCTACCAATCCTGTAGCTGCAACAGCAATGGCCGCTATAAGCAGCAACAAATAATGAATTCCGCCAAATGTCTGTTTATAATCAGCTTCGACCATTAGCACAGGGATAATTGCCAGGATGAGACCGAGGAAAAAGAAAAAGGTCGGCTGCGGGAATGCTTCTAGCAGCCAGCTCAACAGATGGCTTAACGTTAAAATCGCCAATCCTACTCCAATCCCTACAGGAACCAAAAAGATGACATGCTTCTTCCATTCCTTCGTTAGCACCCCGTTAATGGCCTCAATTAATCTTTCATAAATACCAACCAATAAGGCGATTGTGCCTCCACTAACGCCAGGAACAACATCACTTGCTCCAATCATCATCCCTTTAAAAATATTCCGCCATTCAAACACAAACTCAACCCTTTCCGTACTTGATCATTCTTTATTAGATTACCATAAAAGCACCCAAAACAAACAAAAAGACAATGCCCTCTAAGTCGGAAAAGTTAACTGCAATTCAAATACCACTTAGCAAACTAATCCGTACATAAAAGAATACAAATAATTACTTCGAGAAAAACAACTCCCCTACTCTCTTTAAACACCAAGTTTTTCTTGTATTTTTAAAAAGTATTCATTAGTATATATTCATAGAATACAAGAAGAACTTTCCGATATGAAGTATAAATGGAATACATATAATAGTAACCGCCGGTAATACAGATTTGCAACTAGACGTATCAGTATAAGTATTTTATATAAAAGGAGTTTGTTGAACAATGATGAATAGCCAAATTAGTAATGAACAACTTTTTAGCGAAGTAATGTTTGGGTTAAAGGAAGGAAGGATTATTACTGAGGCGATTAGTGCTGTTAGTGAAAAATACAATCTGAATTTTGGTTCTACAAAATCACGCTGGTATAAAATGATTAAAAATGAACCGTTCTCAAATCATTATCAAATCTATCTAGAGAGCCAGTCAGCACTTTCCTTAAACGAAACACTTCCCTATCAATCTGACACAACTGCAGAAAAAATGTCTGATTTTAGCGTCCGTGAACATGAAACCCTTTTAAACCTTTACATTAATAACTTTAATAATTTCTATCAACTCATCAAAGATAAGCCCGATCTATTATCAAAACTAATAGTGGTTCAAGAACATCAGAAGGAGATTAATAACTATCAAAGTCAACTTGTGAAGTATGAAAAGGTTTATCAGTTAGCTAAACAGATGGAAGCTGCAGTTAAATAACATAAAGATGAAGGAGGAGTAGCGAGTGGTTAATAGTCCACTAATGGAAATAGAAGAGATAAAAAAGCTGAATATCCCAAATGAATTGATCGTATATCTAACAGAAAGCACTCGTATAGCTGATAAACTATATGTATCTGTATTAAAAGATGTTGAAGATTTATATTTGCTTTATTCGAACTTATATCATTTTAAAATCTCTCAATTTTGCAGCTGTGCACTGAACTGTATTGAAAGAGTGAATAAAATTGATACTTTTCACTTTTTTCTTAAGAAAATTCTGGATGATAACCTCGACTTAACAGAAAAGCGTTCTTTAGATAACGAGCAACTTTCGGGTGAATTTCTACAAATTAAAGCAGATAAATTTGAAAAAACCAGCAAAGAAGCGGTACAAGTGTATATTGATCTGGTCGATAATATGTATCATAACAAAAAGATAGATGATTTTTCTCAAGTTTATAAGGCATTTGGAAAGTTAGAGCTGTTGTTAGAACTGAACTATAACGAACTTAACAAAAAACTGTTGGACTCTGGCCGTTTAGTTTTAGAGGAGTACGTTAACAGTCAAAAGGAACAAGATAAATTACTTGTAGAAACAGAAGCAAAATTTGGATGAAAGAAAGCTTGAGTTATTTCACTATCAACTCAAGCTATTCCTCTTGATTGGTCCCCTAGATTTCTCAGAGCCCCTAGGTATAATTTGCATCGACATGACAGGGCCTGACACTTAACACCATAAATCATATATCTATAAAGGTAAAATAATGATATCATTGATAGTAATTCTCACTAGAACAGGAAGAAAAGAGGTTACTTTTATGAGTGTCATAGACTTTTCACAGGGAGCAGTGAATTCAGAAGATGAACTCAGAGAAATTGCTGGGGTTCCACACGAGTTTGTCGTTAAGAAGACCATTCCGATTATCGATGATCATTGTAAAAATTTTATAGAGATGTCACCTCTTTTGTTTCTGGCTACATCTAATGCTGAAGGAAAATGTGATGTTTCACCGCGCGGCGATAAACCAAGTTCTGTTGCCATTTTAAACAAGCATCAACTCGTTATCCCAGACCGGCCCGGGAATAGACGGCTTGATTCGATTATGAATATTTTATCTAACCCTCAAATAGGTCTGATCTTTCTGATTCCAGGATTAAATGAGGTACTGCGGATAAATGGAAAAGCAACGATTATTAAAAATCCAGAAGTATTAAATAAATTGAGTTTGAAGGATCGGCCGCCATCGCTTGGTATTGGAGTCGATGTTGAAGAATGTTTTATCCATTGTCCCCGGGCTTTGAAAAAATCAAAAGTTTGGGAACCAGAGTCCTGGCAGGATAGCGAGGCTATGCCTTCGGTTGAGGAAATATTTCATGCTGCTTTGAGGTTAAATGGAGTCGAAATAAAGAAATAACTGGATGAGTTGTAATTTTATAAAATACAAAAAACCATCGCTTTAAAAAGGAAGTTCTTTCACGAGTTCTTTCACTTGAACGATGGTTTTTTACTATAGGTGCCTGTCACTTCCCGATATTTGTCGAATTGCAACAAAGTATATCCTCACTACTATTTTCGAGGTGTAATGAATCTATAAATGAAGATTCCTATTCTATAGTGGTCTCCCGGGTTACTTCTTACTTCATGTTCTCCCGTTAATAGCCTTACCAGCAACAGCTCACGCGCCTAAGTTTCCGTCTGGTTTTAAGACTTAACTCCCCATCTTCATTCACTTCCCAATGAAATAAAAACCTATAACCTTAGTTCAACTTTCGACACCGTTCGAGGAGTGACAGGCACCACAATAGGTCTTCCGCTTCTGCTCCTCATTCCCTTCATAATAGTCTAGTACACTGGCTATATTCACGAAACTCAGCTGATTTGGAATTAGGGGATATTTATATAGGCTATAGCTGCTCCATGGGTATTGTTCTGGATACTGGACGATACCAGCTGTTACAGGGTTCAAATGGATGTACCTGCTGACTTCAATCATCCCTTCTCTTCCTAATAGGATTTTGTCAAAAAAGCGTTTTTCATAGACATGCCCAGTTAGATCATATTTGGTATTGTAATAGTCTGCATATCGTTTATTGAGAAGCGCCATGAACTTGGAGTGCGAAATTTGGAGGGATCGGAGCTGAAGGTGATAATGGTTCGTCATTAAACAGTAGGAAGCCATATCGAAGGGGTACTTTTCATGTAGCTGCTGGAGTATATAAAGAAACGCATTAAAGTCAGTTGAATCTCGAAACAAAGGATCGCGCCTGTTCCCCCGGCAAACAATATGATAGAAGTGGCCCTCAATCCATATTCTTCTCAAGCGCGTCATTTAGAGTAACACCTCCCTGAAAAAGGGGATTGGGATACATAACTAGAACTTATTAGGCATTTTTTCATTAAAATAACCTCCATCCTCATTTATTTATTTCTTCATTAATCTGGGACACCAAGACGATAGGAAAGGGCTCTTTCAAGGGGGACTTCGAGTTGCGGAGACAAGGCATTCTACTGCCTACTTAGAACGGTTCGACTCCTTCCAACAAAACCCTTCAAAAGGTCTTGAACAACGTGTGAACATTTTTTAAAGCTTTGATATTGTGAAACAAGATTATTCGGGGAGTGACAGGCACCATAATTCCCTATTACAAAGTAGGAAGAGACCTGCCAGCAGGGAGTTATGTTCTTGAGAGTTACGGCAGCGGCTATGCTGCTGTTATAGACGGGCCAATTGGATGAAGTAAAATTATTGATAACAAGATCTTTGATGGGAGATATAACATTAATGTTATGGACGGACAGTACTTGAAGGTTTCGAAAGGGCTAATAGTCGAAGCTGCTGAAGCAACCGTTGTACAAGAAGACCACTCAGATACAGTTGAGGAAAACGAATCAAGTGAAGCACCAGCCCAGCAAGCAGAGGTTACTGTGATCACTTTTCCAGAAGATACATTAGAGAATTTATTAAATAGCCCCGAGAAAGATCAGATTCAGAGCCTTCACATTGAAAATGATGTGTCTTTCTCCTTATCTGGGATCGAGCAGCTCTCCAATCTTAAGGATATATCCTTCTCAGATATTACAATAGTATCTTACTTAAAGGAACTTGTTCAACTTGATGGGCTAGAAAATATATACATTGGCAACACAGATGGAGATACATCGGTTGAGATGTTTTTACGACAGTAGGGATTGTCTAGTGATGTTACTTATATATATCCAGATGGCACTCAAAACTACTGGCAATAGAAATTAACTATTAAGAACTAAAAAAGCCACCCTGTGCTCTTTTAAAGCTGGGGTGGCCTTCTAATATTTAATCAAACGTTTGATTAATTTTCAAACCTGGTTCCGCCTTAGCCTCGGCTTGTTCAATCAAACGTTTGATTAGCTGCAGCCTGTGAAACAAGATTATTCGGGAAGTGACAGGCACCATCTCTCTACTCTCATCTCTGCCTGCCCTTTTATATTTAGCTGAAGGTTTTCATTTTCGGGATGGGTGAAGAATCGGGCGGTGAATGTTTCTTGTCCGCCGTTTAGAAAGATTTCGACTGAGCTTGTATCTAGGAAGATGTGCATGTTTTCTAAAGCTGATAGTGTGCATGAGCGTTTTTCTAGTTTTCCGTTTTGGAAGGATTCTCTTTCAAGAGTAAAAAGCTGTTCTGATTTGTTAAAACGGATTTTAACATGATCGCGAATGGTCAATTCAACAACTTCGGCATTGCCGCCATTGAATGTGACTTTAAGCTCACTGACTTTTCCATCCAATCCCAGATCTGAAAAGTTCTCGTCTTCCAAGGTTAACTGACGGTCAAACGTTTTCGCTTTTCGCAGCTTCTTCATTTCCGGGAGAGGCTGCTGATAAAGCTTATCGCCCTTCAGTTTAAGCTCTCTTGGAAGTGTCAATCCGTGGACCCACCCGTGTTCAATCGTCGGCTGAAAAGGTTCATCTTCATCGGTGAGCCCCATCCAGGCGTACATAATCCTTCTTCCTTGTTGATCCTCGAAGGTTTGCGGCGCGTAAAAATCAAAGCCTCGGTCCAGCTCAACAAAATCACCGTGAGAAAAAACTGGGGTTTCCGGCTTCAAATTGCCGATAAAATAGCCAGACTGAAATATATTGTGATACATATGCCCTTTCGGTTCCAATCCTTGGGGTGAAACTAGCAGAACATCTTTATTGCCTAGCCTGAAAAAATCAGGGCATTCCCACATATAGCCGAAGTCTTCCAAACCGTTCATCCCGCTCCCGGCAATCGGCCCTTTATATTCCCAGTTTTTCAAATCAGGTGAGGAATAAAGGACGACACAGCCTTCTTCGTTTAACGTTTGAGCACCGAGAACCATATACCAGAGACCGTCATCTTTCCATACCTTAGGGTCACGGAAATGGGCGGTATATCCTTTCGGCAGCAGAATGACTGGGCCCATTTTCTCGAAGTGGATCCCATCATCTGAAACAGCCAAGCATTGATAGGTTTCCCGTTCATTCTGCTCATTTTTAACATTCCCTGTGTAAAATAAGAATAACTTTCCCTCTGATTCTACAGCACTACCCGAGTAACACCCGTTTTTCTCATACCATTCACTTGGTGTTAGGGCAGGAGGCTGTTCCTGCCAATGGACCAAGTCCTCAGAGGTATAATGACCCCAAAATTTTGATCCATGGGCCGTTTCAAATGGGTTCCATTGATAGAACACATGGTATGTTCCATTAAATTGAATCAAACCGTTCGGATCATTCAGCAATCCGACCGGCGGCATAAGGTGAAACTGCAGCCGGTTTGGATCTTCAGACAGATTTTGCTGATTTTTTTTCACTTTTTCTGCCGCACTCAGAAGTAATTCTTGTTGTTTCATGATCGACTCCCATCTTCTGAAAGCATTTTTTGCACCTCAGGCAAAGTTGGCAATGCCGTCATTGCCCCTTTTTGCGCCGCAGCAAGAGCACCCGAAACGGAAGCGAACGCAGCTATTTCGGCTGCTTCCTCAACGGAAATCGTGGAGAGATCCTGCTCCCTTTCATTCAGGCAATACAAAAACCCTGAAACAAAAGCATCCCCTGCGCCTGTTGTGTCAATCGTATTTACCTTTAGCGCTTTTACCTCAACGGCTCCTGATTTTGTGAAAACCGTACTACCTTCCGCTCCTTTTGTCAGAAATATGAGCGAAAGGCCATACTTAGTCATCCAGTTATCTATGATCGCAGTGTCTTCAGATCCGGTTAAAAAATCCAGCTCTTCGGTCGAGATTTTTAAAACATCCACATCTGGAAGCATGTTAAAAATGGTTTCTTTTAGCAAGGCTTCATCCTTCCAAAGACTTAAGCGGACATTCGGATCGAAGGACACAATCATCCCGTGCTTTTTAGCATAGGAAATCGCCTTTTTGGTTGCAGACCGCACAGGATCCATCAGTAGTGAAATCGTCCCAAAGTGGAAAACTTTATTCTCCTTAAACACGTTCTCTTCAATTTCTGTTTCATCTAAAAACATGTCTGCACTTGGGTCAATATAAAAGCTAAAGCTCCGCTCTCCATCAGAGGCGAGTGTCACAAACACTAGGCCGGTACGGTAATCACTGGTCAGACGGATGCTCGATACATCCACCCCAAAGCCCTTTAAAGTTGTTCGTAAAAATTCACCCAGCACATCGTTTCCGAGCTTTCCAATAAACGTTGATTTCATCCCAAGCCGGGCAGCTCCGACTGCGACATTTGCCGGAGCACCTCCTGGGCTTTTCTGGTAGGATGTATTCGTTTTATCAAGAGGAATGAAGTCAATTAATGCTTCTCCCAGAGTGATCAGTCCACTTTTTTTCATAAGGAATTCTACCTCTTTCCTTTTAAAAATAAGGCTGTTTTCGTAAAATTTGTTGCTATTTCCTTCGTTGTTTTTACAATTCATGCACAAACAATTTTTTAAAATAGTAACGATTATTTCTGCTGCTGGTCTTTCAGCATTTTATCAGAGAATCCGAACATCCAAGTCAGGGCAAATGCTGTGGCAATTGCGATAATGTTTACGAGCAAGTACAGCAGAATCTGACCATTAAGATAAAGCAAAGTTCCTGGAATAACCGTAATCGCCATTCCCGTTGCCTTCAGCCCAAAGATGGAAGCGAAGAAACCGCCAACACCGCCGCCAATAAGACCCATGATAAATGGTTTGCCATAGCGAAGGTTTACCCCAAAGATTGCAGGTTCTGTAATTCCTAAGAAAGCTGACAGAGAAGACGGAAGTGCCAATGCTTTAAGCTTCTTTGATTTAGATTTTAGTCCGACTGCAAGTGCCGCGCCTCCCTGGGCTGCAACAGCACAAGTAACGATCGCATTGTATGGGTTATAACCAAGGCTCTCGAGCAAGGAAATCTCCAGCATATTAAATACATGGTGGACACCGGAAACAACAATAATTTGATTCAAGCCGCCGATCAGGAGACCACTAATTCCGAATGGCCACTCTAGCACGGCAATTGTACCTGTTAAAATAATACCTTCTATAGCGTGGAAAACTGGACCGATAACAAACAGCGCAAGGAAAATCATAACCAGCAATGTTAAAAATGGAGTGACAATCAGATCAAAGGCGTCTGGTACACGCTTCCGGATTTGTTTTTCAAGCTTGGCACCAATGATACCAGCAATAAAGGCAGGAAGCACAGAACCTTGATAGCCGATTACCGGGATGAAGCCAAAGAACATTAATGGTTCAACATCTCCTCCGGCAACCCCCCATGCATTTGGCAAGGCCGGACTAACAAGCATCAGACCGAGAACAAGACCGATGATCGGCGAGCCGCCAAAAACGCGGAATGTTGACCACGCCACAAGAGCTGGCAGGAAGATAAAGGCCGTGTCCGTTAGAATTTGGGTAAATAGTAGAAAGTTTTCCGAAACATCTTCTGGAGCCATTCCGAAAAAGGCCAGAATTTGTTCCTGCATGACAAGTCCGCGAAGCCCCATAAATAAACCAGTTGCCACAAGAGCTGGGATAATCGGCACAAACACATCACCGAAAGTACGGATCGCTCGCTGGAAGCGTGTTCCGCTTTTGGCTGCCTCTTCAGCTTGCTCGCCCTTCGTTGAGCTGTTTACCCCAAGCTTTTTTACTTCTTCATAAATCTTGTTTACTGTCCCCGTACCAAGAATAACCTGGAATTGACCTGAGTTGAAAAATGCGCCTTTAACCTTTTCAATCTCTTCAACACGTTCCTGGTCTATTTTTTCCTTATCTTTAACCATGATTCTTAATCTTGTTGCACAATGGGCAGCTGATTGAATGTTGTCCTGCCCGCCAACTGCATCAATAATGTCTTTTGCAATTTCCCTATTGTCAGCCATAATGCTGAACCCTCCTCATATTAGAAGAATCTAATGATATTGTTTGTGTGAAATCGATTCCACAATGCTTAGTTTTTATGGAATCGATTCCACATTTAGCAGACACAATCCCATATACCATGAATTATTGGAGCGATTTTTAAAAAATTAAGGAATGATCTCGTTATGAAATCGATTTCATAACTGATTATATACTATCTCTTTCAATCAGTCTACCATTTAAAGTAATCGTTTTCTGGAAATTTTCACTTTTTTCAATTTGGGCTAGCAGAATCTGTGCAGCCTCCTGTCCGGCAACTTCATTTTCATAATCCATTGTCGTGAGTGCTGGTTGGAAATACTTCGAAATATCTGATGCTCCTATCCCTGCAACAGAAATATCATCCGGAACCCTATGGCCAGCTTCCTTTAAATACTGCATGGCACCAATTGCCATTCGGTCTGTCACACAGAAAACGCCATCTGGTACCCAACCTGCTGCATTCTCGATAATCTTGGACATGGCATGATAGCCAGAAGTTATACTGAAATCAGCTATTGCCATCCACTCTGGACGGATCAGAAGGTTGTGCTTCTCCATCTGCTTAATAAAGCCCTGCTTTCGCTCAATTCCAACAGCCTGATCACTTTCAGGAACACCAATAAAAGCAATATTTTTGCGGCCACGTTCAATCAAAAGGCCTGTCATGGCTTTTGATGCATTAAAATCATCATAGATAACATTGGCAACGCCGGGAATGTTTTGGCCAACTGCAACAAACGGCATTTTGAGCTGATGGATCTCGGTAATTAGTTCATCGCTTATTGTCGTCGCACTAAGGATGATTCCATCCACTTGCCTGCTTTTTAACAGTCTTAAATATTCGATTTCCTTTTGGGGTTCCAAATTGGAGCTCGTGAGGAGAATCTGATAGCCATATTTACTAAACACTTCATTCATACCATTTACCAGGCGCCCGGATGTCTCCGTACCCAGCTTGGGAATGACGACCCCAATTACCTTTGTCTTTTTCGTTCGGAGGGATTTAGCCTGCTGGCTCGGAATATAGCCTGTTTCTTCAATCACCTTAACAACACGTTTCCGTGCCTCATCACTCACATATCCCGAATCATTTAAAACCCGCGACACCGTCGTTCTCGACACACCTGCCATTTCAGCAATTTCCTTAATCGTCAACATCCCAATTCCCCCAACACTCTCACCATTATTAGCTTCCATTTTAACAGAAGTACCGGATCAAGCAAAGGAGAGGTTACCTTGTTGTGAAACAAGATTAAGCGGGAAGTGACAGGCACCACCCCGAAAGAAGCAGGGACCAGTCCCTGCTTCTAAAAAAACCGTGGAACAAGATTAATCGGGGAGTGACAGGCACCCTTTTAAGGCACCCTTTTAAAGCTTCTTAATCCGTCCTTTGAACTGTTCTATGAATTTGGCATTGGCTTGGTCTCCGCCTGGGGCGTTTCCGCTCATCCAGATTGGTGGTGTTAGTCCTTCTTTGGCTAAGATTTCGACTGTCTCGGCAACGATTGAATTTAAGCAATAGGCATTGGCAAAGGTAGACATCGCTGCGACTTTTTGATTCACGTTTTCAATTTCTACAACTGCGTCACCTACCTCGACTTTAGTATCTACAACGATATCAACCAATTCGTATAGATTTTTCTTAGTAGGGTGGCGGGCTGGATGATTTTCTGGTGTCGCAGAAGCATGCCGTACAGAGGTAACCCCAATGGTCTTAACTCCTAATCGTTTTGCCTCCAATGCAGCATCGATAGTAGCTGCGTTCATACCATAAGCATTTATAATGAGTAGAAGATCGCCGGCTTGGAGCCCATATTCCTGAACCACTAATTTTCCATAGCCAGGTGTTCGCTCCATTGCCATTGAACGTAATGCCCCATTATTTAATAAAGTGCCTTCATCCAACATTGCACTGATGTGCATTAATCCCCCTGCCCGAAAAAAAATTTCTTGAGGGCCTAAATTCGAGTGTCCTCCAGGGCCGTATGCAAATATAATTTTATCCTGTTTAATATGGTCGGCAATTGCTTGCGCCGCAGCTCTAATCGAGTCCCCCTCTTCATCATGCAGCATTTGCAGATGATCAACAATCTTTGTTAAATATTGAGTCATGACAAAACTCATCTCGCTCTTCCCCCTTTAAAATTACAATTGTACAGACATTTTCCATTTTTAATGGTTTGAAGGATGCGAATTTGATTCTCAACTTTTGAAAAGCGAATAAAGTCTGCAGGTGCTCCAACCTCTAACCCTTTTTGCTGCGGGAGCTGCAGAAACTTGGCCGGACGAATGGATGCCATCTCCCATGCCTCTTCAAATGAGCACAGTTTCTTATGAACTAGATTCTCAATTCCCCATTTCAACAGCTGTACTGAACCTGCCAAAAGCTGGGGGTTTTCCGCCATGTGAAGCTTTCTTTCTGGGGTTAAAACCACCTTTCCACCGATATGGGAGGTGTACTCACCTGGTTCCATACCACTATAGGTAACTGAATCACTCACTAACATCGCATGATTCTGCTTCGTTCGTATAAACACCTTCAAGACCGAGTCCGGTAAATGAAAGCCATCAGCAATAAGGCAAGCCCATAAATCATCATGTGCTAATTGCTCCCATAGATAATTAGGATGCCTCGGCAGCATAAGATGGGCACCGTTCCCTAGATGCGTGGACATACGAGCTCCTGCGGCTACGGCCGATTGAATCTGTTCTGGAGTGGCTGAAGTATGCCCAATTGAAACAATTACGTTCTCTTTGACACACTGACGTATAAATTCGATTGAACCAGGCCACTCAGGGGAAAGCGTTACAATTTTGGTTCTTCCACTTGCCGCTTTTTGCCATTTCTTAAAGAGTTTCCAGTCCGGACCTTTCACGTACTGTTTTTGATGGGCTCCCCTTGGACCATCCTCTGGGGAGATAAACGGCCCTTCAACATGAATGCCCGCGATACACCGATCCACTTCAGGATTCTTTTCACATACATTTGCTATTGTCCTTAATGCAGACTCGATCGCTTCATCGCTGTTTGTAATTACTGTGGGAAAATAGGTGGTGATTCCCTCTTGCCACAGCATTTTGGTTACTTGAATAATGTTCTCTTCACGTATAGGTACGGTATTAAAATCAATGCCCCCATACCCGTTTATTTGCAAGTCGATCAAACCAGGTGCTATAAAAGCATGTGGAGTATCCTTCATTTCAGTTAATACCTTATGCTCAACAATGATTCCATTTTCAACTTTTATGCTAACCGGGCTTTCTGTTCGATAATGTAATCCGATGTACTCCTTCATTAACTTTGTGCTCCATAGGCATCTTGATCTGCAAATAGCATACAGTTTGGATGCCTTCGTAAATAACTTGCTGGACACGCTGCAGAAATGCTGTCGTACAAGGTGGACTGGACTGCTTCAAACTTGGTTTTTCCTGGTACGATACAATAAAGATAACTTCCTGATAGTAAGGCGGGAATTGTTAGAGTAAGTGCCTGTGTTGGTACTTGATTAATTTCAGGAAAGCACCCATCATTCACCTGTTGCTGGCGGCACATTTCATCTAACTCGACAGGCTTAATCACTTCTGGATCGTAAAAGTCAGCTACAGGTGGATCGTTAAAGGCAATATGTCCGTTTTCTCCGATTCCCAGACAAACCATATCAATAGGAGCTTGCGAAATCAGCTTTGTATATCTCACGCACTCGTCTGAAATTGAATTGGAACTATCGATAAAGTGAACTTCTCCAGGATTCACAAAGGAAAACAAATGTTCATCGATATATCTGCTAAACAATTGAGGGGAATCTTTCGGTAATCCAATATATTCGTCCATATGAAACGCAGTAATGCGGGACCATTCAATTCCTGCTTCCTTCCTTAGCTGTTCAAGAAATTCATTTTGTGACGGGGCAGAAGCAAAAACGATTCGAACTTTCTCCTGTTTAGCTAAAAGCTCTCTTATTCTTTTTGCAGCCGCAATGCCCGCTGCTTTCCCCATGGCCTTCCGATCCTTAAAAACCGCTAGCTTTAATTGGTCAATTTTCTCCATTTTGATAGGCTGTACGATCAAAAATGTTCCCCTCCCTCCAAAGTAATGATTGATTTCTTAATCTCTTTTTCTATGCTTACAGAAAAGGGTGCTGGCAAACCAAAGTAGTATAAAGACTCCTCTGCTTCGTACCCGCCTTCTTCCGTTTGTTTTGCAGTTGGAATATAGCCAAGCATGCCATTGCTATATGGAATAGGCAGGACTTTTCCAGCAAAGGTTTTTTTGATCCATAAGCCATAATCCACAACAACTTCCGCGTTTATGGCTAGGAAAGCAAGTGAATTTGCAATTTGCAAGTAGGTAAACTCTATAGGGACTTCCAAGTTTATTCGATCGGGCTGTGCTAATAGAAGAGAGCTCCATTCCCCCATTACATCTGGCTCTGTCACTTTTCCCCTTAGTTCCGCTAGTGTCGGCAAGGTTTTAAAAGAGAGCGAAGTCTGTACCTTTCTGTTTTTAAGAACAGGCTTTAAAGGACTCATCGTTTTTCCTGCAACCCAT
The DNA here is from genome assembly GCF_013343715.1 of Mesobacillus harenae. Classification (GTDB taxonomy): domain Bacteria; phylum Bacillota; class Bacilli; order Bacillales; family Cytobacillaceae; genus Mesobacillus_A; species Mesobacillus_A harenae. The sequence goes on from NZ_JABUNR010000016.1 coordinate 33,551, forward strand.
AAAACCTCATCTGCAAGCTTCTTGCCAAGCTTCTTTACCTCAAGATCTGTTCCACGATAAAATAACCCATTTTTCACTAATGCAGGCCGAATGTCTCCGCTGCATCCTTGTAAAAAAAGTGCGACACTATCCTTCCCATAATGGTTTTCAACTAGGTCCATTGCGACACCGGGATACTCCGAGGATATAGAATTATCTGCCGTTGTCGTCGGGTGACAGGCATAATGTGTGATAATAGCCTTGAACCTTTCCTTGGCTGTTCGAAAACAAATAACATGTACCTCCTGGTCTGTGGGGCCGTCTGGATTAGGGGCCATCACACACTTCCCTTTAACAAGTTTTCGCCGGTGAATTCCAATCTCACACTTTCCGATTCCATGTTCCATGGTAACCGGTTCTATATTTACAGATGCCTGCTCCAAGGCAGCCATCAATTGATCTTCTAGAAATTGAAGATATCCATCCACTGGACACCCAAGCGATGGTGTGAATTGATTACTTGTTTGAGGTCCCGAATGAGTATGGGTGGCATGCAGGATTACGGCTGATTCTTCTAGGCCCCATCTGTCAGCAATCCTTTTACGGAGATTTTTAGCATGAGAGGTATCCCACCAAATTAAGTCAGCACTGATCAAAATGCTCCTGCATATGCGATCCGCTTCCTCTAATTGAAAAAACAGAACACGGAGATGCAATGGATGAGCTACCCCTTCAAAGCTGCCTTTCCGTTCCTTAAAACCCGCTAAAGCAACCGGAAACTGTGGGGTAATTTCAACCTTTGCCGTTCCTAATTTTAATATTGCTTTCATTTGAGCTGCCCCAATAAGGCAGGCTTCTCGTGCAGAAGTTCAATGATTAACAATAAATTTCGCAGGATATGATAAGGATCCTTAACCGGCAAGGCGACCGTTTTGTTAATCGGCTCGCCATTTCTTGCTCGAATCTGGATCCATTCCCCTATTTCAAGATTTGTGTTTGGAAAAGTGTCAAACACATATTTCTCCATTTGCTCATAAATGGAGATCAATTCTGAATCCTGAGTTAACGAGTAACCCAACAATGCCGCATATAGTATTTCTGAATGAGGCCACCACAGCTTGGTATCCCAGGTATCTTGAATTAATTTTTCATAGGGATCATCAATCAGCCTTCCGTTAGGCTCTCCGCCCAAGTGATCCGCAAACCGAAGCAAGCCGCCATATTCCTTATCCCAGCCGATAGCAAAGGCCCATTTAATTGTTTGAACAGCCCGATTGATTACATCAAGATTCCCAGCTCGTTCTGCTGTCTTCATCACAAACCACATACATTCTACGGCATGGCCCGGGTTTACATGCCGAGCTAATAAGGTATCCCTCTTCCTGGACGGATTGTTGGGCAATAACTCAATGATACGTCCATCAGCCATCATGAAATGATCGATAATATCATTCATATAAAACAAACTCTTATCAACAAACTCCTGCATGCGCGGATGGTTAAAGCTTTCTAAAACCTCTGCAACCTCCTGGGTCACATTTAGCATAATCATGGAAACAGAGTGGGATCGGTACCCATCTGGAATAGGATAAGGCTCACTGCGGATCTTCCCGTTATCAAGCCGTTCTATGATGCTGTCAAAAAGGCTCAAGATCGTCGATATGAAGGTAGTTCGTTTAGATGCCCGAATATACTCTGTTAATCCTAAAACGATAAAACAATCTGCATAAAAACTTGTATCATAGCCCCGTCCAGGATGAGACTCTTTCATCTTTCCTTCCTCATCTAATACAAAGGCACAATTCCCGTTTTCTAAAAAAACATTCTCAAATAAAAAAGAAGCAGTTTGGTCTGCCTGGGACAGATACTCTTCCTGATTCCCAGCGATTTGATTTTTCCCGGCCATTGATGCCAGTCTTGACCATAGCCATAAAAACCTTCCCTGTGACCAGGTATATTTATCTCTGCTTAATAACGTATTTCCATTATTACTAAAACAGGTAAAGATCCCTCCATATTTTGTATCTACAGCCCGATGCCAAAAAGGAAGGATCACTCCCTCTACATGTTCCGTGTAAAAATCCAGGCAATTTTTATTCATTCTGCTCATCTGCTAAACTCCTAATCTAAATTTACTGTCCGAATATACCGAGATATATTCGGACAGAGTAAGCTTGAGATTTAAGAATTAATTGGTTTTCCAGTATACTCGGAAGTTTCATCACTCAATGCCTCTAAAAGCTGCTCAACCTCTTCTGGAACAGGCTCGTTTCTATTCAGCCAACCCATGCCTATAAAGGTAATCAGAGAGACTGCCAGTGGTGCTGAGATACTGATAGACTGAGCAACATCTGTGATTCCATATTTGAATACAATAAAGGTGATTAAGCCTGCAATAATGGATCCAATTGCTGCAGACGAATTACTATGTTTAAATGCAGGCAATAATCCAAGTAACATTGGTATGGAGACCGGCCCTACTAATGCAGCGAACCAAGAAATAATCAGGCCCAGGACACCCCCAAAGTAATCTGCATTCATACCTAAGATCAAAGTTAACCCAGTAAAGATGAGCGTAATAATTCGTGCCAGTTTAAGGGATTGTTTTTTGTCCAAATTCCTTACTTTACTTGAGATAGCTGGAAGAATATCCTTCGTAATAACAGCTGATACTGTATTAATATCCCCGGAAGTCATAGACATTGTAGCAGCAAACAGCCCTGCCAGAACTAAGCCTACTAAACCTACAGGTAAGAATTCCTGTGTCATTATAGAGTAAACCTGGTTTGGATCTTCTAAGTTTGGAAAGAAAATTGGTGATGCCCACATAGGGAAAAACATGATCAGCGGCCAAATCAAGTATAAAACGCCTGAGAAAAGTGCAGCTTTCTTAGCTTCAGGACCAGATGGAGATGCGATGTAGCGCTGCGCAAGATTCCATGTCCCTCCGTTATAACTGAAGAATGTAATGAAAATGAATGCGATAAAGAATGCAGCAGTATATGGTTCACGGAAGATATCTGCGTTCCCGGCCGGAAGTTCACTCCACATGGTGAAGATTGCACCAAACCCGCCGAGTTTAGACAAGACGATAAAGAACATAACAAGACCGGCAATGATTTGAACCACAAACTGAGCGAAATCATTCCAAACATCCGCCCATAATCCCCCGATCGTAATATAGAGTAAGGAAACCCCGCCAGAAATTAAGATCCCCGCAACAAGTGGTATTCCCGTAAATCCATTTAATAGAATGGCAATAGCAGTCCATTTTGCCCCAACATCGAACAACTTTAAAATGACACCGCTCCAGGCCATTACTTGTTGAGTAGGCATATTATATCGAATGGATAAGTACTCAAGTGGTGATTCAATGTTCAATTTCATTCTCAATCGTGCCCATCTCGGAGCAATCAGATAAGCCCCAATCACAACACTGATTGTAATCGCGACTGCCCACCACATATAAATTGTAAATCCAAAAGAATAGGCAATACCAGCATAGGCAGCAAAAACGACCCCACTATACCCTGATACATGGTGTGATGCCCCTGACAGCCACCAAGGAAGCTTTCCTCCAGCGACAAAGTAATCATCGGAACCCTTAATCTTCTTAAAAGACCATGCACCAATACCAACCATTAAAAGTAAATAGAGTATAATGACGACCCAATCTAATGAACCCATCCCTTTCCCTCCTCTTATATTTTTAGTTTCAGTGTGAAATTTAGGTTTTAAGTTCACCTCGCTTTTCGTATAATTAGTCATAGTTTATGACTAATAAATTTAGAGAATGCTAACTTTTTACCTGAATTGTCAATATATTTAGAAATTTTATTTGCCGGGGTGAGATCGGTGCAGCAAAAAGGGACGGCTATATTAAGGGAGATCAATCAAAAGAGTGTACTCTCTTATTTACGAAAACATAAAACCTGTTCGAGGATGGACTTGGTCAAAGCCTTAGGAGTTAGCAAGAATACAATTTCCTTAATCGTTGATCAGTTAGTCAAAGAAGGCATAGTACTCGATGTGGGGTTAGAAGAACAACAAGGTGCAGGCAGGCCGCGAAAGTTAATCACCATAGAACCAAGATCCTACATATCAATTGGTCTGTCCCTTACCAAAACAAAATGCACCTATTTCATCATGGATTTTTTTCTCGAAGTGATTAAAAAAGGTGAAATATCATTTCCCTCCGAACGGCTAGCGCCACAGATTGAGCAAATTATTGAACTAGCTAAACACCTGCAGGAAAAATATCCTGATAGCATTGGGCTAAGCATCGCAATCCCTGGCTTAGTTGACCCCGACACAGGAATCGTACATGAATCGACTCATTCTCAATGGAAAAATATTAATATCAAAGAAACACTTGAAAAAGTGATTTCTATCCCAGTGTATATTTTAAATACTGTTAAGGCTTCCGCTTTAGGGGCAATCGAGAAACTGTCAGGTTCTGACCTTTCAAGTGCTTTTTATATTCGGATCGAGGATGGTGTCGGAGGAGCTTTTATTATTAATAATAAAGTCCACAACGGGATTAGCTGGTCTGCAGGAGAATTGGGTCACATTAGTGTAGAGCCTGATGGTCCACTTTGTAACTGTGGACAAAAGGGATGCTTAGAGACACTGATTAGTCTGCCAGTATTTAAGAAAACAACCATGCAAATGAATCAAGATCTTTTCAGTGACGGTAGTTTAAACCTAGAGAAATTCTCAGATCCTATTCAGAAGGTTCTCTCACAATATGGGATGTATCTCGGGATCGGTATGACTCATATAATCCATCTTTTGAATCCGGAATCCATCATTATTGAGAGTCCTTATAATCAGGCAAAAGTCTTCAGAGAATCCACTTTATTTTCTATAAGCAGCAGAGCATTGACATTACCCTATAGCAACACCGATATCCAATTCATCCAGACTCCCTATTCATCAGCCTTTGGCGCAGGAGTGCATAGTGTATTGAGGTATGAGGAAGTTTAATTCAACAAAGAAGTGCATTAACACTTCTCCCTTGGGCTTAGAATTGGAAACCAATAGTGCAAACAGGAAAATGTTGGTGTTTGAACATACAACGGAAACCATCCTAAGTTTTATTAGCCAAGGATGGTTTTCTATTTTTTCGGCTGAACTTCCCCCTGCAGCTGTTTACCAAACCATTTCGACAATCTTGTGAAACAAGGTTAATCGGGAAGTAGGCACTTTCTTAATCTCACTTTTAAGTGAATAGCCCTTGTCTCGGAGGGGTGAATCGAGGTTAAATGATATAAAGCAATCCTAAAGTCCCTATGTATTTTCAAGTTATATATTCAAGATATGGAAGATTTGGTTTTTTCTAATTGATAAATGAATAGTTCTAAAATACTATATAAAAGTATAAATAAAAAATTAGTTAAAGTTGGGGGATCCTATGAAATTTAGAAATATACTTGTATCTTTATCATTTATTGCACTTCTTTTAACTCTTACTGGATGCAGTTCTACCTTGGATGTGGTTAAGGCAGCACTGGCCAAAAAATCAGCAGAAGTCTACATTAACGACATAGAAATTTCTGAAGGTATTAAAAATCCTAGTAATTTATTAGTAGTTTTATATGTAAGTGTGAAAAATACAGGTGATGCAGAGCTGCTGGTTAACCCTGCACAATTTTCTCTCGCAACTTCTGATGGTTTGGTTGGCAACAGGCATGATACATATAAATATGATGGATGGGACACTTTACGATCGGAACATATCCATTCTAAACAGCGAAAAGAAGGTGCCATATTTTTTGAAATACCCTACTCTGATATTTATACCTTGACTTATAATAAAAATGGTTCCGCCGAGTTTAACATTCCTTCAGATATTGATTTATTTAAACCTCTTATGCAAAATGTAGACTGATAACATCACACTCTTCCTTGATTATGGAGGAGTTTTTTTGATCAGTTCTTTAGCAACTGATACAAACAATTCAACTTCTTTGCTCCTAATCTAATGGAACAACTGATATCTTATTTCATAACAATTTTGCTTTTTAGCAGTTTCCCTGAGATTTGATTCAGCTAGAAATACTATAGCGCTTAGCACTTCTTCCTCCTTTGCCGAGTGACGAAGGTTTCACAGTTGTGCTTTTACACAAATTAAAAATTATAAATATAGAGCGAATGGCACATATTTGTTAACTAAAAAAATATTAGGTTGACATAAAATATTCAGAAAGTTTATTCTGTTCTTATACCAATAAAAAGGAGCTAGCTGATATGAAATTAAGAACGATAGACTTAACACTTGCGGCAATGTTCGTTGCCCTTATGGCTGTGGGAGCCAACATTACTTCTTTTGTGCCATTTATGACTGTAGGCGGGGTGCCAATTACTCTCCAAACCTTCTTTGCACTTCTCGCCGGGCTAATTCTAGGCGCCAGGTTAGGAGCCATATCAATGACTGTTTATGCGGCTGTTGGATTAGTTGGCGTTCCTGTTTTTGCTAAATTCGGCGCTGGATTCTCTACTATTATCAGCCCAACATTTGGCTTCATTTTATCCTTCATTATTGCCGCTTATGCTGCTGGCAAAATAGTTGAAAAGAACCGGACATTGCCAGCATTTATTGCTGCAGCATTGACAGGACTGGTTATCAACTATGTTCTCGGAACGAACTGGATGTATTTTGCCTATAAGCTATGGGCTGCAGCTCCTGATGGATTCACTTATACAATGGCATGGCTGTGGATGGTTGTGCCGCTGCCAAAAGATATTATCCTTGCCGTATTCGCAGGTATGATGGCTCACAGACTTGAAAAGACTGTCCTTTCAAAAGGCAGCTTCAGTTTTTTAAGAAAAGCAGCTTAATAAATTTTATTGAAAGAGGGGCTTCATGATGGGAAACTGGAAGGAACTTGCTCTTAATGTACTTGATGGCCAAGAGCTTACTGATGAGGAAGCAATAAGTATACTCGAATGTCCTGATGAAGAACTGCTTGAACTGCTGCAAGGAGCCTATACGATTCGCCGCCACCACTACGGCAATAAGGTAAAGCTGAACATGATCATTAATACAAAGTCTGGATTATGTCCCGAAAACTGCGGCTATTGCGCCCAGTCCACCCTTTCTACTGCACCTATCCAAAAGTACCGGATGGTTGACAAGGAAACAATCCTTAAAGGAGCGGAGCAGGCTTACGCTTTAAACGCAGGTACCTATTGCATCGTTGCTAGCGGCCGGGGTCCCAGCGATAAAGAAATCGACACCGTAACTTCAGCTGTTCTGGAAATCAAGGATAAGTATGGCCTGAAAGTCTGCGCCTGCCTCGGAATCCTGAATCCTTCACAGGCAAGCAGGCTTAAAGAAGCAGGAGTGGATCGATACAATCATAATCTCAACACCTCAGAAAACCATCATGAAGCTATTACCACGTCGCATACATATCAGGACAGAGTGAATACAGTCGAGGTAGTCAAGAACTCGGGAATTTCCCCATGTTCAGGTGTCATCGTCGGAATGAAGGAAACAGCACAGGATGTCGTTGATATGGCAAGGAGCCTGAAAATACTGGACGCCGACTCTATCCCTGTCAATTTTCTTCATGCTATAGATGGCACTCCGCTTGAAGGCGTCAGCGAACTGAGTCCGCGTTACTGCTTAAAGGTTCTATGCTTAATGCGCTTTATCAACCCTTCAAAGGAAATCAGAATTTCAGGCGGGAGAGAAGTCAATCTTCGGAGTCTCCAGCCATTGGGCCTATACCCTGCGAATTCCATTTTTGTTGGTGACTATTTAACAACGGCAGGCCAGGAGAGCACGGCCGACCACAAAATGCTTGCCGATCTTGGCTTTGAAATTGAATTTGCAAAAGAAGAAATCACGACCTAATATTTAAATCAGCTGAACTTTACGAGATGTTTTTACACACTCAACCAAATAATTGGGAAATAATATTACAGATTATAGACATTTCCTGCCACATAACTGCCGCTTTGGAAATACACTACACTAGCATTACGTCTATAAGTGAACTTCATGCACCTTGATTGAAGCGGAGGGCAGTCGACTCCTCAAAAGTGCCTTCGCATTTTTTCGTGCGTGGGTTAACAGGAGGATGCCCAATCAATGTTCTGCGGGAAAAGCAACAGCTAAAGATCCCGCAGGAAGCGGTTTTTCTTCCGAGGAAGCTGAAGTGTTGCACGAGGAAAGCGACTGCCTGAAGCGGAAATCACGCCACTGTAAGGTTGCAGTATACTTCAATAGAGATAGAAAAAAGAGCAGTGATTCATACGAAACTAACGGTTTTTTTGTTTTTTACATAAATTTATGAACACCTAAGAAATGTGGTGCTAATTCATATGCAGATTAAGACGATCACTTGTAAAACACTGATATAACAATAAAAAAAGCGATGATAATAATTGATAGGTTCATTACATCGCTAATCATAATGGTCTTTATTGTTTGCTCCCTTTGAACTGAACCAGCTACTATGAGTTAGCGGGTTTTTAATATTCAGAAATGAAAGGATAGCGCAAAGAAAAACCCCTTGTCATTCCTATAATGTTATAAAGTATTGGATCTCATTAAAATAGAATAGACCCAGAAATAGAGGAATTAGTACAATACTGTAAAAAGCAAACAGCTTGATTAGAGAGTGATTCCTGTATCTGATCATATAAAAAATGAGCAATGGTATGAAAAGTCCAATTGTGACACCAAACATATTGGCAATTGCATCTAAAAATTCAGCACTTCTATGCGGTAAAAAATATTGTCGGTACTCTTCAACAATCCCAATAGCCACTAAAGCAAACCAAACAAAGCTTATATTTTGTTTGATCTTTTGGTGATCTGTTATCAGGATCATTACTGTTCCTAAAAGTATTGAGATTACTGCGTAACTTAAAAAATGCATTTGCTTGTCGACCCCAAAAATCAACTGATAATCTAGTACCATTTCCATCACCCTCACTATCAAAAGCTTAACCATAGCTAGTAATGATTAGACATAGTTTTCCGAAGATGACAGTGAATTAAGGTGTGCATGTTTTAAACTCTTAACATCCCCCTATATCACCAGACTAAAACCTGTTGATTGACAGCGGTTGACCTCTAAATAGGTATTCTAAGACAACCACCTCTTACTTCCATAAGGCAAAGCCTCTGAAACAATAGTGACGTTTCTATATAGAGGTGGACCTCCATTTCATACTAATAAGAGGTGTAGCATTCACATCCTTTACTCTTTAAAAGCTCTTGTACGCTTCTTCCATTCTATGCAGGTAAATAATTCCTCTACTATTACAAACCAGACAAGCTTGTTATCTGACTGTTATTCTCGTCATCTATTTACTATCTCCCTGTTCTTTTTCTGTAAAAGTGTTTTGTTAATATAGGACACAGACAAGAAAAACCGACAGGAGGAAAACAAATTGAAGCAAAAATTACTATCCCTAATCGTAACAGCAGCATTTTTGATCGCAGCCGGAACAACCGCACAAGCGGAACAAGTCGTCGTACATAAGGGAGACACTTTGTGGAATCTTTCCAACCAATACGGAGTCTCTGTCGAATCTCTAAAAAAATGGAACAACCTAAAAAGTGATGTTATTCATCCAAATGACCTTCTCGAAGTATCGCCTATCAAACATGTAAAGGTGCGGAGCGGCGATAATCTTTGGAATATAGCAAATGTCTATGGAGTTTCAGTAGATGATTTATTAAAGTGGAACGAGCTTGGTTCTGATTTAATTCACCCTGGTTTGAATTTAACTATATATACGGACTTACATAATGAAGGAACCGTAGAAATAAAAGCAGTAAAAACAACCACCCAAGAGGCAGTACATAAACCAGCACCGGTTACTGCTGTAAAACAAAGCGTAGAACAAAAGCAGGCAGCCAAGGAAGTCATGGTCGAAGCAACAGCCTACACAGCTAGTTGTGAAGGATGTATCGGGATTACGAAAACAGGTGTCGATTTAATAGCAAATCCGGGTGCAAAAGTTATTGCGGTTGACCCATCTGTCATCCCTCTTGGTTCAAAGGTACACGTTGAAGGATATGGCTATGCAACTGCTGAAGATATTGGCGGAGCGATTAAGGGGAACCGAATTGACGTATTCATCCCTGAGCGTAATGACGCGTTAAAATGGGGAAGACAGCATGTAAAAGTAACGATTATTAACTAAAAACAGTGGCCCCCGATTTAGGGGGCTTTTCTAATTTCATGAAATTCTCTATACCAGGAAAGCCCTTGGACAATAAGGAGTTTGACCTTTCTAGTAGGTGGTTAAAGTTATTGATTTAATCGCACTAGGTTGATTGGAACGGAAGGTGCGAGACTCCTGCGGGATCAGCGGGAAAGGTGTGACCCTCTTAAGGAAAAAGGATGCCTCCCTGACATTAATCGGAGATGACAAACGGAAACAGAACCACCCACTTTATTACTATAAAGTTACAAGTTAGTAACAACCCACAGGAAAGGACCGGCTGGAGCGAATTTTATTATATGATTATAGGATAGAGAAAAATGAAAGAGTTTGAATGGGGGAAATAAGAACAGAATTGGGGAGGAATAGGGATGTTAGAATTTGAACCATACATAGATCAGTTTGCCACGATAAAGGTGATTGGGGTTGGCGGCGGCGGAAATAATGCCGTTAACCGGATGATTGAAGATGGAGTACAAGGTGTGGAATTTATTGCTGTAAATACAGATGCACAAGCTCTTAATATGTCAAAAGCAGAAATCAAGATGCAAATCGGCCACACGCTGACAAAAGGACTGGGTGCAGGCGCAAATCCCGAAGTTGGCAGGAAAGCAGTCGAAGAAAGCAAGCAGCAGCTTCAAGAAGTATTACAAGGTGCTGATATGATTTTCGTCACGGCGGGAATGGGCGGCGGAACTGGTACCGGAGCCGCTCCTGCTATTGCTCAAATCGCAAGGGAGCTTGGTGCACTAACAATTGGCGTCGCGACACGGCCGTTTAAATTCGAAGGACGCAAGCGCGCCCAAAATGCAGAAGCCGGCATTGAAGAGATGAAGAAAGCTGTTAACACCTTAATCATTATTCCCAACGACCGGTTATTGGAAGTTGTCGATAAAAGAACACCAATGATTGAAGCGTTCCGTGAAGCGGACAATGTCCTTCGGCAGGGTGTTCAGGGGATCTCCGATTTAATTGCCGTACCAGGTCTGATTAATCTTGATTTTGCTGATGTAAAAACGATCATGTCCTTCCAAGGGACAGCAATAATGGGTATTGGCGTCGCCTCTGGTGAAGACCGTGCCGCCGAAGCTGCAAAGAAAGCAATTTCCAGTCCGTTGCTTGAGACTTCCATTGATGGAGCTAAGGGTGTATTAATGAACATAACTGGCGGGAGTGATTTAAGTCTGTTTGAAGTACAAGAGGCAGCAGATATTGTCGCCTCTGCAACCGATCAGGAATTAAATATGATCTTTGGCTCCGTCATTAACGAAAACCTTGGTAACCATATTATGATTACAGTGATTGCCACTGGATTCAGTCATGATGATGATGAAAAATCACCAAGATCGCCCGGCAACCCTTCAACAGTAGAATCAGGGAACTTCCAGTCACATCAAAAAAATACGCAAACACAGCGTTACGAAGAACCTTCCACCCACAGAGAGCCGGTACCATACGGAGAATCAGCAGAATATGGAAATTATCAACAACAGCCAAGATATGAAGAACCCTTACCGTCTGGCCGGCAATCGCAACAGGGAAACTCACTAGAAACTCCAACCTTCCTTCGTAACAGAAGAAGAAGATACTAAAAGCAAAAAGGCATCCCTAGGGTGCCTTTTTTGTGTCCAATTATTTAGTGAGCGGAGAGCAGATTGTTATACGGCTCTCTGAACTAAGAAAACCTCCTTTATTTAAAAGGAGGTTTTTTGGTGCGAATTTACTATTTTAATATAATAAAGAGCGGTCCCTCAAAAGGAAGCCGCTCTCTTTTAAGCTATTAATTAATAATGGTTACTTCTACTTGTTTTCTGCCCCAGTCCAAAGCGTCACTCTGCTCAGGAATGAATACATCGATCTTGTTTCCTTTAATGGCTCCGCCAGTATCTTCAGCGGTTGCATAGCCATAACCTTCTACATAGACTTTTGAACCTAATGGGATTACAGATGGATCGACTGCAATAACTTTTGCATTAGGGTTTGCTTTTAAATTGACACCTGTTTTTGTAATACCAATACAGCCTTTACAATCAGCCGTGTAAGCTGTTGCTTCAACCGTGATTTCCTTGCCTGCCGGCTCCGTATTTACCGATTTGGCTGGTGCTTTAGTTTGTACTGCTTGTACATTGGTTTCAACAGGTTCTGTCTGAACTTCTTGATTATGTACTGCTTGCACATTTGTCTTAACAGGCTTTGTCTGAACTGTTTCGCCAGCATTTAGATCCGTATATACCGTTAATTCCAACCCAGGATGGATTAGATCAGAAGATAGTTGGTTCCATTTCTTTAAATCATTTACTGTAACGCCATATACGCTTGAGATATTCCAAAGGGTATCTCCTTTTCTAACCATAACTTTCTTAATAGGTGAAACTTCCAGAACGTCATTTGGATGAATGACATCAGAAGATAAGTTATTCCATTTTTTAATAGAGTCTACAGATACTCCATATTGTTTTGAAAGGCCATAGAGAGTATCTCCCTTATGTACCACCACTTGTTCTGCTTGTACCGCTGTGGCTGCTGCTGCAAAGAATGCTGTTGCTACAATCAAAGATAGTAATTTTTGTTTCAATTTGTTTTCCTCCCATCAGCTGTTCTTTCACTGTGGATATCGTAACATAGTAGTTTTACAAAGAAAGGACAGGGAGTTGTTAATTAGATGACGAGGATAACAGAATGATAACAGCATGTTACAGAGCAACAGGAAGGCTTCATGTCTGTAATAATACAGGAAAAATTATCCCTCAATCTTATTGCTTCTCTTCCATCCCCTTTGCTTGTTACAAAACACGCTACCATAGGGTTTAAATAGAAAGATAGGAAGAGAGCCGCTATAAAAATCTATAACTTTGAAATTAACCTTATCGGAAAATTGTCGTAAACCGCAATGAAAAATAACTCCATCCTCCGGCTTCCCACCCGCCGATTAGGATGGTTCTCTGTGGAACATCCGTGAAACAAGATTAACCGGGAAGTGCCTGTCACCTTCTTTAGTAGTAAGCAAATAGTAAGGAGGGATTATTTTAATCGTTGTTATCTTGTCTTATCCTTTAATAGTAAGAATATTTCGAAATGGGGGGATTTTATGCTCAAAAGGAAATTGCGGATAGGCAGCATGCTTTTTGTTATGCTGACTTTTATTTTATCAACGGTTTTTGCCGGGCCTGTTTCGGCAAACACTTCTTCTTTATTATTTTCATCAGCTTCAGGAAAGCCTGCTGCGACTCAGAAAGCGGCCAGGAACCAAGCATGGGAAGACTATGACCGGCCAGAACAATACGAAACAATTATTTCAGAAAAAGATGTATTCCATACAATGAGGGATGGGGTAATTCTAGCTGCAGATATTCATCGGCCAGATGCAGCTGGTCCGTTCCCCGTTATCTTAACTCAAGCTCCATACGGTAAAAGTTCGATGCTGAATGAGTATTTTGTCAAGCGCGGTTATGTACATGTAGTAGTAGATGTTCGGGGCACAGGAAGCTCACAGGGTACATGGGATTCTTTTGGCCCAGCCGAACAGCAGGACGGAAAAGAACTAGTGGAATGGGCCGCAAAGCAGCCATGGTCCAGCGGGAAGGTTGGCTTGTATGGAGCTTCCTATATGGCAATCAATCAGTTTTTCACTGCCGCTCAGCATCCAAAAGGTCTGGCTGCTATGTTCCCTATCGTTCCAATGGGGGACAGCTACCGTGATATTGTCATGTCAGGAGGACAGGTCAATACTGGCTTCATCCCGCTTTGGCTTGGGCTTGTAACCGGAACTAGTCTTATGCCGCCCTCTTATACCATTACTGATCCTGTCAAGGCGGCTGGAGTCCTTGTCAGCCATGCCGGACAAATTTCCGGATTCCAGTCAAACACTCTTTTGTCCGCCCTGACAGGAGGAGAGGTTGCCTATGACGGACCATTCCATTGGCAGCGTTCCCCTCTTTTAGTGGCAGACAAGGTTAAAGTGCCGACATTTGTTACCGGCGGACTGCATGATATCTTCCAAAGAGGCGAGCCCTTATTATATGAAAAATTAAAGTCCAATGGCGTAACAACCAAGCTTTTAATGGGCAACTGGACGCACGGGGATTTTGGCAGCGGGCTTCCTGCTGATCATGTCCCCCCTCTCGACCAAATTGCTTTAAGATGGTTTGACCAATATGTAAAGGGGATGAAAACAAAGGCAGAACACATTCCTGATGTAACGCAATTTGTGCTGGGAGAAGGACATTTTGAAGTTCAGCCTGGCTGGCCGCACTCAAAGGCAACAGCTGAAAAATACTACCTTCGCTCAGGGAACTTGCTAACGAAGGATACCCCTTCATCTAATGAAGGCTCAGAAAATATGCTGCAAGTTCCGGTAAATGGACTTTGTTCAGGAAGCGCCAGTCAATGGACAATGGGCATTCTGGGGGTCTTGCCATGCACGAAGGATAATCGTTTGACCGAAACAACGGAGGTCACCTATACAACGGCACCTGTCAACCGTGATGTTCATATTTCAGGGCCGATCGCTGCTAAAATATATGCCAGTACCACGGCAAAAGATGCGGTTCTATCCGTTAGGGTAACCGATGTTGCTCCTGATGGAACCTCAACTGAATTAACAGCAGGCTGGCTTGCTGCTTCCCATCGGGCACTTGACACAGGCAAGAGCCGCTTCCTAAACGGTGAAAACATTCAGCCGTGGCATCCATTTACCAAGGAGGCCGTTCAAGAGGTAACACCTGGTGAGATCATGGAATTAGATGTTGAAATTTTCCCAACGAATGCAAGGATAAAGGAAGGACACCAGCTGCGTGTCAGCATTGGCCCAAGTGACATTCCCCATGCGTTATCACCAGCCCCTATGCTGCAAAAACAATTAGGCGGTGTCGTCAAGATTCTGCATGACAAACAACACCCATCATCAATCATCCTGCCAATTGTAAAATAGGAATAACAAGCAAAAGGACGGTTCTTACGCTTCGAAGCGCAAGAACCGTCCTTTTGTGAATCAAGATTATTCGGGGAGTGCCTGTCACCCTGGACAAACTTTCCATCATCATATATTCTTAATAAAGAACAATATTGTTCTAAATATTATTGGGAGGGTTTGTTTTGAAAAAAATTTCGTTTATTCTTTTCCTGAACATATTGCTGCTGTTGGGCACCTTTAATGCAGCACTGGCAGGAAAACCACAGGGGGCTTCCCCGTCTTTACAGGTTTCATCGTTAAACAGCTATGAAAGTATTACCTTGGATTACCACGTTTTGGACGCTAGAAAAACTCCAGATGAATTCCTAGTTAAAAGAGGCGGAGTTGTTCTATATAAAGGCAGAAATCAAAATTTTGTAGATTCCCGTCTTTCTCCAGAAACTAAATATACCTACACGGTAGAGGCATATTCCCGCGGAAAGCTCTTGGCTTCATCTAGTTACACTGCCTCAACACTTCAAATCATTGAAGCTCGGATTTCTGTGAATGGAGTTGCCCAATCAGGCTCTATAGCTGTTACATGGGAAGACAGCAGAGAAGATTTGCTTCCAACCGAATACCGAGTTTATGTAGACGGGGTTCTTAAAGCAACTGTCTCTTCCCAAAAGATAACAGAGATCACGAACCTTAAACCTGGCACTTATACTGTAGCGATAGAAGGATGGTATACGAATTATTTGGTGAGTAAAGGCAGCCAGTCAGTAGTCGTCCCGGAACCAATACCGGTTTCTCCTATAGAGGTCCAGAACACATTGAATTCTGACTTCTCTGTGGATTTATCCTACCAAGTCGTAAACCCTGCGCTTCCAGCTGATCGATACGTGGTCTCCCTTGGTGAAAAAGTGGTATTTGATGGCATTCCTAGTAGCAGCACAACCATCAAATACCTAAATCCCGGGCAGTCCTACACAGCTAAAGTAGAGGTATTTAGTGAAAATATTCTAGTTGGAGAAGGAACCACTTCTTTTACGGCACCACACAAAATTGAAACTTACTATGATTTCTATGACTTCGACATTAAACAAGCTTACTTGATCTTTACTTATGACCAATCATTACAAAATGCCGATCAGATAGTTATCACACGCAGGGACGAAATCATATTCAACGGATACCCGCAGGAAACCACAGAATCCATCACTGTTTATAATGGCGAGCCAATTGAGGAACTAGTAACGGATACATTCGTCCCCGAGGTAACCAGGTATAACTATCAGGTGTTGAACTACCAGAATGGAGTACTTGTTGGAGTCGGCTATGCTTCAGTTCCTAACGTGTTCTACTATTGAAGGTGTTTGAAAAATGACCAAAGAAAGCTAGCTCATCGTAAGAGCTAGCTTTTTTGTAGTATAAACATAAAGAATTCCCTTATGCTATTGTGAAATTCGGGAGGTGCCTGTCACCCCTTCTCCTGCCATCGCCAGGAATCTCTGCACATTTCTTCTATTCCTCTTTGGGCGGACCAGTGAAGTTCGGTTTTTGCTTTTGTGGGATCGGCATAAGAGATCGCTATATCTCCTGGTCTTCTTTCCGTGATTTGATACCGGATTTTCTTGCCTGATACCTTTTCAAATGCCGAGATAATCTCCAGCACACTATAGCCTGTTCCAGTCCCCAAATTAAAAGCTTCGACACCGCTAGAGGACATCACTTTCTCCAATGCTTTAATATGTCCCTGAGCTAAATCGACCACATGAATATAATCCCTTACTCCGGTGCCATCTGCTGTTGGATAGTCATTTCCATAAACCTGTAATTTTTCCAGCTTCCCAGCTGCTACCTGAGTTATGTAAGGCATTAAGTTGTTTGGAACCCCAGTTGGGTCCTCGCCAATAAGTCCGCTCTGATGAGCACCGATTGGGTTAAAGTATCGCAATAAGGCAATACTCCACGTATCATCCGCTGTATGCAAATCTTTTAATACTTCTTCTATCATTAACTTCGTTCTGCCGTATGGACTTGTTACACTAAGAATGCTGTCCTCTCGTATAGGAACCTCATTAGTCATTCCATATACACTCGCAGATGAACTAAACACCAGGTTTTTCACGCCGTACCTATTCATTACATCACATAAGACCAATGTACCAACAAGATTATTTTGATAATATTGAAGCGGAAATAAAACGGATTCCCCAACTGCTTTCAATCCTCCAAAATGGATAACCGCTTCAATACGGTTCCTTGAAAAAACGTCCTCAACACTATTTCGATCGGTCAGGTCACCCTCGTAAAACTGAAAATCCCTGCCTGTTATCTCTTTTACTCTATTTAATGCTTCTGGCTTACTATTTGAAAAATTATCAAGAACAATAATCTCATAACCAGCATTCAGCAGTTCAACACAAGTATGGCTGCCGATGTAGCCGGCTCCCCCTGTTATTAATATAGGCACTTAGAAGAACCCCCTAACTTATGTATATCTTATAACCTTCAGCCAAAATCATACCATGAGACTGCAAGCATATAAAATTTCAGAAAACCTCGAAAGAAAAACTAATCAATCGTTTGATTAAGACGAGCGCGGGTTGCTAGTCCGATTTTGACAATTCATAGCTCATAAAAGAAAGGAAGAAGATACACTCTCTCCTTCCATTTCTACTCCTTAATTTATCTATTTTCCACCAACAATATTTACATCACTTGAGCCGCTAAACTTAACACCATTTAATAGTTCACCGCTTAAATATCCAACTGTGTCATACACATCAAGATTTGTTTCTGGGAATGAGAAATGGTAAACCTTATCCATAAATCCGTCCCCATTTTTATCTTCCAATCCTGCTTGAGTTGAATAAGCCCCGGTACCTTCACTGTCCCCAAATCGGACTGTTGAATCATCAACTTGAGTTACATCAAAATTAGCTGATCCAAATAAAGCTACTGGAATTTTTCCTTTAGAATTTGCACCAAAGCTGCTTGGATCACTCCCAGGCTTAATATCAATAATAACCGGGACACTATCACAATAATAATCAATCTCTAACACAGCATAATCGATAGCAAACTCATCTAGATGTGTACCAGCATTTCCAATTCTAACAATTGCTTCACCATCTTCCAATTCGTTAAATAGTGAAGGATCAAGTTCAAAAACTGAAGTGTGTGTTCGTGTAGTCTGGACTTCATCAAATGCATTAGGAATTTCAACCCCATCTACATACATTTTAAGATCATAGTAGGGATCTACTTTATCATTAATATTAAAGTTGTATACTGTAAGTGTAGCACGAATAATTTTACCACTTTCTATAGGGGAAAATGTATGTGTCCATGATTTATCACTAGCATCCCATAAATCAAAATCGCCATCATCTGTTTCATGCGTGACGTCCATGCAATCACACGTTCTCCCTAGGTTATCATCGTCTCCTGCAACACTTGAGCAGGAACATATTCCCGAAGCTTCTGCCCCCACAAATGACACTGGTAAAACTAAGGTTAACGCAATGAACAAGGCCAACAATTTCTTTTTCAATTAAAACATCCTCTCTTAATTTAAATACAAATTTAGGGGTTTTTAAAAATGAATATCGGTTACCTATACACAACACCTCCAAAAATATTCTTAATAAAGAACAAAAAGGAATATATATTCCGTTCTATTCAAAGTTTTAGCTCTTTGAATAAGAAGATTTACATACACAGTTTTTCTAACCGATTATTTTTTCTTTGCTTGGTTCACTTCGATAAGCAGGAAAATAATTGCTGTCTAAACTTTGAGAATAATAACTTTCCCAAGAGTCTATTAAATTTTTATATAAAACTGGATTGTGGACTTTCTTTCCTATATAAAAATCGAGTATCCCTTCCGGATTGAATCTGCTTTTAAATTTAAATAACGAATCATTACCTGAGTATCCGCCACCTAAGTGAAATGCGAGAAATCCATTCTTTTTCCCCCACAGTGCAATATGATAAAACTGAAAAACATTGGCTCCCAGATGGAGGAATTCCGACTTTGAACATCCCAAATGGTAGTGAATAAATTTATCACAATACATACATAAAGCTGCTGTGATCATTTTCCCTTTTAAAAAAACTGCTCCTATAAAGGAGTTTTGATTTAATCCTACTAATAAATTTTTAATATATTCTCTGGAAAAGTAATAATAAGAGGATGCGTTCAACTTATCCATGGTTTCATAGTACAACTTTAGAAAATCATCGAGATAAAAAATGGCATCCTCTTCTTTAAGAATCCTAAACTCTAAGTTATTCTTTATTCCTTTTTTTATGTTCCGTTTGTGATTGGTATGAAAGTCTCCAAATATCTCTTCTTCGCTTTTACTTAAATCCAAATAAATGGTCTGGCTGATTTTTTTAACCTCCATTTGATCTGTAAAGTATTTATGATTATCTAGTAACGGATGAAACCTGGTGAATTCGCTAATTATATTTTCGTTGCTGCAATAGTCGTCAAACTCATGTCTGAAGGCACTAATTATCTGTTTATCAGCAAAGTCATATAGCGGACCACCATATCCATAAGGGCTCACAATATCATAATAGTCTCCCGCTAAAGTGCTATGCCCCAGAAAAGGAAGGGAATTTAGGTTTCTTTTCATAAATGGATAACACAGATTACTTTCTTTTCCATTTGAGTATACGAATAGATGCGGTTCGCCGTTTTCAGACTCTTTGTATAAAGAACTATATGCTTGAAAGTAATAGATATCTTTTTTTGTGGATTTTCCAATCACTGAATCCCATGTTGCTTTATCGTCTGAAGTAATGATTTGATGCACCCTTTTCCAACCACCCTTCGTTATAAAACAAATATCTATGTTTTTTAAAAACCCCATCACTAAAACCACTTGTGTTATTCTTAATAAGACTATATTATATTCTTTAAAAAGAACAAAAGACAGTTTTATTTAAAAATACAATCCGAACTACAAAGTAAAGAAAGGAAGATTTTTAATGATAAAAGTAAAGGCCGTTTTTATAATGAGTACAATCATCCTTTTAACGAGTTGCTCATCGGACCCTGGAGAACAATCAATTAAGGATAGCAGCTCAGAACAGAAGGTTTCTTCGCAGGCTAGTCTTCCTCAGTTTTATGTACCAAGTGAAGAAGATGATAGTATCTCAATTATTAACCTGCCCACCAATGAGGTTTCCGGGCAGATAATTACAGGTGATAAGCCAGCAAATCTTGTATTCTTACCTGAGATGAATAAAGCATTTGTTACACATATGGATGACAAAAGTGTGGGAGTCATCGATCTAAAAGAGTCCAATATGACAAACAAGATTAAAGTCGGTTCTCTCCCTCATGGTATTGCTTTAAGTAAGGACCACAAGGAGGTCTTTGTAACGACAATCGGGGATCAATATGTGTATGTCATTGATACCGAAAACGAGACAGTCAGCAGAAAAGTTGATTTAGGGAGTAAGGCAAGAACAAATTACCCCTATCTTTATGAAGACCGTTTATATGTGACGGACCACAAGAATAATGCAGTTTATGTGATTGAAAATGATAAAGTTGTAGACCAGTACAATGTCAGTGCTAAGCCGATGGTTGCCAGAACGAGTACAGATGGATCACTTCTCTATGTGGCATCCAGCAGTTATGATTTGTTAGAGGTATTTGATACCAAAACAGGCACAAAGGTGAAAGAAATTAATTCAGGCCAAGGTGTAACTGACTTTGTTATAAGCGATAAATATTCGATTCTAATCGCTACAAATAAGGAAGGAAATAGTGTCAGTATAATTGACTTAACTACTGGTCAGATGATCGAGAATATCGAGAATCTAGCTGCGCCAAAACATATTTCATTTAATGAAGATGAAACCATAGCTTATACAACCTTAAGCGGCACAAACAAAGTAGCAGCGATTGATGTGGAAACAAGGAAGCTAGTAGATGAGATTGAAGTTGGAGAATCACCACATGGAATTCAACTCTTTTCTAAATAAAGAATAGACGAAAATAAAAAGGCTTTTTCCATCAATTTATTGGAAGAGCCTTTTTCTAATCTATATATTTTTATTTATCAATATTCCTTAATTTCTTTTACGAGCCTCTCTAAGTTGGGTTTCTTTAGCATTAAATGATGAGGAGCGAATATTCTTTTTACATAAATATGACCATCTTTTGTATGCTCCCAACCAAGCTTTTCTTCAAACCGGTCATAATTAATGCCACGAATCAGTACCATTTTTCCTGGATAAGGGTTCGGTTTATATTCATAAATTGCCTTTTTAATGTTAGATGCTATCTCACTTGTTTCCTTTGAAAAATTAACATCTGCTTCTTCGGCTGGTTTTGGATTCACTGATTTGTTGGAAGCCCCCACGGTTCTGAGGATTTTACGATTAAGAAGTGATAACCTCTCACTCATTGGCATATTGAGTATCCTTCTTAATTTATTTTCGACTAGATTCCTTAGCGATCTGCCAGGTTTGTACCCAGGTTTCTCAAAATTTATGATCGTAAGCAGAGAAACTTCCTTTCCCTTTTGAATGAATTGATAAGCCATCTCATAAGCAATAGGCCCTCCAAAACAAAACCCTACTAACTTATAAGGACCATTAGGCTGAATTCGTTCTATTTCTTTTATATATTTTTCTGCTAACGATTCAACAGTTAAACTTTGGATTTCATTATTTACATACCTTAAACCATAAACCGGCTGATCCTCCCCTAATTCAACTGCTAACTCTCTGTAGATTAATACTTCACCACCTCCGCCATGAACACAAAAGAGCGGTGTCATCGAACCAAGTGGCTGAATGCTTACTATGGAAGACAAGAGTGCTTCACTTTGATTATTGGCTGAAATCAGCCTTGCTAAATTTTCAATCGTTTCTTCTTGAAAGATTATCGATACAGGCAGCCTTTTATTAAAACTTTTTTCTATTTCTGAAAACAGCCGCATTGCTAATAAAGAGTTACCACCCAACTCAAAAAAGCTATCTCTTATTCCTATTGGACTATACTTCAATAATGATTCCCATAAAGATACTAACCTTGCTTCAACTGGATTTCGTGGTAAAAAAACTTGCTCACTTGTGAGTGCAAGAGTTGGATAAGGCAGTTTTTTTCGATCTACTTTCCCTACCGGAGTAACAGGAACTTCTTGCAGCTCAACAAAAAACGTGGGTACCATATATTCTGGCAGCTTTTCTCTCACAAACGAACGCAATTCCTGCTGATTAAATACTGCTTCTTTATTCATAACAACATAAGCTACAAGTTCTTTTGACCCATCCCTGCCAATAATAGTGGTTGTTACTGATTGGCGAACTCCAGGAAATTGACCGACTATGGTCTCTATTTCACCCAACTCAATCCGGACACCTCTTACTTTTACTTGGTCATCAATCCTGCCTAAAAACTCTACGTTTCCGTCTGACCTATACTTAGCTAAATCACCTGACTTATATAGTTTTCCTCCATTGCTAAATGGATTTATCGGGAACCGTTCTTCTGTCAGGTCTTTTCGGTTATAATACCCTCTTGCTAACCCGTCCCCGGATATATATAATTCACCGACCACTCCAATAGGGACAGGCTGAAGGAATATATCTAAGATGTAAATACAATCATTTGAAATTGGTCGCCCTATCGGAATAGAAGTGGCGTTCGGTGAAATTTCATTGACTAAGTAGCTTGTTGTATTAACCGCATTCTCTGTTGGACCATATGCATTGATTAGCTTACAGCCTTTTAACTTCGCTAAAAACTTTTGGGCAATCCAAACAGGCAGAACTTCTCCGCCAGAATAAACTCGTCGCAGGCTGCCCAAAGAATCCAAGTAATCCTCCAGGAATATGTTTAGCATATCAGGTGTAACTCTTAAGGTAGTAACCCTGTTTTGTTGAATCGTTCTTGCAATATATTCAAAGCTTGGTTTATTGGAATTCATAAGAACGAGCTTACCGCCATTTAATAAAGCACCATAAATTTCAAATGCAGATACATCAAACGCCACTGATGCCCGGTTCAGTATAACGTCTTTCGGACCTAAATCTGCATATAATTCATTATTTTTAACTAACCGAACAATTCCCCTGTGAATCATTTCTACCCCTTTTGGCTTTCCAGTTGAACCTGAAGTGTACATTACATAAGCTAAACCCTCAGCAGTACTACTATCACTGCACGTTCCCAGCTGTTTGTTGATACCTTCGGCTTCTGTATCAAGGCAAATAATTTTTCCATCTATATTAGGCAATTCATCTGCTAGCTCGCTTGTAGTAATGAGAAATGACACCTGAGAATCTTCGAGCATATAGGCAATTCTTTCTCCTGGGTAAGAAAGGTCTATCGGTACATACGCTCCGCCTGCTTTTAAAATCCCTAAATAACTGGCAATCAAATCTGGAGATCGATTCAAATAAATCGCTACAAGCTGCTCTTGCTTAATATTGATATCCTTTAGATAATTAGCTATCTGATTGGCCCTCGTATTTAATTCTTTGTATGTAATAGCTTGATCTTCAAATAATAACGCTTCGCTATTCGGATTTAACTCTGCCTGCTCTTCAAATAGTTCTGTAATACTAGAATTTCGAGGATATGCAGCCTCTCTGCTATTCCATTCAACAAGCAATTTATGTTTTTCTGATTCTGTTAAGAGTGGGAGTAAAGCTATTTTCGTTCTCGGTTTTACAATACTTCCCTTTATAAGATTAAGAATATGCCCTTCCATTCGAACGATTGTTTCTTTACTAAACCTGCTTGCGTCATATTGCAGAGAGCATTCTAGTTCACCATGCTGTTCTCTTATGTTTAAATAGAGTTCAACTGAAGAAAAGCTTCCTATGATAGCATTCTCTTGTGAATTTCCCATATCGACCATAACTTGAAAGAAGGGGTTTGCCTTTGTCTCACTCTCTAGCAAAGTTTCCGAAACGATCTTGGCAAATGGAATAGATTGGTGGTCAAAAGCCTCCTGAATCACGGTTTTCACTTGCTGAAGCAGATCAATGAATGCGGTATCTTCCTGGAGTTGCGTTCGTATTACCAAGGTATTGTCTTGCCTCTTTTTTTCTTGGCCAGCCTCTATTGAGACATTTGTTCCAACACGGATATCCCCTTCACCACTGTAGCGATACAGTAAAATTTTAAATATAGTCATGAAAAAAACATAAGGCGTAACATTTTCTTGCTGGATAAAAGCTTTCATCCGGTCTGCGATGGAGTTTGGAATGGTAAAGCTATAGGTTTGGCCTTCAAAGGCAGAATTTTTATTCTTAGAAAAATCAAATGGCAGATTCAATTCAGGGAGATCGCCTTCAAGTTTTTTCTGCCAGTAAGATAACTGCCTTATATATTCATCTTCATTGAGCAAATTTTCCTCGTTTCCCCTTGTTAATAGCAAATTATCCATATGAAAACCTCCATACTTATTTTAGGTTCCACTTTAAAAGATTATTGTTTTTGCGTGAGTTGTGAAAAAAAAAGTTGATTGGAGCGGAAGGTGCGAGACTCCGGCGGGATCAGCGGGACAGGTGAGACCCCACAGGCGCCAATGCGCCGAGGAGGCTCACCGCCCGCCCCGCGGAAAGCGAGCATCTGGAACGGAAATCAACGATATTCTACTCAACATCCTTCTTTTAATAGATTAGTAAAAAACATAATTTAAGCATGGCACTTGATAATAATTAATCATCTGATTATGATTGTTCACCGCAAGGGCTCCTTGGTAACTCCCTCCACAGCTAAAAGTACTTAGCAGGTACTTTCTCTTAACACTATTAAACTCTTTTCCACTCATTGTTTCTATTTCACTCAGACCGGTTCCCCTTGCTTTTAACAAGGCTTCTTTGCGGGTCCATAAAGAATAAAAGGCTTTTATTTGCTGATCGTTTGATAAACTTTCCAGAAGGTCATTTTCTTCTTGTGAAAAAGCGAACTTCGCTATGCTGAACCAATCGAGATCATGATCGATATGCTCAATATCAATCCCTAGTTCATGATTCTTTGAAACTGCATATGCAGCAATCTCATTAGAATGAGACATATTAAAATGAACTTCCCTACCACCATTAGTGAGAAAAGGTTTACCATATTCTGTTGTTTGAAAGCTAATTTCGCATGGCTCACAGTTTACATAAGCGGCAAGAATACGCCTTAAAATCCCATGAGATCTTATATAACGCTGCTGATCACGGCTACTTCTAAATTTTGAAGCTTTTAGCTTTTCTTTCGCTGAAAGCTCATTAAAAACCTCAATAGAATTGTTCAATGGAGCATACCAGACATGAACTTCTTTTCCGTTCTGAAATTCATCTCTTTTCGCTTTATCCCTAATATTGTTTGCGTTTTCCCAAAGAGTTAACGGGTCTTGAAATTGTTTAACAACAGTTTCTCTCATAATTACTTCCAATCTGTTGAGTTATTCCAACCTTTATATCAGCCATTCATCATTAATATTCTCTATAAAGAACAACAAGAGTAAATTTTTTTGATTCATTACTAAGGGATCTATTATCTAACCTGTTTTATTTCCGCTCCAGGCACTTCGCTTTCCGCGGAAGTCTACGTGCCTTCCACTCCAATCAATATAGATTAAAATAAATAATTTTATTTAATAAAAACTAGTAACCTCTTTTGGGTAATAGATTTCATTTTGGAACTTTGATATCACTTTGGATTTTGGCATTACACTGTTTGTCAGCCAAACGTTTCCACCAATCACAGCGCCTTTGCCTACCACTGTCTCACCGCCAAGAATGGTTGCTCCTGCATAGATTGTTACATCATATTCTATTGTTGGATGTCTTTTATTGCCTTTGATTAAGTCTCCGTTTTCATCTCGCTGGAAGGTGAAGGCACCAAGAGTCACGTTCTGATATATTGTTACATTGTTGCCAATCTTAGTGGTTTCGCCAATGACGATTCCTGTCCCATGGTCTATAAAAAAACTCTCTTCTATTGTTGCTCCAGGATGTATATCAATGCCAGTGATGCTATGTGCATGTTCAGACAACACGCGCGCGATCAGATTGTAATCCATTTTATATAACTGATGAGCGATCCTATGAACCATAACGGCATATATCCCTGGGTAGGTTAAGGCAATTTCTTCATAGCTTTTTGCTGCAGGATCCTTGGTAAAAGCGGCTTCAATATCTGTTAACAAAATTCTTCTGATACTTGGAATCTCTTTTACTATCAATAATGAATCTTCTTCTGAATGGAAGTCATTAGAGCTGGTAATTTGCAAAACATTCTTAAGAAGGGAGTTCATGCTGCTTATTTCGCTGATTCCAATTTCATTGTTAACAAAGTATTCGGGGAGCAGAATATTTCTAAACTCTCTTATTAACGGGACGATGCTCTCTATGTTAATGATCTTTTCAAAGGTTTTGTAAGATTCTTGATTATTTTTATAGCTTGCAGCAATTTCTTTATAACGCCTTCCATAAACTTTATAATCACTCCATTCCTATCAAGCTTTTTATAAATTTTTTCTGTTTTGCAGGTAAAATTTTAGCTACTGTTCCCCCAGCTTTTAACAGGATGCCTGGCTGATAATCCTTAAAATTATAGGTCTGGATCCAATTAAAAAGCTCTAGATATTGTTCGTTAATGGTGTTGGTATTTTCCGGTATTCGAGCTTGGATGTCTTTCCACTGAAAGGCAACGGCTTCATCTAACTTCCATGCATTGCTTTCAAACTGGCTTCTAACGTGCATGGGAAAATGACTATCAATTCTAAAACCATGTCCATTGGGGTCTATTCCTTCTAACAATAAACCGACAATCGTTCGCGAACATTTTTCGCATTGACTGCAATTCCCTCCATTGCTTCCAGCTCTCCAGCACACACGAATTTGTAAGGAAGAATAATCACTTTTTATATAATTTGCGATCACTCTTACTTTTTGCTGTCTGGTTAATTCATAGGCTTCATGGATAATCCTTGTTGAACCCCATCTCAATTTATTATCTGTAGAAGGATGCGAACCGTAGGGAAGTTTATAATTAGAGGTGTGGGAAGAAGCAATGTAGAAGGCATTAATTTCTTTTGCAAATGTTAAAGGTGCACTTAACCCGCATAAACCCAGGCCGTGCTGGACACCTGTCCACCACCCGTTAACGATACTTCCAAATTTCACTTCTAGTTCGGAATGGTTTAGGAAATCTTTAAAATTTGATTTAATAAACAGTACATCAGTGTTTGTGTCCTCTGCTATTTTCTTGCTGTAATCCTGGACGATTTCCCATGACTCACGATCATTTAAACTTACATCAGCACCGCAAATTGTAATTAAAAATGGTCTCTCGTCAATTTTCCTTACAAGCGTAGCAAGGGAATCAAGGCCCCCACTAAAAAGCTGCGCTGTTCTTTCACCGGTCCATTTCTTATTCTCTACAATTCTGTTAGCGATAATGTTACTATTGCTTTTAATTAATTTTGGATATAACCCTTTAAAAGCCATTTTCAGATCAATTACTGCTTCATTGAATTCACAATCTAGCTCATCTACATAAATATCAATCCCATTGGCCCAAGCAACAGGCAAAATATTAGTTAGAAATGGGATAACTAGGATGCTTTTAGGGACAGCTTCAATATTGATGTCGTACTCAGCAAAGAAGCTTTGTTGATGAAAGAACCTTTTAAGTTCCGGTCCAGCACTAAAATTTATTACGACACTTTTGCTATTAGGAACAATTTCCTTAATACATATTGAATTTGATGAGTTCATTTAAACATCCCCCTCAAGCATATGTTACCTTTTTAAAAAATTGATGCGGTTAAACTAATACGAAGTAATAATGAATTAAAAAATATTAGACTTCAGAACATTATTGGGTTTTTAGCAGTGTTGATTGAAGTGAAGGCGATCGACTCCTGCGGGAGCAGCGGTACAGGGGAGACCCCACAGGTGCTTCAGCACCGAGGAGGCTTCCCGACCGCCCCGCGGAAAGCGATCGCCTGGAATGAAAATTAACAGCCAAGTTTAACAGATTTAATTTCATATCACTTGGCAATATTTTTAAAAAGTCACGTCCAACTCTGCTCTATAAACTAATTTTTGCGCTTAGTAAAGAACAAACCCTATGCTACTCTACCCGCATATGTAAATGTGAGAACTAAGCTTCAACATCTATCCATTTATACAGGTATAACTGATAGCCGACGATTCTTATCCATTCATTTATGACGATTCTTCTGCTATGTTTATCCCCCCACCATTGGTCTTTATTAAACCAGGGAGTATCAGAAGATACGTACAGCAGTTGAAAATCTGAATCCTTAAATATACGGGTAAAGATTAGCTTTGTTCTTCTCATATGAAAATCAGAGCTGACAATTATCGCTGAACGGTAATTATTTTGTTCAATTAGTTCCTTTGCATAAATGGCATTTGTATAGGTACTTGTTGCTTTTTCCTCTTCTAAAATCCGACTCCTAGGTATTCCCAATGCAAGGGCTTCATCAGTTGATGAAAACTTCACTGTCGAGTTTGTTAATAACAGAAAGTCACCATACCCATTGTTGTATAGTTCTGCCCCCTTTTGAAGTCTATCCTCCTCCCCGCTTAACACCACAATAACATCCGATTTCTGAGGAGTTTCATTTACCACCAGATAGTCGCCTAAATTGAGAAAAATGATCACTATTCCAATGGATAATAGAAGGAGGAAACTCTTTTTAACCGGTTTTTTCATAAAGTTACCTGCTTAACATTTATTTTCTCCATGAGTTTCAAGGCTCCCTGACTGCCCGTGGAAAGCGAAGTGCCTGGAGCTGAAAATTTATTAGAGATTTAACTTACTTTACTAGTTAAATGGGCGCGTCTTTTACCAATTAACATGCTAAAAACTCCGCGTAAATAAACAAATTCCTCTGATTTCCTAAAGACTGTGTAAAAGACAAGATTAGAAATCACCAATCCGATCAGACAAAAAAGAAAAAATAGAAACACATTTCCTGTGTAAAGACTCTTCACGAGGTAATCCATGATACCGGCGCAAATGGTCACTAATGATGCATAGATTAAATACCTGCCAAAATAACTTTTTACTTTTCTATTGAAAACATATTTAAAAATCACATAAGGGTCATACCAAAAATAGATACACAGCCTGCTAATGACCGTCCCGTATATAACTCCGGCAATTCCTATATAGGATGCCAAGAAAACCGATACAGCAATATTGATAACCGCTGCAAATAGCGGCCGGTATTTACCCTTTTTAAAAAGCCCGGTGGTTTCCCTGTAAATGGAAGAAGCATATTGCATTCCTGCTGTATAAAAATTAATGATAATGGCAAGCACGACTAGCTTATTCAATAAATATTGGTCTCCGATCCACAGAGAAATAAATGGGTTAATTAATGCCCACAAACATATGCTGCACATTCCGAAGAACCAGAAATTCGAAAAGTTAATCACTCGAAAAATAAGGTACTTTTTATCAGTATCTTCACTTACAATCAGGTTTCCGACACTGGCTGTTAACGAGGAAAAAATAAAGCCTAACATCATAGACACAGTGCCCAAAATCAGCAAGTAGTTTGAATAAACCCCAACAAAATGAACGCCTATGAATATTGAGATAATGATATTATCTGTCCCGCTAATGATAACCCCGCTAATTTTGTATAACATTAAGGCGTACAGATTCTGAAAAAAGCTCTTTCTATCTCCAGCTGATAGTTTATTGTTATTCTTCTCTTTCAAAAATGGATATAATTTATTTGCTTTATAGGCAACATATAAGTTTTCCAAACTATTAAATACAATTTGAATGGTCAGATAGAATAAATAGTCCCCGACAACAACCAATTGCAGCAACTGGAAGAGGTTTAATGTGACCGTAGCTGCTGTATGGATTTTAGAGATGATATAATTTTTTTGATCTGCAATAATAATTGATTTCTTATAGATTAAGAAATAAGAGAGAACTGAATTGATCAGAAACAACAGGTAGAAAGTATTTATATTTTGGATATTCGTGTCTTTTCCGACGATAAGAGGAAGAAAGGGCATTAAGCAAAGTCCATTTATGAGAATGGCACTTCCGACCATTCGATATGCCTTCTTATATAAATTCATGAGAGCCTGAATTTTTATATAATCTTTATCTGCCAAAGGTTTATAGAGACTGTAAACGATTGCTGAGTCAAACCCCAAATTCGCCACAGATAACATGACCAAAATACTGGTGAATAAGCTATTAAGCCCTAAATAATCCATCCCTAATTCTTTAATAAATATTGTCCGAACGATAAAACCCATTAAAGAAATGATAATTTGGCCAGACAATCCAAACGCCATATTTTTAAAAGAATTTTGTATTCTCATTATCCCTTACCTTCTGCTTCATTTTATTGTCTCGTTTGTTTTCACCATCTTTTTTTAAAAAACTGTTTTCGTAAACTGAATTCCCGCTTATCCTCACCGGTATCGCACCCTTCAGCTTATTCAACTTTTGTTTCCCCTACAAAACAGCAATCTTATAGAAAAGAGCTTTTGTAAAGACTTCTCTCCTGCCATACTAATTCATACAAGTCTCCTTAATTAGATAATAACTGTTGGTTAAGGCTACTAAAGTAATCATGTCTAAGGGAATGGTCATTTTTTTCACGTACAATTTTCAGGGAATTTATTGCATTAAGAATACTAGTCTCATTTGGCTCGGTGATAAGTTTCATATAGTTTAAATCTTCAAGCCAGCTGTAGCCTTCCATGACTTTATGATCAAACGACCTTAATACAACACATGGTGTTTCGGTTATCGCACAAAAGATCATTCCATGTAACCGATCCGTTACGACCACCTCCGCACCGCGAAGTTTATTCCAGAGTGCCGTTAATTCATTTTCCCTTGTCTTTTCGTTTACTCTATATCCTATAGTAGTAGAGAACTTTTCAAGCTCACCATAGTTTTCAATTAAAGTCTTTTCAATAAGCTCTCTGCCGTTTTCCTTTAGGTAGCTTTCTTTATCCTTACGAAGACATAATAAAATTCCGCTACGCTCTTTGGCAGATTTGTCTTTCTCATTTAAATATAAAACGATATCTGGATGTTTTATAATTTTACAGTTGTTAAAATGTTTCTTCATGAACTTCCACGAAGATTCATCTCTTGCTAAAATGGTTAAATTGGGATGTGAGTTGTAAACTTTTTTTGAAATCCGCAGTTCGCTTTTCCCGTATTTCGTATTGGTAAAGTGGACAGTTGCCGGAAGGTTAATGATTTTAAAGTCATGAAATGTCTTTATGATAAACCGCCTCGTCCATTCTTCATTTCGGTACAGATCGCCCATATTGCCGCCGCCAATAATAAACACCAGGTCATTCGGGTTCATAACATCTCTGATTGCTTTTGCATAAAGGTATATATCCCTGATGTTCACCTCAAGAATTTCATAATCAGAAAAATTTTCTTTTAAAAACTTTTTTCCAGCATAGGCAATCGCATGATCTCCTAAATTATCATGTGTGGGGATTAGCGTTAAAAGGATTTTCTTTTGAGTGCGGAATTTTTCAAACTTAGTTAAATATCTTTTACTTAACATATAATCAAGAGAAGCTTGCTTTTTTAAAATACAAAGTTCGGCAAGATTGATCTTTGCTCTTCTTAAATTGATCACACTCATACCTCTTCCTAATCGTGTTTTATGTTAAGTATTAATCTTAGTTCGTATTTTTGACGCTTGTTCTTTCAACCGAAAGTCTTCGTTCTTGTCTCTGTTTCATGATTTCTTTTGGAACGAGGCCTGCCATTACAGGTTTAAACATATAAATATACAGCCAGATAGGCAGTTTCATATCTTTATAGCCGTTAAACCTCATAACAACCTCCTTTAATCGGTCTCTATATTTTCTGCGTGAATAAGTATGTTTATCTTCTCTAACCCGGTAAAGAACATCAGGCATGTTATAGCCCACAAACCCCTTAGCGTAAAGCCTCATCCACAAATCATAATCCTGGCCTCTCCGTGTATACCAGGCAACTTTGTATTTCACTGCCTTTAGAACCTCACTTCTAAACATCGCCGTTGCATGACAAAATTGGGATCCGCTTGCCAGGTCCAACTTGATGGGCTGCTCTTTTAAAATTCTTGCTCCTCTAATTTCAGTTTCATCAAAAACTTCAGTTGCAGTCCCCACCCAACCGTATTCGGAGTTATTCAGCAGGAAGTTGACTTGTTTCTCTAATCTTTCAGGACGGGAAAAATCATCTGAATCCTGCCTGGCTAAAAATGGGCCGCTTGATACTTCAAGACAACGATTTAAGCTATAGGCAAGCCCTTTATTCGTCTCATTTTTTATCAATATCATTTTACCTGGGTGTTTATTGACTAAATACTGGGCGACTAGGAGTGTATTGTCTGCAGAGCCATCGTCACACATGATTAATTCCCAGTTCTCATAGGTTTGATTTAGTATTGATTGAACACAGCCTTCCAGCATTGTTGCACAATTATAGATGCCCATTAATATTGAAACTTTAGGAGATTGTCCGTTCATCTGCTCTTACTCCTTTATAGGTTACGTATTGGTGATAGATCGCTGCTAACTGGCTCATTGAGGTATCAAGTGAAAAAGCATGCGCATGTTCTAATGCGTTTTTACTCATTTCAGCGTACAACTCTTTATTCACGTACAAATTGACCAACGGCTGAATGATCTCCTCTGGATTCTCAATATCCACTAAATAACCATTATAGTTTTCTTTTATTAAGTCTTTGTGGCCCTGTAAATTAGTAGCAATGATTGGTTTACCGCAGGCCATGTCTTCTACCAAATGGATGCCAAGCCCTTCGTTGCGGCTTGATGATACTCCGACATCTGAAAGCTGGACGATTTCGTCAATATCTTTCCTAAACCCCAGAAAACGAACACACTCTTCGATCTTTAACTGTTGGACAAGAGTTTCACAATACGTTTGTGTATCACCAGTACCCGGCAACAGAAGCTTGATCCTTGGGATCTCCTTTTTGAGTTCAGGCAGAATTTTTAGTAACCATTCCTGGTTCTTCCTTTTTGAAAACTCGGCAGCATATACAAGGATAAAATCATCCTCGTTAAAATGATGCTTAGCCCTCAATTCTTGTTTCCGATGATTAGTCACCGGAAAAAATCGCGAAAGATTAACACCCATCCCATTTATTTTTTCAAGCCTTTTTACGGGAAAGTTACGGGTTAATGCGCATTCATAATCTTCTTGATTAATCGTAATTAAACAGTCCGTATACCTGGAAAGGAATTTCTCAATTGTAAAATATAATAACCAGCTTGATCGGGAGCTTCCTTTAAAAAAATTGAACCCATGAGCTGTATAGAGTACGGCCGTACCATTTTTTCTGGTTGTACGCGCAGCGAGCCGGCCAACAGCTGCACTAACTGGAATGTGAAAATGAATCATATCAAAATGATGTTCACTAAATAGCCGTTTGAGTTGAAAATAGGCTTTAATATTAGTGAATTCGAATGGTTTTCTCGCGATTGAAATAGGGTGTATGTGATCCGCATCTAAGATCGTCACCTCATCAATGTCATTAGCAGCAACGTGGACTTCATAGCCCATTTCCTTAAAAAACGTAAGACAAGGAATATGAAAAGCTTTTATGTGCCGTGCCATTGTAGCTACAAATAAAACCTTCGGAGATTCAATAATCATCATTACTCCTTCCTTTTCTTTGATTCATCGAGTTATCTGATAAAGATCGTTCGGTAAGGCAATAAGTTAGAGTCCACTGGCAATAAGAGGTACATAAAAGCGAAATAACATAGCAAAATTAGATAAGCTACAATTAAATAATCTTTTCTTTTAAAAATCTTTAACAGCTGCGGTATGAGAAAAATGACATATAAATCAGTAAATATCGTAAATCTGGCAAAGATAAAATCTTTCGTAGCAAGCAGCATTAACATCGCGTTTAATAAGCTGAAATTCAATAATATATCTATGTCAACACGACTATGTTTTATTTTTCCATAAAAGATTGCACCGAGAATGACAGGGGTTACAGCGACTACAAACCTTAAGAAGTGAGCTCCTTTGTCCTGTGCCGAAAACCATCCACTATAATTTCCGTACGCTGTTCCTTCTATGACGAAAAAAAGACCAGTTAAAAACTGATTAAAAAATAGACTAGCAAGAATGAAAAATCCTAGGATAATTAAATTCAACTTCGATTTAAACGGCCTTGCGACAAAAAAGTAAAAGAGAATAGCAATCAATGCTGAAGAATGGATGGCGGTTGCGATTAAGACAACAATAAGGTATTTTAAAAAGTTTTTTTCGAGAATAAATTTATAGCCAATAAATAAAATGGCTGCGGCTGCCCATTGGCTAACTCCGTTAAACGAACTGCCATAATTGAGAGTGAGTATGTATAAGATCACGGATAATACATAGTTATCTGAGTAATTCTCAAAAGCCTTATTTATTAAAAAACACGTAAGAAATGCATAAAATGCAAAGGTTACTTGGGGGTCATTAAAATTAACGGCTATGCCCCAGTTAATCAAGGTTGTTAAGTACTCCGGTGACCTTTCCAGAAAATCAGTAATCGTATAATGTTCTGCAAAAGTAAAGATCCTTTCATATGTCCAGTAATCTGTCCCTACCCGCCACCTTAAAGCAGACACTAAAAACAGCGTGGCAAACACAAAAAAGGAAAATACACTATTGGGTTTAACATATCCCAGATAATTTAAAGGTTTATTTATCGATTTTTTTGATAAAGTAACTGCTAGAGAAGACCAAGTAACAACCATTGCTAAATTAAATAAATAGACCCCCATATTTTCCTCCTATAATCCCCTGACAATGGAAGTAAATTTACATAGTGCATGAATACCAAGCAGAGATTTTTTCTTGACGAGATTAAAAAGCAATTGATCCTGTATCGGGAGCGACAGCTTTGCGTTTCTTTGACAGCCTAGCTGTTCATCAAATTCTAAAAGCGTTTTTATTTGCATCCTTTTATTTGTAAAAGGTAAATCCTTATCCTCACTTACATTTTTTAGAGCCGACTTTAAAACTCTAAAATATAAAAGTAAGGACTGGTTTAGCACAGTCTTTTCTTCAAAACCCCAGTCCCGAAGCAGATCGACTCTCAAGGTGGCTGCTCTTAACTTTAATTCATAAAAATCTTTGTATTTTGCGTTACCCAGGGTCATGCGGGGTCTTTGGATATAGTGATAGAAGCTCTTTTCAATAAACCCGAGTTTTTTTATAGACCGTAAAACAGAGTAATTAAATTCAATATCTTCTATTAAAGACAACCCTTTGACAAACCTAAACCCACCCTCTTTTATCGAGCCTGCTTTATATAACTTATTCCAGGCATAGCCAATATAGTTATAAAAGTCATCATTGAGTTTGATTTGATTCATATTTTCATTTGAATAAATTCCGCCCGGTGGAATCACCTGATGAGAATGGATTATGACCTGGTTATGATTCTCATAATCGGCTGTATAGCCAAACACGACAACATCAAGATCGTTATCCTCAGCAAATCTAACTGTTTCTTCCAGCAAGTGAGCCTCTATGTAATCATCACTATCCAAAAAATAAAGATAGTGTCCGTTTGCATTCTCAATTCCTCTGTTTCTTGCATCTGAAAGTCCGCCATTTTCTTTGTAAAGCACTCTTACTCGATGATCGTGTACAGCAAATCTTTCAGCTTTTTCTCCACTGTTGTCAGGTGAGCCGTCGATGACAACCAAAAGTTCAAGGTTTTGGTAACTCTGTCGTAAAACACTTTCAATTGACTTAGCAATATAGTTCTCCACGTTATAGACTGGCATAATTACGCTAACCAATGGTTCCATAGCTCACACCACCTTCCAGCAGGTTTTCCACTTCTTTTACTGTTTGTTCAATACTAAAAAAAGCTTTTCGCTCTTTTGATTTCTCTCGATAATAGTTTAGTAAGCTTCTATCATTTAAAAGCTGTAAAATTCCCTCATATAAATGTTCTTCATCATTATCAACAATAAGGCCATACTCATTATTTTCTCCAAGTATTTCAGTCATCCCCGAGCACATGGTTGTGATAACAGGCAATTCGAGGATAATGGCTTCAGATACAGCTGTACTAAGTCCCTCAGCTCTAGAAGAACAAACAAACAAATCACAGCTTTTCATATATTTATATGGGTTTTTATGAAAACCCATTAAGTGAACGGTATCAGATAGATTGTTTTCTTGAATGTATTTTTCTAATGCCTGCTTTTCTTCACCATCTCCAAAGATAAATAAATCATGTTCAAGGCCATTTTCGATTAAACGTTTATGAACTCTCAATAAGCGATCATAGCCTTTGACATGAACCAGCCTGCCAACTGTGCATAGCTGAGGTCTGTTATTGTTAAAGACATTTTCAATAAGCGATTCCTTTGAATCGTTAACTAGTTTTTCAACATCATTCGTGTTATACCGAACGAATAAATTCTTATGAATACCAGTTACCTCAGAAAAAGAATCGACTACTGTTTTGGATACACCTACAATCCCATCAAACTTTCTCATACTCGTTACTAACTCTTTTTTGTTCCAAAAACACTTTTGCAGAGACGAGTTTCGAATGTCTGTATGCAGCCAGGCAATCCTTTTAGTTTTTGGGTTTCTGCAGCCGCTGACAATGCGTGTCGGGATCCCGTGCATGTAAGCAATAACGATGTCATACTCGCCTTTAATCATTAAAAAATAAAGAAGCTTGGGCGGAAACAGCTTGAGTATATGGGAGTTGCCTCTGAACACTCTCTTAAACACATAGTCATACTTTATATCACTGCCTAAATACTCTCGATTTACTCCAACATCAAAAAGAGTTTTCACTGTGATTTCGTACTTGTTTTTATTTAAATGATTGACCAGGTTAACCAATACTTTTTCAGCTCCACCACCACCAAGTGAGTTAATCAGAAAGAGTACCTTTTTCACTATTTTCACCTCTGTGCGCTCCGTCAAAAAATATGCGATCGAATGTCTGTTCAGAAGAGGAGCGATTACTCTCCTGTAATTTTGGGCGGTAAAGTTAGCCAGTCACCAATAATCCGATCATATTCTTCAGGTTCAAATTTCCCTGTACCGCTTTCATGAAAAAACGTTAACTCGCCAAAATACAATTTTCCATTCACATCGTAAAAGTCTGCTCTGACATGAGGGAAATCCTTTGACAGCTCTCCAGCGATCCTTATCATACTTTGAAGGCTGTTTGGTTTTTCAACCTCTGTTTCTGAGTTTTCATAATTAATCCGGAAGGGCATCAGGTTCCATTGAGGATCATATAAATTCCTTCTATGATTAGAGAATCTGCCCAAATCTACTTGGATCATTCGCGGTTCTCCATTAAAACAAAAGACCTTATAGTCCCTTAATTCTCCAGAGCTATCTTCTAAGTATTTCTCACAAATAATCCGCGGTTTGATATCTCGGTAAACCCATTCTCTGCCGTAAAAGTAAAGATTCTGTTTCATCCAGCTCTTCATGATTTTTTTCCAAACTGGCCAGTTTATTTGATCTTTTTGATGGACAATTAAGTTCCAGCCGCTTCCATGGGTTCCTTTTAGCACGAACCTATCTGGCAGCTCTTCTAGGTTGATATCATCAACCGATTCATACTGAGCAATTAATTCGTTTAATAAGTAACCATAGCCTTTGTCTTCTAGGTATTGCCTGACCCCATATTTATCAGCACATTGAGTCATTAAAGAATCTCGATAATTTAGCTTTAGCCATTGTAATTTTTCATTAAAGGTTTGCGGATTCGTTAAATCAAGCGTTTTTTTAAATGCATCCTGATATAACTTTTGAACGTATTCCTCATCCGAGACTTTTTTGAAGTCCAAATTCCCTCTTATTCTTCTTTGTTCGTTCCAGATTAACAGGACTCGGTCGTTCTCTTTGATTCTTTTAAATTTTTCAAGAACACTCAACTTCAGCCCCCCTTTCTTTTAACAGCTAACACCAAAATGAGCCAAAAAAAGAAGCTATACTCTAATGAGAATAGCTGATTTAAGAGACTGATCTAGTCTATTGCTTTTGCTTAAAATCCCTCACCCCAAGCAAGTTCCGGATGGTGCTGTCCGAATAGGACTCGCATTCGGACTCCAAGGAGCCAAAACCTGCTCGAGCTGTCCAAATTGATCGCTCATTCGGACTCCTCGGAGCCAAAACTTGCTTGCGCTGTCCGAATAGGGCTCGCATTCGGACTCCTCGGGGCCAAAGCTTGCTCTTGCTGTCCAAATTGATCGCTCATTCGGACTCCTCGGAGCCAAAACTTGCTTCTGCTGTCCGAATAGGGCTCGCATTCGGACTCCTCGGGGCCAAAACTTGCTCTTGCTGTCCGAATAGGGCTCGCATTCGGACTCCTCGGGGCCAAAACTTGCTTCTCCTGTCCGAATAGGTCACTCATTCGGACTCCTCGGGGCCCATACCTGCTCTTGCTGTCCGAATAGGCTCGCATTCGGACTCGTTCCTTACTGCCGTGTCCCGATGGCTCGATTTTTCCGCTGGAGTCCCGGAATTCCGGCTACGTTTTTATATTCAAAGTAAAACACTGTCTTCCGAATCGAATAAATGCTCTTTGTACCAATTAACTGCTAATTTTATGCCACGATCAAAATCGTATTCTGGATGATAGTCCAGCAGCTGCCTTGCTTTTGATATATCCGCGTGCGAATGCTTTATATCTCCGGCTCTATCTGGTCCAAATCGAGGCTCCACTTTTTTATTTAGCAGCTCACACAGTTTGTTAAATAACTCTAAAAGGATTTCACTGCCGCCGTAAGCAATATTGTAAGCTTGGCCTGTGGCATCTTTTTTAGCCAAACAGCTTTTCAAATTGGCTTCAATGACATTTTCAATGTAGGTAAAGTCTCTCGATTGTAAACCGTCGCCGTTTATTACCGGAGTTTCATTGCTTAAAATGGCTTTTGTAAACTTTGGAATGACAGCTGCGTAGTACCCGTCAGGATCCTGTCGATGGCCAAACACATTAAAATATCTCAAACCTATACATTCAAGGTCATATACGTCTGTGTACAGTTTCCCATAAAGTTCGTTGGCTTTTTTTGATAATGCATACGGAGATAACAGATTCCCTTCTTCTCCTTCAACTTTAGGGAGCGTAGGTGAATCACCATAGACAGATGAGGACGAAGCGTAAATGAACCGCTTTACACCTGCAAGCCTTGCAGCTTCCATCATATTAGAGGTCCCTCTAATGTTATTTTCTTCATAAATCAATGGTTCCTTCATGGACCTGGGAACCGATCCTAAAGCTGCTTGGTGAAGGACGAAGTCGATGCCATCACAGGCAGCTAAGCAGGTTTGAAAATTAACAATATCACCCTCGATAAATTCAAAATTAGGGTGATGAAGAGAACCTGCTATATTCTGTCTTTTTCCACTTGAAAAATTATCGAGACCTCTTACTTTATGGCCTTTGTTCAAGATTGCCTCAACAAGATTGGAGCCAATAAAGCCTGCTGCACCAGTGACTAGAAACCGTGCTCCTTCAGGAAGCTGAATGTTTTCATAGCCCATTATTATAACCCCCAATAGAGATAGTTCATGTTTTCTGCTTCCTTGCGGTTAAAGATTCCCTTAAGATCAATCAAAACATTGCTTCGGTTATCCCTGTCTCCTTCTATATCAGCAGCTATCTCAACAAATGCTGGGTAAAGATCTAATTGATAAGTCCTGTATAAAGGTTTTAAATCTTCTAATCTAATTAATTTAAATTCCTCATGACCTACAGCAAAAACAGCTGCATCTATTGGATTAAGGTCTGCAGCTGTTGCTAGAGTAATTCCATATTCTTTTTTTACTTCCTCTGCATTTGCTACAGGGTCAACCACCTGTACATGCACGCCATACTCTTCTAATTCTTGAATGATATCAATAACTCTTGTATTTCTGCTATCTGGGCAATTTTCCTTAAATGTGACCCCAAAAATGGCGACATTAGAGCCCTTTACATTTTTATTTGCCTGAATTAACTTTTTAACCGTATTCTCTGCGGCATATTTGCCCATTCCATCATTTATACGCCGCCCTGATAAAATGATTTCCGAATGGTATCCGATTTCGGCGGCCTTGTATGTGAGGTAGTAGGGATCAACGCCAATACAGTGCCCGCCAACAAGTCCGGGAGAAAATTTTAAAAAATTCCACTTCGTA
This sequence comes from Mesobacillus harenae, assembly GCF_013343715.1. Lineage (GTDB taxonomy): Bacteria > Bacillota > Bacilli > Bacillales > Cytobacillaceae > Mesobacillus_A > Mesobacillus_A harenae. Next base: position 73,819 of record NZ_JABUNR010000016.1, read on the forward strand.
CCTGCCGCTTCCAGTACTGCTCTTGTATCAATTTCAAGTTTATTAAACACAATGGAAAGTTCATTCATAAATGCAATATTGATATCTCTTTGAGCGTTTTCAATTACCTTGGCTGCTTCCGCTACTTTAATACTCTCAGCCTTATAAACTCCTGCGTCCACAATCAGCTCATAAACTGCGGAAATGTCGATTAATGACTCATCATCCATCCCCGACACCACTTTTACGATGTTTTCCAGCCTATGTGTCTTATCCCCTGGATTAATTCTTTCAGGTGAATAGCCCACCTTAAAATCTTCCCCGCATTTCAATCCTGACTCTTCTTCTAAGATCGGAATACAGATGTCCTCCGTGACACCTGGATAAACGGTCGATTCATAGACAACAATTGAACCCTTTGTAAGATTCCTGCCAACCGTTTTGCTTGCTTCAATGATTGGAGAAAGGTTAGGGGTTTTATCCTTATTAATGGGTGTTGGTACGGCTACTATGTGAAACTTTGCTTTTTGTAAGTCCTTTTCGTGGGATGTAAAGAAAACCGAAGTGGATTGAAGGACATCGTTCCCAACTTCTTTAGTTAAATCAGTCCCGTTTATGTACTGTTCGATTTTACCCTTCGCATTATCAAAGCCAATTACCTCTACTTTTTTGGCAAAGGCTATTGCGAGCGGGAGTCCGACATATCCAAGACCTATTATTGATATGATTTCCAGTCTGTTGCTAATCATTTCAGATAATCTCAATTAATCTCTTCCCCTTCCATTACAAAGGAATTACTTTATGCTAGACTCTGTTTTTGTTCGATTTCATAAGCTTCTTCAAACTTTCTCTTCATTATTGAGATAGTTCTCTTAATATCTTCATCTGTCATTTTTGAATCAGACGGTAAGCATACACCGCGAACAAAAAGGTCTTCCGCGACACTTTTTCTTTCCCAGCTGCTAAAAAACAAACTGCTACTAAATAATGGCTGTAAATGCATCGGCTTCCAAACAGGCCGGGATTCGATATTTTCTTCCTCTAATGCATCAATGATCTCGTCTCGATCAAGCAAAGACTCTTCGTCAATTGTCATAACAGACAACCAGTAATTAGATTGGCCATCACTTGAAACAGGCAGCATTTTTACCGGCAAATCCTTAAGCCCTTTTTCATAACAGGAAAAGATATACTTTTTCTTGGCGATCCTATCAGCTAATATTTCCAGCTGCCCTCTGCCAATTCCAGCACTAATATTAGACATTCGGTAGTTATAGCCCACTTCCTTATGTTCATAATGCCTTACTTGTTCACGCGATTGAGTAGACCAGAAGAACATCTTTTTTATTGCTTTTTCATCGTTTGAAACGGCAATCCCACCTCCCGAGGTGGTAATGATCTTATTGCCATTAAAGGAGAAAATCCCTATTTCTCCGAAGGTTCCACAATGTTTACCTTTATAAGTAGCCCCAAGACCTTCAGCTGCATCTTCCACGATTGGGACATTGTATCTTCGGCAGATAGGAATGAGCGCATCCCAATCTGCTGACTGGCCATAAAGATCGACAATGATGACAGCCTTTGGAATTTTATTTTCTCGATGAGCCCATTCAAATGCTTTTTCCAGAGCGACTGGTGACATATTCCAAGTGTTTGGTTCCGAATCAATAAATACAGGAACTGCACCTTCATAAAGAATCGGATAACAACTTGCGGAAAAGGTTAAGCTTGAACAAAAAACATAGTCATCTTTCTTAACCCCTAAGTATTTTAATGCGAGGTGAATTCCTGCAGTCCCTGTTGAGAGAGCTAACGCCTGCTTGGCTTTCGTGAAATTACATATCTCTTTTTCAAATTCATTCACATTCAAGCCTACTGGAGCGATCCAATTTGTATCGAATGCTTCTTGTACATATTTCATTTCACTTCCACCCATATGAGGTGAAGATAAATAAATTCGCTTCTTCATTTAATTCACCTTAGCTTTCTTATAATTGGGAACCCCGGCTGCTATTGATTCTGCGGCTGCAATCAGCTTCACTTACAGTTAATTCGCCGTTTCCTTCTTGCCAGAAAAATAGGGCATCGTGTCCTCGCTGGAACTGTTCACCCCTTTTCTTGCCAAAACATTTTGGATCGTCTTTAATAGAATCTTTAAATCTAATACGAGGGAAAGGTGATCAACATACCAGACATCTAATTTAAACTTCTCTTCCCAGCTGATGGCATTGCGTCCATTCACTTGTGCCCACCCCGATATTCCAGGCAGGACTTCGTGGCGGCGCATTTCCTCAGCAGAATAGTGGTTTAGATACTGAATTAATAATGGCCTGGGACCAATAAAACTCATTTCCCCGCGTAAAATATTCACCATTTGCGGCAGCTCATCGATACTAGTTTTTCTTAATAGTGAGCCTACTCTTGTTATTCTTTGCATGTTCGTGAGCGTGGTTCCATCCCTCATCGTTTCGACACGCATGGTTCTAAACTTATAAACAACGAAGATTTCACCGTTTTTCCCTGGCCGAGGCTGTTTGAAAAAGATAGGGCCTCTTGATTCCAGCTTTATTGCTATGCATGAAGAAACCATGATTGGTAAACTAAGCACTAAAAAAATTAAAGCAAAAATGAAATCTATAACTCTTTTGAAACCAATATAACAAGATTTCATTAATACACTCCTTATTAATGTGGACTTTAAGTCAGATAATTTATTCTTTATTGAGAACGAAACAAGCAAAAAATTTCCTTTATCCTTTTAGCATAGGCTGTGAAAATGTTGATTTCCACTACAGGCACTTCGCTTTCCGCGGGCAGTCCGGGAGCCTCCTCGGCGCTTAACGCGCCTGCGGGGTCTCCCTTGGCCTTGCTCTCCCGCAGGACATTGAATTAGCTTCCTCGAAGCATCACCACACCAAGGAAACGCGAATGGATTTTCGAGAAGTCTACGTGCCTTCCACTCCAGCGAATAGAGCATTAATAAATCAGAACTACTTGTAGATGCCTTTTTTACATGCTATGAGGGCTTCACTCTAAAAATTCCGTTCTTATTTCACCAGTTCAGTAGATACAATCTTTTTCAGATAATCCAAAAGGTCATTTCTTAAATCATCCCGTTTTAATGCGAATTCTATTGTTGTCTGGATAAAACCCATCTTTTCGCCTACATCGTAGCGGGTTCCTTTAAAATCATAAGCATATACTTTTTCATAATCAATTAGCTTATCGATCGCATCTGTTAGCTGAATCTCTCCGCCTGATCCTGGTTCCTGGCTCTCCAATATTTCAAATATTCTCGGGGTGAGAATATAGCGGCCCATGATTGCCAGGTTTGATGGTGGAGCATCTTCTTGCAAGGGCTTTTCAACTAACTTTTTTACATTAAAAATACAATCCTGAATTTCTCTGCCGTCTACGATTCCGTATCTGGAAACTTCATTTCTTTTAACAGCCTGCACTCCTAAGATGGTTGATTGGTAGCGTTCATATTGTTCGATCATCTGCCTTAAACACGGTTTTTCTGCTGATACAATATCATCCCCCAGCATTACGGCGAAGGGCTCGCTGCCGATAAACTTGCGTGCCGTCCATATCGCATGGCCTAATCCTTTAGGCTCCTTTTGGCGGATATAGTGAATATCAACTAATCTGGATACCTTTTTTACCTCTTCTAATAACGCATATTTTCCTTTTTCGGTTAAGTTTTGCTCTAGCTCGAATGAATGATCAAAGTGATCTTCTATTGCTCGCTTGCCTTTACCGGTAACAATGATTATATCCTCGATCCCAGAGTCGACCGCTTCTTCAATAATGTATTGAATCGTTGGCTTATCAACAATAGGGAGCATTTCTTTTGGCATTGCTTTTGTTGCAGGCAAAAACCTCGTTCCCAAACCAGCTGCCGGAATAACTGCTTTTTTAATTTTCATTCTCTGCCTTCCTTTACACTGAAATTTGCAACAGGGGTTGAGGTACGTTTTTATTGTTTGCAATCGAAAGAAGTTTTTGCTTAATTTCTGCTTTGTCTAAGGCTGTATAGGAATTGAGCAAAGTTTCAATTTCATTCATATTAAGCTCCACGGGTTTGCCTATATAAATTTTAGGATAGACTTGCTGTTCATGAACCTCGTTCGCATTTAAGAGTTCTTCGAAAAGCTTTTCACCTGGACGAATACCAGAAAAATCAATTCCGATTTCTTCTATTGAATTACCAGATAGTTTAATTAAGTTGGCTGCCAGGTCGACAATTTTTACTGGCTCGCCCATATCAAGAACAAAGATCTCTCCTCCATTTGCTAACGCCCCTGCTTGGATAACCAATCTTGATGCTTCAGGAATCGTCATGAAGTAACGAATCATATCCGGATGGGTAACGGTAACTGGGCCGCCATTTTCTATTTGCTTTTTAAAAAGCGGAATAACACTCCCTCTGCTTCCTAAAACATTGCCAAAGCGAACGGCGACAAACTTTGTTTGGCTCATTTTATCCATATTTTGAACGATCATTTCAGCCAGTTTCTTGGAAGCGCCCATCACACTTGTGGGATTAACGGCTTTATCTGTAGAAATCATGACAAAGGTGTTCACTCCGTGCAAACTGGCTGCTTTAGCTGCATTTCTTGTTCCAATAATGTTGTTTTTTATAGCTTCTTCAGGGTTACGCTCCATCAAAGGAACATGTTTGTGAGCAGCTGCGTGATAAACGACATCTGGCCGGTACCTATCCATAACAGACATCATCTTCTTTTCATCCTGTAAATCTGCAATTTCGGTAATGAATTCTATATTTAGATCTCGATAACGATCTTTTAAATCCAGTTCAATTGCATAAATGCTATTTTCTCCATGTCCCAGCAATATCAGCTGCTTCGGCTGAAACTGGGAGATTTGTCTGCAAATCTCTGAACCGATTGATCCGCCAGCACCAGTAACTAAGATAACTTTACCGGTCAGGTATTCTGAGATGCTTTCTAAATCCAGTTCTACCGTTTCCCTGCCTAATAAATCTTCCACTTGGACATCTCTGAATTGATTGACTGACACTTTACCCGTAACTAGATCCTCAAGCATGGGAAGAATTTGCGTCTTCGCCTTTGTTTTTGCACATTCTTTAAAAATAGTGTTCAAGCCTTTTTTGCTTAATGAAGGAATGGCAATGATGATGTTCTCTACATTCAAATCATTAACCGCTTTTTCAATCTTATTGATTCCTCCAATTACCGGGACCCCTAAAATATCCAAATGATGCTTTTTCGAGTTATCGTCAATAAAGCCAATCGGGATCGTTTCCGACTCAGCGCTTTTTAATAATTGCCTTGCGACCATTGTGCCGGCTGAGCCAGCCCCAATAATTAACGTGCGTTTCTTGTGATCGTTCTTTTTTATAAAAAGGTCTTTTCTATAGACTCTCCAGCCAAACCGGAAGCCGCCGATCAGTAATATGTGCAGCATCCATGTGACAGCCAGCAATCGAAAGAATGTTTCCCCCGTGATGATTTGTTGGGCAATGCCCGCAGAGATTACCGATAAAGTAATTGCCTTGCAAATAATGATTAATTCTTTAATGCTCGCATATTCCCATGCTTTTTTATAAAGCTTATATCGATAAGCAAACATATGGTGAGTTACCAGCAGCGTAATAGAACTGACAACGGTAGATAATGTGAAAACAGAGAAACTAGCATGCACCAAAAACCTGCTAAAAAAGATACAAGTTAAAACAATGATTGAATCAATCATTATAAATAATGAAACCCTTTGACTGTAGCTCATAAGATCTCCTTTCTCCCCTGTGAATTACGCTTAAAAATAATCCGACCCACTCTCTCTCACTAATGATCTAACCTATAGCATTTAGCGTTAAATGACATAGGTTAAATCATTAATTTTAGGGCATCTAACCCCGCCTCACACCACACTTCTGACAACTAGTGTCTAAGGTTATAACAACCCACAGCATGACCGAGTGCCTCCATTGATAATGGTAGGGAGACATCACCGTTAAAATTAATTGCCTAGAAAAAAATAAAAATGTTCTTTATAAAGAACATGCAGTCGAATATAAAGCTGGAGCAATCATTCGAATTGCTGCAGCCTTATATTTTGTAGTATTAAATACCTATGTTTATCTCTTTTCATTTAGAACAACACCAATAATATTCGCTTTTGCTAACTCTAAAAATCGTTTCGCCTCAGCAGCCTTTTCGGCGGCTGTTTTTTCACTTCTAACGACCAGCACGACATTATCACATAAGCTTGCCAAGATTTTCGTATCAGATTGTTCCAGTACGGAGGGACCGTCTATGATGACATATTCATAGCTTGTCAAAGTTTCTTTTATGAGGTCATACATCGTTTCAGAGCCGATTAGCTCAGCTGAATTTAAAATAGAAGGTCCGCTCGGCAAAACATCTAATCTTCCAATTTCCGTTTTCAAAATCGCCATATCATACAAGATTTTGTTACTTAACACATCGGTCAGTCCACTTGTATTGCTTAAACTGAAGGTCGTATGCAGAGATGGATTCTTGATATTCGCATCTACTAATAACACCCGGTGTTTTTGCTGAGTTAATGAGAGTGCTAGATTTACCGCCGTTACCGACTTGCCTTCTCTATTGTTTGGTGAAGTAATCAAAATCGATTGCCTGTCTTTTTTTCCATATGAAAATTGAATGTTTGTACGAATCGATCGATACTGCTCTGAAATGAGTGAATCTGGATATAGATAGGCGGTTTTATTTTTGCTGCATGCATCCTTATTACGAAACTTAAGACCCAATGGACTCACCTCGATACGCTATGTTTTCTTGTTTCATTCTCCTCTTAATATTTCTCTTGTTAATTTTAGAGACACTTCCTAAAACGGGAAGTCCTAAAAGTTCTTCTGTTTCATTTTCTGACTTCAAAGTATTATCTAATGCATGGAGCAGAAAAACAAAGCCGATCGCAGCTATAATTCCTCCTATGAAGGCAACGAGAATGGTTTTATAAAAATTATCACTATTTATTGGCTTAGGCATTTCTTTGGCCTTTGATAGAACCGTAACATCATTAAAATTGATAATACTTGCTACTTCTTTTTTAAATACGGATGCCGTTGTATTAGCAATTAAAGCGGCCGTTTTAGGATTGTTATTCATAACCATTATATTTACCACTTGGGAACTGCCGATGTTTTCCACTGTAATTTGTTCGGCTAATTCTCCAACTGTCATTGTTAGATTTAAATCAATTATCACATTTTCTAAGACCGCGGGATCCTTAATAATAGCTTGTAAGGTTTTGATAAAATCCTGATCGGTTTTAAGAATGAGCCTTGTGGAAGATTCATATACAGGTTTATGGAAAACACTATGATAAAAGTTACCTGCTAACGTGGCCAGTGCTGTTATCAATAGCAGGATCCAGACTTTTCTTTTTAAAACTCTAAAAATATAAATAAGTTCTATTTCCTGGTCCAACTTGAGCTGCCTTTTGGTATGATCTGGGTTTTGACTATTCCTCATAATTCACCTGCTTAAATAATTTTGGATGGCTGTTTTCGTAAACTTTATTGCTATTAGGATCAGTAGTTGATTTCCGCTTCAGGCAGTCGCTTTCCGCGGCCAGCACTTCAACTTCCTCTGAAGAAAACCGCTTCCGCAGTGAGGGGCTAACGAGGAACAGCCCGAGCCCGTGGGAAGCCTTGTTTATTTCCAGAGCGTCACACTAACACGTTCATTATTAAGAACCTTTACCGTAAATCTTTTTGTAAAATTTTAACATAACCAATATACGTTCATTTTAATTCTTTATAAAGAACGAGTCAAGTCTATTATATTCTCCTCTTTAGGTCGATATGCTTACAGTAAGGGAAAAAACATCAGAACCCTCTTCATGCTTCTGTTTGCTCTGATGAAGACAATTTCCCGACTTTCATCTTGCCAGGAACCTCCGCACCTAAATGGCTCGATTTAGACAATTACCCTCTCCCTTGACCACTTCGCCCTGTGAAACAAGATTAAACGGGAAGTGACAGGCACTTTTCACAAACACAACAGAAAAGAGGCACAGGATATCCTGTGCCTCTAATCTGGTGATAAAAAATAGCCAAAAAATTTATTTGGTATGTTTATCTCTTTCCACAATAAATTCGATATAAACATCATAGAGCAGATTAAGGACCCAGAGGGTCGGTTCGAGACCGGTGAAAAACTAGTCTTTTTTCTCCCCCTTTGTTAGCTCATATGAAATGAGTACCAATTTCCATAGATCTCACCGAAATAAGCTGCAGATATAGAAGAAGCGGTAACCGTCATCGATATAAGCCATTGATTGGTCTATCAGGATGTGTTGCAAGAACGGCCGAAAATACTAACGGTTAGCACGTTAACAAATGGCAAGACCGTGGAAATATACAAAGAGAAGATCATACATTTAGTATAAATGTTATCCGTTAATCCTAAGAAAGGTTCATACATATTCAATAAAATATAAGTTGTCCATATAAAGGACTCTCCGTGTAACGAATAGTACGGGGAGTTCAAACTTTGATTGAAGTATCAGCATTTAAATCACAATCATTTGATTAAACCTTAACCCAAACCCACCAAGCGATCCCAACTAATCATACGTTTGATTGAAGCAGAGAGCCCCTCTTGTTGGTGTCTATAGATAACTTTTCACTATAACCCAACCTTTTCACATACAAAAGGACCACCCGTACAAGCAAGCGATCCGATCCGATCAAATTCATCCAAGATATATAATACCCTAAAACCAATCAAGAACCTAACAACCCCTGAGCTAACTGTGGAACAAAATGCGTGAAACAAGATTAATCGGGGAGTGACAGGCACACTCCCTACACGAATGGTATTCCACGCTCTTTACAAAAGGTTTGAATGACTTTTCTTGTTGGCATGCCTGTTTGAGCACCAAGATTTGTAACAGTCAGTGCGCCCACTATGTTCGCAAAGTGACATGCTTCTTTGGTATCCTTCCCTTCGCTCAAGGCAACTGCAAAGGCTCCATTAAAGGAATCACCTGCACCTGTTGTGTCCAATACATCAACCTTCAGGCTTGGAATATGAACTTCCTTATCGTTTTGATAGAAGCTAACTCCCTTTGACCCTCTGGTGGTAATACATTTTTTTGCGATCATGGAAGAGTTGCCATATTTGAAAAGTTCTTTTTGCTCGTGTTCATTTGGAATAAGAAAATCAACACTTTTTAATAGGTTTTCAGACAAGGGTTGTATAGGTGCTGGATTTAAAATAACAAGAACTTCATGTTTTTTGGCTAATTCAACTGCCTTCTCAACCGCTAAAAGCGGGACTTCTAATTGTAAAAGGAGTATATCACTTTGTGCAATGATGTTTTCATATTCTTCGACAAGTTTTGGAGTTATATAATCGTTTGCACCTGATACAATAATAATGCTGTTGTCACTAGCAGATAGTGTGATCGATGCGATCCCTGTACTAACATTAGATACCTTTTTTATATAATCAGTTGAAACACCTTCGGCAGCTAAATGGGAGAGTAATTGATTGCCAAATTCATCATCCCCCACACAGCCAATCAGTGAAATATCTGCACCTAGTTTCGCGGCAGCTATAGCTTGATTTGCTCCTTTTCCTCCTGGGTTTATGAAAAAAGATGTCCCTTTGACTGTTTCTCCAACCTTTGGAATGGTATCTGTTTTTGTGACTAAATCCATATTAATACTACCTAGTACTGTTATTTTTTTAGGTATTATCTCACCTCATTAATTGGCTACAAATTCTCTTTCATGGATTTTAGTCTTTCCATGACAGGGTTGATACCTCTTCCAAAGTAATCATACAATTGACAGTATTCTTGATATAAATTTTGATATAGTAAGGTGTTTGTGGGATTTGGCGTAAAAATTTCTTCAGGTAATTTTGCCATTGTTTTTGCAGCTTCAAAAATAGAATCATACCCCCCATTTTCTTTCCCTGCAGCAACGGCCCCAAAGATTGCAGCTCCTAGGGCAGAGGCCTGGACTGTTTGACTAACTTTAATTTCTCTGTTTAAAACATCTGCATAAATTTGCATCAAAAGTTTATTTTTATGGGGAAGGCCACCGCTTGCGATGATTTCTTTTACCTCAATTCCCTTTTTTTCAAAGGCTTCAATGATTTTACGGGTTCCAAATGCAGTGGATTCAAGCAACGCACGATAGATTTCCTGAGGCTTTGTTGATAGTGTATAACCGACAATCATTCCTGATAGATTACCATTTACTAAAACAGATCGGTTCCCATTCCACCAATCTAAAGCTAATAGTCCATTGGCACCAGGTGTATATTGTAATGCCTCTTTCTCAAGCCACTGATGGATTGTTAGCCCTTCATTTTTTGCTTCAGCTTCTACTTTGCTTGAGACTCCATTTTTAATATACCATGCAAATATATCGCCTACTGCGGCTTGGCCAGCTTCATACGCAAATAATTGAGGAATAATACCATCTTCTACTACTCCAGAGATCCCTTCCACCATTTCTTCCTTGTCTGATAAAAAGAGATGACATGTTGAAGTTCCCATTACCATTAGCATACTCCCAGGCTCTGTCATTCCCACTGCTGGTACCGAAGCATGGGCATCAATAATACCTACTGCTACAGCTGTACCAGGGAGTAATCCTATTTTTTTCGCCATTTCATCCGTTAAGCTTCCCGCTCTTTGACCAATTGCGATAACATCTCCACGCAATTTACTTTGAGAAATACCTTTTAACTTTGGATGTAGAACCTCTAAGAAGGAATCATCTGGATAGCCACTGTGCTTATCCCACAAAGCTTTGTATCCAGTCATACATGTACTTCTTTGAATGGTTCCAGTTAATTTATACGTAACCCAATCACATGCTTCAATAAAGAGGTCGGTTGTTTCGTATACTTCCGGTGCTTTATGTAAGATTTCTAGTATTTTAGGGAACATCCATTCTGACGAAATTTTCCCGCCATATCTTGAAATAAAGGACTGATCTAATTCTTTTGCCGTTTCATTTATCAAATCGGCCTCTTCTTGTGCTGCATGATGCTTCCATAACTTCGGCCAACTATGGGGATTATCCTTCCATACCTCTTGTAGGCAAAGCGGTTCTCCCAGTTCATCAAGTGGCATCATCGTACACGCTGTAAAATCAACACCTATACCAATTACCTCCCTAGCTTCTATACCTGCTGTTTTCATTACTTGAGGGATTGATTGGTATAACACTTCAAGATAATCTTTTGGATCTTGTAAGGCAGTATCATGTTCTAGCAGAGCCTTTTGATTAGGTAATTGTTCACTTATCACATGGTTTGAATACTCTGTTACATGAGTTGCGACTTCCTTACCTGTGGCAACATTAACAACCAAGACTCGTCCTGACTCAGTCCCATAATCTATACCTATTGCGTATTTACTATCCATTATGGTCACCTTCTTTCGCTACATTTTCATTAACTTTCGCTACTTGTGTCCAGAAAAAAACATAAGACGCCCATTAAAGATTGGACCCATTCTCCTAAGAAATAGGAAAAACAGATAAACATCCAAGAATAGTCCAATAATCTGCTGGGCGCCTTATGAATCATCTATATTAAAATCTTTACTTATATAGTGGTCCAAGCTTTTCACAAGCTCGGTAGTCTGCTCCTTGTGAATCCATTGCACCAAACGCATTCCAGATACTTGGTCTGAAAATACGATCCTCAGAAACATTGTGCATCGAAACAGGAATTCGCAGCATCGAGGCCAGCGTGATAAGATCACTGCCAATGTGACCATAGCTTATAGAACTATGATTGGACCCCCAGTTATACATGACAGAATAAACATCTTTAAATGGTCCACTTTCTGTTAGGTTAGGAACAAACCATGTTGTTGGCCAGGTTGGATTTGTTCGTTCGTCAAGCTTGTCATGAACTTCATCCGGTAACTCGACTGTATATCCTTCAGCTAGTTGTAAAACAGGACCAATACCCTCTATTAAATTAATCCTTGCCATCGTTACAGGCATTCCACCTTTGGTTGTGAAATCTGTTGAAAATCCACCACCACGGAAGAAATCAACGGCCGCACACCATTTGGTTTCATCCAAGGATTTTTGAACTTCATCCTCTGAAATTTCCCAGTAAGGTTTCATTGCTGGTAGTCCATCTTTTGCTTGTTGCCCTGTACCATCTAAAGCGGCAGGTCCAGAATTTATCAAGTGGATGACACCATTTTCTGCAACTCCCGTTAAATCATGACCTGTTGCTCGTTTTACAGCCTCAGGACTCCAATATGTTCTTACATCTGCGAAAATTTGTGCTGAATTAGTGAGTAAATGACCCAACAGCATGGTTACTGCATTTAGCGTATCATTTTCAGTCGCTAACATAAACGGCTCTCGCTTACCGTTCCAATCGAAAGAAGAAGTAAGGATTGCTTCCATAAAATCGCCAGTAGGAAAGTAATCTGTCCATGATCGTTGCCCCTGAAATCCTGCAGCAACAGCATTTCGTCCAAGAGCTTCTTCACCAAATCCTTTTTCAGCAAGCTTTGGGTTTCCTACCATCAAGTCTCTTGCAATTAGAGCCATTTTCACAATCGCTTCCCAGTCTTTTTCTTTTTGCTCATCTGATCGTTTAAGCTCTGGAGGATTAACATCTCTTCCTTCTTTACAATTTTCTTTCACCCATTTCAAAGCCTTCTCGAACTCTTCTTCATCATATATGTTTAACTCAATTCGTTTAATAAACTCGGTCATATCTACATATTCATTTCTCATACCTAAATAATCACTGAAGAAACGTTCATCAACAATGCATCCAGCTATACCCATCGACACAGAGCCCATTGAAAGATAGGATTTACCCTTTATTAAAGAAACTGCCAATCCTGACTTTGCAAACTGCAGCAGTTTTTCTTTTACATCTTCAGGAATGGAGGAGTCGTTCATCTCTTGCACGTCTTTTCCATATATACTGAAAACAGGTAACCCTTTTTGGTTATGTGCAGATACTGCTGCAGCCAAATACACTGCCCCTGGCCTTTCCGTACCATTAAATCCCCAGATCGCTTTAATTGTATGTGGATCCAAGTCCATCGTTTCAGTTGGATAGCACCAGGATGGAGTGACAGTAATTGTTACACCTACACCTTCTGCTCTAAATTTTTCTTGTGTATTGGCTGCTTCAACTACCCCACCAATACTCGTGTCTGCAATTACGCACTTAACTGACTGACCATTTGGGTAATAGAGATTTTCTTCAATGAATTGTGCCACATTTCGTGCCATACCCATGGTGACATCTTCAAGTGATTCACGAATTCCACCTCTTCGGCCATCAATAACTGGTCTAATTCCTATCTTCGGTAATTTACCCCATCTAGTATCCAATTAAAGCTGCCCCCTTTTAAACCGATTTATTAACCGTTTCGGTATATTCGTTGATCACATGTTGTGTAAATTCGTGTAGTTGTTCAACCTCTAACCTATTTGAAGATGTAAATTGGGTACAATCCTGATTACGACCGTTGATATTTACATTATGATCTTCTAACGTATGGTAATATTTTGCATTCGTTGGATAGAGTTGTTTTTCTATGACTGATGCAATACCCAAAAATGACTGGAGTTTACTCGCTTTGTCCTCATTCCCTTGCCAGTTTTTCACTAACCATGAATATAGTTCCGGATGAAAATTGGCCATGATTCCACTGTATCCACTTACACCTATTTTCAGTGAATCCAATAAGGTTGGTGCATTCGCATTGAAGATTTTTAGATTAGAACCAGCACATAACTCTATTTTTCTTACCATGTCTTCCACTTTACAAGATGTATCTTTTAGGAAATAAAAGCGACCTGATGCCGCACACCATTTAGTTAATTTATCACTTAGTAAGCGTTTATAAGGATAGGGACACTCATACAATCCAAAAGGCATATCAGGTAGTGCGTTTAGGATTTTTTCGGCATTTTCAATCCATACATCATCTGATTCATCCTCTTTTGCAAGTCTATTAGTGACTAATACAACAGCATCTACACCTGTATTGCTAATTGCTTGCAACTCAGTAATTTGATCTTGCACGTCATCGGAGATATGACCCGATGAAACAACTGGTACTCTATTTTTCGCTTGAGTTACAACGAACTGTGAAAGCTCCACTCTTTCGTCAAGCGTTAACTGGAACATTTCACTTGATTGGCATACCGCGAATAGACCATCTACTCCTTTTGAAATATACCATTCTATTAATTGTTCAAGTGCTAAATAATCGACTTTATTATCAGGTGTAAATGGGGTAATCATCGTAGGCCAAATTCCATTTGGAAATGTAGTCATTTGGTTTTTCTCCTTTAAAGTTATTTTTTAACCATTATTTAAAGAGTTTGGAATAAATAACGTAATTTCTGGAATGAGTGTTACCAGTAATAAAACGATAATCATTACTATTAACATTGGAGCTATTTCTTTAATAACCTCCATTAGAGGTGTTTCACCCACTTTTGATACTATAAAGAGGAGCATTCCAAATGGTGGAGTGGAAAGCCCAATCATCATATTCAGGACAATCATGACACCAAAATGCACTAAATCTATTTCAAGTGCCTGAACAAGCGGTAAAATCATTGGAATAAATACAACCATTATAGTAGAAGTATCCATCACCATACCTAAGAGCAAAAACAATAGATTAATTATAAGTAGTAAGACGATTCTATTTTCCGTGATCCCAAGCATATAATCAGAAATCATTCCTGGAATTTGTTCGCTTGCTATAATATAAGAAAAGACAAAGGATGCACCTACAATTAAACATAGACTCCCAGTAGTACTAACGGTGTCAAGAAATAGCCTAAATACATTCTTACGTCCCATTGTTCGATAGACAAAGAAGGAAATAATCATTGCATAAAATGCAGATACTGCACCTGCTTCAGTTGGTGTCATTACACCCGCATATATACCGGCTAGAAGGATAACCGGCGTTAATAAAGCAGGTATTGCTTTAAATGAAATCTTTAAAAATTCTTTTAGATTGTGGCGTTCTCCAGTAGGATAGTTTCTTTTTCTAGCTAAAAAAACAATATAAATCATAAGAGCAATACCTAATAATATCCCTGGAACAATCCCCGCTAAAAACAATGCACCAATAGATGCTCCTGAAAGCATCGCATAAATCACTAGTGGAATACTTGGTGGAAATATTGGTCCAATCGTTGCAGACGCCGCCGTAATTGCACTGCTAAATCCTCGATCGTACCCTTGCTTTTTCATGGCTTCAATTTCCATCTTACCTAGTCCAGAAGCATCGGCTACAGCAGAACCAGTCATTCCAGAAAATATAAGGGACGCCAGTACATTTACATGTCCCATCCCACCTTTGTATCTTCCTACTAAAGTATTAGCAAATGAAAAAACTCGGTCCGTAATAAGACCGCTATTCATCACATTCGCTGTAAATACAAACAGTGGTATTGCAATTAATACATAAGACGAATACAAGTTATACGCGACATTGTCAACAACTATTCCGATATCAGACCCCGTCGCAAAAAAATAGTAGATACCAGCAGCTAACATGCCTAATGCTATTGGTATTCGTAAAATGAAAGTTAGAACAAAGACAATTAACGGAATGAGCACCATAGTACTCATAGCAGTCACCCCTTTTCTAAGTTAATGTAAGTTGCTAGAATATGTTATAATTCTTCCTTACTTATTAATTTTTTCGTATCGAGGACAAGGTCATAGATGGAGTGAAGAACAATCGTTACAATAAAGATTAAAAAAGGGAAGAATACAATATTAAAAGGTATCTGTAAAACAGACGTTTTCTTAATACCGAGAAATTGAATATAATCATAGATTGGGTAAATAGAAATGATAAAAGCCACTGCAATTAGTAAGTTGCCAGCTATCCGAAAAAGCGTTTTCGTTCTCTCACCAACTAAATCATAAAAAACTGTAAACTCAACATGATCATTCTTATGTCTCGCATAGGCTGCACCTAAAAATACAGTCCAGACAAAACCGATCGTAGTTAATTCATATGACCAAGTAATAGGTTGATTTAAAAAGTAGCGGAAAAATATTTGTACAACAAAGACCATAAACATTATTGCAAAAGCAATAACAGGTATATACACTTCAAATATCTTCAAAATAAAGGATCCTATTTTAGTAAATTTCAATAAAATCATCCTTTTTTTAGAACCCGGCCCATTGCTGAGCCGGGTACCTTAGTTTAGTTATTAGCCATTTCTTGGATTTGGTTGAATAAATCCATGTCCCAGCTTGATGTCATCTCTGTGTTATTTAAGTACTGCTCTTGTACATGCTTACTAAACGCTTCAATATCTGCTTCTACTACTGTTAAACCTTCTTGTTTAAAGAACTCTACCAATTCTTTTTCCGCTTGAATATTTGTTTCGTCACACACTTTTTGTGCAGCAGCAACAGCTTCATAGATTTTTGCTTGTAAATCAGGTCCCATTTCTACCCATAGTTCTTCATTAATTGTAGGCCAAACTGTGTCAATAATATGGTTCGTAATACTTAAGGACTTAGTGACTTCGTAAAATTTTGCGTTCTTAACAGTCGGCATTGGGTTGTCTTGACCATCAACTGTACCTGTGCTTAAGGCCATGTATAACTCCGTAAATGCGATTGGCGTAGGATTTGCTCCCATAGCTTCCCCTAAGAATAACCAAGATGGACTATCAGGCATACGTAATTTTACTCCCTTTAAATCTTCTGGAGTTTTGACAGGAGTATCTTGAACCAGGTTGATCTGCCTTGAACCCAAGTAAAATGCTCCTAAAGGTCTAACCCCTGTTTCAGATGCAATCTTTTCGAAGACTTCCTTTCCAATCTCACCATTATATACACTCGTCATATGATCATAATCTTTAAACATATAACCAGCTGTAAACATTGATACAGAAGGTACTATGTCTGCTAACCATGGCGGAGAAGTATAAGCCATTTCTACGTTTCCTCTCATTAATGCTTGAAGTTCACTATCTTGGTTATAAAGTGCACCAGAGTGGTGAAGTTCTACAGTAACTTGGCCATCTGTGCTTGCTTCAAGCTCTTCTTTGAATATTTCAATCGCTTTTGTGTGAGCATCATTTGGTACGCTTTGTGTAGAGAACTTAAGTGTATACTTTTTGTCGTTGCTTTTTTCTTCAGTCTTAGCCTCTGTTTTTTCTTCATTATTATCACTTTGTGAAGCAGGTTCATTACCACCACATGCAACTAACAAGGCTACTAATCCAAACAACATGACATAAAACAGTAAATTTTTCTTCATGAAGAATCCCCCTTGGTTTTTTTATTAGTAATTGCTAGCTAATCGAATGAGTAAAATCAACCTATTAATGTAACATTCTATTAGCATCGCTAATTAATAAACTATTTCTGGTGTAAACTTTTCATAAAAAGGACCACTTTCACCCATAACAAGACGCTTAAGCAAAATATCACCCGTTTTAATTCCCATCTTATAGGGATCCTGAGAAATCGTAATAATCCCGGGCGGCTCTAGTAAAATGTCAAGATCGGTTCCGCCGTATGACGCCACATCGAAGTCCTTAGGTACTTTAAATCCTTTTTGAAAAAGGCTATACAAGACACCCTCTGTCATAAGGTTATTAAATGAAATAATAGCTCTAGGGTAATCATCATTGCTCAAAAAGTAATCGACAGCTTTTTCACCACTACTTCTTGTGAAATCTCCAATATAAATGAGATTTTCGTCTAGAGGGATGTTGTACTGTTTTAATGCTTTAGTTAACCCCTCGTATCGATCAGTTCCTGTACTCACTTGGAAAGAACCTGCAATCACACCAATTCTCGTATGACCCCTCTGTATAATTTTTTCTGTTAAGTAATAGGCACCCTGTACATTATCTTCTTCAACCAGGTCAAAATCAGATTGTTCATGATTTAATCTGCGATCGATAAGAATTACCGGTGTACCACTCTCATTAATACTTTTTGCTAATTCATTTTCACTACCTGATGTTACTAAAACAATTGCATCTACCCTCTGCTCTACAAGTAACTTTAACAACTGATGTTCTTTTTCTAGCTTTCCATCTGAGCTGGAGAAAATTAGGTTATACCCAGCATCCCATGTTCGATCTTCAATCCCTTTTGCTATTTTCATAAAGTATGGGTTTGAAATATCCGGGATAATTACACCAATCGTATTTGTTTTACTTTGTTTTAAACTTCTGGCTACAGCATTAGGTTGATAGTTTAGGTTTTTTACAGAATTTAATACTCGGCTTTTTATTTCATCACTTACATAACCGGTATCATTTAATACCCTAGAGACAGTTGCAGTTGAAACCCCTGACTCCTTTGCTACCTCCCTAATTGTTACCTTTTCTATAATCTTCATTAGCATCTCCTTGTGTATGTAAACGTTTACGTAATCGTTTACATAATTATTTCAGCTAAGCCTATTTTTGTCAATAACTAAAAAGATTGCAAATTTAGAAACTTCTAAATATTAGTTGAAAAAACTATATTAATTTAATGAAAACTTCTTTCATTTTCATTCCTTATATCGTTTATTATCACGAAAACTCTATTTGACAACTTCTTTTTTATAAAGAGATTCACTTTATTAAAATAGTTAGAAAATTGATATATTTTTATTTTTCATACGGGATCTTTACATTATTTAAAGAACAAGATCTCAGTAATTGGTACCCGCATCGTCAGACAAGAATGTTCGTATGAAGCACCTAGTGAATCGCTCCCTAATTAAAGTCATCCAAAATAGATAACTCACCCAAAAACAAAATAAATTCTAAAAATGTACGATAAACTTGGAACAAACCGTGAAATAAGATTATTCGGGGAGTGACAGGCACTATTTATGTTTATCATAATTAAATGATGTACTGAGTTTGTTAATGAGCGGTCCAATACCTTTTCGGTAAAAGGCATAAAGTGAATATCAGCACCCCCATGCCTCTTTTAAAAGCTTCACGCCTCTCTGAATTTCATCACAGGTAAGATTACTGAATCCCAGTTTAATAATTGCTTCTCCAGGATGGTTTTTTATGAAATAGATTGAAGTGGGATAGACTTTTACCCCATAGATGGAAGCACGCTCGATTAACCATTCTTCTGAACGATTTAGATGTACCTTAACTAAAACGTACAAACCAGACTGTTCCCCAATTATGGATGTACTTTGTTTGAAGTGTTCTTTTAGTTCTGAAACTAAGCACTGCATTTTTCGCTTATACACAAGTCGCATTCGTTTAATATGGCGATTCCATTCTCCTTCTTCCATAAATTTAGCCATAGTAAGCTGGCTTAGGAGTGAAGAGGTACTCTCGAAATGAAGAAATTGGTTTTTATAACGATTTAATACCAGCTGCGGCAGCACCATATAACTTAGGCGGATTCCTGGAAGAAAGGACTTTGAGAAATTCCCTAGATAAATGACTCTTGTTGAATCAATGGATGCAAGTGCTGGAAATGGTTGTTGAGTATAGCGAAATTCACTATCATAATCGTCTTCGATAATAAATCCATTTTTGTTTTTTGCCCAATGAATAAGCAATTGCCTTTGCTGAATGGACATACTTACCCCTAGTGGACTTTGATGGGAGGGAGTTACATAGATTAACCTTGACCTCAATTTTTCTAATTTTGAAAAGTTAGCCCCTGTCTCATAAACTGGTAAAGTCTCAATCGTAAAACGATGAAATCGAAAAGCCTCCATTGCCCCATCATAACCAGGATCCTCTATAATAATGCCAGTAAATTCATCCTTCAGGATTTGTCCAAGATGAATTAACATTTGTTGGGTACTACTGCCGATTATAATGGCATCCGGTTCTGTTTTCACTCCACGAGATTGGAATAAATAAGCAGCGATTTGCTCACGCAAGCATACTTCACCAAAGGGTTCCCCGTATCGAAAGCTCTCCCGTAATGTTAAAACTTTATTTGATATTCTTCTCCAGATTTCCAGGGGAAAATTAGTTTGATCCACGGACCCTGCTCTGAAATCAATTTGTACTGGCGTTACCGTTTCTTTATGCTTTTTATGAGGCGGAATGACAGTATTTTGAAATAAAACTGGCTCTAATTCATTTACAAAATACCCTTTTCTCCCTTCTCCGCGGATATAGCCTTCCGCTACAAGCTGCTCATATGCCATCAATGTGGTATTACGACTGACTTGAAGGGAGTCTGCAAGTTGGCGTATGGATGGCAATGGATTATCAGGAAGTATGTCGCCACGCTCAATAAAAGATTTAAACTGCTCGTAGATTTGTTTATATTTTGGAGTGCCCTCCTTCAAAATAAAAATAGTATTTTTCATGTAAAACCACCTTTGACATGTTCATTTGTTTATAATTGTACCTTTTTAGATGTCAGTTTACATTATACAATATCTTATATCGAATCTTTATTTTTAAATCTGTCAAATACCACTATTAACAAAGGATTAATCTAGGAGGAGCTAAATCCATGTTTATACCTAAATATTTTCAACTCAATGATGAAAAAATGATTTATGATTTTATCGAGGAGTACAGCTTTGCCACTTTATTTTCTCAGCACAATGGAGAACCTTACGCTACCCATCTTCCACTCACACTAAATAAAAATGAAAGTGCTTTATATGGTCATTTTGCTCGCCCGAACAAACAATGGAAGGATATAAAAAACCAGCAAGTTCTTGTGGTTTTTCAAGGTCCTCACTGTTATATTTCACCTTCTTGGTACGAAACAATGAAGGCCGTACCTACTTGGAATTATGTATCTATCCATTTATATGGAAAGATGGAGATTGTCGAAGATCCAAAAATAATATTCAATTCTTTAAATGACATGGTAAAAAAATATGAAAGCTCGGATAGTCCGTACAATTTAAGTGATGTAGACCCCAGCTTTATCGAAGGAATGAGTAAAGGAATTGTAGCGTTCAGAATAAACATCTCAAAAATTGAAGCAAAAGCTAAATTAAGTCAAAATCACCCCATGGAACGTCAAGAACTAATTATTAAGCATCTAGAAAACACTTCTAATCAAGATAATCTACAAGTGGCATCTCTTATGAAGAAAAACCTAGAAAAATGACAGTATTTAACTTTGTCTTGTTGAGCTAACGGGGCCAAGAGTTGCAGATCTAGTAAGGATTGGAAGCTCCTTTTTCATCGTCAACTAACGAGCAGTTTAGGTGACCAAGACTTTCCACTAAGTCAACAAATTTAAAATAAAGGGCAGTAGGCAAGGAGAATATCGAAGAGGAGAGTTTGTAACCGAACGATCCAAGCGACAATTCGCCAAAGTTGTTGCCGGTGGGAGAAACTGCAATCACGGCAAAGTCCTTTAGAGTTTCCCTAGATAAACTTTTGTATGCTGTTGCCCGTGGAGCAAAAGGTCTCTTAATTATGTAATCCGTTTTAAAAAGGAGAATTTCATCTTGGATGATCATAATGCTATTTATATAGAAAGGTGTAAAAACGATAAAATAACCACTTTGCCACACAAAAAAATCCACCAAGTAGCTTTAACTGCCTACTCAGTGGATTCCCTTGTGGAGTGACAAGGCACCTTTTTATAACAAAACAAGTGCCCCAATCATCCCATGCAAATCTTCGGTTATTGTTTTTAAGAATTCCCGTGAAACATATACTGTGAAACAAGATTAACCGGGAAGTGACAGGCACCTTCTTCTACATGCCTAGTCTGACGATGAAATAGCCCCAGAGTACGACGGATATGACGACGAATGATGCGGCTATTGTGATGGTCTGTTTGTATTGCTTTTTCAGCTCGGCGGCGCCGTTTGGTTTGGCTAGAATCGACTTGATGGTCGAAACTGAAAGCTTGGTTTCTTTCATTTTTTGATAGTAGCCAAGTTCGTAATCGTTCGGTTTCGTGATGAAACCGACAACAATCAACGTCAGAACCGATACGATGATTGCCAGGTAGAAGTTGTCAAAGCCGACCGGAAAGGTGATGATTCCGAACCTTTTTAACTCACCGAACACAATAAAGGTCACGATTCCCGCGGTCATGCTTGCGATTGCAGCTTTACTGCTCATCCGCTTCCATTCGAGGCTCCCAATAATCGTCGGCATCCACGCGACAGCAAAGATAGAACCAGCATAGATGGAAATCCAGAAGATCGAAGACGGCTGAATGATGGCGATGATGCAGACGACAATGGCCACTATGACCTGAGCAGCCCGGCCGATCACCAAGCTCTTCTTTTCACTAAAATCCTTGTGCAGGACGTTTTCAAATAAATCCTTCGCCAAAGCAAAGCCAGTCAGGACAAATAGCGTTGAGGCAGTGGACATAATTGAGGCCATCAGACCGGCGAGCCCGATCCCTGCCAGCCCGGCTGGAACATATTCCATCATGCCGACAATAAAGACACGGTCTGCCGGCTCGATGCCCGGCCTTAGGACCATCATCGCCGCTGCCGCGATGAAGACAAGCAGCTGCATGAACGGAGCGAAAAACACACCAATGACGGCTGCCTTCATGATGACAAAATCATTCTTTGCCGGGAACACGCGGGATACAAGTGATGGTGTACAACCAAAGAATAGAATCCACATCAGGAATTGGGAGAATACCCAACCGAACGGACGGTCAGCACTACCCGTAAAACTAAAGTAGCCTGGAACAACCTGACCCAGGTTTTTTACCTGATCAAGACCGGCTTGTCCAATAATGAGTGGCGCAATAACAGCAGCAATGGCCAGCATCGTAAAGAACATAAGCGTATCGGTAATAACGACCCCATACATTCCTCCCATTGCACTAAAAATTAATAGCGCCAGCGTAAACAGGAGGATTAAAACCGGGAACGGAATATCGAGAATTTCAGACAGGACCACACCAGCCCCAATCAACTGGACAACACCATAGCCCAATAAACCAATAATCATAATGCTTGTTGAAATGACGGTTACCCATTTGTTCTTGAACCGTTTTTCAAAAAAGTCCGGAAGCGTTTGGCAGTCAAGGGCCTTCAGCTTTCTACCCACATAAATGACTGCAAATAACGTACCCAGCCATGCTCCATAAGAAGCGAACCCAGCATGAGCAACGGGACCTTCGTTATAGATCATCCCGGCAAGGCCCATCAGCGTAACCGCACTCAGGTAGGTCGCAGACAGGGTACCAACGATCAGCAGCGTAGATCCCTTCTCCCCCATGACATAGAAATCATCCTTGTTTTTGACATGCCTTGTGACAACAATTCCAGCGATTATATAAATGGCAACGACGACGAAAAATATCGTTTTTTCCATTTTAGACCTCCTTGACTATTCCGTCCGGATTTTGAACATGGGCAGTGTCTTGCTCTTTTTCCAGTTTTTTTATCGTTGGCAAGTATTCCTTCTTTAAAATCCAAATGACTATGCCTGCAGAAAGAACCGTAGTCATAATTGCGTTTCCAAATAAAATCAAGATTCCAAGATCCATCTTTCTACCTCCCATAATTTCTGCGGACTCCGCGTATTTTCTATTCCTGGTACTGGCACCATTTTAAAAGAAAGGCAGCGTATGTCTTGGTGACTCGCTTCACACTGTCAAGGTCCACCCATTCATCCGGCCCGTGCAGGTTGGCTCCCGTTGGACCATAGCAGGTGGCCGGAATATCATAATAAAGATTGTAAAATCTGGCATCCGTCGTTCCGGTGAAGGTTCCGTATCCGAGACTGTCCTTTTCGTTCATCCGGTGGGCTTCCTTCAGTACATGGATAAATTCCTGGTCCGGATCAAGAGTGAACCCTTCAGCATGGAACCCGTAAAAACTGATTTCTGGAGGGTTGTCTTTGAGCCACTCGTCCTTCTGTGCTGCCGTGAGCAAGAAAGCCTCCAGATCCTTCTTCACATCCCCCGGATTCACTCCCGGATTGAAACCGACTCTTGCTTCAATGGTACTTTCAGAAGGAACAGTAGACGGCCAGTCCCCCGCATGGATTTTGCCGATATTGATATTTAGCGGGTGGGGATGATCACCGAATACTTTATGTTTCGGACGGCTGTTCAGCTCTTTCTCATAGTCTAGCAGCGCGTTCACCATAGGATACGACTTAACAATGGCATTGACCGCTTGATCAGCCCTTTCTGTATGGGCACCGAGGCCGGATACCTTGATGCGCACCCAGATGACACCGACCTGGCCGACCAATGCCTTCTGCCCAAGCGGCTCCGGAATGAGGGCGGCATCTGCCCGGTATCCGGCTTCAATCGCCGCTAGTGCTCCATTTCCCGTGCACTCTTCCTCCGTGACTGTTTTAATCGTGACGTCATTGGCCAGCTTCACTCCGGCCTTCTGAACCGCTTTCAACGCGTAAATCATTGCAGCAACTCCGGATTTCATGTCAGCAATGCCGCGCCCATACATTCTCGGGCCGATAATTTCGGCTCCCCACGGATCATAATTCCATTTGGATAATGGCTCGGGGCTGACCACATCGATATGTCCCTGAAAAATGACGCTCTTGCCTTTCTTTTCTCCCTCTGCTTCATATTTGCCAACGACAACCGGACGATCCTCATAGGACCACTCCGGCTTCGAAAATCCCGGATGGGCAGCTAGTTTCTCGGGTTCTGGGATCAATTTTTCGACCTTCAGGTTCAAATCCCTTTCGAGCACTCCAGCCAGGTGTTCCTGAATCTCCCGTTCGTTTCCCAATGTGGAGGGATACCGTCCCAACGTTTGTAAAAAAGAGACCTCCTCCTCCCACATGGCATCCACCTGATCAAAGACTTTTTCATATACTTCATTTTTGATTTTTCCCATAAGGACAGCTCCTTTATAAGGTTTGTTTATTGGCCAGTGATAACACAGTCTCGAATAGGACGCCGACTCCCTTTTCGATATCATCTGCTTCGCTGAATTCTTCTTCACAGTGGCTGACGCCGTTGATGCTTGGGAT
Source organism: Mesobacillus harenae (assembly GCF_013343715.1). Lineage (GTDB taxonomy): Bacteria > Bacillota > Bacilli > Bacillales > Cytobacillaceae > Mesobacillus_A > Mesobacillus_A harenae. The sequence continues at coordinate 98,738 of NZ_JABUNR010000016.1, forward strand.
GAACAGCATAGCAGTCGGCGCTATCCTATTTACATATTTCGCATCATGCCCAGCCCCGCTGATCATCTTCTTATAAGAACAGCCTTGTGTTACAGCGGCGTTCTCCATTACCTCGATGATCTCAGCTGAAAAAGGTTCTGTGCCAATCCTATCAAGGTCCTTGATCTGCAGTTCCATCTCCTCGACCAGGGTCATCATGCTCAGTTCTTCCTTCAGCGTTTTTTCAAATTGCTCCCGTATGTGGTTCTTGGGATGACGGATATCAACGGAAAATACCACCTCGTCGGCAACTGTATTGATAACATTAGGGCGGGCACTGATCCGGCCAACCGCAACGAGGAGGTCCGGAATGCCTTCAGCGAGCGCATACATTTTTGTGATCATTCTCGAAGCCAGCCGGACGGCATCCTTTCTCCGCTTCATCGGAGTTGTGCCTGTATGGGAGGTCCGGCCGCTGACCGTGGCCTCAAGCCAGGTCATCCCCTGGATTCCCGTTACGACCCCGATTGCTTTTCGCTCATTCTCCAAAACCGGCCCCTGCTCAATGTGCAGCTCTATAAAGCAAAAAATTTCGGATGGCCGGTGTTCCTGTAAGCCCTTATAGGAGATCCGTTCCAATTCCTCCCCAAAGGTGAAGCCGTCCTGGTCCTTCGTATGTAAAACGGTTTGCTTGTTAAATACTTCTGCCATGGCACCTGACCCGAGCATCGCCGGCTGAAACCTGGCTCCTTCTTCATTCGTAAAATTGACAATCTCGATTGGCCGCTCTGTTTCGATTCCAAAGTCATTCAGGGTCCTGATGACCTCCAGTGCCCCAAGTACACCAAGGATTCCGTCAAACTTTCCCCCTTTTGGCTGTGTATCCAAATGCGACCCGACCAGCACAGGCGGCAGATTATTGTTCTTCCCCCGTCGCCGCCCATACATATTGCCAAAATCATCAACCCTGACATCGAGTCCGCTCTCTTCCATCCACCGCCGGAAAAGTTCCCGCATCTCTTTATCTTCTTCTGTCAGAGCAAGCCGGCAAATCCCGCCGTTAGGCAGCTTTCCGATTTCTGCACTTTGCTGGATTGTCTTCATCAAGCGGTCCGGCCTAATTCTCACCAATTGCTGTGTCACACCCTATCCGCTCCCTTCTACAGTTCCTAATGCAATAACTGTGCCAGTTTAAAAGAGAAAAACAGAGCTTTTTCAGGGATTTTGTTGAGAATTTTTAGAATATTAACTATAATTATACACAAAACCGACTCACTGAGTTGAATGCGAATCGCCTTTACGGATTAATTTGGGGAATATTTGAATCGAAATCGGTTCATAAAGGAGAAACTTATGGAAGAACTTTTAAAACTGGCCGAACAGCGGCCGAAATTTTTTACAGATATTTTGGATTCAATTGATGATGCGATCTATATTACCGATAAAAACGGGGTCACCCTCTGGGCCAATCATGTAAGCGAGCTGATTACCCAGGTGCCGAGGAAAACTCTAATTGGCAGGAATGTTAGGGATCTGGAAAGAGAAAAGGTGTTTTCCCCCTCTGTCACAAGGCTTGCCTCTGAAGCCAACAGCAATATCAGCACTGTTCAAGAGGTAAGGGACGGCCGCAAATACATCGCTACCGGTCATTTAGTGAAGGATGAAAATGGAGAAGTGATAGCAATTGTCGCCCATTGCCGGGATATTACCGAGGCCGTCAAAACCTCTTCCAAGCTGAGAGATACCGAGGAATTGCTGGAGAAATACAGCCAGGAGCTCAGGAAGTTGAAGATTCCTTTAAATACCAGTAGTCATCCTGCCAAAAAAGAGCTCATTCTGCACCCTTCCACCGAAAAACTGATTGGAAAAATCGCGAATGTTGATACCATTGCTCTGATCACCGGAGAAACAGGAACGGGAAAAAGCGCAACCGCCGAGCGAATCCACCTCTTAAGCAAGCGGTATAAAGGACCATTTATTCAAATCAACTGTGCCTCAATGCCGGAGCAGCTTCTTGAATCTGAGCTTTTCGGTTACAAGCGCGGAGCTTTTACAGGCGCAAGCACATCAGGCAAGCAGGGCTTAATCCAGGCGGCTGAAGGCGGAACCCTGTTTCTCGATGAAATTGGCGAACTTCCGCCGCACCTCCAGGCAAAGCTCCTGCATTTCCTCCAGACAAAAACATATCTGCCAATCGGGGCAAGGGAGTACGTTGAGGCTAACGTCAGAATTATCGCGGCTACCAATCGGGATCTCGAAGAAATGGAGGAAGATGGATCGTTCCGCTCCGACCTCTACTACCGGCTGAACATCCTTTCCATTAAGCTGCCCCCCCTAAGAGAACGGAAAGAGGTAATCGGGGACCTGGCCGTCTATTTCCTGAACACCTATAATGAAAAATACAATATGAACAGACGACTGGCACCAGAGGTAATGGCTCTATTCCAAACCTACAACTGGCCCGGAAACATCCGTGAGCTCGAAAACCTAATGGAAAGACTTGTCATCCTGTCCGACCAGATCATAGACGAAAAAGATCTTCCGCAAAAAATGGTTGAACACCAGCTTATGCCCGACTACCTGAAGCAGGTTGAACACAACGGAAGTATGCCAGAGCTGCTCGAAACGATCGAAAAAAACATGATCATCGATGCCTTAAAATTGGCGAAATCTACAAGAAAAGCCGCCGAAAAGCTCGGCATCACCCAATCTTTGCTAATGAGAAGGATTAGGAAGTATCGACTATGAAGTATCCCTTTGCTATAGTTGCGGGGTTATGATGAACCTAGGAATCTAGCATTCTTATTCAAGCTTTTGACGTAGTTTGCGGGGCTGACTTGTTCAGTTGAGCTGGGGATTTATTGTTATTTGAAGGCACTATAACAGCACAGTTCGTGTTGATGGCCGTCGACCATACGTGAAAGTTCTGAATGGTCAAACTTATGTATGGGGATCTGCATTCCTGCTGCTGTACAGTAGCTGTAGCGGTTTGGTAGCGGATCCCCGTAATGCTTGCCAGAGCTTTTCTTATGGACATCCTATGTTGTTACCTGCTTGACGACAACTTCCGCCTTAGCCAGAAAAACATACATCAAACATATCCTGTGAAACAAGATTAATCGGGAAGTGACAGGCACCCCTTAACTTCTGCATGTAATTCTTCGGCTGTTATCTCTTTTGGGTATTGATATTCTGCATTGTTAATGAAAACGGTTGGAACCATTTTTACGTTTCTCTGAATTGCTTTTGCTGTAATTTCCAGGCTGATTTCTGTGTTTTTGGGCTCTTCCTGTAACTGATATTTTTCAGCCAGCATACGTTTAATATCCTGATTGGTTAATTGATCCCATTGTTCCTGTGTTTCAAACAATTCTCTCATAATTTCTCTCACGCGAGTTGGATTATCATAATCCAGGAACAGGTTAACTAAGGTTCCATTTAACAGCATCTCTCTTGGCTTATCATAATGTTTTACAATGTACTCTACCTGTCCATTGTTTATGTAATCCGCTAAAACTGTTTCCGCCATTTCAAAAAAACTTGCGCAGTATGGGCATGTTAAATTCAGGAATACTTCAACCTTCACAGGCGCAGCCTTTTCTCCATAGCTCAAAAACGCGTTCTCTACAGCCTTCATGTTTCTGCTCACATCCTAGTAAATAGTTTTATTATTAAATTTAGAATATTAACACTTTAGTTGTCAATATAATTAACTTACTAATTCCAAGTAAACGGGTTTGACTTATCAGGTTTATCATGGGATATTATGTATATTGAGTATTGATAATATTCTAACTATTGGGGAGGAAACAAGGGTGAAAAAAGGGTTGGGTTTAGTTTTAAGCATACTGATGGTTTTTGTTCTAGCTGCATGCGGCGGCAATTCAGAAACCTCAACCGGATCAGCACAGGAAGGTGAGGGAAATCCTGAAACAATCAGAATAGGATTTCAAAAAGGAAATACATTACATATCCTTAAGTCACGCGGTAATCTTGATAAAGCGCTGGAGGAGCAAAACATCAAAATTGAGTGGATAGAGCTTGCGACTGGCGGTGCATTGCTTGAAGCATTAAACACAGACAATATTGATTTTGGCCATGCGGCGGATGCAAATGCCGTATTTGCCCAAGCATCCGGAATGCCATTGGTGTATGTCGCATCCGAAAGTCCTAATCCTGAAGGTCTGGCCATTATCGTTCACGAGGACGCAAATATTAAAACAGCCGCTGACTTAAAAGGAAAAACGATTGCAATCGGCAAGGGCTGGAATTCCCATTACCTGCTGATGAAGGCTTTGCAAAAGGAAGGCTTGTCCACTCAGGATGTAGAGTTTGCTTATGTGAAGGACGCATCTGAAGGCCGTGCTGCCTTTGAATCAAAGAGAGTTGATGCTCTTGGATTCTGGGATCCCTTCCTTGCAGTATTGGAAGACGATATTAGTCCGAAAACTCTGTTTAATGGTGATGGATTTACGAACAATCGTACGTATTATTTTACAACAGAAGCCTTTTCAAATGAGCATAGCGATGTAATCAAGACGATATTGGAAGAGTTGGATAAATCTGATGAATGGGCTAATGAAAATAAGAAAGAACTAGCGAAAATGCTTTCAGATGCCCTTGGTATTCCAGTGGAAGCCTTAGAAACAACCGTGAACCGCAGAACATACGGAGTTCAGGAAATCACTGATTCTGTTGTGGCTGAACAGCAGGACATCGCTGATACCTTTCATAATGAGGGTTTAATTGATCAGGACATTTCGGTATCAGATATGGTTACTCTCAATCCAGAGTGGTTCCCTGAAAGCATTAAGTAGGTGTAGTAGATGAAATTAAAGAATAATAGACTGGATGGGATACTGCCGTGGGTGCTCCCAGTAGCCCTTATTATTTTCTGGCAATTAGCATCAACGAATGAATGGATTACTTCCAGGCTGTTCCCTGCGCCAACCGTTATTGTCCAGACTGGATATGAACTTCTGGTATCAGGCATCCTGCTTCACCATCTGGGTATCAGCACCTATCGAGCGATTGTCGGCCTGATGATTGGCGGCGGATTAGGGTTTATTCTGGGTCTGCTCAATGGACTATCCCCTCTTGCAAGCAAGTTATTGGACTCGACCATACAGATGATCAGAAATGTCCCACATCTGGCGCTGATTCCACTTATCATTATCTGGCTTGGAATTGGGGAAACGGCAAAACTGTTTTTGGTTTCACTCGGTGTGTTTTTCCCGATTTATGTAAACACCTACCATGGCATTCGGACAGTGGACCGGGGCTTAATTGAAATGGGAAAGGTATATGGCCTGAATTCCTGGGAACTTTTCAAAAAGATTATATTGCCAGGCGCTCTGCCATCCATTTTTGTCGGACTAAGATATGCCCTGGGTCTTATGTGGCTAACCCTGATTGTCGCAGAAACGATTGCATCAGATTCTGGAATTGGCTATATGGCAATGAATGCGCGGGAATTCATGCAGACAGATGTCATTATTTTAAGTATCACAATTTATGCATTACTAGGAAAACTAGCGGATGTTCTGGCCAAGATAATTGAAGAGATAACGTTAAAATGGCATCCGAGCTACGCTAAGAAGAAATAGGTTTGAGGTGAAACAGATGGAACAAGGAGGATCAGGCCTTCACGTACAAAATATTTCCAAAAGGTTTGGAACCGTGCAGGTACTAGAGGAGCTTGAGCTGTCAGTAAACCAGGGTGAGTTTATTTCAATTGTCGGGCGAAGTGGCTGCGGAAAAAGCACCTTCCTTCGTTTACTGGCTGGCCTTGACGAGCCAACTTCAGGTGAAATTGTCCTCAATAATAAAAAGATGCAGGGAATCAACCCGGAAATAAGGGTCATGTTTCAAGAATCCAGGCTGCTTCCCTGGCTGACTGTGGTTGAAAATGTAGCGATCGGCTTAAATAGCAATCGAAGTCTTACCCCAGCGGATAGGACGAAACAGGCAGCTGAGATGCTTGATAAAGTAGGGCTTAAAGGGCGGGAAAATGAATGGCCACATGTTTTGTCCGGCGGCCAGAAGCAAAGAGTTTCCCTGGCTCGGGCACTGATTAGCCGACCTCAGCTTTTGCTCCTCGATGAACCTTTGGGCGCTCTTGATGCTTTTACAAGACTTGAGATGCACCAGTTAATTTATAACCTTTGGGAAGAACAGCAATTCACTGCATTTCTAGTTACCCATGATGTATCCGAAGCGATTTCATTAGCAGATCGGTTATTATTGCTCGAAAACGGAAATGTGGCCCTTGACCAGGAAATCACATTAAAAAGACCTCGAAAAAGAGATGACCGCCTCGTGTCCGAACTAGAAAAACAAGTAATTGACCGAGTTATGAAAGTCCATTAGTGAAAAGAATCGACTACTCCTGCAGTGGTTGATTCTTTTTTTTAGAGATCGGATCGGGAGTGATACTAATATAAAACCACTTTAAAAACTAACTTAGGTGTGGGTTAGCGTAACTGTTTTTCTTCATTACTGTCGAGAGTTCCTCTATGTCCTTCAGGTTAATTCGAGGACATCACTGTGACCATCCCTCATGTACTTCTATCCCTGAATTAAAGACCAACTTCCCGTCCTTAATCGTCTGACGAATTATAAATCCATTTTCATTAGATTCAAATAAAACCAAGTCAGCTACCGCTTCTTCCTTGATTCCCTTTTGCACATCCAAGTTTACGAGGTTACTGGGATATATCGAGGCTGCTTCCCACGCTTCTTCTAAACTTAAAACCCCTTTAGAAACAAGATTTTGCACTCCCTTTATTAGCATTTGGGCCGAACCCGCTAAAATCTTAGGGTTATCGGCTAAATGCAACTTCCCTTCTTCCGTAAGGTGGACCTTGCCTCCAATATGAGTTTCATATTGCCCTGGCTCCAAGCCACTTAAACTGACAGCATCACTTACTAAAATTGCTTTCTTCTCTTTCACCTTTGTGATTACTTTAATAACGGAGTCCGGCAGGTGAAATCCATCGGCAATATAGGATGCCCACAAATCTTCTTGTGCTAACTGATCCCAAAGGTAGTTTGGGTGTCGTGGAAGAGTGGTATGTGAGCCATTTCCTAAATGGGTACTCAACCTGGCTCCTGCCTTGACTGCTTCATCAATCTGTTTTGTAGTAGCAGCTGTGTGCCCGATGGCAACAACTAACTGTTGCTCTACACACTTTTTAATAAACTCTACACTTCCTCCCCACTCCGGGGAAATCGTAATTAATTTAATTCTACCTTGAGCAATCTCTTGCCATTCTTCAACAAACGCCCACTCCGGCTTACGAACATAATGGGATGCATGCGCCCCCCTTGGACCATCAAGAGGAGAAATAAAAGGACCTTCAATGTGAATCCCCTTTATGGTAGAGTTGACACGCAGATTCCGATCGCACGCTTCCAAAATAATGTGCAAGTATTCAGATATCTTCTCTTTACTATTCGTAATAATCGTCGGAAAAAAAGTAGTGACCCCTGTTTCCCATAGCTTCTGGGTAATGGTGATCACCTTTTCAACTGTTACATCATCTGAATTAAAATCAATTCCAAAACTACCATTAATTTGTAAATCCACTAAACCAGGTGCAATGATGGGAAGACTTTTTTCCTTGTTTGGTTCTTGTAACCTTTGAATCTCTTTAATAAAACCATTTCTGATAGAAATAGAGATTGGTAGCAAGGTCTGATAATGTCTTCCATAAATAACCGACTCCATTTTATCACCTCTTTAAGACATCTTTGTTTTACTACTGAGCAAATTTCGGTAAGAAGGTAGAAATTTGCGGGAATATGATTAAAAGGATTATAACCACAATTAACGGGATGAAAAATGGAATAACTGCCTGACAAACTTTTTCCATCGATAAATTGGAGACTCTTGTCATAACAAATAAAACCATTCCAACAGGAGGAGTAATTACTCCAATCATAAGGGTAACTACCATAACAATCCCTAATTGTATTGGGTCAATTCCCAATTGCGTTACAACCGGCATAAATAATGGAGTAAAAATGATAATCGCTGTTACTGTCTCCATAAAGAAGCCAACTAAAAATAATATGGCCGCTATCATGAATAAAATAAGAATCGGATTTGTTGTAAATGTTGTAATAGACTCAGCAACCATCTGCGGGATTCTAAACAACACTAATACATAACCAAATAATGAGGCTGTTGCCACAATAAAAGTTAAAGATGCAGTTTCTTTTCCTGTCTCAAAAAGAACTTTTGGAATATCCTTAATTCTGATTTCCCTATAAAAACAAACCCCTAATATAAATGCATAAACAACGGCAATAACAGAGGCTTCTGTAGGAGTAAACCATCCAGTAAAAATCCCGGAAAGAATAATAACTGGCGTCAATAAAGGAAAAACAGCTGGAATAAAGGTGTTGATTGCATAATTAATACTGAACCCATTACTTTTCGGATAATTCCTTTTAACGCCAAAGTAATACACCATAATCATAAAAGTAACTCCAATTAATATTCCCGGTATTACCCCAGCCATAAAAAGCTGCCCTACCGAAACACCGCCAATTACCCCGAACATAATAAGAGGAATACTAGGTGGAATGATTGGTCCGACTGTTGAACTTGCCGCTGTAATCCCTACAGCAAACTTTTCATCAAACCCCTTATCCTTCATTGCTTTAACCTCAATTGCACCAAGTCCAGCAGCATCAGCCGTAGCAGATCCAGACATTCCAGAGAAAATTAAACTAGCAACAACATTTGCATGTCCTAGTCCACCCGGCATATGCCCAACCAATGAATCAGCAAAATTAAATATTCGATCTGTTATCCCGCCAGCATTCATTAATTTACCCGCAAGGATAAAAAAAGGAACAGCTAATAAAACAAAGCTATTTAAACCATAAAACATTCGCTGACTAATCAGGTCGTAATTCATTGCAAATCCACTCTCTATGAACATTAAGATAAGAGAACTAATTCCTAATGAAAAAGCAACGGGTACCCTCATAAATATCAACAATAATAATACGACGATGAATAGGATTAACATCATGACTGGTCACCTCTATCTTTAAACAGACGAAGAATATAAAAAATGGCCATTAAAATAGCTGCCATGGGCACAACTGCTGTAACGTACCCCATTTTTAAGAAAGGTACAGTTGAGACAGGTGCATCCCAGCCGATTTGCATATAAATATAACCGCCATATACAACAACCCCTAAGAAGATGAGAATTAGTATATAATTGATCTTCACGATGACAGTTTTGAGTACTGAAGGTAACTTATTGTAAAGAAAATCCACCTGGATATGTTCACGATCCCTCGTAACTAACACAGCTCCGAGAAAGGTCAACCAAATGTAGAAAAATCTCGAGAGTTCTTCTGTCCAAGCACTTGGGGCGTTGAAAATTAATCGATTTAATACCTGCAAGACAATAAGTAAAATCATGATAACTAGCATAAGAGTTACTGCAGTATTAAAAAATTTATTTACCAGTTTCATAGAAATCACCCCATTCCAAAAATGATACTATGGCAGCATAATTGATGCTGCCATAGTACTTGAGGCCCTTAATAATCAGCTTTTACAGATTCGTAAAGTCCTGCTTTCATATGTTCATTAGCAATTTTTTGACCACTACCACTTAGTGCTTCAGTAAACAACTCAAGATCAATCTCGATAATTTCCATGCCTTCGTCTTCCAGTAGCTTCAAATACTCATCCTCAGAGTCTGTAAGCACTTGGTTACCAAGTTCTGTTGCTTCTGCTGCGGCAGTTAAAACTACCTCTTGTTGTTCTTCATTTAATTTATTCCAGCTCTCTTCCGAAATTTGGATTTTATAAATATCTCTAACATGACCAGTTAAAATTAAATAGTCCTGAACTTCATAGAATTGACTCTGAACAATCGTTTCTAATGGATTTTCCTGGGCATCAACGATTCCAGTTTGAAGCGCTGAATATAGCTCATTAAATGCTACGACAGTAGGGTTAACTCCTAGTGAGCCCCATGTATCGACCCATAATGGATTTTCAGGTAAACGTAACTTTAATCCTTCTAGATCCTCTGGAGTTTCAACTTTTTTATTAGAGGTAACATGTCTAGGGCCACGGTCCATAATTGATAACGTACGGATTCCTTTTTGTTCAAGAATTTTCTCATCAATTTCTTTTCCAATTTCCCCAGTATAGACCGCATTTACATGTTCTTGATCTCTAAATAAGTAAGGTGCAGATAAAAAATGGTCTGGAAGCCAATAAACTACATCTGATAGACCAGATAGTGAAACATCAACCGAACCAGCGCTAACAGATTCCAAAATATCCCGTTCTCCTCCTAGGGACCCACTATCAAAAATTTCCACCTCTACTGAACCATCCGTTCCACTTTCAACTAATTCTTTAAACTTGCTCATTGTTTGCCCAATTTGTCCATCTCCACCAGCAAAAGTTGTAGCGAATTTGAGTGTGACTTGCTTATCCCCTGCCCCATCTGAATTATTTTCACCACTAGTACTACTAGAACAAGCTGAAACAATAATACCCAACAAAAGGACTGTGCTTATAAGAAAAGAGCTTTTTTTCATTTATTTCCCTCCATTAATAGCTTCTAATTTATTATTCTTCTACTTTTACTGGTTTTCCGGAATCGATAGACTGATGAGCAGCAGCAACAATAGCAGTGACATGATGAGAGCTTTCTACTGTCACGTAAGGTTCTTTATTATCTAGTACACAATCAACAAAGTGTTCGTTCGCATAGACTAGGGATCCTCTTAATCTTCCTGTCATCTCTACATTCAGTTGATTTCTTGGATAAATAAATACGTCATTATTTCCGTATTCGAGCTGCTCAGACTCCCTTTTCAAATGAAATATTTCTTCCTCAGTCACAATCTCTAGGAAAGAATCTGTTACGGAAGGATAAGTATTTGGATAGATCCAACAAGATTCAAAGGTTGCGATAGCCCCATTTTTGTATTTTGCTTGAATTTGAATGGCATCTGGTGTATTTATTCCTTTGCTTTTCAGAACTCTATTTACAGCTGTTGCATAGACCTCTTCTACTTGAGAATCAAAAAACCAATTCATTAGATCAATGTCATGTGAGGATAAAAAATACGCTGATGAAGTATGATTTGACCATTTAATCAGCTCAGTAGGTACGGAGATTCTATCATTCTTTCTCGCGTATCCTACAATTGGGGAAAATTGATTTTTTTCTAATAATTGCTTAGTCTGTGCATATGAAGGAATCCAGCGGTGATTAAATAATGTCATGACTTTTAAATTCTGTTTCTTAGAGAATTCTACAATTTCTCGGCTCTCCCCAACCTTCATGGTTAAAGGTTTTTCTACCACCACATGTTTTCCAGCTTTTAACGCATCCATAACAATGGGAAAATGAGTAAAATCCGGTGTTGCGATACAAACCATATCAATGTCTTCTCTCTCTAGCAGAGACTGGTACTCCTCATAATAGTCCACATCAAATTGCTTACTTAGTTTTTTACCTGGTTCGTGATCAGCTGTAGATAGGGCGATTATTTCACTCCTGTGGTATTGGTCAAAAACAGCCATATGCTGCTTTCCCATTATTCCCCCACCAATTTGTCCTACTCTTAACAAAAGAAAAACCCCCTTATGATAGTTTTTTAATTTTGAAGAAATGTTCTATTAATACCTTTATTAGGATTAATTTAAGATTATGATAACGTTAACAGTTCGAAAAAGTCAATATTTTTTGAAAATTAGTACTAATTATTGTATTATTAATACAAATATAATAGAATAACTGTAGAAGAATATATTTAGAAAGCAGGATCACGATGAAAAATACTTCCATCCATCCAAGAAAAAAGATGTATAAAGGGGTGATTTTCAAAGCAGTTCAAAATCTCGGTCAAACTACTCGAGTTGAATTAAGCACAAAATTAGGTGTAAATAAGAATACCGTTTCAACTATTGTAGACGAACTTATTTATGAAGGCTTGATCAAAGAAGGCGGTACTGTTTCAACTAAAAATGTTGGGAGGAACCCTACTAATTTAGAAGTGGACCCAGAAGCCTTTCAAATCATCGGTATGTCCATATCTGCCGATCAAATTATTCTTACTTTAACGGACTTTCATGGTAAACCCATCCATACAGAGCTTTCTAAAAACACATCCCATGATGTTGATTCTGTCAAGAATAAGATAATTGAGATGATACGCAATACATTAAATCAATTTAAAGATAAGAAAACGTTAGGGATTGGAATTGGTGTCCCGGGAATTCTTAGTGACAATAAAGAAGGGATCAAATATTCCAGTCACCTTAAATGGAACAACGTTGAATTAAAAAGGTTAATTATAGAAGAGCTAGATATGGAAATTAATATTCAACTAAATAACAGTGTGAAAATGGCAGCTATTGGTGAGATCTATCAATCGAGTGTAACCAACAAGGAGACAGTCTTTTATTGCAATATCGGTCATGGGGTTGGCGGAAGCATTGTAATAGACGGGAAAACGTTAGAGGGTGCAAATCATTCTGCAGGTGAATTTGGACATATCACCATCGATCCCAGTGGTCCTCTTTGCAATTGTGGCAATAGGGGTTGCCTTGAATCATTGATTTCTTCCCCGAATTTAGTTTATTTAGCCATAGAAAAAATACGGTCTAATCCAGATTCTCCAATGAATGATCTACTTCAGAATTCCATTCAAGCTATCGAAATAGAGGATCTAGTTGCTTTTGCAAATAAACGGGAAGCAATTGCCGTTGAGATCATCAGGCAGGCTGGTCAGTACCTAGGCACAGGGTTAAGCTATGTGGTTAATCTTCTTAATCCCGATCGAATAATCTTATCAGGTAACATTGTAAAAGCAGAAGAGATTCTTTTTGAATCTATTAAAACCGAACTAAGAAAAAGATGCCTACCAACATCACTACAAACGATCCAAATAGAAAGTAGTTCCCTAGGGACTTTTGCTGTATCTATTGGCGCTGCCACGTCTGTGATTTATGACTGGGTACCAAAGAATAATACTAAATAGGAGGATTTAAAATGATAATAAATACTTATAGAACTGCCGACGAATTAGGTGAGCAAGCAGCCGTCCAGGCAGAAAAATATCTTAACGAGGCAATTAAACAGAAGGGATATGCACGATTGATTCTATCAACGGGAGCTTCCCAGTTTGAGTTCCTCAAAAATCTTATCACTAAGGAAATTGATTGGACAAAAGTAGAGATGTTCCATCTGGATGAATATCTAAACCTCTCCATTGAACATAAAGCCAGCTTTCGAAAATATTTAAAAGAGCGTTTTATTAATCATGTAAACTTAAAGGAAGCCTACCTGATTAATGGAGAACAGGACCCAAGTGTGATTATTGATGAGCTATCTAAGAAACTAAATGAAAAACCAGTAGACCTTGCCCTGATCGGAATTGGAGAGAATGCCCATATTGCTTTTAATGACCCCCCTGCTGATTTCAATACTCAAGATTCCTACATCGTGGTAGACCTAGACGATGATTGTAAATATCAACAGGTGAACGAAGGGTGGTTTTGTGACCTTAGTGAAGTTCCAAATCAAGCCATTTCTATGACGGTTTCTCAAATCCTAAAAAGTAATGTGATTATTTCCGTAGTTCCTCATAAAGCGAAAGCTCATGCCATTAAACAAACGGTAGAGAACGAGGTATCAAACCAACTACCAGCTACAGCCTTAAAGAATCACCCTAATTGGCATTTATTCTTAGATACGAATTCAGCAAGTGAATTAAAAAATTAACCTTATATGCACAAACAACACCCTTCAATTTCTTAGGGTGTTGTTTTTTTGAAAATTCACGCGTAGGTCCGAGGTAGAAACTCGGGACAAGAAAACCAGGTACCTGCCCTAGCATCCACATAATCTTGGCTCCATTATCCCAACAGAACCCTTCCTTTGCCTCAAAACACCCCAAATCGTTCCTAACTCCCCAATTTCGGCTTCAGAAATGACTTTTCACTCCTAAATCAGATAGTTAGCACTCTTTCCCATGTTAAAAGTGAATTGGGGCTGGTAGCTAGAAATCTTTAATCTCATTATGGTAGAGGTACCCGGGAATACATTGGCAAGGCGCGCTTTCTGAAGGGATTCAGAATGGAAAGCTTCGAACAGGTTACCACTCAATACACACCGATGATCCACAAAATCATGAACTCTTTGAATATCTATACTAATAAGGATGAGTTTTTCCAGCTCGGCCTCATCTCTTTATGGGAAGCTTATAACCGGTTTGATCCGGAAAAGGGCGGTTTCACCAATTATGCTTACACGTATATCAAGGGAAAGTTTCTCACTGAAATGACTCAGACCAATAAACGAAACGAATATCAGGTATCGGCTGCGGAGGAATTCTGGGACTATGTTGTTGACGAGCTCACCACCTGCCCTTTAGAAGAAGAGATTCTTCTCTCTTATTGTAAAAGCAGTCAGTTGACGGAAAACCAGACAAAATGGGTGATCTATTATTGTCTAAAAGGATTTGATACAAAGGAAATAGCAGAAATTGAACAAGTTTCTTTATCAGCGGTAAAGAATTGGAAGGCGGGTGCTAAGGAAAAATTAAAGCTGGCAATCCAGGCGGAAGGATAATAGTTTAAGCTATTGGATACCGTCCCTCTGCTTCAAAACTTGAAAGATAAAGCAGACATTGCTAAAAAAGGCCTGTCACATTGAACTAGGACCTGTTTTACGGACAGTTTAATAAAAAGTGCCTAAGCAGCTAACAAGTGATCTCGGTATTGTACCGGGGTCATTTTTTTAAGCTCCCATTGATAACGATGACAGTTATATTCCTCGATTACTCGGTCTACTTCTTCCTTCACTTCATAAAAAGTATCACATGATTTATATTCGGCCAAATCTTTAAAGTGCCCAAAGAAACTTTCCATTGGCGCATTATCCCAACAATTTCCCTTTCGGGACATAGACTGCGTTATATTCAGTTCTCTTACCCGCTTTTGAAATTCAGGATGGGTATAATGAAAACCTTGATCGGAATGCAACATTGCATCAGGAGGAAAATGATGATCAACGGCATCCTCCAACCGTTCCAAGGTCTTATAAACCATACTCATTTCCAGTGACCTCGACAAATAATAAGCCAGAATTTCCTTAGTGGCAACATCTTTCACACAGGACAAATATGCCTTTTGCCCGTTGCCATAATACAAATAGGTAACGTCGGTCAGAAGGACTTTTCCAGGCTCATTCTGTTGAAATTTACGTTTTAGGAGGTTAGGACAGGTTAGGTGCTCCTGTGTTGCTTTAGCCATCTTACGATAAGGGTTAGCTTTCCGGATCTTTGCCACAAGCCGATACTTGGCCATCAGCCTTCTGATTTTCTTGTGATTCATAACTACGAAATAGTCATTCTCCAAAATCATTTTAATTTGAAGGGCACCTACCTTTTCCTTCTTATTAAGAAAAATATCCCTGATCAATTTGATATCCTGTTCATCCTGATTCTCCCTCGTTTGACGAGAAGGAGCAGCATTGATCCAATCATAATAGCCGCTTCGGCTTACCCCTGCGAGTCCACAAAGATAGGAAACAGCATTCTTTAATTGGTGTGCTCGAATGGTTTTATCAATAAGAGAGAATTTCTCTGCCTCCGTTAGAATCGTTTCTTCTTCATCGCCTGCCTCTCTAGTTCTTCGAGCTTTTTTAGGAAGTCATTCTCGGCTTCAAGGAATTTAATCCTGGCTTCCACTTTCTTGAGTTTATCCTCCACGGAGAGAGCCTTTGAGGAAGGCCTTCCAGGACTGCCTTTTCCTCTACGCTCCACAAGAAGTCCATCTTTACCGTACCGGTGGTACGTTTCACGCCAGCGCTGAAGACACCTCTTAGGTTGTTTTTTGCCTATCAACTCAAGATCAAATCCGTGGTCAATAAAAATCTGTGCTGGAGTTTTTCCCTGCTTATATTCTTCAACGGCTTTAATCTTAAATTCCCGGCTATAAGATATAGATCGCTCAGAAGCGCTTAGAACGATTGGGTTTTTCTCGAGTTCCTTTATCTGAAAATCATTATATATATATTTACTCATGGTAATCCTCCGTTCTTCTCCTCACTAAATCTATTGAAACACAAAAAACCCCGTGTAAGGGACACTTTTTTATCGGTGTCCGTTACACGGGGTATAGCTCAATTGACAGACCTTTTTTTGTTATGAAGTTTCGGTACCGTGCTTCTATTAATCAATCATTTGATTAATAGAATACTCCACGTCCCCCAAGATTCTTTCCTCTTTAATTAAACGTTTGATTAAACATGTTTTATCCATGCTTCTGTGTGTTTTTTGCTGGCTGGTGTATAGATATAGATGCTTCTGAAAAATGTTGGAATGGTGTGTGATTTTGTCTGTGCTCCTGATAATTATAGACTAGAACAAATTTACATTAAATTGAGGAGGAGATTTATGGCTAGTAATAAGTTGTTTGATTTTGTTGAGGAAGTGGTCCCTACACAGAAGCTTACTGAAGGTGTTGATTTTGAAATAATCTCCTATGCTACTTATGACCCTGTTGAGTTCGAATTGATCTCTGCCGACAAGTACTTTGGAATCGATACTCTGGCGATGCTTGCGAGCCGGTCGCCTCGCTCCACGAAGGCTTTGGGAAAAATGATTGCCAAAGAGGCAGCACGAAAAAGTGGAAGGATTCCGGTTCATGTGGTTCCCACTCCCCTTCCTGATAGCCCTGCCACATCATTTTACATTCTGAAGAACACGGCCGATATCAGTCTGGCTCTCTCCCTTGGGTTCGGGACAGCAAGGCTGTTGAATCCTAAATATGGGAGAGGAATCATGCTTTATTATTTTTTGCCATATGAAGAGGACCCCGAGGAATTTATTGAAGACTTGTTGGAGGAGATGGTCAGGTTAAAATGCTATCTCCAGATGGCTGAAAAAGGCGCCTTCCATGAACCTGGACTGGAAGAAGCATTGGAAGCGACAGGATTGATCCTCACCCCCACATTGGTCAGCAGGATCTATGCTGCACTTGACCGTTCAAAAGCTGAATTACACATCTTTCCAAACAGGTAGGGCCCAGCCCGCCTATTTTTTTTGAAAAAACAAGGAGGAATTCAATATGAAACAGCTTTACTACCGAGGATACGAATTAAGCCAGGACGAAAGGATGCCCTTTTATGATGAGGAAAACCTTCCGTTTGAAGAGGATAGCGAAGACCAAGAATTAGGCGAAAACTATTGGAACAGCCTTACCGGCTGGGAGAGCCGTGACAAGGAATTAGATGTTTACGAATTTGAAGAGAAGTATGCTGAATGCGGAAATGAGTTTGAAGTTCAATCAGATGACGAGGATGAAGCTGAGCGGGAAGTTCATATCATGGAGGAATCCGGAGGGTCATTTACGGCTGGCAAAATAGATGAGCTGTCAACAGAAGAACGCCTACTACAATCGATTAGATACAACCGCAGTGAGAATCTAAGTGAGCTCCTTAAGGAACATTACCAGCACACCTGCCAGATTTGTCAGGATAAAATGGAAATAGCCCCGGGGCAGTTCTATACAGAAACTCATCATCTGCATCCCGTTTCCGCAAAAGGGCCGGATATATCCGAAAACATGCTCGTTGTTTGCAGAAAATGCCACAAGTGGCTGGACTATGGAAGTATGTATATTGAACCAGGAACCCTAAAGGTGCATTTTTTCAGGGAAGAATCCGGTATCCATGGCACAAGACTAACCCTGAAGTACCCTCATGTTCCAGGCGAAAAGTATTTAAACTACCAAAGGGAAGTTTTTCACAAAAGGTGTGGATCCTAATGAGGCAGAGACGGTTCTTGCAGCTCCCTTGGAAGCACAAGAACCATCCCCGTGTTGTGCCCTCAAGCATTATTTTATTTACATAGTAGGCTTCTTCGATCGTAATTTGAAATTATGTACGATAGTACGAACTGAACAGGACCATCTTTATCGACAGTTCCCTTTAGAAATGCTAGATGGCAGCATAAGACGCCTCGGCGTCGATTTAACAGGAGCCCTGGCACCAGCCAAATGAATCCTTGGTTATGGGTTCAGGTTATTGTACGGGTTGCCATCAGGATTGCTTCTTATGTATGGCTCCACATAGTACCATCGCTGCGGTAATAACCATCCACTTCATGGTAGCCTGGACTGCTGTTGCTATCGGCACCTGGCCCCCATTCAGAAGGAGTATCATCATAATAGCCACTGTCATCTTCAGTGATTGAATCGATCAGGCCGCCAAACATACTTAAAATAAACCATGCGAAAATACCAATAAAACCAAATAAACCAACCTTCTGCACAATCAAGATAACTGCTCCGCCAGGCTCGTCTGAGAAAATAAGCACCATGCCGAGAATAGCAAGAACGATAAGAATAAAAAGTACTATAAATCCAATCCCCATACGGTCATTCCTTCCCCATAAATATATACAATTACTGTATATTCTAGCGCAAAAATTTATTTGCCGATAGAGGAAAGCGTATAAAGGTACAGGGAAGATTTAAGACCGCTGAAAAGCCGCTGCTTAAACCCCTTAATTTATGACTCAATAATGGAATGGCTCAAACCCTGTGAAACAAGATTAATCGGGAAGTGACAGGCACCGTCAGCGAGATTCACATTTCTTTCACAAGTTTCTTCACGACTGGACCATAAGCTGTCCCATGCTGTTGGTCGAGCCAGACGGCAAAACTTTTAACCACTGTGAAAAATCCCTTTGCCTGATTAACCGTCGCATCATGATTTAATTCTAAATAATAGTAGGCGATCAGCGCTTCCCATTGCTTCGGAAGAATGCCGGTCATCCGTTCAATCTTTTCCTCTACAAGAAAATAAGCGATTACCTGCACCCCGAGCCGATATTTATAATAGGTGCTAGGGGATTTCCCCTCACCTTTTTCCTGGAAAAATGCCAAGAGATCCTGCGCATAGCCGTTTTTGATTTCATGAACAGGAAGTCCCATTTCTTCCCACAAGTCCATTTCCACTTTTGTCCAGCCACCAGTATGTTCCTTTGGGTTCTCCAAAAGGATAAGAGCTGATTCTCTGTTCTCCCGAAGTGTAACAAATGGAGAAAGCGGCCTATTCAAGGCTTTCCTTAACAGATTAAAATCAGCAGTCCATTTTTCCTTTGTCTGGTCTTTCGTTTCCTTATAACTAGCAAATTCAAGTTGTTGAAGCCAATGTTCAAGTTCTGTTTGTCTCTCCAATCCCTCCATCTCCGCCGGCGTTTTTCCATTAAACAACGGAAGCGGCTGATGCAGTTCTTTCGTGTGCATGGCCTGATGGGCAAAGTGCGCGAAAACGGGCTGAACCCCTTCTTCTAATCCAACACTAAATGATATGGCTTTGATCCCGGCCGGCACCTTCTGGCTATCTTTCTTCTTATTAAGGAAGACAGCCTGCGGAATATTTTTTAAAAGCTGCTGGAAGTAAGCTACGGCAGCTTGATCGATCGATTGAAAGGTCAGTTGATCGGCTTCTATTTCTATGAGCCCTTCGACTTCATTTAAAGAAACCGAACCATTCGCCAAATTATCTTCATAGCGGTAACGTTTCCCGATGAGGGCTCCCTTGCCGCTATGCCCATCCCACTCATCCAAATCCAGACGCCCAGTTTGGTGAATAGCTGTCAACACTTCATTAACGTCGGTCATAGAATACACCAGTGTCGTATGCACCAGCTCACTTTCCTCTTCTGCTAACCGTTCCACCTCCTGAAGCAAAGCACCCGTAATTTCCGGGAAAAAATCGATCGCTGCTTTTTCATACGAAGCTCCTGTTTCCTTCAAGTACCTTTCAAGACGCTTCTTTGCTTCTATCAATTTTTCCGGACCAACGAAGGCAGCCACGCCATTCATATAATAGCCGCCATCCCTTTCCTCCAAGAGGCAAAACGTCCCTCCCCAAGGCAGAGGCTCCGGTAATGTTTCACAATACGGCATATGAAATCGTTCATGCGTAAATAGATCCTCTACAAGCACCCCTTGTTCATTAAAATCAACATGCTGAATCAACCGGGGAACAAGCGACTCCCAAACCTGTGCCATTTGTTGTAGCGCCGGCTCATCTCGTCGCCCCTTCTTCCGGTTATACCATTCAATCCCTCGTAATCCGTCAGTCGCCGGATGCTGATGAAAGAACATTAGCCAATGATGGCCATATCCGTCCATCCTATCATGCACACCTGTTCGCTCCCTAAATTCTCTCATGAGTGACTGATATTCCAAAAAGGCATAAGACCCAAGTACTTCTTCCGCTAACCGTTCACTCAGCCTCTTCTTCATCTGGAAAAATTGCTCCTGCTTCACGTGCCCCAATTCAACCACTTTTTCTTTCTTCAAACAGCATTGCTTATACTTCCTGCCGCTGCCACACGGACAAGGATCATTCCGTCTAATCGCCATTTCCAATCCCCCGAACCTTTTTTAAAAATTGTAACATGTGGATGGTGAAATCGTAAAATGAGGCAGAAGGACGGTTCATGTGCTTCATTCCATCGTTACAAAAGGCACTTCATTAAGATAAATTAGTCCCAGAAACATCGGAATTAATACCATCATAAGTATCTTAAATGATTTTACTAGTTGATATTTCTTAAATTTAATAGAATATGTAAAAATTAATGGGAGTGCTAGGCCCACTGATACACCAAACATATTGGCCATCGCATCTAAAAACTCAGCGCTTCTATCAGGGTCTCCATATTGTCTATACTCCTCAGCCGTTCCAAATATCACTAAGCTCAGCCATAAGTAACTCAATTTCCCCCTGGCATATTGCCGGTCAGATAACAGCAGGACACCTATCCCTAATAGTAGGGAAATGACAAGGAAACTCCAAAAGTGTATCCTTTTATCCATCCCAAAAATCAGTCCATCATTTAATTCCATTTCAAGTCCCCCTCTTCTACAGCCTTTGCCGTATCCAGAGGTTATTAGACCCAGTTAAGATGGGCGGTTCTTGTGAGTTCATTACAGATGAGAACCGCCCGCATGTGTTCCGTGAAACATCCTGTGAAACAAGATTAATCGGGTAGTGACAGGCACTGTTCCGAATTCTGCCATATTTTCAGCTCTGCTAAGCATGCACTCTCTTGTCTTTGAACCGCACTAAATCAGTGCTTTAAATTCATTACTCATCCTAAATACTCATAATGTTTCCTATAGGCAACTTACAAACAGTATACTCTGTGGTTCGCTTTTTCTCCTTATTATCTAATAGTCTTAAAAGGAGACTTTTAGTGAGTAACCGTGAACCGATACATATTGGCACTGTGCTGGAAAAGCTTAGAAGAATGAAGCAGCTTTCCCAGGAAGAACTTGCCCAGCGAACCTCTCTTTCTCTGTCTTATATAAGCCTCCTTGAAAGGAATCATCATGAACCAGGGTTAGGTTCCCTGTACGATCTGGCGACTGCCCTTGAAATGGATTTCCTGGATTTTATGAAAGAAATAGATGATCATTATAAAAACGGCTAGAAACAGGGCCGCCGCAAGACAAGAAATTATTAACGACTTTGGTATGGAAGGGTTGCAGCTGAACACCCTTCTTTCACCCCAACCATACCCTCATACCGCCCTCTCTTATCAGGTGATTACCACAATTTTTAAAGCGCTTACATTAAAACCGCTGCTTCAGCCCCGCTGATTCTCTTCTTTCAGCAGGTGCTTACATACAAGCAAATTCAACAGTAAGGGGAATCCATCCATATATGATTGAGTAGAACGACTCCTATGACTCTATTAAAACCTGTACCATCTCAAAAATTTAATGAGCAGCCTAAAGGAGAAGAGTCACATGTTTATAGACAACCACTATATTGTAAAACCACAAATTATGCACATGACAGGCCATTATGACCGCAACGGGAAGCTCTGTTCCATCATTACAGAAACCGATAAAACCATCATCACTGACCAGTCCCCTTTTGATACCCTAGATGGCAGCTTGAGAGCGGTCGGCTTTACTTTAAGAGGAGCAATGGAGTCCTCCAGGTGGCATCATGGCAATGCATCCATGTGCCCCGTTATGGTAAATCCGGTCGAGCAGGTCGTGTTGTTTCCAACCCATTCTGCCAATAACGAAGATACGATCTGGTTCAACCCCGACCACATCAAGAGAACCTTCAGCTTCAACCGAAAGACACTCATCCAGTTCAGCAACGGTACATATTTAATCGTAAACATAAGACTATCAGCCTTCAACAACAAACTCACAACCGCCGAACAATACAAAGAACTCACCATCGGACTCGCAACCAGCACATTTACCCTCACCCTGTATCCTGAAAACAGAAAGCAAAGGAAGCGGAAAAAGAAGCAATAAACCACTTGCCAAACCTAACTTTGCCTAAAAAAAATAACAGGGACTATCCATGTTTTGGTAGTCCCTAAAAGGAAGCTTAAAGCTCCGGGGGTAAGGCACCTGAATTCGGATTCGTAATGGCTTCAAAAGCCGTATAATTCTTCCTTTTGGGATCGAATACTCAGCCATCTTTTTAACACCTTTTTAAATAGATTCTAATTAGTAGGGATGTCTCTGTTAAACGGGGCTGTTGATTTCCGTTATAGTTGCTCGCTTTCCGCGAGCCTCCTGGCGCACAGACCTGCGGGGGGCATATCGGCCAGGAACTAATAACCCATTTAAGAATCTATAATCTATAACGTTATTTACTATAAAGCCCAATTCAACTACAATTAAGTAGAAAATATTGTAATTAAATAGGGAGGTAGAGAAATTGTTTAATAAATTAAAAAACAGTAAAAATAATGACGATGATGATGATTCAATCCAAGAAGGACAGGACAGAGGAGAACCTAACCTAGATGAAACCCAAGTTGAAGAGTTAATGGAAGAAGCAGAAAAAATGGACGAAGAAGAAATTCAAAAGAACAAAAAGTACTTTTCTGAAGAAGGGTTATGGAAAAAAGTTCAAAAGTTCTCTAAAAAGGCAGGTTCTTCCGCGATATATCTTGTATTATTACTTTTTTTTACAATGCAAAAACCAGAGGTACCAATGAAGGCAAAAGCTACTATTGCCGGTGCCTTAGGTTATTTTATTTTACCAATAGATTTAATTCCTGATATTGTAGTTGGAGTTGGATATGTTGATGATATTGCAGTACTTATGGCTGCTTTATTTCAGGTAGCTATGTATATTGATGAAGATATAAAAGATCGAGCTAAAAGTAAGCTTAAAGATTGGTTTGGCGATGATATGGATACTTCCAGTATAGATGATAGGTTATAAGAGATACCGGTTCCCACTCGATAAGACGTTATGTCTAGAGGTAATTATAAAGGTGCAGTTGAAATTCATTAGGGTTATTAATTAGAGATTGAAACGGAGATCTATTAAATGAGCTTGAATTTACTACCCACTGTTAGTAATATTTAAATCATTTCTCCCTTTCAACTAAAATATAAGCATCATGAATAAACCAGCAACCTGATAGGGGTTGCTGGTTTTCAATTTAAAAGAATCACAAGACGTCCCTACGCTCTCCCAAAAATAAATTCTTTATAGGGAAGTACATTTTGCCCTTTTAAGGTGACGTCAGATTCTTTAAGAATTGGCACTTGCTGTTAATTTTAAATTCAGCCTTTTCTTGAGCGAACACTCTTGCATCATCACCGGTTAATTCATCGGGATCATCAGCACCAATGTTAATAGTAATTTCGCCTTCCTCTATTTGGAAATCTATCAGCCGTTATGGAAGGAAGTTGCTTAAGACGTCATCTTTATCCATTCCATAGCCTAGAAAATCCAGCTCTTCATAGTCATCCTCTTCAGCCATTTCAACTCCACTTATATATTTAAAATTCTCCTTGGTTATCTCTTCTATAAATGTCATTGTGGATACTAAATCATTACCCACCTGTTGTTCCTCCATTAATATCAAGTCTCCATCCATAGGTACGAACAAACACATTATCGGTTTTTGCAGCAAGCAACTCACTCTCAAAATAGGGAAGAATCCCCGGACAAACGATTATCCCTTTAATTTTGGAATAACCTAATTCTTGCTTACACCATTTCATATAATGTTTTATTTGAGTCAGAGCCTCTCTTCCGACATGGCCCTTCTTAATTTCAACGACTATTACTTGGTCTGTTCCAGCATCATATAACAAAAGATCTAATCTCGATCCATCCGTAAATGTATATTGTTTTTCCTTGAGAGTTAGCCCTTCTCCTAACATCCCAGGATTAGTACTCAGTAACTTTTCTATCTCTCTCTCTCTTTAACTTGGAAGACTTCTTCCACGGACAACAGCTTATTAGACAACCTTCCTTTAAACGGATGATGACAGGCACCGCTTCCATCTACACCCGCAGAACGAGCTGGGCGTTGAGGCGCTGGGATTCTGTTTCTCCGAGGGCGAGTTCGTTTTCGCCTTTGATGGCCAGCTGGCGTATTTTCCCTGTTCGATAGAGTGTGCCCACTTCTGGCAGCTTATCGGAAGGGAGGTTTACGGAAATGGGCGAAAACGGAAGCGATGTTTCCTTTTTCTTTGGCGTATACGTAAACTCG
Source organism: Mesobacillus harenae (assembly GCF_013343715.1). GTDB lineage: Bacteria > Bacillota > Bacilli > Bacillales > Cytobacillaceae > Mesobacillus_A > Mesobacillus_A harenae. Next base: position 123,290 of record NZ_JABUNR010000016.1, read on the forward strand.
CTGCCCATTTTCTCCAGCCTGCTGTTTAGCTGCTGCAGCTCGCTATCAGCCTTTTTAATGTCTTTATCCAGCTCTTGAAGGGCCTTTTCGTTATCTTTCTTGCCTTCCTTATTGCCTTTTCGAAGGTTTTCAAGGGTTTCCTTCAGCTCCGCCCTGGCGCTGACCAACTCTTTATACTCATCAAGCAGGCCTTCAGTGCCCTCCGGCACCTCAAACCTTAACTCCGAATGAGTGGCAAGCTGCTTCATGACATACTTCATATTTTCCTTGCCATCAGGGATTTTGCTGCCCTCCAGTATTTCACTCATGATCCGGGATTGCCCAATCAGGGCCATTGCCTTTTCAAGATACGGCTTTATTTTATTTGAAAAATGCTTTTTCTTCTCTTTGTTTTTGAGGCTGTTGAACCTCTTGATTTCACTGTCGAGGAAGGCACAGATCTCCAGCACCTTTTCTTCTGTCTGCTTTCCATTGATGACAGCTTCATGTTCCAGCTCAAACAGCGCAATTTGTCCTTCCAGTTCGCTTAGTTTACTTTCACTTTCCGAGAGCAGCTGTTCCACCTCGGGGTCCACCTGATCGAGCTCTGCCAGCAGGGCTTCCCTGTCGCTTTCTAGTTGGAGAAAGCTTTTCTGCAGTTGCTGGTGCTCACCCTCAAGGACATCTTTTTCCTTCTGCCATTCTTCTTTTTTCCGGTAATACTCTTTCTTTTCATTAAGCTCGAGCTGCTGCTCCAGCAGCTTGCTTGAATATGCTTCTATTGTAGACAAAAGTGACGGGAGATTAGCCCAGTCATACACTTCTAGCTTAATAGCTTCCCGGGCCTTTTCCAGGTCTTTAATGATCGTATCGACTTCCGAGCGGTTATCTCGCTGAAAAAACCTGCCAAGCAATGAACTCAATACGGCTTTTTTCTCCTGGCCTACTGTATCTGCATATTCGAGAACTTTTTCGATATAGGCCGTTACTTTATTCGTTTCTTTCTGCCACTGATCATACAAAGGGTCCAGCTTTGCTTTTTCATCAAATACCTTAGGAGCGATCTTCCAACGATGAAGGATTATTCTTGCCAGCTTGTCCTCGCAGTTAAAAACCGGCTTGCAGGTTCTTTCAAAGTATTGCCGCAGCTCTTCCGCTTCAATGGTACCGTAATCGATAATCTCGGTATCTTTGACAGGGAGAGGATCCACCTTCCTGTTGTATGTTTCAAAAGCAACCTCTTCACCTCTTATATCTTGCAGTGAGACAGTCCCATGAAATGTCCAGCCATGGACCTGGACATTCTTCAGCCGTTCATGCAAATCCTGGACTGCTTTCGGGCCCAAATCAATACCCATTTCGTGCTGGTCATGGATAGAGCCGCTCAGGTACATTCCATCCGTATCGTCTGCTAGGACAAAATATTGATCAAGGACCGGAATGGAATAGATTGATATATTCAAGTTCTGGATGCAATCCTTAATAAACGAATGATCCAGCTGCATATCTGTATAGACACTGACCCTTGTCCCGCTGTAGGCCTTTTCATTTAAAAGCGGAAAAAGCTCCTCATATTCCTTATAGCTTGAAAGTCCAATCAGCAATTCCGAGCGGGCTGACTGAACAACCGCAGTAACCCTGTCCGAGAGATACCTCTTTTCCCAGGTGTTGTAAAAGAAATTCTCTGGCTCAAGCAAAGGATAGATATCAAATGGCGCCCGGATGGCTGGCGAGAGAGTGTTTCCTCCCCGGTATTCCTCGGTGGAACTCCAGAATCTCCAGATAAAATAATGAAAGGCTTCTTTTAACTGCTCCCCGTTCAAGGTTGCATACCAGTCAAGCCCGGTAGATACGGCCTTTAAGCTATTGAAGCCGAACAGGAATCCGCTTTTTGTAACAAGGCCTTCCTTTGGATCAGCCAGGATCATCAGTCCCATAATGTTTGGGTCGATTCGGACAATCGCTTTATTCGCTATAAAATCATTATAGGTATCCTCATAAGAACTCAGCAGCAGATATACTCTTACCCCTCTTTGCGAGAGCTTGGGAATTTCCTGAAGTATTTCCTTAGGCAAAACCGTATTGCTCGCAATGCAAACCATTTCCGATGCTTCCCTGAGCTTTCCGAGCGCAGCATCCCTTAATGGCTGGCGCTGGAGGACAGGTGCAGAACCGCTGTTCTTCTCCCAGATTTCCCGCAATTGCAGTCCCTTATTGGATTGTTCCTCCTCTAATTGCTTTAAATAGACTGTTCCTGCTGTCATAAGTAGTGCACCTCTTCAATCAAGTGTAGTCTCTCATTTAACCTTTCAGGAAAAATTTCGGGCAGGATCTCCAGGAAGCTGATATCCTCCCATGTTCCCCGGGTATGCTCATCGGCCGTTCTCCAGTTCATGTACCTGCACTGGTCCAGTTCAGCAGTCATTTTAAAACGGTGCCATGTTCCATTGGATTTATAGGCAAAATAACGGTCATGCGGCTGCGTACTGCCCGCGTACACATCATCATAGGACTCAACTTTGATCTGTTCCTTGTTCAGGCCTGGCGAATCTTTCGTGACAAGGAATACGTCCCGCACCCCTATTGCTTTAAAAGCATTGACAAAAAGCTCGAACTTTTTGATTTGCGCTGGATTTCTGACATACTTGGATGAAAACACCAGTACCTCAGGATTATCGAAAGCGGCAATTTCTTTTACCATCTCTGCCATAGAAAGCTGCTGGCCCGGGGTAACATCCACCCTTCGGTTATGGACAATGTACCGGTCATCGACATCCATAAACAGGTCCATCGGAGCCTGAAGGTTCCAATAAGGGCGGACATGGCTGCCTGCCTTGAGAGACTCAATCACTGCCTCAGCCGTTAAGGCGTCTATAACATGCCTGTAATTAAGGAAAGCTTTTCTTTCCCTGACTTCCTGTAAAAAGGCAATTAATTCGATGTTATTCTTATAGCCCTCCTCAAGAAACTTCCTGGCCAACAGGATGGACCATTTTTTTGCATCCGAAGCATTCCGGGGACCAATTGGGATGTTATAAATTTCAGTTGGTTCGAACTCTCCCATGCTTCCCAGCTTAAATACCGGAAGCTTCAAGGAGGTAAGCAATGTCTCGTAATCCTTTGCCGGCAGGTCATCCAAAGGCACCTCAAGGCATTCTGTAGAAGGATTCCAAACCATTTCAGGCTTTTTCACCTTATCAATCAATAAATAAAGCAGCTTCTTCACATCAAAGTCGATGCCTTCCACTTCTTGGCGAGTATACCTAGATGGCTTCCGTGTACCTGACTTCAGCTCCCCTGACATGGCAAACAGCGACTGTTCTTCCCGGCTCAAATCAATCTCCCAAAAAAGCTGATATGTTCCGCTATCTTCATCGACCAGACTTAAATGGCTCTGTCCGTCAAATTGCTTAATTTTAAATTCACTCGAGTGGATGATAGACTTGAACAATCTGTTCTTAAATAAAGTGCTGTCCATGAACTCTGTCTTTTCTGCCTGCCGTCTGCCCCTGTCACTGCTGCGTTCATAGTGCAGAAGATGGTTTTTAAGGATGGCATCCTCAATATAGTGGACAATAAACTGTCCTCTCTCCTCTACCGGGACGAGCCCTGTCTCAACTACCCGTTTCCCCCTTGTGGAGATAGTTCCATTCGGATTCAATAAATCCCTGGATTTTAAATGCCTGATCATCCCGGACAGAATGCTGGCCGGAACTTGTTCTCCCATAATCAAAGCAAAGATTTCTTCCTTCGCCACGCCTCCATGCTCATGGACATGTTGAAGGAGCTCCGCGATATCGATTCGATCGGAAGTGAAAGATTCCATGGTCAAGATGGTTTCAAATGATTTTACTTTCCCTTTGCGCTGAAGTGTTACCCGCATGTTTATCACACTCGCTTTATTTATTCTTAAAGTAGACGGATTCTCTCGGAAGGATCCTTAGCTGTTCAGACTGGCTGTTATTCAGGAAATAATGATATTTCCCCACAATCACGCGCTGGAACCTGGCACGGGTAATACCGACATTCAGCCGGTTAGGGTTATCCATGAAGCCCATTCCCCGCTCCGTCCGTACCATGGAAAGAAACGTGATGTCGGCTTCCTGTCCCTGGAATTTGTCAACCGTATAATTTTTAATTTCAATGTTATCGATTGTAAAATTTGCAATTCGTGTTTTTTGGCCAGTCAGCTTCTGCAGCTCTTCTGCCAAAAGCTTGCGCTGGGCATTATAGAACGTCAGGCAGGCAATTTCCCACTTGCCGGTTTCCGGATTTTCATTTTCCCGGGCCCATTCGATAAAATATTTCAGTTCCTTCATCATGGCCCTTACTTCGGCTTCGTTGCTGGACCTCTTCATCCGGCCATCAACATCAAGCCATATATTTCTTCCAGGATAACGGTCATAGGACCATTCCCTCTTTGTCTTTGTATAAGTGGAGTTCTGGAGAGCCGTATTCTGGTAAAATTGCTTTCTCGGAAACTTAGATATATCCGGATGCATGCGATGCTGGTAATCCAGTGTCACAAACCGGGCCTTTTTTTCCAAAGCGTTAAAACCGGAATTCAAGGTAGTGTCAAGAGAGTGCTCCCTGTTCTTTCCGACACCTTCCTGAAGTGCCTGCAGAATGGATGGCAGCGCAATGTCCCCGACATGTTCGATATCCTTTAGTGACCTTTCAGAGGCTGTTTTCGGCGCCAGCTGCTGGAGCTGTTTTCGGTAGTTTTCCTTCGTCCTTGAACCCTCCACGTTTTCAAGCTCAAACACCCTCACCATTCTCCAGCCATATTCCGTAGCCCATGTTTTTTCCTTTAAAAATTGCTGCTGCTCGAGCAAAAAATCCAGCGGCAGCTTGTCCCGTTTCCGGTCAAACTTCCATGTGTATTCCAGGTTCCTGTGCAGCTCCTTTGGATGCTGTGAATAGTAAGCATCCACCTGGTAGTGCTGTCCGGTATGTTCCCAGCCTTCCTTTAAAACTACCATGTTCGCTGGAATCAATTTTTCAACCTTGTCGAAAACTTTTTCATTTACAAAAACGACTTCGACACCGTTCAGTGCCCAAATAACAGGGTTTGGCCCGTCAATATCTTTTTCCGAAATAGGAACAAAGGACAGGGATTCAACTGCAGAACTTTTGTCGACTACGGCCACCCGCTTTTTAAAATCCTCCGGCATTGTCGCTGCAAGCTCCTTCTGGACTTCCTTGATGACTTCCTCAGGACGAACGATGCAAACCGGCATTCTTACCTTAAATTGGTTCATATACTGATAAATTAATAGACTTGCTTCTTTAAGGGCAGGCTTCAGTTTTTCATTATCATCGATGCCCGCAATAATTTGCTCACGATCATTAAACGGAGGAAGCTGCTTAATGTCTCCTACCAGCACCCAGCGTTCGGCATAAAGGGCGGGGATTAAAAACTCCTGGAAGGTCGTTTTACTGGATTCATCAATAATTAAATAGTCATACTTCGGGACTGGAACCTCATCCCCTTTAAGCTTAAAGAGGGGATGCCTGAGAATGCCTATTGTTGTGCCGCACACCAGGTTGGCCGCCTCGACCATTAACTCCCCGTATTTATGGTTATCATACTCTTCCAGGCAATACTCCCGGATATTTTCATTCACCGACTCCCTGCTGCCAATCCGCAGCGGGAAAATTCCGTCCATCAGGTCTTTTTCCTTCAGCCGTTCAAGGACATTGTCAATGGCCACATGAGTGGAACCGCAAAGAAGAATCCTCTTTCCCTGTTTAATCAGCTGCAAAATCAGTTCTAGTATCGTCGTTGTCTTTCCCGATCCCGGGGGCCCTTCAAGAAGAGCGAAATCAGGCGTGCCCAGCGCCTTTAATACAAACTCCCGCTGGGCTATGGCTCCCTCTCTCGTTGAGTCGGTCAGCACCTTCCAGTCCGGCAAATCCTGGGGAATGAAGTTTTCCCAAAGATGGCTCATAGATTTCTTTTGTGAAAGCTTAATCAGCGGCTTATGCTCCAGCAACGGGGTGTTTTTCAGGCGCTGGAGTGCTTTTCTTTGCATTTCAAGCTGATAGGTGTTCACCCGGATCGACAGAACATCAGGAATCGATTTATAATCAAGCCTTCTTCCATCTACCGATTTGACATACAGGACCCTTTCATCCGCATTGCGCCTGTCAATTTTCAGCTTCACTTCTTTTCCGCCCGCGATTCCTTCGAGTTCTTCCGTGTCTTGATCAAAGAAATAGTCAATTTTTGACTTGGCAAAAAAATCATCATCCTCTTCTTCATCCCTGAGGCGGATAGCGGTATAGCCTGCCCTGTTTTTAAGGTTCTGGTTTTTTTCGACAGTGATTTTGAATAAAGGAAAATGATGGACTGGGTGGAGATACTGGAAGCCTTCTCCTATGAAACCTGTATTTCCAAGTGTAAAATACTTCCCTTTATCGGATTCAACCTTGATTTCCTCTGCCCCGTTTGCGATTGTCTGCGGAATGGCAAGGGAATGCAGCCTGAAGTCCACTTTAAGGCCGCCGCTGTAAATTTCCCGCGGAGGTTCAATCGTTCTCTCAATAAAAAGCCGATTCCCTTCCCGCTTTTTTACCGGAATCTTCTGGTTCTTTTCGTTGAAATAATCCTGCTCTTTCGAATTAAGTATGTACCAGCTGCTTTGATCGATGAAAAAGCCATTCAGCAGCAAATCTGCCTCTTCGGTTATGTTTCCTTCGATTACAAAACTATAGCTACCCTTCAATGGGTTATACTGCTTGTCCACAATCCTGATCTCTTCATTATTTTGCATCAGATGGTCAATTTCGAAAGGCTTAATTTCCGCTATGCTGCCGTCCCTGGTGACCGCTGTTTTCTCCCCGTTGTAAAGGCTCCAGTCATTCAGCTTCAATAAATGCCGTGTATTGGAGATGGACTTAAACTCAAAATGTTTAGGAAATAGAGGAGACCAGTTTTGGTCAAGGCGGATTCCTTCTGATGGATCAAATAAAATGGAATTGGTTACATTTATTTCAAGATATTTTTCTTCGATAAAAACTTCTATGGCTGAGGATGTACTGACGGCTACCTCATAGACGAGAGGCTCAAAGCTTAAAATCGAAGGATCATCTACTTTATCCCACTCAGCTGTCACATGGCTTTTCTCCCGCAAGGCCTTTATGGCCAGACTCAGATAGCGTTCGAACTTACTTAAATTATCATGTACACCATTCACCATGTTTTTGGCAATGCGAGGGTCATCATACAGAGCATTGTAATAAAGGTTTGTGTTCATTGCTTACCAGCTCCTCTTAGCTGCATTCATTTGTGTTTCTTTCATTATACAGAAAAAATAGTTAATTCGAATTAAGAAATATTATTTTTCAGAAATATTTCCAGGACTGAGTTACCATAAATTTTAACTTAGCTGCGGGTAATTATTTCTTTCGTTACAAAATATCTTGTCGATAGAATCGGGGGATTCTTTTTCCGCGATAAAAAGAGCGGTATCTTTGGACTATATAGTAGTAATATCGGCATGTTGTCGCAGAAGCTTAAAGGAAAATCCAGCAGTTCCATTATTTGGAATTCACTCAGTTCTAATTCCAGTTTGAATAGGGGGAACCGAAGTTGGGTTAGTTCAGCTTGATTTTTGGGAACCCAGCAATAGGTTCCGGTCAAACAAGGTTGTTTCCCAGCTTTTTTGCAATTGCAGAATTGTTGTTTTCAGACTCTGGATGCTCGCTTTCCTCCTAAAAACAAAGCATGAGAACAGTACATAGCTAAAGAGAAAATAGAATAATCTTTGAAACGAAGTTGATTGAAGCGGAAGGTACGAGACTCCTGCGGGATCAGCGGGACAGGTGAGACCCCGCAAGTGCTCCAGCGCAGAGGAGGCTCACCGCACGCCCCGCGGAAAGCGAGTGCCTGCAACGGAAATTAACGATTCAATTTAAAAACCAACACAAAAAGACAGAAACATTCACTTTAGTAACGTTTCTGCCTTTTGGTGTTTTGGTGGACTTTCCGTCGGCTTGAAACGGCCCCACGCTTCATACCTTCTTCATATATTCTTTGGTTTTTTGCTGGACTTGTTTTATTTCTTGCTGGTAGTGGACTGGGTGGACGCCGGTTTTGGCGATGGCGGCCATTGTTTTTGGCAGGATATCGAGCCCGAAGACCGAGCCGTTTTTAATGGAATTGGAAATGCTAATCAGTTCTTCCCGCTTATTTGCCAGGTACTTTTCTTCTTCCCCGTGCCTGCGCTTTGCTTCACCCGCAACAGCCTTGTTCGCTTCAGACTCATCCAGTGTGCCAAGCAGCTTTTCCATTTTCCGATCTTTAATCCCTTGCTTTCCATCAATCTGCCCGATAACTTTTAAAAGCAGAGCCTCCATGGCTTTGTTTAATTCCTGTTCCTGTTTTTTTGAGAAGGCTCGTTTAATGCTTGATGACAGTCTTCCTGCCTGGCTTACCCCGGCATAAGTACCGACAAAAGCACCCGTAATCCCGCCAGCCGGCCCAAACAGCATGGTGGCAACGACAACAGTTGCTTTTTGCCCAAGCATCCCCAGCACAACCCTTGTAGTTGTATCACTTACCACATTGAAGACAGCCTGGTTGATTGATACATCATCCTTCCAGACTCGCTTCATATTGTTAACAGAGCTTACTCCAGCGGCAATCCAGGGAATCTCAAAATCAAGCAGATCATCTGCATGGGAAATCGTAGCCGAAGTGGCTTCCAGCACTTCTTCACGTGAAATTCCTGATACATAAACATACGGGTTACCCTCAAAATACGGCGCCAGTTCTTCATTCACATAAACAGGGATATCAGGATACTTTTCCAGATGTTCACGGACTCCCACGGGGTCGGCGAGGTTTTTCACCTGGAATGGCTGACCGTCAACCAGAATGTCCCAGCCCGCATTATTCGAGGTTTCCGGAAATTCTACATCATGCCCTTTTGCCTGCAGTTCTGCGGCAAGCATCTGTTCAGCCACATAGCCCTGAAGCTGGGCCATGTCTCCTGTCAATGTAGCTGTATCAACGGTGCCTGCGAATTGGCTGAGGGTAAACAGGCTCGACAAATCCTCTGTCCGTGCAAAATCGAGGCCCTCGACCACGGTCGGGTTGATCATCACGTAATCATAAATGAACTCACCGGCACTGATGGTGACAACGGCTCCGGTTTGCTTCAGCTGGTCTGGCGGGCCAAACAGCATATTTTGCAGCCTGTTCCTCTGCGGCTTCTCCTCTTCCACAGGGCACTTCATTGCTTGTTCATACTGGCCTTTATTCCAATACTGCCAGAAATCTTTATTTTTAATCGCCATCATCTAACTCCCTATATCCTAGTGAACAAATCGGCCAAACCATGGTTTTCTTTTTCAAGAGTTTTGATTTTTTGCGTGAAAGAATTGTGTTCGTTATTCAAACGGCTTAGTGCCGTTTCAAATTCCTTCTTTTCTTTTTGCGCAGCTCCCTTTTCGCCTGCGAGTTCCCTGATTTTCATTCTGGAAAGCTGTGTCTTCTCCCGCTCACTCTGCATGAACCTACTTTTAGATAAAAGAACATCATCGGCCATCACCGACAACATTTCCTCTGCTTCCGATTCTTTATTTTTAATGTCCAAGGATGTGGAAAAATTGGAAACAGTGTTGCCGATGTGCTGGAAAAATCCAGTTGAAGTGCCGTTAACCTTCTTTCCGCTTTTTAAAGAGAAAATTTCATCAAGATTATCCCTATATTGAAGAGCGTGATTTTCGAAAGTGGAGCTGATGTCCAGCCCGGTAAAATCAGTCCGTTTCAGAGCAGATTTAATCTTTTGTTTTTCAGAATCTATCAGACTTTCTTCTATATATATTGTTCTTTTTATCTCCTTAATCCGGTTCTCCCGATCCGTAATCTGTTCTCTCGTCATCTTCTGCTCAGCGACGATTTCAGCCAATTCCTTCCGCCATGCCACATCTTTCTGGTAGCGGCTCTCCCATTCCTGGATAAATTCATCAAAGGATATATCATCCGCCCCGCTGCTCATGTAAGGAAGTGCAATCTGCATGATAATAATAGGCAGCAGCTTACTCTTAAGAGAGTTGTTTTGATGATTTACAAGCAAATATCCCCCGCCCAGAAGCATCGGCACCAGGAACAGCGGATTAGCGATGATTGCAACGGTGGAAGTCAGCCCGGTGTAAAAGCCGAATGGCAGCGTCAGGCCGAACAAGCCTGCAAACGAAGCCACGAGCGATGTGGCTGTTGTGTAAAAAGCAAATCCGCTGACCTCGACAATTACTGCAAAAACGATGCTCGTCCCGCTAGTCGCAATCGTCTTGTGAACCATTTCATCAGACAGGTCATTAATCCCCAGCTTCTCCTTTATTTTTACCTGCTTCTCTTCCGGGAGACTCTGTATGTATTCATTCACCTGTGAGGCAAATTGTGTCTGGTCCTGGATCGGAAAATCATGAAAGCTGCTGTCCAGTTCACTGAACACCTTGCTCATCTGAAACTGGACCACCTGCTGCAGCATCGTCGAGCCAGCCTGCTTTTCTGTAAAAGCCCGAAACTGCTTATCCTGTTTTTTATACTGCTGATACACCTCATAGACAATATTTGTACACTGGTCCTCTATCTCTTTTAGCAGCGTATATTTTGTCCCCCTCAGCTTCAGCAATCGGGTAATTTCCAAAAACAACTCAACCTGAATCTCATGATCCGATTTATCTCCCAGATTCCTGACTTCCTCCTCTAGATGCTTCGTGAAATGGTCCCCGTCCTCTTTTGTAAAAAGGTCCTTCGCCTTCGAAGATAAAAGATGGCCAATATTCGTTCTGCATAACAACCCATAAACCATCTTTAAATCCGTTCCCTTTATAGAAACCAAACCATTAGCAAAAATGATGCCATCCAAACATATTCACCCCATTATTTAAAAGAAAGCAGGATGCATGGGGACGGTTCTGCTGCTTCCAATTGAACAAAAGAACCATCCCGTACAAACACCGATTTCCCTTTCCGTTTATATCGGTCGAGAGTCTGGTTATTTAAGGAAGCCTGGGAGAAATAGGGACGGTTCACTTGCTTCCGATAAAATAAAAATTTGAGTACGCGAGTTTGAAATGTGGCCCTCTCCTCCTTTCTGATAATGGCTCCCAACATAATAGGGAACAAGAAAATGACGGGCCCTAAATGGGCCCGTCATTTCAGTTTGTCGACAAAAGGGGTTCGGAATGTTCTCATTCCGAACCCCTTTTTAGATTTTAGCGGATTTTTCATGGAAAATAGACTCTCTTATCTATACTTTTAGGCCATTACTGGACTTCTCCACGTCCAGTTGGCCA
>NZ_JABUNR010000017.1 GCF_013343715.1 Mesobacillus harenae
CGGTGGAGCATGTGGTTTAATTCGAAGCAACGCGAAGAACCTTACCAGGTCTTGACATCCTCTGACAACCCTAGAGATAGGGCGTTCCCCTTCGGGGGACAGAGTGACAGGTGGTGCATGGTTGTCGTCAGCTCGTGTCGTGAGATGTTGGGTTAAGTCCCGCAACGAGCGCAACCCTTGACCTTAGTTGCCAGCATTCAGTTGGGCACTCTAAGGTGACTGCCGGTGACAAACCGGAGGAAGGTGGGGATGACGTCAAATCATCATGCCCCTTATGACCTGGGCTACACACGTGCTACAATGGATAGAACAAAGGGTAGCGAAGCCGCGAGGTGAAGCCAATCTCATAAATCTATTCTCAGTTCGGATTGCAGGCTGCAACTCGCCTGCATGAAGCTGGAATCGCTAGTAATCGCGGATCAGCATGCCGCGGTGAATACGTTCCCGGGCCTTGTACACACCGCCCGTCACACCACGAGAGTTTGTAACACCCGAAGTCGGTGGGGTAACCTTTTGGAGCCAGCCGCCTAAGGTGGGACAGATGATTGGGGTGAAGTCGTAACAAGGTAGCCGTATCGGAAGGTGCGGCTGGATCACCTCCTTTCTAAGGATATTGTCGTAAAGACAATCGGAACACTGTCCATTTGGTCAGCGATGTTGTACGCTTGTTTGTTTAGTTTTGAGGGAGCAATTCCTCAATTCTATGTTTGCTTCTGCGCCGCAGTAGTTCGAGGAGGTTACTTCTCAGCTCGTCGCAAGGCAGCATGAAGTTAAGCCGAGATGCAAATCACGATGTGATTGAAATCAGAGGCCTTGTTCTTTGAAAACTAGATAATCGTAATGAAGAAGGCAAAAGAAAGAACCGAGTAATCGCCATTTNCCTAAGGTGGGACAGATGATTGGGGTGAAGTCGTAACAAGGTAGCCGTATCGGAAGGTGCGGCTGGATCACCTCCTTTCTAAGGATATTGTCGTAAAGACAATCGGAACACTGTCCATTTGGTCAGTGATGTTGTACGCTTGTTTGTTTAGTTTTGAGGGAGCAATTCCTCGAAAGTTTGTTCTTTGAAAACTAGATAATCGTAATGAAGAAGGCAAAAGAAAGAACCGAGTAATCGCCATTTTAGTTTTCTCTCTTATTGAATAAGAGAACAACCAGGTCAGTGATGACCACATGGTTAAGTTAGAAAGGGCGCACGGTGGATGCCTTGGCACTAGGAGCCGATGAANCGGAACACTGTCCATTTGGTCAGTGATGTTGTACGCTTGTTTGTTTAGTTTTGAGGGAGCAATTCCTCAATTCTAAGTTTGCTTCTGCGCCGCAGTAGTTCGAGGAGGTTACTTCTCAGCTCGTCGCAAGGCAGCATGAAGTTAAGCCGAGATGCAAATCACGATGTGATTTAAATCAGAGGCCTTGTTCTTTGAAAACTAGATAATCGTAATGAAGAAGGCAAAAGAAAGAACCGAGTAATCGCCATTTTAGTTTTCTCTCTTATTTAATAAGAGAACAACCAGGTCAGTGATGACCACATGGTTAAGTTAGAAAGGGCGCACGGTGGATGCCTTGGCACTAGGAGCCGATGAAGGACGGTACTAACACCGATATGCTTCGGGGAGCTGTAAGTAAGCTTTGATCCGGAGATTTCCGAATGGGGAAACCCACTGTTCGTAATGGAACAGTATCTTTACCTGAATTCATAGGNATGAAGAAGGCAAAAGAAAGAACCGAGTAATCGCCATTTTAGTTTTCTCTCTTATTGAATAAGAGAACAACCAGGTCAGTGATGACCACATGGTTAAGTTAGAAAGGGCGCACGGTGGATGCCTTGGCACTAGGAGCCGATGAAGGACGGTACTAACACCGATATGCTTCGGGGAGCTGTAAGTAAGCTTTGATCCGGAGATTTCCGAATGGGGAAACCCACTGTTCGTAATGGAACAGTATCTTTACCTGAATTCATAGGGTATTGAAGGCAGACCCGGGGAACTGAAACATCTAAGTACCCGGAGGAAGAGAAAGCAAACGCGATTCCCTGAGTAGCGGCGAGCGAAACGGGATTAGCCCAAACCAGAAGGCTTGCCTTCTGGGGTTGTAGGACACTCTATATGGAGTTACAAAGGAACGGGGTAAATGAAGAGGTCTGGAAAGGCCCGTCAAAGAAGGTAAAAACCCTGTAGTTGAAACTTCGTTCCCTCCAGNATAGGGTATTGAAGGCAGACCCGGGGAACTGAAACATCTAAGTACCCGGAGGAAGAGAAAGCAAACGCGATTCCCTGAGTAGCGGCGAGCGAAACGGGATTAGCCCAAACCAGAAGGCTTGCCTTCTGGGGTTGTAGGACACTCTATATGGAGTTACAAAGGGACGGGGTAAATGAAGAGGTCTGGAAAGGCCCGTCAAAGAAGGTAAAAACCCTGTAGTTGAAACTTCGTTCCCTCCAGAGTGGATCCTGAGTACGGCGGAACACGTGAAATTCCGTCGGAAGCAGGGAGGACCATCTCCCAAGGCTAAATACTCCCTAGTGACCGATAGTGANGGCTTGCCTTCTGGGGTTGTAGGACACTCTATATGGAGTTACAAAGGAACGGGGTAAATGAAGAGGTCTGGAAAGGCCCGTCAAAGAAGGTAAAAACCCTGTAGTTGAAACTTCGTTCCCTCCAGAGTGGATCCTGAGTACGGCGGAACACGTGAAATTCCGTCGGAAGCAGGGAGGACCATCTCCCAAGGCTAAATACTCCCTAGTGACCGATAGTGAACCAGTACCGTGAGGGAAAGGTGAAAAGCACCCCGGAAGGGGAGTGAAATAGATCCTGAAACCGTGTGCCTACAAGTAGTCAGAGCCCTGTGCATATTTCTTAGGAGATATGCCGGGTGATGGCGTGCCTTTTGTAGAATGAACCGGCGAGTTACGATCCCATGCAAGGTTAAGTTGAGAAGACGGAGCCGCAGCGAAAGCGAGTCTGAATAGGGCGTCATAGTATGTGGTCGTAGACCCGAAACCAGGTGATCTACCCATGTCCAGGGTGAAGTCCAGGTAACACTGGATGGAGGCCCGAACCCACGCACGTTGAAAAGTGCGGGGATGAGGTGTGGGTAGCGGAGAAATTCCAATCGAACCTGGAGATAGCTGGTTCTCTCCGAAATAGCTTTAGGGCTAGCCTCATGTAGAAAGAGTCTTGGAGGTAGAGCACTGTTTGGACTAGGGGCCCTCATCGGGTTACCGAATTCAGACAAACTCCGAATGCCAAAGACTTATCCATGGGAGTCAGACTGCGAGTGATAAGATCCGTAGTCGAAAGGGAAACAGCCCAGACCACCAGCTAAGGTCCCAAAGTATACGTTAAGTGGAAAAGGATGTGGAGTTGCTTAGACAACCAGGATGTTGGCTTAGAAGCAGCCACCATTTAAAGAGTGCGTAATAGCTCACTGGTCGAGTGACTCTGCGCCGAAAATGTACCGGGGCTAAACGTATCACCGAAGCTGTGGGTGGACACCATCTGGTGTCCGCGGTAGGAGAGCGTTCTAAGGGCGTTGAAGCTAGACCGTAAGGACTGGTGGAGCGCTTAGAAGTGAGAATGCCGGTATGAGTAGCGAAAGATGGGTGAGAATCCCATCCACCGAATGCCCAAGGTTTCCTGAGGAAGGCTCGTCCGCTCAGGGTTAGTCGGGACCTAAGCCGAGGCCGAAAGGCGTAGGCGATGGATAACAGGTTGATATTCCTGTACCACCTCTTTATCGTTTGAGCAATGGGGGGACGCAGGAGGATAGGGTAAGCGCGCTGTTGGATATGCGCGTCTAAGCAGTTAGGCTGGTAATGAGGCAAATCCCGTTACCGTAAAGGCTGAGCTGTGACAGCGAGGGAAATTAAGTACCGAAGTTCCTGATTCCACACTGCCAAGAAAAGCCTCTAGCGAGATAAATGGTGCCCGTACCGCAAACCGACACAGGTAGGCGAGGAGAGAATCCTAAGGTGAGCGAGAGAACTCTCGTTAAGGAACTCGGCAAAATNAGCAGTTAGGCTGGTAATGAGGCAAATCCCGTTACCGTGAAGGCTGAGCTGTGACAGCGAGGGAAATTAAGTACCGAAGTTCCTGATTCCACACTGCCAAGAAAAGCCTCTAGCGAGATAAATGGTGCCCGTACCGCAAACCGACACAGGTAGGCGAGGAGAGAATCCTAAGGTGAGCGAGAGAACTCTCGTTAAGGAACTCGGCAAAATGACCCCGTAACTTCGGGAGAAGGGGTGCTCATTTGGGTGAATAGCCTAGATGAGCCGCAGTGAATAGGCCCAGGCGACTGTTTAGCAAAAACACAGGTCTCTGCGAAGCCGCAAGGCGAAGTATAGGGGCTGACGCCTGCCCGGTGCTGGAAGGTTAAGAGGAGGGGTTAGCGCAAGCGAAGCTCTGAATCGAAGCCCCAGTAAACGGCGGCCGTAACTATAACGGTCCTAAGGTAGCGAAATTCCTTGTCGGGTAAGTTCCGACCCGCACGAAAGGCGTAACGATCTGGGCACTGTCTCAACGAGAGACTCGGTGAAATTATAGTACCTGTGAAGATGCAGGTTACCCGCGACAGGACGGAAAGACCCCGTGGAGCTTTACTGTAGCCTGATATTGAATTTTGGTACAGCTTGTACAGGATAGGTAGGAGCCTGAGAAGCCGGAGCGCTAGCTTCGGTGGAGGCGTCGGTGGGATACTACCCTGGCTGTATTGACATTCTAACCCACGCCCCTGATCGGGGCGGGAGACAGTGTCAGGTGGGCAGTTTGACTGGGGCGGTCGCCTCCTAAAGAGTAACGGAGGCGCCCAAAGGTTCCCTCAGAATGGTTGGAAATCATTCGTAGAGTGTAAAGGCAAAAGGGAGCTTGACTGCGAGACCTACAAGTCGAGCAGGGACGAAAGTCGGGCTTAGTGATCCGGTGGTTCCGCATGGAAGGGCCATCGCTCAACGGATAAAAGCTACCCCGGGGATAACAGGCTTATCTCCCCCAAGAGTCCACATCGACGGGGAGGTTTGGCACCTCGATGTCGGCTCATCGCATCCTGGGGCTGTAGTCGGTCCCAAGGGTTGGGCTGTTCGCCCATTAAAGCGGTACGCGAGCTGGGTTCAGAACGTCGTGAGACAGTTCGGTCCCTATCCGTCGTGGGCGCAGGAAATTTGAGAGGAGCTGTCCTTAGTACGAGAGGACCGGGATGGACGCACCGCTGGTGTACCAGTTGTCTTGCCAAAGGCATCGCTGGGTAGCTATGTGCGGACGGGATAAGTGCTGAAAGCATCTAAGCATGAAGCCCCCCTCGAGATGAGATTTCCCATAGCGCAAGCTAGTAAGATCCCTGAAAGATGATCAGGTAGATAGGTCTGAGGTGGAAGCGTGGTGACACGTGGAGCTGACAGATACTAATCGATCGAGGACTTAACCAAATATAAGGCGATACTCAGCTTTCTTCTTCTTTATTACATTATCTAGTTTTGAGGGAACAAACCTCAAAATAGTCTGGTGGCGATAGCGAGAAGGTCACACCCGTTCCCATACCGAACACGGAAGTTAAGCTTCTCAGCGCCGATGGTAGTTGGGGTTTTACCCCTGTGAGAGTAGGACGCTGCCAGGCATACGAAGAACAGCTAATAGAGCTGTTCTTTTTTTTGTTTCTTTGTCCGGGAGGATCAGACAATTTTTTGACTATGATAAAAATAGAATGTATGAAGATGGAAAGGTAGTAGGTCAGGGAAGCAAGTTAGAGAGGCCTGGGTATACGATGTACACTAGAACCTGATCGAAGGCGGCTGTAGAAATCCACCGCTAATTTCCGTCAAATCCAAGGCATTTGAATCCCTCCCTGTACGGGCAGGCAGATAAAATTCTTGTCAGCGTGAGAATTCATATACCAATTGATGTGCTAAAAATGATTCGACTACTAGGGGTTTTAGTTGTGGAAGATTTGGTGTTGATGTTGTTGATGGTATACAGGGAGTACGGATAAATAAACATTCTTTCTTATCCTTAATTCAGTAACCAGTAATCTGTACAATAAGCGGAGGATTTACCGTTATGCTGCAGAATAGAGAGCTCAGTTCGGGATATAAGCGGAAGTTTTCCCGTTAAGTAAGCCAAAATGATCGGTTTTCATGTTTCTGACTTAAATAGGCGGAATCTTTCCCTTTATTTAAGCTAATTTCCGTTCTTTTTTCTAAATAAGAGGAATTTCTCCGCTTATTTATTAACCATGCAGATTCCAATCGCTAGCCGTGCGAGTCCGCTCTTTTATGGTAGGGGTTAAGCAGACTATTGAAGAAGAGAATGAACCGCTATTAAACAAGGAATAAATTAGCTGAAGAATCGCTAATGGACTACCGGGATGCTGAACTCCATAATATTGGTATAAGATATGTCTCCGAGTTTTGCTAATTAACTTACCAATTTGCTTTTTAACGGTAGTGCGAATTACTATACGAATTCGTATTTTTACTTCAAAACAAAATCAGATATATATGACTTTAACAAGCTTTGTAAGCAAGGAGATCACTAACAGGTAATTTCTATATACGAGATGAAAATAAGCAGTTGGGTTTTACCCCTGTGAGAGTAGGACGCTGCCAGGCATACGAAGAACAGCTAATAGGGCTGTTCTTTTTTTTGTTCTTTGTCCGGGAGGGCAAGACGATAGTGAACAGCTAAGATAGCTGTTCTTTTTTATATTCACTTTTTTAAAGATTCATTTAAAGACTTTCAGTAAAAAATTATCAGCACAAACGAAGCGCAGACAAACTGACCTTGCCTTATTTTATTCAGTACAAGATTTATTACTTTTAGATATTATGGCCAATCCCTTGATTTCCACCGAAAAATTTTTACAGAGAGTTTTAGTTTTTTTCAGGAAAAATAAGGGTAGAAAAGATAAATACAACCTTATTGCGGGTTTTGACAATAATGTATTTGGAGAGAATAATACTGATTTGCTTTCATTGCATCATGAAAAAAAATTATGTATAATTAAAGTCAAAGATAGTCAAAGTCAGATAGGGGGAGGTTAAGTGAGAAATATATCGGATATCATAGAGAGATACTTGAAGGAAGTTCTCGAGATGAATGAACAAGAAATCGTTGAAATTAAAAGAAGCGAAATCGCCGATAAATTTCAATGCGTGCCATCCCAGATTAACTACGTAATCAATACCAGATTTACTATAGAGCGAGGCTATATTGTAGAGAGCAAACGTGGAGGCGGCGGCTACATAAGAATTATGAAGGTCCATATGCACGATCACGCCCATTTAATCGATCAGCTGTTGTCCTTAATAACACACAGGATTCCGCAAAATAGCTCGGAGGATGTAGTCATTCGCTTAGTCGAGGAAGAAGTTATAACACCAAGAGAAGCGAAAATTATGCTGAGTGTACTAGATCGGTCGGTCATTTATATAGACCTGCCACAACGTGATGAACTGCGCGCAAGAATGCTAAGAGCCATGTTAATGGCTTTAAAATATAAATAAAGTAGATAGCACGCTGGAGAGGTGAGAGGATGATCTGTCAGGAATGTAATGAAAGACCGGCAGCCTTGCATTTTACTAACTATACAAACGGTGAAAAAACGGAAATGCATTTATGTGAACGCTGTGCACAGGAAAAGGGCGAATTGTTTATGATGAATCAGGGAGATGGTTTCTCAATTAATAATTTATTAGCCGGACTTCTAAACATAGAGCCTGCTTTTCCAAAAACAAAGCAGAGCACGTTTCATCAGGAGGAAGTTATCCAGTGCCATGAGTGTTCGATGACTTTTCCCCAATTTGTGAAGATCGGAAGGTTTGGATGTGCTAATTGTTACGAAACGTTTAAAGAGCATTTAAGTCCAATTATTCGAAGGCTTCATAGCGGAAACGCCAAACATAATGGGAAAATACCAAAGCGAATTGGCGGAAACCTGCATTTAAGAAAGAAGATTGAGGAGTTAAAGCTGAATCTGAAGGATTTGATATCCCAAGAGGAGTTTGAACAAGCAGCAGAAATGCGTGATCAAATTCGTTCCTTAGAAAAAGAGTTGACCGATTACCAAGGGGGAGGGAATTAAGATTGTCTTTAGAGCGCTTTATTAGTCAGGCTGTCAGCTCATGGATGAGTGCAGACGGTCCAGACTCAGATATCGTTCTGAGTTCCCGGATTCGATTGGCGAGAAATTTAAGTGAATTTACATTTCCGACAGTTTTTAAAAATGAAGAGGCCAAACAGGTCAGTGAGACCATTGAAGAAAGATTAAATAATGAAGCCTTTTCAGATAAGAGTCAACTGGAGTTTTTAAAAATGGATGATATTCAGCCTCTGCAAAAAAGAGTGCTTGTCGAAAAGCATTTAATTAGTCCCCATCTGGCGGAAAACTCAACGCATGGAGCTTGCTTATTATCAGAGAATGAAGAGTTTAGCATCATGGTGAATGAAGAAGATCACATCAGGATCCAATGTCTGTTTCCAGGCCTTCAGCTATCAGAAGCATTGAAAGCAGCCAATAAAATTGATAACTGGCTGGAAGAACAAGTTAACTATGCGTTTGATGAGCAATACGGATATTTAACTTCCTGCCCTACGAATGTGGGGACTGGCATGAGGGCTTCTGTGATGATGCATCTCCCAGGACTTGTATTAACACAGCAAATGAACCGTATCGTTCCCGCGATTAACCAGCTCGGTCTAGTTGTAAGAGGAACATATGGAGAAGGCAGCGAAGCGCTTGGGAATATCTTTCAAATTTCAAATCAAATTACGCTAGGTAAATCGGAAAGCGATATTGTTGAGGATTTGAATAGCGTAGTCAGCCAGATCATCGCACAAGAAAGGTCTGCACGGGAAGCATTAGTAAAAACTTCAAACATACAATTAGAAGATAGAGTATACCGTTCATACGGGGTCCTCGCAAATAGCCGAGTCATTGAAACGAAGGAAGCTGCGAAATGCCTTTCCGATGTCAGGCTGGGTATTGATATGGGTTATATAAAAAATATATCCAAAACAATTTTAAGTGAATTAATGACCTTAACACAGCCCGGATTTTTACAGCAATATGCCGGCGGCCCTTTGAGGCCGAATGAAAGGGATGTTAGACGGGCTGCTTTGATAAGAGAACGAATTCAAATGGAAACTCAAAACGAATTGGGAGGATAAGCACATGATGTTTGGACGCTTTACTGAAAGAGCTCAGAAGGTATTGGCATTGGCACAGGAAGAAGCAATTAGGCTAGGACATAATAATATTGGAACGGAGCATATCCTGCTCGGTCTCGTTCGAGAGGGCGAGGGAATTGCAGCCAAAGCTCTATACGGCTTAGGTTTAGGTGCAGAAAAAATTCAAAAAGAAGTTGAAAATTTAATTGGAAGAGGCCAAGATGCCTCACAAACAATTCATTATACCCCACGTGCTAAAAAGGTAATTGAATTATCAATGGATGAGGCAAGAAAATTAGGCCATTCCTATGTGGGTACTGAGCATATCCTGCTTGGATTGATTAGAGAAGGCGAAGGAGTTGCAGCCCGTGTACTAAACAACCTCGGGGTAAGCTTAAATAAGGCACGTCAGCAAGTTCTTCAGCTTCTTGGGAGCAATGAATCTGGGGGCCATCAGGGTGGCGGGGCTGCTAATGCAAATACGCCAACGCTAGACAGTCTTGCCAGAGATTTAACAGCGATCGCAAGGGAAGGCAGTCTCGATCCTGTGATAGGACGGAGCAAGGAAATTCAAAGGGTAATTGAAGTGTTAAGCAGACGGACAAAAAACAACCCTGTGTTAATCGGTGAGCCTGGGGTCGGTAAAACAGCAATTGCTGAAGGTTTGGCCCAGCAAATCATTAACAATGAGGTTCCTGAGATTCTTCGGGATAAGAGGGTAATGACATTGGATATGGGTACCGTTGTAGCAGGTACAAAATATCGTGGTGAATTTGAAGACCGGTTGAAAAAGGTAATGGATGAAATCCGGCAGGCTGCAAATATTATCCTCTTTATAGATGAGCTCCATACATTAATCGGGGCAGGCGGGGCAGAAGGTGCAATTGATGCTTCGAATATTTTAAAGCCTTCTTTAGCTCGTGGAGAACTGCAATGTATTGGTGCAACAACTCTAGATGAGTATAGAAAATATATTGAAAAAGATGCAGCCCTTGAACGGCGTTTCCAGCCGATTACAGTAGATGAGCCTTCATCTGAAGAGTCTGTTCAAATATTAAAAGGACTTAGAGACCGGTATGAAGCCCATCACCGTGTATCAATAACAGATGAAGCAATTGATGCAGCGGTAAAACTTTCAGATCGTTATATTCCGGATAGATTCCTGCCGGACAAAGCGATAGACTTGATTGATGAGGCTGGTTCTAAGGTACGGTTAAGGTCCTATACGACTCCTCCAAACCTGAAAGAGCTCGAGGTTAAGCTGGAAGAAGTTCGAAAAGAAAAAGATGCTGCTGTCCAGAGCCAAGAGTTTGAAAAGGCGGCTTCATTAAGAGATACAGAACAGCGATTACGTGAACAGCTTGATGGCACGAAAAAAACTTGGAAAGAAAAACAAGGCCAGGAAAATAGTGAAGTAACTGTTGAAGATATTGCGAGCGTAGTCTCAAGCTGGACTGGAATTCCTGTTTCCAAGCTAGCACAGACAGAGACGGATAAGTTGTTAAAACTCGAAGAAATATTACATTCTCGAGTAATTGGGCAATCAGAAGCGGTTGTAGCTGTTTCCAAGGCTGTAAGGCGTGCGCGGGCAGGGCTTAAAGATCCGAAGCGCCCAATTGGGTCCTTTATCTTCCTCGGACCTACGGGTGTAGGTAAAACTGAATTGGCGAGGGCATTGGCAGAGTCAATGTTCGGTGATGAGGATGCAATGATTCGCGTCGACATGTCCGAGTATATGGAAAAACACTCGACCTCCCGTCTTGTTGGTTCTCCTCCCGGATATGTAGGATTTGATGAGGGCGGTCAATTAACAGAGAAAGTACGCAGAAAGCCTTACTCCGTTGTTTTACTCGATGAGATTGAAAAGGCCCATCCGGACGTTTTCAATATTCTTCTTCAAGTGCTTGAAGATGGACGTTTAACGGATTCTAAGGGCCGTACCGTTGATTTCCGGAATACAATTGTGATTATGACATCGAATGTAGGTGCCGAGGCGTTAAAGCGGAATAAATATGTAGGGTTCAATATTCAAGATGGTGCCCAGGATTATAAAGATATGAAAGGCAAAGTAATGGAGGAGCTAAAAAAATCATTCCGGCCGGAATTCCTTAACCGGATTGATGAAATAATTGTATTCCATTCACTTGAAAAGCCGCACTTAAAAGAAATTGTTACATTAATGTCTGAACAGTTGAAAAAGCGGTTGAAGGAACAAGATATTACCCTTGAATTAACAGAAGCTGCTAAAGAGAAAATTTCTGTTGAAGGCTATGATCCTGAATATGGTGCAAGGCCGCTCCGCAGAGCGATTCAAAAGCATATTGAAGATCAGCTTTCAGAAGAGCTGTTAAAGGGAACAGTCCTAACAGGGCAAAGTGTGACAGTTGATGTTGAAGGTGGAGAATTTGTGGTGAAAACTCCTAAAGAGGTTGCTAAACAATAAGCATTTTGAGTGCTAGAAAGGGGGGTATACGTGATTTAAATCCGTGTACCCCTTTTTATAGTTATGAAGAGAAGATTTTTAAACAGGCTGTTCTTAAAAGAAAGTTCCGGTGTTCAATTTTTTAAAAAAAGGATTATTATAAGGATTAACGGGAATGTTTCTTTAGGGTGTAAAATATAATGAGATTCGTGAAACTATAAGAACAGCACTACCGTATTATAGATACGTACAACTTAAGCAAATTTGTCACGCAGGTAGACCGTTCTACAGTGCTGCATTTTTGGCCTTATATCTAATCTGCTAGAAGGCTGGGATTATTAACCAGCTGTTCGCTTTTCTATATGAAAGGAAGAATATTAATGGCTAAACGAAAAACAAAATTTATGTGCCAGGAGTGCGGATATGAATCTCCGAAGTGGATGGGAAAATGTCCTGGGTGCAGCCAATGGAATAAAATGGTGGAAGAAACAGAGGTAACTGGAAAAACACGAAGAGGGGCCTTTGCTCATTCTGGGGGTACTACGGTTGCAGTCAAACCCACACCGATTACATCCATTGAAACAATAAGTGAACCACGTATTAAAACAGATTTAAATGAGTTTAATAGGGTACTTGGCGGAGGGGTGGTACAAGGATCGCTCATATTAATTGGCGGAGATCCTGGAATTGGGAAGTCAACGCTTCTGCTGCAAGTGTCTTTTCAGCTCGCAAAAAGGGAACACTCTGTCTTATATATTTCCGGGGAAGAGTCAATGAGACAGACGAAATTGAGAGCTGACAGGCTTGGAGCGACCTCAGAACATTTGCTCGTATATTCCGAGACGAATTTAGAGGAGATTAATCGCACAATTGAAAGTACAGATCCTGACTTTGTCATTGTTGACTCAATTCAAACTATTTATCATCCAGATGTAACCTCTGCTCCAGGGAGTGTATCACAGGTTCGAGAATGTACGTCAGAGCTGATGAGAATTGCGAAAACAAAAGGAATTGCAATTTTTATCGTAGGGCACGTTACAAAAGAAGGCTCAATTGCCGGGCCGCGTTTATTGGAACATATGGTGGACACGGTTCTTTATTTTGAGGGAGAACGGCACCATACATACAGAATTTTACGGGCTGTTAAAAACCGCTTTGGATCTACAAATGAGATGGGTATTTTTGAAATGAAAGAGCTAGGCCTTGAAGAAGTAGCCAATCCGTCTGAAATATTTCTGGAAGAGCGATCTCAAGGAGCAGCCGGTTCAACGGTTGTTGCTTCAATGGAGGGTACGAGGCCGGTTTTAGTTGAGATACAGGCTCTGATATCCCCGACCAGTTTCGGTAATCCAAGACGAATGGCGACAGGGATCGACCATAACCGAGTCTCCCTTCTGATGGCGGTCTTGGAAAAACGAGTTGGTTTGCTTTTACAAAATCAAGACGCCTATTTAAAAGTAGCTGGGGGTGTAAAGCTTGATGAGCCGGCAATTGATTTAGCGATTGTTGTCAGTATAGCTTCAAGTTTTAACGATAAACCAACCAGGGCTACGGACTGTATCATAGGCGAGGTTGGTCTTACTGGAGAGGTTCGAAGGGTTTCGAGGATTGAACAAAGGGTTCAGGAGGCTGCGAAGCTCGGTTTTGAACGAGTTATTTTACCGGAAAATAACCTTAGCGGCTGGAGCGGACCAAAAGGAATAGAACTGATTGGTGTTTCATCTGTCAGCCAAGCGCTAAAAGTCACACTAGGGGGATAATAGATTGGAAAATAAAGGGCTGAATGAAAAAACAATGACGGAGATACTTCGATTTATAGCCCCTGGAACACCGCTGAGAGAAGGAATTGATAATGTTCTTCGGGCCAATACAGGAGGCCTTATTGTTATAGGATATAACGATAAGGTTAAGGAAATTGTCGATGGCGGTTTTCAGATTAACTGTACGTTTAGCTCTAATTTTTTATATGAACTGGCGAAAATGGATGGAGCGATTATTTTAAACGAGACAGGGGACCGCATATTAATTGCCAATGCACAACTTGTTCCCAATTCAATCATTCCGTCCTCTGAGACCGGAATGAGGCATAGGACTGCTCAAAGAACAGCGAGACAGACAAATGCTCTGGTAATTGCAATCTCACAGCGCCGTAATGTAATTACCCTTTACCAAGGAAGTTTTCGATATGCACTAAGAGACATTGCCGTTATTTTAACTAAAGCTAATCAAGCCCTTCAAACACTTGATAAGTATAAAATGGTACTTGAGCAAAGTGTAACGAATCTGGGTATTCTTGAATATGAAGAGCTTGTTACTTATAATGATCTTCTCCAAGTCATTCATCGTTTTGAGATGGTGTTAAGGATAAAGAACGAACTAAATGGCTATTTGAGTGAGCTTGGAACTGAGGGCAGGCTTGTTCAGCTGCAAATGCAGGAGCTTTTAACGACTCTTGAAAAAGAAGCTGTCCTCATGATCAAAGATTATGCCTATGACAAAGATGTTAACCCGGCAGAAATTGTTGCTAGCTTTCAAGCAATGTCAACAAAGGAAACTATAGAGGATTCCGTCATTCTGAAACTTTTAGGTTACCAAGGATATGTCCAGCCAGAAGAGTTCATCTCTCCAAGAGGGTACCGCATACTCTCCAAGATTCCTAGACTGCCTCTTATCATAATTGAGAACTTAGTTCAGCACTTTGAGAAATTTCATTTCGTTTTAAGCGCATCTGTTCAGGAACTTGATGATGTAGAGGGTATTGGAGAGGTTAGAGCGAGAAAAATAAAGAGCGGATTAAAGAGTATTAAAGATCAGCTGATTGCGGACCAACATATGTAACGGATAGAAACAAAAGAGAGCTCTTCTTTTACCTGTAGATAGCCAAATGGGTATAATTTGACACCCCTCCCCCATGGTGCTACTTTTAAGGTAGATAGTCACATTCCCAACATAAGTATATAGAAACTCTTTTGTTACAGCTTGTTTTAAATCATTTCAGAACGGCAACAATTATTTTAAAATCTATTTAATAGTAGGTTTCAATTTTTGGAAATTGTTTATAATGATTAGAAGGAGGTGAAGGAATGCTAAGACGTATCATTCAAGCCTGCTTCCTTATTATCGGAGGTACGCTTGGTATATTCTTAATTCCTGATTTATTGTTGTTAATTGGTACAGAAGATATCGTGTTAATTAATAATCCGTATGTTTCTGCTGTCCTGGGTGCACTTATATTTTATTTTATTACGTTCTGGGCAGTTGATTATGTTACAAACTTCATAAAATGGGCAGAGGAATCCCTTATTAAAGCACCAATAACGGATGTCATCTTCGGCAGCATAGGACTGTTCTTTGGTCTGCTAGTTGCCTTTTTGATCGGCTTTGCCTTAAACGCCATTCAGGTTCCGATCGTTAATACGGTTGCACCTACATTGCTTACTCTTCTTTTTGGGTATCTTGGGTTTCAAGTTGGCTTTAAGAAAAGAGACGAACTTTTGAACTTATTTTCAAACAAGATAGGAAAGAAAAAGTCTGGTGAAGAAGAGTCCGAAGAAGAACGTGCCGGAGATCTGAAGATTTTGGATACAAGCGTTATTATTGATGGCCGAATCGCTGATATCTGTCAGACGGGTTTCTTAGAAGGCACGATGGTGATCCCGCAGTTTGTTTTAGAAGAGCTTCAGCATATTGCTGATTCATCAGATGTGTTAAAGCGAAACCGTGGACGCCGCGGCCTGGATATATTAAACCGGATTCAAAAAGAACTGGCCATTAAAGTAGAGATTTATGAAGGTGACTTTGAAGAAATTCAGGAAGTAGACAGCAAGCTTGTTAAACTTGCAAAAATAACAAGCGGAGTTGTTGTTACCAATGACTTTAACCTGAACAAAGTATGTGAACTTCAGGGAGTAGCTGTATTAAATATTAATGATCTAGCAAATGCCGTTAAACCAGTTGTTCTTCCTGGTGAGGAGCTAAATATTCAGGTCATCAAAGATGGAAAAGAGCATAATCAAGGAATCGCCTATCTTGATGATGGGACAATGATTGTTGTTGAGGAAGGCCGTGATTATATCGGCAAACGAATAGACGTGCTAGTAACAAGTGTATTGCAAACCTCTGCTGGCCGTATGATTTTTGCAAAACCAAAACTATTGGAAAAAGCTTTATAAGTAGATAGGAGTTTTTATATGGCTTATCAGGTCATTATTCCGGCGGCTGGACAGGGGAAAAGAATGGGGGCGCAGAAGAACAAGCTGCTCCTCAAATTGGATGGCATTCCGGTTCTTATCCATACCCTTAGAGTGTTCGATCGAGATCCAGAATGCGGTGGAATTATCCTTGCAATTCATCCTCATGATAAAGAGGAACTTTTAAAACTGTTGGATGAATACAGCATTCAGCAGGAAATCAGCCTTGTTGCCGGCGGAAAAGAGCGGCAGCACAGTGTATATAATGCCGCAAAAGCAGCGAAGCCTGAAGGAATAATCTTGGTTCACGACGGTGCTAGGCCGTTTATTGAAACAAACACGATTCATGAGCTTATCAATAAAGCATCCAGCATGGGTGCAGCGGTGGCGGCTGTTCAGGTGAAGGATACAATGAAAATCGCAAAGAACGGCTTAGTTACAGAAACGGTGGAGCGATCCAGCTTGTGGGCAGTCCAAACCCCACAAGCTTTTCGTGTTTCCACTCTTATAAAAGCCCATCAGGCGGCCGAACAAGAAGGTTTTTCAGGAACCGATGATGCGAGCCTTGTGGAGCGCCTCAACATAGACGTAGCCATTGTTGAAGGAACATATGACAATATTAAGCTGACTACACCTGAAGATCTTTATTTTGCGGAAGCAATAATTCAAAAGCGCCGGAGGGTGGGCAACAAAATATAATGGGGGAATTTGAATATGTTTCGAATCGGACAAGGCTTTGACGTACATCAATTAACGGAAGGCCGTCCGCTGATAATTGGCGGAATCACAATTCCGTATGAAAAGGGACTGCTCGGGCATTCAGATGCGGATGTGTTATTGCATACTATTTCTGACGCCTGTCTCGGTGCAATTGCAGCTGGAGACATTGGCAAACATTTTCCAGATACTGATCCGGAGTTCAAAGATGCTGATTCAGCTAAGCTTATGGAACTGGTATGGGAGTTGGTAACGAACAAGGGCTATGAACTAGTAAATATCGATTGTACAATAATGGCCGAAAAACCTAAGATGGCACCTTATATAGAGTCTATGCAAGCTAGGATTGCCGAGCTCCTGAAAGCGGCTCCCGAGCAGGTCAATGTAAAAGCAACCACAACCGAAAAATTAGGCTTTACGGGCCGTGGCGAGGGAATCGCAGCACAGGCAGTTGTTTTACTTAAAAAGTCCTTATAAAAGTGGAATGACCTTTATTAAGAGGTCTCGGCATGGTAAAATAACCAAGTTATATTAGTTTTTAAAGGAGGATTCCCATGTCAGAAATTCGTGTACGATATGCACCTAGTCCTACCGGGCATTTACATATAGGGAATGCGCGCACAGCGTTATTCAATTATTTATATGCAAGAAATCAAGGCGGGAAATTTATTATTCGTATTGAAGATACAGATAGGAAAAGAAACATTGCAGGCGGAGAGGAAAGTCAGCTCCGTTATTTAAAATGGCTTGGGATTGATTGGGATGAAAGCATAGATATAGAAGGCGAGTATGGTCCGTACAGACAATCCGAGCGTAATGACCTTTACGAGAAATATTATAAAGAGCTGTTGGCGAACGGCAAGGCGTACAAATGTTACTGCACGGAGGAGGAGTTAGAGGCGGAGCGTGAGGCACAATTAGCTAAAAATGAAACTCCGCAATATTCCGGGAGATGCCGTTCCTTGACTCAAAAAGAGCAGGAGGCTCTAGTACAGGAAGGACGCCAGCCAAGCATTCGGATCAAAGTCCCTCAGGGTAGATCATTTGAGTTTGAGGACATGGTTAAAGGGATGGTTTCTTTTGAATCTGAGGGAATAGGCGATTGGGTAATGGTGAAAAAAGATGGTACACCAACTTACAATTTTGCGGTTGCCGTTGATGATCACCTCATGAAAATCTCACATGTTCTGCGCGGAGATGATCATATCTCCAACACACCTAAACAGCTGATGGTTTATGAGGCTCTTAATTGGGACATACCTGTATTTGGCCATATGACATTAATAGTGAATGAGAGCAGGAAAAAGTTAAGCAAACGGGATGAATCGATTATCCAATTTATCGAGCAATACAAGGATCTCGGTTATCTTCCTGAAGCATTATTCAACTTCATTACCCTGCTTGGCTGGTCTCCGGCCGGGGAAGAGGAGATTTTTTCTAAGAACGAACTGATCGATATCTTTGATCCTGAACGTTTATCTAAATCTCCAGCATTATTCGATCAGCAAAAGCTAAGCTGGATGAACAACCAATACATGAAAAAGGTAGAGCTTGAAAGAGTGGTTGACCTTGCTCTCCCTCATCTAGAAGAGGCGGGAAGAGTGAGCCGTAGCCGTACGGAAGAGGAAAGCAGATGGGTTAAGAGCCTGATTTCTTTATTCCAGGAGAAAATGAGTTACGGTGCAGAAATTGTTGAGATGACAGATATGTTCTTTAAGGATGAGATCAGCTATGAAGCAGAAGCTGACGCTGTTTTAAAAGAAGAACAGGTTCCGGAAGTACTGGAGGCATTCCTCACCGAAATTGAAGCATTACCTGAATTTAATGCTGCAGGTATTAAAGCAGCATTAAAAGCGGTTCAAAAATCTACTGGCTATAAAGGAAAACAGCTATTTATGCCTGTTCGTGCTGCGGCTACTGGGCAGACACATGGGCCGGATCTTCCTCTAGCTATGGAGCTCCTCGGCAGAGAGAAGATAAAAAAACGTCTAAATAACTTACTTCAATAATATTATTTCGATTTTTTTGGTTAACAGATCGGAAAAAGTATAATATAGTAAGAGTAATTCATTTTTATAATTCAAAGTGTTGAAGAGGATAAGTAAAAAAACAAAGCTTTTTAGAGAGAACCATCATCGGCTGAAAGTGGTTTAAGCCCCTTGTTTTTTGAAATGCACCTCAGAGCCCCTGGCCGAAAGGAAGCTATCTTCCAAGTAGATCAGGGCGGGACCGCCCGTTACCAGGTTTAAGTTGAGGCAATGCAATAATGGCCTAAACAGAGTGGAACCGCGCATTCAGCGTCTCTGTCATTTGACGGAGGCGCTTTTTATTATGTTTAAAACTTTTAACCCAGCCATAAACCAACCTAGCCCTCGGGTCATAAGCCAAACCCCTTCAGAAGTCACAAAACGACTTCCTGCGGTGTTCGTCTTATGCCAGTCTAGTGGCGCCGCCTAGCTTCTCGAGATTGCTTCGGTCCAGCCGATGAAGTCAAAGAACGACTTTAACTTCTGGCCCTGCAGCACTTGTCGAAGCTAACCAGGCGGCTCTACATTTCGGGCAGTCGGGGCTGATCGAGGCGCTTGTGCTTTTGTTATATCTAGCTTCAGCGCCTAGCCCCTCGGGTCATAAGCCAAACCCCTTCAGAAGTCAAAAAACGACTTCCTGCGGTGTTCGTCTTATGCCTGTCAGGGCTGATCGAGGCGCTTGTGCTTTTGAGGGAGGAGGAGGAGAAGTATGTTCAAGTTGATAAAGGAAGACATTGAAGTTGTTTTTGAACAAGACCCAGCGGCTAGAACATCTCTTGAGGTCATTTTGACTTATTCGGGGCTGCATGCAATTTGGGCTCATCGGTTTGCACACGCATGTTATAAACGAAAATTCTTTTTTATAGCCCGTTTAATCTCTCAAATTAGCCGTTTTTTTACGGGTATAGAAATTCATCCAGGTGCTAAAATCGGCCGAAGGCTTTTTATCGATCATGGCATGGGAGTAGTTATTGGGGAAACATGTGAAATCGGCGATAATGTAACTATTTTTCAAGGTGTCACACTTGGAGGGACGGGCAAAGAAAAGGGCAAGCGCCATCCGACCGTAATGGATAATGCTTTGATTGCTACGGGAGCGAAAGTACTAGGTTCGATCACTATTGGGGAAAATTCGAAGGTAGGGGCAGGTTCTGTTGTGCTAAAAGATGTACCGCCAAACTCCACCGTCGTTGGAATACCTGGAGAAGTGGTAGTTCAGGACGGAGTTAGAAAGCGGATTGATTTAGATCACTGCAATCTTCCTGATCCTCGCGGCGACCGGTTTAAAGAAATCGAGGCAGAATTGCAGAAGTTAAACAAAGAACTTAATGATTTGAAGGCAGAAAGGAGTAAAGTAAATGCCAATTCAAATTTATAATACACTCACTAGAAAAAAAGAAGAATTCACTCCTCTTGAAGAGGGAAAAATCAAAATGTATGTTTGCGGGCCAACCGTATATAATTATATTCATATCGGTAACGCTCGTCCTCCTATTGTATTCGATACAGTCCGTCGTTATTTTGAATTCAGAGGGTATGATGTTCAATATATTTCTAACTTCACAGATGTGGATGATAAATTAATCCGCGTCGCTAACGAATTAGGTGAGGATGTGCCTTCCATTGCCGAACGGTTTATCAATGCCTACTTTGAAGATGTTTCGGCACTAGGCTGCAAAAAAGCAGATGTTCACCCCAGGGTAACAGAAACGATGGACATAATCATTGACTTTATTGCTGCACTCATTGAAAAAGGCTATGCATATGAATCAGGCGGAGATGTCTATTATCGGACGAGAATGTTTAATGGATACGGTAAACTTTCTCATCAATCAATAGACGAATTAAGGCTTGGCTCCCGGATTGAAGTGGGTGAGAAAAAGCAAGATGCTCTAGACTTTGCACTATGGAAAGCGGCAAAGAAAGGTGAAATATCGTGGGAAAGTCCTTGGGGAAGCGGGCGCCCAGGCTGGCACATTGAATGCTCTGCGATGGCTAGGAAATATCTCGGTGATACGATCGATATTCATGCCGGCGGCCAGGATCTAGCGTTCCCGCATCATGAAAATGAAATTGCCCAGTCGGAAGCGCTGACAGGAAAACCATTTGCGAAATATTGGATGCATAACGGTTATATTAATATTGATAATGAAAAGATGTCCAAGTCACTTGGCAACTTCGTAATGGTTCACGATATTATAAAGAATCATGATCCGCAGGTGCTAAGGTTTTTCATGCTCTCTGTTCATTACCGCAATCCGGTTAATTACAGTGAAGAGCTGCTGAGTACCACGAAGGCTGCATTTGATCGGCTGAAAACATCGTACCATAACTTAAAGCACAGGCTGGAGGCAAGTTCAGGGCTGACTGACAACAACCAGGAGTGGGGAAAAAAGATCACTGCTTTGCACGAACAGTTTATTGCTGCAATGGATGATGATTTTAATACTGCAAATGCTATTTCTGTTTTATTTGATCTTTCTAAACTGGCAAATCTGTATTTATTGGAGAAGAATACAGCTGAGTCTGTGATTAAAGAATTTATTAATGAATACGAACAGCTATTTAGTGTACTCGGTTTATCTTTAGAAACAGAAACTGAGTTGCTTGATGAAGAAATTGAGGCATTGATTGCTAAGCGAATTCAAGCTAGGAAAGAACGTAACTTTCAGCTTGCAGATGAGATCCGTGATCAATTGAAGGAAATGAATGTGATTTTGGAAGATACTCCTCAGGGCATCAGATGGAAAAGAGGCTGACCGAATGCTTCCTTATGAAAAAAATGTTGATGAAAAACAGCTGAACAGTCTGGCTCTAGCTTATATGGGCGATGCCGTGTATGAACTGCATATACGGCACCACCTACTGCAATCCGGCAGAGTCCGTCCAAATGATCTCCATCGAAAAGCAACGTTGTATGTTTCTGCAAAAGCACAATCCCGTATCCTGTTTCAGCTGATGAACAGCGGTAGATTGTCAGAGCAGGAAATAACAATCGCCAAAAGGGGCCGCAACGCCAAATCAGGTACGATTCCTAAAAATACGGATGTACAAACTTATCGGCACAGTACTGCGTTTGAAGCACTAATTGGTTATTTATATCTGGGTGAGGAACATGAACGGCTGGAGGAATTGATCACTGCTGCTATTGCTATTGTTGAAGATGAAAAGGGAGGAACAACTAGATGAATGAAGAAACTATTATTGGAAAAAACCCTGTAATCGAAGCTCTTAAATCCAGCCGGGATATTAATAAAATTTTAATCGCTGAAGGGTCCCAGCGTATGCAGCCAATCGTTGCCCTTGCAAAAGAAGCAAATGTAATTGTGCAATTCGTCCCTAAGAAAAAAATTGATCAAATGTCAGAGGGTAACCACCAGGGTGTTATAGCGCATGTTGCAGCCTATCAATATGCAGAATTAGATGACCTATTTGCAGCGGCAGAAAAGAAAAATGAGTCACCATTCTTCTTGCTTCTTGATGAGATAGAGGATCCGCATAATCTCGGCTCAATTATGAGAACGGCCGATGCCACCGGAGCTCACGGAATCATTATTCCTAAACGCAGGTCTGTTGGCTTGACCGCTTCTGTAGCGAAAGCTTCCACAGGGGCTATAGAATATATACCGGTCGTCCGGGTTACAAATATGGCCAGGACAATCGAGGATTTGAAAGAAAGAGGAGTATGGATCGCAGGAACAGATGCGTCAGGCAAAGAAGATTATCGAACCTTCGATGGGACACTTCCGCTTGGATTAATAATTGGCAGTGAAGGGAAAGGAATGGGCAGGCTTGTCAGAGATAAATGTGACTTTCTTATCAATCTGCCAATGGCTGGCAAGGTAACCTCGTTAAATGCCTCAGTTGCTGCGGCTTTGCTGATGTATGAGGTTTACCGAAAGCGTCATCCTATAGGAAAATAAAATGGATATCCTCCTTGTAGACGGATATAACATTATTGGAGCTTGGCCAGAGCTTTCCCAATTAAAAGTCAGGGATTTATCAGCGGCCAGAGATCGTCTTATTGAAAAAATGGCAGAATACCAAGCGTACACTGGTTATCGAGTCATTGTCATTTTTGATGCCCACTTTGTTACGGGTACAGAAACGAAATATAAAAATTATAAGGTTGATGTTATCTTTACTAAAGAGGGAGAAACGGCTGATGAGCGAATTGAGAAATTGGCAATTCAGCTGAATAACCGGGTGACACAGATCCATGTAGCCACTTCAGACTTCACTGAGCAATGGGCCATTTTTGGACAAGGCGCCTTAAGAAAGTCTGCCAGGGAACTGCTGACAGAAATAAATATTGTTGAAAGCAGGATTGAAAAAAGAGTTCGCCATATTCAGCAGAAACGTCCTGTTAGCAAGATTCCTCTGAGTGATAAAGTGGCAGAAACTTTTGAAAAATGGCGCAGAGGCGATAAATGAGCAGTTGACGCCTAAAAAATTCCTGCTGTATAATATTTCTATCTATGGAAGCGGCGGGGGGATCTGTTTGAATATTGACTTCAGGGCTAAAACCAATTCAAAGTACGCTGAATTAGAAGACGAGTTTATTGTGGAAGCAGTTCACAAAGGAGAAAGTGAAGCACTAGATTACTTGATACATAAATACCGTAATTTTGTGCGTGCCAAAGCAAGGTCATATTTTTTAATCGGAGCAGATAAAGAAGATATCGTTCAGGAAGGCATGATAGGATTATACAAAGCCATTCGGGATTTTAAAGAGGACAAGCTCACTTCTTTTAAAGCGTTTGCAGAACTATGTATCACTCGACAAATTATTACTGCGATTAAAACAGCCACTAGACAGAAACATATTCCGCTCAACTCCTACATCTCACTGGATAAGCCTATTTATGATGAAGAATCGGACCGAACCCTGATGGACGTACTGTCAGGAGCAAAAGTAATGGATCCTGAAGAACTAATAATTAACCAGGAAGAATTCGACCAAATCGAGGTTAAAATGGCGGAGCTTTTAAGTGATCTTGAAAGAAAAGTTTTGGCGCTTTACCTTGACGGACAATCCTATCAGGAAATTTCCGAAGAATTAAACCGGCATGTAAAATCAATTGATAATGCTCTTCAGCGAGTTAAACGAAAACTCGAAAGATACCTGGAAATAAGAGAGATCTCCATTTGATTTATGCCTAAACCCGCCATGAAACAGCCTTTTAAACAGGCTTGCTCTTATTGACACGTAATATCAGCCATGTTAAAGTTTTATAGATATAAATGATAGAATAAAGGTTAGTTATCGGCTTTTGTTTTCCGCTGCTATGCTAACTGTAAGCAGGTGTCATATGAGAGTAAAAGTTATTCTTGCTTGTGTGGAGTGCGGGTCTCGCAATTATACTTCTAATAAAGAGAATCTCGCAGAACGCTTAGAGCTTAAAAAGTTCTGCAAGACTTGCAATGCTCATACAGTCCACAAGGAAACGAAATAACAACACACCATTATAAATAGATCATTTGGTATCCCCATAAGTTGGAGGTTTGAACATGCAACGCATCACAAAGTTTTTCCCTGAAGTTGCTCGCGAAATGAGAAAAGTCAGTTGGCCGAAACGCAAGGAATTAACACGTTATACGATCATTGTTTTAATCACTGTCATTTTCGTAGCTGTATTCTTTGCTGTAATTGACCTAGGCATCTCTAATTTGATTCGTTTTATTCTTGAATAACACCTGCCATCTCATGGTATAATGGAGAATAATGCAGGAATTGTTCGTAAAGCCCGGATAACGGGTTTTTTCATTTGGTTTAAATTTACGAATTTTGTTATTTTGCGTTTGTCTTAAAGCAGGCCTATGAATGCATGACAATCCGCAAAATTAGGTCTGCTTACTGTTTAATTATCATGGAACAAAATTTGTTCCGAAGGCGCTTGCGCTTAATAACAATTGTGTAGGGAGGGAAGGACGCTTAGTCCTCTTGAATGGAAAAGAATTGGTATGTTGTTCATACGTACTCAGGTTACGAAAATAAAGTTAAGGCAAATCTTGAAAAGCGTGTAGAATCAATGGGAATGCAGGATAAAATTTTTCGGGTTATTGTACCTGAAGATGAAGAGACTGATTACAAGAATGGCAAAAAGAAGGTAGTAAAACGAAAGACATTCCCAGGGTATGTTCTAGTCGAGATCGTGATGACAGATGATTCATGGTATGTTGTCCGGAATACGCCGGGTGTAACTGGGTTTGTTGGA
Source organism: Mesobacillus harenae (assembly GCF_013343715.1). GTDB lineage: Bacteria > Bacillota > Bacilli > Bacillales > Cytobacillaceae > Mesobacillus_A > Mesobacillus_A harenae. The sequence goes on from NZ_JABUNR010000017.1 coordinate 24,731, forward strand.
TCCGCTGGATCAGGCTCCAAGCCAACAGCACTTCTTCCAGAGGAAGTTGCTATGATTCTGAAGAGAATGGGTGTTGAAGAAAGACGGACTGAACTCGACTTTGAATTAGGCGAGACGGTTCAGGTTAGTGAAGGACCGTTTACAAACTTTACAGGTACGATTGAAGAGATTGACAATGACAAAGCAAAACTAAAAGTTCTCGTCAATATGTTTGGCCGGGATACCCCGGTTGAACTGGAGTTTGCACAGATCAAAAAAATATAACTCGAAAAAACTTGAAATCAAATTTAAAAAGTGGTAATATTTCATAGGTCAGTATCTCTCGATAAAGAGAAGAACATTTGACTAGTTCTTTATTTCATATAAAGACTCATATGAGTGGGAGGGTAAAAACCCTATTACCACATCACGGACTTTAAGGAGGTGTGTCTCGTGGCTAAAAAAGTAATTAAGTTGGTTAAATTGCAAATTCCTGCTGGTAAAGCAAATCCAGCGCCGCCGGTTGGTCCAGCATTGGGTCAAGCAGGTGTTAACATCATGGGATTCTGTAAAGAGTTTAATGCTCGCACAGCTGATCAAGCTGGTTTAATTATTCCTGTTGAAATCACGGTATTCGAAGACCGTTCATTTACATTTATTACGAAAACTCCTCCTGCTGCCGTTCTTCTTAAGAAAGCAGCTGGTATTGAGTCTGGTTCTGGTGAACCTAACCGTAATAAGGTAGCAACAGTAAAGCGCGACAAGGTACGCGAGATTGCTGAAACAAAAATGCCTGACCTAAATGCTGCCAGCGTTGAAGCTGCTATGCTAATGGTTGAAGGTACTGCACGCAGCATGGGAATCGTTATCGAAGACTAATTGCGTGTTTCTGATGCAAGGGACTGATTGAGGTTGCGGTGCTGAATATGATTCACTCGCAACCTTTATTCTGTCCAAGGGCACGGCGCTAAAAAACGCGCCTGCACTTTTCGTATAGGTCTAGCAGCGAGGCGGTCGGTTTGTAATAAAGCCGATGGTCCTCAATGCTTTTCGTATGTCTAGCTCCGATGCCTGTACACAGGCATCTGCGCTTTACATCGTGGGAGGTTATTCCGCTAAAACCACAATCAAGGAGGAAATATCGAAATGGCGAAAAAAGGTAAGAAGTATATCGAAGCCGCTAAGCTTGTAGATAACACGAAAGCATATGCGATCAATGAGGCAATTGACCTTGCGAAAAAGACAAGCATTGTTAAATTTGACGCAACTGTTGAAGCAGCATTCCGTTTGGGCGTTGACCCTAAGAAAGCTGACCAGCAAATCCGCGGAGCAGTTGTGCTTCCAAACGGAACTGGTAAAACTCAACGTGTACTTGTATTCGCTAAAGGCGAAAAAGCAAAAGAAGCAGAGGCTGCTGGTGCAGACTATGTTGGAGATGCTGAATTTATCAATAAAATCAACCAAGGCTGGTTTGAATTTGATGTAATCGTTGCTACTCCGGACATGATGGGTGAAGTTGGTAAGCTTGGCCGTACATTAGGGCCTAAAGGCTTAATGCCAAACCCTAAAACTGGAACTGTTACATTTGATGTAACTAAAGCAGTTAACGAAATCAAAGCCGGTAAAGTTGAATACCGCGTTGATAAATCTGGTAACATCCATGTTCCAATCGGAAAAGCATCTTTCGAGGACGCTAAGCTTGTTGAAAACTTTAACACGATCTATGATACGCTGTTAAAAGTAAAACCTGCTGCAGCTAAAGGAACATACATGAAGAACGTAACAGTTGCTTCTACAATGGGCCCTGGTGTAAAAGTTGACCCATCAACAGTAACTGCGAAATAACTGATTGACACAACGATTTGCATTATGTATAATGTATCTTGTTGCTAAAATAAAATAACATTTGTACCGCAGACAGCAGGAGCATCTATGCTTAATTCCCTGCCGAGGTCATACGATAGATAACAAGTCAAATTGACTATTGTATACTGCCTCTGTGTCTGTATGGACACAGAGGTTTTTTATTGCCTGGTATGAATGAGAGAATCTACAGGAGGTGTAAGGATGAGCAGTGCTATCGAACAAAAGAAACAAATCGTAGACGAGATCTCTGAAAAACTAAAAACTAGTGTTTCAACAATTGTTGTTGATTACCGTGGTTTGAACGTTTCAGAATTGACAGAACTTCGTAAGCAGCTTCGTGAAGCTGGGATCGAGTTCAAAGTTTACAAAAACTCAATGGCTCGCCGCGCGGCTGAAGCTGCAGAGCTTGCTGGATTAAACGAATCTTTTACTGGCCCAAATGCTATTGCATTCAGTAATGATGATGTAGTTGCCCCTGCTAAAATTTTAAACGACTTCGCAAAGAAGCATGAAGCGCTTGAAATTAAAACTGGTGTAATTGAAGGAAACCTTGCAACAGTTGAGGAGATTAAGGCTCTTGCAGATCTGCCATCACGCGAAGGTTTGCTGTCTATGCTACTCAGCGTTCTTCAAGCTCCTATGCGCAACCTGGCTCTTGTTACAAAAGCCGTTGCAGAACAGAAAGAAGAACAAGGCGCGTAAGTTAAATTTATCGGTTATACAATAAATGAAAACATTATCTAAGGAGGAACATTAATCATGACTAAAGAACAAATCATTGAAGCAGTTAAAACTATGACTGTTTTAGAACTTAACGACCTAGTAAAAGCAATCGAAGAAGAATTCGGAGTAACTGCTGCTGCTCCTGTAGCAATGGGTGGAGCTGTAGCTGGCGACGCTGCTGCTGAGCAAACTGAATTTGACGTTGTTCTTGCAAGTGCAGGCGACCAAAAAATCAAAGTTATCAAAGCTGTACGTGAAATCACAGGTCTTGGTCTTAAAGAAGCAAAAGATCTTGTTGACAACACTCCAAAGGCAGTTAAAGAAGGCGTTTCTAAAGAAGAAGCTGAAGAAGTTAAAGCTAAGCTTGAAGAAGTTGGAGCAAACGTTGAAGTTAAGTAATAAATTTGTAAAAAAGCTCGCTATATAAGCGGGCTTTTTTTCACTTTTTAAAAATAGACTGTTTAATAGTGAAGGTTTTAAGCAATAAATAGAATAGCTGCATGCTATTTTTAAAACGTTGCTTGATTTTCTTTAACGGGTCATAGATTCAGCCTAATCAAAAGATTTAAAGAGCTTCCCTTGTAAAATGTCTCTGTGGAGGTGGCTTCATGCCAGACCATTACTATACCCGGAACCCAAATACCGAGAGTGATCCGCTGTATTGGGAGTTTCAACTGAAAGGTTCAAACCTTAGGTTTAAAACAGATAATGGGGTTTTTTCAAAAAAAGAAGTAGACTATGGTTCTCGTTTGCTTATCGAAACCTATGAAGCCCATAAGATGGACGGTTTGTTACTGGATGTAGGCTGCGGGTATGGACCGATCGGTCTAAGCCTGGCAAAGGCGTATCCAAACGCTAAGGTTCATATGGTAGATGTAAACAGCCGTGCATTGTCCCTTGCAAAAGAAAATGCCGAAATTAACCGTATTAATAATGTACAGGTTTACGAGAGTGACCGGTTAACCGGAATAGCTGAATCAAACTTTGATGCTATTCTCACGAATCCGCCAATCCGAGCCGGGAAACAAACAGTTCATGAGATTTTTGAACAGAGCTATGAACATCTAACAAGTGAAGGTGAACTTTGGACTGTGCTTCAAAAAAAACAAGGGGCCCCTTCTGCAGTGGATAAAATCACTGAGATTTTCGGTGATGCACAAATTGTGCTAAAAAAGAAGGGTTATTTTATCATTAGGGCTAAAAAAGTTTGACGAAGAAAATCCACTATGTTAACATTATAAAATGCCAATATATTATATTCTGGATAAATTGCTAAAAACGACGAAAGTTGTATAATTTTGGTTGTATAAGGCAATGCTAACAAAATATAGTTCGTTTAGAAAAATGTGGTTTTTGAGTTAAAAACCCTTTTTCTTTTTGTCTTATGAAATGGCAGCAATTCCATGGGTAAGGCAGATAGATGCACCAATAACGCTTGATTTGAGGGGTGAATCAGTTGACAGGTCAACTAGTTCAGTATGGACGACACCGCCAACGGAGAAGTTACGCTCGTATCAGTGAAGTTCTGGATTTACCAAACTTAATTGAAATCCAAACAGCTTCCTACCAATGGTTTCTTGATGAGGGACTTAGGGAAATGTTTCAGGATATTTCTCCAATTGAGGACTTCACTGGTAACTTATCGCTGGAATTTATCGATTACAGCCTTGGCGAACCGAAATATCCAGTTGAAGAATCGAAAGAAAGAGATGTTACTTTCTCTGCGCCTTTACGTGTAAAAGTCCGTCTTGTAAATAAAGAGACAGGCGAAGTGAAGGACCAGGATGTGTTTATGGGAGACTTCCCATTAATGACAGAAACAGGTACCTTTGTGATCAATGGTGCCGAGCGGGTCATCGTTTCACAGCTAGTACGTTCACCGAGCGTGTACTATAGCGGAAAATTGGATAAGAACGGTAAAAAAGGCTTTACTGCTACTGTGATTCCAAACCGCGGCGCCTGGCTTGAATATGAAACAGATGCCAAAGAGGTTGTATATGTAAGGATAGATCGTACGAGGAAACTGCCTGTTACGGTTCTTTTGCGTGCACTTGGGTTTGGGTCCGACCAAGAAATTATCGATCTTATTGGGGATAACGAGTACATTCGTAATACCCTTGAGAAGGATAATACCGAAAGTACGGAAAAAGCACTGCTCGAAATTTATGAGCGTTTGCGCCCTGGTGAACCGCCAACCGTTGAAAATGCGAAAAGTTTAATGCTATCAAGATTCTTTGATCCAAAAAGATATGACCTTGCTAGCGTTGGACGTTATAAAATAAACAAAAAGCTTCATATTAAAAACCGTTTATTTGGTCAGCGTCTAGCGGAAACGCTTGCTGATCCAGAAACAGGGGAAATTATCGCTGAAAAAGGCGTGACTCTTGACCGCCGTACGCTGGATAAAATCCTTCCGCATCTTGAAAAGAATGTAGGGTTTAAGAGTTTCAACCCTGCCGGCGGCGTAATTAAAGAAGATATTCCTCTTCAATCTATAAGGATTTATGCACCAGAGGGTGATGGAGAGAAAGTAATTAATGTGCTTGGAAATGCTTTTGTTCCTGAGCAGATTAAGAATATTATGCCTGCAGATATCATTTCTTCTATCAGCTATTTCTTTAACCTCCTACATGGGGTTGGAGATACAGATGATATCGACCATTTGGGTAATCGTCGCCTTCGTTCAGTAGGTGAGCTTCTCCAAAACCAATTCCGTATCGGGTTATCCCGTATGGAGCGTGTTGTACGTGAGAGAATGTCCATCCAGGATACAAACACGATTACACCACAGCAACTAATTAATATTCGCCCGGTTATTGCATCCATTAAAGAATTCTTTGGAAGCTCTCAGCTTTCTCAGTTCATGGATCAAACAAATCCGTTGGCAGAACTTACACATAAACGGCGTTTATCTGCATTAGGGCCCGGTGGACTAACACGTGAGCGTGCCGGATTTGAAGTGCGTGACGTTCATTACTCCCACTATGGCCGTATGTGTCCTATCGAAACGCCAGAGGGACCAAACATTGGTTTGATTAACTCACTTTCTACCTTTGCAAAGGTTAACAGGTTTGGTTTTATTGAAACTCCTTACCGTCGTGTTGATCCTGAAACAGGTAAAGTGACAACCCAATTCGATTACTTAACAGCTGATGAAGAGGATAACTATGTAGTTGCCCAAGCTAATGTCGTTTTATCAGAAGACGGTTCATTTGTGGATGATGAAGTTATCGCTCGTTTCCGGGGTGAAAACACCGTCGTTAGCCGCGATCGCGTTGACTACATGGATGTATCACCTAAACAGGTCGTATCAGCTGCAACAGCTTGTATCCCTTTCCTTGAAAATGATGACTCTAACCGTGCACTTATGGGCGCGAACATGCAGCGTCAGGCTGTGCCTTTATTGCAGCCGGAAGCACCTAGAGTAGGAACAGGAATGGAACATGTCTCTGCAAAGGATTCTGGAGCTGCTGTAATTTGTAAGCATGAAGGTATTGTTGAGCATGTACAAGCACGTGAAGTTAGAGTTCGCCGTATCAGTATTGTTGATGGACAAGAAGTTAAAGGTGATCTTGATCGGTATCGCTTGCTTAAATTTATTCGTTCCAACCAGGGAACTTGTTATAATCAACGCCCAATTGTCAGTGTTGGAGACCGTGTAGTTCAAGGTGAAATCCTTGCTGACGGACCTTCGATGGAAAAAGGTGAGCTTGCCCTAGGAAGAAATGTTCTTGTAGCCTTTATGACGTGGGATGGTTATAACTACGAGGATGCCATCATTATGAGTGAGCGCCTAGTCAAAGATGATGTCTATACTTCTATCCATATTGAAGAATATGAGTCTGAATCGCGCGACACTAAATTAGGGCCAGAGGAAATTACTCGAGACATTCCAAACGTTGGTGAAGATGCGCTTCGCAACCTGGATGATCGTGGAATTATCCGAGTGGGCGCAGAGGTAAAAGACGGAGATTTGCTTGTCGGTAAAGTAACCCCTAAAGGTGTAACTGAATTGACGGCTGAAGAACGTCTTTTGCATGCAATCTTCGGTGAAAAAGCGCGTGAAGTGCGTGATACTTCACTCCGTGTCCCACATGGCGGCGGCGGAATTGTTTTGGATGTAAAAGTGTTTAACCGGGAAGATGGCGATGAACTTCCGCCAGGTGTAAACCAGCTTGTCCGCGCCTATATTGTTCAGAAGCGTAAGATTTCTGAAGGAGATAAGATGGCCGGACGCCATGGTAACAAAGGGGTTATCTCTAAAATCCTTCCTGAAGAAGATATGCCGTACCTTCCAGATGGTACACCAGTTGATATCATGTTAAATCCACTGGGAGTTCCATCACGTATGAATATCGGACAGGTGCTTGAACTACACCTCGGAATGGCTGCACGTTACCTTGGCATACATGTTGCTTCACCTGTTTTTGATGGAGCAACAGAAGAAGATGTCTGGTCGACTATTGAAGAAGCAGGTATGGCAAGAGACGCTAAAACTGTTCTTTACGATGGCCGTTCAGGTGATGCCTTTGATAACCGTGTATCCGTCGGGGTAATGTATATGATCAAGCTTGCGCACATGGTAGATGATAAGCTGCATGCCCGCTCTACAGGACCGTACTCATTAGTAACGCAGCAGCCACTAGGTGGTAAAGCCCAGTTTGGCGGACAGCGTTTTGGTGAGATGGAGGTTTGGGCACTTGAGGCGTATGGAGCAGCTTACACCTTACAAGAAATCTTAACAGTGAAGTCTGATGATGTTGTTGGCCGTGTGAAGACTTATGAAGCAATTGTTAAAGGGGAAAATGTTCCGGAACCTGGTGTTCCTGAGTCCTTTAAAGTATTAATGAAAGAATTGCAGAGCCTTGGCATGGATGTAAAGATTCTATCAGGCGATGAAAAAGAAATTGAAATGCGCGACCTGGAAGATGATGAAGAACTGCAGCACGCTGAATCGTTAACTATTTCACCTGAAACAGAGGGTGCTGATTCAGAAAAGGTTGGTACAAGGGAATAACATTTAACTAGCAGTTTCTGCCCGCCCGAGAAACCGATCTTTGGTGGGCGTAACTCTAGTATTTATAGCAAGTGTTTTGCCGATAGGCAGGCGCTCTGCGCTTTAAGTATATCTAGCTCCAGCGTCAAGCCCCTCGAGTCGCTTCGGACCAGCCGAGGAAGTCAAAGAACGACTTCCCCCTCTGTTCCTCCAGCGCTTGTCGGGGCTGATCATGACGCTTGTGCTTTTAGTTTATCTAGCTCCGAGCGCCATCGGCTCGAGATCTTAAGCCAATCGCTTCTGAAGGCAAAGAACGCCTTCTGTCAGCGCTCGTCTTAAGCTTGTCGCCGATAGGCAGGCGCTCTGCGCTTTAATGGTTAGCAATAAGGGTAAAACCTGAGACGAAAAGGGAGGTAGGCCCCTTGCTGGATGTTAATAATTTTGAATACATGAAGATAGGCCTTGCTTCACCGGATAAAATCCGTTCATGGTCATTTGGTGAAGTTAAAAAGCCTGAAACAATCAACTATCGTACCTTAAAACCCGAAAAAGACGGTCTGTTCTGTGAGCGTATTTTCGGGCCGACCAAGGACTGGGAATGCCACTGCGGTAAATATAAACGAGTTCGCTATAAAGGCGTCGTTTGTGACCGCTGCGGAGTAGAAGTTACCCGTGCAAAAGTTCGCCGTGAGCGCATGGGCCACATTGAACTGGCTGCTCCTGTATCTCACATTTGGTACTTTAAAGGTATTCCGAGCCGCATGGGACTTGTTTTAGACATGTCTCCACGAGCTCTTGAAGAAATTATTTATTTCGCTTCTTACGTTGTCACTGAGACAGGCGATACTGCTCTTGAAAAGAAACAGCTTCTTTCTGAAAAAGAATTCCGTGCATATCGTGATAAGTATGGAACTAAGTTCCAGGCATCCATGGGTGCGGAAGCTATTAAAAAACTTCTTTCAGATATAGACCTAGACAAAGAGGCTGATATGCTGAAAGAGGAACTTAAAACTGCTCAAGGACAAAGACGTACCCGTGCAATTAAGCGTCTTGAAGTACTTGAAGCATTCCGTGGTTCTGGAAATGAGCCTGATTGGATGATACTAGATGTTCTTCCGGTTATCCCGCCAGAGTTGCGCCCAATGGTTCAATTAGATGGCGGCCGGTTTGCTACATCAGATTTGAATGACCTCTATAGACGTGTAATCAACCGGAACAACCGTCTAAAACGTCTTCTTGATCTTGGAGCTCCAAGCATTATTGTCCAAAATGAAAAGCGGATGCTTCAGGAAGCAGTTGATGCCCTGATAGATAACGGTCGCCGCGGCCGTCCGGTTACTGGACCTGGTAACCGTCCATTGAAATCTCTTTCTCATATGCTGAAAGGTAAGCAAGGACGTTTCCGTCAGAACCTGCTCGGAAAACGGGTTGACTATTCAGGCCGTTCGGTTATCGTCGTTGGGCCAAACCTGAAAATGTACCAGTGCGGACTTCCAAAAGAAATGGCTTTAGAGCTGTTTAAACCTTTTGTTATGAAAGAGTTAGTTCAAAAGGGACTTGCTCATAATATTAAATCTGCTAAACGTAAAATCGAGAGAGTCCAGCCGGAAGTTTGGGATGTTCTTGAGGACGTTATCAAAGAACACCCTGTACTGCTTAACCGCGCACCTACCTTGCACAGGCTAGGGATACAGGCCTTCGAACCGACTATTGTTGAAGGACGTGCAATTCGCCTTCATCCGCTTGTTTGTACAGCTTACAATGCTGACTTTGACGGTGACCAGATGGCTGTTCACGTGCCTCTTTCAGCAGAAGCACAGGCAGAAGCACGCTTGTTAATGCTTGCTGCCCAAAACATTTTAAACCCTAAAGATGGCAAGCCAGTAGTAACACCTTCACAGGATATGGTATTAGGAAACTACTACTTAACGCTTGAAAGAGAAGGTTCGGTTGGCGAGGGAATGATCTTTAAAGATACAAATGAAGCCTTGGTTGCATACCAAAATGGATATGTACACCTTCATACTAGAGTAGCTGTTCATGCTGGTTCATTGAACAACCAGACATTTACGGAAGAAATGAATAAAAAGCTGTTATTAACAACAGTAGGCAAACTCATTTTTAATGAGATTCTGCCATCTTCATTCCCGTATATTAATGAACCTACAAAAGAGAATCTTGAAATAGAAACACCTGCGAGGTACTTTGTTGAAAGTGGAACCGATGTTAAGGAACACCTTAAAACAAGTCCAATAGTAGATCCTTTTAAGAAAGGTATACTCGGAAATGTCATTGCAGAAGTGTTTAAGCGTTTCAAGATTACAGAAACATCAAGAATGCTTGACCGAATGAAGGACCTTGGATTCCGCTACTCCACCAAAGCTGGAATTACAGTAGGGGTTGCAGACATCGTAGTTCTTCGTGAAAAGAAGAAAATTATTGAAGAGGCTCAAACAAAAGTAGATAACGTTCTAAAGCAATTTAGACGTGGTCTTATCACAGAAGATGAACGTTATGATAGAGTGATTTCGATCTGGAGCGCCGCTAAGGATACTATTCAGGCTATGCTCATGAAATCATTGGATAAAACGAACCCGATCTTCATGATGAGTGATTCAGGTGCTCGTGGTAATGCATCCAACTTTACACAGCTTGCTGGTATGCGTGGACTTATGGCTAACCCGGCTGGCCGAATCATTGAATTGCCTATCAAATCTAGTTTCCGTGAAGGTTTAACTGTATTAGAATACTTTATTTCGACGCACGGTGCTCGTAAAGGTCTTGCTGATACAGCACTTAAGACTGCTGACTCAGGTTACCTGACTCGTCGTCTTGTCGATGTAGCCCAGGATGTCATTGTTCGTGATGACGATTGTGGAACAGACCGCGGCCTTAAGGTCAGGGCGCTTAAAGATGGCACTGAGGTTATAGAGGAACTGGATGAGCGTTTAATTGGACGTTATGCAAGAAGAAATATTGTGCATCCAGAAACGAATAAAGTTATCGTTCATGAAAATGACCTAATCACAGAAGATCTTGCTAATCAAGTAATGGAAGCTAATTTAGAAGAAGTATGGATTCGTTCTGCATTCACTTGTAACACTCGCCATGGTGTATGTAAAAAGTGTTACGGACGTAATCTTGCAACAGGCCAAGAGGTTGAGGTCGGCGAAGCAGTTGGAATTATCGCAGCCCAGTCGATTGGTGAGCCAGGAACCCAGCTGACAATGCGTACATTCCATACAGGTGGAGTTGCCGGGGATGATATCACTCAGGGTCTTCCACGTATTCAGGAATTGTTTGAAGCCCGTAATCCAAAAGGGCAGGCTGTAATCACTGAGGTTGAAGGCGTAGTTGTCGGAATTAACGAAGGACGTGATCGTCAGCATGAGATTATTGTTCAAGGTGAAGTAGAGAGCCGTACTTATACAGCCCCATATACAGCAAGAGTAAAAGTTGCTGTTAATGAAAAGGTAGCTCGCGGACAGGAACTGACAGAAGGTTCTATTGATCCGAAAGAACTACTGAAAGTAAAAGACGTTAATTCTGTTCAAGAGTACCTGCTGCGTGAAGTACAAAAAGTATACCGCATGCAAGGGGTAGAAATTGGCGATAAACACGTAGAAGTAATGGTACGTCAAATGCTGCGGAAAGTAAGGGTTATCGATGCGGGTGAAACGGAAGTCTTACCAGGAACTCTACTCGAAATCCATCAATTTACTGATGCCAACAGACAAGCACTGCTTGAAGGGAAACTTCCAGCAACAGGCAGATCTGTGCTGTTAGGTATTACCAAAGCGTCACTAGAAACAGATTCATTCTTGTCAGCCGCATCATTCCAGGAAACAACAAGAGTCCTTACTGATGCAGCAATCAAAGGCAAGCGCGATGAATTGCTCGGCTTGAAAGAAAATGTTATTATCGGAAAGCTTGTTCCAGCAGGAACTGGTATGCCGCGTTACCGCAGAGCTGAACCTTATTTAAAGGATGCAGAGACTGAGGAGCCAATGACAGTCGAATAAAAAGCTCAATTAAACTAAAAAGTTGCGGTACCTTCTTATGAACGCATGTTGAAGGTACCGCATTTTTAAATAATGTTGGTGCATATCTGAAATGGATTGCTAGAGATAGAAATTGTAAAATCCTTTTCTATAAAAAAATAGTTGTGTTGTTGACATTGTTTATGTGAAATGGTAATATATCAAAGGTGCTCCTATTTACCTGTTGCTTTGGAGGATATCGAAATGTCTTATGAAAAAGTATCGCAGGCACAAAATATAATAGTAGGAACAAAGCAAACGGTAAAAGCCCTAAAGGCTGGGGATATCATTGAACTGGTTATTGCGGAAGATGCTGATCCAAAGGTGACGGCGAAAGTTCTTCAAGCAGCCAAGGAAGTGAAGGTTCCTGTAACGCGTGTTGACTCGATGAAAAAACTCGGGAAAGCTTGCGGGATAGAAGTCGGGGCAGCTACTGTAGCTATAACTAAGTAAAAAACTGTTTTTGCGGAACGATCTCTGCAAGGACTTTGTTTTTATTTAAAAATGAACCACCTGGATGTGTGGGCTTACCAAAAAAGTGAAGGGAGGAAAAATCATGCCTACAATTAATCAATTAGTGCGCAAGCCTCGGAAATCTGCTGAGGAAAAGTCAAAATCACCTGCGCTTAATAAAGGTTACAACAGCTTCAAGAAAGCACAGACTAACGTTACTTCTCCACAAAAACGTGGTGTATGTACACGTGTTGGTACTATGACTCCGAAGAAGCCTAACTCGGCATTACGTAAGTATGCTCGTGTACGCTTAACTAACGGAATTGAGGTTACAGCTTACATTCCTGGTATCGGACACAACCTTCAAGAGCACAGTGTTGTTCTTATTCGTGGAGGACGTGTAAAGGACTTACCGGGTGTACGTTACCATATCGTACGTGGAGCTCTTGATACAGCTGGTGTTAACAATCGTATGCAAGGCCGTTCTAAATACGGTACTAAGAGACCAAAAGCAGCTAAGAAGTAACAATAAAACATTCAATCAGTTTTGCTGAAAGGAGGAAAAAATATGCCACGTAAAGGTCCAGTTGCAAAGAGAGACGTTTTACCTGATCCGATATATAACTCAAAGTTAGTTACTCGTTTAATTAACAAAATGATGATCGATGGTAAAAGAGGTAAGTCTCAAACCATTTTATATAATGCATTCGATATCATCCGTGAGCGTTCAGGCAAAGAGCCTATGGAAGTGTTCGAACAAGCTCTTAAGAATATCATGCCTGTTCTAGAAGTAAAAGCACGCCGTGTTGGTGGTGCAAACTATCAAGTACCAATTGAGGTGCGTCCTGATCGCCGTACCACTTTAGGTCTTCGCTGGTTGGTAAACTATGCTCGTCTTCGCGGTGAGAAGACAATGGAAGAGCGTTTAGCTAATGAAATTTTAGATGCTGCTAACAGTGCAGGAGCATCCGTTAAGAAGCGTGAAGATACACACAAAATGGCTGAAGCAAACAAAGCGTTTGCTCACTATCGTTGGTAATCTAACCTTCAACTATAAAACACTCATACTAGGAAGGAGAAAGACCCAATGGCAAGAGAGTTCTCCTTATTTAACACTCGTAATATCGGTATCATGGCACATATTGATGCTGGTAAAACAACAACTACAGAGCGTGTCCTTTATTATACTGGCCGTATCCACAAGATCGGTGAAACACATGAAGGTGCGTCTCAAATGGACTGGATGGAGCAGGAACAGGAGCGCGGAATCACTATTACATCTGCAGCGACAACTGCTTCATGGAAAGGCCATCGCGTTAACATCATCGATACTCCGGGACACGTAGACTTCACAGTAGAAGTTGAACGTTCCCTTCGTGTTCTTGATGGAGCAGTAGCTGTACTTGATGCACAGTCCGGAGTTGAGCCGCAAACTGAAACAGTTTGGCGCCAAGCAACTACTTACGGTGTACCACGTGTAGTTTTTGTAAATAAAATGGATAAAATTGGTGCAGATTTCTTGTACTCTTTGAAAACTCTTCACGATCGTCTTCAGGCAAATGCTGCTGCAATTCAATTACCGATTGGTGCTGAAGATCAATTCGAAGGCATTATTGATCTAATTGATATGACAGCTACATTCTATGGTAACGACCTTGGAACTGATATTCAGGTTGGAGAAATTCCAGAGGATTATAGAGCACAAGCTGAAGAATACCGTGAGAAGTTAATAGAAGCAGTTTCAGAGTTTGATGAAGAATTAATGGAAAAGTATCTTGGCGGAGAAGAAATCTCTAACGATGAACTGAAAGTTGCGATTCGTAAAGGTACTGTAAACGTTGAATTCTATCCAGTTATCTGTGGATCTGCTTTTAAAAACAAAGGTGTTCAAAAAATGCTTGACGCTGTTATTGATTACCTTCCATCTCCGCTGGATGTTCCTGCTATCAACGGCACACTACCAGATACAGAAGAAGCTGTAGAGCGTCATGCCGATGATTCAGAGCCATTCTCAGCACTAGCGTTTAAAGTTATGACTGACCCTTATGTCGGTAAATTAACGTTCTTCCGTGTATACTCAGGTACATTGAACTCAGGTTCTTATGTTCAAAACTCTACTAAGGGCAAGCGTGAGCGTGTAGGACGTATCCTGCAAATGCATGCAAACTCTCGTGAAGAGATTTCAGTAGTATATGCTGGGGATATCGCAGCTGCAGTTGGACTGAAGGATACAACTACTGGTGACACTTTATGTGATGAAAAGAGCCTAGTTATTCTTGAATCAATGGAATTCCCTGAACCGGTAATTTCCCTTTCGATTGAGCCTAAATCGAAAGCTGACCAAGATAAAATGACAACAGCTCTACAAAAATTACAAGAAGAAGATCCAACTTTCCGTGCACATACTGACCAGGAAACTGGACAGGTTATCATTGCAGGTATGGGTGAGCTTCACCTTGACATCCTTGTTGACCGTATGCGCCGTGAATTTAAAGTAGAAGCAAATGTAGGTGCTCCTCAGGTAGCTTACCGTGAGACTTTCCGTGGATCTGCTTCAGTTGAAGGTAAATTCGCACGCCAATCTGGTGGACGTGGACAATATGGACACGTTTGGATCGAGTTTTCTCCTAACGAAGAAGGTAAAGGATTTGAGTTTGTAAACGGCATCGTTGGTGGGGTAGTTCCTCGTGAATATATTCCTGCTGTACAAGCGGGCCTTGTAGACTCACTAGATCGCGGTGTTCTTGCTGGATACCCACTTGTTGATATCAAAGCAAGACTATTTGACGGATCTTACCATGATGTTGACTCTAGTGAAATGGCGTTCAAAATTGCTGCTTCTATGGCACTGAAAAACGCTGCCTCTAAATGTAAGCCAGTAATTCTTGAGCCTGTTATGAAGGTTGAAGTTGTCATTCCAGAGGAATACATGGGAGATATTATGGGAGACGTTACTTCCCGTCGTGGACGTGTAGAAGGTATGGAAGCACGCGGAAATGCACAGGTTGTACGCGCAATGGTTCCACTTTCTGAAATGTTTGGTTACGCTACATCCCTTCGTTCTAATACACAGGGACGCGGAACTTTCTCAATGCATTTTGATCACTACGAAGAAGTACCAAAGTCGATCTCTGAAGAAATCATCAAAAAGAATAAAGGCGAATAATTGATTTTCGTCCTTTAATCCAGTATAACTACTAATGTAAGCATGGAAGCTGTGCAGAGTGTATATCATTTTGCACAGTCCAAAATATACTTAATTTTATTTTTTTTTAAAAAAAAGGAGGAAATTCCTAATGGGTAAAGCTAAATTCGATCGTTCTAAGCCACACGTAAACATCGGTACTATTGGTCACGTTGACCATGGTAAAACAACTTTAACTGCTGCTATCACTACTGTACTTTCTAAGTCTGGTGGCGGAGAAGCACGCGGATATGATCAAATTGACGCGGCTCCAGAAGAAAAAGAGCGCGGAATCACTATCAACACTTCTCACGTTGAGTATGAAACTGCTAACCGTCACTATGCACACGTTGACTGCCCAGGACACGCTGACTATGTTAAAAACATGATCACTGGTGCTGCACAAATGGACGGCGGTATCCTAGTAGTATCTGCTGCTGATGGCCCAATGCCACAAACTCGTGAGCACATTCTTCTATCTCGCCAGGTAGGTGTACCTTTCCTTGTTGTTTTCATGAACAAGTGCGACATGGTTGACGATGAAGAGCTTCTTGAACTAGTTGAAATGGAAGTTCGCGATCTTCTTACTGAATATGAGTTCCCTGGTGATGACCTTCCAGTTATCAAAGGTTCTGCTCTTAAAGCTCTTGAAGGAGACGCTGCTTGGGAAGAAAAAATCGTTGAGCTTATGGCTGCAGTTGACGAATACATTCCAAACCCAACTCGTGACACTGACAAGCCATTCATGATGCCTGTTGAGGATGTATTCTCAATTACAGGACGTGGAACTGTTGCTACTGGCCGTGTTGAGCGTGGAAAAGTTAAAGTCGGTGACGTAATCGAAATCATCGGTTTAACTGAAGAGCCAAAATCTACTACAGTTACAGGTGTAGAAATGTTCCGTAAGCTTCTTGACTATGCAGAAGCTGGCGACAACATTGGAGCTCTACTTCGTGGTGTTGCTCGTGAAGAAATCCAGCGTGGCCAAGTTTTGGCTAAGCCAGGCTCTATCACTCCACACACTAAGTTCAAAGCTGAAGTTTATGTTTTATCTAAAGAAGAAGGTGGACGTCACACTCCATTCTTCACTAACTACCGCCCACAGTTCTACTTCCGTACAACTGACGTAACTGGTATCTGCAACCTTCCTGAAGGCGTAGAAATGGTTATGCCTGGCGATAACATCGAAATGACTGTTGAACTGATTTCTCCAATCGCTATCGAAGAAGGAACTAAGTTCTCTATTCGTGAAGGTGGCCGTACAGTAGGCGCTGGCGTTGTAGCAACTATTCAAGAGTAGTAATAATGAAAAAACGGATGGGTGACGACCCATCCGTTTTTTTTTTTGCAGAGAATTATAAAACAACTCCTGTGTAAATATAATCTAACGTTTTTTCCCCTTTCATCCACAAGTATAAAATATCTCAAAATATCTTTGTCATTTTGATATCAATCCTGTATATCAGCAAAATATTATTGAAATAAGTTGAAAATATTTACAGTAAAATTCACTAAATGTTCATATTTAACTTGACGGCTTTGCACTAGCATAATATTCTTGTATTAAATGGATAAAAAATTCTGAAAATAAAATAAAGGAACGAGGAGAGTGGCAAGCTTGATTATTTCACTCAACAGCCAAATGAACCAGCTGATCGGGCAAGCAGCTTCCATTATCCAACTGCATAAGGAAGAGATACAAAAAGAGTGGGATCAAATTTTTTTTCGATTGAAACAAAACGAGACGCTTATCGACTGTGGTCCTGAAGCGCCAGATCAGCTTCAGTTAATTTCAAACCTGTTTTGGAAACATCTTTCAAGCTTTTCCTCATCAGAATCTGATAATGCATTCAGCGGCCTCCAGGATGATTGGGCTTTACAATTAGAAGAGCCATTTAGCTCCCATAAATTAATTTTAATTTTTACCATGCTTGAGAATGCCATTCATAAAGTCATTGGCAAAAATAGCAATGTGGATTACCAAGTTCATCAATCTGTTCAGCATTTCTTCTCATTAATTGTCCAACGTTTTTTCACAAAAACCAAGCTCGAACTGTTAGATGTCGATTATTTTATATCTCAAATATTTAGTAAAGATGAAAATCTGTTTTTATGGGCTGCAAAAATTAATAACGAAGATAACAGTATATTTAAGATTTCAAGCTTTACCCCTCATCGAAAGCTAGTCATTGACCATGAATGGATAAACATGGTCAAGACTCTTCAGGGCCCCTCACTTAGTCTCTTGTCAGATGCTGTTCTACGTCTGTTAATGGATTCGCTTCCATCTGATCAACTTGATGTATTTCCCCTTAATATGGGGCCTGACACATATTTGTTTTGTATCAATAAAGAGGATGCTGAACAAATAAAGCCTTTTTTCACGTTATCCTTGGAACTGTTGAAACAAAACGAAGTAGCACAGCAAAATATGCAGGTGAAAAGTGACTGGAAGGATTCGCTGATTCTTTTTGATGAGTGGATTATGCTGGCGAGAAACTTTGAGGAAGCGGTCGACAAGGTTGTGAGCGGTTTTGTTCATTACCTCCCTTTTAAAAGGGCGGCTTTATTCTATTATACCGAAACAGAAAATGGTGATGAAGTTGGCCTTGGGGTAATGGGCCATAAAATTGATACGACGGATATACGAAACATTCGAGAGAACTTGAATAATATTCCTCAGATCAAAAAGACGATGACCAGAATCCAGCCATTATATGTGCCTAGTGCACAGAATATACTGCCCGAGAAATTTGTGGAGCAATTCGAACTAAAATCATTAGTAGTTGTACCGATTTATAGTGCATCCAATAATCAAGTATGGGGTGGTGTTTTCCTCGACCAAGGAGAAGGGAAAGCATTTGAAGTGCCTGAAATGATTTTATCAGTCATTACTAAGTTCGGACAGCATGCAGGGGAGGTATTATCTAAATATTCCCCACATATTAGTCAGTCCCTGTCCGCCCCTGATAAAGGGAAGCTAACAGCGAGAGAGATTGAAATATTAAGGCTGATGGCAGAAGGGAAAACTATTGATGAGGCTGCTGATAAACTGTTTTTAAGCAAATATACAGTAAGGGACTATATATCTTTTATCATTAAGAAGCTGGATGCCCAAAACCGTACTCAGGCAATTGCTAAAGCTATTCGGCAAGGGATTATCTAAAGGAAGCCAGAGGGGTTAACCCAATGGCTTTATATATATGATTTAATAGTTATGGATTTGTTAAAATCCCTGGCTCCTAATGATGCGGTTAGTCATTGATTCATTGTTATTTTGTGAATTATTCGCATCCTCAAGGAGGGTGACGATTTTTCCGATGTTGTTTTCCAGGTTTACTAAGCGCTGCTCCAGTTGTGCAAGTTTAATATTATCGGATACAGAGGGTTCTTTATCTGAAGTCATTTCCTCTGCTGCTGCTATTTGATCCATTGTCTTACCGACAATCAATTCCTGCCAGCGGTCACTAATGTCATATTTAGCTTTAAGCAGCCACATGACAATATCTTTAGTAGAATAATCATCAAGGAAAACCTCAAGCATTGCGTCTTTAAAGGTTTCCCTTTTTCCTGGAACACCGTGGTCCTTGCCATAAAGGAGATGTTTTTCAATGATCGTTTCGATTTGGGGATTATTTGGACCACCGCTTTGTTTATAAAAGGCTCGGATCCGTTCGTTCATTGTCTTTTTTTCTTGATCGTCTCTCATATTTTTACCTCCTTTCATGCACTATTAAAATAAGGATCGTACTTTCCTAGTCCGCCAGATCCTCCACAGTAAAAAGAAACCTAAAATACCGCCCAATGCGAGACCAGAACTAGCAATTGTTTGCTTCGTTATTCCAAAAAATTCAGTTTGTGGCATGTTGCTCATAATTAAGCCTGTTGCAATAATAATTGAAGAAACAATCATAGTTAAGGCAAGCCTGTTCATAATTTGATTGGCCATAGTTGCGGTTCGTTTATCTACTCGCATTTGTACGCTCATTCGGAAATCATTATGATAGAAGTGCTCTAGGATTTTATTTATTCGGCGTGGCACTGTACCAAATAGCTTAACTACTTCAGTAATCCACGTGGCGTTTGCCCGGTAGTTAAACCTCCGTCCGATTACCCCCTTCATTACCGAGGTATCAGCTGATTCGACGACATGATGGTAGGATACTTCTGGGCAAATCCAGCGCGCAGTCCCTTCTGTAGCTGAAAATGCTTTTGCCCAAAGGGCTAAGCCATTAGGGATCTTACAGTAGTTCAACATTCCAATGTTGATAATCTCAAGCACTAGTCTGCCCCAATTGTATTTATCCGCCTGGGTACTATTCACATAGTTTAGAAACATTGCTCTGTATTGATCCCTTAATTTTACAGTATCGGTATAGATTGTAGGAATTACGACATCAAGGGCGCATTCAGCTGCATCTTCTGCCTGGTTTAAGCGTGTGTGCATTAAGAATCGAAAGATGGCCTGGGTGTGCATTGTATCCATCTTCCCGACCATGCCCCAATCGATAGGAACTGCCTTTCTCGTATTTTTACAAATAAGAATATTGGACCCATGTGCATCAGCGTGATAATTGCCGTTCATGAAAGATTCAATATAATAGTGGGCCAGGTCCAGCATTATAGAAAGACGCTCTTCAAAGGTAAAAAAGTCAACGGGAAAATCTTTGATTGTCCAACCGTCAATAAATTCCATAACTAAAACGTTTTTAGTAGAGAGGTAGACCTCAGAACCGCGGAGCCACTCAAAGCGTTCGCCGGCTATGCTGCGATGATGCTGCATTGTCTGAGCTTCCCGTTCCAAGTTTAATTCATTCATTGAACCGCTGTAATAATCAGTAACAAGCTCAATTAGATCCAGTGACGCAGCAATCTCTACTGGAAGCTGCTTTTGTAACCGTTTAGTCCACTTTTTAATAATAGAAATGTCGGTTTGGAATAAGTTCTCCACAGTAGGGCGCAATACTTTAACGGCTACGATCTCACCCGTTTTTAATTGTGCTCTGTATACCTGGGCAAGGGAAGCTGAACCGATTGGTTTTGTATCAATCCACGCAAATGAGTTGAGGCCCTCCGGAAGTTCATTTTCCAGTGTGTATTTGATATTGTCAAAAGAAATAGGCGGAACGCTATCAAGGAGCTTTTCTAGCTCAAGGGTAATTTCTTCAGGCAGAATATCGTTTCTGGTAACAAGTACTTGGCCGAGCTTAATAAATGTTGGCCCTAGTTCCTCAAAAGCCATTCTCATGCGATTACCGATCTTTCTGAGTTTGTCACTTTCTTTGGGAGTTCGGACCTGATGGCGAAACAATTTAAATAAACTAGAATCTTTAAAGATGTAACCAAGTCCATGTTTGGCGATGGTGCCAACTATTTTTCTTTCTCGCCTCCCTTTGGTGATCTTAGCTTTTTCTTCATCTATTTTTCTTTTTATGGCTTTAAGCTCCCGGCTGGAAGACTCCAATAGATATGTTTCAGTAACAGCCATTTCAAACCTCCTTATAAACAGTTAACAGCTTCACGTATTTAGCGTGTAATTTTATGTGTTCTATGCCTGTCGGGGCTGACCAGGCGCTTCCGCTTTTTTTATCCAGCTTTGCCTCCTAGAAACTCGGAAAACTTCAGCTCCTCCGTCAGAAGCACAAAACGCTTCTTTGTCAGAGCCTCCAGTTTTCTCGTTTCTGGAAAGTCGGCTCCGCTTTTTTTATTATCCAGCTGCAGCGCCTAGCCCCTCGAGTCGCTTCGGTCCACCTGTTGAAGTCAAAGAACGACTTCACCTGGTGGCCCTCCAGCGCTTGTCGGGGCTGACAAGGCGCTTCCGCTTTTTTTATTAAAAATAGGTTAGGGGTTGTTCGTTTAGGTCTGCGATAACTGACTTTGTTTCTAGGTATGCGTCTAGAGCATTTGGACCTAGCTCGCGTCCCAGTCCACTTTGCTTATAGCCGCCAAAGGGGGCGGTCGGTGTAAGAACTTGATATGTGTTCACCCAAATGGTGCCTGCCTGAATTTCCTGAGCCATTTTTAAGCCGCGCTTAAAATCCTTTGTCCAAACGGCTGCAGCAAGTCCATATATTGTGCTATTAGCTATTTCAATTGCATCATTTTCATCCTTGAAGGAAATTATGGCTCCAACAGGGCCGAATATTTCCTCCTGTGCAATCTGCATAGTTGGCTTAACATCAGCAAAAACAGTTGGATTAATAAAATAGCCTTCCTCCCGGCTGCTTTTACCGCCAGTTATCATTCTGGCACCTTCCTTCAGTCCGCTCTCAATATACTGAAGAATTTTATCATGCTGCTCTTTGCTGATAACTGGTCCAAGGTCATTACTCATATCATCCCCTGGGCCAACTGTTAGCTGGGCTGCCTCTTTCGAAATCAGGGTGACAAACCTCTCATATACACTCTCTTGAACTAAAATTCTGGACCCGGCTTGGCATACTTGGCCAGAATTGAGGAATAAACCGAACAGGGCACTTTTAGCTGCCTGCTCCAGGTCAGCATCTTCAAAAATAATATTTGGAGACTTTCCTCCAAGCTCTAGGGTTACTCGCTTAATATATGGTGCAGCAGCAGCGAGTATCTTTCTGCCAGTAGATGTTTCTCCGGTAAATGCAATTTTAGGAATATCAGGATGACTGACAATTGCTTTTCCGGCTGCATCAGCTCCAGGTAGAACTTGCAAAACACCTTCAGGGATACCGGCTTCATGACAAATCTCAGCAAGTTTTAAAGCTGTTAGTGGTGTTTCAGGGGCAGGCTTTAAAAGCATGCTGCAGCCTGAGGCAAGAGCAGGAGCTACCTTCCATGCAGGCATAAGAAGGGGGAAGTTCCACGGGGTAATTAGCCCTGCAACACCAATTGGTTCTTTTACGGTGTAAACGAAATGGTTAGGAGGCGCTCCTGTTGCTGAGAAGGGCTGTGTCAGTCCAAGCGGCTGAGCAGCTAGAGAGGCCATATAATCAAAGCATTCGATTACCATTGGTATCTCAACAAAAAGCGCGGTATTTAGAGGCATCCCATTTTCTAACGTCATGATCTGGGCAATCTCCATCTGTTTCTCATTTATTAACATCGATACCTGCCTGAGAATTCTCCCTCTTTCAAGCGGTGACATACCTCGCCAGCGCTTATCCGCAAAAGCCTCTTTTGCACCTTCAACAGCTCTGATTATATCTCCCTCACTAGCTTCACTGACTTCAGTGATTACTTTTCCAGTAGCAGGATTATATACTTTGAAGGTATGGCCACTTTCAGAATCACACCACTCACCATTAATAAAGAGTTGTCTTCGGTTAATCCCGGAAGTAATAGTAGTCATTAATAGATACACCGCCTTAATTATAATTAGAGCGTTTCCTGCCCGTTAGCCTGGTTAGGAAACGCTTACATAAATATCAGACTGCTATTTCTTCTCGTCCTGTTTTAATGAGATATTCACGGTAAAGCGGATACCATTGCTGAAGTTGGGGAACGACCTTTAACGATTTTGATAGAGGTCCGGTGGCCTTCATTTGCTGCCGTGCAAGAGCTTGGGTCAAATCTACTTTGCCAAGCCAAAACTTATGACCGATATCAGCAGTCATTTCAAATGTTAATTCAGGGTTTAAATCAGTTTCGCCATAAATAACATCAATGCTTCCTTGATCATTAGGCACCCAAGTCATCTTCGCTTCTGGTTTATGATAAATGTATTGAACAAGTGCGTCATGCTTATCTGATTTCACATAGGATTTCATAATTGCCTTTGATTGTTCCGAATCCTTCACTTCTTGAAAAAACCCTTCAAATACCTGATATAGTTCCTCTGCGGATTGAAAATACGGCATAGATAACTCCTCCTCATTTTTTATCGGTTAAAATTCAACTACACTTCTTGCCACTTTTCCTTCCTTTATATCCTGGAATGCTTCGTTAATCCCATCGAGAGACTGGTAAGTTTTTGAGATTAGTTCATCAAGCTTTATTTTATTTACCATGTACAAATCGAGTATTTTAGGAACATCTACAATTGGATTGCTTTGTCCATACCAAGATCCAGTTATCGTTCTGCTTTGAGCAGGTATTGAAAAAGCGTTTATACTGACGTCGAGGTGGGGTGGTGCTATTCCAACAACAACAGCTGTGCCACCTTTACCTAAGCAGTTGTATGCTTGGGCAATCGTGTTAGGGTTACCGATGACTTCAAATGCGTAGTCAGCGCCTCTGCCGCCAGTTAGCTCAATGACTTGGTCAATCACGTCATCTTCGCTGGCATCTATCGTGTCAGTAGCGCCAAACTGCATTGCTAAGTCGAATTTCCTGGGTGAAAGATCAACAGCAATTATTTTTGCAGCTCCTGCAAGCTGGGCAGCTTGAATAATGTTAAGTCCGACTCCGCCGGCGCCGATTATAACAACACTGCTTCCGGGTTTAACTTTAGCAGTATTTACTACAGCACCGTAGCCAGTTAACACACCACATCCCACTAATGCTGCTTGAGCAAAGGGAACGTCTTTCCTTATTGGGATTACTCCATTCTCGGGTACAACTGTAAATTCACTAAAAGTGCCAGTCATGCTGAATTGAAAGATTTCTTCCTCATTTAAGTGAAACCTTGTTGTTCCGTCAGGCATTGTCCCTGATTGGGCAGTTGCTTGGGCTTCATCGCACATATCTTTTCTGCCGATGTTGCAGTAGTAACAAGTTCCACATTCGGGTACCCAATTCAAGACAACATGATCTCCTTGCTTAACTCTGGTAACACCTTCCCCTACATCTTCCACGATTCCAGCGCCTTCATGTCCGAGTACCATGGGGACTGGCAGTGGAAGATCAGCAGATACAACGTGAAGATCACTGTGGCATATTCCCGCTGCTTTAATCTTTACGAGAACTTCTCCTTTCTTGGGAGGTCTAAGTTCCACATCTTCAATTGTTACAGGTTGGCCATAATCTTTTAATACGGCAGCTTTCATACTGGTGGTGCCTCCTTTTCTTAGGATAGTGTATATAAACCCATTATATTATTCAGAATATTTAAACAACATACCGTATTTATTCGGTACTCATTTTCGTAATTGGAGAAACTACCCGAAGAATGTAGGTTTATTTTACCGACGATTTACGAACTTTTGTAATCGCTTTCACTTAGAGTACTGTATAGCTATTAAGTTTTTAAAAAATAGGGAGGCGGGAAGGAATGAATAGTTTACCGAAGGTGCATACCGGATTTCAATCTTCTACTGAGAAGCTGTTAGATTGGAATCACCCAATGTATAAGCTTTATGAGAAAGCGAAAAAATTTGGAGGATGGAATCCAATAGATATTGATTTTTCGGTCGATAGACAAAGTGTATTAAATTCGGGGCCAAAAGAACGAGAGTTGGTGGCTCAGCTTGTAGCATTATTTGGTGCTGGCGAGGAGGCAGTCACACTTGACTTTTTACCAGTCCTTTATACGATGGCTAACGAAGGCCGGCTCGAAGATACAATCTATTTGACTACCTTCTTATATGAAGAAGCAAAACATACCGAGTTTTTTGCGAGGTGGCGTCAAGAAGTAGGGATGACAGAGGATCTGTCAAAATACCATACTGATAATTATAAAAAGGTTTTTTATGAGATGCTGCCACAGGCTATGAATGCTCTCTATACTGACAATTCCCCGGAAGCCCAGGTACGAGCATTGACAACCTATCACATGGTCGTGGAGGGAATGCTTGCTGAATCAGGCTATCATTCTTTTAGGCTGGGGTTTCAAGCGACTGGATTACTCCCAGGAATGATCGAGGGAATTAAGAACTTAGGCCGGGATGAAGGACGTCATATAGGGTTTGGTACATACACCCTTAGGCGTCTCATATCTCAGGATCCAAAGCTGTACGATGTTTTTACTGAAACGATGGATGGCCTTCTCCCTTATGCAATTGGCCTGATCAATGACACGATTGCTATTACGGAGGGAGAAGAGATGTATGGGGTTGACTGGACTATAATGACGGACTATGCAATAAAGCAGTACAATACCAGAGAGGCAAGTATATCAAAAGCAAAGGATCATTTTGATGCCTACCTGGAAATCGAAGAGGAAGCAGAAGCAATAATTGAGTAGCTGATTTAAACCAATTTGGTTTTTATCATAAATGAAGTACCCTTTTCTCTGCTAGTTTCAAATCTCCACCCCCAATTTGGGATGGCACCTGCCATCCTTTTTTTGTTTGTGTATTATTAACCTGTAGAAAGTGGTAACATTTATCGGACCACGGTCCTGTTGTTCATAGACTACCTCACACCGGTATAAATCAGGCCGGGATGTTCAGCGATGAAGAGTCAGTATCAACAGGAAGATCTTCCGACGCTAAGATCTATCTATATATATAGAAGAAACTGGTTGAGCAGAGGGTTCCAATATAAAATTAGGCTAGTAATTAACATGTTATTTTAAGAGTTGATAAATAAGGAAGAAACAAAAAGTAAATCTTCTCTTGTAAACTGGGAGATGAGCCGCTATAATAGTAAAAGTGTGTAAAACATATATAAAGTGCAAAGAAAAGTTGCACTCCAATTATGTTTTCTGTATAATAGACAATGTTGGTCTCTGACTGCGATGATGCGGAAGGTTGCTGACACACCCGGCCGCTTTGCCATGGCGAGTGTGTGGGAAATTTCCGTTGAGAAAGTCTATTTTAAAATAGGCGAAAAGGAGGGAAAATAATGGCAAAACAAAAGATTCGTATCCGTTTAAAAGCGTATGATCACAGAATTCTTGACCAATCTGCAGAGAAAATTGTTGAAACAGCAAAGCGTTCTGGGGCGGCTGTATCTGGCCCAATCCCATTACCGACTGAAAAGACTATTTATACTATCCTGCGTGCGGTTCATAAGTACAAAGATTCGCGTGAGCAATTTGAAATGCGCACACATAAGCGTCTAATCGACATCATCAACCCAACGCCACAAACGGTTGATTCACTTATGCGTTTAGATCTGCCATCAGGTGTAGATATCGAAATTAAACTTTAATAATAAATAATACAAATCTTTAGGAGGTGTGACTGAAATGACCAAAGGAATCTTAGGAAGAAAGATCGGTATGACTCAAGTGTTTGCTGAGAACGGTGATCTTATCCCGGTAACTGTAGTTGAAGCTGCTCCAAACGTTGTTCTTCAAAAGAAAATTGGAGAAACTGATGGATATGAAGCAATTCAATTAGGTTTTGAAGACAAGCGTGAAAAGCTTTCAAACAAACCGGAAAAAGGCCATGTCGCAAAAGCTAACACTACTCCTAAGCGCTTCGTTCGTGAATTCAACGGAGTAGACTTAGCAGAGTACGAAGTTGGTCAGGAAGTCAAGGTAGATGTTTTCGCGGAAGGCGATTTAGTAGATGTAACAGGAGTATCTAAAGGTAAAGGTTTCCAGGGTGCAATCAAGCGCCACGGACAATCTCGCGGGCCAATGGCTCACGGTTCCCGTTACCACCGTCGTCCAGGTTCAATGGGACCTGTTGCTCCAAACCGTGTATTTAAAGGTAAATTATTACCTGGACGTATGGGTGGAGAGCAGATCACTGTTCAGAACCTTGAAATCGTAAAAGTGGACACAGAGCGCAACTTGCTTTTAGTTAAAGGTAACGTTCCAGGTCCTAAAAAGGCATTGCTTAAAATCAGAAGCGCTGTTAAAGCGAAGTAACTTCTAGGGAAAGGAGGAAATTGGAATGCCGAAAGTAGCATTATTCAACCAAACCGGATCTCAAGTTGGCGATATCGAACTGAATGATTCAGTGTTTGGGATTGAACCTAATAACCACGTAATGTTCGAAGCTGTCATCATGCAAAGAGCTTCATTACGTCAAGGTACTCATAAAACTAAAATTCGTTCTGAAGTAGCTGGCGGCGGACGTAAACCATGGCGTCAAAAAGGTACTGGACGCGCACGTCAGGGTTCGATTCGTTCCCCACAATGGCGCGGAGGCGGTACGGTATTTGGACCGACACCACGCAGCTACAGCTATAAATTACCTAAGAAGGTTCGTCGTTTGGCAATTAAATCGGCGTTATCATCTAAAGTGTTGGATGAAAACATCTTAGTATTGGAAAACCTTGCATTCGAAGCTCCGAGAACAAAGGAATTCGCAGGCGTATTAAAAGGCTTAGCGGTTGACTCGAAAGCACTAATCGTAACTGCAGGGGTAGACGAAAATGTAGCTTTATCAGCACGTAACCTTCCTGGTGTAACGGTTGTTGCAGCTGATGGAATTAACGTTTTAGATGTTTTAAATCATGATAAATTAATCATGACTAAAGCAGCTGTTGAAAAAGTAGAGGAGGTGCTTGCATAATGGATGCACGTGATATCATTAAGCGCCCCGTAATTACTGAACGCTCTTCTGACTTGATGGGTGAAAAGAAATACACTTTTGAAGTTGATGTTAGAGCAAACAAGACTCAAGTAAAAGACGCTATTGAACAAATTTTTAGTGTTGATGTTGAAAAAGTAAACATCATGAACTATAAAGGGAAGTTCAAGCGTATGGGCAAATTCGGCGGATACACTAACAAACGCCGCAAAGCTATCGTAACTTTAACTGAAGACAGCAAAGAAATCGAATTCTTTGAGGTTTAATCACTTTAATTAGAAGAGGAGGGAAATGAAATGGCGATTAAAAAGTACAAACCTACCTCTGCCGGTCGTCGCGGCATGACAGCTTCTGATTTCGCTGAAATCACAACTGACAAGCCGGAAAAGTCTTTACTTGCACCGTTAAAAAGAAAAGGCGGCCGTAACAACCAGGGTAAGTTAACAGTTCGTCATCAAGGTGGCGGTCATAAGCGTCAGTATCGTGTTATCGATTTTAAACGTAACAAAGATGGCATTCCTGGACGCGTTGCCACAATCGAATATGATCCAAACCGTTCAGCAAACATTGCGTTAATCAATTATGCAGACGGAGAAAAGCGTTACATCCTAGCTCCTAAAAACCTAGTAGTAGGAATGGAAGTTATGTCTGGTGCTCAAGCCGACATCAAAGTAGGAAACGCACTTCCACTTATCAACATTCCTGTTGGTACTGTGGTACACAATATCGAGTTAAAGCCTGGCAAAGGCGGTCAATTGGTCCGTTCAGCTGGTACATCAGCACAGGTTCTTGGTAAAGAAGGTAAATACGTTCTTATCCGTTTAAATTCTGGTGAAGTTCGCATGATCCTTTCTGAATGCCGCGCGACTGTTGGTCAAGTTGGAAATGAACAGCACGAACTAATCAACATTGGTAAAGCAGGACGTTCACGCTGGTTAGGCAAGCGCCCAACTGTCCGTGGTTCTGTAATGAACCCTAACGATCACCCACACGGCGGTGGTGAAGGACGTTCGCCTATCGGACGTAAATCACCAATGTCTCCATGGGGTAAACCAACTCTTGGATTCAAAACTCGCAAAAAGAAAAACAAATCAGATAAATTTATCGTGCGTCGCCGCAAAAAATAACGGGATTGAGCTACGGTTCAACAGTAGAACCGTAGGACAATCACGAAGGGAGGTTCAATCATGGGTCGCAGCTTAAAAAAAGGACCTTTTGTTGATGAGCATTTGATTAAAAAGATCGAAAAGTTAAATGAAACGGAAGGCAAGCAAGTAGTAAAAACTTGGTCACGCCGTTCTACGATCTTCCCACAATTCATCGGACACACAATCGCTGTTTACGACGGTCGTAAACATGTTCCTGTATATGTTACTGAAGACATGGTAGGTCACAAGCTTGGAGAATTTGCTCCATCTCGTACTTACAAAGGTCATGCCAGTGATGATAAGAAAACAAGACGCTAATGAGAGGAGGGCATTCATATGCAAGCTAAAGCTGTTGCAAGAACAGTTCGTATTGCTCCTCGTAAAGTTCGCTTAGTAGTAGATTTAATTCGAGGAAAGCAAGTTGGTGAAGCGGTAGCTATTTTAAAACTTACTCCAAAGGCTGCTTCTCCAGTCGTGGAAAAAGTATTAAATTCCGCATTGGCAAACGCTGAGCACAACTACGATATGGACGTGAATAATTTAGTAGTTTCTCAGGTATTTGTAGACGAAGGACCAACTTTAAAACGTTTCCGTCCCCGTGCTATGGGCCGTGCTAGTCAAATAAACAAACGCACTAGTCATATTACAATCGTGCTATCAGAAAAGAAGGAGGGATAATCAGTGGGTCAAAAAGTAAATCCAGTTGGATTGCGCGTCGGAATCATTCGTGATTGGGAATCAAAATGGTACGCAGGCAAAGACTATGCAGATCTTTTACACGAAGACCTTAGAGTTCGTGAATACATCGCAAAGCGTTTGAGTGATGCTTCTCTTTCTAAAGTAGAAATCGAACGTGCAGCAAACCGTTTAAACGTAACAATCCACACTGCTAAGCCAGGAATGGTTATTGGTAAGGGTGGTACAGAAGTTGAAGCACTTCGTAAGGCGCTTAACCAGTTAACTGGCAAACGCGTACACATTAACATTCTTGAAATTAAAAGAGCCGATATGGATGCGAAATTGGTTGCAGAAAACATTGCACGCCAATTAGAAAACCGTGTATCTTTCCGTCGTGCTCAAAAACAAGCTATTCAACGCTCAATGCGTGCTGGAGCTAAAGGGATCAAGACAATGGTTTCCGGTCGTCTAGGCGGCGCAGACATCGCTCGTTCTGAACATTACAGCGAAGGAACTGTTCCACTTCATACTCTTCGTGCTGACATTGATTATGCACATGCAGAAGCGGACACTACTTATGGTAAGCTTGGCGTAAAAGTATGGATTTACCGTGGAGAAGTCCTTCCTGCTAAGAAGAAATCTGAGGAAGGAGGCAAATAATTATGTTATTGCCTAAACGCGTTAAGTATCGTCGTGTACACCGCGGCAAAATGCGTGGAAACGCAAAAGGCGGCACTGAAGTGAACTTCGGTGAATACGGCCTTCAAGCTCTTGAAGCTTCTTGGATCACAAACCGTCAAATTGAATCTGCCCGTATTGCAATGACTCGTTACATGAAACGTGGCGGTAAAGTTTGGATTAAAATTTTCCCTCATAAGCCTTATACTGCAAAGCCTCTAGAAGTTCGGATGGGTTCCGGTAAAGGTGCTCCTGAAGGATGGGTTGCTGTAGTAAAACCAGGCAAGATCATGTTTGAACTTGCTGGCGTTTCTGAGGAAGTAGCACGCGAAGCATTACGCTTAGCTGCACACAAACTTCCAGTTAAATGCAAGTTTGTAAAACGAGAAGAAATTGGTGGTGAAACTAATGAAAGCTAATGAAATTCGTGACCTTACCACTGCCGAAATCGAACAAAAAGTTAAATCCTTAAAAGAAGAGCTATTCAACCTGCGCTTTCAATTAGCGACTGGACAACTTGAAAACACAGCTCGCATTCGTGAAGTTCGCAAAGCGATTGCTCGCATGAAAACTGTGATTCGTGAAAGAGAAATCGGCGTTAACAATCGATAATATAGGGGAGGTTCTCGCAAAATGAGTGAACGCAACCAACGCAAAGTTTATACTGGACGCGTCGTTTCAGACAAGATGGATAAAACCGTAACAGTTCTTGTTGAAACTTACAAAACGCATTCTTTATACGGCAAGCGTGTGAAATACTCTAAAAAGTTCAAAGCTCATGATGAGCAAAATGAAGCAAAAATTGGCGATGTTGTTCGCATTATGGAAACTCGCCCGCTTTCTGCAACAAAACGCTTCCGCTTACTAGAAGTGGTTGAAAAAGCAGTTATTATTTAATTGTTCGGATTAAGGTTTATTCCGAAGGGAGGTTACTCGCATGATCCAACAGGAATCACGTTTAAAAGTTGCTGATAATTCAGGTGCTCGTGAAGTGCTTACAATTAAGGTTTTAGGTGGCTCCGGACGCAAGACAGCTAACATTGGTGATGTTATCGTTTGTACAGTGAAACAAGCAACACCAGGAGGCGTTGTTAAAAAAGGTGACGTAGTTAGAGCGGTTATCGTTCGTACGAAGAGCGGCATGCGTCGTAAAGATGGTTCATATATCACTTTCGATGAGAATGCATGTGTTATCATTCGTGACGATAAGAGTCCGCGCGGAACTCGTATCTTCGGACCGGTTGCTCGTGAACTTCGCGACAACAACTTTATGAAAATCGTATCACTAGCTCCAGAAGTACTATAATTTAAATTCAATGCCTTTTAAGGAGGTGCACACAGATGCATGTAAAAAAAGGTGACAAAGTAATGGTCATCTCTGGCAAGGATAAAGGCAAGACAGGAATCATCCTTGCAGCCTACCCTAAATTAAGCAAAGTCCTTGTCGAGGGAATCAATGTTGTTAAAAAACATTCAAAGCCTTCTCAAGTTAACCCACAGGGCGGCATTATCAGCCAGGAGGCATCTATTCATGTATCAAACGTTATGCCTATCGACCCTAAATCAGGTGAGCCAACACGCGTTGGTTACAAACAAGAAGATGGGAAGAAAGTACGCGTAGCAAAAAAATCCGGTGAAGTTCTAGATAAATAGTTCATAGATGAAGGGAGGTACAATCGATGAACCGCCTAAAAGAAAAGTTCAATAAGGAAATTTCTCCTGCTCTAGTGAGCAAGTTCAACTATAAATCCGTTATGGAAGTACCAAAACTAGAGAAGATCGTAATCAATATGGGTGTTGGTGATGCAGTTGCCAACGCAAAGGCGCTCGATGTTGCTGTTGAAGAGCTTACAACTATTACTGGTCAAAAACCTGTAGTCACTCGTGCGAAAAAGTCAATCGCTGGTTTCCGTCTTCGTGAAGGTATGCCAATCGGTGCTAAAGTTACACTACGCGGAGAGCGTATGTATCAATTTCTTGATAAGTTAATTTCTGTTTCACTTCCACGTGTACGCGATTTCCGCGGTGTTTCTAAGAAGTCATTTGACGGACGTGGAAACTACACACTTGGTGTTAAAGAACAGTTAATCTTCCCAGAAATTGACTATGATAAAGTAAATAAAGTTCGTGGCATGGATATTGTAATTGTAACGACTGCTAATACTGACGAAGAGGCTCGCGAGCTACTAACACAGTTCGGCATGCCGTTCCAGAAGTAATCTCTAAATAGAGGGAGGCGAAAACGTGGCTAAAAAATCAATGATTGCGAAGCAAAAACGCACGCCCAAACACAAGGTACAAGAGTACACTCGCTGTGAACGCTGCGGCCGTCCGCACTCTGTATACCGTAAATTTAGGCTTTGCCGTATTTGTTTCCGTGAATTAGCATACAAAGGGCAAATTCCTGGTGTGAAGAAAGCTAGCTGGTAAACCCCAAGTCTGGGAAGGAGGTAAAAATAATGGTCATGACAGATCCGATTGCAGATATGCTTACACGTATTCGTAACGCGAATATGGTACGTCACGAAAAGTTAGAAGTACCTGCTTCTAACATTAAGAAGGAGATCGCAGAGATCCTTAAGCGTGAGGGCTTCGTTCGTAACGTTGAATATATCGAAGACAACAAACAAGGTACTATCCGTATCTTTCTAAAATATGGTGCGAACAATGAACGTGTTATCACTGGTCTTAAACGCATCAGCAAGCCAGGCCTTCGTGTATATGCGAAGTCTACAGATGTACCGCGTGTACTTAACGGTCTAGGTATTGCACTTGTGTCAACTTCTCAAGGTGTCTTAACAGACAAAGAAGCACGTGCGAAACAAGTGGGCGGAGAAGTTCTAGGATACGTTTGGTAATATAGCTTTTTAATGAATGGAGGTGCAACAAATGTCTCGCGTAGGTAAAAAACCAATTGAAATTCCATCTGGAGTAACAGTTACTCTTTCTGGCAGCACTGTAACGGTAAACGGACCGAAAGGCGAACTTTCCCGTACTTTTAACCCAGATATCGAAATTAAGATAGAAGACAATATCATTACCATTACTCGTCCTTCAGACGCTAAAGACCATCGTGCATTGCACGGCACAACACGTGCTGTTCTTTCCAACATGGTAGAAGGTGTATCTAAAGGATTTGAAAGATCTCTTGAGTTAATCGGTGTAGGTTACCGTGCGTCTAAACAAGGTACTAAGCTTGTTCTTAACGTAGGTTACTCTCATCCGGTTGAAATTGAGCCTGAAGAAGGCGTTGAGGTTGAGGTACCAGCTAACACAAAGGTTATTGTAAGAGGTGCTGATAAGGAACGTGTTGGAGCATTAGCTGCTAACATCCGTGACGTTCGTCCGCCTGAGCCGTATAAAGGCAAAGGGATCCGTTATGAAGGCGAATATGTACGCCGCAAAGAAGGTAAAACAGGCAAGTAATGCCTCATAGGTAAAACGAAAGGAGTGACGTAAATGATCACGAAAGCTGATAAAAACGCTGTTCGCAAAAAGAGACATGGCCGTGTGCGTGCGAAACTCAGCGGAACTGAAGCTCGTCCTCGTTTAAATGTGTTCCGTTCAAACCAACACATTTATGCTCAACTGATCGACGATGTAAATGGAGTAACTGTTGCAAGTGCTTCTACTTTAGATAAAGAGCTTACTCTTGAATCAACTACTAATGTTGATGCTGCGCAAAAAGTTGGCGAACTAATCGCAAAACGTGCAGTTGAAAAAGGCCTACAGTCTGTAGTATTCGACCGTGGGGGATACCTTTACCATGGCCGCGTAAAAGCTTTAGCTGAAGCTGCCCGCGAAAACGGATTACAATTTTAATAGGAAAAGGAGGGACACATACAGATGCGTCGTATTGATCCAAACAAACTTGAACTTGAAGAACGCGTAGTTACAGTTAACCGAGTAGCTAAAGTTGTTAAAGGCGGACGTCGTTTCCGTTTTACCGCTCTAGTAGTAGTTGGCGATAAAAACGGTAATGTAGGATTTGGTACTGGAAAAGCTCAAGAGGTTCCAGATGCTATCCGCAAAGCAATTGAAGATGCGAAGAAAAACTTAATCGAAGTACCGATGGTAGGAACAACAATTCCTCACCAGGTTATTGGACACTTCGGAGCTGGCGAGATCTTCCTTAAACCTGCATCAGAAGGTACTGGAGTAATTGCCGGTGGTCCTGTCCGTGCGGTTCTAGAGTTAGCTGGTGTTGGTGACATCCTTTCTAAATCATTAGGGTCTAACACTCCAATTAACATGGTCCGTGCTACTATGGATGGATTAAAACAATTAAAGCGTGCTGAAGACGTAGCTAGATTACGTGGCAAATCAGTAGAAGAACTGTTAGGATAAGGAGGGAAATCAAATGGCTAATAAACTAGAAATTACCCTCACACGCAGCGTGATCGGCCGTCCGGCTGATCAGCGTGAAACAGTTAAAGCCCTTGGCTTACGCAAAATGCATCAAACCGTCGAACAGCAAGACAATCCCGCTATCCGTGGAATGATCAATAAAGTGAGTCATCTTGTAACAGTTAAAGAACAGTAATCTATTCTTCTTTAAAATAAGGAGGTGCCAACATGAAACTACACGATTTGAAACCTGCTGAAGGTTCTCGTCAAGAACGCAAACGTAAAGGGCGCGGTATTGGATCCGGTACTGGTAAAACTGCCGGTAAAGGTACTAAAGGTCAAAACGCTCGTTCCGGCGGCGGTGTTCGCCTTGGATTCGAAGGTGGTCAAACACCTTTATTCCAACGTTTGCCAAAGCGCGGCTTTACAAATATCAATCGAAAAGAATATGCTGTTGTTAATCTGGACGCGTTAAACCGTTTCGAAGACGGAACAGAAGTAACTCCAGAACTTTTGATTGAAACCGGTCTTGTCAGCAATGAACGTTCAGGAGTAAAAATCCTGGCAAAAGGTAACGTAGAGAAAAAACTAACAGTTAAAGCTCATAAGTTCTCCTCTGCAGCCAAAGAAGCTATTGAAGCTGCCGGCGGCAAAACTGAGGTGATTTAATGTTTCAGACAATCTCCAACTTTATGCGCGTGGGTGAAATTAGAAGCAAAATCTTATTCACCCTTTTAATGTTGATTGTATTTCGCATTGGGGCATTTATTCCAGTCCCCAATGTAAATGCTGATGTATTAAAAGCACAGGATGACTTAAATGTGTTCGGTGTACTTAACACTTTCGGCGGAGGAGCTCTACAAAACTTCTCAATACTTGCTATGGGAATCATGCCTTATATAACTGCATCCATCATTGTGCAGCTTTTACAAATGGATGTTGTTCCTAAGTTCACTGAATGGTCCAAGCAAGGAGAAGCAGGGCGCCGTAAATTAGCTCAATTTACCCGATATTTCACGATAGTGCTAGGATTCATTCAAGCACTTGGAATGTCTTATGGGTTTAACAACATGGCCGGGGGATTGTTAATTACTGAATCCGGTATTGGTACTTACTTGCTTATAGCCGTGGTTTTAACTGCCGGAACTGCATTCTTAATGTGGTTAGGTGAGCAAATTACAGCAAAAGGTGTAGGTAATGGTATTTCGATTATTATCTTTGCTGGTATCGTTGCAGGAATGCCAACAATGGTTAATCAAATATATGCGCAGCAGTTTGAGGGAGCTGGAGATCAGCTGTTCCTGCGAATTGTTACCATTCTATTAATTGTTTTAGCTGTTATTGCCATTGTTGTTGGGGTTATTTTCATTCAACAGGCAATCAGAAAAATTCCAATTCAATATGCGAAACGCATGGCAGCCGGCCGAAATCAAGTAGGCGGGCAATCAACACATTTGCCGTTAAAGGTTAATGCTGCTGGAGTAATCCCGGTTATCTTTGCGATTTCGTTTGTTGTAACGCCACCGACAATCGCCCAGTTTTTTGGTACGAATGACGTGACGATCTGGATACAAAGGACGTTTGATTATACACAGCCGATCGGTATGATCGTTTATGTGGCATTAATCATCGCGTTTACGTATTTCTATGCGTTTATCCAGGTGAACCCTGAGCAAGTTTCTGAGAATTTAAAGAAACAAGGCGGGTATATTCCCGGTATTCGTCCGGGACAAAATACTCAGGAATATCTTACAAAAGTCCTCTACAGGTTAACTTTTGTAGGAGCAATCTTCCTGTCCGTTATATCAATTTTGCCTGTCTTTTTTATCAAATTCGCAGGACTTCCGCAGACTGTTCAAATTGGCGGAACTAGCTTGCTGATCGTTGTCGGAGTTGCACTCGAAACAATGAAGCAGCTTGAAGCACAGCTTGTTAAACGCCATTATAAAGGTTTTATTAAATAAAAGGATTGGGGAACACAGCTGTTCCCTAAATCTTAATTGGATACTGGGGGGAATTCTTGTGAATTTGGTATTAATGGGACTTCCAGGTGCAGGTAAAGGCACCCAGGCCGAAAAAATTGTTGCAAAATACAATATTCCTCATATTTCTACTGGGGATATGTTCCGTTCTGCTATAAAAGAAGGCACAGAGCTTGGCATAAAAGCCAAATCATTCATGGACAAAGGTGCACTCGTTCCTGATGAAGTTACAATCGGGATTGTCCGTGAACGTTTAAGCAAAGAGGACTGTGAAAAAGGATTTCTCCTTGATGGATTTCCGCGTACGGTTGCTCAAGCTGAAGCGCTTGAATACATGCTCGCTGACTTAGGCAAGAAAATTGATTATGTGATCAATATTGATGTCGATTCAGATATTCTGATGGAACGGTTAACAGGCCGCAGGATTTGTAAAAATTGCGGAGCGACTTATCATTTGGTGTTTAATCCACCTTCACAGGAAGGTATTTGCGACCGCTGTGGCGGAGAATTGTACCAGCGCGCAGATGATAATGCCGATACAGTCCAAAACCGCTTGGATGTTAATATCCAGCAAACAAAGCCACTGTTAAACTTCTACGAAGAAAAAGGCTACTTGCGTAACATCAATGGCCAGCAGGATATTAATATCGTGTTTACTGCTATTGATGAACTGCTTGGGGGCTTACAATAATGATCATTTGTAAAACCGCTCGTGAAATAGAAATTATGCGTGATGCGGGACGTATCGTCGCCTTGACTCATAATGAATTGAAGAAGCACATTGTTCCAGGCATAACTACTGCAGAGCTTAACGCAATAGCGGATAAGTTCATAACGGGCTCTGGAGCTATACCTTCTTTCAAAGGCTATAATGGGTTTAGTGGCAGCATCTGTGCATCCGTAAACAATGAACTAGTTCACGGGATTCCTGGTGAACGCATCCTTAATGATGGCGATATAATCAGTATTGATATTGGCGCTAAATACAACGGATATCATGGCGATTCAGCCTGGACATACGCCGTTGGTGAAATTAGTGAAGAGGCAAAGCAACTGTTAGCTGTAACAGAAGAGTCTCTATTTGAAGGCCTTAAGGAAGCTAAGCCAGGTGAACGCTTATCGAATATCTCCCATGCGATTCAAACATATGTTGAAGCAAATGGCTTTTCAATTGTTCGTGAGTATGTCGGCCATGGAATCGGGCAAGAATTACATGAGGACCCGCAAATTCCTCATTATGGACCGCCTAACAAAGGGCCTCGCTTGAAGCCTGGAATGGTGCTTTGTGTTGAACCGATGGTGAATGCAGGAAGCCGTTATGTTAAAACATTAGCCGATGACTGGACTGTAGTGACAGTCGATGGAAAAATGTGCGCCCATTTTGAGCATACGATAGCTGTTACAGAAACTGGTTTTGAGATTCTTACAAAAGCCTGAATGTAGGTGATCTAATTGATAGAATCGGATGTTATTCCGCAAATCGGTCAAATTGTAGTAGTTACCCGCGGACGCGATGCGGGCCAGTATGCTATAATTATCGGGTTAGTTGATGAACGGTATGCTCTTCTTGCAGACGGTGATAAACGAAAGTTTGACCAGCCTAAAAAGAAGAACATTCAGCATCTGCAAACAGTTGGATGTGTATCACCAGAAGTAAAAAACAGCATTGCCGATACCGGCCGGGTAACGAACGGGAAGCTTCGCTTTGCTTTAGCAAGGTATATGAATGAAAACGCACTTGATAAGAAGAAGGGAGACGATGTTGATGGCGAAAGATGATGTAATTGAAGTGGAAGGCACAGTACTTGAAACTTTGCCCAACGCTATGTTTAAGGTAGAATTAGAGAATGGTCATACAGTGCTAGCTCATGTTTCAGGTAAAATTCGAATGCACTTTATTCGTATTCTGCCAGGAGATAAAGTAACAGTTGAGCTTTCTCCATATGATTTGACTCGCGGAAGAATCACATACCGCTTTAAATAATTAGGCACTCCGTACTATCAAGGAGGTTAGTGTAATGAAAGTAAGACCATCTGTTAAGCCGATTTGCGAAAAGTGCAAAGTCATCCGCAGAAAAGGCAAAGTCATGGTGATCTGTGAAAACCCTAAACATAAACAAAAACAAGGCTAAAAACAAGGAGGTGCATTTTAGATGGCACGTATTGCTGGTGTAGATATTCCCCGCGAAAAACGCGTAGTAATCGCATTAACATATATTTTTGGAATTGGCAGCCCGACTGCTCAAAAAGTTCTAGCTGAAGCTGGAGTGTCCGAAGATACTCGTGTGCGTGATCTTACAGAAGAAGAATTAAACAAAATTCGTGATATTATCGATAAGTTAAAAGTAGAAGGTGACCTTCGTCGTGAAGTTTCCCTTAACATCAAACGTCTAATGGAAATCGGTTCATTCCGTGGTCTTCGTCACCGTCGCGGCTTGCCTGTTCGCGGTCAAAACACCAAGAACAACGCTCGTACTCGTAAAGGACCTCGTAAGACAGTAGCTAACAAGAAAAAATAATCGGTAAGGGAGGTAACCAATAAATGGCTCGTAAAACTAATACACGTAAACGCCGTGTCAAAAAGAATATTGAAGCGGGTATTGCTCATATTCGTTCAACGTTTAACAATACTATCGTAACAATTACTGACGTTCATGGTAATGCTATTTCCTGGTCAAGTGCAGGTTCACTTGGATTCAAAGGATCTCGTAAGTCTACACCATTTGCAGCTCAAATGGCAGCAGAGACAGCAGCTAAAGTTTCTATGGAACATGGCTTAAAAACTCTTGAGGTAACTGTTAAAGGACCTGGTGCAGGACGTGAAGCTGCTATTCGTGCTCTTCAAGCTGCAGGCCTTGAAGTTACAGCAATTAGAGACGTAACTCCAGTTCCACATAACGGCTGCCGCCCGCCAAAACGTCGCCGTGTTTAATTTTTCTGTATAGAATTTGTATCCATGTCTATAATGGGATATGATACAAATTTTTGATATACGGAAATAATTAGTCCAGTTGTTGTGCACATACGGGAACGTATACATGGGAAAATTTCGGTTAGGTGAGAGCCAGCCGGGGTTTCGACGTTTTGAAGGAGGGTATATTTGATGATCGAAATAGAAAAACCAAAAATCGAAACGGTTGAGATCAACGATGATGCCAAGTACGGCAAGTTTGTCGTAGAACCGCTTGAGCGTGGATATGGTACAACTTTGGGTAACTCCTTACGTCGTATCCTATTATCCTCACTCCCAGGTGCAGCTGTCACATCGATCCAAATCGATGGAGTACTTCATGAATTCTCAACAATTGAAGGCGTCGTAGAGGATGTTACATCCATTATTTTGAATGTAAAAAAACTGGCATTAAAAATTTACTCTGATGAAGAAAAAACACTAGAGATTGACACACAGGGTGAAGGTCCAGTTACAGCCGGTGACATTACTCATGACAGTGATATAGAGATTTTAAATCCTGATCTCCAAATTGCAACTCTATCCGGAAAAGGCCAGCTTCGCATGCGCCTTACTGCGAAAAGAGGTCGTGGCTATACACCTGCAGTTCAAAATAAACGGGAAGACCAGCCAATCGGTGTCATCCCAATTGATTCAATCTTTACTCCGGTATCACGTGTATCCTACCAGGTTGAAAATACACGGGTTGGTCAAATGACTAACTATGATAAACTAACTTTTGATGTTTGGACTGACGGAAGCACAGGACCGAAAGAAGCGATTGCTTTAGGAGCGAAAGTTCTAACAGAGCACTTGAATATTTTTGTCGGGCTTACGGACGAGGCTCAAAATGCAGAGATCATGGTAGAAAAAGAAGAAGATCAAAAAGAAAAAGTTCTTGAAATGACGATTGAAGAACTAGATCTTTCTGTTCGTTCATATAACTGCCTAAAGCGTGCTGGTATCAACACCGTTCAAGAGCTTGCTCATAAGACGGAAGAAGATATGATGAAGGTTCGCAATTTAGGACGCAAATCTCTTGAAGAGGTTAAAGCAAAACTAGAAGAGCTAGGCTTAGGCTTACGTAAAGATGACTAGTTAACTATTGCTTAACTAGGCATTTTACTGTCAGCTTCTTGCAGCTAAAAGAGGACTTCAACAAAGGAGGGAAACACTCATGGGATACAGAAAGTTAGGACGTACAAGTGCCCAACGCAAAGCTATGCTGCGTGACTTAACAACAGACCTGATCATCAATGAGAGAATCGAAACAACTGAAACTCGTGCGAAAGAGCTTCGTTCCGTTGTAGAAAAAATGATCACATTGGGAAAACGCGGTGATTTACATGCTCGCCGTCAGGCTGCTGCTTGGGTTCGTAATGAAGTAGCTAATGCTGAAACAAACCAAGATGCTTTACAAAAGTTATTTGCTGATATCGCTCCACGTTACCAAGAGCGCCAAGGTGGATACACTCGAATTATGAAACTTGGACCACGCCGCGGTGACGGTGCACCAATGGTCATCATCGAGCTAGTTTAATAACCTTAAACACTCAACAAGGGCGATGGACAGTTTTATACAAACTTGTTTCATCGCCCTTTTTAAAAAAATTTTTTAATACTAAAGTACCAGTACCAAGCCAAAGCGAGCGTTACGATGAGCATACAACTTTATCTTGGAAATGCATGTTCTATTAGGCAGGTTCCTTATGCGTCTGCTCAAATAGTTCCTTCCTAAGATGAAGCTTCTAACTATCATCTCTGGACCTCAGCGATTATCGTTATTACAGCGGTCTTCGCGCGCATATCTGGTATGTCTCGTCTAGCTCATGCACTTCCTCCCACTCCGTAAGGACAGATTTTTCGCGGGTCTCCCGCATGGAGGAGGTGCAGGCTTTTTTTATTATTGAAGAATTAACTGGTTTAAACATCGGATGTCTAGAGTCGAGCAGAGAGGAGATCTTCATGAATAAAGCACTTGTCAGCATTAATAACGTAAAATATAAGTATCCAGGCCAGGAAGTCTATGCATTATCAAATATTTCTTTTGATATTTTTGAAGGAGAATGGCTGGCGATTGTGGGGCACAACGGGTCAGGGAAATCTACTTTGGCAAAGCTGTTAAATGGCCTTCAGTTTCCTGAAGAAGGTACTATATTCGTAGATGATCTCAAGCTCAATGAAGATACAGTATGGGATGTTCGGAAAAAAATCGGCATGGTCTTTCAAAATCCTGATAATCAATTTGTTGGGACAACAGTAAAGGATGATGTGGCTTTTGGTTTAGAAAATCACGGCATACCAAGAGAGACAATGGTCGAGCGTGTAGAAGATTCTTTAAAAAAAGTAAAAATGGAATCCTTTCTGGATCAAGAGCCGCACCATCTGTCCGGAGGGCAAAAACAACGAGTTGCCATTGCTGGAATATTAGCGTTGCGCCCTGATATTATCATATTGGATGAGGCTACCTCTATGCTTGACCCTCGCGGAAGAGAAGAAGTACTAGAAACAGTGCGTAAGCTAAAAAATGAAGCGAGAATCACGGTAATATCTATTACACATGATCTTGAGGAGGCCGCGAAGGCGGACCGTATCATTGTCATGAATAAGGGTGAACTGTTCCGCGAAGGCATACCAGAGGAAATTTTTCAAATGGAAGAGGAACTTATCAAGCTTGGCCTTGACATACCGTTTCCCGTTAAAATGAATAAGCAGCTCAGACAAAGGGGGATTCAAGTGTCGAAGCATTATTTAACCGAAGAAGAGTTGGTGGCTGAGTTATGGACATCTTACTTAAAGACGTAGAATATCGTTACCAGGCAAATACCCCATTTGAGAGGCTCGCAATAACAGATGTTACCATTGATATCCCGGCGGGGACCTATATGGCTTTAATTGGGCATACCGGTTCTGGCAAATCAACGGTTTTGCAGCATTTAAATGCTTTGCTGAAACCAACGAGTGGTACTGTTAAAATAGGTGACCGAGAAATTATCGCCAACCGCAAGGAAAAAAATTTAAAATCAATCCGGCAAAAAGTCGGCATCGTATTTCAGTTTCCAGAGCATCAGTTATTTGAAGAGACAGTGGAAAAGGATATATGTTTTGGTCCGATGAATTTCGGTGTGTCTGAAGCTGTCTCGAAGGAACGTGCCAAGGCTTGTATTCAGCAAGTTGGCTTAACAGAAGATATTCTGCAGAAGTCACCATTTGAGCTGTCAGGCGGCCAAATGAGGCGTGTGGCTATTGCGGGTGTTTTGGCAATGGAACCAAGTGTACTTGTGTTAGATGAACCAACCGCCGGGCTTGATCCAAGAGGCCGAAAAGAAATTATGGATATGTTTTATAATCTGCATAAGGAACGAAATCTTTCCACGGTGCTTGTAACCCATAGCATGGAGGATGCATCCCAGTATGCTGACCAAATTCTTGTTATGCACCGGGGACAAGTGCTGAAGAGAGGAACAGCTGAGGAAATCTTTTCTGAACCTAAAGATTTAATAGAGTTAGGTCTAGATGTTCCTGAAGTAGTCCGTTTCCAATTGAAGTTTGAAAATACCTTCCAGACAAAGTTTAAAAAGATCTGCTTAACCACTGAACAAATTACTGATGAAGTGGCAGCCTTTCTAAAAGGGAGGGATTCATAATGATGGAGAAAATGATTTTCGGGCGGTATGTTCCCGCTGAATCGGTCATTCATCGAATGGATCCGCGCTCAAAGCTGTTGATCGTCTTTTTGTTTGTTTGTGTAGTATTTATCGCCAATAATTTTTGGACTTATACTCTTTTAGCAATTTATACATTTGGTATGGTTGGATTCTCTACAATTTCGCCGAGGTTTTTATACGCTGGATTAAAACCAGTCCTTTGGCTCGTTATATTTACGTTAATTCTCCATGTGTTTTTTACTAAGGAGGGTGAATTAATATTAGACCTTGGGCTTATTAAGATTTATGAAGAAGGACTTAGGCAGGGGATATTTATTTCCTTGAGGTTTTTTCTACTCATCCTAATGACATCTTTACTAACTCTGACCACCACCCCTATTGAGATAACAGATGGTTTGGAGAATTTGCTAAATCCATTAAAAAAGATAAAGTTTCCCGTACATGAGCTTGCCCTTATGATGTCGATTTCTTTGAGATTTATTCCTACTCTAATGCAAGAAACTGATAAAATAATGAAGGCACAAATTGCACGAGGTGTTGAGTTTTCTTCAGGACCAATAAAAGAACGTGTACAAGCAGTTGTACCTCTTCTAATCCCGCTGTTTATCAGTTCTTTTAAACGGGCAGAGGAACTTGCAATCGCCATGGAGGCTCGCGGATATCGTGGCGGAGAGGGGCGGACGAAATACAGGCAGCTAAGCTGGACCTCTCGTGACACGGTGATGATAATTGTTTTAGCTCTTATGTCTGTTCTGCTGTTCTTACTAAGGGATTAAAGAGGGTATGTTATGCAAAGGTATAAATGTACAATTGCCTATGATGGTTCAGGATTTTCTGGTTATCAAATCCAGCCAAATAAACGGACGGTTCAAAACGAGATTGAGGAAGTTCTTGCTAAGATCCATAAAGGTACATCGGTTAAGATAACTGCCTCAGGGCGTACCGACG
This sequence comes from Mesobacillus harenae, assembly GCF_013343715.1. GTDB lineage: Bacteria > Bacillota > Bacilli > Bacillales > Cytobacillaceae > Mesobacillus_A > Mesobacillus_A harenae. The sequence goes on from NZ_JABUNR010000017.1 coordinate 68,709, forward strand.
CTGGAGTTCATGCAAAGGGCCAGGTAATTCATTTTGATTCGCCCTTGAAAATTCCTGTTAACAAATGGGAGAATGCGCTAAATTCTATGCTTCCCTCGGACATAGCATTCAACAGAATTGAAAAAGCCGAAGATGGCTTTCATGCTCGATTTGATGCAGCTGGTAAAGAGTATCGCTATTTTGTATACCCTTCAAAAAAACGTGATCCTTTTACGCGGAATTATGCTTTTCAATTTCCATACAAGCTTGATTACATCGCCATGAAGGAAGGATTAAAATTTTTGGTGGGCACTCATGATTTTACAAGCTTCTGTTCAGCGAAAACTGAAGTGGAAGACAGGGTCCGGACTATAAAGGAAATCGAGTTTTTCGAGGAAGACGAAATGTTAGTATTTCGATTTGTCGGCAACGGTTTCTTGTATAATATGGTCCGTATCCTTATGGGGACGCTTTTGGAAATTGGCGGGGGCGACCGTGATCCGTTCAGCCTGCCAGAAGTCCTTGAGAAAAAGGACCGAAGGCTGACGGGGAAAACGGCGCCTGGACAGGGTCTTTATTTATGGGAGGTATTTTACTAGTTCGCTTTTTAAATATCTTTCCGTAATTGTTCTTTAAAATAATTTTCAAATTCACTATGACAACTAATCCTGGTGTTGACAAGATGCCAATAAAGTTATATTATATCATATGGTATGTATTTTAACCCCACGATGAGCCCCGGAAAGCAACTCGTGCAAAATATATGAAACCAACATCAAAATGGATTTTTATTTTCTAGGAGGGAAACTCATGCGTACAACGTTTATGGCAAATGCCAATAATATTGAGCGTAAATGGTACGTAGTTGATGCTGCTGGAATGACTCTTGGACGTCTTTCAAGCGAAGTTGCATCAATCTTACGTGGTAAACATAAACCAACTTTTACACCACATGTGGACACTGGTGACAATGTTATCATTATCAACGCTTCTCAAATCGAATTAACAGGCAACAAGATCAATGACAAGATTTACTACCGTCACACAAATCACCCAGGCGGATTAAGACAAAGAACAGCTCTTGAAATGCGCACTAACTACCCAACAAAAATGTTAGAGCTTGCAATTAAAGGCATGCTTCCAAAAGGATCTCTTGGACGCCAAATGTTCAAAAAGTTACATGTATACGCTGGAAATGAGCATCCGCATGAAGCTCAAAAACCTGAAGTTTACGAACTTCGTGGATAATTATTAAGGAGGTTATTATCTTGGCACAGGTTCAATATATTGGTACTGGTCGTCGTAAGAGCTCCGTTGCTCGTGTTCGTTTAGTACCTGGCGATGGTCAAATTGTTATCAACGGTCGTGAAATTGAAGATTATATCCCATTCGCAGCTTTACGCGAAGTAGTAAGACAGCCACTAGTAGCAACTGAAACTTTAGGAAGCTACGATATCCATGTAAACGTATCTGGCGGTGGCTATACAGGCCAAGCTGGCGCAATCCGTCACGGAATTTCCCGTGCATTGCTGCAAGTTGACCCAGAATACCGTCCAACACTTAAGCGTGCAGGACTGTTAACTCGTGACGCTCGTATGAAAGAACGTAAAAAATACGGTCTTAAAGGCGCTCGTCGTGCACCTCAGTTCTCAAAGCGTTAATATATCTACGTTTCAAGGCTCTCAACCATTTTGGTTGGGGGTCTTTTTAATGCCTGAAAAGTGCTTTTGACCACATTTTGACCACGAAAATCTTTTTGACCACATCTGACCACACATTATAGCTCAATGTACCTTTGAGATTTTTGTACGGTTTGCTCTTTTAGCGTATCTGTTACGTGTGTATAGATGTTCATCGTCATTTGTATATCAGAGTGTTCTAGCCGCTCCTGAACCTCCTTTATACTTGCTCCTGCTTCAAATAACAGGGAAGCATGGGTATGACGTAAACCATGAATAGTAATTCTGTGAGTCTTGTGTTGCTTAATTACAATATCGAGCTTTTCATTTGGATAAGCTAAGCGGAGAGGAGTACCGTCATCCCTAGTAAAAACCATTTTATTACCATCAGCGTTATTCACATTAGCTAATTCCGCTTCTATTTGCCGTATACGCCATTGTTTGAGTAAAGATAGGGTTTTAGTATCTAAACTAATTAAACGCTTAGATTCCTTTGTTTTAGACGTTTGAAAGATAAATTTACCTTTGTTGTGAAAAAGTGTTTTTGTAAAGCGGATGGAACCTGCTTCAAAGTCTATATCATCCCATGTAAGAGCTAATATTTCACCTTTGCGTGCACCAGTATAAATTAAAAGGTGAAATAGTACATGATCACGAAACGATAATTCCTGTTTTGTTATTGTTAAGAATTTTTTTATCTCATCCTTTTTCCAGTAATTCCGCTCATCCGCTTCACTTTCGTCATTGATCAATTCCTTTTGGTGTCTAGGTATACTTACATGCTCTAATGGGTTCTTTTGTATAATATCCATTTTTAAAGCGTATTTGAAAACTTGGTTTGCTTGAATCTTTATATTGTTAACAGATGTAATTGATTGAGCTATTTCATTAATCATTTTTTGGCAATAAGCTCTTGTTATTTCTTTTATTTTTAATTTACCGAAGCGGGGCAATATATGCTTATTGAATTTTGATTCAATAGCTTTCTTTGTGCTCAGCTTAATTGTTTTGGAATGATTCAAAAACCACTGATTGAATACATCATGAAAAGTAAGGTTGTCATTCTTTATTGATATACCGCTAGCTATTTCTTGTTCAAGCTTAGCAGCTGCTATTTGAGCTTCTTTTTTGGTTTTAAATCCCCTACGTGTTGTAGTTTGTCTTTTTCCCGTCTCTGGATTTATTCCAGTGTCCAGTGTCCGTTTTAAATAACCACATTTGGCCTTGTTTCGTTGAATATTTTTGATATGATGCCATTTTTACACCTCACATATTTAATTAAATTCAGATATAAAACGAGTCTATATTAATTGAACCACTTCCTTACTTCTTCTAAAGGTCTCCCTATTGACTTAGCTACTTCCTCAATAGTCTTTTTCCTTGATAGAACAGCTTTTCTTGCACGACTTTTCATTTGATTATAGCTATTTTGACATGAACTATGCTTACCAAATTGGAGCGGTGGACAAAACTTTGCATTTGGTTTCCTGGGAACAAATAACGACCCACATTGCAAACAACGGCGAAATTGCTTTCTTTGAGTAATGGCTTCATAAAGTTGATGGTAAACAGCATCTAATAACGAAACAGAGGTATAGGAGGGTAAGTATTCGTTGTTTTCCCCCAAGTTTATACTTGGTGATACCAGCCTTAAACCTCTGTTAACAAACCTTGTAGCCCCTTTTCTGAGAGTCTTTAATTCCTCAAGTTTATTATAATCATTTGTTCTTGCATATTCTTTTTTCAAGTGAAGGTATTTCGTCAAAGAAAATTTTTATAATGTCTTGTAAGGAGGATGTATTTTCAAAAAAATAATCCACTTGGGATACATCCTACAAATATAACCATGGTAGAACGTGAACACCGCAGAGCATGGCCAAAACTGAGAAGGCAAATTGCAGAGGAACTCGGAGTTGTAGAGGATTTGTTATTTGATGAAAAAGGCAACTTGAAAAGGAGCATGATTAAAATTAACTGTTTATAACTTAAAAAAATGTACTGATTAGGGGGAGGGCTAATTGAATTTCAAATTGGAATTACCAGAAGGCACAATCCTAATTAATCGAACTGAATTGAAGGAGTAATACAAGAGATGTTTTTAGAGATTAAGGATGAAGATGAAAAGGAGGAAATTATGACCATTCGTGAAGCTGCCGATTATTTGAAAGTGAGTGTTCCCACGGTTCGTAACATGATAGCAAGTAAAGAAATTCCCTTTTTTCAAAGAGGCCAAGTCATCCGCTTAAATCGTTGGGATGTAAAGGAGTGGTTGCGAAAAAACTCCTACCAGTAAATATCCGAAGCATAAGCAGGTGAATGTGATATGGCAGGATGGGTTAAAGTTCATCGGAATTTATTGGATAAACCAATATGGTTAGAATCTACACCCGAACAAAAAACAATCTTAATTACGCTTCTTACGATGGTAAATCATCAAAATAGAGAGTGGGAATGGCAAGGAAAACCCTACAGTGTTGAGCCTGGACAAGTTATAACTAGTTTGGATTCTATTGCAAAAAAATGTGGTAAAGGTATTTCAATTTAAAATGTAAGAACTGCTTTAAATCGTTTTTAGTAAAACACTGAACCAGTTAAAACAAGAGGAAATAGAAATCAAATTTAAAGGTGAAGGCGATACACTAGAGGACTTATTAGCAGTAGCTACAAACACAGTTACATGGAAACCATAACAAGACCAAAATAAGACCAATTTTAGCCGTGCTATTAGTACGGCTGTGCTGTTTTAATCAGTAAAAGAATGTAGGGGCCGGTTTTTTGTTTTTTTATAATCATCCTGTTTTCGTTTTGAACGGTTTTTCCAGTTCCGTGAAATTAGGCTTTTGTATCAGTAACAATACCCATCTACTGGACATAATTTGTTGAGGAGTATTCGAAATATTTAATGTATCTTCTGGTACACAGTTCTTTTTCGATTTAACTCGGCTGTCCCGTTTCAAGTTTCTGGCACCCCTGGTTAATTTGTTTGAGGAGGAAAGAAAATGAATGATTTCCAAAGTGAACTTCAAATGTTGAATGTTGGCGATTTCCAAGCGACTCAGGCAGTCCCTTGGGATCAAAATCAGTACTATACCGATCAGGATCGACAATTCATTGGTTTGGGATTAGGTTTTGGCCGATGCTTTAGTTGTTTTAGCTGTTTTAGATGCTTTAGCTGTTTTAACTGCTTTAATTGCTTTAGTTGCTTTAACTGCTTTAACTGTTCTCGATGCTCACGTTGCTCACGTTGCTCCAGATGCGGTGGCGGGGGCCGTTGTGGTGGCGGCGGTCGCTGCGGCGGTGGAGGCAGCTAAGCCGGTTAATAGTTTTGTTTTTTAGGTGGGAAGGTCCCCTGCATTGTTGCAGGGGTCTTTCTCTATAATATAAGACATAACGGACAAATTGCTCTACATACGATGGTAGCAGTGACATTGAATAGTTATGGCACATGGGGTAAGGAGGAAAGAGATGGCAAATTTGAACCCTTCTATGCGTCTGAAAGTGAAAAGGGACACGTTTTATCTCCCTGAACCAAACAGAGGTGTGTATTTTCGAAACAACTTAAGTTCATTCCGTATCGAAGGCAGTGGGATCGATCAGTGGGTTGAAAAGCTGTTACCGATGTTCAATGGGGAGTATACGTTAGGGCATTTGACTAACGGATTGCCTGGCCCCTACCGGGATCGGGTATTTGAAATTGCAGAAGTGCTATATACGAATGGGTATGCTCGAGATTTAAGCCAGGACCTTCCGCATCAGTTGTCAGATAATATTCTTAAAAAGCATGCATCCCAAATTGAATTTGTGGACAATTTAGTTGGTTCTGGGGCGGCCCGTTTTCAAGTTTTTCGTCAGGCCAAAGTGCTGGCAGTTGGATCTGGTCCTATTTTAAATTCATTGGTTTCTTCGTTGATTGAATCCGGATTGACTAAGGTCCAAGTGCTAATCACAGATGAGGTTCCGACCAATAAACACAGGTTAAAAGAACTCGTGGAACATGCACGGCAAATAGACCCAGAGGTTGACTTAAAGGAGGTTCCGCAAAAGAAGGAGGGTTGGCGAGAAATAGTGAAGCCCTTTGATACGATTTTGTATGTGAGTCAGGAGGGAGAGCTAGAGGAACTTAGATATCTTCATACAGTTTGCAGAGAAGAGAAGAAAATGTTTCTCCCCGCTATATGCCTGCAGCAGGTAGGTTTAGCAGGTCCATTAGTACATCCAGATTCCGAAGTGTGTTGGGAGACAGCATGGCGCCGTTTACACCGTTCTGTCTTATTCAAAAATGAGCAATACCCTGCCTTCTCTGCCACTCCGGGATCATTGTTAGCCAATGTGATCGTATTTGAGTTGTTTAAAGAGGTTACAGGAGTAATGGGGTTGGAACAGAAGAATAGGATTTTTCTTTTAAATTTGGATACTTTGGAGGGAAACTGGCATTCATTTTTGCCTCATCCACTGGTAACAAGCGGTATATCTGCTGAATGGGTTGAAGATGTCGAAAGCCGGCTCCAAATAGGCTTAGAGAAAGTTGAATCAGGTAAATTACTTCTTTATTTCAACCAGTTTACATCAGAGGAATCAGGAATCTTCCATATTTGGGAGGAGGGAGATTTAAAGCAGCTTCCGTTAGCTCAGTGTCGCGTTCAGGCAGTCGACCCGTTGTCTGAGGGGCCAGCTGAGTTGATGCAAGACATTGTCTGTTCAGGTTTGACTCATGAGGAGGCACGAAGAGAAGCAGGACTAACTGGAATTGAAACGTATGTGTCGCGAATGGTCAGTTTGATCGTTAGTACTCTGCCACCCAATAAAAATGTTGATGGAAGTGCAGTAGTACCGGAGGAAATTGTCGGGGTTGGAGCTGGTGAATCGTTTGTGGAAGGTGTTGGCCGTGGGTTGCAAAAGTGTTTGGCAGAGGAGCTTAGCAAGCAACTACTTAATCAGAAGTATTCTGTTTCTCGAGTACAGTTGAGTTTTATAGAAGATGAGAGATGCCGGTTCTATTTAGAGGCACTAACTACGATTCAGGGAGCACCAATTATCGGAACAGGAAAGGAAGTATCCGGTTTTCCTGTAGTATGGGTAGGTACGAAAAATGGATGGTATGGCAGTGCAGATTTAAATATAACAATGGCGTTACAGAAGGCATTACAGCAGGTACTTATCAAAGTGCAAAACAAATCGGATTCCTCTAATGAACTAGCCTGTGAGGTAACGTCCGTACTTTTGGAAGAGAAGATGCCGGTTAGTCTTAGCATTCCTGCGTGTGAAGAGAGGATACAAGCGGACACCCTACAGGGAGCCATGGAAATATTGGAACGGAATGGAAAACGGGTCTTAGTATTCGAATTAGGGCTTGAACCTGTTTTTAAAGAGCAACTAGATGGAGTGTTTGGTGTTTTGCTGCGAGAGGAGGAATCACATTGAGTTCCTTCGTGTTGGTTGTCGGAGAAGGGGTGCTGGCGGACCGTGTAAGCGAAGAACTGTCAGCACACCATCTAGTTATTCGTAAGTCCAATTTTGAGGAAGGAGTTCCAAAAAATACTGATTTGGCCCTTTTTTTGGATGATGGTTGGGAACCCTCTGTTCATCAAAAGGCGGAAGAAGTGTTACGAAAGACTGGTACTCCCTGGCTCAGAGGCTTCGTTTCATTTGGAGAAGGTGTAGTTGGTCCGCTCGTACGACCAGGTGCAGCAGGTTGCTCTCAATGTGCGGACATGAGACGTCTCATGGGCGGACGTGACCGCACAGAGATGTGGGAGGTGCAACAGAGGCTGGCTGTGGCCGGAGGAATGGGAAGTGACCCGTGGGCTTCAAGTACCGGACTATTACAAATGGCTTACCTGATTGGGGTTGAGGTACAGAATTTATTACAAGGTGATCAGGCTTATTCGGAAGGTAAGGTATATCTAATTGACTTGAAAACACTGAAGAGCTCATGGCATTCTTTTCTGCCCAACCCGTTGTGCCTATTCTGTGGTGAATTACCCGACGATTCACAGACATTAGCCCGAATTTCACTGCAGCCAAGTCCGAAAATCAGTTCCAGCAGTTTCCGCTGCCGTCCGTTGGATGATATGAAAAAAGTTATTGTCAAAGACTATCTGGATAATCGTACTGGCCTTTTGAATAGTAAAATGTATGACCTAGTACCTCCATTTGCTGATGCGAGTGTCAATCTGCCTATGTTTGCCGGGGACGAGGGAACAGCTGGCCGGACTCATTCATACGCAGAAAGCGTGTTGACAGCCATTTTAGAGGGATTGGAGCGGCACTGCGGTTTAGAGCCACGTGGCAAACGGACAGTAATCCATGATAGTTTTCGTAACCTGGAAAATCAAGCGCTCAATCCATTGAAGGTAGGCGTACACGCAAAGGAACAATATGCGCAGCCTGGTTTTCCATTTAAATCGTTTGATCCTGACCGTTCTATTAATTGGGTATGGGGTTATTCGTTGATAGAAGAGCGTCCAATTCTGGTTCCAGAGCTCCTTGCCTATTACAGTGTTGGATGCGGGTCACAAGGTTTTGTCTATGAAACTTCCAATGGATGTGCGCTAGGAGGAAGTTTAGAGGAGGCCATTTTTTACGGAATTATGGAAGTGGTCGAGCGTGATTCATTCCTGATGACTTGGTACGCGAAGCTGAACCTTCCGCGACTGGATCCTTTTACAGCTGACGACCAGGAGTTGGAATTAATGGTCGAACGGATGCGAGCGGTCGCTGGGTATGATTTGTATTTGTATAACTCCACGATGGAACACGGTATTCCAAGTATTTGGGCAATGGCTAAAAACAAAAAGGAAAAGGGATTGAATCTCATCTGTGCGGCCGGAGCTCATCTGGATCCGGTACGGGCGGTGAAAAGCGCGGTTCACGAGCTTGCTGGCATGATGCTGAACCTTGATGAAAAATTTCAGGCGAACCAGGAGGAGTATGAAAGAATGCTGCATGATTCTTCCCTGGTGCGGCAGATGGATGACCACGGCATGCTGTACGGTTTGCAGCAAGCAGAAGAGCGCTTAAGCTTTTTGCTTGACGACAATGGCCCAATGCGAACTTTTAAAGAGGAGTTTAAGTGGAAGTCGAATCATACGGATCTTACCGATGATTTGCAAGACATCCTTCAGGTGTTCCGTCAGTTAAACCTTGAAGTATTTATAGTAAACCAGACGACACCGGAAACGATACGAAACGGATTGTATTGCGTAAAAGTACTGATTCCGGGGATGCTGCCGATGACATTCGGGCATCACCTTACCCGCCTGACAGGGCTTGAGAGGGTACTCCGAGTCCCTATGGAGCTTGGGTATACGAATAAACCATTGACATCAGAACAACTCAATCCACATCCGCATCCGTTTCCTTAAGCAGTGATTAGGAGGTAGAGGATGAGTCTGGAAGAATTTCTGCACAATTTGCATTTTGATATTGATAAGGCAAATCAGCCGAACTGGGAAGCGGATTGGGAGGATGCACCGCTTGCATATAAACTCTACCGTGGATTACCGGTTGTTCCATTGTCCACGGAAGTACCGCTGACGCTTACTGGAGGAGAACCTCCCGCAAGACTGGACCTTAATAGAGTCGGTCATTTTCTCTGGTATGTATTCGGTTTTACTCAATTGAGCCAATCAGTCTTTCCATTGGATTCCACAGAGCAAGATTCCTACCCTTTGCAGTCGTATCGGCGGTTTGCTCCTTCTGGTGGAGCGTTGTACCCTAACGAATTGTACGTGTATTTGAAGGTAGAGGGACTCCCTGATGGAGTCTACCATTATGATGTAGCACACCATAGCCTGGTATTGCTGCGGGAAGGGAATTTCGATTCCTATTTAGCCAGGGCTCTGGGCAATCGGTGTGACATCTCCTCGTGTTTTGGTATTGTCTTTGTGTCGACAATGGTTTGGAAAAATTTCTTTAAATACAACAACTTTGCGTACCGACTCCAAGGGTTGGATGCTGGTGTGCTGATTGGACAGTTAATGGAGGTAGCGAAACGGTTTGGCTTCGCCTCAGGGGTGTACTTTCAATTTCTTGATACCGCAATCAATCATCTGCTTGGACTATCCGAACAGGAGGAGAGCGTATATAGTGTAATCCCACTATCGGTGGAAGCCACCATCTGGTCTACTAACGGAAGGGACCTTTACGAAAATGTTAGATCGGAGGAATTGAGACAAGAGCTGCCAACGATTCAACCAGAACATTTCGAGAGGTCACTTAGTGTCAAAGAATATCCGATGATAACTGCGATGAACGAAGCTTCTAAGCTGGATTCCACATGGTCATTTCGGGTGATCGAGGGGAGGGGAATTGTGGAACGTGTGGATCCCGCGGTGGCATTGCCTCATAAAGAGCCCCTGTCGTATGATCTAGCCGAGGCCTGCGGAAACCGGTTTTCTCCCGACATGGATTTCGTTTTGGGGATGGTGAGTCAACAACAACTGGCCACCCTTTTCCTAGAAGCAACGGCTTCTTTTTCATACCGAAATGATTTGGATGAAGCATATAGGAGTAACGTCCCTCGTGTAACAATTTACAGCTGTTTATATAATGTTGAAGGTATTTCAAATGGGGCGTATTATTATGACAGCACAGAACACACGTTAAGAGAAATATGCCCAGGAGACCATCGACTCCATTTGCAGACTGGAATGTCTCTGGATAATGTGAATTTGCTCCAGGTACCACTTTGCCTGCATGTGGCTGGTGACAAGGAATTCTATAAAACAGAACTAGGATACAGGGGCTACCGAATCCAACAGATGGAAGCAGGCATGCTCGTGCAACGATTGCTTTTGGCTGCATCAGCTCTCGGGATGGGAGGGCACCCGCTTCTTGGATTTGACGCGAATTTGAGTGATGAACTTTATAAAATGGATCAACAAGGAAAGACCAGCCTAATCCAAATCCCAATTGGTCCCTATCGCCCTCGTCCTTGGCTGAGGGGAAGTTTGCACAGCTAATTAAGGTATATGGCAATATGTACTTAGTTATAGGTTAGGAAAAACTACTCTGATCATCATTCCATTAAAGTGTCCATATACTCAACATAAGATGAAATGACATCCATATTTAAAACAGCACTCCACCATCTGGCGAGTGCTGTTTCTTTTTAACTTGGTTTTAATAGGGAAAGACAGTGGAGTTATTTAGGACAAACGATTATGTCAGTAGATTTATAGGGGATTGACTAATTGTCAATGAAAAAACTGATCAGCAATCAATCCTAATTAACGGATAAAATCGAATTCTCTTAAAAATACTCTGTTAAAGTAGAATGTTGATTTCTTGTTAAACTATCGCACCCGTTTAAGTGAAATCGTTCACAATTTTCCTATCATAAGTAAAAAATGTTGCTTTTAAAAATCCCTATGTAACCTTTTATAACGAGTACCCAGTACTCAATTCATTACTGCACCAGTAAGTTGAAGAAAAAATTAAAAGGATAAACAATTGGTTTATCCTTGATGTCATTTTAATACTCTTTTTAGAAAAAAACCTAGTATTAATCCAGGCATAACACACAACATAGGAAACCACACCGACCCCAATAATATCCCAAAAACTTTCGCTTGTGCTGAATACATAATTCCTACAGTCACAAGGAATGCGGAACAAAAGAAGGGAAGATAGGAATAAGGGTTTTTTCCTCCTCCTGCATCTTTAAAGGCATCCCACATCGCAAAGAAGTATAAACAGGGATAAAACATAAGCCACTGATAATCTGTTTGTGAAACCGCACCCTCTATATCTCCAATAAAACTCATACGTATAATTTCATTAAAGTTTGCCATTACGTTGATAACAAACTCCATTCCAATAAATAAAAAGCCTTTTATAAGCCGACCATTTAATATTTGTGAAAAGCCAGGCAAGGCTATGCTCCACAAAATACTCTCAATTATTTTATCTTTTTTTTCCATCTCCTTACATCATTTATTTTTTGCCAAGTCCTCATGATCTGTTGCTAGAGGGGGCTGTTCCATCCACTCATTTTCTATTAATAGATTCATGCCGTCTTCAGCTAACAATCCAATCTCTGCAATCATTTTTGCGTAATCAGCTGCTAAATCCCTTCGTTGGCTTATTGCCATTGCCTCACCGTAATAACCAATAGCAGAAGAGAGTAGTGATGATACATGAAACATCATAAGCTTATCTGAAAAAGGCGGAATTGTTGAATCAGTCACCTCTGACTCAAATGTCCTAGGAATGTGTAAATTTTCTTCAATTAACATTGAAGATAGGATTTTAAAGTGGTCGTTGCAGAGTGACCTAGCCCTTTCCATATATTTTCTAACTTCTTTAGACTTAACCACTTGACTGAATGCTAATTCTAGAACAATCTTTGTCATTGTTTTCTGCAAATTAAGAAAGGTACCACTTATTTCTACTGCACTTATTGGTCTGCGTTTTCCTAACCAACCTACTAAAAAATTTTGTTTCTTTATAAACTCAACTTTCTGTTGATTGTTAAAACTAGGTGGTCTGCTAATAATTCCTTTATCTGTAAGGACTTTAGACGCCTTATCATACAATTCCAACGTTTCAGAAATAACTCCAATAAAGTATTTCCTCTGATCTTCCCGAATGACATTGCCTATTGCACCTGCGTATCTAGTCAATCCGTGAATAGCCATGATATGAAGGTAAACAATTATATAGGTATCAGTAAATAAAGGAGGTGCTTCTACGGTAACATCTTCATCTGTAAATCCTTTTGGTATTGGATAACCTTCTGTTGTTAAAAATTCTTCAACCTTTTGAAGGTGTATTTCAGTTAGTTCAAGGGCATATTGTAGCACCTGAATAATATCTTTATCCTGAACATGATTAAGAAAATAGCGAAACATACAACGGGCTAAGCTGTCATTAATATATTGTGTCCACAGGTTTGCGAGTTCAGATGCACTTATCTTGGTTTTATGGTCGCTGGTTTCCATATAAATACCTCCTGTAATTTGTCTAAAATAGTTTATCCAAATGGACCGTGTTTATAATTATAAATACAAGGACAGACTTTTTTTTCATAAAAAGAATTAAGGAAAGCTTTCTTTATTTCTTATCCTGCTTCGTTAGTTCAATAAAGATTTCAGCAAAAAAGTATCTTAATCCTACCCGGACTAAAGAACCCGTTAGCTTAAGTAAACTCTTGATATATTCTAATAGTTATTAACATTTTTTTTGCTGCAATAAAGCGCTAATTTACACAATTATTTTTATTTTCATTTCAATTATTTAAACTAAAAGTTCTTTAGTTACCCCACCTATACAAATCAAAATTACCTTTCATAGACTGTATTAAATACATGAAAGAAAGGTGATTGACATGCTAAAATTCTTTAAGGCAAGATTAAAAGGTGAAAACGAAGTCCCTTCTGTAGAAACTAATGCTTTTGGTTTTGCAAAATTTGTAGCTAATAAAAAAAGAACTAAGATAAAGTTTGCACTAGAAGTTGAAAACATAAAAAACTTTGTTCAAGCACATATCCACTTTGGAAGACGTGGTGAAAATGGACCTATAGTAGTATTTCTTTTTGGTGCTGACTTAGAAACGCTTGAGGAACAAAATGGTATTACGACAAGAAGAGGTGTTGTTACAGGAATTATTAAGGATGACGATATTGTAGAAAATGACGTAGGTATAGAAACTGTAGAAGATTTATTAAAATTCATGGAACAAGAATTAACTTATGTTAATGCTCATACTGAACAAAATCCCTCAGGTGAGATTAGAGGTCAAATTGTACCAATTTAAATTTCCAAACTGTTAGTTTATTAAGATGATGGCTCAAAAGGTTTCGCATCAGGAATTTTTTTAGTCATCCTTTTTTATCTATTTATTACAAATCGAGAATCCCATAGCAACATCTTTTAAATAATGTGATTTATTATAGGAAATAAGGATATTTGCTTCCTTACTATTCTGCCCCGTTAGCACAATAAGCAAAAAAGGACCGCCGAAGCGATCTCTATCTCTAACTCTTGCCCTCATTTAGTTTAATAACAGGTTCCATAGCTACAGCTTCAAATACTTTACAGTATTTTCTTCGCAGTCTATACTAACACTCAAACTTTCCCTTAACGCAAAGTTATTGATTTCGATAGTGTATTCACATTGATGAAACCTTCCAATGACTCGCTCCTCTCCTTAAGGGTCAAGAAAAATACTGAATGGAGCTTTTTCCTTAACCAATGAAAGGATGGGTGATCTATCTGAATAATCTTGTCGGTAAAAGAAAACGGGTTCTCTCTTATCTTTAAAATTTACTAACATAAGAATCCTCCTAATTTCTTACAAATTAAATTTAGGTCGCCTTTTTCTCACTTATATTCCTTGCCCTTTTTATTCAGTTATATAATTTCTAATTTTAAAAAGGCAGCCTTACCGACTTCTTAATATAGATATTCAATTCCAATGATAACCAGTTGATATTAATGATAGCCGCAGCGATCTTAACCTTCAACTATTGCATCCTTTAGTTTAAGTGAAATCCATCACAATATTTCCCAAACAAATGAAATTTAAAGTGTCACTGGGTATAATAAAAAATCAGTTATCTGTATAACAAAATTGACAGTGATTCGCAAAAGCAAATCACTGTCTTAGTTACTATCGCTTACCATTAAACAGTTCTGTTTCTTAATGCTTCTCTGTCTATATTTTGCGGAGGTTGTTCCATCCATCTGTTTTCAATCATCAATTTAACACCATTATTTGCATATTGAAGTATTTCAGCCACTAGCCTTGTGTAATGTCCACCTAAATCCTTTCTAAGACTTCCACCAATAGCTGCCCCATAACCAGCTACGCTAAGGGCAGTTAGACTATTGGCTTGAAACATCATTAACTTATCTGAAAAAGGTGCATCAGTTGATTGTGAGATTGTTGAATCCCATGTACTTGGTAATGGCATTCCATCCTCTACTAATATTTGTCTAAACACAGTTTCATGCTTAGCTGCTATTTCTGCACCTCTCTCCATATATTGTCTAACTTCAGGTGATTGAGCAGTTTGGGAAAACCCGACTATAAATGTTCTTCCAATAGAATTTGTTTCAGTATTTTTACAAATATGGGCTAGTTCAATGGCAGTTAAAGGACGATGTCTACCTATTAACCCTGATAAAAATGATTCACCCTGAAGGTATTCAGCTTTTTCCATTGGAGCTATGGTAGGTGAACGGATAAATGCACCTTTTTTTAAAAGTAAGTCACAAGTATCATTGTATAGTTTCATAAACATCTCGGAAGTTTTCGAAAAAAATTCTCTCACATCGTTTCGTGCCAATACTTCGAGGAAAGCTGCCGCCGCTGCCGTTCCAGCGGCAGCCATGTATTTAATATACCGTAAGGTAAAAAGGTCTGAATATACTCGACTCGCATTTAAGTTTACATCTTTATGTGTGAATCCAATAGGTATTGCATGATGTTCTTTTTCAAATATCTGTTTAACTTCGTTTACAACAAAATTACAATTTGTTAAAGCGGTTTGAATAATGTCCCTACTATCTGCATCTTCATTTACATTGGCAAAATGCTGAACTATACAATAGGACATTGAATTCTGCATATAAGCACTCCACAATGCTGCAATTTCTGAACATATAAGCTTTGGATTATGCTCCATTTTCACTCAAGACTCCTCTACTTTTTTCTTAGTATGTACAGAAGTAGTTTATAAAATTTATGCTACTTTCTTTGTGGAGAAGCAAAGAGGTTGTTATGATATCGAATTGTTAATCGCATTAAATCAAAAACCTTTGTTAAACTAACCTGTCCCTTTACTTTAATAAGAAGTTCTACAAAAAAGTGCTTTAAGAACATATATTCACTACTCGTTATTTTAATTGCAGTTAAATCTATTAGGTTTAATTAAATATATTACTTGCCACTATTGCTAATAGTACAATGATACCTGCCGTTAAAATAGGGACCAAAACATAAAGATTATATGCAATGAACTCTTTGAATTTTTCCACTCTTTCTCAAAAGAAGACCAACCACCTGTAATAAACATATCCCAAAATCGTTCACTTTTGCTTCTACCTATATTATTTTCTGATTGTTTCTTATCGTCATCGTTATTCATAAAATATCTCCTCCCCCTTATGGCAACCTTATATTCTCAGTTAATTCTTTACATAAACTAATTATCATACTTACGATTTATTCCAATTAAATGTTTCATTAACCGAAACTAATATTCACTAATTTCACTAACCTGCCTGGTTTGGCAGCTGATCTTAAACATAAGCACCCTTTAGTTAAACAAGCATAGGTTATTTTGACCACATTCTGACCACCAAACATATTTACCGATATTTTTTCTGATTTTCATTAAGAGGAGGTTACTCTCGTATGGCCTAATTTACTCAACGAATAGATTTTAAAATCAAACCGACTTCACCCTCAGGTCCTCAAACGCTCTTCCAATTACGCCTCCTAACTCCTAAAGTCGCTTCGACCTTGCAGATGAAGTTAAAGATCGACTTCACCTTCATATTCTCAAGAGTTTGTCGAAGTTAAACAGCCGGTTCGCAATAAAAGTTGTCGGGACTAACAAGCCGCTTCCGCTTTTATATTCATCCAGCTCAAGCGGCTAGAAGCTCGGCCAACTTCAACTCCTCTGGCAGAAGCAAAAAGCGCTTCTTTTGTCGGAGTCTCCAGTTGGCTCGTTTCTGGACAAGCCGCTTCCGTTTTTGTTTCATCCAGCTTCAGCGGCTAGCCCCTCGAGGTCGCTTCGGCCCTGTTGATGAAGTCAAAAAGCGACTTCACCCTCAGGTCCTCCGGCGCTTGTCGGGGCTGGACAAGCCACTTCCGCTTTTGTTTCAGGAAAGTGCCGGAGAAATTGGAAAATGAAACGGCGGGAATGCTTGTATTTCTCTTTCAAGAAGGTCAGAAACTACCCTTTAAGGGGTGAGAGTATATTGAATGTAATAACTACCTTTAAAGAGAAGAAAAGAGAAAAACAAATTAAATACGAGCGGTCAATTCTCCGCGAATTATCGATAAAAATACTAAAAGAACGCGTTCGTCATTACTTTGGATCCAGCAGGCTGACATCCAGTTTGGTTATGAATGAGGGCATTGAAGAGGCTTGTTATGATGTAGCAATTGAAGCCTATCTCCTAGGGGCGAAATTTAGCCGGTTCGGATATTATGGTGAGGCAATGAATGAGGCTAGAGAACGGTGCCATAAAGAGGAGAAACATATCGTGGATACACTTTATAACTTCTTCCTATATTGGGCAGGTGGAGATGAGGGCATTCAGAGTGAATCTCTTTACTATCTTTGTGAACAATACGTTGACAGCTGGTGGAGAGAGGGCTATCAAAGAGGAGAGAAGCGGTACAAATTGAAGATGCACTAATCTGTTCTAAACACCCAGCTAAGCCCATATATTGAAATAGCATAGCGGACGAGCTGGGGAGGATGAAAGGGCTGTGAGGAACAGATACAAAAAAAGTTTATTTGCCATTGGGCTAGTCATATTGTTTTTTTTGCTGCAACAAGACTTTGATGACGAAAATTCTTGGGAATCGTGGAACCTTCCTTTGACGGGGATGGTGATATACATCGACCCTGGACATGGAGGTGTTGATCCAGGAGCTGGAAATAAGGGCGGTTTTGAAAAAGATATCTCACTGAGTGTATCGCTTAAACTGCGTGATTATCTTCAGCAGCAAGGTGCGCTTGTTTTAATGACAAGGGAAACAGATATTGATCTTGCAGATGCAGGGTTGAAGGGGTATAGTCGAAGAAAAGTACAGGATTTAAAGAGGCGCCTTGAAAAACTAAATGAATCCGATGCAGATTTATTTATAACAATGCATTTAAATGCCATTCCCTCATCGAGATGGCGAGGAGCTCAGACCTTTTACTCAACCCAATTTCCAGAAAGTAAAAGGGCGGCTAAGTTCGTTCAAGACGAGCTTCGCAGGAATTTAGGAAACACAGATCGAAAAGCAAAAGCAGCTAATAACATCTACCTATTAAAAAATACAAATAAACCTGGGGTGCTGGTTGAAATCGGATTTCTTTCCAACCCGGAGGAAGAGCAGTTGTTAAAAAGAGATGACTATCAAGAAAAAGTTGCTGCCTCTGTTTATCAGGGTGTTTTGCGCTACTTCACTAATGAGCGAAAGACAGGAAGGTGAGTGTATTCACCTTCTCTTTTTTATAAGAGAACTTTCTTTCTATTGAGGTTACATTGCCGGACTTAAGGCTTGCACCTTTTATCTGTATGATTATTATGTTTATAATAAGGAGTAAATGAAAAAAGTGTGATTTGTATAACAGTGTCGTTTAAACCGGCTATGTTATACTTATGATGAATTGAACAATATAAAGGGTGGTGCTGTAATGTTAACTGAAACGCAAGTTCGAGGACTATTAAACGATCTTAAAGAGCCATTTTTACATAAAACACTTGGAGAAGTAAATGCTGTACTTGAAATCTCAATTAAAGAGGAGAAAAACCATGTAAGCGTTAAGATTGCCTTAGCTAAAACAGGTACGGCAGAACAGCTTCAGCTTCAAACACAAATTGTTAACCTGTTAAAAGAAAATGGTGCTAAATCAGTAGGATTAAGATTTTCTGAACTGCCAGCGGAAGAATTGGCCAAGCACCAAGTTGAAAAAGCAGAAGAAACAGACAGTCTGTTGTCTCCTGGCAGCAAAACAACCTTTATTGCAGTTGCTAGTGGTAAAGGCGGTGTCGGAAAGTCGACTGTTTCGGTAAACCTTGCTGTTTCTCTTGCTCGTCTTGGAAAAAAGGTAGGACTGGTTGATGCTGATATCTACGGTTTCAGCGTTCCTGATATGATGGGAATAACTCAACGCCCAGTCGTACGAGGGGAAAGGATTTTTCCAGTTGAAAGGTTTGGGGTAAAAGTTATCTCAATGGGATTCTTTGTTGAGGATAATGCTCCGATTATTTGGCGCGGACCAATGCTTGGAAAAATGCTGAACAGCTTTTTCAATGAGGTGGAGTGGGGAGAACTGGATTACCTTCTATTAGATCTGCCACCGGGGACTGGAGATGTCGCTTTAGATGTTCATACAATGCTTCCAGCTTGTAAAGAAGTCATTGTCACAACCCCGCACCCTACTGCTGCCTTCGTAGCTGCCCGTGCAGGTGCAATGGCATTGAGGACTGAACATGAAATTTTAGGTGTTATCGAAAACATGGCCTACTTTGAAAGTAAACTAACAGGTGAAAAAGAGTATGTCTTTGGAAAAGGCGGCGGAGAAAAGCTCGCTGAAGAGCTGAATACAGACCTGCTTGGCAGACTTCCATTATCCCAGCCGGATTGGAACGAAGATGATTTTGCTCCCTCTGTATATCAAGAAGATCACAAATTAGGCGCAATTTATACAAATATGGCACAGAAAATCGTTGCGATTTTAGAATAGCTAAAAAAGCCTCTCCAACCTGGAGAGGCTTTTTTGATAAGAAAGTATAAAATTTGGGGCATTGACTACTGTCTAGCTTCAGCGCCTAGCCCCTCGAGTGCTTCGGTCCAGCTGATGAAGTCAAAGAACGACTTCACCTCCTGTCCCCTCCAGCGCTTATCAGGGCTGTTCAAGGCGCTTGCGCTTTACTTAGTACCTTTTTAAACCTTTTGCTAATGTCCCTATTCTTTTTCTTTTGCTTCTTCTCCTGCTTGTATTTCTCCAGCAGCTTTCACCATTAAATCCTGTAGCTTAGCTTTAAATATAGGACTTTCAAAGGTTTCAGTAATCACGGTTTGCATATGCTCCCTATACCTTTTGCTCTCCATTAAATCAGCAAATTCTTTTTCCAATTCCGGATCCTTCAATACCTCAATGAGCATTCCTCGATATGCAGGGTCATTCATTAAATCCTTTATTAGCTTTTCATGTTCTGACTGCATGCCCTTTGCCATGCTTTCTGCAAACTTTGGGTCTTCGAATGACTTTTTCCAAAACTCTGTGCCCTTATTTGAAGTTAGTGTCTTTTGAATGGTGTCTGAAACAACAGCATTATCCATGATTAGCTGTTCTTTAACGGATGAATCTGCCATGATCTCTTCTACGGCTTTTTTTCCATCATCTGTTTTCAAAATATCGACAACCATCTTCTTTGTTTCTTCATAATCCATCTGTGGTCCGCTTGCTTCAGTTTGAGCACAGCCAGACAGTACAAACACAAGGAATACGGGGAGGAGCCAGTATGGTAGGTTCTTGTACATATTATAATCCCCTTTCGCAAACAATCCTCAATATTAGGATAAGAAAAACGGGGAAAATTATACGTTTAAAACAGAATGGCTAGATTTTTCTATTACTGGTTGGTACAATCAGAGGGGAGTTTTATTCTTAAAGAGCGCTATATGCTGCTTTATGATTCGGGGGAAAAAAGGTGAATAGCCGTAACTGGGTAAATTTATTTTTGTCTACGCTGCTTGTAGGCGGAATCACAACTAGTATCGCAGGATTTATCATTCGTTGGGACGAATTTAAACCAATCTTCGTCAACTTCAACATAATGGAGATTTTATCGGTTCTCCTATGGTTAATTGGTATCGGACTTATATTTAGTATACTAAGCCAGATGGGTTTTTTTGCTTACTTAACGATTCACCGTTTTGGATTAGGGATATTCAAATCGGTCTATCTATGGAATTGGGTTCAGGTTGTAATCATTGCATTCGTGTTGTTTGACCTTGTTTACCTTCGATTCAGTGCGTTTGCAGAACCAGGCGAGGGTATCTTTGGTTATATTGGTTTAGCTTTACTTGTTTTAGCTGTTGGCTTGATTGTCGCCTTTCTCAAAGCGAGACAGACTAATAAAGAGGCGTTTATCCCTGCTTTATTTTTTATGGTCGTCGTCACAGTTATTGAATGGGTTCCCGTTCTTAGAGTTAATGAATCAGGATGGTTATATTTGATGCTGATCCCGCTGCTCGCATGCAACGCTTATCAAATGTTAATCCTTCATAAGCTAAATAACAAGTCTGCCCTTGAACGACAGAAGATACAAAAAAAACCGTCCAAAGCTTAATGGACGGTTATTTTATTTCTTTGGATTTCGCTTCAGCATTAGCAAGCATTTCAGACACTGTTACCAAATCAAGATTTTTATTTTTTAGTTCTTTAAAAATAAGAGGCAAAGCGCTTGCTGTTTGTTTAGCTGAGTCGGAGGCATGCATTAAAATAATATCACCCTTTTTTGCATTCTTAACATTGCTGACAATCTTCTCAACACCAGGATTAGTCCAGTCTTTAGAGTCTAGGCTCCAATGTACGACTGTGTACCCGAGTCGCTCGGCGATTTTTAGGGTCTTCTGATCAAAATGTCCCGTGGGTGCCCGTAACAGTTCAATATTTTTCACATTTAATTTTTTAAAGGCATCTTGTGCCCTTAGCATATCCTGTCTAATTTTAGACTCCTCAAGTTCAGAGTAATCCTTATACTCATAACCGAGCATTCCGATTTCATATCCTTCTTTTACAATTCTGTTAACGAGATCAGGGTGTCGTTCTGCCCAAGCTCCTGCAAGGAAGAAAGTTGCTGTCTGGACTTTTTCTGCTTTTAAAACATCAAGAATCGGTTCAGCCTTTTCATCCCCCCAGCCAATATTAAAAGTTAACGCTAAGTCTTCATCTCCTTTGTATACCGCTTTTGGTCCATCTTTCGTTGAAAAAGCAGGAAGTTGTACAATATTTTCAATGTACAGATACCAGGAAGTAAAAAGTGCAGCAATAATCACAATGAAAACTTGTTTAATGGTTTTTCCATTCAGCACATAAAAAAAATTCATCTTCTCTCACCTCGTCCAATACACTCCTAGTCTAATTTCTATGTCCAATTTAAAAAGATATGCCGAATAAAATTTATAAAAGGATAGTTGTTTGGAAAGACTACGATAACTATCAACTTCAAGGAGTGTTTTTATGCTTGGAATAATGATTAATGAAAAGGAAGCAAAAGAAATTGAATACTTACTGAAGCGAGAGATGGATGAGATCTTATATGATTTAAATGATGAGAGAATTGACGGCAGAATTAAAAGAACAATGCGGGAACGTTATCAAATATTATTTTCGCTTTTTAAACGAGTGGCCCCCGCCAATGAATGTATAAAGTATATGCCATCGCAGCAAACAAAAAGCCAATGAGTTAAGCAGGGAGTTATCGTGGACTGTTTGGAAGAAATATAGTTGACATAGATTAATGAGCATGTTATATTATTAAACGTCGCTTCTACCGAGTGACTAAGAATTAAAAATGTTGTTGACTTTTAAAAAACAACATGTTATATTTATAAAGTCGCTTCTAGGCGTCGCAATAAATTAAATTGTTCTTTGAAAACTAAACAAACAAGCGTCAACAAACAATATTTATAGTGACTTCATTTATGAAGATCACTAGCCAACGTTTTAAATTATGAGCTAAACTCATACTCTTTTTTGGAGAGTTTGATCCTGGCTCAGGAC
>NZ_JABUNR010000018.1 GCF_013343715.1 Mesobacillus harenae
GTCCTGAGCCAGGATCAAACTCTCCAAAAAAGAGTATGAGTTTAGCTCATAATTTAAAACGTTGGCTAGTGATCTTCATAATTGAAGTCACTATAAATATTGTTTGTTGACGCTTGTTTGTTTAGTTTTCAAAGAACAATTTAATTGGTGTGCCGCTCAGAAGCGACTTTAATAATATAACACGTTAATGTGTGTGCGTCAATTATTTTTTCAATATTTCTTTTTGCAAATTGACATTGTTTAGATCGTAACGCGTATTCCCGTAACAGGGAAAAATAAATATACCATGGATAAAACATGTTTGCAATATAGTTTTGAAAATATTTTTGAATACACCCTTTTCAGATCCAACATAGCCTGAAATCCAACCCTAAAATACAAAAAAAAGTAGTCATAGCTGATTTAAATTCTTCATATAGTAAAATGGACAAGCTACCATATAGAAAGGTGATGATTTACATTGCAGACATTCTCCTTATATCTAGCCTTTATAATGGCTGTGTTTTTATTTGTGTATTCTTATATTGAAGGAATACGAATGGCAAATTCCGATGAAAAGGTTTATGGAGGCACTTTTATTTTCAGTGTTGTTTCAGCCTTTGTATTCTCTGGTCTCACATATGCATTTATTTAAAAGGCATACAGCCCTCTGAACCCAAGTGGGATCAGCCCAAGGAAACTTCTTTACATAGAAGAAAGGCTGGATCCCCACTTAATTTTATTATCCTTATTTTAAAGGGTCTGATTTCTTTAATCCTTTCAGCCCTCTTCCCCTAACAGTCGTTCCCTTCGTTTTAATTTTCTTTCATCCACTAAGAAGATAGTAATCCCAGCAATAACTACACTCCCCCCAAGGATCTGAGTCCAAACTAAGTGTTCATTTAATAAGTAGTAGGCCAGAAAAGCGGCTCCAATTGGTTCAAATAAAATTGCCATTGATATCGTAGAAGTACTTAACCATTTAAGTGACCAGTTGAATAAGGTATGACCAAGCAGGGTAGGAACCAGCGCTAGCAGAAAAAAGTAGACCCAGTCTGCAGTGGGGTAAGAAATAAACGGTTCCTGTACAGCTAAAACATAAAAAAACAGAGTAATTGTGCTAATGCTGTAAACAACAAAAGTATATGTAACTAATGAAATTCTTTGTCTTACAGTCTGCCCAAATAATAAGTACGCTGTAACGAGTGCACAAGCGGCCAAGGCGAGGAAATCTCCAAATAAAGCAATGCCGCTTATTTTAAAATCACCCCAGCTAATTATAACGCTGCCCCCAATAGCAATTCCTCCGCTAACCAGCGCTTTTTTAGTTAGTTTCTCTTTAAAAAAAAGATAAGTTCCCGCAAATGCAAATAGCGGCTGCAAAGTAACGAGGACCGTAGAACTGGCAACTGAGGTATAGTTCAATGATTCAAACCAAAGGATAAAGTGAAACGCTAAAAAAACACCAGCAATAATTGAGAATAACCAATCGCGTCTGGTAATTAGCCGCAGTTCCGGTGTATATTTCACTAAAAAAATTGGGAGCATCAGTAAAACTGAAAATAACAAACGGTAAAAAGCAATAACTCCAGCTGGCGCAGAAGAAACTTTAACTAATATAGCAGAGGTGGAGACGGCGATTACTCCGATTCCAATTGCTACATATGGATTTACTTTAGGCGTCTCCATGAGTATTCTCTCCTTAAAAATCTTCTGAGAAGATGTTAGATACCATTATTCTACACTGGATTTATTTCATTTTCCCATTAAATTATTAAATTTTCAGCGATTTCCTTTGTGACTGTAAATATACAGTCCACAGAAGTGTTCGAAAGCAAAGTACCCTTTTGCCAATAAAAAACACAGACCTAGGAGATCTTGGTCTGTGTAAATTTCATTCCATATTCTCAACTTCAACTCTGACAACGCCTGAAAATTTCTTTATTAGATAAAAAACCTCTGTTGCGTAAGTATTTTTGTCAGTTTGTACAATACAGCTAATGACAATATCATCTCGTTCTTCCTTAACTTTAACTCGTCTTATTTCTAGCTGTTTCCCCCGCATTTCTTTTAGTAATCTAGTTAAGTCGGTATTGTTTTCTGCACAAATTCTTACTTTAAATTCGATAAGCTTTAGCCTTTTCGGGCCAAGCTTTTCAAAAAAATAAGGGATAATTCTTACCCCAGTAAAGATAAAGATAACACCTGTCAATGCTTCAAAATAAAACCCTGCCCCGATTGTTATCCCTATTGCTGCCGATGAAAATACCAAAGCTGCTGTCGTTAAGCCTGATATAGCTTCATTACTTCTTCTTAAGATTACACCAGCACCCAAAAAGCCGATCCCGCTCAGTATATATGAAGGAATACGGCCAGGATCCATTGGGCGAGAATATGCTTTAGAATACAAAAATGAGGACTCATAAGATACAACGGTTAACAAACAAGCTGTAACAGAAACAATTAAGCAGGTTTTCAACCCAAACGGTTTCCCCTTAAGTTCCCTTTCTAAGCCTATTATGATACCTGCTAAAGCAGCAAAGCTCAGTTTGATCAGTACATCAAAGTCGACATAAGCAAATATAATTTCCTTCATTTCTCTCCCCTAATTTCTATATCCGTATTTATGTATTAATAGATGTTCCCTATTTTCTGGGTATTTAAATATATATGCTTTCCTTTGAAGAATTAAACATATTCTGATCAGCTATTCTAAATAGGTTAAAACTTTTAAGGAAAGTGATCTTCAATCTTTTTATATTTCCCTCTTGCATCAACGAAAGAAAAAAGCTATAATCTTTCTTGTACCTTGAGTAAGATACTTAAGGGGAATTAGCTCAGCTGGGAGAGCGCTACGCTGGCAGCGTAGAGGTCAGGGGTTCGAGCCCCCTATTCTCCATATTGATTTAAAAGCCATTTCTGATACTTTCAGACATGGCTTTTTTCATGCTCTATATTTGTTGGGTTTCTCCCACAATTTATTAGGCATAAAAAAAATACAAACATCCAATTCTTTTATACTTGAATTGTCTAGAACAAGTATGAAGAGGAGTTACGTGAAAATAAATTTTCACCAGAGGTTTTCAAGGGGTTAAAAATTTGAGTTATAAAGAGAATGAAAAGAAAAAGTGGGGATATAGAGGATTTATATGGAGATTGATCGTAAAGTCCACCGCTGTCCCCAGTTGCGAATCCAATGCGAAGTGAAAGAGCGCAATACCTTATGAAGCTAAACTGGCCGTTTTTCTCCAAAAGAAAGATGGCACCTTGTTTGGCACCTCGATTTTTTTAAAACAAAACTCTTAACGTTTACTGTCCATTTATTTCATGCAGGAAAATAATAACTAACCATCCAATTCATTGGAAAGATGATGTCCGTTCGACATCATCTTTCTTTAATATAACTATCTAATGAGTAAGTCTTCTGTCGATTGAGATAACATTCTTCACTATTAATACAAGTTACATTAACATGATTTCTTTGGGGAAGAAGTCGAAATAAGAATATATCACCCTATACATCTTACTTTCCCCCTTTTTCCTATTCTAGTTTTTTTCTTTCATTATTTAAAATACCCACCACTAACTGCGATAATATAAAATGAGTCAGACCTAATTATCTCTGGGTACTCTCTCGTTTAATTAATTTTACGTCGAGTAACACATTTTGGTTCATAGACTGGTTAGGGTTTTCGATTTTGTAGATCAAACTGTTTGTTGCGATTTCACCTATTTTATTTATGGGCTGACTGATTGTACTTATCTCAGGGCTAACTATTTCGGTTAATTGAATGCCATCAAACCCAATGATCGCTATATCCTTTGGAACATTTACCCCCAAATTTTTAAATGCCTTTAAGGCGCCGATAGCCATTAGGTCATTGGCGTAGAAAATTCCATCTACATCCGGTTGTTCTTTCAAGAGCTTTTCGGTTTGTTTCCTTCCACTTTCAAGGGTGAAATCCCCTTCATAAATGATCTCTTCCCAACCTTTGTCTTCCATCACATTTAGGTATCCTTTTATCCTCCCTTGTGCTGGAAAAAAGCTTTTAGGTCCACTAATGTGGACAATTTTTTTGCAGCCTACTTCAATTAAGTGATTGACAGCTAGTCTAGCACCCTCGAAGTTATTAACACTAACTGAATTGCTTTCATCTAAGTGTACCGCTCTATCGATACGAACAAAAGGGATGTCTAACCCTTTTAAATGATTCGTTACTTCCTCGCTTGTTTCTGATTCTGCCAGAATAAGTCCTTCAATATAACGGCTTTTTAAATTGTTCCAAAAGTCTTTTCTTTTTAAATCATGCTCATTGGTGCTGATTAACAACAGACTATAACCCCTATTTTTCGAAACAGATTCAACCGACTTAACCAGTTCAGGGAAAAAAGGGTTTCTAATATCAGGAGTGACAAATGCAATGGTGTTCGTCTTCTGTTTTGCTAAACCACGTGCAACCGCATTAGGTGTAAAATCAAATTTATCTAACACCCCTTGAATTTTCTTTTCCGTTTCTAAGCTAGTGTAACTTACTTTGTTAATATAGCGTGACACGGTAGCTACAGAGACACCAGATTCTTTGGCTATATCTCTAATAGTTATCTTTTTTTTATTATTCACAGCACTTCTCCTACATTCTTTACAAAATTTTTTAGAGCCTCAAGCAAGACTTTTATCACTAAAAAAGAACTCTCTTGGTAGGTTACGAAAATCCATTTGTTTACTGCAATAAAACAAGCACTTTACTATACCTCTAATGTTAGTTCAAAACTCCGTAATCACTCTAGCTAAAAGCCCTGACTCTACTACAACTGTATATCAAATAGCCAATTTGCGAGCTTTTAGAATAAACGTCCGGTCCGGGAAATAGTTCACTATATGATGCACCTATAGAGAAGTACTTAATAAATAATCTAAATATCCTATATTCTCATTATACCTTCTTTTTTCCAAATAATTAAAGCAAGGGCTTCATTAAACTTTCAATGATCCAAACAACATCAAGGCATTACACTTACTTTTTCAAACATACACTTCCCTGCTTCGGATAAAGCAAATCCAATCATCCCATGATCTAAAGTATCATCATTATGCTGCAGCACTTTTTCACCATTTACGGAGAACTGAATCTCGCTCCCACGCACTTCAACCTCGAATGTATAGCTTTCCCCAAGCTGCCAGTCAAAATTGATGGTTTTCAAAGATTGTAAACCAAAATTATTTAACTGTAACGCTGCTTTTCCTTTGCCATTAAAGCCTACCTGATAATACCTCTGTGTTCCAAGTGCACGGAATACCAATGCGTGATGATGCCCTTCTGTCGGCGTGATAACAGCACGAATAATGGCATCTCTCATATAATAATGTCCAGTAAAAGATGCGCAGTCAGTATCGCTCTCCACAACCATTCTACCATCCTTTAAGCTCCAATCCCCACGGTGATGAGCAAATGGTGTAACACTCAAAAATTCAACAACTTGCTTTGAAAAATCAATGTCATAGCTCGGGGACCCATAAATGTGGAATTCATCTAAATAGATTTTTGCAAACAGACGATTGGAGCGAGGGGATGGACTTTCAATCGCAAAGCCTACCTCCTGAGCAAATGAGCCCTCAGTATCTGGTATCACGAATTCAATCTGCTGCCATTTAAGTTCCTGAAGCTCTATTCGGTCGAGCTCGTGTACATCCTTCGTATATGTATTACGAATATATGGTGTAATGAACACTTCTTCACCATAATACTTATCTAGAAATAACTTTAAGGATACCTTTTGTCCGCTGTATGCTTTAGGAGCGAACGTTGGTTTATATTTTTCATCATTAAACTCTTCTCTTCGATAAAATGTTTGGTAAAACACTCTTACCTTATCCTCCATAAGCATCCGGTCAATAAAAATTTCCAGTGAGCCTGGTGTGTGATAACCAACCGTATCATTTGGTTTTAAGATTGCTTTAAATGGAAAATCAGTTTGGAAGCCATGGGTTGAGCCTGGTAATAGAAAATCAAAAAATACTTCTTCCTTATAGCTGTTCACCAAAGTTGATGGTGCAGGTTCACCAGAAACACGATAACCTAATAATGCCAAGGACTTTATAAAAGTAGGAATATCTAGAATGTTTAAGTAGCCGGATACACTTGACGTTATAATGACATCGTTTATCGGCTTTCGATATTTATCTTCCACTCCAGCTAAACCAACTAATGTACCTACAATGGAGCCTACATTTCCAGCATTACAGTCTGTATCCCACCCGCATGCTGTAGCTATCTCAATTGTACGGGACAAGTCTCCTTCACCATAGTAAAGTGCTAATGCGCAAATCCCTGCATTAGGAATAATATGGCAGACACCAGTGTATTTATCATATCCCCATTCTTCCTCCAGATAGGTACGGCACTTCCAGAAATCATCAGGCTCCTTTTCATAGAAACCCTGCACTGCACGAACAACTTTCGTATACGTTGAATCAGCTGGAATCTCCTCCAGACCACGTTCGATAATCTCTTTGATGGACTGGGCAGAAAATGCACTGGCAATACAAGCAGCAATAAACCTTGCACCATATAGACCATTTTTATCATGTGACACACTCGCCGCTATTTCCGCATAATTTGCTGCTTTCGTTGGATCATTTGGAAATAACCAGCCCCATGTATCAATGAAAATTTGACCACCAATTTGTTCAGCCATCACCAAGCCATTTGTTTCTGCAGAACCAGACTTCGGTGCAGGAATACCACGCAAAAGGTTTAAATAAGCGGTATGCTCTGTACTAACACCATCGCCTCCCCACCAAAACATCCCTATGCCTTCTCTTGAATAGTTGAGCCATGCTCGTGCAACATCCTGTGCTTCTAGCTCTCGATCTACAGCATCATCAATCAATGCACGAAGAAAAAAAACCGGGCCATTAACATCATCGTCAGCAGAAAATACTTTATAATCTTTTAAATAACCAGTTACTTCACCATATACATCTTTAATCATCTCGGGTGTCCACTCCGTTGGTTCAACGGGAGCACCCAAACGAATACCTGCATTCATTCCAATAAAACCTGAGTACACACGCTCTAAATAATCATTTGGTATCAATTGATTTTCCCTCCAATATTAATAGAAAATTTGTTTAATTGTTTCGGCTTTTTCTAAATCTTTATGAATAATGTCTTCTGCATTTCTAGTGAATTCATCCGTGATTTTATTAAATTCAAGGTGGTTGGAAGCTTCTAGTAATTCGATATCAGTTTCGTTGATAATAGAAGCTCCATACATTGCGCCTAAAATTACGCCTATCATAACGCCAATTGAATCGGTGTCGCGTCCAGAATTGATTCCATCATAAATGGAATGATAATAAGCACCATCATTGTATAAAATGAACCCTAATGCAATAGGTAATTCTTCAATTGAGCCCAGTCGACTAGGAGTATAATGATTAGAAGGAACGCCCACTTTATCTAGTTTACGAGAAACATCATCACCCATTGGGGAATATGGTAAAATGGCTTCATGGAAGGCAGCAACAACCTCATCTAATGAATGCTCCTTGCCCTTCATCTTGCGAGCCACATCAGTTACTGCTTTAATCGCCTCTTTTGTTCCATCCTTAGCCAAGTCAATCGCAGTAGCTACAATGTCATCCACATTAACACTAGGCATAAACGC
The DNA here is from genome assembly GCF_013343715.1 of Mesobacillus harenae. GTDB lineage: Bacteria > Bacillota > Bacilli > Bacillales > Cytobacillaceae > Mesobacillus_A > Mesobacillus_A harenae. The sequence goes on from NZ_JABUNR010000018.1 coordinate 7,651, forward strand.
TCTCGCCACACAAGCAGCTAACACGCCTGCAGCTTCTAATCCGTAGCTCGTTTGATGGCCCATTGCAAATAAAATGGCTTCATCATAGGCTGCTTTCGGATTACCAGCATTGACAATCCCAACAGGGGCGATATACATTGCTGCACCACAATTAATCATATTGCCATATCCACCTTCTCTTGGGTCACAGTTGGCTAATGTATGGCGTAAGAAGATATGTTTTTCAGGATAAAACAACCGCTCAATGATCATATCTTCCCGACCAAACTCTGGAATGTATCGCTTTCGAAAGGCGATTTCTTTTACAAATTCATTGGCCAAGTCATAGGCATCGAGATGCCTTTTTTCCGTGTTATACACATTACATAGAGCTAAGGTCATTAATGTATCATCAGTAACAATCCCGTTTCCGCGTTTTCTGCCTTTGTTGACATCAAACCCTAAATCTTCTTTATACCAATTTGTCTTCAAGCTTTTCACATAACCATATTTTTCTTTAATCTCCTGATAGCTTAATTTCTCAACAGGTGCCCCAAGTGCGTCACCTAGTGCTGTTGAAATTAAGACCCCTTTGACTCTATCTTTGAAATCAGTCATCACTAAAACCCCCTATCGTGTTTTTCACTTTCCACTTTATTCTAAATAAAGGGTCTGAATCCCTCGAGTTGCTGTGGGCTCAGACCCTTTTTGGTTAATCTTATTTAAGTTTTTCGTTTGCTAACTTTGTTAGGTCTTCACCACCTGCTGCGTACCACTCTTCAACAAATTCATCAAATGTATCTAAAGGTTGTTTTCCAGTAATGATGTCCGCAGAATATTCTTTATATAGATTTTCCATTGCATCCCATTGTGCAACATATTCTTCTGGTATTAAGAAAGCATTATCTTCTTCAAAATATTGATTTACTACCTTCTGAGATTCTGTAGCAGGTGCACTTAACATTGGAGTTTCGTCACTAATAGGAGTTCCTAAGTCCACTTCAATCGGCTCCCAATAGCGAGAATACCATTCTGCAAAATATTTATCCGTTAACGTGATTTCGCCATCTTTCACGTTGTAATGTTCACCTTCAAATCCTAAACGGTCTAGCATTTGACCTTCAGGACTTGCTAAATAATCTAAGATGTCAAATACGAGGTCTTTGTTTTCTGATAATGCAGAGATTGCAAGTCCTCTAGATTCTTTCGTAATATCTGTTGCTCCAAATCCTTGGTATACTCCTTTTGCTGGAGGAAGGATCGTTAATTCGGCCTTATCGCCATTTATTTCTTTCATTCTACTATTATAGAAGTCAACTACCTTTCCATTGGTACCAGCAATTACGCCTATTTCGCCACTATAGAAAGCATCTTCTTTTGTATCCCATTGCTTTGTTAGAAATTGAGGGTCTAACAGCTCATTTGCATATAAATCACGATAGAACGCAAGCTTTTCTTTTTCTTGGTCAGATACTTTACTAAATACAAAGCCATTATCTGTTTCTAGCCAAGTTTTATTAATCCCAAAAGCCATTTCAAATGTATGGTCTAATTCACTAATATCACCAGCAACCGTTGTTGCATAATCAGCCTTACCACTATCGACTAGCTCTTGGAAAAACGTCTTGTAATTTTCTGGTGTAGGATTAGCAATTAATGCTTCAGATGTGTTCAGTTCGTTAAACCAATCGGTACGAATAACCGCTACTTTGTGTCCAACTGGCTTTACCCATAGTAGGTATGGATAATTTGCCAGTTTAGATTTGTGATGTGGATCTAGAACGTCTTTCAGATACTCTGATTTTTCAATATAAGGTGATAAATCTAACAATAGATCCTGGTTAGCAATTTGTTGGTCGCCACCTTGGAAATAGATTAAGTCAGGAATCTCGCCGCTATTTAAGAGCAGACTTAATTTTTCTGAATAGTTTCCTTGCGCAACTTCCACTAATTCAAATTCTACATCTATGTCTTTATCCGCTTTTAGTTTCTCTGCTAATGTTTCATAGTACTTCACAGCTACTTCGTTTGATGGTCCATCATCCTTATAAGCAACTTTAATGGTTGTTTTTCCACCTTCTTTTGTATCTGTTACTGTACCTCCCTCTTCAGAGAAACAAGCAGCAAGCAAACCAATTACAAGCATTGTGATTAACAATAGTTTTATCTTTTTCATAATTTTTTCCTCCTAATTTAATAGATATTACCCCTTTATATTCCCTCAGTTTGTAGCAAGTTTGAATAAGGACATCCCCCCTTTAATAGAATAAATGCTTTAAACATTAATCCTTTTCCCCTCCATCCATGGTTCCTTTTGTAAAATACTTCAAAATCAATGGATATAGAAGTAATAAGGGAATAACTGCAATAATAATGGTACCTGCCTGTAACGATCCAAAGTCTAAGCTTGCTAGCAGTTCAGGGCTCATGTTCATGCCTTGCAGCATCGTTGTATTGTCTTGTGTAACAACAAATTGACGCAGCACCACTTGTAATGGCCATTTTTCCTGGGAGGTTATGTAAATCGTTGCCCTGAAGTATTCATTCCAATGGTATACCCCATAAAATAATGTTAAAGTTGCTAACGCCGGTTTAGATAATGGAAGCACAATACTAGTGAAAATTTTAAAGTGACCGGCCCCATCAATTCTTGCAGCCTCAATTAAACTCATAGGAATCTCCTTAAAGAACCGCATTAATATGAAAAGATAGTAGACGTTAATGGCCTTATATAAAATCAATGAAGCATACGTATCTAGTAAACCTAAATTCCGCATAAATAAATACTCTGTGATCATTGATGGTTCAAAAACCATAATGGCAATCAGGAAAACCAGAACAATTTTTTTGCCAATAAAGTCTGTTCTTGCTAGCACATATGCTGACATAGCTGTTAAAAATAAGTTCAAACATGTCCCTACGATTGTAATAAAAATCGAGTTACCTATACTTCTTAAAATTAACGGATTTGATAAAATAATCTCGTAATTAATAAGTGAAAACCCTTTTGGAAGAATCCCTAATCCAGATAATTCACTGACCCGTTCAGGGTCCGAAAATGACATAGCAACAAGATTTAACACAGGAATTAAAACAGCTAGGGTGACAAGGAATAAAAATCCATAAATAATTGTGCGCGACCAGCTAAATCCTCTCATTTTAATCCCTCCATTACCAAACACCTTTTCCAGTCATTTTTTTGGAAAAGAAATGTGTACCTAAGATTAGGAAAAGACCAATGACACCTTTAAACAGACTTGCGGCTGTGGCATATGCATACTGGCCATTCAATAGACCGATCCGGTATACATACGTATCTAAAATATCAATTTTACTAATAACTGAATCATTCATAAGGTTAAATACTTGGTCAAATCCGGCATTCATGAAAAAACCAAGATTCAAAATAAATACAGTTACAACCGTGCTCGCTAAAGCTGGTAATGTAATAAAACGCATCTGTTGAAGTGTGCTAGCACCATCCAATTTGGCTGCTTCATATAAAGACGGACTGATTTTCATGATGGCTGCAATGTATAAAATACTGTCCCATCCTGCACTACGCCACATCTCGGAAAAAACAATTACCCAGCGAATATGCTCCTTGCTTGTCATATAATCGATAGACGGTAATTGGAAAAAGTTCCGAATAATATTCACACCACCATCTGGAGCTAGAAAGCTAATCCAAATCCCAGCAATTACAACCCATGACAGGAAATGTGGTAAGTACGAAATTGATTGAACATATTTACGATAGGTGCCAGAACGTACCTCATTGATAAGTAGAGATAAAACAACCGGTATGGGAAAGATAAAAATTATCTTCATCGTACTGATAATGACTGTATTCCATAAAACGTCCTTAAAAGCAGGTGAGCTAAACAGAATTTCAAAGTGTTTTAATCCTACCCACGTATTTTCTCCAATTATCCGATAATTCTGGAAAGCAAGCTTCATTTCAATAATTGGAATAACATGAAACATGGCAAAAAATACGATTGCGGGTAAAATCATAAAGTAAATGACCCAATCTTCCCGCATTCTTTTTAACTTGACTCGCAATGCAATCACCTCTCTTTGATGATTTCGTCAATTTCTTCCTGATAGGGCATACCTGATTGAGCACCTTTTTTCATAACACTAAGGCTCGCTGCATACGTCCCATACTGAATACATTCCACCAGTGGTTTTCCTTTTGAAACCGCAACAGTAAAGGCACCTGTGAAGGTATCTCCAGCACCTGTTGAATCAACTGCTTGCACTTTTCTTGCTGGAATGTTAACTACCTTTTCTCCATTATGGAACTTTACACCATCTTTCCCACAGGTCACAATGAGTTTATTTGGATATTTTTTTAACACATTCGCCATCTCACTTTGTTTATTCATAACAACTGAAAACTCATGTTCATTAGGTGTTAAGTACGTTACTTTTTCTAAAAGCTCTTCGTTAAGAACTTGTGCTGGTGCTGGGTCTAGGATGATTGTCTTGTTATGTTCATATAGTATCGGAATCAAGTATTCTAGTGTCTCCAGTGGTATTTCAAGCTGAAGTAAAAATACGTCATAGTTTACTAGGCTCTTAGAAATTTGTTCAGCGTATATGGCATTTGAGAACTGATTTGCTCCCGGTATGATAATGATTCGATTCTCACTATTATGTAATTGAATGAATGCCGCTCCCGTTGAAATACCCTCCACAACATTTAAATGGTCGATATTAACCTTTTCATTTCTAAAATGATCCAAAAGAACTCCCTTTTGTTCATCATTTCCGATTGAGCCAAAGAGGGTGACGTCCCCGCCTAGTCGTGCAGCTGCTACTGCCTGGTTTGCCCCTTTTCCACCAAAATCCATGAAAAAATTTTCACCAGTAACGGTCTCCCCAAACTTCGGAAGCCTTTTGCTTTCTACAAAATAATCGATATTAATACTACCGACTACTGCTATTCTTTGCATCGTCATCTACTCCCCACCAACTTCAATATTCATTAAGGGAGCATGCTGCTGAGCCCCGTACACATCCCGATCCCCTGCACTTCCTGAAGAAACTTCACGTGCCATCGTAATCTTAATGCCTAATGCTGGATCAAAAAATACCAAATGGTGAATGTCACTTGTTTTTATATTGTATGCCCTTGCAATTGTCTCTTTTGTAATGGTATTAGACGCTTTGAGCTCTTCGTAAGACGCTTGATTGTCAAACAAAATATCCAATGTTACTTCAAATGGTCCCGAATTTTTACTTCGCAGAACCTTCGCAAGTTCATATAACTTTGCCATCGCAGCCTACCTCCATGTATTCAATTCGGAATGGGTTCTTATCTACTTCCATGAGATGATAGATGGAAAATTCATACACAGGGCCAAACTCCACATCACTCGGAGCAAACGGAAAAGCAAGATTTCCTGCCGTCGACTTCCGTCCCTCATATCCGTAGTGAAGGTAGGTTGAGCGTAGGGTGGCACAAAGCGAGCTTGCTAACTCTTGACTTTTAGCAATCACCTCAAATAGGACTCCAATTTCATGATTATTAAACGTTGCAGGTTCATTTTTCCCAAGAACCGCATCTTTTCCATAATGATAAAAATGGATTTTGTAGTCAGATTTAGGGATCTCTGGATAATAACTCTCTACTTGCGCTAATACTTCTTTCTCCACTTCTTCTACTTTTTCAAGCAGAAGGGGATCTCTTATTCCAGCTATTACAAAGGTCCGGTATGCTATTTTTCTTGCACCTTCTAATTTAATCATGTGTGTGGGTGCTGGTTTGTATTTACTATTTTCCACTTTAATGATCCCGGGTGCTTCCTCTATAAACCTACACTCTGATAAATCAAGGGCGAAACCTGGACCATGTAAGTAATATGGGTGTTCTTTTTCATAAAAGGTATGTGCTGCTACACTCGTTGTTGTACAATTTCGTTTTGGATTGAGTGATTCGACGGTAAAGGAATTTTCATAGATGGTTCCTAAAATACTGTCTTTGGTTGTTCCTGGCTCTGCACAAAGGGCTCCACATTCTAGGATTTTACCTAAGTGGTAAGATAGTCCTGCATCCATCCCAGAATGAATGCCAATTGCTGCAAATGGAGATGGATCATATGCCCGACCACAAATGATGATATCCACACCTTCATTAAGTGCTTCTACAATGGGCTCATGTCCCATTTGCGCGACAATACTAGGCGTTTCGTTAATAGCTTCTTCTGATAGGGGTGGAATATTTTCAGATAGAGGCTTGATTTTGCCCTTCTGTTTAGCCTTAATGATTTCCTGTTGTGTAAAGTCCGCCCAAATTACAGCTAATTTCACCTTGTATTTTCGCTCTTCTATTATTTCATTGATAATGGCTAAGGTGTTTTCCACGTGCGGCTTAGCTCCCGCCCCACCCGCAGAGCCAATAATAATTGGAATTTTATTTGGAATCCCTTTTCCCATCATTATCTCTAAATCCTTCTTCACTGCCCGTTTACTCACGATCGAAACTCCTGCACCAAGCTTATGTGGGCCAGCATCCGTTGAACCTGCATCTACGACAATCCCATGAATCTCTTGCATAAAAGCTCTATCGAAAGATTCTTTGGGAAAGCCGTACCCTAGCATTCCACAAGGTGAAACAATTCTAATAGATTTCATTATGTATCCCCCTCGACTATATGTTCTAGTTTATAAAATCTAGAACGACCTTAGTTGTAATCAGATTTTGTTAAGGAATTGATTGCTTAATAGATTATTTAAATTTTAATAAGTATAATGTGTAACCGGTTACAGTAATAGTGAAATAAAAGCCGGTTTATATGTAACCGGTTACACAAAGTCTATCTTAAAATTCTGAAAACGTCAACAATAAATTTCATTATTTAAAAGAATGAATGACCTAGTTTATTTGTTTTGGAAAGGTGGAGGAGAAGATAGTAGTAGTACATTCATTAAAAAGAACTAATTTAAAGAAAATCCATATTTTATTTAAATATGTTACATGCTCTTTAACGCTCATAGTGCATTTGTTGCTTTTATTCCAAATAATTAAAAATGGAGACGACCGCCAAAACAACCACTCTAACATGACTGGACTTTTTCCTGAATATGTAGTGAACTTGCTGCCATAGCCCCCCAGATTGGTGATTTCAAATTCTGGTGAACTTGCGATCCAGGCTTCTCGTTAACGAAACCTTACAACATATCATGGATTCTTAACCAGCAAAGCGCTATTCATCCGCAGATCATAACCACACAAATATAGACTATTAAACAAAGCGATGCATCAATTTAAGGCTTATTTACCACACTACAAACAAGGAGCTTGGGGGAAACCATCTCTTAATAATACACACCATTTATTTAAGGATATAAACCCAGCCACAGGCTTCCGAATGATTGTTAATAAAAGCACTAAATTTACGGAGGTCACAATGAGCAGAAAAGAAACTAATTATCCAAATGTCCGTTTGGGCGGTAAGTTGCCTAAAGATAAGGGCGAGACTGATCCAGAACAATTACGTTACGGTCAAAATGAAGCCAAAAAGAAATAACAGGCAAAGTGCAAGCTAAGGTACGCGTTAAGCAACGTATGGAATAAAGCCAACCAAGAGGGAAGCAATGTTGACTTATCTTAGGGCGATAATAAGTACACTAGCCGCGCTAGAGCAGAATAAAAAAACATGCAGTAATCCACAGAATGGATTTTATAGTTGTCTAAACAATAAAAAAGCAGTTGCACACTGCTTTTTTTCATGCTCTTTATAATGAGTTTTCTTCTTTTACCACCATTATGTCCGTTTTATATATTCTTCGAATGTACAACAGGGATTCCAACCTCAATATGCCTGTAACTCTTAACATCGAATAGTCCTTGGACGGTTAATTTTAACTCTGGAATAACAGGTAAGGCTAGAAATGATAAAGTTAAAAACGGATTAAAACTTTCACTTGCCCCCAATTCCTTCAACGCCAAATTCAATTGTTTGAGTTGGTTATATACCTCCTTAAACGGTAGAGTTGAAATTAACCCAGCAACCGGAAGCTCTAAAGCCGCAAGCACTTCTCCATTTTTTACAGCAACCAATCCACCTTGCATTCTTTTTAGCTCATTGGCCGCCAGAAGAATGTCCTGGTCATTTACACCGGCTATAATTAGATTATGGGAATCATGGGCCACCGTTGAAGCAATGGCTCCATCTTCCAAGCCAAGACCGTGAACTATACCTAAGCCAATAAGACCTGTCCCCTTATGCCGTTCAATAAGAGCCAGCTTAATATAATCCGTAATATTCGAGGGTTGAAACCTTCCCTCGTCGTCTAAATCAATCTTATCAACAATATGCTTTGTCACAAGGCTATTCGGGTTTATTTTAATGATATTAGCTAATGGGGTCGGTGTCACAATCTGCAAATCAGTTTTACATAGATCCCGAAAATGAACTGTATTGATAACTCCAGCTCGTTTCGTTACAGGGTGATCCTCTGGCGTTATAAGCTTTCCTCTTGATACGACTACCTTTCCGCTTTTATATACCTCCCTGATGGTAACTTCCTCAATATTATCTATAAGTAGGAAGTCTGCCTGGTACCCAGGAGCGATTGCCCCTTTGTCGTGAAGTCCATAATATTCTGCAGGGTTAATCGTAGCCATTTGAATAGCTGTAATGGGATCTAGCCCCTCTAAAATTGCGAGGCGAATATTGTGGTCAACACTACCTTCTTCGATCAGGTCATCCAGGTGTTTATCATCCGTTACAAATAAACAGCGTCTAGAATTACGATCGGTAACGGCGCTGATAATATTTTTTAAATCTTTGGCAACCGTTCCTTCCCTAATCATTAGATACATACCCTTTCTAATGCGATCCTTTGCTTCCTCAGCAGTAGTGCCTTCATGATCAGAGCGTATCCCGGCTGCCATATATATATTTAGGTCATTATCTGAAAGACCTGCAGCATGGCCATCAATCCGTTTACCCACCTTTAAGGTTTCGGAAATTTTATCAAGCATGGACACATCACTGTTTTTTACAGCTGGAAAATTCATTACTTCGGCAAGCCCAAGCACTCTCGGATGTCCTAAAAAGGGGCTTAGTTCCTCCATATTTAATACAGCTCCTGAATATTCAAAATCAGCTGCAGGAACAGAGGAAGGCAGCATGACCATCACATCAACAGAAAGATGGTCGCTGGAATCGAGCATATACTGGATTCCAGCTGCACCTGACACATTGGCTATTTCATGAGGATCTGTAATAACCGTCGTTACACCATGCATGAGAACAACATTAGCAAATTCCGCTGGTGTGATCATTGAAGATTCTATGTGAACATGAGCATCTATAAGCGCTGGAGAAATAAATGATCCTTTAGCATCAATTTCGATCTTCCCCTCAAATGTTCCAATTCCGGCAAAATATCCATCGACAATGGCTATATCACCTTCAATTAGTTCTCCATTAAACACATCAATTATTTTCCCATTTTTAATAACGGAATCAGCTAGTTCTCTCCCAGCAGCAACGGCAATTCTCCTAGTTAGGATATCTTTACTCATAAGTTGCTCCTCCGTCTTTATTAATAAGTAACTTTTTGCATAGAATCAGTCCATGCTTTAAAAGGTTCCTCCGCAGTTTGATCAGACAGCTGAATCATTTTGAGTTGACGCTCCTCTACAGCGAGGGCTAACTGTTCATAGATGAACTGATCATCAAAGCCAATTTTAGCAGCGTCCTCCTTAGTGCAGGCAAAATAAACTGCCTTTGGCCTTGCCCAGAAGATGGCTCCCATGCACATCGGACACGGTTCACAACTGGAATATATTTCACATCCATCAAGCTGAAACGTGTTTAAAGTCTTGCAAGCTGACCTAATTGCCTGAATCTCAGCGTGGGCGCTCGGGTCATTTAAATATGTCACTTCATTCCTTCCCGTTCCAACAATCTTCCCATCCTTTACTACGACAGCTCCGAATGGTCCGCCATGACTTTCAGAAACGTTTTCAAAAGCGATCTGAAGAGCGACTTTCATGAATTCACCTGTCATAACCACACCCCTATCTTTAGTTAATTCCCTAAATTATATAGGCAGCTAAAAATATTTACATAAATCTTGTGAGGTTATCTGCCAGACTTTTTCCTAAATAGCTGGACCTAGGTTGAACGGGGTGCGACGAGCAGGATACGTGCAAGGAAAATTCATTTTAGAAACCGCGCACATCAGTTTCTTAAAAATATAATGTAGGAGTGCAGCCCTTTGGAGCTGGAAGTATGACTGCTACCGAAATATACAAATAAAAGGATTACGTGCAAACTTCAGCTCCCTATGTAGAAGCCACAAACGCTTCACTCCAATAAACATATTCTTTAACAGTCTAAGGGAATACCGCCACTCATTGGGCTTTCACCGCCCTCTCAGCCATGCTAGCGGTATCTTTCCTCTTTAAATGGATTAGCTGTCATTGAGTAGCCCATTTCCTCCCAAAAACCAGCCTCATCTTCACTCATAAAGCGAATTCCTGAAACCCATTTCGTACCTTTCCATAGGTAAAACGTTTCAGGCGGGATAAATCGTAAAGGATAACCATGTTTAGGGTCCAGATCCTGCCAGTCATTTAGCTCATCTTTCCAGCGATAGACAAACAGCGAATCATCCCCCATTAAAGGTTCTATTGGCAAGTTAGCTGAGTATCCGAAACGGTCGCCATCATAATATCCATAAATTTGCACATATTTAATCTCTTGGGTAGGTTGGGCTAATTTGAAAAGTTCCCTGAAAGGAACCCCTTCAAAGGTTGTGCCGAATTTCGACCATGTCGTTACACAATGCATATTAACAGTTGATATCGATTTGGGAAGTTCCATAAATTCCTTATATGACAAGGTAATCTCATTTTCAACCTGGCCAAACAGCCTGAATCCCCACTCTTCTACATTAAAATCATAAGTATCTCCTACATGCAAAATCGGCCATTTTACTGTTTCAAATTGCCCGGGAGGCAGCTTATTTTCCATCTTATCTCTCCATTCATCATTGTCATATTTGGATTAATCTTCATGTTAAACTACATAATAAGGTTATAAATGTACATATGCAAGAATACGAAATTATAAAGAATAATCCTTTTTATTTTGCTGAATGAAATTAACTTGTTACTATTGCCTTAAATGAAACATCAAACACAATTTCAGTTAACCATAAAAGAAAGAGGATGAGACAGTGCTTTCTAATAGTAAAACAAACGGGAAACAGTTAAGAGATATTCGACATTCCGTCCTTGATTTAGCCCCGATTGTTAAAGGGGGAACTCCTGCAGATTCATTGAGGAACACCCTTGACTTAGCTCAACATGCGGAGAAATGGGGTTATCATCGGTATTGGCTGGCAGAACACCATAATATGCCTGGTATTGCCAGTTCAGCAACCTCAGTTGTTATCGGTCATGTTGCTGGCGGAACTTCAACCATTCGCGTAGGATCAGGGGGAATTATGCTTCCAAATCATGCATCCCTTGTCATTGCCGAGCAGTTTGGCACCCTTGAATCTTTGTATCCAGGAAGGATTGACCTCGGATTAGGACGAGCACCTGGAACTGATCAGCTTACAGCACAAGCATTAAGACGGGATCGTCGAACTGATGGCCAGGACTTCCCAGAACAATTAGAGGAACTGCGTGCATATTTCAACCCGCCACCCGGGAACAACGGCAAGGTGCGTGCAATACCTGGCGAAGGTTTAAATATCCCAATTTGGCTCCTAGGCTCTAGTGGTTACAGTGCACAGCTTGCCGGACAGCTTGGACTGCCATTTGCATTTGCCAGCCATTTCTCACCAGAAAACACATTGCCAGCATTATCGCTGTATCATAGGAATTTCCGACCTTCGGCAGTTCTTGATAAACCTTATTCAATGGTAGGGGTCAATGTTATAACTGCTGATTCTGAAAATGAAGCTCATCGGCTGGCAACTTCGATGCAGCAGCAATTTTTAAATTTAATCCGTAATACCCCAGGACCGCTTCAGCCACCGGTTGATAGCATGGAAGAACATTGGAGCAGCTATGAAAAAGAAATTCTTAAAAAGCAGCTTGGCTCCTCCATGATTGGCGACCCTGATTCAGTTCGGACAAAGCTGCACTCTTTTATTAATGAAACAAAAGCAGACGAGATTATGGTGAATGCCCAAATTTACGATCATACAGCACGGCTTCGCTCATTTGAAATTGTTGCTGAACTTATGAAATCATAACCTCGCCCCACCGTATAAAGAGCTGGTTTTTATGAAGCCTCCTCTAGACCATAGGGAAACTCAAAGAACTGTGAGTTTCCCTATGGTCTTTTTTATTTTTGAATTAAGATAGAATAACCAGTGTGGTTGAGTTTCCACTCCTCGTGGACGCTTTCCGAGGGCGGGGCCGAGCGCTTCCCTCGTTGTGCTCAGGCCAGAGTCTCGGACTTTCCCGCTTTCCACGCCGGAGTCGCCACCCCACGCTCCAATCCAGTTTATTAAAATTAATCAATAAATAATTACCTAGAGCTGACCAACTTTGATAACCAAAAATCAGTTTAATGAGCGTGAACAATTGAAAATGCCTGCCACTGATTAATTAGTTCGATATGACCAATTAGTTAATAAGCTTGGGTCAGCCATGCGTAGCCATTTCCGCCTTGAGCTGTCCAAATCAGCCTTGCATTCGGACTCCACAGAACCATTTCCGCCTTGAACTGTCCGAATCAGCCTCGCATTCGGACTCCACGGAACCATTTCCGCCTTGAGCTGTCCGAATCAGCCTTCCATTCGGACTCCACGGAACCATTTCCGCCTTGAGCTGTCCGAATCAGCCTTCCATTCGGACTCCACAGAACCATTTCCGCCTTGAGCTGTCCGAATCAGCCTTCCATTCGGACTCCACGGAACCATTTCCGCCTTGGGCTGTCCGAATCAGCCTTCCATTCGGACTCCCCCGAGCCATTTCCGCCTTGAGCTGTCCGAATCAGCACTCCATTCGGACTCCACGGAACCATTTCCAAACACAGTTTGAATACTTTCACCGGGTTGACACAAATTTCATCAATATTCAGAGGATTAGATCCTAGTTAATTAGAATACACATTAATAGATAGAGGGGGGTGCGGCGGTATTAAGAATTCCAGGCAATTGTGTTTTGTATGAACTGGCTAGATGATCACCTTTTGTTCAGGAATTCTGATTTATATTGCTGAATGTATAAAAAAACCCGTTAAACATTATAACTCTCTCTATGGAATTCCTGTGAAAGGAGGATTAGGCAATTTTCTCATTCCCATTTAATCTCCTATTTTAGTTTAAGTATTATCATTCTTGTGGTTCAGATCTCTCTTAGACACAGTATTACCGTAGGCCCAATGGCATTTTATTCTACAGTTTAATTGACTCCAATCCTCGCAATCTATGTTAATTTTAAAAATAATGATTACTAGATTAAAATAATTATAATTTAGTATTGATTTTCAAATGAAAAGTGTTATCATTTAAATATAAGTTCTTAAATTTTAATTGCAAGGGAGATAAGAAAATGAGCGAAAATAAGACAAGACTTACAACCGGCTGGGGAGCACCCGTTGGTGATAATCAAAATTCAATGACTGCAGGTTCCCGCGGTCCTACTTTAATCCAAGATGTCCACCTGTTAGAAAAGCTAGCCCACTTTAATAGGGAACGTGTTCCTGAACGTGTCGTGCATGCTAAGGGTGCTGGAGCGCATGGTTACTTTGAAGTTACAAATGATCTATCAAAATATACAAAGGCAGCATTTTTATCAAAAGTCGGCAAACACACTCCAATGTTTATCCGTTTCTCAACTGTAGCAGGAGAGCTTGGCTCCGCTGACACAGTCCGTGATCCTCGTGGATTTGCTGTAAAGTTCTACACTGAAGAAGGAAACTATGATTTAGTTGGCAATAACACTCCTGTATTCTTTATCAGAGACGCCATTAAGTTCCCTGATTTTATCCATACTCAAAAAAGAGATCCTAAAACACATTTGAAAAATCCTACGGCTGTTTGGGACTTTTGGTCACATTCACCAGAGTCACTTCACCAAGTATCCATCCTAATGTCTGACCGTGGTATTCCGGCAACTCTCCGCCATATGCATGGATTTGGCAGCCATACCTTTAAGTGGGTAAACGAAAAGGGTGAAGGAGTTTGGGTAAAATATCACTTTAAAACCGAACAGGGGATAAAGAATCTAGCACCAGATGTTGCAGCTAAAATCGCAGGTGAAAACCCAGATTACCATACAGAAGATTTATTTAATGCAATCGAACAGGGTGATTTCCCAGCATGGAAATTGTATGTACAAATCATGCCACTTGAAGATGCTAATACTTATCGCTTTGACCCGTTTGATGTTACGAAGGTTTGGTCCCAAAAGGATTATCCTCTGATTGAAGCAGGCCGAATGGTTTTAAATAAAAATCCTGAAAACTACTTCGCTGAAGTAGAACAAGCTACATTCTCTCCTGGCTCATTTGTGCCTGGAATTGAGGCTTCACCTGATAAAATGCTGCAAGGGCGCCTGTTCGCTTATTCGGATGCACATCGCTACCGCGTTGGGGCTAATCATACCCTTCTTCCAATTAACCGCCCTAAATCAGAGGTTAATAACTACCAGCGCGATGGCCAAATGCGTTCTGATAATAATGGAGGAGGCTCAGTGTATTATGAGCCAAACAGCTTCAGCGGCCCAGCAGAAACCGAAGAAAATAAAACAACTCCCTACACGGTTACCGGCATGGCTGACAGTGTAGCATACGATCACCATGACCACTATACACAGGCAGGCGACTTGTACAGACTCATGAGCGAAGACGAGCGCAGCCGTCTAGTTGAAACTATCGTAGGGGCAATGAAGCCGGTAGCTTTGGAAGAAATTAAACATCGCCAAATCATGCATTTCTACAAAGCTGATCCTGAGTACGGCAAACGGATTGCTGACGGCCTTGGAATAGAGATCCCACAAGAAGTTTTGAACAGTTAACTATTAAATCTTAAGAACAAAAGCGAAAGTGCCTTGACAGCCTCGACAAGCGCTGGAGCTGGATAAAAAAATCAGGTATCCACTATTATGTGGATACCTGATCTAATATAGGACAAAAAAGGATGATAACTATGCCTGATAACGGGACCGACCTTATTCCCTTTTTAAAAGAACATGGATTACGGGTAACTCCGCAGAGGCTATTAATACTGAAAACGGTCTTTTCAATTAAAGATCACCCTACCGTGGAAGATATTCATCAAAAGCTCCCATATATCAGCATGGCTACTTTGTACAATAATATTAAACTGTTTGTAAAAATAGGCATCTTCAAGGAATTGCCTTATGGGACAGGATATAGTAAATATGAAATTAATAAACCTGATCATTATCATATAATATGTGATTTATGCGGCAAAATTGCAGATTTTAATTATCCTTCTTTAAAAGAAATCGAAAACGCAGCTTCAGACCTGACAAATTACTCAATAAAGCACCATCATTTAGAGTTTTATGGAGTTTGTGTATCATGCCAAGATTGATAGTAGGAGGTTTGTGATGAAACTAGAGAAAAGAGAATGCAAAACCTGCAAGTCTGAGATAACCCTACTTAAGCACAGTATATTATGTGGTTGCGGACCTAGACTGGCTAAACTAAAAAACTTCTCCGCTTAATCGCCATCTTCATAAAAACTCATTGCTCATACCTCATTATTGAACTTCCCGCCTGTGAAGCATGCTGTATAGCTTCCCATCATGCTTCCCTCATGGATGGATGCATGATAATTTCGGCTGCTCGAATGATAACGGTCTTGCATCAGCGCCTAGTTAGCTTTTATCAAGACCTAGCTTCCATAGGTTAGGCTATGAATGTTTTTTACCTATAAAAAACCCAATGTAGGCTTATAAAAAGCCTGCATTGGGTTGAAATATTATTTGATCGCTTCCTCAATTTCATTGATCATCTCACTAACAGAAACTAAACCTCCGCCTGATAAGTACCAATAGTTCGGATCAAGATAAACAATATTTTCATTATTGTACGCATTGGTTTTTTTCACAAGTTCATTTTCCACGATCGATTTTGCTGACGATTGACCACCTTCCACTGCGGCTCCACGGTCAACTACAAATAAAAAATCCGGGTCCTTTTTCAAAATGTATTCGAACGAAATCGTATCACCGTGATCTGAAACTTTAATTTTATCATCTGCTGGCTTCACACCAAAAACATCATGAATGATTCCAAACCTAGAACCTGGTCCGTATGCACTAATGTTACCTTCGTTTGCCAATATAACCAAACCGTTCTTGTCACTATTTTCGGTAACTTCCTGAATGGCTTTAACTCTTTCATTCAGTTTATAAAGCTCCGTCTCTACTTCTTTCTCTTTGCCGAAAATTTCACCTAAGGTTTTCGTATTCTCTGTAAAAGATTCCATGTAATTAGCAGTATCGACTCTCATAAAAAGTGTCGGAGCAATTTCACTCAGTTCTTCGTATGCATCCTGCTGTCTGCCAGAAATGATAATAACATCAGGATCCATTTCACTTATTTTCTCAAAGTCGGGTTCTTTTAAGCCCCCAGCATTCTCATACTTTCCATCTTTGTATTCTTCTAGGTAGCTAGGGATATTTGCTTGTGGTACTCCTTTAACCTCTACCCCTAGCTGATCCAAAGTATCCAGTACACCAAAATCAAATACCACCACTGTTTCTGGATTCTTTTCAACTTTTGTTTCACCTAGCTGATGTTTAATCACTAGTTCCTCTGATGCTTTCGTATCAGCTTTTGCCGTAGAGTCAGCCAGTTCAGAATCATTGTTTCCGCAAGCTGTTGTAACAATAGATAAGATGGCTGCCGTTATAAACAAAGTAATTTTTCTTCTCACCATTTACACCTCTTTAATTATTAGCAACTCTAAGAGTACTAGATTCTATCCTCTTAGGAAAAGAAGATACATATTTTATTATTGTTTATGCATTCGATTTGAAAATCCATATCATAAACAGCATTTAAAACGTTTCGGTCAATAATTTCTGATGTCGTTCCTTCTTTGATTACCTTTCCATCTTTTAAAGCAACAATATAATCAGAATAGCAGGATGCAAAGTTAATATCATGCAAAACAATCACAACTGTTTTTCCAAGTTCATCTGTCAGCCTTCTTAGAACTTTCATAATTTGAACAGAGTGTTTCATATCCAAGTTATTTAACGGCTCGTCAAGCAGGATATATTCCGTGTTCTGAGCGATGACCATGGCAATGTATGCTCTTTGCCTCTGTCCGCCACTTAACTCATCCAGGTACTTATGCTGCATTTCTTCTAATTCCATATAGTTAATTGCTTCGTCTACATACGCCCAGTCTTCCTTCGTCAGTCTTCCTTGTGAATACGGAAAACGCCCAAAGGAAACCAGCTCTCTAATCGTAAGCCTAATGTTGATGTGATTAGACTGCTTTAAAATGGATATCTTCTTCGCCAGCTGATTGCTATTACTTTTCGTAACTTCCTGTCCATCGATAAGGATCTCTCCGTTATCCTTGGTAATAAGGCGGCTTATCATTGACAGCAAGGTACTTTTACCAGCTCCGTTTGGTCCAATAAAAGAAGTTATTTTTCCTTTTTGAATGGTTACAGAAACATCATCGACTACCTTTTTATTTCCATATTCTTTCGAAACATGTATTACATCTACCATGATTTACTCTCCTTTAATAAAAGATAAATAAAGTAAATTCCGCCAATAAAGTTAATAATGACACTAATTGTGGTTGAGAATGTGAATACTCTTTCTACAATGAACTGTCCGCCTACAAGCGCAATTATACTGATCAAAACGGATCCGAGAATCAAGTGTTTGTGCTGATAGGTTTTTAAGAACTCGTGGGCAACATTGGCAACTAGCAGACCTAAAAAGGTAATTGGACCAACAAGAGCGGTCGAAACTGAAACTAGAATGGCGATAACAATCAGCAGCCGCTTTACAACATAATCATAATCGACCCCTAGGTTAACGGCTTGCTCCTTACCGAGAGACAGGACATCCAGATACTTAATAAATTTGGCAAAATATATCGAAACAGCCAGCAAAGTAATAAATGAAATAATGAGCAAATCTGTATTTACATTGTTAAAACTGGCAAACATCCGGTCTTGAACGATTTGAAATTCATTCGGATCAATTAAAACCTGAAGAAAAGTTGTCACACTTCCGAAAAACGTTCCAAAGATTATTCCAACCAGTAAAAGCAGATAAATATTTTGCCCTTCTCTCTTAAAAAGGACTTTATACAAAAGTCCAGCAAATAGGACCATCAATGCAACGGATATTAGGAAGTTAACATTTTTGTTAACAACAACTAAATTCATTGAACCCATTGCAAAAATCAAGAACGTTTGGATTAGCATATAAAGTGAATCCAGACCAATAATGCTCGGTGTGAGGATTCTGTTATTTGTAATCGTTTGAAACACAATCGTTGAAAAGGCAATAACCGCCCCCGTTAAAATGATTGCAAGAATCTTTTTACCTCTTCTAGGAAGTACGTAATCCCAATTAGATCCGATATCCACGAATAGAAACAGGGCGATGAACACGACGGCCACAATAAAGAGGGAGATCATTTTTGTTTTAAATTTCATGTCATTTTCTCCTCAGAATTAAGTAAAGGAAGATCCCGCTCCCAATAACTCCTACTGTCATTCCAATTGGAATTTCATACGGATAAATAATAACCCGGCCAAGGATATCGCAAATAAGAACAAATACCGCTCCCATTAACGCCGTATGTGTAAGACTATTTTTCAAGTGATCTCCGCGGTACATTGTGACAATGTTCGGAACAATAAGGCCTAGGAATGGGATCATTCCCACTGTAAGCTGAGCATTTCTAACGCGCCGCATCTTATATGGATAACAGTTATCACTGTCAACAACCTTATAAACTTAGGAGCTTTTCCTTATTTGGTAAGCTTTAACCCCGATTTGAAGTTTTCTACTATTTTAATCTTAAAAAATAACAGTCAGCATTTCACGGCCGTTTAATTAGATGATTTTACAATAATGTGACAAATGAATTTTACTCTGTTTCTGGTTTTTGAAAAGCAGCCTGAGATCGGGAGTTCATCATAATAAAAAGCCGACAGCTTATTAGGCTAGTCGGCTTCTCACAGCTGAGTTTGGGCGCAAGCGCTTCAGCATGATCAATAATTATATGTCCCTGCACCTTTTTATGAAAAGATACCTCTTATGCTATCAATCAATTTAGTGAAGAAGTCCGAGACAGTTTGGATAAAATTTTTATCCCCAATTGTATCTTCAATTCTTTGCTGGATATCTTTTGACAGGCTGTCGAGCTGTGATTTAACATTATCAAAATTTATATCCAGAGAGCGCATTTTTTCGAATAAATCTATTAGAAGCTGGCGGTCCTGAGGGTTTAGTTGGATATCCAATGCTGTAAGCTTATCATCAATAATTTGCTCAACCTCTTCTTTGGAAGCCGGGTTGATCTCTGCAATTTCTTTTTTTATCTCTGTTAAAAGTTCACTTACTTTATCCTTATCCAACCCTTCTTTTTTTGCCAGTTCAGTTGCAAGGCTTAACTCCTCATTTGCCACTTCAGTATGTTCTCTGTTTAACTCTGCTCCCTCTCCTTCATCATAAGCCTTATAAATTCCTACAAGAGCTGAATGGCCGCTGACTTTTACAGGTGATGCCACATCTACAACTGCGTCCTGAACTCCTGCTGTAAGTAAAGCATTAGCATACATTTCATCAGTTACTTCTGTAACATTCTCGGGAGTCACCTGATTAATGACAAGTCCTTCCCCGGCATCTGTTCTTGTTATTTTTGCAGAGGAGTACATATTAGAGTGATGGTCACCTTTTATATAAGTAACAAGATCCTGCCCTGTTACTGTAATTTCCGTAACTTTTTCTACATCCTTCACTTTCAGCAAATCCCTAACCTGATCTTTCTGAGCAGAGGAAAGTGCTTCTCCATAAACCACGATTGGCAGTCCATATTTTTCATTTATGCTTTCCTCATCAGCATTGGCTTTGGAGGCGGCTGCCAAATTAACAATAAAGAAACCGATTAATAAAACTGCACCTAATACTATGTAATTAAATCGACGAGACAAATTCATATCCAATTCCCCTTTACAATTAAGTCAAAAGCAGTCTAGCAACTCTTTCCATTATAGTGTAAAAAGGCTGTTTTGTACGTTAAATGTAAAAAATGGTAAAATGAAAGAGTGTTAAAAGACAAAAACGAATATGCCTAACTAGCCCCGACAAACCTTATTTGTAACCGACTGTTTAGCTTCGATAAAGCTGGATACAGATAAGGAATTAATAGTTAATCAACTTTCTAAACAACGAAAAAAACAGACCCTTCGCAGAGTCTGTTTTATATATGGGTTTACCAATTAGTTTTTACGAACGTTAGCTGCTTGTGGTCCACGAGCGCCTTGCTCTACGTCAAAAGTTACATCTTGGCCTTCTTCTAAAGACTTGAAGCCTTCGCCTTGGATTGCTGAGAAATGTACGAATACGTCTTCTCCGCCTTCACGCTCGATGAATCCAAAACCTTTTTCTGCATTAAACCATTTTACTTTACCATTTTCCATATTTGTTGCCTCCTAGTGTGTAATCCACACATTTGTATTACTATTCTTGCTCTAAATGATATCCAGGCGAAAAGCAAAATCTTGTTCTTCCCTTACATACCGAACAAAAATAATTCTCACTTAGAATAACAGATCTAAAATGAATAATCAAGTATACTGCGCTTGTTTTTTTCCTTCTGTTGGAAATAGTGCTTTGGTCATATTTACGCTTCTATAACACTTAAATAAACAAAATCAGGCTGACTGCCATAACGGCCATTCCGGCGATTAGTCCGTAGATAGATAAATGTGCCTCATCAAATTTCTTTGCAGCAGGCAGCAGCTCATCCAGCGATATAAATACCATTATCCCAGCAACACCAGCAAAAATGATTCCAAACATAACATCGTTCAGGTACGGCATCAGAATAAAGTAAGCTGCGAGAGCACCGATTGGTTCAGCCAACCCTGATAAGAACGACAGCTTAAATGCTCTTTTCTTATCCCCTGTAGCAAAATAGATAGGCACAGAAACAGCAATGCCTTCAGGAATATTATGGATAGCAACAGCTACTGCTATAGCGATGCCTAAAGATGGGTCCTGCAGCGCTGATGTAAAAGTGGCAATTCCTTCTGGGAAATTGTGTATAGCAATGGCTAGTGCAGTAAATGTTCCCATCTTTAAGAGTGCAGGATCCTTTATGCCATTCTGCTGGCTGTTCATATCTTCCACTTTTTTTAATTCATGTGGATTTCCCTGCTTGGGGATGAGTTTGTCGATCATCGCTATTAAAAGCATTCCACCGAAAAACCCAGCCACAGTAAGCCAATTTCCCATTTGATCTCCCATAGCACTCACTAGAGCATCTTGAGCCTTAACAAAAATCTCAATCATTGATACATATATCATAACACCAGCAGAAAACCCAAGAGCCAGTGACAGAAATTTAGTATTAGTTGTTGAAGTAAAAAACGCAAGGATACTTCCTATTCCCGTGGCGAGGCCAGCCATTAATGTTAACCCAAATGCGAGCAATAAATTTTCAGCCATCAACTTTTCTCCTCTCTTTTCTGTTTTTTTATTTATATATCAGATTATATGCGCGTAAATCAAAAAGTTTCCTTTGGTAAACATTTTAACCCGAGGGAAATACTTTAACAACTTTTAAATTCTTGTCAGTATTTTATTAAAGTTTTTTATAGCCATATGAGTATTTCCAATGGGCAAACGATGTTCCTTTTTTCGAAGATTAATTTCCTTTTTTAAACAATTCTGCTAAAATTGGAAATTGAATTGGTTTTCCAAAGGAGGGGTTCCATGAAAATATGGGATAAAATGACTATGAACTTCACCTTCATCGCCATTGCTTCGCTATGGATAAAGACTTATATCGTTTACAAATACAACTTTGATATAAAGATTGAAAACAGCACCGAGGAGTTTATTCTATTTATAAATCCATTAAGCTTCCTTATGATCGTAATTGGAGCTGGAATTCTTTTAACTGAAAAACCGCAAAAAATATATGTGATTACAGCAACCTTTATCATTTCGTTTATATTATTTGCAAATGCAGTCTACTACCGGGAATTCAGCGACTTTATCACGATCCCTTTATTAATGCAGTTCAGTAATCTTGGGGATCTTCAGAGCAGCGTGGGAGAACTAGTAAATTTTCGAGACTTTTTTTACTTCTCTGATGTCCTCCTATTGATTTTATTAGCTGTTAAACATCCCAGATTTCTAACAAGTGTGAAGCTTAAAAGAACGTCTGCAGCTGTCTTTTATTTCAGCGCAGGGGCGTTAGTGTTCTTCAATCTCGGCCTTTCTGAAACACAGCGCCCAGAATTGCTGACACGGACCTTTGACAGAGAAATACTCGTGAAAAATATTGGAACTTATCATTTTCATGTTTATGATGCGTACTTGCAAACAAAAGCTAATGCTCAAAGAGCCCTGGCAGATGGGAACCAACTAACCGAAATTGAAAACTATACAAGAGCTCACTATAAAGCTCCAAATGAACAGTTATTTGGTACTGCAAAAGGAAAAAATATTATCGTGATTTCTATGGAGTCAACCCAGAACTTCGTTATTGGGGAAACAGTGAATGGACAGGAAATTACTCCTTTTCTGAATGAGTTTATAAAGGAAAGTTACTATTTTGACGAGTTTTATCATCAGACAGGCCAGGGCAAAACATCGGATTCCGAATTCCTGCTTGATAACTCCCTATACCCTCTTGGGAGAGGAGCGGTTTTCTTTACTCATTCCGGTAATAAGTACATGTCATTAGCTGCCAAACTTAAAGAAAACTTCTATTATACAGCGAACTTGCATGCCAATAATAAAAGCTTCTGGAATCGGGATGTAGTATATAAAAATTTTGGTTATGACCGTTTTTACAGTATGACGGATTACGAAATAACCGATGAAAACTCGGTGGGCTGGGGAATGAAGGATGCCGAGTTCTTCAAGCAGTCTATTGATCATTTAAAAGAGATGCCCAAGCCTTTTTATGCAAAATTAATCACACTAACAAATCACTTTCCGTTTCATTTAAATGAAGAAGACAAGTTAATCGATGAGTACAATTCCCTTAGCGGTACACTAAACCGTTATTTTCCAACTGTTCGGTATACAGATGAAGCACTTCGTTTGTTTGTTGATCATTTGAAAAAAGAAGGTCTTTACGAGGACTCAATTATTATCATATACGGAGACCACTACGGAATCTCCGAAAATCATAATCGTTCCATGGCCCAATTTCTTGGCAGGGAAATTACTCCTTTTGAGTCTGTCCAACTGCAGCGCGTCCCGCTTATTGTTCATATCCCTGGCCACGAGGGCCAAGCTATTTCAGCAGTGACAGGACAAATTGATCTCCGCCCCACCGTGTTAAATCTTGCAGGGATTGACTCAAAATCAGATATTCAATTCGGAACAGATATTTTTTCCGCAGAGCAGGATCAATTTGTAGTTTTAAGGGATGGCAGCTTTATCAGCAAAGAATATGTTTACACTAAAGGAACCTGTTATGAGAAAAAGACCGGAGAAGAAACTAGTGGAGCTAACTGTGAGCATTATTATGATCAGGCAAAACAGGAGCTTTATTATTCGGACCGAGTTATATACGGAGACTTGCTTCGTTTCTACGGCAATCAATAACCTTTAAGAGGCTGACTCAAAAGGTTGAATAAATTCGACCTGAGATTCGCCTCTTTTATTGTTTTATCCAGTTTCCGGGTTATTTTGATGGATTCATAAGAGATAGAGGGATATTCCTTCCCTAACTCCCCTAATTTTTGTTCATTTTCCGTAATGCCTGCCCACTTCAGGATAAAGAAATAGATAGAAAGATATTGGGGTCCATCCGGTCGTCGGCAAAATCGATTAATGGTTTGTGTTATGATTTTCTTGTTTTTATTTTGCGATAAAAAATAATTTAGAACCTGAGTTGATTGGAGTGGAAGGCGCGAAGACTCCGGCGGGATCAGCTGGACAGGTGAGACCCCACAGACGCCAACGGCGGCGAGGAGGCTCAGCGCCAGCCCCGCGGAAAGCGAAGCACCTGGAACGGAAATCAACGGACCATTTTTACAAGCTATCCTAAAAATTAAGAGGGTGCCAAAAAGTTTATACTTTTTGGGACACCCTCATTTCGTAACCTGCGGTTTAGTTTGCCAAGTATGAACTTAACATCCATACATGCTTTTCTAGATTTGAATGAATGGATAACAGCAAGTCGGCAGTTGCATCATCATTAGCAGCTTCAGCTAGTTCTATCCCCCGCTTTAACTCCTTGATTATCTGAGAATAATCTTTTGTTATCTGCTGCACCATTTCTGCCGTGGTTTCTTCTCCATTCGATTCCTTCACAGAAGAGATCTCCAGGCAGCCAGCCATAGTTGCCACAGGCTTATCACCGAGAGCAAGCAGCCGCTCTGCCAATTCGTCAATATAAAGAGCTGCTTCACCATAAAACTCTTCGAATTTTGAGTGCAGCGTAAAGAATTCTGGTCCCGTTACATACCAATGATAGTTATGGAGTTTAATGTACAGTACACTCCAGTTAGCAATTTGTTTATTCACCGAATTAGTTAATTCATTCTTCAAATTAAATCTCCTCCTATCTAATATATCCACTCAAAAGTATACTGGAAAATATGCCCTTACTGTTTATTTAGTGCAATTGTTCACAAGACTTTCAATTTTAGGAGTATTACTATGGTGAGAGAATTAAAGTTCAATAAAGCTAAATTAAAGGATTTAACTAGGCTTTTGTCAAATAAACTAGTAAACGTGTTGAATTACGTGCTAGTAATTTAACAAAAGTCCATTCTTAAACATAATTCCATAGGAAGGTGTGTACATATGGAGAATTTTAGATTTACTCATAAATTGAAGGTACGCTATTCAGAAATTGATGGACAAAAGATTGTATTTAATGCCCATTATTTAACTTATATTGATGTGGCTGTATCGGAATATTTTCAAGAAGGGCTTCAGCTTGATATAGCTGCACTGGCTAATCAAGGGGAATTTGATTTTGTCCTTGCCAAATCTACGCTTGAATATATAAGTCCTGCTCGGCTTAACGATTGGTTAACGATTGGATGCCGAATCACAAAAATAGGAAATAAAAGCCTGGCTATGAACTGCACCATCACAAGAGAGGAGGAAACTTCCCCGCTCGTTCTTGGTGAAATTATCTATGTCAGCTACGATCCTCATTCTCAAACTTCGCGGCCTGTTCCAGATGCGATTCGTGAACGGATAAATAAATTTGAAGGCAACATTTAGTTCTTGTTGCTTCCTATATGAATCCTCTGTGCTGTTTTGCCTGTTCTCGATTTAAAACCAAGCATTGCACTCTTTTTATGTTAAAATTATTGGTAAATAGTTATATGAATAAGTCTATAAAACAAGGATTTTACATAAACTGAGTTGTCATATATTTTATATTAATTTCGCATTAAACTAGTTTTATCGATTAGGAGGAACGGATGGTACAGAATCTTCAGCAGACAGGATTAGTTCAACAACATAAAGGGGTTTCTAAGCTAAAGCTTTTCCAAAGAATTTTCTTCACCATTATCGGGGCCATACTAATGGGTGTAGGAATTGAGCTCTTTCTTGTCCCGAATCAAATATTGGATGGTGGGATTGTCGGCATTTCGATTATTCTTTCTCATCTATCAGGAGTTAAGCTTGGTATCTATATTTTCATTTTGAATATCCCATTCTTTTACATTGGATATAAGCAAATCGGAAAAACCTTTGCTTTGTCGACTCTATTAGGAATATCAGTTCTTTCCATAACAACTGTTCTTTTGCACAATATTCCTGTTTTTACGGATGATCTGCTGCTTGCCACTGTGTTCGGGGGAATTGTGTTAGGAATCGGCGTTGGGATTGTCATAAGGTATGGCGGTTCTTTGGATGGAACAGAAATCATGGCAATCCTCATTAATAAAAAGCTTCCATTTTCTGTTGGTGAAATTATAATGTTTTTTAATATATTTATTTTTGCCACAGCCGGATTTGTGTTCGGCTGGAACCGTGCAATGTATTCGCTTATCGCCTATTTTATTGCCTATAAGACGATCGATGTTGTGATTGCTGGTCTAGATGAATCAAAATCCGCCTGGATTATCAGCGAACATCATAAAGATATTGGTGATGCCATCTTAGCAAGACTAGGACGAGGAGTAACATATCTAAATGGTGAAGGAGCATATACAGGTGATGATAAAAAGGTTATTTTTTGCGTAATCACCCGGATCGAGGAAGCAAAGCTAAAATCAATCGTTGAGGAATTGGATCCATCTGCTTTTCTGGCAGTAGCAAATATAGCTGAGGTCCGTGGAGGAAGGTTCAAGAAGAAAGACATTCACTAGGGAATAGTGGATGTCTTTTTTTTTCAACGTCCCCCTTCCTTCCTAAAAACTTCGAAACGATTAACAGAATATCTTAAGGGAAAACAGTAAGAAAGAACACAAAGGGTGATGCTCATGAAACGTATACTGCTTTTAGGAGGATTTCTGCTGGCCGGCTGTTCTGATTCAACAGTCTCTGACCAGGACACTAATATTTCAGACCATCAACAAGAACATACAGAAACGGAATCGGATAACAAACCAGTTAACACGTCAGCTAACCAGTCTTCCGATGAGCAAAAACAAGCTCCAAAGGATAACCAAACTGATTCTTCGCCAGAAGACCAAAATTCTGAAACTGAGCGCAAAGAAAAGGTTCTTATTGATGCGCCTCATATAAATCAAACACCTGAACTCCAGAGGGGCTGTGAAGTAACCAGCCTGGCAATGATGTTAGGACATGCAGGGGTGTCGGTAGATAAAATGGAATTAGCAGCTAAAATTGACAGGGTGCCATTTCAAAAAAAAGGGGTGAAAGGTAATCCAAATAATGGGTTTGTTGGCAGCATGCGATCAATGGACCAGGATGGCTTTGGCGTTTATCATGAGCCAATCGTTGAACTGGCTGAATCTTATCTTCCCGGGAAAATCATTGACTTAACTGGAAAAAAGTTCGACGCAGTTTTAGATAAACTAGATCAAGGTAAGCCTGTCGTGGTCATTGTAACAAGCACTTTTGATAAGGTTCCCGAGGACAAATGGAAAACATGGGAAACCAGCAGTGGAGAAATCGAGATAACTTATAACATGCACGCTGTTTTGGTGACAGGCTATGACAAGGAGAATCTTTATGTTAATGATCCATTAGACAGCAAAAATCGCAAACTTGATAAAGCGGAATTTATAACAGGATGGAAGCAGTTTGGACAACAAGCCATTTCTTATGAAAGCTAACCTAACAATAGCAATGCTTAACCTTCCTGCTTTTTCAAGGTGTTGCCGTCTGTGTCCTTCAGCAGTTAAATTCGGTATTTTCCGACATAATTTCCATAAAAGCTTGTACTTTTGCTAAACCGTTGGTGTATAATTTGTTCTAGCGGAAAATTTCATAAAAAAAGAACAGGTGTTATCTAAAAGATTTAATCTTTATAGAGACATAATAGGGAAGTTGGTGAAAATCCAACGCGGTCCCGCCACTGTAAATGGGAGCTTTATGCAAATACCACTGTACAAACTGTATGGGAAGGTGCAAAAAGGCAATGACCATGAGCCAGGAGACCTGCCTGTTTCTTGCACCAGCAAACCTACGAGGATAGGAGGTGTTTGACAGGCTTACATACCTTTTTAATTTATGTTACCTTTCCAAACATCTCCATGCCTTATGGAGATGTTTTTTTGTATGAAGAAGGAACCTTTTCTCTATATTACATTGAGGGACTAGGCTTCCATTTTAAAAATTTGGAGGAATGACAGATGAAGAAGCTCTTATCATTATTACTAACCATTATGCTAGCTTTAGGGGTTTTGGCAGCTTGTGGGGAAAATGCAGAAGATGTACCAAATGAAAATCCGGCAACTGACCAGAATCAATCTGCTAATAAGGAATCAGATTTTCCAGTAACGATTACCGATGCACTTGATAATGAGGTTACAATTGAAGCAAAACCAGAAAAAATTGTCTCTCTTATTCCAAGCAACACTGAAATTGCCTTTGGATTAGGGCTGGGCGAGCAGGTTGTCGGAGTATCCGACTTTGACAATTTTCCTGAAGAAACAGCTCAAAAAGAAAAGATTGGCGGAATGGAGTTTAATATTGAGAAAATTATTTCTTTAAGTCCTGATCTTGTACTTGCACACGCCTCAAGTGCTCATAACTCCGAAGCCGGACTGCAGCAGCTGAGAGATGCTGGGATCACTGTTCTCGTTGTAAATGATGCAACAAATTTTGAGGAAGTATATGAATCCATCCAAATGGTTGGAAAAGCGTCAGGTGAATCAGAAAAAGCTGACGAACTTGTAGCTGATATGAAGGAGAAGCTTGATGGCATCAAAAACAAAGCTGCCGAGATCAATGAAGCGGATAGAAAGTCTGTCTTTGTTGAGGTCTCACCCGCTCCTGAAATTTACACCGCTGGAACCAACACTTTTATGGATGAAATGCTTAAGTTAATCAATGCCGAAAATGTTGTAACAGAAGAAGGCTGGCCGAAGATGGACCCGGAAGCTGTTATCGAAAAAAATCCAGATGTGATTATCACAACTCACGGATATTATACAGAGAATCCAGTTGAAAATGTTATGAGCCGTGACGGCTGGCAGGATATTACAGCTGTTACAAACAAGCAAGTGGTTGATGTGGACTCCGATATGGTCACCCGCACAGGCCCAAGGCTTGTTGAAGGAGTAGAGGCACTTGCAAAAGCTATTTATCCAGACAAATTTGAATAATAAAGTTGTTGCGTATATAACGGCTTCGCTTTTTTTGGTTATCGCTATGCTGCTGGGAATATCTATTGGTACTGTCTCAGTCCCAGTTCTGGACATAATAAAGATCATAGGTGCAAAAATTTTCCGCATATCAATTAATGAAACGATTGATCCAATGTATACGAATATCGTCTTGAATATTCGGCTGCCCAGGGTCGTTTTAGCAGGATTAGTAGGGGCGTCTCTCGCAATTGCGGGGGCCGCCTTTCAAGGTTTACTTAGAAACCCGCTAGCTGATCCATACACACTTGGAGTCTCCTCGGGAGCTTCTGTAGGTGCTGTGCTCACTCTGTTCTTTGGTATCAGCATCCCCTTTGCAGGTTTATTTACCTTGCCTCTAATGAGTATCTTGTTTTCTTTTATTACGATTTTTATTGTGCTGATGTTCGCCCGGAAGGTTGAACGCACGATGAAGGTTGAGACGATTATATTAACAGGCATTATTTTTAGCTCTTTTCTTGGGTCGCTTATTTCCCTGATGATTTCCCTTACTGGAGAAGAATTAAGACAAATTATCGGCTGGCTTCTCGGAAGTGTCTCGATGAGAGGCTGGGCCTATATAAATATCATTCTCCCTTTCTTTATTCTTGGTTCTCTTTTGCTCTTGGTAAACAGCAGGGAACTTAATGCAATGTCTTTTGGAGAGGAAAAAGCCCAGTATATGGGGGTTAATGTCCAAAAAAGAAAGATGATGGTGCTAATTGCGGGCTCGATATTAACAGGAGCGGCTGTAGCTGTATCTGGGACAATTGGCTTTGTTGGCTTGGTTATCCCCCACTTGGCAAGACTGCTATGGGGCCCAGACCATAAGCATTTACTGCCACTGTCGATCCTGGTTGGTGCAGGTTTCCTTATTCTCGCGGATCTAGCTGCTCGTACGGTCATTTCCCCTACCGAGCTGCCAATAGGCGTTATTACTGCGCTGATTGGTGCACCAGTGTTTGGCGTTATTTTAATGAAAAGAAGAACGGAAAGAAGAGGATAAATGATGCTAAGCGTTCAACATCTAACAGGAGGGTACGTTGGAGACTCAGTTGTAAAGGATGTCTCATTTGAAGTGGATAAAGGTCTTTTGTTTGGAATCTTGGGGCCTAATGGCAGCGGAAAAACAACATTGCTCAAAATGTTGAGCGGACTTCTTCCTTTTACAAATGGTGAAGTTCTTTTAAACAAAAAATCCATAAAAGAGTATTCATCCAAGGAATTGGCCAAAATGATGGCTGTTCTTCCCCAGCATTCTGTCCAGTCCTTTTCTTATACTGTACAAGAGACCGTGGCGCTTGGCCGCTATGCCCACCAAAAGGGATGGTTTCAGAATTGGTCAGAAGCGGATGAACAGATTGTTCAAAGAGTAATGGAGCAAACTGGAGTTATTCAGTTCAAGAACCATGATATTCAGGAGCTGTCTGGTGGAGAACGGCAGCGCGTTTTTTTAGCTCAAGCCCTGGCACAAGAGCCGAAAATATTGCTTCTTGATGAACCAACTAACCATCTTGATCTTTCCTATCAAAAGGATTTGCTTGACTTGTTAAAAGGCTGGACAACGGACCGAAGCCTCACTGTTGTTTCCATTTTTCATGATCTGAATTTGGCGAGCCTCTATTGTGATCGTCTGCTTCTTCTGGAGAATGGAAAAGTTAATATTAATGATGTTCCAAATGAGGTGCTCCAGGAAGAAAGGATTCGTTCTGTCTATCAGACGAAAATCCAGAAACAGCCCCACCCTAAGGTGCCTGCTCCGCAGATGGTCATGCTGCCGGAGTCCCTTTCAATGGATAAACAGCCAATCATAATCGATCAATCCTTTTTTATAAGGTCAGCTGATGATCATATTGCCCTTAGATCCCCTATCCCCCTTAGAACAATGTCATCAGGTGTTGTTGGATCTGGAACTGGTTGGCATCAAGTATTTGTGAATCGCCATGTTTCAAAAGATTATAATTGCAGTAACCACCGTAAAGAAATGATCGACTATTTAAAAGCTCATGGGTTTGAACCTGGGGAAACAGTGGGAATGATGACAGCCGTTATGCTTGAAGATGTCAGCCATCAACTTATTAATGCTGAGGACTTTTCTATATTTATTGTTGTTACTGCTGGAGTCGGTAATGCAGTTGATGCAGCCAGAAGTGAGATGCATTCCTTTCAGATTACTCCGGGAACCATTAATACATGGATGTTTGTCAGCGGAGAATTAACAGAGGAGGCCTTTATCCAGAGTATAATGACAGCAACTGAAGCAAAGGTCAAGGCAATGGAAGATCTGAAGGTGCAGGATGCTGTTACAGGAACCATTGCAACAGGAACCTCAACGGACAGCATATTAATCGCTGCAACCCAGCGAGGGGCCCAACTCGAGTTTGCTGGTACAATAACTCCGCTTGGAAGAACAATTGGAAAAGGTGTTTATTCCTGTACTGTAGAAGCCATTAAAAAAAGCAGACAAAGGATAAGAACATGATTTTGCATCATTTGATTGCACTTACAATTGCCATTATCATTGACTTAATCATTGGAGATCCCCCCCACTTGCCCCACCCTGTCAGATGGATTGGTTCCCTCATTTATAAACTTGAAAAAGGCTTGAATAAGGGTAGAACAAAAAAACTCAATGGAACTGTTATGCTGATGGCTGTTTTGACCATCATCGGGGGAACCTCCTTGCTGATTATCAGCTGCTTATATTGGATTCATCCAGCTGCAGCTATCCTGGGAGAGGCAATATTAATATCAACAACGATCGCACAGAAAAGCCTTAAAGAAGCAGCACTATCCATATTCGATCCTCTGAAAAAAGGGGATATCGAAATGGCCCGGCAGAACGTGGCTTATATTGTAGGCAGGGACACTGAAAAACTAGACGAACCGGAAATCGTAAGGGCTGCGGTTGAAACTGTTGCCGAAAATACGAGTGACGGGATTACCGCCCCACTTTTTTGGGCGTTAATAGGAGGCGCTCCCCTAGCCCTCATGTACCGGGCTATTAATACTTGTGATTCAATTGTAGGCTATCGCAATGAAAAATATAAAGAATTTGGCTGGGCCTCTGCTCGTTTAGATGATGTAGTAAATTGGATTCCGAGCAGACTGACAGCCTTCAGTATGCTGATAGGTAATCGGCCCGAATCAATCAGCCGTATGCAGGCCTGGAAGATTGTCTTCCGAGATGCAAAAAAGCATCCTAGCCCAAACAGCGGCTGGGGTGAAGCTGCAGTGGCTGCTATTTTAGGAATCCAGCTCGGCGGAATCAATTATTATAAAGGAATTGTATCAGACCGGGCAAAAATGGGTGATGCACGGGTACCTATACAAAAAAGCCATATACTTAAAACCAATCATATTGTGTTACGAACAACGCCATTATTCTTATTACTGCTTTGGTTAGGAGGAATATTCTTTGAATTGGCCTTCACATGGCTCTAATCCTAAGTATTTATATGAGGCTCTCAATATTCCAATGCCTGATATTAAAATAGATTTTAGTGCAAATATTAATCCGTTCGGTCCTCCCCCTATTCTAAAAGAGAATTGGGCTACTCTATTAAATGTGATTTCGGACTATCCTGATCCGCATGGGTATCGTTTAAAGAAATTATTAGCTGAAAAAGAAGGTCTGAATGAAAGCCAGATTTTAATCGGTAATGGAGGAGCTGAACTAATTGCCCTTGTTGGCAGAATTCTCGCCAAGAAAAAAGTTGTAATCGTACAGCCTGCCTTCTCAGAATACGAAGAAGCCTGCAGAGTGAATGACTGCAAGATTAAGTATCACCTGCTAGCACCGCCCAGCTGGGAGCTGGACGTCAATGAACTATCTTTAAAACTAGATGATGCAGATGCCTTATTTCTGTGTAATCCTAGTAATCCCACTGGTGTTTATTATTCAAAAGCAATTGTTTTAAACGTTCTTAAGAAATGCCAAGAAAACGATTGTCTCCTCATTTTAGATGAAGCTTTTTTTGATTTTGTCACAGACTATGAATCGATTGTCGAGCACATAAAAACATCCCGGCACTTGATTGTAATTAGATCAATGACTAAAATGTTCGCCATTCCCGGCTTGCGCCTTGGCTATTTGGCGGCTGATTCAGCCAATATTTCAAAAGCGGCAGCCTATCAGCCTCATTGGAGTGTAAACGCACTTGCATTGAAGGCAGGTGAATGGTGTCTTAAAAGCGAAGAATATAGAATTGAAACGATAAAGTATACTGAAATAGAGCGAGCGAAGCTGTTTGCTTTTTACAAAAAATACGGATACAAAGTTTCCCCATCCCGTACCAATTTTTATTTATTGAGAGATCCATCTTTAAAAAACCAACTACCATTATTAGAGTTTTTAACCGGAAAAGGCCTCATTCCGAGACATACGATGAACTTTCCAGGACTTGAGGGTGAATGGCTGCGGTTTGCCATTAAATCTTCAAACGATAATGACAAACTCTTGGAGGCGTTCGAAAAATGGCAGACTCATCGTCTTTAATCTTTATAAGCGGCGGAGTCCGAAGCGGAAAAAGCAGTTTTGCAGAAAAGATTGCGGCAGATGAGGCGGCCCTTAGAAAAGCCGGCCTTCATTACATAGCTACAGCCCAAATAAGTGATACCGAAATGAAGGAAAGAGTTGCCCACCATAGAACAGACCGGCTTAACAGCGGACACATCTGGAAAACCTGGGAACAGCCTGTCCGGCTTTTGGAGCTCGCAAATTCTTTTGATTCTCATGATATAGTATTGCTCGATTGTTTGACCACGCTGTTGAACAATGAATTTTTCAAAGCAGATATGCAATGGAAGGATCATCTCTTTCAAGAGTGCATCATTCAATCGATTCTTGCTGGAATTACTCAAATAAAATCTAACTGTCAGCTCTTAATTATTGTAAGTAACGAGGTTCTCAATGATTCAACTCAAAATAATGAGCTTGTCCTTACCTATCAAAAAATGCTAGGAGAACTTCATCAGCACATCGTATCTATGGCAGAGCAGGCATTTCTCGTAGAAAGTGGGATTCCTCTGGCCATGAAAGGAGCGGACTGTTTATGAAAGGAATTATGGTTCTTGGAACTTCCTCAGATGTCGGAAAAAGCTTGATCGCCACCGCTATATGCAGAGCATTTGCCAATAATGGGTTTAAGGTAGCTCCCTTTAAGTCACAAAACATGTCCAATAACTCCTATGTCACAGTGGATGGAATGGAAATAGGAAGAGCCCAGGGTATTCAAGCTGAAGCAGCAAAAACAACGGCAACAGTCTGGATGAATCCTATCCTGCTGAAGCCTAGATCAGACCAGCATTCAGAAATTGTTTTATGTGGGAAAGCGATAGACACCTTAACTGGACGTGGCTACCGTGAATCATTTTACGAAACAGGGCTTACTACGATCCGCAACTCCCTCAATAAACTGGCAGAGGATTATGAAGTACTTGTTTCTGAAGGAGCCGGCAGCCCCGTAGAGATCAATCTAAAAGAAAGAGAACTTGTCAATATGAAGGTGGCGGAAATGGCTGATTTACCGGTCATATTGGTAGCAGATATTGACCGTGGTGGTGTTTTTGCCAGCATTATTGGAACTTTAGAATTATTTACTGCTGAGGAAAGGGCAAGGGTTAAGGGGCTCCTTATTAATAAGTTCCGAGGTGATCCTAGCCTGTTTGAAGATGGGGTCAAGTGGCTTGAAGACAAGACGGGCATTCCTGTACTTGGTGTTCTCCCTTACATCGAAAATCATATGATCGATAGCGAGGATTCATTATCCCTGCCAGCTTTCTCAAGCAAAAAAAAATCCCTTCTCGATATAGCCGTGATTAAGCCGCCGTATATTTCAAATTATAGTGATATTGAACCATTCTATTATGAACCGGATGCTGCAATACGCTGGGTAAGCCAACTATCTGAAATAGGCAAACCAGATGCAGTGATATTGCCAGGAACAAAAAGTACGATCCGAGATTTACAGCACTTCAAGTTGTCAGGCATCGCTGATTGGCTAATAGACTTCGCAAAAAGTGGAGGGCATATTATAGGTATATGCGGTGGTTATCAAATGCTCGGCCGATTATTGATTGATCAGGAAGGAACCGATACTGGCAGCCTTTCTACAAATGAAACAGGGCTCGGTCTTATTCCCGCTAACACGTATTTTCAAAAAGAAAAAAACACTGTTAGAGCAAGTGGCTTTTTACATCCTATGACTAGCATCAAAAATGAAAATATGATCGAAGGCTTTGAAATTCACTATGGGAATACGATAGTTGAAAATGAACAGCACTTCCTCCTTTTAAATAATGGCCAGCCAGAAGGTTATTTCGCAAACGACGGCAAAATCATTGGCACTTATATTCATCATATTTTTCACAATGACAGCTGGAGAGCAGAGTGGCTGAACATTTTACGGAAAGCCAAGGGAATTCCCTTGCAGGAAACGGTACATATAAGTCAGCTTAAGGACAAAAAGTACGATGAACTGGCTGCTAAATTGGTGGAACACGTTGATTGGGAAACACTTGTAGACATTACAATAAATTGGAGCACTGACCATGAGCTGGCTTAAAGGTTTGTTAATTAATTTACAGTTTTTCACCACGATCCCAATCCCTTTTGCATTGCCAATGGATGAGGGCCATATCCGAAAAGCAATCAAAACATTTCCATTGCTTGGTTTGTTTCAGGGAGCCATTTACGCTTTTCTTCTATTTATGTTAATCGAATGGTCCCCCTTCTCTAATTTGACTGCTGCTTTTTTCGTGTGGCTTGCTGCAATATTGCTGACTGGCGGCATCCATCTTGATGGCTGGATAGATGCGAGCGACGCGTTTTTTTCTTATCGTGATCAGGAAAAAAGGCTGGAGATCATGAAAGATCCCAGAACCGGTGCCTTTGGTGTCCTGTCAGTCATTGTTCTGCTGGCCGCCAAGTTTTTATTTATTTATGAAACCATTCAAATGCTTGAGCCCTTAACCTATATTTTCATAGTTTTCATTCCTTTCTTTAGTAAAATGGTTATGGGGGCACTACTGGTCAGAGTAAAGGCAGCTAAAAAGGAAGGTCTAGGTTCGCTATTTAAAAAAGCAGCCAAGAAATATACCCTGGTCATTTTTCCGATTTATCTTATGATCATTCTGGCTGCAGCGGCTTTGCTTTCCCTACAGACACTATCTGGGATTGTTTGCTTTATTGTTGTTTCTTTCCTTCTGCTGCTCATTCTTCAAAAAAAAATAATTCACTGGTTTGGGGGACTTACGGGTGATGTCCTCGGTGCAAGTTCAGAAGGGACAGAGGTGCTTTTATGGATGACATTGTGGCTATTACATTATTTCGCCATGGGCTAACAGAGGCTAATAAACGCCATGCTTACCTTGGCTGGACTGACTCCCCTCTTTGTTTATCTGAGACTGAAACGAGATTACAGTCCCATGAAGAATATGACCTAGTATTTTCAAGTGATTTAGGAAGATGCCTCGAAACAGCCAACATTCTTTTTCCTTCTAATAGGGCTGTACCTATACGGCAGCTAAGGGAGATGAATTTCGGCCAATGGGAGGGAAAAACGTTTGCCAATTTAAAAAATGAGGCCGTTTATCAAAATTGGCTAAAGGATCCGTTTCTGGTTAAGCCGCCTCAAGGCGAATCGTTCAGTGAATTCTCAAAAAGAGTCAACACTGGGTGGGAGCTCGCTATTACTAGGGTACTAGAAGGTGGCGTGAAAAAGGCCGCTATCATCACACACGGTGGGGTTATCAGATACTTATTATCACAATTTGCCCGTTATCCTAAGGAATTTTGGGAATGGCAGGTTCCCCATCATCATGGTTATGAGCTGGTTTGGCATCGAGAGAGTCTGAGGAGGAGAGAACGATGCATTTTGTTACAGGAGGTTCCTTTAATGGCAAAGCCAAATGGGTAAGGGAACAGTATCAATTGAGTGATTCCCCCCATTTATGGGTAACTGCCAAAGAGGAGAAGGCTATCCCAGAGAACTTTATTGACTTAACTAAGGACAACATCATCGTCCTAGAAGGCATTGAATGGTTTTTAGAAGATTTTTCATCTCGGCTAGAAAGCATTCAGGTTCGGTTAAAATGGCAAACCCAGCTGCAGGATTGGCTTGCATGGGAGAGCAAAGATAGGCAAAGGAAATTAATATTAATCGGAACAGATATTTCAAAAGGGATTGTACCTCTTCTTCCGGAAGACCGTAAATGGCGGGATGTTACAGGCTGGGCTTATCAGGATACCATGAAACTAGCAAAACAGGCTGATTTAATATGGTATGGAATAAACAAAAAACTAAAATAGGTGGTTAAAGTCATGAGAATTTATACTCGTACTGGAGATAAAGGGCAAACAAGCATTATTGGCGGCAGAGTCGATAAGGATGATATCAGGGTTGAAGCATATGGCACGGTGGACGAAGTAAATTGTTTTGTGGGTCAGGCAATGACGCAGCTTGAACAGGGTGACTTGTTTCAGGATATTATAGAAGATCTGGAAAAAATCCAGCATGAATTATTTGATTGCGGCGGAGATCTAGCGAATATTTCTAAATCACGGGAATTAAAGTTAACAAAGGACTCGGTCGATTACATGGAAAAGAGAATTGATGAGTTTATCACAGAGGCCCCTGAGCTCGAGCGGTTTATCTTACCCGGGGGAACACCTGCAGCTGCGTCCATTCATATTGCCAGGACGGTCACAAGGAGAGCTGAAAGGCTAGTAGTATCCTTAATGAAAGCAGATCCTAACATTTCGGAAACATCTCTTCAATTCTTAAATAGATTATCAGATTACTTCTTTGCTCTCGCTAGAGTAATCAATTTCCGTTTAAATCAACAAGATGTTGAATATGTCCGCAGTGCCAAAGTCTTCCGCAGCGGGAAACGCAAGGAGGATAAATAAATAAATGAAAAGTAAGAGAATGGCTTGGATTGCCATGCTGGTTGCCTTAACTTCAATCGGGGGAGCAATTAAGGTGCCAGCCATTATCGGAAGTGTTGCCCTGGATTCTTTCCCGGCACTGCTTGCTTCAGTGCTGATAGGAGGAATTGCAGGGGGAATTGTCGGCAGTGCTGGACATCTGCTTTCCGCTTTACTAGGCGGAATGCCGCTAGGGCCGCTTCATGGTCTTATTGCTGTCGAGATGTTTTTCTTGGCCTACCTTTTCGGGCTGTTTTACAGAAACGGGAAAAAGTGGCTGGCTGGTGTTTTATTTGTCTTTGGGAACACATTAATTGCTCCACTACCGTTCATTTTTTTTATGAGTAAAGCATTTTACCTGTCCCTTATCCCGTCCCTTTTCATCGGGTCTTTCCTAAATATGCTGATCGCTTTCGTTGTAATCCCAAGGCTGGTGAAAGTAATGGAATCAATTTCTTTCAAGGAGAGACCCAGCCAATGAGGGACATTTTGAACATTCCTTTTAATGAGAGAGAATCGATTGTTTTAGCAAGTGATAACAGTGGTGCAATTGGGCTGAAGGATAGCGATGCGGTTAAAGTTCCTTATGAAACGGTTGCCTACTATTCTTTCCGCGTTGCCGTGATGGAGTGTATGGCAGCAGGCGCAGATCCGTTTGCAGTAACTCTAAATAATTTTTGCGGTGATAATGCCTGGGATGCACTTCTAGCAGGCATTAAGCGAGGACTGACAGAGTTAAAAATGGAACAGATAAACATAACCGGGAGCACTGAGAGTAATTTTAATCTAACTCAATCGGCAGTTGGCATAACCGTTTTGGGCAAGCTGGATTCTAAAGCTGCTGCTTTAAATAAGCGGATCTATACACCCGACACAAACATTGCCGTAATTGGGACACCTCTTGTTGGGAACGAGGTAGTGGATCAAGAGATTGATATAGCTTCTTTATCGATGTTTAAACAGATTTGTTCTTTAGATCAGGTTGTTACCTTGCCGGTCGGATCAAAAGGGATCCTTCAGGAACTAAATAGGCTATTTTCCAACCGGACATTTGAGATAACTCAACTGGAAACTAGCCTTAATCTTGAAAAATCAGCTGGACCATCCACTTGTTTTATTGTTATTTATCCGCCTGAACATGCTAAAGATTTAAAATATATCTCAGGCCGGCATCTTCATGAAGTCAAAGAAAGATTGGATTGAGAACTGTGCTTAAACTCTATTTTATCAGGCATGGAGAAACAGAATGGAATGCTGAAAACAGAATGCAAGGACGCCTCGATTCCGATCTGACGCTTAAAGGAAAGAACGATGCTCGCTTATTGGGAGAGAGGTTAAAGAACACACCATTCGAACGGATTATTTCCTCCCCAAGCAAACGCACATTAGAAACAGCAAGACTGATAGGCGGTATGAAAAAAAACAATATCGAAACCGATGAGAGACTTCTTGAGATTCATTTAGGAGACTGGCAGGGGAAAACCCAAGCTGAAATAGAAAAGTCGTTTCCTTCCCAGTTCTATTCCTATTGGACCAAGCCTGAACGTTACCAGAACAAGCAAGGCGAAAGCTTTTTAGACGTTAAAAATCGGACTGCCTCTTTTTTAGACGATCTGAAGGCTACCACCTCTTCAGGAAATGTCCTTATTGTGACACATGGAGTTGTGATTAAGACTCTCTATCTGCTTGCCCGAAATGCTTCGATCGAAAGGATCTGGGAGCCGCCAGTTATTGATGGAACAAGCCTGACCCTGATTGGTATTCAGGATGGTAAACTTGAATTGCTTCTGGAAGGATGCACAGCTCACTGCAATTAAGCGCAACGAGAAGCTTAACTCCATCTGCTTAATGCAGTATTTGCACAGCCTTACGCACTGTATATCCGGCTTGCTTAGCTTCGACAAGCGGTGACCGTCCGTACGCCACTTTCTGCAATGCTGGCATTTTTAGGGCAGGGAAAGCGGAAGATAATGTTGGTTATCCATATGCAAGGCTTATTCGGACAGCTCGAACTGGAATTGGCTCAGGCAAGTCCCAATGTAGTTACTTTAGGGTAGTCTTGCTTTTCCGAAATGCTGCTAAGTATTACTTTGATAATCACCTTTTTCATCAATTATAAGTTCGGTTGTAAAAAGCCTGTATAGAATAAAATTCTACACAGGCCTTGGAAATTCTACTTGATTGTAACGGTCTACTAACCAATTATTTTAATGTGTTTTCAATTTTATAGTCAGCTAGTGTCTCTTCCAACCATACAGAATACTCGGTTTGCATTTTTTCTTGAAACAAAGTGTCTTCGATTTCTGCTTTGTGATCTTCAAAGACAGCTTCTTTCGCCGCTTTTTTGTCTGTTACCTTTATAATGTGATAACCGTATTCCGTTTTGACAGGTTTACTAATCTCATCAATTTTTAACGAGAATGCAGCCTTTTCAAACTCGGCAACCATATTACCGCTGCCAAAATAGCCAAGGTCTCCTCCTTTTTCTGCAGTGGCTGTGTCAACAGAGTACTCTTTTGCTAGTTCACCAAAGTCACCGCCAGCTGCAAGCTTTTCCGCAGCCTCCTGTGCAGTTTCCACATCCTCAACTAATATATGACTTGCTTTAACCTGCTCTGTTTGATCATATACTTCTTTATTTTCATCAAAATAAGCTTTTAATTCCTCATCAGTAATGGTGATTCGCGGCTTTAGAAGCTTTTCGGTAGTCAAATAGCTTTCTATATCCGATTCAATATTTTCAATAGAGGCACCGTTCTGTTCCAGCGCAGCTGAAAAGGCCTCTTCCCCGCCATATGATTCCTTTATTGTTTGAAGTTCTTCTTCTATCTCTTTGTCAGAGACCGATACTTTTTCCTTCTTTGCTTCTAGACCAATAATCTTTTCTGTAATAAGTACATCAAGGGCAGCAGCTCCATATTGCTCAACAAGCAAATTGTATAGCTCGTCCTTATTTATTTTCTCCCCCTCAACACTAGCCACAGCGTCTTCTTTTGAAAATGCCATACTGGCCATTGAAGCTGATAGGATAATTACAATTCCAGCTAAACTAATTAAAATCTTTTTGTTTATATTTTTCAGCATTATGTTCCTCCCGTAAACTTAATTATTCTCGGCTTAAATTCATCTTATCTTCTATAGACGTCCAAATTTTAACAAGCCTTTACGAAGCGATTAAATAATACAAGCAGATTCTCCCTTAGTCAAAAAGGAAGCTGTGCAAGCTTCCTTTTTAAAATCTTATCTATTAGGCAGATTTGCTTTTCAATGTCAGCGTTAAGGTTACCAGCTCTCCATCTCTATAAACCTCTACCTTTAAGTTTTCTCCGTCTTTCACCTTCGTATATAAATATTTCCTCAAATCGGAGGAGTTCCCTATATCGGTGTTATTTAGTGAAACGATGAGATCTTTTACTTTAAGGCCCGCCTTTGCTGCAGGTGAGTCAGGATCAATGTAGGTAATCATAGTACCGCCCTTAACATCTGCTGGAACACCCTGCAAGTGAACTGGCGGTATTTCAGCTAAATCTGCCATGCTGATCCCAATATATGGGCGTGAAACCTGTCCAGTTTCAATCATTTCATTCACTATTGGCAGCAGATCATTGCTCGGAATCGCGAAGCCCAAGCCTTCTGCTCCATTTGCTATTTTAAGGCTGTTAATGCCAATAACTTCTCCGTTTGCATTAATGAGGGCCCCACCACTATTTCCTGGGTTAATAGCTGCATCTGTTTGAATAACATTTAAATCCCACTCTCCAGCTGAAGTCGTAACAG
The DNA here is from genome assembly GCF_013343715.1 of Mesobacillus harenae. GTDB lineage: Bacteria > Bacillota > Bacilli > Bacillales > Cytobacillaceae > Mesobacillus_A > Mesobacillus_A harenae. The sequence goes on from NZ_JABUNR010000018.1 coordinate 49,308, forward strand.
CAATCGAACGGTCTACGGCACTTACAATCCCTTGAGTGACTGTTCTCGACAATTCAAGGCCTAATGGATTTCCAATCGCCCAAACTTGCTCTCCTGGCCTCAAGGACGACGAATCGCCAAATTCAATTATAGAACTTGCCTTGTCAGCATCCATTTTCAAGACAGCAAGATCGGTTAACGCATCAGCTCCAACCACTTGTGCTGACGTTTTTTCTCCGTTATATAAGGAAATCTCAATGTCGGACGCGCCTTCAATAACATGGTTATTTGTTACGATATAAGCACTGTCGCCCGCCTTTTTAAAAATAACACCAGATCCTGAACCACTTTCCACATTTTGTCCCTGATTCGAAAAATTGTTGTTTCTCTGCTTAATATTTACAACTCCTACAATTGCTTTAGAAGAATTCTCAACCATATCAGCGATTGAGCCAGAAGAAGCTTTTGCAGACGTTTGGATTGGGATAGTGCTATTGCCGGCAGTCGCTGTGTTTTGAGCTATTTCAACAGCCTCAGGTGATGTAATGGGATATACATCCTTAAAAAAATCAGTTTGCGGAACTATCGCCAAGGTCAGCAAGGATCCGACTATTCCTGCGGTGACTGTGGAAATTCCTCCCCTTAGCCTGCTAGGTTTTCTATCTTTTTTATAGACTTCAGCTCGAATTTGATCGTTTTCATTAAAATCGGTCATATCTTTTTCCTCCTTCAAAGAGATACAGGCTTTGTAAAGCGGCCCTGCTTTTATCTACTCTTATCATAGGCGATAAATATGGCCAAATTATTAACAAACCTTTAATAGTTAAAGAACAAATCAATAAAAATTTAGTCTTTTACTGCTCTAACAGATATCCAAATAAAAAAATAAAGAGCAAACCCCAATGGATTTACTCTTCACCTTGCTCTAAATATATACAAACCGCAAATTTAAAAAATCCAATCATTGCAGACCTTCGTGCGCCCACCTCTTACTAGGGTTTCTTTGATAAAGGAAGTAATAAAGCGGCAGACCGGCAATTACTAGAATCGAACTATAAAAGTAAAGCGACCTGAAACCTGCTGCTTCTGCTGCAAGTCCTACAAGGAATGAACCTAAACCGATTCCAAAATCAAATACCGATAAAAAAGTGGCAGTAGCTAAGCCTCTGCGCTGAGGAGGTGCATCACTAATAGCAATTGTCTGAAAGCTTGGGAAAAGGGTTCCCCAACCTAGCCCAATAAACGCTGCTGCAAGCAAAAAAACAACTGCATTTTCTGCTTGGCTTAGCACGAGCATGCCAATAGCAAAGAGAATAATGGAAGGATTAATAATAACATTAGCCCCGTACTTGTCAAACCATCTTCCTGTAAAAGGCCTTGAAAGCAATAGAACAATAGCAAAAACCATAAAAAAGTAACTAGCAGCTTCTACTAAACCGATAGCCTCTGCATATACAGAAATGAACGATATGATTGAAGAATAGACAAGCGCAAAGTATCCCCCAACAATGGCAATTTTAAGAGCGGAAGGCTCAAATAAATTTCCGAATCTAAAGGCCTGTTTTTGCCTGGGCTTACTGTCTGCTTTAGGAAATTTAATAAAAAGTGCGATTACAAATGAACTTAAGGAGCAGGCAAGGGCAATACTAAACATAATTGACGGGCTCCACTGCTGTAAAGCCGTTAATCCGACAAAAGGTCCTATCACCATTGCCAGGTTCATTCCCATTGCATAATAACCCATCCCTTCTCCCCTTCTCGAGGCTGGAATAACGTTTGCTACAATCGTCCCCACTGCAGTAGTAGCGATTCCGAACCCCAATCCATGGAAAAACCTCAGGATCAGCATAATCATAATTGTGTCGGTAAAAAAATACCCAGCAGTCGCCGCTGAAAAGATCCCCAGTGAAAATAGCAATACCAGTTTATTTCCAAACCGTTCAATCCAGATGCCGGCAAAAGGACGTATTAAAATAGCAGCGATCAAGAAGACAGTAACGATCAAGCCTACTTGAGCAGCTTCGAAATCTAAATGCTTCATTGCGTAAACTGGTAATGTAACTAAAAGAAAATAAAAAGTTAGAAACAGAGAGAAGTTACTAATACAGACGCTTATATAATTTCTTGTCCATAAAGGAGGATTATTCATGTTCGTTCCTCCGTCTTTTTAGCTGTTTATTCCATCCTGCTATCAGCAGGTGCAGCTGTTCTCTTGAAGGTTGGGGAAGGGTTGCTGCTAATTGCTGATTTTCCGTTAACACAGATTGCTCCCATAGCGGATATTCCTGTAACGCTTTGTCTGTTAAAGATAAATGTTTTTTTCTTTTATCCTCTCCAAGATGATAAGCTACGTAGCCCTGTTTAATCAGCCTTTGGGTCATTCTTGACATTGAGGGGGCCTTAACAGATAAATAGTCACATAACTCCGCCTGCGTAAGGCTTCCGACTGTTTTCAGCGTATACAAAACAGACCATTGGGCACTGTATAAACCATAGGGCTGCAAAACCTCATTAATATATTTCGATAAATGCCGAGATAGTTGCTGAATGGAATGAAATAATTCATGGTTATTAGTCAAATATAATCAGCCTCCAAATAGTTACCTAGGTAACTATAAAATACAGGAATTAAGCCGTCAAGGATTTTAAGCTTTTCAAAACAGCTCTCTTTTGGATGACTTTACCATGTAGGTAATCTATAAAATTGCACAATTTATAACTGTACAAACATAAAAAGGAGGAGTTCTTATGAAAATCTTTAAGCTTTCAATCGCCTTATTATTGGCCGTTCCACTTTTTATCGGCTGTGCCGCTAATAATCAACAGGGAATGGAAGATGGCAATAATCAAACCCTTACCAACCAAAATGATCGCAATGAAAGTGGCGCCAATAATTACAGAATAAACAACCAGGATAACCAAAATAACGGCAATAACAATAACAACAATGGCCGCATGGAGGTTGCTGATAAAGCTGCCGACAAGGTGACCAATTTGGATAATATTCAGCGGGCATATGTAATGGTAACCAATCGGAATGCTTACGTTGCAGTAACTTTAGACAACGGCCAAGATGATGTATCAAAAGATATCGAAAAAAAAGTTTCCAAAGCTGTTAAAGATGCAGATGATAACATTCAAAATGTATTCGTTTCAGCAAACCCAGAATTTGTTGATAGAATGAGGGGATATCGGGACACCGCAAATGAAGGACGCCCACTAGCCGGGATCGGTGAGGAATTTAACGAGATGGTAAGAAGGATATTTCCAACACGGAACGAATAACTTTTTCTTCATGAAATCGACCTATTGATTTTGACGACAAGTAAGTAACAATTAAAAAGGCCAGAACATCAAAATAATAAGATGTTGTTGGCCTTTTTGTCGGTATAGAAAATTGTAAAAACCCCCATGTATGGAAAACTCCAGATCTGGGGCCCAGCGAATCGTGTAGTTCGCCCGCCTCCCGACGATTAATCAACAGCGAATCACTTCGGCTTTGACTTCAGTCCATTCGTCAATTAGCGGGCGCTTGCACTTTTGTTCATTAACTTGTTTGGTTCACGTAACCAAGGCGAGCTGAAATACGACTCCCGATACTTAGCATTTTGGCTTTCAGCTGCTCAATCCGCTCTTCGGTCATTCGAATCGAAGGGCCTGAGATACTGACTGCTGAGACGGCTTTCCCTAGATGATCAAAGATTGGGACAGCAATACAAGTAATGCCGTATTCATTTTCCTCAAGGTCCAATGCATATCCTTTTCGCCTAACCATCTCAAGTTCCTTTAAAAAAGCATCTTTATTAATTATTGTTTTATCTGTATGCACTGGTAATCCTTTGCGGTCAAGAATTTCCATTACAATGTTTGAAGGCAGATTGGCTAGAATCGCTTTCCCAACAGAAGTACAATGCATCGGAGCTCTTTTGCCAACTTTCGAGTGCATTCTCAATGTTTCATTGCCCTCTAATTTCTCTATATATACAACCTCACCTTGATCGTAGACAACAAGATGAATGACTTCGTTCGTTACTTGCTCTAATTCCAATAAATATGGCCGAGCCTCTGCTCGAATATCGATGGAATCCAAGAGTTTAGAGCTGATTTCCAGAAATTTATAGCCTAATTTATAACGGCCTGTATCCATATCCTGTTCTATATAACCGTACTGGGCAAGCGTAGATAAGATCCGGTAAACAGAGCTTTTATTTATATCGATCTGCTTGGCTATTTCCGTAACACCAAGGCCGCCTTTTTTAAGGCTCACCAGGGTAACAATATCCAGAGCCCTGCTGACTGACTTAACCATATTCTCTCTTTCCACTTTTGCACCCCCAGTACAAAATATAAAGTTTATTATATCACAGAACTATTTTATCCTCCCATTGTCACCGATTAAAAAATATTATTACTAATGAGGGAAGTAGTTTTAAAATAACGAATACAGGAAATACAACTGACTATTTATAGTGCTTTTTCTTTTTGCCGCTGATCCGCTTTGTTAGAAACACCTGTTTGAATGGCTGCATCGGCTACAGCATTTGCTACTGCTTCGGCTACTCTCGTATCGAACGGGCGCGGAATTACATAATCCGCCGATAGCTCCTCTGGTTCAATTAAACCAGCAATTGCATATACCGCAGCGAGCTTCATTTCTTCGTTAATTTCCGATGCCAATACATCTAAGGCACCTCTAAAGATTCCTGGAAAGGCCAGGACATTATTCACTTGATTCGGTAAATCCGACCTTCCTGTCCCAACAACGGCAGCTCCAGCAGCAATGGCTGCCTGGGGCATAATCTCAGGTATAGGATTGGCCATAGCAAATATAATAGCATCCTTACTCATAGATTGGACCATTTCAGGAGATACCGCATTTGCGGCCGAAACTCCGATAAAAACATCTGCTTCTTTCATTACTTCTTCCAAGGAACCTTGCACTAGATTTATATTACTGATATCTGCCACTAACTCTTTCATGGAATTCATTCCATCTGGCCGGCCCTTGTAAATGGCTCCCTTAGTATCGCACATAATTATGTCTGCGACGCCCATCGTGAGCAGCAGTTTAGTAATTGCCACTCCGGCAGCTCCAGCACCATTAACAACCACCTTAATATCCTCAACCTGTTTGTCCACAAGTTTTAAAGAATTAATTAACCCAGCAGCAGTGACAATGGCAGTTCCATGCTGATCATCATGAAAAACAGGGATATTCATTTCCTTTTTCAATCTTTCTTCAATTAGGAAACAATTTGGCGCTGAAATATCTTCTAAATTCACCCCTCCAAATGTTGGTTCAAGGGACTTTACTATTTGGATAATTTGTTCTGGATCATTCGTATTTAAACAGAGTGGAAACGCATCTATGCCGGCGAAAGCTTTAAACAATGCTGCTTTCCCTTCCATAACTGGCATGGAGGCTAAACCTCCAATATTCCCTAACCCCAATACGGCAGACCCATCCGATATAACAGCGACTAGGTTGCCTCTCATCGTATAATCGTAACTAGTGCTTGGGTTTTGATGAATTTCTTTACAAGGCTCAGCAACACCCGGCGAATAAACTAAACTTAAGTCATTCGCGTTTTCCACTGAAACCTTAACATTTACACTTAATTTCCCTTTAGATTGCCTGTGAAGTTCCAGTGCTTTTTCCCGAAGGTCCTGCATTTGCCTCAGCTCCTCATTTTTTTTACTTATGAGGTACCATTGAAACTGCTGTTCTTCGGTCTTGGGTGCGCTCTCATTTTCAATAGAATCACATAGTAGTAAGTAAAGTTTTTTTAGAAGGGCATTCAACATCAAATGCCCTTTTGTATATTATTGTTTAACGGAGAATTTTTCCTTGGCCTCAAGCCGGCGGCGGTGCAAAATAGGTTCTGTGTAGCCGCTAGGCTGATCATACCCTTTTAATACGAGTTCTTTTGCAGCCTGGAAGGCAACTGAATCTTCAAAGTTCGGAGCCATCGGACGATATGCAGGGTCCCCACCATTCTGCTCATCAACCACTTTTGCCATTCTCTGCAGCGTTTCTTCAACTTGCTCCTTTGTCACAATGCCGTGGTGAAGCCAATTAGCCATATGCTGGCTGGAAATTCTAAGCGTAGCCCGGTCTTCCATAAGGCCAATGTTATTGATGTCTGGAACCTTCGAACAGCCAATACCCTGTTCTACCCAACGGACAACATAGCCGAGAATGCCTTGAGCATTATTATCGAGTTCCTGCTGAATTTCTTCACTGCTCCATTGTGGGTTATCTGCGACAGGTATCGTTAGCATGTCATCGAGTAAATCTTGGGACTCTTGGGCTAATTCATTTTGAATATCTTTAACATTAATTTGATGATAATGAAGTGCATGCAAGGCTGCTGCTGTTGGAGATGGAACCCAGGCAGTATTTGCTCCAGCCTTTAAATGGCCTGACTTTTGTTCAAGCATTGCCTTCATCAGATCCGGCATCGCCCACATACCCTTGCCTATCTGCGCTTGTCCCTGGAAGCCTGTTTGCAGGCCAGTTTGAACATTTGACTTTTCATAGGCTTGAAGCCAAGCTGATGATTTCATATCGTTTTTGCGAATCATCGGGCCAGCTTCCATTGATGTATGCATTTCATCCCCCGTCCGATCAAGGAAACCAGTATTAATAAAAACTACCCTATCCTTAACCTTGCGGATGCTAGCTTTTAAGTTTAGAGATGTACGGCGTTCTTCGTCCATGACACCAATTTTTAGCGTATAGCGGTCTAATCCGAGTAAATCTTCGATACGGTTAAACAATTCATTTGCAAATGCCACTTCTTCTGAACCGTGCATTTTGGGTTTAACAATATAAATTGATCCTTTAGAAGTGTTTTGATATGGACCACTTCCTAAGAGAGTGTGCATTGCGACCAGGCTGGTAACGACCCCATCCAGAATTCCCTCCTGAATTTCGGCCCCGTTTTTATCTAAAATCGCATTATTTGACATCAGATGTCCCACGTTACGGACAAACATAAGCGAACGCCCGCGAAGACTTAACTCTTTTCCTTCTGGTGTCGTATAGCTTCTGTCCGGGTTAAGCGAACGAGTTAATGAACGTCCATTTTTCAAGAAGCTGGCTGATAAGTCCCCTTTCATTAAGCCTAGCCAGTTACGGTAAACCAGCACCTTATCCTCAGCATCAACCGCAGCAACCGAGTCTTCACAGTCCATAATTGCAGTAATGGCAGCCTCCATAAGCACGTCTTTTACACCAGCTTGATCGGTTTTCCCAATTGGATGGTTCCTGTCAATCTGAATTTCAAAATGAAGATCATTATTTTTTAGCAAAATAGCTGATGGCTCTTTTACTGTCCCCTGATAACCCGCAAGTTTGTTTTCTTCTTTGAGTCCAGTTGTCTCTCCGGTGCTCAGTGTAACAGACAGCTTTCCGTCTATTAAACTATACTTCACCGCTTCTTTATGAGATCCATTGGATAGCGGAGCTGCCTGGTCAAGAAATGTCTTAGCAAATGATATAACTTTTTCCCCGCGCTTTGGGTTATAGCTTAAGCCCCGCTCCGCTCCCGCTTCCTCACTAATTGCATCTGTACCATATAGTGCATCATATAAACTTCCCCAGCGAGAGTTTGCTGCGTTTATCGCGTAACGTCCATTATTCACCGGGACAACAAGCTGTGGGCCAGCCTGCAAGGCAATTTCACTATCAACATTTTTTGTATTAATTTGAAAATCTTCTTCTTCGGGCTCAAGGTAACCGATTTCTGATAGAAAAGCTTTATAACTATTAAAATCGTAGTCTTTGTTTTCCTTATGCCATGCATTAATCTTAGTCTGAAGTTCTTCACGCCGACTGAGAAGTTCCTTATTTTTCGGTGTTAGATCATTAACGAGCTCTTCTAAACCAGCCCAAAATTTGGAACGGACAACTCCAGTTCCAGGCAGTGCTTCGGTGTTAATAAATTCATAGAGCTGCTTGTCAACCTGAAGATTACCTTCTTTTACATAATTTGTCATAGCCAATCCTCCTATATCGTTTGTTATTACGCAACGCTGTTTCACTTATTGGTTAAAAAAATAATAACATGATTATAACAAGAGAAGCAATTATTTTCTAAAAATTCCTTCAACTTTTAAAAAAATAAAATTTCAATTTAATAATTTCCTTCTTGCGAGAAGAATCCATGAGTTATTTTAATTTGACTGAAAGGTTGAGGTATTCTTCCTAGGGGTTCGGTTGCCGAGGAAAACGAATTTGCATTATAAAAACAAAACCGAAAAAAACCATCGTTTCCTATGGAAACCACGGCACCTGTTTCAATCTCCAGTATACTTGTGCATATAGCAGCATTGATTTCCACTTCAGCCAGGAGGCCTCATGGCGGGATAGCGAGCAGCTAGTGCCCAAGGAAGCGTAGTGTAACTCAGGGTGGAAGTTTCCTCGCATCATATGTCTTTATTCTGATTATTTTATCAGGTGTTGTTGGGAATGAGGCAAAACTCTCGTTTAGTTTAGCACAAGCAATAAAAAGTCTATCAATGTCTTAGCTGCTGAGATCATCCCGCATGATCTAGAATAGAATTTAACGAGGTGATCCTTTTTATCGTAATATCCTTTAGCTGCTCGTTTGATAGGCTCTCTGCCAGATGGTCAATCATCCATAGCACCTTAGCAAGTCCTACCTGATAGCCCTTGTCTGCAACAAACATATCACAGCTGATTTCGGTGTCTGCAAGATCATTTTCCGCAGAATCAGGATACTTTATATGAGCCAGTTCATGAAGGATAATAGCCAATTTAATATCCTTCTCTGAGTTAAAATGAGAATAATCATAGATGTGGATGTAATAATCATAGCTGGGCACAGTCGATTGAGAAATAAACGTCAATATTCTAGTATCAATACTATACAAGGATAACCATAAACGAGACGGAACCCCATACAGCTTAAGAATTTGAGGCTTAGTCTCTATGATGGCAACTTTATAAGTTTTAGACAGCATTTCAATTGTCAGTTCTTCGCACACACACAGCATAGTTAGTCCCCTTTCTGCTCACAGTCTTGCCCATCCGTAAGGAACCTAGATCAATTAGTGTTAAATATGCAAAAAAGCAGCACAATATGCCGCTTTCATGTGTTTTGCGTTATAGAACTCTGTCCATAGAGTCAAGGATTCTAAAAGTTTACCCACTCCATTATTTCAATCCGATTGCCAAACGGATCATTAACATATATCCGGTTAGCCCCAGGAAGGCGGCCATCTTCGATATATTCAATATTATGGCTTGTCAAGTGTGTTTTCAACTGGGCGATCCCATAAATTTCAAGGGCAGGATGAGCCTTTTGTGCAGGTAAAAACGGTTCCTCAATTCCAATATGTATTTGGCACGAGCCAGCTTGAAACCAGGCTCCTCCCTGCTTCTTTAACTCTTCAGGCTTTTCAACTTCAATAAACCCCAATATTTCTCTAAAAAAATGCCTGGCTTGCTCCTCCCCGCCTTTTGGTGCTGCAAGTTGAACATGGTCAATTTTGTTGAAATGATAAGTCATTAAATAGCCCTCCCTTTTCCAATCAATATTATTGTAATTCAACAAAATGGGCGGCTGATCCTTTTTACAGGAAAAATCAGCCGCCCTTTTGGGGATTCACTCTTATTTCTTTTTTTTGATTTTCACCTGTTTTACGCGATTATCTTCTATATTTGTAATTTCGACCTGAAGATCATTATAGTCGAAAGTCTCACCCACCTCGGGGATGTGGCCAAGCTCTTTAAATACAAACCCTGAAACAATGTCCTGATCTTCTGGAATATTTGTGTTAAAAATCTGATTCAAGCGTCGGAGCGGAAGATTCCCGTGGCAAATAATGAAATTATCTGTGACTTCATCAATAAGCACTTCATCTTTACCGCTATCAATTTCCTGTCCAATCATAACCTCAATGATATCTTCGGTTGTAATCAGTCCGCTTGTACCGCCATACATATCAACAACAACCGCCATTTGCACCTTTTCCTTTAGCATCATTTTAAAAACCTTTTCTACTGAAGCAGACTCCACTACAAATACCGGCTGGTCGATGAAGTCTTTCAGTGGCCGCTCAGGCTCTACCGACCATTCCGGCAGCCTTCTGGCCGGGAAGATCCCTTTAACCGTATCCATAGTATCTTTATAGACTGGAAGGCGGTCATAATTGTTTTTTACAATAACATCACGAACTTCTTCGTACGTGGCATTAAGAGGAATGCCAGTCATATCAAGCCGCGGTGATTTCATTGCATCCAGGACATTTCGATTGTAAAAGTCAATTACACCTCTAATTCGCTTTGCTTCTTCCTTTTCAAAAGTGCCCTCTACTGACGCAATTTCAATGATTGTTTTTAGTTCTTCACGTGAAAAAGATGTTTTTTCTTCATTCCCTTTTGAAATAACTTTAATAAGAATATCAGTAAATTTTGACAGCAGCCAAGTTAACGGGCTCAGAATCCATACAAGCACACCAATAACAGGTGCGACCAGATAGGAAATCCGATCTGCAAAGGTCGCAGCAATCGATTTAGGAGTTACCTCCGCAAAAATAATTAGAACTATGGTTAACATCCCAGTTGCTAGTCCAACGCTAAAGCCATATTCAAGTGCTACCATTGTTACTAGAGTTGGAAGCAAAACATTCGATATATTATTACCAATGAGTATGCTTGTAATCATACGATCTGGCTCTGATACGAGCTTTAAAAGCTTTTTCGCTTTTTTATCCTGATTATTCGCTCTTGACCTCAATTTCATCTTATTAACGGCTGTTAGTGCCGTCTCACTTCCGGACAAAAACCCAGAAATTAAAATCAAAATTAGAATTAAAATGAACAAATGAATACCCCCCGTTCAAAAATACATGTTTTCCTGTACCCTAAAACAGACAGTCTATAACTGGTGATTCTAAATGAGTATTGACAAACGTTTAACATATTATGGTCGCACAGCATGTTGAAATTATTCTAATGGGAACTGAATCATAAAAAAACAGCGGATGGGAAAAGTAAGATTGACTTTGGAGGTGAAATAATGGATCAAGATCCAGTTAGAGACATGGTTACAATCGAAGATGAAAGCGGGAATGAATTGCAATACGGGGTCGAAGCACTTTTTGACATGGAGGGAGCGTCTTATGCTTTGCTCCGTTCAGAGGAAGACACCATTTTAATGAGGGTTGAAGAAGATGGCGAGGAGCAATTTCTTGTCGGTATAACCAACGAGGACGAAAAAGAGGCTATTCTTGTTGCCTATCAAATAGCAGTTGATGCAGCACCTGCCGAATAGTATTTTCCCCTCAAAAAAAAATGACCACATAGTGGTCATTTTTCAAATAGCAAACTAACTGTTGACAGTTGCCTGCTTAATCATTCTGTTCATCGTGTGAATCTGTCCAAGGTGGTGTGCTTCATGAAAGAGAGACATGCCAGCTAGTTCACCGTAGGTTTCAAAGCCCATGATTGGCTTAGGTAGCTTTTCACTAAAGCGATCGGCAGGAATCTCCCTTAATCGGACTGCCTGGGACTTCAATAAAAGCAATAACTCCTCTATAGAAGGAACTTCTTCCCCCCAATCAGCTGGCTTTGTACCATTTCCGAACAAACTTATGTAGTTTTCCGGAAGATTTACCGACTGTTGCGGGAACCCAAACATAAACTGCTCTGTCACAGTAAGAACATGGCCAATTTGCCAGTGAATCGTATTATTAAACCCTTCAGGCTGGATTCCTGCTGTATTTGCTGAAATCCTCTCTACGGTTTTCAACAAATAACCTCTTGTCAGTTCAAACTGTTTTTGTATCAAATTTGCCAATCTCCTATCCCCTTTCATTAAAAAGCTACACTATTAATATATCGAATGAGTGGTGAACATAGAAGTGCTTACTAATACTTTAACATAACAGGTATTATTTTACAAAAATATCCATTAAATTGATAAAGGAGTGTTTCATCATGGTATGGCATAACTGTCAACACACGAACGAAGGGGGGATTTTTACGAAAAATGCGGGGCAAAGCTTGCTGAGGCTGCAGCTACAGAAAGTGCAGCCACTGTGGAAAACTAACTTCAACTCTCACACTACACAACACAAACGAATCAATACATAGAAACAACAAAGAAAATATCTAAAATGTATTTTGGCTACTTTATAGCTGTACTAAAAAAACCATATGCTAGCAGCCAATCAGTTGGACCAGAACACTTTGTTAAGGGGCTTATTACTATTGTTCTTTATTCTTTATTTATTCCGTTAACTCTTCAGGGTTCTTATCTAAATACGTCATAAACCCTTTAACAAAGTTTTCATCGATTTCCATTTGCTTATCATTAGAGCTTAACAGTTTTGCAACTGCTTTCCCGTCCTGTTCGATTAATATGGACTCAAACTTTTCAAATTAAACGGTCACCGGAAGTTAAGGCTTCTCCTGGTTTATAACCGCTGAATAAATAACTGCAGCTACACCTGCTGCTGCAAGTGTTCTTTTAGTCTTCTTTGACATCGGAGCCGATTTAACGGCAGATACGTTTACTTGTTTATCTGTATTTGATGAAGCTGAGAATGGCTTAGGCTTTGCTTAGTTCACCTGACCTACAGGAGTTCCGCACAACTCCCATTATACTGGTCTTTTAATTCTTTTTGTAATTTATTTGTCATTTTTCGACATAATTCCCAACAACTAATGAGTTTTAAATATGATCTAATTCGGGTATATAAACTCATCTGCTTTTTAGTGAATTAAGACATTTTCAGTGCCAAATTATTGAATAATTGTTAAAATAAAGATCCTGACTTTAACAGGAGGGAGATGTAGGATGCAGAAGAAGGACCCGGCAATTGTAAATTTCGTTTTTATTGCAATTGCCCTGCTATGGATCAAGACATATATTGTTTATAAGCTCAACATGAACTTACAAATTGAAAACCTGATCCAGGAACTTATCTTATTCATAAACCCTATAAGCTTTCTGATGCTAGTATTTGGTTTGGGGCTATTATTAGAAGGAATACGACAAAAATGGTATGTATTAACAGCCAGCCTCGTTATCTCCATTATTCTGTATGCGAACGCTGTTTACTATCGAGAATTCTTCGACTTCATTACACTTCCATTACTAATGCAAACCAATAATTTAGCAGACTTAGAGAGCAGTATTTGGGAATTGATCAGCCCCTATGATATTTTCTACTTTGCTGATGTTATGATTTTACTTATCATCGCATACCGAAAACCAGTTAGAATAGCCTTTCAAAAAATGCAAACCCCCTCTATTAAGGCATTTTATTTTAGTGCCATTGCATTTTTTCTTTTAAATCTTGGATTATCTGAAACTCAGCGCCCTGAGCTGCTGACAAGAACCTTTGACAGAGAAATCCTCGTTAAGAATCTAGGAACATACAATTTTCATATTTACGATGTTTTTCTTCAAACAAAAACTAAAGCTCAGCGGGCCATGGCAAACGGAAATGAGCTAACTGATATTGAAGAATACACAGAATCCAAATCCTCTGGTTCTAATAAAGAACTTTTTGGAGAGGCGAAAGGCAAAAACATTATAATAGTTTCAATGGAATCTATACAGAGCTTTGTTATCGGCAAAGAAATTAACGGAAAAGAAATTACACCATTTTTAAATGATTTCATTGAAGAAAGTTACTATTTTGACCAATTTTATCATCAGACCGGCCAGGGCAAGACATCCGATTCCGAGTTTTTGCTGGATACATCTCTTTACCCGCTAGGAAGAGGAGCTGTTTTTTTCACTCACTCAAACAATGAATATAGTACTCTGACTGAAAAACTTAACAAAGAAGGATACTACACAGCAAACTTTCATGCTAATAATAAAAGCTTTTGGAACCGTGATGTTATGTACAGCCAGTTTGGATATGACCGATTCTTTTCTATGGCTGATTATGAAATTGATGACGTAAATTCTGTAGGATGGGGAATGAAGGACATTGACTTCTTTGAGCAGTCAGTAGACCATTTAAATGATATTCCCAAGCCATTTTACGGAAAATTCATCACTTTAACAAATCACTTTCCTTTCCATTTAGATTCGGAAGATAAATTCATAGATGAATATAATTCTCCAAGCGGAACTTTGAACAGATATTTCCCTACTGTCCGTTATACTGATGAAGCTCTGAAGGTATTTATAGAGAACCTGAAAAGGGAAGGTATCTACGAAGATTCAATAATAGTCTTGTATGGAGATCATTATGGCATATCAGAAAATCATAATCCTTCAATGGAACAATTCCTCGGGAAGGAAATCACTCCCTTTGAATCAGTACAATTGCAGCGCGTTCCTATGATTATTCATATACCAGGCCATGAGGGGAAAACGATCTCAACCGTGTCAGGCCAAATTGACCTTCGTCCGACTTTGCTTAACTTGGCAGGAATTGATTCTAAGAAGGATATTGAGTTTGGAAGTGATCTATTCGCCCAGGATCGCGAGGAATTTACCATATTAAGAGATTCGAGCTTCATAACTAAGGATCAGGTTTACACAAAAGGTTCCTGTTATGATAAGGCTACAGGAGAGATCCTAACTAAATCAGAATGTGACCCTTATAGACAGAGGGCCAAACTCGAGCTGGATTACTCGGACAAAATTATTTATGGAGATCTTCTGCGCTTCCATAATAATCATTAAACTAATTGGAGTCGCCTTTACTAAAAGGCGGCTTTTTTATACGAAATAATTCCATTATATACCTCTAAGTCTAATTTTTTCTTAGCGTTTCATTTAACTTTTTTTGAGGGTATTAGACAGGTTGAGAGGGTTGGAATAATCCTTATTCAAAACGGTATAGGAGGTTTTACTATGTTCCATCATGTAAAAGAATTACAATTTGAAGCAAAGCCTGAAAGACCCGATCCAATTTTCGCAAAAAGATTGCAAGAATTAATCGGAGGACAGTATGGCGAAATGACTGTAGCTATGCAGTATATGTTTCAAGGCTGGAGTACTAGGGGAAATGAGAAATACCGTGATTTGATATTGGATATTGGAACCGAAGAAATAGGCCATGTTGAAATGCTTGCTACCATGGTGGCAAGATTGCTTGATAATGCCCCTGTTCTGGCCCAAGAAGAAGCAGCACAGGACCCAGTAATTGGTGCGGTTATGGGAGGAATGAACCCTCAGCATGCGATCGTATCAGGAATTGGAGCCCGACCAACAGACAGTGTCGGTAACCCTTGGATGGGCAGCTATATCACAGCAAGCGGGAATTTGCTGGCAGACTTCCGCTCTAACTTAAATGCTGAATCTCAAGGCCGGCTGCAAGCTTCCCGACTTTATGAAATGAGCGATGACCAAGGGGTAAGAGATCTCTTGTCTGTCTTAATCGCGCGTGACTCTTACCATCAAAACCAATGGATGGCAGCTATAGCCGAATTAGAAGAAGTTGAAGGAAAGTTAACACCAAGTACATTCCAGCGTGATAAGGAAAGAACCGATATTGCCTATACTCTCTATAACTTCTCGGAAGGTGAAGAAAGCAGCACGGGGCGCTGGGCTCAAGGACCAAGCCTCGATGGGCAAGGGAAATATCAATATGTCTCAAGGCCCGAACCAGAAGGGGCAAAGCCAAATCTTATGCCAGCACCTTCACAGCTGCATAACACTCCTCCGCTGGATAATAATTGATCATGAACAAAGCGCAAGGGCCCGTTAAGCGCACGACAGGACTGGAGGACACCGACTGAGAACTGCTCTGGGAAACTGAAGGTTGCCGAGTTTCCAGAAGGTGAAGATAAAAGGCTTCCAGCTCGCCCTGTGGAAAGCGAGTGCCTGGAATGAAAAAAATCCATAGCCAAGTTTAACAAAGCCATCTAAAAAGACTGTAGACAGGCTCGAATTCCATCGAGTTTGTCTACAGTCTAATAAATCCTGAAAAGCATTCTGTTAGCCTTGTTTTTACTTAAATGCTTCTTCAACCTCCTTTACCATTCCAGGAACCGAGATTAGTCCCCCACCAGACAGATACCAATAATTTGAATCCAAGTAAATGATATTATCATTTTTAAATGCTTTTGTCTTTTTAACAAGTTCATTTTCTACCGTACCCTTTGCAGAGGTATCTCCTCCCTCAACAACCATCCCTCTATCAATAACAAATAAATAGTCTGGGTCTTTTTCCATAATGTATTCAGGAGAAATGCTTTGGCCATGAGGAGAAACCTCAATTGTATTATCGACTGGTGTCACACCCATTTCATCGTGAATAATGCCAAATCTTGATCCAGGGCCATAGGCACTTAGGCTTCCTTCATTTGCTAAAACAATTAAAGCATTTTTTCCAGAATCAGCTGCTATTTGGTTAAGAGCATCAATTGATTCTTTTACGTTTACAAGTTCTTTTTCTGCCTCAGCTTCCTTATTAAAAATCTCCGCCAGGGTAGTTGTATTTTTACTGAAAGATTCCATGTAGGCTGAAGGATCAATCGTTATGAATAGGGTTGGGGCTATTTCGCTAAATTCAGCATAAGCATCTTGCTGTCTGCCTGAAATAATAATTAAATCCGGTCCGATTTCATGGATTTTTTCAAAGTCAGGCTCCTTTAATCCACCAACGTTTTCATACTTGGAATCCTCATACTTAGAAAGATAGGAAGGAATATTTGCTTGTGGAACACCTGTTACCTCTACTCCAAGTTTGTCTAAAGTATCAAGTGCACCGAAGTCAAAAACAACAACCTTTTCAGGGTTTTTCTCTACCTTCGTTTCACCTAACTGATGTGTAATTGTAAGAACTTCAGACTCTTTTGTATCAGCCTTTACATCTGATGTGGTTTCACTAGCATTACCACAGCCTGCTGCAAAAATGGTTAATGCAGCCATTAGTAAAAATAAAATTAACTTGTTTTTCATATTTATTCCGCCTTTATGTTTTATTGGTGTTGCAAATATCCATAGTTTTTGATGAGAATCTTTATACACCTGGGATACATACTGTCCTTGCTATGATCACCTCATGACTGATAATAGTTCTTAACTAAAATGATAATGATTATCACTGTCAATAGTCACGGAAAAAATTGTGAACATTTTAAATACAGTCCTTTAAAACTAATTTCAAGAAATAAAAAAGGACTGAATGAAGTAAATTCATCCAGTCCTTTTCCCATTTAATTTTCACTAAAACCGCTATCTTATTCGAAGCTTCGGCTAAGATTTGCCATTTCGATCGCACCAGCAGCTGCTTCCCAGCCCTTATTTCCTGCCTTTGTTCCGGCCCTTTCAATCGCCTGCTCGATTGTATCTGTTGTCAGCACTCCAAAAATAACCGGAACGCCACTTTTTAATGAAGCAGCAGAAACACCTTTAGCTGCTTCATTACACACAAAATCAAAGTGAGGAGTAGATCCGCGTATAACAGTTCCAAGTGTAATAACCGCATCATATTTTTTGCTGTTTGCCATCTTTTGGGCAATTAAAGGTATTTCAAACGCTCCAGGTACCCAAGCAACATCAACATCTTCCTCATTTACACCATGTCGCTTAAGGGCATCTTGCGCGCCTCCCAGCAGCTTGCCTGTAATAAATTCATTAAAACGCCCTACAACGATTCCTACTTTAAGTCCCGTCCCTACTAAATGTCCTTCATAAATGTTTCCCATTTTATATACCTCCTGAATTTCCTGCTAAAAGTGAAGCAGGTGCCCTAGTTTTGTATGCTTTGTCTTTAGATAACCTTCATTTTCTGATCTTGATTCCATTTCAATCGGGACTCGCTCAACTACTTCCAGATCATAGCCCTTGAGGCCAGTGATTTTTCGAGGATTATTTGTTAATAGCTTAATTTGTTTAATCCCTAAATCGCGAAGAATTTGCGCACCGATTCCGTAATCTCTCAAGTCAGCTCCAAACCCAAGCTGGGCATTGGCCTCAACTGTATCAAAGCCCTCCTCCTGCAGCTTATAAGCTCTCATCTTATTGAGCAGCCCAATTCCGCGGCCTTCCTGTCTCATATAAAGAAGGACTCCGCTTTCTGCCTGTTCAATTTGCTTTAAGGCAGCATCTAGCTGCGGTCCGCAGTCACAACGGTAAGAACCGAATACATCACCTGTTAAACATTCAGAGTGCACCCTGACTAATACTGGTTCATCAGGATTTATCTCTCCTTTAACGAGTGCAACATGCTCTTTGTCATCAACCACATTGGTAAATCCAATTGCTTTAAAATCCCCGAATTCAGTTGGAAGTTTAATTTCAACTTCCCTCTGGACAAGCTTGTCTTTTTTATTGCGATATTGAATTAAATCTTTAATAGTAATCATTTTTAAGCCAAACTTGTCTGCAAGTTCACGCAATTGCGGTACTCTGGCCATAGATCCGTCTTCATTCATAATTTCACAAATAACCCCTGCTGGCTTAGCTCCGGATAACCTGGCCAAATCTACCGCGGCTTCTGTATGGCCGGCTCTTCTGAGCACACCGCCTTTTTTCGCAACAAGCGGAAATATATGTCCTGGCCGTTTAAAATCAGACGCTTTAGAATCTGGATTTATCATCTGTTGAATTGTCTCTGCCCGCTCCTGGGCGGAAATTCCAGTTGTTGATGTATAATGGTCAATACTTACCGTAAAAGCTGTTCCATTTGTATCAGTATTAACTGATGTCATTTGGTTTAACTCGAGATTCCTGGCTAGCTCTTCCTCAATCGGAACACAGACGAGTCCTCTGCCATGGGTTACCATAAAATTCACGACTTCTGGAGTGGTCTTTTCCGCGAGAGATATAAAATCCCCCTCATTTTCACGGTCTTCATCATCACAAACAATAACAACTTTTCCCTGAATTAATTCATAGATCGCTTCTTCAATAGGATCAAACATGTTATCCCTCCTTTTACATATATCCGTTATCTTTTAGAAAAGCGGCTGAAAGTCCTGATTGGCTCTTAGCTTCACGGCTATTACCTCTTCCAGTTAAAAAATGCTCAACATATTTACTTAGCATGTCGCATTCAATATTAACCAAGTCACCTTTTCCTTTATCGCCCAGCACCGTCTCAGTCAAAGTATGCGGTATTAAGGATAAAGTAAAAGTCTTGTCCGTTACGTCAAATACAGTAAGACTCGTCCCATCTACTGCAACTGATCCCTTTAAAATAATATAGTTAAGCAGTTCTGGAGAAGCTTCAATCTCGTAATATACAGCATTCTGAAGCTGTTTTTTACTTGAAATGCTGCCAACGCCATCTACATGACCAGAAACAAAATGTCCGCCGAACCGGCCGCCGGCACCCATAGCTCGCTCTAAATTGACTTTGGAACCCCGCTGTAAGTTCTTCAGATTAGTCGCTCTTACCGTCTCAGGCATGATATCTACAGTAAAACTGCCTTTTGTAAACGAAGTAACGGTAAGACAAACGCCGTTAATGGAAATGCTATCTCCCAGATGGACATCCTGCAGAATTTTTTCTGCCCTTATTTCCATTACAATCGCTTCACCTGTTTGGCTCACCTTGGAAATGGCTCCAATCTCTTCAATAATTCCGGTAAACATTAGCTTACCTCCTCCTATCGAATTGGTACGGATATGATTCGAAGATCGTTCCCAATTCTGGTAACATCTTTGAATTCTAGGTCAACAGCATCATCAATTCTACTAATTCCCTCGCCGCCGAAAGAAACAGGAGCCAGCGCTCCGCCGATCAGCTTTGGGGCAATATAGGTGATTACCTGCTGAAAGGCTTTTTCTTTTAAAAAACTGCCGTGAATCTCTGATCCACCTTCGACATAAAGCGAGGTAATCTCTCGTTTACCAAGCTCCTTTAATACGTCCTTAAGCAGAACTTCCTGGTTTTCAAGGCGAATGATTTTAACTCCTTTTTCTATAAAAGGCTTCTCCAAACTGTCTTCATGATCAGAGCCTGCAATAATCCAGGTTGGAGCCTCATCATCTGTAATTATCTTTGAGTCCAAAGGTGTCCGCAAATGGGTATCAAGAATGATCCTTACGGGGTTCTTTCCGCCATCCAGCAGCCTTGTTGTTAAGCTTGGATTGTCCTTGATAACTGTGTTTACACCAACGAGTATAGCATCATGCTTATGGCGAAATTGATGGACATCGGCTCTGGCTTCCTCTCCGGTTATCCATTTACTTTCCCCCGAAACTGTCGCTAGCTTTCCATCCAGGCTGGTCGCTGATTTTAAAGTGACATAGGGAAGCCCTGTCTGGATATAATGGAAGAATATTTCATTTAATTCATCTGCTTCAGCTTTTAACAGGCCAACCTCCACTTGAATCCCAGCTTTCTGGATTCTTTCAATTCCGCTTCCCGCTACCTCTGGATTAGGGTCTGTTGTGGCAATCACTACTCTGGTAATTCCAGACTCAATAACAAGATTAGAGCAAGGAGGAGTTTTACCATAGTGGCTGCAAGGTTCAAGTGTAACGTATAGGGTTGCTCCCTCCGCATTTTCCTTAGCCATTTCTATCGCATGCACTTCTGCATGAGGTTCACCAGCTTTTAAATGGGCACCAAGGCCAACAATCTGGTGATTTTTAACTAAAACCGCGCCTACTACTGGGTTAGGTGCTGTCTGGCCTTCTGTACTTTTGGCCAAGCTTAGCGCCATTCTCATATAATCCAAATCAGTCATTCTCAAGTCTCCTTTTAAGGAATAAAAAGAGGACCCCTAATTTAGATCGGGGTCCTCTTAAAGACAATACTAAATAATAGTTTAAAAAAGGGCACACTCATCCCTGTTTAATCCTTTTATTTTTAAAAATTTCCCTTCTCCCATCCAGACTTTAACTGTCGGCTCCGGAATTACACCAGATCCACCGTTTAACTAAAAGTAAACGGGTCACGGACTAAGAAGCGTAGCTTCATCACCGCCGGTTAGGAATTTCACCTGACCCCGAAGGAATATTCAGTTTTTTTTATTATAGCCTTTTTTTCAGCAAAAGGGAAATGACATCTCTTATAGGAATATAATTTTTGATCAAAAGATTTTTTAAGGTTCAAAATGGTAGCTGTTTTAAGAGTACTATACCATTTTGCTTATGTCAGTCTACTACTAAAGCAGGCTTATTTGTAAATCTCTTCGTTTAGTTGTTAGAGCCGGTGTTATCGCTTTTATGACCGATTATCTTTCTGCTATACTAAAGATATCAGAAAATTTTAAATATTAGTAGGGGGGGAATCTAATTTATGCGAAATTTATCAACAGCCATTATTACATTGATTTTAATAACCGGTTTATTGGCAGCTCCATACGGACAACAGGCCACTGCAGCCCAGAAAACAACAGAGAATGATTATCCTATTGTTTTGGTCCATGGATTAACTGGCTGGGGCAGGGACGAAATGGCGGGTTTTAAATTGGGGAGGGCTGAGGGATATAGAGACCCATCTGAATGCTGGAGGGCAGTCTGTCTACACAGCTGCCGTTGGTCCAGTATCTAGTAACTGGGATAGAGCTGTGGAATTATATTATTACATCAAGGGAGGAACAGTTGACTATGGTGCAGCCCATGCCAAGGAACATGGACATGAACGTTTTGGCCGGACTTTTGCCGGGATTTACAGGCAGTGGAGTAACAAGGATAAACTCCATCTTGTTGGCCATAGCATGGGTGGACAAACTTCGCGTACTCTTGTACAGCTTCTTAAACATGGAAGCCCAGATGAAATTGCGCATTACAAGCAGCACTCAGAGGAAGGCATGTCCCATTGTTCAAAAGCGGTAAGAGCTGGGTACACAGTGTCAGTACCATCGCAACCCCTCACAATGGCTCTACATTTGCAGATGAGAATAGCCTGCGTCCTCTCATCAACCAGATATTTCTAAGTGCAGGCAGCCTAACTGGTACTAGCAGTGAGAGTATTGCTTATGATTTCAAACTGGACCAATGGGGGCTCAAACGAAAGAGCGGAGAGTCATTTTTGCAGTATGCTGACAGGGTGTACAATAGCCGGGTCTGGAAAAACAAGGATATCAGCTTATATGACTTAACTACTCATGGTGCTGCAGAACTAAATGACTGGGTCAAAACACAACCGGATGTCTATTATTTTTCCTACACAGGCGATGCAACCTATAAAGGACTGCTTAGTGGGCACTCTTATCCAATGGCAACGATGACTCCACTTTTCCATGCACCAAGCCTGTTTATGGGCAGTTATACAAGAAATAGCCGGGAACCTATTATTGACAAGTACTGGTGGCCAAATGACGGCTTAGTTAACGTGGTTTCCTCCAAATATCCTTTTGGACACCGGCAAGAGCCAGCTGGAAATCAAGCAGATAAAGGGGAGTGGAACCACTTCCCGGTACAAAGAGGCTGGGATCACTTCGACTATATCGGTATTAATGCTGCTGATACAGTTGGTTATACAAACATTTATTCTTTTTATGACCAAATTGCTAATAATCTGAAGCAGTTACCCAAATAGGTAAGACTAAGCATAGAACCGGTGCCAAAATGGTCCCGGTTTTTTTCATCATTTGAGAGAAATAGGGATTTCCGCAACCAATGTCTTCTTCTAGTCAGCCTCCAGCGCTATCCACTCTTCAGCCTTAAACCGCTTCCAATCTTCGTATTGGCACCAGACCATACGTAACTTAACGGATGCTTGTGCCTTTGTTCTCTATGCGTCACAACACCCGTCATTCATAGGATGTTCCTTTTGAAAGGATAGAGTATAATAATTAGGAATTTCCAATAATAACTCATCGTATTGTACCGAAAGTTCAAAAAGGATGAAAAGAAAGGAATCGCCATGGGAGAATCAATTAAAACATCTATATTTAGAATAGGCTTTAACCTTTTTCCTGCATTCCGCGGAACGGGAGGACGTGTCACATATATATCCAGGGACTTTATGAAAATCCGGCTCAAGCTTCCATTGAACTGGAGAACCAGAAACTATGTCGGGACCATATTTGGAGGCAGTCTTTACGGTGCAGTTGACCCTGTTTATATGTTCATGCTGCTCAAGGTATTAGGTAACGATTATATTGTTTGGGATAAGGCAGCAAAGATTCAGTTTAAAAGACCTGGGAAAACAACCTTATTTGCCACCTTCATTTTAACAAAGGAAGAAATCCAGTTTATCAGAGAGGAATTGGTTTCTAAGGAAAAAATCGATAGGGTCTATTATGTTGATCTTGTTGATAAACATGGGATCGTCCATGCCACCGCAGAGAAAACACTGCATATAAGGAGAAAGAACCTTCCTAAAAAAGATTAAGGGAAGTGTCAGTCTGTTTTAGCAGTAAGTACAGGAACTGTTAAGTGCTCATCAATCCGAAATAAGCTGAGGCAGCAGCAAGCTGCCAACAGAGAAAGCCCACTTATAGTCAGGGTCCAAATTGGACCAACTGAATCAGATAAGGCTCCCCCAAGCAAAACTCCTCCCGCCGTCCAAATTGTAATTGAAGCCTGGAAAATGCTGATCCCCCTTCCGGCCAGGTTTGGTGGGGCAGATTGCAGGAACAAGCTGGCAAGCGGAAACTGAACAAGGGCATAACAACATCCAATCATCAGGCACCAGCCAAAAAAGAACGCTATTGGTAATTTCGGGCTTAACAGGAGAATGAGCATCATCCCAATGCTTAGGGCAGTACTCGAAGCCAGAACCATCATTCCTGGTTTTAACCGCCTCAATAATATCGGTCCTCCAACAGCTCCGATAATAGCCCCCACCCCAAAGGCGCCTTCTAACAGTCCGAATAGCCTACCTGATACCATTAGTGTATTTAGAAGCAATGACTTGTAGCTAGTCAGTAACACTCCGTTCACAAACATAATCGGCATTAGGAAAATCAATAACGACCTCAAAGAGGGTATCTTATATACTCCGATTAACCCTTCTTTAATCATCGTAATATATTTAGCAGCTGAAAATGAATCCTGCTGTTTTTCATGCTTTAATATCAATAAGCTATACAAAAGTAAACCGGAACAAAAATAGCTAAAAGTGTCGATTATAAATACTAATGATATGTTAACTCCAGCCAGCAAAAATCCAGCAATGGATGGTGCTAAAAATTGAATGGCAGCAATGGTCCCCTGAAACAAAGCAACAGCCTGGGGAATTCTCTCTCGGCCGACCAGTTCTGGCACAGAAGCAACTCTTGCAGGTTCAAAAATTGCCGTTCCTACCCCCAGAAAGGCTACGAGTATTAACAGCATCGGGATTGAATTTTGGGCTGGAATCATAGACAGCACGATGCCCATTCTAAAAAGGTCGGCACCTACCATCAGCTGCTTCCTGGAGAACCTGTCAGCCAAAGCTCCAGTAAATATACCCAATATAGCGGTTGGTGCCAGCTGGGCAAAAATAGCCAGGCCTATGAGAAGCGAACTTTCAGTGAGCCGGGCTACAAGAAAGATAATTACCGTCCGTGTAACTCCATCACCAATTTGAGATATGACTACAGCAAGATAATACCTGATATAATTTGGATCTTTTAATAGTCCTAACATCTGGTCACCATCCCCGTTAAGTTATACTCATCTTAATCGGAAATAAGCTATAGAAAAATCGAAAAAATTAATTGTTTATTTCATCTTTTAAAAAAAGGGGGGGATCCTTTGTATGAAGCAAATTGAAAATTTACTCATGCTTCGAAACCATTATGATGCTGGGACCGTTTTTGAAACCTCTCTTAAAGATCTCGCTGGACTGCTCTTCTGTACTGAAAGAAATGTGAATTTTCTTATAAAAAAATGGCAGGAGAGTGGACATCTTACATGGACTGCAGGCAGAGGGAGAGGCCGGCTTTCAAAGATAATCTTTCACCATTCTTTTCAGCAGCTCGCAGCGGAGTATATGAATAGGCTGAAAAGTGAAAATTCCGTAATGAAGATGATCTCTTTTATTGAATCTGAACATTTAACACCCGCCAATAAAGCAGTATTGTATCAAACTCTTCATCACGAGCTAGGCCCTAAACTAGAAACAACGGCTTCAGGAGAGCAGAGGAGCAGCTTAACATTGCTTCTTCCCCAGCAAGTGAGGACGCTCGATCCATGCCAAGTTCACCTATATTCAGAAGCTCACTTAATTAAGCAGCTTTACAACACACTTGTTACCTACAATCTATCTACAAAAACGTTTCAACCGGAGCTTGCTTATGCATGGAACAGCACTCCGGACCGTACAGAGTGGACATTTTATTTACGGAAAGGTGTCACCTTCCATAATGGACATATCCTTACTTCTAAGGATATAGTGTTTACTTTTAACAGATTGCTAAAATCACAGTCTATTATTTCTTCACTTTTAGCCAATCTTAAAGAAGTCCGGGGGATAAACAAAACAACGGTTTGTTTTAAGCTATTCCGGCCCGATGTTCTGTTTTTAAAGATTGCGGGATCCTTTCACTGTTCCATTATCCCTCTGAACTTTGATGAAACTAATTATATTGGAACCGGTCCTTTCCAGGTAAAAGAGTTTAACGGCTCCCTGCTTAGGTTGGAAGCAAACGAAAGCTACTTCAAAGAACGAGCGATTCTAGACCAAGTTGACATCTGGATAACTGAATCAGTCCCGGGCCAGTTTGATCAGTCTACCCTAAAATCCGAAGATAATAGGGTACTAGCTGCCAGTGAAAGTCAGGACATCCAATTAGCAGGAAGCAGGTTTATAACATTTAATTTTCAAAAAGATGGTATCCATACGCATCTTTATTTCAGAAGGGCAATTCAAACCTTGTTTAGTCCATACGAGATTGTTAGGGATTTAAAAGGAAATCGAACGTATCCTGCATTCAGCTTCTTGCCTGAAATCAGTCGAACGACCGCCCATCTCTCCTCATGTTCTCGCTTAGCAGCCATAAATTTAATTAACAAAAGCGGGTATAAAGGTGAGGAGATTCAGCTTTATTATTTCAACTTAAACGAAGGCCCAGAATCAGCAAACTGGCTGGAGCGCCAGGCAAAGGATATTGGCATTAATCTTACTATCAAGCCTATTCCTGACAATAATTTAATCGGTGAAGAAATTTTATGTAATGCTGACTTACTGCTCTTGTCGGCTATTCTAGATACTGATACAGAATTCAGCTTGTACACTATTTATAAAAGCCAGCATGGGTTCCTAAGGCAGTTTTTAGAAGTTAACACACAAAAACAGATCGATTTGTTCCTAAATGAATTTATTGGGGAAGAAGATGAGGGGAAAAGAAAACGGCATTTAACCGAAATTGAAGGATTCTTAAGGGATCAAGCTTACATTCATTTTCTCTATCACTCTATGTATCGGTTTAATCACAATTCTGCTATAAAGGGAATTGAGCTTAATGCTATGGGCCTGGCAGATTTTCATAAGATTTGGATTCATCCCGAAAATGCTGCCGTTCGGTCCTATGAGTGAAACTTACATCGCTCTCTTTAGGACTGGAGTTTCCCCAAAACTTAGAAATTGAAAAAACCCACTTTAAGTGGGTTTCAGTTTGTCGACAAAAGGGGTTCGGAATGTTCTCATTCCGAACCCCTTTTTAGATTTTAGCGGATTTTTCATGGAAAATAGACTCTCTTATCTATACTTTTAGGCCATTACTGGACTTCTCCACGTCCAGTTGGCCA
>NZ_JABUNR010000019.1 GCF_013343715.1 Mesobacillus harenae
CGTCCTGAGCCAGGATCAAACTCTCCAAAAAAGAGTATGAGTTTAGCTCATAATTTAAAACGTTGGCTAGTGATCTTCATAATTGAAGTCACTATAAATATTGTTTGTTGACGCTTGTTTGTTTAGTTTTCAAAGAGCAAATTCATTAGCGCCGCTCAGAAGCGACTTTACTAATATATCATTTATATGGTACTAAAGTCAATATCTTTTTTTGAAATTAATTTAAGCCCATATAAGATTATTTTTTGCTGACTCGAATGATTATATCAGTCTAACGTTCAACTTTCAAGTTTTTTTTAATAAGACTTTTTCATCCAATTTTCAATTTAAGCAATAAAAGGCTGATCGCTGAAATCAGCCTATGTGAGTACTTCGTCTATATAGAGCTGGCGATTCTGCTCGAGATGAATGATTTCACCGTTTTCTAGCAATTTTATCAATGGCCGCGTAGGGGATTTTTCTTCTATGAAAAGAATTTCGGCTTCATGCCCATTTGAGAGCCTGATTTTACTTCCATTTGAAAAGTTCATTATAGCTGCATCGAGAACCTTTAAGGTCCGAATATCAAATTCTCCAAAATGTTGTTCATTAATCATTTCAATCACTTTAAAGGCTGACAATTTTGGCTTATATATCCTCTCTGAAGTCATAGCATGAAAAACATCGGCAATAGCAATCACTTTTGCAAATGGGTGTATTCGGCTTCCTCTCTCCCCGAAAGGATAACCACTGCCATCTAGTCTTTCGTGATGCTGGATTATAGCTAGTTTGGTACCATCCCTTAATAGCGAAATATTTTTAATCATTTGGTAGCTAATTGATGAGTGATTCTTTACCTCTTCATATTCTTCAATGGTTAGAGTCGTTGTTTTATTTAGGATCCTATTATTGATTTTCGCCATGCCGCAATCTGCCAAACACCCTGCCAGGCCAATTTGAATAATGTCGCCTGTATTATAGTTCAGCTTTCGAGCAAGAGTTGCACTGATTATTCCCATTGCAAGTGAATGCTGGTATATATAATCTTCTTTTGTCGAAAAATGGTGCATAGAAAAGATCTCAGAAGCCCTGTTGTCAGCTTGCTCAATTAGCGGCAATAAAATATTTCTGACTTTATAAATATCAATAGGCAAACCCGATTGCCATGTTAAAAATTCTCTTTTATACTTTTGGGTCTGCCTCAAAAATAAATCGGTAAAAGTCAAAGCTTCAAGTTCTTCTGGATCATTATGACTGGCTTTAATATTTAGATTAATTGCTGGTGTAAAAGAATCTCCGTTTACAAGGGTTTTTTCAACATAAACCTCATCAATTAAGAATGCCTTTAGCACCTCAATTAAAGATTGTGAAAGAATTGTCTTTTTAAGCATGATTGGCCGATTTGTACTGCTGATAACATCCCTGGAAAGAATGCAGCCCTCCTGAAGTTGATTTACATGAATGTGCACTAGCGCCCACCTCCCGGAATTTAGTTTTTATTTAATTTGATTTTACTTTATATTATAAAAAAAGAGGAACACAATTTTGTGTTCCTCCATTTTTTATTCGTTGTTTTCGCTAGGATCATTAGGGTCCGGCAAAATATCCGGCTTAGGTTCAGCTGGATGTTCTGCATCTTCGCTTTTTGGTGGTTTTATGATTTCTTCACCATACTCATCAACCTCAAATTCCTCATCCTCTAGCTTTTCCTCTTCCTTATCAACTTTTGCAACGGTAGCAACATGTTCATTTAACGTTTTATCAAGACTGATTAATTTTACCCCTTGGGTACTGCGCCCTGTCATAGAAATGCTGCTGACTGGAATTCGTATCAGGACTCCTCCTGTGGTAATCAGCATTAAGTCTTCTTCGCCGTTTACAGCCTTCATAGTAACGAGGTCACCATTTTTCTCGGTTATATTAGCTGTCTTTATTCCTTTACCGCCTCTTCCTTGGATCCGGTACTCAATAGACGGAGTCCGTTTTCCATATCCATTACGGGTAACAATTAATATTTCTGCGCTCTCTTCGAGTACTTCCATTCCTACGACTTCATCATCTTTAGAAAGCGTAATGCCCTTAACGCCAGTTGCAGTACGTCCCATGGAGCGTACGTCTGTCTCAGGGAAACGGATTAAAAGTCCTTTTTTCGTTCCAATGATGATTTCCTTTTCGCCATCTGTTAAGCGGACGGAGATCAGTTCATCACCTTCACGTAGATTTAGGGCGATTAATCCATTGTTTCGGATGTTGGCAAAGGATGTTAGCGGAGACCGTTTAGAGATGCCCTCTTTAGTTGTAAAGAACAAATACCAATCATCCACAAATTCATGAACAGGAATAATCGCGTTAACCCACTCGCCTTTTTCAACACCTAGTAGGTTAATGATAGGAATTCCCTTCGCTGTACGGCTAAACTCAGGGATTTCGTAACCCTTCGAACGGTATACCTTTCCTTTATTCGTAAAGAAAAGGAGGGTGTCATGAGTTGACGTTGTCAAAAGATGTTCAACAAAGTCATCTTCGTTGGTTCCCATGCCTTGAATTCCTCGGCCGCCGCGTCGTTGTGAACGGTAAGTTGATACAGGAAGGCGTTTTACATAGCCGTTATGAGTTAAAGTAACCACGATGTTTTCCTGTGGAATCAGGTCTTCATCCTCAAGATGCTCTAATCCACCAGAAACAATCTCAGTTCGTCTAGCATCATTAAAACGTTCTTTAATCTCAGTGAGCTCTTCACGGATAATTTCAAGAACCTTTTCTTCATCAGCTAAAATCGCCTTTAATTCAGCAATCAGTTTCATAAGGTTTTGAAACTCTTCTTCAATTTTCTCACGTTCTAATCCTGTTAAACGCTGCAAACGCATATCGAGTATCGCCTGAGCCTGCTTCTCAGAAAGATTAAATTGGGTCATTAATCCTTCACGTGCAATCTCAGTGGTCTGTGAGGCTCGGATTAAAGCGATCACCTTATCAAGATTATCAAGAGCAATCCTCAAACCTTCTAAGATATGAGCACGTGCTTCTGCTTTACGTAATTCAAATTCTGTTCTGCGTCGGATGACAACCTTTTGGTGCTCTAGGTAATAGTATAGGCACTGCTTTAGATTTAAAACCTGAGGCTGGCCATCGACAAGAGCAAGAAGATTTATACCAAAGCTTGTCTGCAATGCAGTTTGTTTGTATAGGTTATTTAGGAGGACACTTGCATTTGCATCCTTCCGTACTTCAATGACCATTCGCATGCCTTTACGGTCAGATTCATCACGAAGGTCTGTAATGCCGTCTATTTTTTTATCGCGGACGAGCTCTGCAATCTTTTCTACAAGCTTCGCTTTATTAACCTGGTAAGGAAGTTCTCTAACGATGATTACTTCCTTTCCATTAGCTTTTACTTCAATTTCGACCTTAGCACGAAGCGTGATCGATCCTCTTCCAGTTTCATAGGCTTTCCTAATACCACTGCGGCCAAGGATGAGGCCTGCCGTAGGGAAGTCAGGTCCAGGAATAATCTCCATTAGCTCTTGGATTGTCAGATCGGGGTCCTTGGTTATGGCCAGTACACCATCAATTATCTCACCGAGCTGATGCGGAGGAATGTTTGTTGCCATTCCGACTGCTATTCCTGAAGTACCATTCACCAATAAATTCGGGAAGCGTGCCGGCATTACCATTGGCTCTCGTTCAGAACCATCATAGTTGTCTTGATAGTCTATAGTGTCTTTGTTGATATCTCTAAGAAGTTCCATTGAAATTTTAGACATTCTTGCTTCCGTATAACGCATTGCAGCAGCTGAATCACCATCGACGCTTCCGAAGTTACCATGGCCTTGTACAAGCATGTAGCGGTAATTAAAGTCCTGGGCCATTCGGACCATCGTATCATAAACTGCCGAGTCACCATGCGGGTGGTATTTACCAATAACTTCACCAACAATACGGGCGGATTTTTTGTACGGCTTATCGGAATGCATTCCAAGATCATGCATGGCGTAAAGAATCCGACGGTGGACAGGTTTTAGTCCATCCCTTACATCTGGCAACGCACGAGCAACAATAACACTCATGGCGTAATCAAGAAAAGAAGTTCGCATTTCCTGACTTATATTTATCTCTTTTACACGCTGGCTTGGTGTCTCTGCCATATGAGAGAACCTCCTTTTTGAAAAAACTCAGAAAAAATAATTATAAAGGGCTCCAGCTGGACGTTCCGAATAAGAAGGATGCACCAGCAGGGTACTAACACTAAAAAGCAGGATAGAGGGAGCGCCTGCTATCCTGATGCCAAATTATATGTCTAAATTTTTCACGTACTTCGCATTTTCTTCTATGAACAAACGGCGAGGCTCTACCTTGTCACCCATCAAAATCTCAAAGGTTTCATCAGATTCAATCGCATCCTCAAGGCTCACTTGAAGCAATGTACGTGTCTCAGGATTCATAGTTGTCTCCCAGAGCTGGTCAGGATTCATTTCTCCAAGACCTTTATAACGCTGAATGCCTGGCTTTGGCTGAGCAGGCATTTCGGCTAGATATTCCTCTAGCTGTTTTTCATTGTAGGCATATTCTACGCGTTTTCCTTGCTGTATTTTATAAAGAGGCGGCTGCGCAATATAAATGTAGCCTGCTTCGATAATTTGCCTCATATATCTATAAAAGAAGGTTAATAATAAAGTACGGATATGGGCGCCATCAACATCGGCATCGGTCATAATTACAATTTTGTGATAGCGGGCCTTGGCAATATCAAAATCTTCCCCAATTCCGGTTCCGACTGCTGTTATGATCGCGCGGACCTCGTTGTTGGAAAGAATTTTATCAAGACGAGATTTTTCTACGTTCAGTATCTTGCCTCGCAACGGCAGGATCGCCTGGAAATGACGATCACGGCCTTGTTTAGCTGATCCTCCTGCAGAATCTCCCTCAACCACATAGATTTCACTGATAGAAGGGTCCTTTGATGAACAGTCAGCTAACTTACCTGGCAAGCTGGAAATTTCCAACGCGCTTTTCCGCCTTGTTAATTCACGTGCTTTCTTGGCGGCCAGTCTGGCCCTCGCAGCCATTAAACCTTTTTCAACAACCTTCCGAGCCACTGTTGGGTTTTCGAGCAGGAATTTTTCGAAATGCTCCGAAAAGGTTGTATCGGTAACGGTACGGACTTCTGAATTACCCAGTTTTGTCTTAGTCTGGCCTTCGAATTGAGGGTCAGGGTGTTTTATCGAAACAATAGCGGTAATTCCTTCACGTACATCCTCACCGGAAAGGTTTGCATCGTTATCTTTAAATATCCCATGTTTACGGGCATAGTCATTGATTACACGGGTTAAGGCTGTTTTAAAGCCAAACTCGTGTGTACCGCCCTCATAAGTATGGATGTTGTTCGCAAACGAATAGAGGCTGCTGGTGAATCCATCATTGTACTGGATGGCTACCTCAACAGTTATTCCGTCCTTTTCTCCCTCAATATAAATTGGCTCATCATGAAGGACCTCGCGGGTACGGTTTAAATGCTCGACGTAGGACTTAATGCCGCCCTCGTAATAGTATTCGTTCTTTTTATTTTCAACACGCTTGTCTTCGATCGTGATTTTTAGCCCTCTATTCAAAAAGGCAAGTTCACGAATGCGGTTCGCAAGAGTTTCAAAATCATATTCAAGCGTTTCTGTGAATATTTCCGAGTCAGGTTTGAAATGAGTCGTAGTGCCTGTTACTTCTGTTTCTCCAATTATCTTTAAGTCCGCACTTGGAGCTCCACGCTCAAACTTTTGATAATGGATCTTACCGTCACGATGTACATATACCTCAAGTACAGTGGAAAGGGCATTAACAACTGAAGCGCCCACGCCATGCAGTCCGCCGGATACCTTATATCCGCCGCCTCCAAATTTGCCTCCTGCGTGAAGTACAGTCATGATAACTTCAACGGCTGGCCGGCCCATTTTTTCATGTATTCCTACTGGGATACCTCGGCCGTTATCTTTTACAGTGATGCTGTTATCCTCTTCAATAATGACGTTGATTTCATCACAATGTCCGGCCAGAGCCTCATCGATGCTATTATCAACAATTTCCCAGACGAGATGGTGAAGACCTTTCCCACTTGTCGATCCGATGTACATCCCCGGACGCTTTCGAACGGCTTCGAGTCCTTCTAATACCTGTATCTGATTCTCATCATATTGTTCACGTACTGCTTCTTGCTCCATTGCCACACCAATCACCTACACTTTCATCTTTCATTTGTTGCATGATGTATTTAAAATTCCTGAATGGATAATTTTTGAGAGCGTTTTTTTAATGTTCCAGAGGCAAGAGGGGAATAATAAACTTTATCGTTAGTAATGACGATTGACTTAAACTCTCCTCTGGAAAGATTGATAACATCGTCTTTTCGAAACTGGACAAACTCCTCAAGATAAGGGGATGATTTAGCGCTATCTTTGTCCAAAATGGTAATGATATCCCTTGTTCTGACCAGGATACCTTCTCCAACATGAAGATACATTTTTTCACCTCATTGAACTTTGGTAATCATGCCGGATTCTACTTGATAGGCAGAGGCTTCCTTCAGGGTCTGATGGTCAATCCCATCAACACTAGTGGTCGTAACAAATGTTTGAACTTTCCCCTGAATTGTATTTAATAAATGAGATTGGCGATAATCATCTAATTCTGACAAAACATCATCAAGCAAAAGGATTGGATATTCACCAATTTCCGCATGGATGAGTTCAATCTCAGCAAGTTTTAAGGACAAAGCCGTGGTACGCTGCTGCCCCTGGGATCCAAATGTCTGGACGTCTCTTTCGTTTACAAAAAAGACAAGATCATCCCGATGGGGGCCAAAAAGAGTTGTCCCTCGCTCTATTTCTTTTTTCCTAAGCTTATTAAACTTTTCTTCATAGACTTCTATCATTTTCGACAACTCTTGTTCTTCTGATACATCTACTGAAGGCTTGTACTGAATTTTCAAGGTTTCTATTCCCCTTGAAATCCCACTGTGAATAGGGAGGGCCCACTTTTCAAGCAGCCTAAGAAATTCAAAACGCTTGGAGATAATTTTTACAGCTGTTTGTATAAATTGCTCTGTTAAAATCTCAAGCATGGTTTCATCTTTTACTTTCCTAGTCTGCAGTTGCTTTAAGTAATGGTTTCTCTGCTGAAGTATTTTTTGGTATTGGCTTATATCATGCAAGTAAACCGTAGAAACCTGGCCAATCTCCATATCAATAAACCGGCGCCTGACTTGAGGGCTGCCTTTCACCAAATGGAGATCTTCAGGCGCAAACATGACAACATTCATATTGCCTACATATTGGCTTAGTTTTCGCTGTTCGAGATGGTTGCATTTTGCGCGTTTTCCCTTTTTCGATACAACGAGCTGCATTGGAAGGGAACCGTACTTCTTTTTTATCCTACCCTCTATTTTAGCATACTCTTCATCCCAGCGAATAAGATCTTTATCATTTGAGGTACGATGAGACTTCGCCATCGCCAAAACGTAAATAGATTCCATCAAATTTGTTTTTCCCTGGGCATTTTCCCCGATAAAAACATTTACTCTATCTTCAAAAGAAACAGTTAATTCTTCATAATTCCGATAATTTCTTAAGTGTAGTTCCTCTATATACATGAAGGGTTCATCCTCTGATTAATGCCTTAAAACATACTTCCCAAAACCCGGGATACTTACTTGATCACCGGCCTTAAGCTTTCTGCCTCTTCTTTGATCTTGTTCGCCATTAATAAATACGTCGTACTCACCTAAAAACCATTTGGCCATACCGCCAGTTTGGATCACTTCAGCTAATTTAAGAAATTGACCAAGTGTAATGTACTCTGTATCAAACTTAATTTCCTCGCTCATACTTTTCACCCTTTTCATCAAAGCTAGACTATTTGCTAGAAAGGCACCTAATACTTTATTTTACTAAATATTTCTGCAGGATACAAAAGAAAACATATTCTAGATCTATTATGTCCAAGATTAACCCGATTTAAAGCGAAAATGCACCTTTCCCCATTGATTTCGATTGGATAGAAAAGGGGAGTGAAAACCCATAGATCAAAACATTTAAGAGAAGGCGGGCTGCTTATATGTAAGTTTTTATCAGGCAAGCCCGGATCAGGCAAGCCCGGCTATTAAATCTATGAGAAAAGCCACCAGAAGTACTGGCGGCATTTTTACTAATATTAATTACTCTCTTTTAGTTAATACGTCCTAACCGGGAGGATCAGCTGCAGAATGGAATCATCATGAAGCGGACGGATTACAAAAGGCCTCATTGCCCCCGTAAAGCTTACTTGTATTTCTGTTCCTTCAAGCGCTTTTAAGGCATCCATCATGTATTTAGCACTAAAAGAAATTTTAAGTTCTTCTCCCTCAATGGATTGGCTTTGAATTTCTTCAATGACTTTGCCGATTTCAGGAGTATTTGAAGATACTTCAATAACTCCGCCATCAAATGTGGATAGCTTAACAACATTATTCCTGCCTTCTCTAGCCAGTAAAGAAGCACGATCAACTGCCTGCAGGAACTCTTTTGTAAGAGTGACAATCTCTGTCTTGCTCTCATTTGGAATGAGCCTGCCTGTATCCGGATAATTGCCTTCAAGGAGCCTAGAAAAGAATAACAAATGTTTTGCTTTAAAAAGGACTTGGTTTTCGGTAATAACAATATCAATAACATCTGATGTATCATCCAGGATCTTGCTTAATTCAGTTAAACTTTTCCCTGGAATTACAACATTATAAGTTCCTGTGTTCTCAGAAGCTAGTCTTGCCTTACGAAGTGCCAGCCTATGGCTATCTGTTGCAATACAGGTTAGTTCGCTGTTTTCCACCTTCCAGTTTACACCTGTCAAGATAGGGCGTGTTTCTGAGGTGGACACTGCGAAAACAGTTTGACGAATCAAAGCTTTTAATAAATCAGTTGGCACACTAAACATATTTTCCTCTGAAATTTGAGGAAGGTGCGGGTATTCTTCTGCATCTAACCCATTTAGATTAAACTCAGATTTCCCTGAACGGATCACTGTTTGCAGATGATTTTCTACTTCAATTTCAACAATATCAGTAGGCAGCTTTTTTACAATATCGCTAAAAAAACGGGCTTGAAGAACAATAGCACCTGGCTTTCTGATCTCAACGATTTCAGTTCCATCTTCTTCTTTTGGTATAAAAGATTCAATTGAAATATCAGAGTCACTTCCAGTCAAGGTAACTCCTTCTTCTGTCGCAACGATTTTAATCCCCGTTAAAATAGGAATTGTCGTTCTGCTTGTGACTGCTTTCATAACATCCTGGACGCTTTGTAGCAAATGGTCCCGTTGGATTATAAATTTCATTTTTAAATCCTCCGTATCAGGCATTTTTTTATAGAAAGATGAATATATTTATATATTAAAAGTAATAGAAGTACTAGTAGGGCCTGTGGATTTGTGGATAACTAGGTTTTTCGAAAGGAAACACAGTCTATCCACATGTGGACAGACTGTGTGTAAACTAGGACGAGTTATTCACATTTTCTACACTCTTAATTGTTCATTAATTTCTTTAAGTTGCTTTTGAAGAAGCGAATCATTTAAAAGCATCTTTGAGATTTTCTCATGAGCATGGATGACGGTTGTATGGTCACGGCCTCCAAATTCTTCACCAATTTTAGGCAGAGAAAAGTCTGTCAGCTCTCTTGAAAGGTACATAGCGATCTGCCGGGGAAACGCGACAGATTTTGTCCTTTTCTTTGCTTTAAAATCTTCAAGCTTCACATTATAAGTTTCTCCAACAAGTTTCTGGATATCAAAGATAGTTATGATTTTAGGTTTTGAACTAGGGATAATATCCTTCAACGCTTCTGCTGCCAAGTCAGCGTTAATATCTTTATTAATTAACGAAGAGTAGGCAACAACTCTGATTAAGGCACCTTCAAGTTCACGTATATTCGAATCAATTTGATTTGCGATGTAAAGCATAACTTCGTTTGGAATATCCAGGCCTTCCGCTTTTGCCTTTTTACGAAGGATTGCGATCCGAGTTTCTAAATCCGGCGGTGTAATATCTGTAATTAAGCCCCATTCAAACCTAGAACGCAGCCGGTCTTCAAGAGTTGGTATTTCCTTTGGCGGACGGTCACTTGAAATAACAATTTGCTTGCTTTCCTCGTGCAAGGTATTAAAAGTATGGAAGAATTCCTCTTGCGTTTGTTCTTTTCCTGCTAAAAATTGAATATCATCAATCAGAAGTACGTCAACACTTCTGTATTTATTTCGAAAATCCACTGCCTTGTTATCACGGATGGAGTTAATAAATTCATTGGTGAATTTTTCAGAAGACAAATAAACCACCTTGGCGGATGGATTATGATCTTGAACATAATGCCCAATTGCATGCATCAGGTGAGTCTTCCCCAAGCCTACTCCTCCATAAATAAATAAAGGATTGTATGCTTTAGCAGGTGCTTCAGCTACAGCAAGCGATGCTGCATGGGCAAACCGGTTGCCGGAGCCAATTACAAACGTATCGAACGTGTACTTGGGATTAAGCATATTGAGAGGAAGTTCTGGCTGATCGATATTTCTCCTTGGCTTTTTAGGAGTAACAGGCATATCCAAGTCTTCTTCTTTTTGATTTTGCGGAATGATAAACCTGACAGACAGCTCTTCACCGGTAATTTCATCTAAAATGCCAGCTATGAGCTGGGAATATCGCTCTTCAAGCCAATCTCGAGCAAATTCATTAGGTGCTGTGATCGTAAGCGTATCACCTTGGAGGCTGTGCGCCTTTGTCGATTTTAACCACGTATCATAGCTTGGTTTGCTGATTTTTTTTTCTATATTGGCCAGAGCTTTATTCCATAAATCCGCAATATTCTCCAATAGATTTCCCTCCTTCTTTGGTCAATTTTTGCCGTAAAAAATACAGGTAGCACCTGTTGTACACCCTTAAATCTATAAGTATACAAAACTTTGTATGTGGAAAAACGTATAATAAGGAAAGTAAGCAGATGTTCGACAATATCCACCACTTGTGGACAAGTTTTTACAAACCCCTCTAATAACCTGTCCACAGCTTATCCACAATCTGTGGATAAGCATAAAAGCTATGTTGATTTATTAAGAGTGAAAACACAAATATAATAACAAATAATGACGCATCACGCAACGGTTTTTAATACTTTATCCACAAACCTCTGCTATTGTGCATGAAATTTGTCCACAGCCACTGGTTGTGTTAAAAACCTGTCAATATGTCATGTGGATAACAAAAAACCCTGTCGAAAATTGTCCACAGGCAAAAAAACAGTGCTTTTTGGAAGAACACTGTTTTATAAAATTTGTGCTGGAAACCATGTAATGATTAAATAAAAATTAAAGGATCAGCAGCAACAATATAAATGATTATGTAAATGCGGTATTGACAATTTCCTGGGGAGGTCTTTATAATTGTAAGGACTGACTTTAACAGCTAATTCCTCAGGGAGGTGTCATATAATGAAAAGAACGTTCCAACCAAATAAACGTAAAAGAAGTAAAGTTCACGGTTTCCGCAGCCGCATGAGTTCTGCTACCGGCCGTAGAGTGCTTGCTCGCCGTCGTCAAAAAGGAAGAAAAGTATTATCTGCTTAGGCCACTGAAACGTCAGTGGTCTTTTTTCTCTTTTTATATAGAAAAGCGAAGCCGACTGACCAGAAACGAGCCGGCAGATTCACCTGTAGTTGAAAATCGGCTTTAAATATAGATAAGCTGTTTGAAAAGGGATACTAGGAACCACAATGAATTTGAAGGTGAATGTACATGAGAAAAGAACTTCGCATAAAAAAAAATAAAGATTTCCAAGAAGCATTTAAAAAAGGGAAGTCTGTTGCGAACCGTCAATTTGTGGTTTATACATTAGGGAAGCCAGAGCAAGAAATGTTCAGGATCGGTCTTTCAGTGAGTAAAAAAATCGGAAATGCCGTTGTCCGCAATCGAATTAAACGTTATATCCGGCAATCCTTTCTAGAAATTCAGGATCAGGTACAAGTTGGAAATGATTATGTTATAATCGCTCGAAAACCTGTTGCTGACATGGATATGCATGACGTGAAAAAAAGTTTGCTTCATGTTTTAAGGGTTGCAAAGGTTTTGAATAAATCAGTAACTGGTAAGAATGGGTAACAATAAAATATTTTGCGTTTTCCTATTTTTTAAAAGCGCTTCATCATAAAAGATGGTAAAATAGCATTTGGATTCCTTTTCTATCTAATAAGAAAGATCAAAATTCAGACTCGTTCGTATCTGCTTGCAGTTGCTGGAGAATTTGGTCCGATTGCTTCGAGGGTGTAATAAAGCCTTATAGGAAGCGAAAATATAAGCCTGTTGCCATAGTGGGGTACTTGCGCTTTTCTTATTATTTGAGAGTCCTGCAGGGACAAGCTCTTTCCTGTAATGAATACTTAAGCAGTCAGGAGGAAATGACGGTTGAAAAAGAGAATACTTCTTTTTGTGGGCCTGCTTTCATTAGTGGTCTTGTTAACAGGCTGTATGGAATACGATCAGCCAATTACGGAAGAGAGTAAAGGCTTCTGGAATGAATATATTGTATATCCTCTATCTATGCTAATTGTGAAAATGGCTGAGATTGCCGGTGGAAGTTATGGATTATCAATTATATTGGTAACA
Source organism: Mesobacillus harenae (assembly GCF_013343715.1). Taxonomy (GTDB): domain Bacteria; phylum Bacillota; class Bacilli; order Bacillales; family Cytobacillaceae; genus Mesobacillus_A; species Mesobacillus_A harenae. Next base: position 12,643 of record NZ_JABUNR010000019.1, read on the forward strand.
ATTTTAATTCGCCTTGTGATCCTGCCACTAATGATCAAGCAAACAAAAAACTCTAAAGCAATGCAGGCATTACAGCCAGAAATGAAGAAACTTCGTGAAAAATATAGTTCAAAAGATCAGAAAACCCAGCAAAAGCTTCAGCAGGAAACAATGGCATTGTTTCAAACACATGGGGTAAACCCGCTTGCCGGATGTTTTCCATTAATTGTACAGATGCCAATCTTAATTGGTTTTTATCATGCAATATCCCGTACTAGAGAGATTGCAGAACATAACTTCTTATGGTTCGACCTTGGTGATAAGGATCCATATTTTATTTTGCCAATCGTTGCTGGTATTACAACGTTTATCCAGCAGAAAATGATGATGGCTGGAATGGAAAATAATCCGCAAATGGCCATGATGCTTTGGCTGATGCCAATTATGATTGTCGTGTTTGCATTTAGTTTCCCAGCAGCCTTATCCCTTTATTGGGTAGTTGGTAACTTATTTATGATTATTCAAACCTATTTCATTAAAGGCCCGGACTTAAAGCAAGCAAAGGCGGCCGAAAATGCGGGAGGAGCCAAAAAGTGAAACAGATAACTGCTACAGGACGAACTGTCGAAGAAGCAGTAGAATCAGCTTTAGCTCAATTGCAGACAACAAAAGACCGCACAGAAATAACAATCATTGATGAAGGAAAAAAGGGCCTTTTTGGAATATTTGGTTCCCGTCCATCTGTCGTTAAGGTTACAGTGAAGATGGATCCCATTGAAGAGGCTGCTAGTTATCTAAAATCAGTAGGGGAACAGCTTGGCGCTCCGGTTAATGTAGAGGTAAATCGCGAAGGAAAACAAATTGAGTTTGTTTTAACTGGCGATAAAATTGCCTTATTAATCGGCAAGCGGGGACAAACCCTTAATTCTTTGCAGTATTTGACCCAGCTGGTTGTCAATCGATATGCTGATCAGTATTTAACTGTTATAGTTGACGCAGAAGAATACCGGAAGCGCAGAAACGACACGTTAATCCAGCTCGCGCAGCGACTTGCCCAAAAGGCTTTAAAAACTGGTCAAGATATGGCGCTTGAACCAATGCCGTCGTATGAGCGAAAGATAATCCATTCAGCTTTAATGGGAAATAAAAGAGTGAAAACTTTTTCAGACGGAAATGAGCCCCATCGTCATATTGTTATTTCCCCTGTAAAATAAAAAGTGAAAATCCAGCTCAAAAATGAGCTGGATTTTTTGTGTTTTGTTTTAGGATTAAATAAATCATACTTTTTTTATGATATAAGATGAAACCAAATTTCCGTTGTCCAGTTGTACTTTGATAGTCCTCTCAAGAATCTGATGTAATACTAGTAATTTTGCCTTTATTACGGAATTTTTTTAAAAGAAGAGCACCTAAACAAGAAATAGACTAGTGAATCGGGTTTTATTGTTATTCACATGTGGATAAGTTAAAATAAAGGATAGTGTTTTCCGTTTGTGGATAAGGTTAAAACTAAACAAAGTTTCTTGAAAAGATAAGAAACTATAATTTTTTTACATTGACTACCGTTTAGCTCCGGCGCCTGTCCCCTCGAATCAGCGCATATCGGGGCTGTTCACGGCGCTTGCGCTTTTGTTCTATAAATTCTCTATGGTATTCTAATGGCTTGGGAAATAAAGATTGTAGTTCATGTTAGATTAGGTTCTAACCAAAAAGGGTGAAAAAAATGGAGTTTGATACAATTACGGCAATTTCCACTCCAATGGGCGAAGGTGCAATAGCCATCGTTCGCCTAAGTGGAGATGATGCAATAAAAATAGCAGATAAGCTTTTTACAGGAGTAGGAAGCAAAAAGTTGTCTGATATGGGTTCCCATACTATCCATTACGGTCATATAGTGGATCCAAAGACTGGACAAACTGCAGAGGAAGTTATGGTTTCTGTTATGAAAGGGCCTAAGACTTTCACTAAAGAAGATGTAGTAGAAATCAACTGCCATGGCGGACTAGTTTCGGTAAATCGAGTGCTTCAGCTTGTTCTTAACCAAGGTGCTCGACTTGCTGAACCAGGGGAGTTTACGAAGCGTGCGTTTCTTAATGGGCGAATTGATTTATCGCAGGCAGAGGCAGTTATTGACCTAATTAGAGCCAAAACAGATCGTGCTATGAATGTGGCACTCGGTCAAATGGAAGGCAGGTTGTCGAGGCTGATTAGAAGGCTAAGACAAGAGATTCTTGAAACACTAGCCCATGTGGAAGTAAATATTGATTATCCAGAATACGATGATGTCGAAGAAATGACCCATAAAATGCTTTTAGAAAAAGCTAAGTTTGTACGGGATGAATTGCAGAAGCTTTTGCAAACCAGCCAGCAGGGAAAAATTTTGCGAGAAGGTCTGTCGACGGTCATTGTTGGACGGCCTAATGTTGGAAAGTCATCTCTTTTAAATAGCCTTGTTCAAGAGAATAAAGCGATTGTTACGGATATTCCCGGAACAACCAGGGATGTAATTGAAGAATACGTAAATATCAGGGGAGTACCCCTGCGGCTTCTAGATACGGCAGGGATCCGGGAAACCGAGGATATAGTCGAACGAATCGGTGTAGAACGTTCGCGTCAGGTACTAAAAGAAGCGGATTTGATTTTGCTCGTTCTTAATTATTCTGATGGACTAACCTATGAGGATGAAAACATTTTTAAAGCGGTCGAGGGAATGGACGTTATAGTGATCGTGAATAAAACTGATTTACCTCAGAAGATCGATATGGATCGTGTAAAGGAATTATCTGAGCAACACAAAATTGTGACTACATCACTGCTTGAAGATTTAGGAATAGATGAGTTGGAGGAAGCAATCTCTTCACTGTTTTTTTCAGGCTCAATTGAAGCAGGAGATATGACATACGTTTCAAACAGCAGGCATATTGCTTTGTTAAACCACGCATTTAACGCTGTTGAAGAAGCGATTAATGGTGTCGAGATGGGGACGCCGATTGATATTGTTCAGATTGATTTAACACGTACATGGGAACTGCTGGGTGAAGTTATTGGTGAAAGTGTACATGAAAGCTTAATTGACCAGTTATTTTCTCAATTCTGTCTAGGAAAATAACCCAAGGGTTTAGTGAAATTATATAGTGAAGGAGACAGTTAGATGCAATATGAAGCGGGCAACTATGATGTAGTTATTATTGGAGGCGGCCATGCTGGCTGTGAAGCAGCGTTGGCATCAGCCAGAATGGGTGCCAAAACCGTGATGATTACAATAAATCTCGACATGATCGCGTTTATGCCTTGTAACCCGTCAATCGGCGGTCCTGCCAAAGGAATTGTTGTTAGAGAAATTGATGCCCTTGGCGGTGAAATGGCAAAAAATATTGATAAAACATATATCCAGATGAGAATGCTTAATACAGGTAAGGGACCTGCAGTTCGGGCTCTAAGGGCGCAGGCAGATAAATTTTTATATCAAAATGAAATGAAAAAAACGCTTGAGGATGAGCCAAACCTTACGCTGATTCAGGGAATGGTAGAAAGTCTTATTGTAGAAGAAGGAGTCTGCAAGGGTGTTGTGACAATGACAGGGGCTGTCTATAATGCGAAAACAGTCGTTATTACGACAGGGACATTTTTACGCGGAGAGATTATATTAGGCGAACTAAAATATTCAAGCGGTCCGAATAACCAGCAGCCGTCCATCAAACTTTCTGAACACTTAGAGGAACTGGGCTTTGATCTTGTTCGATTTAAAACAGGAACACCACCGCGTGTAGACAGCCAATCAATTGATTATTCCAAAACTGAAATTCAGCCTGGTGATGATAACCATGTAGCTTTTTCCTATGAAACAACGAAGTTTATTACAGAACAGCTTCCATGCTGGTTAACGTATACGAATGAACAAACTCACCAGTTGATAGATGATAACCTGCACAGATCACCGATGTATTCCGGCATGATTAAAGGAACAGGGCCGCGTTATTGCCCTTCAATCGAGGATAAAGTCGTGCGCTTTAACGATAAACCGCGCCATCAGATTTTCCTAGAGCCTGAAGGCAGAAACACTCAGGAAGTATATGTACAGGGCCTATCAACAAGCCTTCCCGAAGATGTGCAGCAAAAAATTCTAAAAACAATTCCTGGCCTTGAAAACGTTCAAATGATGAGGGCTGGTTATGCAATTGAATATGATGCAATTGTTCCTACTCAGCTTTGGCCTACACTAGAAACCAAGGTCGTTAAAAATCTCTACACAGCAGGACAAATTAATGGTACCTCCGGTTATGAAGAGGCTGCCGGCCAGGGCATTATGGCGGGAATTAATGCAGGTCGTAAAGCATTAGACAAAGAACCAGTTATTTTGAGCCGTTCCGATGCATATATAGGTGTGCTAATTGATGATTTGGTTACCAAAGGTACCTCCGAACCGTACCGCCTGTTGACATCAAGGGCAGAATACCGCTTATTGCTCAGGCACGACAACGCTGATTTGCGGCTTACAGAACTTGGTTATCAAATTGGTATGATTAAAGACGAACGGTACAACCGTTTTCTTGAAAAAAGAGCTGCCATTGAAGCGGAGAAAAAGCGGCTTCGCTCTGTGATCATTAAACCATCTAAAGAAGCTCAGGAATTAGTGCAATCAATGGGTGGAAGTGAGCTTAAGGATGGTATAAGGGCTTCAGACTTGATTAAACGGCCAGAGATGTCATACGAACATATCAAGCAGCTAACTCCTCCAGAAGAAGATATTGATGCTGATATTACCGAACAAGTTGAAATTCAAATTAAGTATGAAGGCTATATTGAAAAATCTTTACAGCAAGTGGATCGCCTGAAAAAGATGGAAGACAAAAAAATTCCGGAAAATATTGATTATAAAGCAATTAATGGCTTGGCTACTGAAGCTAAACAAAACCTTAATGAGGTAAGGCCACTCTCAATCGCTCAAGCATCAAGAATATCCGGTGTAAACCCTGCAGATATCTCAATTTTGCTCGTCTATATTGAACAAGGCAAAATTGCTAAAATTTAAAAATGAGTAACTTAAATTGAGATAGAAGTTTTAAAAATTGGCTCTCTGTGAATTGTATGGTTGAACTTGGCGACTTGTTATTTAACATAGGATTTTACCAGAGCCTAAAAATTAAGCTCAGAAAGGATTGCCCGGATGAATACAGAACAATTTCAAGTAGAGTTGGCAGAAAAGGGGATCAATCTTTCACACCAGCAAATGGAGCAATTCGACCTTTATTACCGTCTATTGGTAGAGTGGAATGAAAAAATGAATTTAACGGCAATTACTGAGAAACGAGAAGTGTATTTAAAACATTTTTATGATTCCATCTCTGCTGCCTTTTATTATGATTATACTCAGCAGGCTGCAGTTTGTGATGTTGGAGCAGGCGCTGGTTTTCCAAGCCTGCCTATTAAAATTGCCTTTCCGCATTTAAAGGTAACAATTGTCGACTCATTAAATAAACGGATTAGTTTTTTGAATCATTTAGCGAAAGAGCTTCGACTTAAGGATGTAAGCTTCGTCCATGATCGTGCTGAGACGTTTGGAAAGAATAAAGAACACCGAGAACAGTATGATGTTGTAATGGCCAGGGCAGTAGCAAGAATGTCCGTGCTAAGTGAACTTTGTCTTCCGCTCGTGAAGGTAGGAGGGAGCTTTATTGCGATGAAAGCTGCTAGTGCGGGTGAAGAATTGGAACTTGGTAAAAAGGCTATACATACTCTTGGGGGGAAAGTAAAAGAAGCGCATGCTTTTGTTCTTCCAATTGAAGAGAGTGAACGAAATATTATAATTATCCAAAAAGAAAAACCAACACCTAAGCAATATCCAAGAAAACCAGGAACACCAAACAAAATGCCGATCGAATAATGTCGGTGTTTTGTTGATTTTTCGAAGGGATCAATTTAGTGGAAACACGTTCAATCAGCACTGAACTGGTTCCTTTTAGCATCGCAATGGTTTCTATCTGCTTTTCTCCCTATTTACAATTTAGATTTTGGTTTATAATAGAGTCAGCAGGCAGGAAATTTTCTTTAAATAGAGAATAAGTAGTCAGGGAGTTTCATAAAGGTGGTGTAGGGTGATGAAGCCTTCTTTTTCGCGTTTTTTTGGACTGGGAGAAAAGGAAGAACAACAACAACAACAACAACAACAACAACAACATGAGCTGGAAGAAAAGATAGAAGTAAATAGGTCAGAAGACCATGAAGAGATAAAGAAGATTCCGATTGATCTTATTATTCCTAATCGTTTTCAGCCGAGAACAGTATTTGATGACGAAAAAATAGAAGAACTTGCACGGACGATTCATACCCATGGAGTGATACAGCCAATTGTTGTCAGGGAATTTGATGACAAACAGTTTGAGATTATTGCGGGAGAGCGTCGCTGGCGGGCTATGAAAAAGCTTGGCTGGAGTGAAGTCCCTGCCATCATAAAAAACTTATCTGATACTGAAACCGCTTCAGTTGCTTTGATAGAAAATCTGCAAAGAGAAGAACTGTCGCCTATTGAAGAGGCTATGGCTTATGGTAAATTACTGGAAATTCATAATTTGACTCAGGAAGCACTTGCCCAGCGTCTGGGTAAAGGGCAATCAACCGTAGCCAACAAGCTTCGGCTGTTAAAGCTGCCTGAAGACGTGCAAGGAGCATTGTTAAATAAAGAAATTACGGAGCGTCATGCCCGTTCACTTATACCACTCAAAAATCCTGAAAAACAGGTTCAATTATTGAATGAAATTATCGAAAAGTCTCTGAATGTTAAACAAACAGAGGATCGGGTCGTAAAGTTATTAAATGAAGGTGCTGAAAAGCCAAAGCCTAAGCGGAAAGCCTTCAGCAAAGATATGCGAATAGCAGTTAATACCATACGCCAATCGCTGTCAATGGTAACGGACAGTGGAATTAACCTTGATTCCCAGGAAGAGGAATTTGAGGATTTCTATCAAATTACTATAAAGATCCCTAAGAAAAAATAAAATCAATAGATTAATATAAGGAGCTAAACAAACGGTCAGCTCCACAAATAGTCGACAAAAGGTATTGAGAGCACTCACTCTCGGTGCCTTTTGTCATTTTTTTGTTGGAATGAAGGAAATAAGCTGATTTCCGCCCCGCTGAAAGCGAAGCGCCTAGAACGAAAATCAACAGCATCAATCTCCTCAAAACGAAAAGGACTATAAACAACTCGATTTTCAAAGAGTGATCTACAGTTGAGAGCTAAACAAGTGTTTAGCTGTTGCTTTTATTTTTCATGCTATACATTATAAAATGAATATTGTCTGTTTTTGCTTTTTTATCACCAAAAGCTCTATTAACATTTTATTTTCATGATAAAATAGATTACGTGATTGCGTTTTTAGCTTTGAAAATTCACGGAAAAAATATGCCGGAATCCCGTCATTTCGGCTTAATACTTTCTGTTAAAGCCCATCTGCAGTGAATAATGCGGGCTTTCTTTGAATTTATATAGAGATTGAAGGTAGGTGACATGATGGGTAAGATTATTGCGATTGCGAATCAAAAAGGAGGAGTCGGAAAAACGACTACTTCTGTTAATCTAGGCGCGTGCTTAGCTTACATAGGGAAAAAGGTTTTAATGGTCGATATCGATCCGCAAGGTAATGCTACCAGTGGAGTTGGAATTGAAAAAGCTGATGTTGACCAATGTGTCTATGATGTATTAGTTGATGATGTTGAAGCAAAAGCTGTCATATACCCGACTGCTGTTGAAAATTTGTACGCCATCCCTGCTACAATTCAACTTGCTGGAGCTGAAATTGAGCTAGTGCCCACAATCTCTAGGGAAGTGAGATTGAAGAGGGCACTTGAAGAGGTTAAAGCAGATTTTGATTATGTCATTATAGACTGTCCTCCCTCACTTGGATTACTCACAATAAATGCATTAACGGCTTCCGATGCTGTTTTGATTCCAGTTCAATGTGAATATTATGCGTTAGAGGGTTTAAGCCAGCTTTTAAATACGGTAAGGCTCGTACAAAAACATCTAAATCAGGACCTTAGGATTGAAGGTGTCCTGTTAACCATGCTGGATGCCAGAACAAACCTTGGGATCCAAGTTATAGAAGAAGTTAAAAAATATTTTCAGGATAAGGTTTATAAAACAGTCATTCCTCGTAACGTGCGGCTTAGTGAAGCTCCTAGCCACGGTGAGCCGATTATTATCTATGATCCGAAATCCAGAGGGGCGGAAGTATACCTAGAACTGGCAAAGGAAGTGGTTGTGAATGGCTAAAGGACTAGGCAAAGGTTTGAATGCAATTTTCTCTAATGTTGAAGCCGGTAAGGAAGAAACCGTTCAGGAAATCAGCGTTAAGAAGCTTCGTCCTAACCCCTACCAGCCTCGTAAGGTATTCCAGCCAGAAGCCATAGAAGAATTGAAACAGTCAATAATAGAACACGGGATACTGCAGCCATTAATTGTAAGAAAGAGCATTAAAGGCTATGAAATCGTTGTTGGTGAACGAAGATTCCGTGCTGCTAAAGAAGCTAATCTTGAGACAGTTCCAGTGGTTATTCGTGAATTAAACGAGCAGCAAATGATGGAGCTTGCCGTGCTAGAAAATCTTCAGAGGGAAGATTTAAATCCGATTGAAGAAGGAACTGCCTATCAGATCTTAATAGAAAAGCTAAATCTTACCCAGGAAGAGTTAGCGAAGCGGCTTGGGAAAAGCAGGCCGCATCTAGCCAATCATATAAGACTGCTTTCACTCCCGCCTACAATTCAGGAATTAATATCAACCGGGAAAATTTCAATGGGGCATGGCAGGGCATTATTAGGGCTTCGTAAAAAGGATAAACTTGGTCTTCTGGTTGAGAAAACGATTAAAGAAGGGCTGAATGTACGTCAATTAGAACAAATGATTCAGCAACTTAATGAAATTGTTCCACGTGAAACAAAAAAAACTAAGCTAGAAAAGGACATTTTTATCCGAGATCAGGAAGCATCCCTGAGAGAACGCTTTGGGACCACAGTCAATATAAAGCAATCAAAGGACAAGGGAAAGATTGAAATTGAGTTTTTCTCTAAAGATGATCTAAATCGAATTCTGGAATTATTGGAAAAAGATAAGCAATTATAAATGCCATCCTTGCAGATGGTTTTTTTTTAGGTAAGAAAGTATAAAATTTTTGACATTGACTACTGTCTAGCTCCAGCGCCTAGCCCCTCGAGGTCGCTTCGGTCCAGATGATGAAGTCAAAGAACGACTTCACCCTCTGGCCCTCCAGCGCTTGTCGGGGCTGTTCAAGGCGCTTGCGCTTTTGTTCATAAACTTTCTTATATAACTTGTAAAAAAAACTGGTTATTGGACTTATCTCATGGTAATTTAAGAATAATTGATTTATTCGCAAACCGAAATAATAGATAATGGAGAACTGATATGTTTCTGCTTGGCACACTTGTAAATGGATTGTTGATTGTAATAGGGACACTGCTTGGGAAAATGCTGCATAGAATTCCCGAGAAAATGAAAACAACCGTAATGCATGGAATCGGACTGGCAGTCATCGTTTTGGGTCTGCAAATGGGATTTAAAAGCGCGAATTTTTTAATCGTAATTTTAAGTCTTGTAATCGGTGCTGCAATAGGAGAGTTTTTTGCATTGGAAGACAAACTAAATAGTGTCGGAAAGTGGCTTGAAACTAAGATTGGCTCAACTGGAGAGGGCAGCATATCACAGGGTTTTGTCACAGCTACACTGATCTTTGTGATTGGGGCTATGGCTATAATTGGAGCCTTGGACAGCGGGATTCGCGGAGATCATGATGTTCTTTATACAAAAGCGATCATTGATGGATTTACTTCTCTAATATTAACAACAACCCTAGGAATCGGGGTTATGTTTTCAGCTGTTCCAGTTATGCTATATCAAGGATTAATAGCACTCTTTGCTACCCAGATTGACAAGTTCATCCCGCAGGCATTAATGGATAGTTTTATTGTAGAATTAACGGCAACCGGCGGTGTGATGATTTTTGCCATCGGCCTGAATCTTATTGGTTTGACAAAAATTCGTGTAGCTAATTTATTGCCTGGCATTCTTGTAACAGGCATCCTGGTCACCATGTATTATGGATACCATCATTATTTGTTATAAACGCAAAAAAGGAAGGATATTCCTTCCTTTTTTTCTATTTGCTGTCTGAATTGATGATTAAGTGGTCTGTTCCTGATCAAGGCTCCAGGTAATGTTATTCCATGTCTGTTTTCCGGGGTAGACCAAACTTGCTTCATAGATACCATTTGCAATCGCCTTTGCCATCTTCAAGACAAGATTTAATCTTGTGTTTTGCAGGACAAAAAACTCCATAAACCCACTTACGTTTACAATTCCGGTAATATGGACATTACCGACTTCAGGAAGTTCTTTATTAACTCCTGCCCCCGGTTTAACTGGGCCAGACCCTATTTGTATAGAACCTACACTTTTTAATCTGCCAAGACAAGCATCAATTCCTATAATAAACGGATGAATATGCTTCTGTTTTATTTCCTTGATTTTTTCTTCAAGATTTACAGCATGAATAGGATCTTCCAATGTTCCGTATACATGGAAAGGCGCCATTTCTTTTTCTTCCAAGAGTGTGCCAATTAAAGGACCCAATGAATCCCCGGTAGACCGGTCTGTTCCAATACATACAAAGACGATAGGGCGGCTGCTGATACTTGGCAGTAATCCGATTAGTTCTTGGGCTAATCTATCTGCCGCTTGATGATCATCATGGCTTATTTTTGTAAGGCTGCCCTTCTTGTCAAAAAAACTGGGTCTAAGGTTCATCGGCTCCACTCCTTGAGAATATTAGTAACAGTATACGGAAGAATTTTGTAATCTATACATACCTGTAAACAGATTAATGTAAACAGGGTAATTTGTACTAGATAGAGAATTTTTAGTTCGAATTACCTATTTATCTATATAGTCTATGTGAAGACACATTTTCTCATTCCTGGGAACAATATAAGATTATTAAAGATTGTTTCAAAGCTGTTTTTTGCAAAGGAATGTTTTTTCAGCTTGTGGTCCTTTAATATTGAACTGAAAGTTGGTACAATTAATTATCTTTATGAATCTAAGCAGGTGAAAAGATGTCAAATACTGAAAAAATAATGAATAGTCTAGTGGATAAGTTCACGGATGAAGCAATCTGGTTTTTAATAGGCCAGGGCCTGTTAAAAATAATAGCGATCCTTATTATTTCTGGTTTATTGATCCGTGTTGGGAGAATGGCAATCCGCAACTTTTTTAAAGTTAGATCGAAATCACCTCTGCGAATAACGGAGCGCCGAGAAACAACAATGGCTAAACTGCTGGAAAATGTGCTGACTTACGTTGTGTATTTTATTGCAATAATCATGATTTTGTCTGCATTAACGATTAATGTCCAAGCAATGCTTGCAGGAGCAGGGATTGTTGGGTTAGCCGTTGGGTTTGGGGCTCAAAACCTAGTTCGCGATGTGATCACTGGTTTCTTCATCATTTTTGAAGACCAATTCTCAGTAGGGGATTATGTCCGAATTGGACAGTTTGAAGGAACAGTTGATGAAATTGGCTTGCGAACAACGAAGATTAAAAGTTTTACCGGTGAGCTTCATATCTTGCCAAATGGAAGCATTATCGAAGTAACAAACTTTTCATTGCATAATAGTGTAGCGATCCTTGATATAGGTATTGCCTATGAAGGGGATATCAATTATGCAGAAAAAGTTCTCTCAGAGCTCCTTGAAATGATGCCAGAGAAGTATGAAGAATTAGCGAGTGTACCTGAACTGTTAGGCGTGCAGAATTTTGGGGCTTCAGAAGTAGTTTTAAGAATTGTTGCTGAGACGGTCCCAATGAAGCATTGGTATATCGGAAGGATGCTTCGAAAGGAAGTAAAGCTTGCACTTGACTCACATGGAATTGAAATTCCGTTCCCTCGGCTTGTTATGTATTCCCGGAATGAAGAAGAGCCGCAGAAGCAAAAGGAAAAGGGTTCTCACTAGGAGGTATTGGCAGTGGAGTCAAAGGAATATGAACTTAATGATATCGTTGAAATGAAAAAACAGCATCCATGTGGAACCAACAGATGGAAAATCATCAGAATTGGAATGGATATCCGAATAAAATGTGAGGGTTGTTCTCACAGTGTACTGATTCCTCGTAAAGAATTCACCAGAAAAATGAAGAAGGTCTTGGAGAAGCAGGAAGATTAACCTGCTTCTTTTTTAAAAGAAGAAAGAGAAATTTGAACATTGTCTACCGTCTAGCTGCAGCGCCTAGCCAGTTTTCTCCAAGGGCCAGCTTCCTTGAGTATCTTGCGAGGAGCCGATAGGCATAGAGCAGCTCGAGGTCACTTCGTCCCAGCTGATGAAGTTAAAGAACGACTTCACCTTCAAGGCTCTTGCGATTTTTAATACATTTTGTATTCTAGATGAATATAAAAAGAAATATTAGTAGGGGATGAGAAGGTTGGTACAGATACATCACTCAGCATGCCCGCTAAACTGTTGGGATAGCTGCGGTTTTAAGGTCACCGTGGAAGAAGGTAAGATTAAAAAAGTTGAAGGGGATACAGACCATCCGATTACACAGGGAAAGATTTGTGGACGCGGGCGGATGCTTGAACAGCGAGCTAATTCAAAAGAGCGTCTGTTGTATCCTCTTAAGAAAATAAATAATGAATTTCAGCAAATATCCTGGGAACAGGCACTTAGTGAAATAGCAGAAAAGCTTTCATTTTATAAAAAGCAATATGGTTCAACTTCTGTATTGCACAGCCATGATTATGCCAATAGTGGATTATTGACTAACCTGGACAGCCGCTTTTTCAATTGCTATGGGGGTGTGACTGAGCTGACCGGCAGCATCTGCTGGGGTTCAGGGATTGAGGCCCAAACCTGGGATTTCGGAGAGGCATATAGCCATGATCCCGATGATTTACAAAACAGCAAAACCATCATTGTCTGGGGAAGAAATGTAGCCAGAACGAACATGCATCTATTCCAAAAACTGCAAAAGGCCAAGAAAAGCGGTATAAGGCTTTTAGTAATCGATCCAATCTATAATGCTACGGCAAAGATAGCTGATCAATACATTTCAATTAAACCCGGTTTTGATGGTGTCTTGTCAGTGGGAATTATGAAAGAGATCTTCCGCCTCCAACTTGAGGATCAATTGTTTATTAATAAACACACGATTGGATTTAACCATTTAGAGGATTTGCTTCAATCGTATTCGCTTTCGGAAATCAGTGAGCTTTGTGAGGTACCTGAAGAAACAATAACAAATCTCGCGAAATTATATGGAGACCGGCCTGTTTCTACCCTATTGGGGTTAGGTATGCAGCGTTACACAAACGGCGGAAATACCATCAGACTTATTGATGCTCTAGTTGCAGTAAGCGGGAATATTGGGATTCCTGGCGGAGGAGCCAACTACGCTAACAAACAAGTTGGTCAAAGTTTTGATATTCACGCATTAGGTCTTCCTGAAAGAAAATCAAATTCACGCCAATTCTCGATGATGAAGCAAGCAGAAGCAGTGCTTACAGCGAAGGATCCTGAAATTAAAATGATTTTCGTGACATGCGGCAATCCGCTAAACCAGGTACCCGATACAAATATCGTATCCAAGGCCTTTGCCTCCGTGGATACGCTGGTTGTTGTTGATCAATTTATGACTGATACAGCCATACTCGCTGACTATGTTTTGCCAGCAGCTAATGTATTTGAGACAGAAGATATCTATTATTCTTCTATGTACCATCCTTATGTTAATCATGGGCCAAAACTGGTTGATCCGCCAGGTGAAGCTAAACCAGACCTATGGATCTGGACCGAGTTGGCAAAGCGGTTAGGGTTTGGCGAAGACTTTGATTATGATAGAGAAGAGTGGATTAAAATAGGGCTAGCTCCGCTTAATAACAAGGAAATCACCTTAAATAATCTTAGGGAACAGCGATTTATGGAGCTGCCTGTTGATAAAATCCCCTGGGAAGATAGGGTGTTTAAAACTCCAAGCGGAAAATATGAGTTTTATTCTGCATCTGCTGATAAAGATGGCTTTGATGGGGCTATCAAATTAGCATTGCCGAAAGAATCGAAGCAAAACAACCCAGAGCTTGCAGAAAAGTATCCTTATACTCTCTTAACAATTCACCCGCTTCGCTCTAATCATTCCCAACATATGCATCTTTTTGAAAAGCCGCCAGCAGTTAAAGTGGAGGTAGCTGTTAACATTGCCAAGCTAAAGCGATTAGCTGAGGGAGATTTGGTTAACGTCTGGAATGAGCGCGGGAAGATCACGGGAGTAGTATCAATTTTGAAGATCTCCCATCCTAATACAATTAATATTGATGAAGGCATCTGGAGGAAATTTGGCGGCCCAGTCAATATGCTTACATCCAGTGCAGAATCGGACAACAGGCAAGGAAGTACCTTATACGATTGTCTTGTGAATATAGAGAAGGTGAACTAAGAAAGCTGCTGAAGGGCAGCTTTTCTGTTTTCTGTTTCAAAAGGCCAATCGCTTTTCCGGTGCCTGCTGTTCAGTCGGCTCCGCTTTTCTTGTCCAGCTGCAGCGCCTAGCTCCTCGAGTCGCTTCGGTCTTGCTGCTGAAGTCAAAGAACGACTTCATCTTCAAGCCCTCCAGCGCTTGTCGGAGCTGGACAGGCGCTTCCGCTTTTCTTGTCCAGCTGCAGCGCCTAGCTCCTCGAGTCGCTTCGGTCTTGCTACTGAAGTCAAAGAACGACTTCATCTTCAAGCCCTCCAGCGCTTGTCGGAGCTGGACAGGCGCTTCCGCTTTTCTTGTCCAGCTGCAGCGCCTAGCTCCTCGAGTCGCTTCGGTCTTGCTGCTGAAGTCAAAGAACGACTTCATCTTCAAGCCCTCCAGCGCTTGTCGGAGCTGGACAGGCGCTTCCGCTTTTCTTGTCCAGCTGCGCCTCCTAGCTCCTTGAGTCGCTTCGATCTTGCTGATGAAGTCAAAGAACGACTTCACCTTCCGGCCCTCCAGCGCTTGTCGGAGCTTACAGTCGGCTCCGCTTTTCTGTGCATGGCTTGTCTTTTCTTCTTGTTCTATCTATAATTGTTAGAGGTTATAAGTTGGTCGAAAAAGTATTGTACTTGAATAGATACACTTGAATAGAGGAGTGACTCGGATGGCTTTGACAGCAGGAATAGTTGGTCTTCCTAATGTAGGGAAATCAACATTATTTAACGCTATTACACAGGCAGGGGCAGAATCAGCAAACTACCCGTTCTGTACTATTGACCCAAATGTAGGGATTGTAGAGGTGCCAGACTTTCGGTTAAACAAATTAACAGAACTTGTTCAGCCTAAGAAGACTGTCCCAACAGCTTTCGAATTTACTGATATTGCCGGAATCGTTAAAGGGGCCAGCAAAGGAGAAGGACTGGGAAATAAATTTCTAAGCCATATCCGTCAAGTGGACGCAATTTGTCAGGTTGTACGCTGTTTTGCAGACGATAATATTACGCATGTCTCCGGAAAAGTGAACCCAATAGACGACATTGAAGTCATTAATTTGGAACTGATCCTTGCAGATTTAGAATCAGTTGATAAGCGACTTGGCCGTGTCCAAAAAATGGCTAAACAGAAAGATAAAGAAGCATTGGCTGAGTTTCCAATTTTAACAAAAATAAAAGAAGCGCTTGAAAATGAACAGGCAGCGCGGACAGTTGAATTCACAGACGACGAGGCAAAGATCGTAAAAAACCTTCATCTTCTGACCACAAAGCCAATGCTCTACGTGGCAAATGTCAGTGAAGATGATGTTGCGGATCCAGCTGGGAACGAGTATGTTCAACAGGTTCGTGAGTTCGCTTCAAATGACAATGCTGAAGTTATTGTCGTTTGCGCAAAAATAGAAGAAGAAATAGCCGAACTTGAAGGTGAAGAAAAAGAAATGTTCCTTGAGGAACTAGGCATTGAAGAGTCCGGTCTTGACCAGTTAATCCGTGCCGCATATAGCCTGCTTGGTTTGCAAACATATTTCACTGCCGGTGTTCAGGAAGTTAGAGCCTGGACGTTTAGAAAGGGAATGAAGGCTCCTCAGTGTGCCGGTATCATTCATTCCGATTTCGAAAGAGGATTTATCAGAGCTGAAACGGTTGCTTATGATGACCTTCTTGCCGCAGGTACAATGACAGGGGCTAAAGAAGCAGGAAAAGTAAGGCTTGAGGGAAAAGAATATGAAGTAAAAGACGGAGATGTTATTCACTTCCGCTTCAATGTTTAATAATAAATAAACATGAAAAAAAAGCTCTGCAGATTTTGCAGAGCTTTTTTCATGTTATTGCTTTTGAATGATCCAGTTTTTATGAACACACATCAGTAAGAAATTCCGATGTTTTTTTATGGTTGAATAGACTAAGTAGTAAGTGACTGTTCCAAATAGGATCATATTAATGATCATCCCTTTAATAAATAGGAGACCTATGCTTAAACCGGCAATCGCCAAACCTGGCTCTTCAAGTATATTATCAATTGGAAAGACTCTTTCACCGACCAGAATATTTAAATAGAAACAAAAAGGGAAGGCCCACACAATAGAGACGGCACCTATAAATCCAGCAACAGGATTACTTTTAAATAATTTTGCAGCGCCAACAGAGAGAAATGGCCCAGTTCCGAATGATGGAACAAAATTAGTAATTAAGCCTATCGTAAAGCCCATAGCAATTCCATGTGCATTATCCTTAATCCTAAACAATCGAATTATAAGAAATTTAAGCTTCCTCAAATAATTTTTCAACATTGTTCACCAACCAAAGGAAAAGATAATTCAGTATAACAACTTTTATATTAGAATGATAGAAGATTTCTAACTATTTTGTAAAAAGGCCTTTTTTACTCGACATCAATTTTTCGAAGTAACCTCAAGGGCTATGCGCGATATGAACAGTTTGATAGTTATCCGCGGAAAGCGGGCATCCAGGAGTGGATATCAACAAAGGCCTGTTAGCTAGCAACCATAGTTTATAAAAACAGCTAAAATAAAAACAAGTGGTCTAAAATCTATCGTTTCATTGCTTTTAATAAATCTATATGGTATAATTTCGACTTGTGAGTAATGTACAATTGCTCCTTGCCCAATATGGGCCGTTAGACCAAAAGGAGGTGAACGTGATGAGAAAGTACGAAATTATGTACATCATCCGCCCAAACATTGAAGATGAAGCTAAAAAGGCTCTAGTAGAGCGTTTTAATGGCATTCTGACTGAAAATGGTGCGGAGATCGTAGAATCAAAAGATTGGGGCAAGCGCCGTCTTGCTTATGAAATCAATGATTTACGCGATGGTTACTATCAGTTAATCCATGTTAACGCTGAAGCAGCAGCTGTTGATGAGTTTGCTCGTCTTGCTAAAATCAGCGAAGACATCATTCGTCATATGGTAGTTAAAGAAGAAGAATAAACCATTTTGATATACTTCCAGATGGAAAATTGTTTCACGTGAAACAATGCTGGAAGGAAGGAGTTGATTCTGATGATGAATCGTGTCGTTCTTGTAGGTCGTTTGACAAAGGATCCTGAACTGCGCTATACACCTGCTGGAGTTCCTGTTGCTTCATTTACACTTGCTGTTAATCGTTCTTTTACGAACCAGCAAGGGGAGAGAGAAGCAGATTTTATTAACTGTGTAATCTGGCGTCGCCCTGCCGAAAATGTTGCTAACTTCTTGAAGAAGGGCAGCTTGGCTGGTGTTGATGGCCGTGTTCAAACTCGCAGCTATGAAGGCCAGGATGGAAAACGTGTTTATGTTACAGAAATAATGGCAGAAAGCGTACAATTCCTTGAGCCGAAAAGCCAGAATGCTGGCGGTAATAGGGGCGGAGATAATAATAATTATTCTGCAGGTTCCAGAGATCAAGGTGCTCCATTTGGAAACCAAAATCAGCGCCAGGACAATCAACGCCAGGATAAAAGCTATACTCGTGTTGATGATGATCCATTTGCAAATGATGGACAAATCGATATCTCAGATGACGATCTTCCGTTCTAAATCAATTTTTAACGTTGATATATATCTTAATAGATGAAGGAGGGAAAACCCATGGCAGTTGGAGGACGCAGAGGCGGACGTGCAAAACGCCGTAAGGTATGTTATTTTACAGCGAACGGAATTACACATATCGATTATAAAGATACTGATCTTCTTAAGAAATTTGTATCTGAGCGCGGTAAAATTTTACCACGTCGTGTAACTGGTACTAACGCGAAGTATCAGCGTAAATTAACAGTTGCAATCAAGAGAGCTCGTACTATGGCTTTATTGCCGTATGTAACTGGCGAATAATAATAGAAAAGGCAGCGGGATATTCCGCTGCCTTTTGTGTTAGTTGTAGTAAATTTCCGAAGCTTCATGACTGGAAAGTTGAATGTCACCTTCATACTGGCTAAAATAGTTCTTGTGGGTGAATGTTTCTATGGAGGTATACAATGAATAATGTACATAAACTGACGGAGGGAGCAGTATTATTAGCAGTATTTACGGTCCTGTTATTAATAACGCTATATATTCCGGTTATCGGTGTGGCTGTCAATCTATTTCTAGCATTGCCGTTTATGATGTATTCGGCAAGAAATGGCTGGAAACGGGCTGCTATATTTACAGTGGCAGCTGTTTTATTATCCATGATTGTAGGTTCGTTATTGGCTATTCCATTGGCCCTTGGCTATGGATTAACTGGTGTTGTAATGGGTTCTTTAATCAAAGCAAACAAAAGCCGGTTTGTCGTCTATACAGCAGGTTCTCTGGTGTTTCTTGGTAATTTGATTTTACAGTATGCAATTGCTGTTGCTTTATTTCAGATTAATTTTATAGAAGAGATGCTCACTGCCTTCCGAGAATCTATCGAAATGTCTTCAAGTATGCTTGAGAGAATGGGCCAAGAGCCTGATGAAGCAATAATGGAACAATTTGAAACTGCTGTTACAATGGTGGAAACGCTCATGCCGAGCTTATTGGTTATGGCCTCTTTCATAGTTGTATTCTTTATTATGCTTGTATCAATTCCTATTTTGAAGCGATTTGGAATTAACGTTGAGAAGTGGAAGCCTTTCAGGGAATTGACGTTGCCAAAAAGTATTTTATGGTATTATTTAATATCAATGATCGCATCAATGGTAATGCGTCCGGAAGAAGGAACATATTGGTACTGGGCCCTTGCGAATTTAGTTTATGTTCTGCAATTTTTAATGGTCTTGCAGGGCTTTGCCTTTATCTTTTATTACAGTCATTATAAGGGATTTTCTAAAGCAGTTCCTATTATCGCTGTAGTTCTTGCTTTACTAATGCCTTTAATTCTTTATATTGTAAGGATATTAGGTATAATTGATTTAGGTTTTGATTTACGAAATCGATTTTTTAAGAAAAAATAAGAAACTGGTATTTTGGGAGCTGAGTAAATGCCATCTTATATAGAAAAACGGCTTGTTAGACTGCCTCTATTCCTTTTGATGGCTGTTTCATTAGCTGTTTTAGGTGTTTTATCTTTTTATAACTGGATTCTTGGAGCGGTTGGCTTTGTCCTCATTGCTATTCCCTTGTATTTTATTTTTCGGGTGGACTACAAAATACGCAATGAAACAGAGGCGTATATTTCAACCTTATCCTACAGGGTAAAAAAGGTTGGGGAAGAAGCCCTGATGGAAATGCCAATTGGGATTATGCTATTTAATGATGACTTTGTTATTGAATGGACAAACCCTTATATCGCATCCTGTTTTCGAGAAGAAAGCCTTGTCGGCCGTTCACTTTATGATGTAGCCGATTCCCTCGTACCATTAATTAAGCAGGAAGTGGAAACGGAGACCATTAAGCTTAATGACAGGAAGTTCAAGGTGATTCATAAGCTGGATGAACGTTTGCTTTACTTTTTTGATGTCACTGAACAGACCGAAATAGAAAAGCTTTACAGGGAAGAACGAACGGTTATCGCAATTATTTTTCTTGATAACTATGATGAGCTTACCCAGGGGATGGAAGACCAAACCCGGAGCAGTTTGAACAGTCTTGTAACTTCGCTTTTAAATAATTGGGCCATGAACAATGGAGTATTTCTTAAGAGGATTTCTTCAGAACGCTTCATCGGTGTTTTTAATGAACATATTCTACAGGTATTAGAAAAAGGCAAGTTTTCAATCCTTGATGAGGTGCGTGAAACTTCTTCCAAACAGAATGTGCCGCTAACCCTAAGTATTGGGGTTGGCACGGGTGTCTCCTCGCTGCCTGAGTTAGGCTCACAAGCCCAGTCGAGCCTTGACTTGGCTCTCGGAAGGGGCGGTGACCAGGCTGCAATTAAACAGCCTAATGGTAAGGTCAAGTTCTTTGGAGGCAAAACAAATCCAGTTGAAAAACGCACAAGAGTAAGGGCACGGGTTATTTCTCACGCATTAAAAGAATTAATTATTGAAAGCGACAAGGTTATTATCATGGGCCACAAAAGTCCTGATATGGATGCGATCGGGTCAGCGATTGGTATTCTTAAAGTAGCTGAAATGAATAAGCGGGAAGGCTTTATTGTACTTAATAAGCAGGAAATCGAAACAGGAGTCCAGCGTTTATTGGACGCAATAAAGAAAGACGAAGCATTTTCATCACGCTTTATCTCGCCTGAACAGGCATATGAAATTGCCAGCGATGACACATTGCTGGTAGTTGTTGATACGCACAAACCATCTCTCGTGATTGATGAGAAGCTGCTAAACAGGATCGACAACGTTGTCGTAATTGACCATCATCGCCGGGGAGAAGAGTTTATTGAAAATCCGCTGCTTGTTTATATGGAGCCTTACGCTTCCTCGACGGCTGAGTTGATCACGGAGCTGCTTGAATATCAGCCGAAAACTAGCCGAATTCAAATGCTGGAGGCTACTGCTCTTCTAGCCGGGATAATTGTGGACACAAAAAGTTTTACCCTCAGGACAGGCGCGAGAACTTTTGATGCTGCTTCCTATTTGCGCAGCCATGGAGCTGATACAGTTCTTGTTCAAAAGTTTCTAAAAGAGGATGTAGACACTTATATTAAACGGTCAAAATTAATAGAAAAGGTTTCATTCTATCGTGAAGGTATGGTGATTGCTGCTGGAAACGATGATGAAATATACAATCAGGTGCTGATCGCGCAAGCTGCAGATACATTGCTGACGATGGACGGGGTTACAGCTTCATTCGTTATATCAAAACGATCAGAAGATGAAATCGGAATAAGTGCCCGTTCACTAGGCGAAGTAAATGTCCAGGTCATTATGGAAAAGTTAGGTGGCGGTGGACACTTGACCAACGCGGCTGCACAGCTTACAGAAGCAACAACTGAAGAAGCTGAAAATATGCTTAAAGATGCAATAGATGAATACTTAGAAGGAGGAACCAAAGAATGAAGGTTATCTTTTTAAAAGATGTTAAAGGAAAAGGGAAAAAGGGCGAAGTTAAAAATGTAGCAGATGGATATGCTCATAATTTTTTAATTAAGCAAGGGTTAGCAGTAGAAGCGAATACCGCAGCCGTTAGTTCTTTAAATGCTCAAAAGAAAAAAGAAGAAAAGCAAGCTGAAGAAGAGTTAGCGCAAGCGGAAGAACTAAAAGGCAAGCTCGAAAAAATTACTGTTGAGTTAACTGCTAAGTCAGGTGAGGGCGGTAAGATATTCGGTTCTATTACGAGCAAGCAAATTGCTGATACATTGCAGAAGGTTAATAAAATTAAGATTGATAAGCGCAAGATTGAACTGTCAGATGCAATCAGGTCACTAGGATATACAAAGGTTCCTGTTAAGCTTCACACAGAAGTGACAGCTACCCTGAATGTGCATGTAAAAGAAGGAAACTAAATTTGGCAGTTCCATTCCCCGTTAAACATGATAAAATAAATAGTAGCGAAATTTAGTGATCAGTCCTGCTGATCACTTTTTCTATATAGAAGAAAAAATCATTCCTCTTAAAAGGGAGGTATTTCAGTGAGTGATTATTTAGCGGACAGGCTTCCGCCTCAAAGTATTGAAGCCGAGCAAGCAGTTCTCGGCGCTATTTTTCTAGAGCCTTCAGCACTGACATTAGCAACTGAAGTCTTAATTCCCGAGGATTTTTACCGGGCATCCCATCAAAAAATCTTTGAGGCCATGCTTAAGTTAAATGACGAAGGAAAGGCAGTAGATTTGATCACTGTTACAGAATCCTTGGCAGCTGCTAAGCTTTTAGAAGATACCGGTGGTGTCAGTTATTTGAGCGAGCTGGCAGGCTCAGTGCCTACAGCAGCCAATATAGAATACTATGCACGGATTGTTGAAGAAAAATCGCTATTAAGACGCCTGATCCGTACGGCAACGAATATCGCCCAGGATGGATACACCAGAGAAGATGAAGTTGGCGCCCTTCTTAGTGAAGCAGAGAAAAATATATTAGAAGTATCCCGGCGTACGAATGCAGGTGCTTTCCATAACATTAAGGACGTCCTGGTCAGAACCTACGACAACATCGAGACTCTTCATAACCGTGTAGGCGATGTCACTGGAATCGCAACAGGCTTTAATGATCTCGATAAAATGACAGCCGGATTTCAGCGGAATGATCTAATTATTGTTGCTGCTCGTCCTTCGGTTGGTAAAACGGCATTTGCCCTAAACATCGCCCAAAATGTCGCCACTAAAACGGGTGAGAATGTTGCGATTTTTAGCCTTGAGATGGGTGCAGAACAACTTGTTATGCGTATGCTTTGTGCAGAAGGAAATATCGATGCACAAAGGCTAAGGACAGGTAGCTTAACTGATGATGACTGGGGAAAGCTGACTATGGCAATGGGCAGCCTCTCTAATTCAGGTATTTTTATAGATGACACGCCTGGCGTTAAAATAAGCGAAATTCGCTCCAAATGCCGAAGACTTAAGCAGGAGACCGGACTAGGGATGATTTTGATCGATTACCTGCAGCTGATTCAAGGAAGCGGGCGTTCCGGAGAAAACAGACAGCAGGAAGTTTCCGAAATCTCACGTACTTTAAAAGAGCTGGCTCGTGAACTTCAAGTTCCCGTTATAGCACTGTCTCAGCTATCTCGTGGTGTGGAACAGCGGCAGGATAAGCGTCCAATGATGTCTGATATCCGTGAATCCGGAAGTATCGAGCAGGATGCCGATATCGTTGCCTTTCTATATCGTGATGACTATTATGATAAAGAATCTGAGTCGAAAAATATCATTGAAATCATTATTGCTAAGCAGCGTAATGGTCCTGTTGGGACTGTCCAGCTAGCTTTTGTTAAAGAATTTAATAAATTCGTTAACCTTGAAAGACGATTTGATGATTCGTCGATTCCGGCTGGTGCGTAATTCTCTTAATTTTGGTTAGCCTATAAAAGGCTAACCTTTTATTTTAGATAAGAAAGAAAAACATTAGTCATTGACTAATGCACTAGCGCCTTGCCGCTTAAGGTCGTTTTGGTCCGGGTATGCATCTTAATTTTACGAACAAATTAACTTTTTTACATATAATAGTTCGTGTTTCATTGACTTTACTTCGCTAAAACTGATAAGATTTAATTGTTTGATTCAGAAAACTAATTCAACCGAAATTTCGGAGGTGTTTTTTATGTCATCAGTAGTCGTAGTAGGTACACAATGGGGAGATGAAGGCAAAGGTAAGATTACCGACTTTCTCTCTGAAAATGCAGAAGTAATTGCCCGTTACCAGGGTGGAAACAATGCTGGGCATACGATTAAATTTAACGGAGAAACGTATAAGCTTCATTTAATTCCATCAGGAATCTTCTATAGTGATAAAAAGTGTGTAATCGGAAATGGTATGGTTGTTGATCCAAAAGCGCTAGTAAAGGAACTCGCTTATCTTCACGAACGAGGGATTTCTACTGACAATCTCCGCATCAGCAACAGAGCCCATGTTATTTTACCTTATCATTTAAAACTTGATGAGGTAGAGGAAGCAAGCAAAGGTGCTAATAAAATTGGTACAACGAAAAAGGGAATCGGCCCTGCCTATATGGATAAGGCTGCCCGAATCGGTATTCGTATTGCGGATCTTTTAGACCGAGAGATTTTTGAAGAAAAATTAGACCGTAATTTAAAAGAAAAAAACCGGTTACTTGAACGGATTTATGAAACTGAAGGTTTTAAAATTGAAGATATTCTAGATGAATATTACGATTATGGTCAGCAAATCATGCATTATGTATGTGACACATCGGTTGTCTTGAATGATGCTCTCGATGATGGGCGCCGTGTTTTATTTGAAGGTGCACAAGGAGTCATGCTTGATATCGACCAAGGTACATATCCATTTGTTACATCCTCGAACCCTGTTGCTGGCGGAGTGACTATTGGTTCAGGAGTCGGTCCAACTAAAATTAAACATGTTGTTGGCGTATCCAAGGCCTATACGACTAGGGTAGGAGACGGGCCATTTCCAACAGAGCTTGATAACGAGATTGGCAGTATGATACGTGAGGTTGGCCGCGAGTATGGAACAACTACAGGGCGTCCGCGCAGAGTTGGCTGGTTTGACAGTGTTGTTGTTCGCCATGCCCGCAGGGTCAGTGGAATCACGGATTTATCTCTAAATTCTATTGATGTTCTTACTGGAATTGAAAAACTTAAGATTTGTGTGGCTTATAAGTATAAAGGGGAAGTTATCTCAGAATTCCCTGCCAGCCTTAAAATGCTGGCAGAATGTGAACCTGTATATGAAGAACTATCAGGTTGGACTGAGGATATCACAGGCTGCAAATCCCTTAATGAACTTCCAGCTAATGCTAGGCACTATCTTGAAAGAATTTCACAGTTAACTGGAATTCCGCTTTCGATCTTTTCGGTGGGTCCAGACCGCTCTCAGACGAATGTGGTTTTAAGTCCATGGAGACAGCACTAAAAACGATGGAAAGCCTCCCTTTTTCAGGGAGGCTTTTTATTATGCCAGACTGAAATAGGGCTAATGGTAACACTAATTCTTAACGGTTTAAGCCAAAGCTTAACTTTTAATTAGTTGTGGGGTATTTTAAGCGATTCCATTGTGATGTCACCAGTATGATGCAATAACTAAATTTTGTGATGCATAACAGCAAATAAATGTTGCAATAATGGTTGAATACAATGCATAAAAGCAATAGAATGACGCAATTATAGTTAAATCCGTTCCTTAATCCTCCTTATATACTAAACGGGGTATCGGAAAGGGTTGTAAA
Source organism: Mesobacillus harenae (assembly GCF_013343715.1). Lineage (GTDB taxonomy): Bacteria > Bacillota > Bacilli > Bacillales > Cytobacillaceae > Mesobacillus_A > Mesobacillus_A harenae. The sequence goes on from NZ_JABUNR010000019.1 coordinate 37,845, forward strand.
ATAGGATAATATTTTTGGAAGATACCCTAGTTTAGCTTCTGGATCTTTTAGGGCCCAGCAGATCTGAAATAAAGCACCTAAATTAGCCCAATTAGTCCTCTAATTAAGAGGAAACTCGAGGACTATAGTGGAATATTAATTGGTTTATTAAAGAAATAAAACTTTTCTCGAAAAATGTTGGACAAGGTTATAATCCTATGATATTATAAAAAACGTCGTTAAATTAGAAACGAGCCATTAGCTCAGTTGGTAGAGCAACGAGCAAAGCTTCAATGAGTAGCTGCGAGTTGTACCGATCGATCCACAGCCTGAATAAGCTTACTGAGATCGGGACATCGAAGATTCTAAATCTCAATTGGATGATTTATTTAGGAAGCATTATATTGTACGAGCCATTAGCTCAGTTGGTAGAGCATCTGACTTTTAATCAGAGGGTCGAAGGTTCGAATCCTTCATGGCTCACCACTTAATTTTACGGCCCCTTGGTCAAGCGGTTAAGACACCGCCCTTTCACGGCGGTAACACGGGTTCGAATCCCGTAGGGGTCATTACTTATTTACATAATTTTAATCAAATAGGCTATATATATTATGGCTCAGTAGCTCAGTCGGTAGAGCAAAGGACTGAAAATCCTTGTGTCGGCGGTTCGATTCCGTCCTGAGCCACTCAAAAAAGGGAGTATGTCCACACGACATACTCCCTTTTTGTTACAATTCTGTAACATTAAGCACTTTTTATCTATAAACCATATGCCAATATTGAAATTTAGTCATTTCCTTGTCGAACTCGTCCTAAAGACCTAGAAAAACCTTGGCCTAAAAAGGTTTTGTCTTAAAAATATCCAATAATGTTGGATGGTTTTAACAGTTAGTTCTGGCAATTAACTTACAAATTTCGTAATAAAATGACAGTAATTATACAGTTTTGTTACATAACAACGTCTATTAATCTTTTTAAAATAAAATATGGTAAAGTATAGAAGTGATATTTAAGTTGCTTGCTAAGTAACTAACTATAGCTAGTAAATGCGCTAGCTTTTCGTATGTAGGAGGAAACCCATGGAGATCACCAAAAAGAAGCTATCCCAAATTGCCGGAAAAACATCTGGTTATATATCCCCGGCGATTAAGAAAGCTGTTGTCTCTGCTGTAGCTTTTTCTGCACTGGCATTTGGAGCCGGTAATTCAGTAAGCGCAGCTGGATCTGACTTAACAACGGTTTATTATGTATATGCAAATGACACTTTCATTGGAACAGTATCTGATAAAAACGTTATCGAGAAATTAGTTGCAGATAAGATTATTGAGGCAGAAAAACACTTTGAAGGCATTGAACTAACCTTAAACAAAGAAATTACATACATTCCAGAGCAGGTTTTTAAATCTTCTTCACCCGCAGAAAACGGGGAAGCAGTGGGTCACTTCCAAGATGAGATAGGCGTGCAGGCAGAAGCTGCAGCCGTTTCTATTGATGGAAACCCAGTAGCATACGTACAAAGTGCCGAAGCCGCAGAAGATGTCTTAAAGTCATTAAAGCTTCAGTATATTAGTGAAGATGAATTGAAAGAAGCCGAAAACTTAAAGCAGGTTTCTAAAGACTCTTTACCACCATTAGAAAAAAATGAAACTCGTATTTTGGACGTTAAATTTTCAAAAGAAGTTTCAGTTTCAGCTGAAAAAGTTGATCCTGCGAAAATTTTAACCAAAGATGATACGTTAAAGCTATTGAAAAATGGGACATTAGAAGAGCAAAAGTACACGGTTAAAGAGGGAGATGTTCTCGGAGGAATTGCGAACTCCCATGGTTTAACTCTTAAAGAAATGCTCTCTCTAAACCCAGGTACGAAAGAGGACACAGTTCTTAAAATTGGCGAGCAAGTTAAAGTCACTGTGTTAAAGCCTTTAATAGAATTAACAGTAGAGAAGGAGACGTACCGAGTAGAAACGGTTCCTTATAAGCGAGAGGTAGAGAATGACTCTTCAATGCCAAAAGGTGATTCAAAGGTTAAACAAGAGGGCAAGGAAGGATCAAATGGGGTTTCCTACGCGATTACGGAAGTAAATGGACAGACAGTTAAAAGGGAGACGGTGAAAACTGAGGTACTTGAAGAGCCAGTAACAGAAATCACTGTTAAAGGCACGAAAGTCATTCCCTCCAGAGGAGACGGCACGTTTGCCTGGCCTGCTTCAGGCGGTTATATTTCGAGCCAGCAAGGATATCGATGGGGCAAGCTTCATAAAGGAATCGATATAGCTAGGCCTAGTAACTATAATATAAGCGCTGCGGATAACGGTGTTGTTGTTTATGCAGGCTATGACGGCGGTTATGGAAATAAGATTATCATAGATCACCAGAATGGCTACAAGACGATATACGCCCACTTGGCTTCAATGTCAGTCGGTTCAGGCCAAACGGTTGCAAGAGGATCTAAGATCGGAGTAATGGGGGCTACAGGAGATTCAACCGGTATCCATCTTCACTTTGAAGTATTTAAAAATGGGAAGCTGGTTAATCCAGTAACAGTTCTTCGTTAAACGTCTACTTAAAAGTCTCTAGATTTCTAGAGGCTTTTTTAAATGGAATCCGCCATAGAGGTAAACGTTGGGAAGTATATTAGATGAATTCAGTTTTCACTCGTGATAGAGTAAAATAGATAGTATAAGAGTTAGACTTCACAGTGTTGATCATAGATATAAAAATTTGTCTTTCAAAGGAGTAACATTCATGGATAAAAAGATTCTTGTGGTTGACGATGAAAAGCCGATTGCAGATATATTGCAATTTAATTTAAAAAAAGAAGGTTATGACGTGTATTGTGCATATGATGGCAATCAGGCGGTCCAGATGGTTGATGAGATCCAGCCTGATCTAATCCTGCTTGATATCATGCTGCCACAGCGCGATGGCATGGAAGTGTGCCGGGAAGTCCGGAAAAAGTATGAAATGCCGATTATCATGCTTACTGCTAAAGATTCTGAAATAGACAAGGTTTTAGGGCTAGAACTTGGGGCCGATGACTACGTAACAAAGCCTTTTAGCACTAGGGAGCTAATAGCGCGGGTAAAGGCAAACCTCCGCCGTCAGCAGCAAATTGGCAGCAAGTCTGATGAGGAAGAGGTTTCTAACGATATCTCAATTGGATCGCTGACGATTCACCCAGACGCCTATGTTGTATCAAAGCGAGGCCAAACGATTGAGTTAACTCATCGTGAATTTGAACTTTTACATTATCTTGGAAAGCACATTGGACAAGTTATGACCCGTGAACATTTGCTGCAAACAGTATGGGGCTACGACTATTATGGAGATGTCCGAACTGTTGATGTTACAGTTAGGCGCTTGAGAGAAAAAATTGAGGATAATCCAAGTCACCCTTCTTGGATTGTAACCCGTCGCGGTGTCGGTTATTATCTAAGAAATTCAGAGCAGGAGTAATATAGCCGAATGAAAAGAGTAGGATTCTTTCGGTCGATTCACCATAAATTTGTCATTATCTATGTTCTGCTCATTCTAATTGCTATGCAAATTATCGGTGTTTATTTTGTCAGAGAGCTGGAAGATACGCTTCTGCAAAACTTTCAGCATTCACTTAAGGAAAGGGTCAATCTGCTCACATATGATATTGAAGAGGAAATGGTTAAGGAACGCGGTAAGGATGATCCTACATTAGAGGAAGACATCCGAAAAACGCTGCGGGATCATAACGCATCAGACATATCGGAAATTCGGGTAATTGACGCGGGAAGCTTCAGAATCATTGGGACCTCAGCTTCTAACCAGGGAATCGTAGGACAAAGGACAACTGAATTAAAAATTAAGCGCTCCATTGTGCTGGAAAAAGAAGAAGGTATTATTCAGGTAGATACGAAGACTGGCAAAAGAGTCTGGGTCCAATCAACTCCAATTCTATCAAATGGTGAAGTGGTTGGTGCAGTCCACCTTGTTGCTAAAATAGAAAACGTATTTGCCCAAATGAGGGATATCAATAAGATTCTTGCAACAGGTACTGCGATTGCATTAATTTTCACCGCTATTCTTGGCGTTTTGCTTGCACAGACCATCACAAGACCAATTGTTGATATGAGAAAACAAGCTTTAGCAATGACACGCGGGAATTTTTCCAGAAAAGTTAAAGTGTATGGCGAAGATGAAATTGGACAGCTTGCCATCACATTTAACAACTTGACGAAAAAATTGCAGGAAGCCCAGGCTACAACTGAAGGTGAAAAGAGGAAGCTCTCATCTGTCCTTTCTTACATGACCGACGGAGTGTTAGCCACTGACCGGAAGGGGCGGGTAATCCTTATCAATGACCCCGCTGCTGAAATGCTGAATGTTTCACGTGAAACAGTATTATCTCAGCCAATTGTATCTGTCATTGGCCTCGAAGAAGAGTACACTTTTGAAGATCTCTTACAGGAACAGGAATCCGTTATTTTAGACTATAGTACTAAAAATAAACCCTATATTTTAAGAGCCAATTTCTCTGTTATTCAAAAAGAGACTGGGTTTGTAAATGGGGTGATTGCTGTTCTGCATGATATTACCGAACAAGAGAAAATTGACATGGAAAGACGTGAGTTTGTTGCTAATGTTTCACATGAGCTGCGGACTCCGCTAACCACCATGAGAAGCTATCTGGAAGCCCTGGCTGAGGGAGCCTGGAGAGATGAAGAAATTGCACCAAATTTCCTTCATACTACTCAGACAGAAACAGAGCGAATGATTCGGCTTGTCAATGACTTGCTTCAGTTATCAAAAATGGACAGCAGGGATTATTCACTTAAAAAAGAATGGGTTAACTTCCCAGTCTTTTTCAACCGAATTATAGACCGCTTTGAACTTTCAAAGGAACAAAATGTTATTTTTCAGCGAAAGCTGCCTGAGCAGACGATTTTTGTAGAGATTGATGAAGATAAGCTGACTCAGGTCTTATATAATATTATTTCAAATGCAATGAAATATTCTCCTGAAGGCGGTCAAATTACTTTTTCCGTTGAAGAACAGGAAGAACGGATTATCGTCAGCGTCTCAGACGAAGGTGTCGGAATTCCGAAGGATAATCTGGAAAAGGTTTTTGACAGGTTTTATCGAGTTGATAAAGCACGGACCCGAAAGCTAGGAGGCACTGGCCTTGGACTTGCCATAGCCAAAGAGATGGTTAACGCCCACGGGGGTCAAATATGGGCGGAAAGTGTGGAAGGAAAAGGAACGGTTATCTCGTTTAGTCTTCCGTATGTCCGTTCTGAAGAGGATGATTGGTCATGACATATGAAGGTATAAAAAGCATCATTTTAACATTTCTAATTGTCTTGAGCGGAACACTCACATGGGCTATTTGGACCTATCAGCCCAATTATGAATCTATACAAAAAAACAATGTCGTTAATCCTGTTGCTCTAAGTGAAGCAAGAGAATTAAAGAAAATCGTAAAACCTGATCAGGTTGTTTTCCATATTGATGACCAGCATTTCGGCACGGTTGACAGTACCTATATTGATAAGCTTATAACTTCCATGGGGAAATGGAATTTATACGATATTAAAAATAACAACCGACGGAATGAAGGAAATGGAGAAATGCTTAACGGGAACGGAAAAGTGGAAATTATATTTCCGGATGAAGTGCCGGTAACCCTTTATAACAAGGTGTTAAATTTTGAAGAGACAGATATCCCCCGATTTTCCTTTGATCGCATTATTATTAATGCACAATCTGAAGAAAATCAGGAGGGAACAATATACTTTGCCTCTAGTAATAGCGAGCAGATTTATATCAGCAGTTTTAGCCCTCAACATCTTAATGATTTTATTAATCAATTTTATAAGCAGGCAAATAAACTAAATCTCTATTTCCCTTATGAGACGGCTAATAAGGCTAAATATTTGCCAGTACAAGAAACCGAAATGGTTAGGTATAGATACTACCCTAACCCGCTGGATTCTGATAAATTCAAAGATGCACTATTTAATGATCCTAGTTTTGTGCAAAGAAGTCCTGTTGAGGATGGCGAAGAATTTACAGATGATACAAGCAGAATGGCCGTTAATTACGGAACCAATATGATTTATTATATTAACCCGACTAACGAGAGTGAAGTGACTATCGGGACTAATGATATTTTAAAAAAGAGTATTGATTTTGTTGACGGTCATAGCGGCTGGACGGATGCTTATCGCTATTCTTATAAGGATGATTTAAACAGGCAGGTAATTTTCAGGCTATATAGCAGTGATGGCTATCCAATTTTTAATCCATTTGGAATGTCAGAAATTTATCAAATGTGGAGTCAAAATGAGATCAATCAATATATCCGGCCACGGTTTAATCTTGAACTGCCGCTGCAGCCGGATATGAATACAGTAACTGTTCCGTCAGGACAAACAGCACTTGATTTTATCCAGGCCAGTCCCAATTTTAATCCTGATCTCTTTGAGGATATAACCTTGGGCTATAACATGATATCAGATCCTAAAGATTCGTCGCTCATTTTATTGGAGCCTGCCTGGTTTTATCTTTACCAAAACAACTGGCAGCAAATAACGTTTGAGGGAGGGATAAATAATGGATTGGAGTAGGATTAAATCCATTTTTATTTTGACTTTCTTCATTTTAAACGTTTATTTGGCCTATCAATTTTTTAATGTCAGGGATGCCGCAAAATATGAATATATTAAAGAGGCATCATTTGAAGAAAAGCTGAAAAACGATGATATTCAGTATAAAGATCTTCCAAAGGAACAGGAAAAGACTCAGTATATTAGTGTAAAGCCAAAACAATTCTTAGAAAGTGAGCTGCCTGAAAGAGAAGGTGAGCTTCAAACATTAAGAAATGGCGGGACTTTGCTTGAAGTAATTTTTGAAAACCCGATAAAATTACCTTCGAAATTTGATCCTACCCAGTTTAGTGCGTATATCAAACAAAATATTGAAAATGGAGATCAATATACCTTCTGGGAGAAAAATGACGTTAATCGTACGATTACGTTCTATCAGCAATCTGAAGGCAGGACATTCTATCAAAATATATACGGGAAGCTAATTTTTACTTTTAATGAAGATGGCGGGATTGTTTCTTACCAGCAGACATTTTTAGAAGTGAATGAACAGCTCGGGGAGAAACAGGAATTGCTATCAGCCCTTAGAGCAATTGAAACACTCTACAATAGAGGATTACTGGAGCCGAAAAGTGAGATTACCAAAATTGAACTGGGTTACGCAACAATCGTTCAATTATCGGCGTCACAGCAAGTGCTAGCTCCAACTTGGAGATTCGTCATTAACGGCGAAGAAAATCTTTATGTGCATGCCTTTGAAGGACAAGTCATCCAATTTGGCGAAGAAATTTAATAAGTGGAGTGAAGCTATATGTCATTGCAGTTTAGTGTTCTCGCCAGCGGGAGTACTGGCAATGCAGTCTACGTTGAAACCGGGGAACATTCCTTTTTAATAGACGCTGGTTTAAGCGGGAAGCAGATGGAAGCATTATTTGAACAAATTGGCAGGGACATCAAAAAGTTATCTGGAATTTTAGTAACCCATGAGCACAGCGATCACATCAAAGGTCTTGGGGTCCTAGCAAGAAGATACAAGGTTCCGATTTTTGCTAACGATAAGACGTGGCAGGCAATGGACAAACTGGTAGGAGAAATCCCCATGGAGCAAAAATTCACTTTTGGAATGGAAACCGTGAAAAGTTTTGGTTCACTTGATATCGAATCATTTGGGGTTTCACACGATGCAGCAGAGCCTATGTTTTATGTTTTTCATCATGAAGGAAAGAAACTTGCTTTGATGACCGATACAGGCTATGTAAGTGATAGGATGAAAGGAATCATCTCTAATGCGAATGTATTTGTATTTGAAAGCAATCATGACGTCCAAATGCTGAGAATGTGCCGATACCCATGGAATATAAAACGCCGTATTTTAAGCGATGTTGGACATGTTTCTAATGAGGACGCCGCAATCGCAATGAGCGAAGTAATTGGAGATCAATCTAAACGCATCTATCTTGCTCATCTAAGCCTTGATAACAACATGAAGGACTTAGCCAAAATGTCGGTTGCACAGACCCTTGAAAGTCGAGGAGTGGCCGTAGGCGAGCAAATCAGCCTCTATGATACGGATCCAAAAAGGCCCACCCCATTAACAGCCGTATAAAAGAAGAATCCTAGGAATGAACAGCAGATAATTTCAGCTTTTCATTCCTTTTTCTAAGTATAAGTATTTGGACGTTGAGTACTGCCCAGCGCCTGGCGACTAGTATACGGCGTTAAACAGGCGCTTACGCTTTTGTTTATCGTCCAGCTCCAGCGCCTAGCGACTAGTATACTTCGCTCACCTCCCTATGATAAGTCAACATCGAATCGCCTCCGCTCTTCGTGTTTCCTTTATCTCAGTCGGTGTGCTCCAGTCTATACGTCGCTAAACAGGCGCTTACGCTTTTGTTTATTTGTGACCAAAAAAGCAATTTATGCAATTCAGTGAATTTTATTTAGAATTACACAACAAACGGAGTATAATATTTATGAAATAGGGAAAATATCTCATAGCAATTGTTTTGGAGAAAGGATTGGTGAACTTGGGATATTACGATCAGGATGATCAAAACCGGTATAAGCCCTCAAAGGGCAAAAAGTCAGGTATCTTTTTTTCCAGTCTTGCAGGTGCTATTATTGGTGCACTTTTAATCATCATTTCAGTGCCTGCTCTATCTGAGTATGGTCTTCTTCCATATCAGGTCGAGCCTGCAAATAACCAAGGGACAGACCAAACTGAAAATGATTCGGCCCAGGAAGAAGAAGGAACTAATGAAGCGGTGGAAGCATCAAGAAATGTTTCCTTGAGCGTTTTTTCAGAAATTACTCAAGCAGTTGATAAAACAGGAGAAGCCGTTGTAGGGATAACCAATATTCAAAGCGCAGGAAGCTTTTGGTCAGAAAATCCAGGTGAAGCTGGGACCGGATCTGGTGTCATCTATGAAAGACAAGGTGACAAAGCCTATGTTGTTACTAACCACCACGTTGTTGACGGTGCAGAAGAGATTGAGGTAAGCCTTAGTGATGGCACAAAGATTCCTGCTGAACTGCTTGGCAGTGATATTTGGACCGACCTTGCCGTTCTGGAAATCCCCGCTGAACATGTTAAAATAACGGCTGAATTTGGGAACTCAGATAATCTGAAACCAGGGGAGCCCGTAATTGCGATTGGGAATCCATTAGGTCTCACTTTTTCAGGATCAGTTACGCAGGGTATTATCTCGGGGGTAGAGCGTGCGATTCCAGTTGATATTAATCAGGACGGGATTGCGGATTGGCAGGCAGAGGTTCTTCAGACAGATGCTGCCATTAACCCTGGAAACAGCGGTGGAGCATTAATCAATATTGATGGAAAAGTTATCGGAATAAACTCTATGAAAATTGCCCAGCAGGCGGTTGAGGGGATCGGTCTTTCCATTCCCATTAACTACGCTCGTCCGATTATCGAGGATCTGCAACAGTTTGGCGAAGTTAAACGTCCGTATATGGGTGTCGATTTAAGAGCCGTAAATGAAATTCCGGGGCACTACCAGCAAGAGCTTAATCTTCCAGAAGATATAAATTACGGGGTCATTCTCCGTCAGGTACAGCCGGATTCTCCTGCTGAACGTGCAGGTTTGCAAGAGATGGATGTTATTGTAGAGATGGATGGAGATACGATAAAAGATGTTATCGACCTTCGTAAACATTTATATAATAAAAAGAAGATTGGTGAAGAGTTGAGTATTAAATTTTATCGAAATGGCACAATAGAAGAAACAACCATGACCCTCGGGGGAGAAACATTATAATTCACAATAGTGGATAACCTAAAAGCAGAAAGCTGATCAAGCTTTTCTGCTTTTTATTTTAATGATAAGATGGGTTGTGGATAAATGTTAGCGAAGGGAGCTTGTAAACGTGATTTATTCTTGTGATGAACATATTGATTTAGCCCTTGATATAGCGGTTGATGAGTTTGAAATAGCACCAAAATTAACAAAAATACCAGACGGAGAAACGCCGGAACATACCTGTGGATATTGTGAAAATCCTGCAATATATATTGTGGCGAACGAATGATCTCATACAACATGTGGATATCGGTGTGAATATGTGGATAACTATTGTGGATAACTTGTTTGTAAACTGTTTGTAAAGTGGGGACGGCCTGTGAATATCTCAATTGTAACGGTAGGAAAACTAAAAGAAAAATATTTAAAACAAGGTATTGAGGAATATTTAAAACGGCTGGGCAGCTATGCGAAGGTGGATATAATTGAAGTTTCAGATGAAAAAGCTCCTGAGGAACTAAGTGAAGTTGAAATGGGCCAGGTGAAACAAAAAGAAGGCGAGCGCCTGCTTGCAAAAATCAGCCCTGATACATACGTGATTGCACTGGCCATAAATGGAAAATTAAAATCATCAGAAGAACTGGCAGATGGTTTAGATAAACTAGCTACATACGGAAAGAGCAAAATTGCCTTTGTGATTGGCGGTTCACTAGGCCTTAGTGATGAAATTCTCCGAAGATCAGACGAGCAGCTCAGCTTTTCTAAAATGACCTTTCCTCATCAGCTAATGAGGCTCATTCTGGTAGAGCAAATTTATAGAGCATTTAGGATCAATAGGGGTGAACCGTATCATAAGTAAGTTTTAGTCCAATGCCTCTCCTTAGGGTTGGGGAGGCAGATTATAATTAGTTTTCTTAACGGGAATATAAATGATAAGAACAACAGCATTCTAGATATAATAAAAATAGATTTAGATAAATCTAAGAACTATTAAACCCCTCAAATTCTTCTTCTATATTAACTCTCATCAAGTCTTGGTTTGCCTTGGAATTTCTCCAATTTAAGACACATTAAACTTCTTTTTACCACTCATTAATTTAAAAAAGTCTTTCCAAAGTTCAAACGGATAAACAAAGGAGATGATTCATTCAGTTTCTGTAGTTAGTCCATCTGTTTAAATGAATTTTTAGTATATTGAGAGTCATGTAAAAGGCAGGCACTGCTAATGGATAGGAGAAGGGATGCTATGGGATTTGATTAGGAGTACCAGTGGCAAGATGGTTAGACAAGTAAATTTCTTAACTAGTCGTTAAAAAAGATGCTGATTCCCGTGAGAGTTCGCTTTTATCGGTTGGGGGGATCGGGTTAAGCAATTAGATCTGATAAATAGGCGGAAAAATTACCCTTAATTGGTTAATAGCTCTGATGATAGGATTAAATAGACGGAGAAATTTCCCTTATTTGACTCGAATAACGTAAAAATAGGTAATTTACTTTATATAGGCGGAAAAACTCCCCCTATTTACCCCAACATGAGCTCGATTTTACATTTAACGGAACAATCTCCTCTTATTTTTCTACCGCTGGTTACTTAGTTAAGCACGCACACGAATTCTTTTTTAAACCCAAGGGAGCTAATTAAGTTTTATTATAAACAAACCCTGATAAGTGTTTTCAGGGTTTGTATTATAACATCATTATTTAGTATGAAGTCCAGCCTGCGTCAGCTGCGATTACTTGTCCATTTATGAAACTTGACTCCTCAGAACCTAAGAAAACAGCAAGTTGAGCAATTTCATCTGGCTTACCTACTCGTGGCATTGTACTGCTGCCAGTCATTTGGCGGCCATATCCAAATTCTGACACATCTGTCATAGAGGCTCCGATGTTAGTCTCAACACCACCGGGGGCAATACCGTTACAACGGATACCTGATAGAGCATACATATATGCAGTATTTTTTGTTAGTCCAGTTACAGCGTGTTTAGAGGCTGTATACGCAGCATCTGCACGTCCCCCCGTATGCCGCCTGCTGAAAGTAAATGAGCTTTTAAACAAAGGTAAAGTAAAAGATAATCCACTTTGCTAGTTGTTCCTGTATTTATCGATTACACTGATATAGTAAAATAAAGTAGGTATATGCGAAAGACGAAGAAAGAAAAGAGTCAAAAAATTGCGAATTCCAAAAGCTAGCTAAAAGTATAAACATTCTGAGGTTTATTAATAAAGATAAAGGCCTTAACCTTATTAAAACCCTCGTTTCCGTGTACTAGTTTGACCTTTTGGACGGACTTCTCACTTTTACCAGCTTTAATAAGTTTAAAATTATCAGATAAAAGTAGATATTTTAACCTATTAATAATTATAATAGAATATGTATGGTTATAATTATTAATTAGACAGAAAAGAAGTGTTCCTTGGTCGCGCCATGCTTTTTGTACACCTCAGGCAGGAGCGCCTATATCTTTCTGCAAATTTTACAATATAAGGGTGGTAAAAATGAGCAACAAAGAGACTAAAACAGACGTTATCTTAATTGGTGCCGGAGTCATGAGCGCGACTTTGGGATCATTACTTAAAGAATTAGCTCCGGACTGTGAAATTACAGTGTTTGAGAAACTCGAAAATGCAGGTGAGGAAAGCTCTAACGAATGGAATAACGCTGGAACAGGGCATGCGGCATTGTGTGAGCTTAACTACACAGAAGAAAAACCAGACGGATCTATAGATATTAGTAAGGCTATTAAAATTAATGAACAGTTTCAGCTTTCAATGCAATTTTGGTCTTATCTTGTAAACAGTAACCTCATACGCAATCCACAGGATTTTATCATGCCGTTGCCACATATGAGTATGGTACAGGGTGAAGAGAATGTAACGTATTTAAAGAAGCGTTTTGAAGCGATGTCAAAAAATCCTTTGTTTCAAGGGATGCAATTTTCAGACGACCCTGAGAAACTGATCGATTGGATTCCGCTTATTATACAAGATCGTCCATCAAACGAACCGATAGCAGCAACAAAAATCGATTCTGGTACAGATGTTAACTTTGGTGCACTAACCCGTATACTGTTTGATCACTTAAAGAGTAAAAATGTAGATATCAAATACAAACACTGCGTTGATAACATTAAACGCACTAGCGACGGCTCGTGGGAATTAAAAGTAAGAAATGAAAGCGGTGACGTCGAACGCCATACTGCAAAATTCATCTTTATCGGAGGCGGGGGAGGAAGTTTGCATTTACTGCAAAAATCCGGAATTCCCGAAGGAAAGCATATTGGAGGCTTCCCAGTAAGCGGATTATTTATGGTTTGTAATAATCCGGATGTTGTAGCGCAGCACCATGCAAAAGTATATGGAAAAGCTAAGGTTGGAGCTCCTCCAATGTCTGTTCCGCATCTTGATACAAGGTTTATCGACAATAAAAAGTCGTTATTATTTGGGCCGTTTGCAGGCTTCTCACCCAAATTTTTAAAGACAGGTTCAATGTTTGATCTTGTAACTTCGGTTAAACCGAATAATCTCGTAACTATGTTGTCAGCTGGTGCAAAAAACATGCCATTGACAAAATACCTGATCGAACAAGTTATGTTATCGAAAGAAAAACGCATGGAAGAGTTACGAGAGTTTATCCCGAACGCTAAAAGTGAGGATTGGGATTTAGTAGAAGCAGGCCAACGTGTTCAAGTTATCAAAGATACAGACGCTGGCAAGGGTACACTGCAATTTGGTACAGAAGTTATATGCGCCTCTGATGGCTCAATTGCAGCCTTACTAGGTGCTTCTCCAGGTGCCTCAACTGCTGTTCACGTCATGCTCGAAGTAATTAATAAATGTTTCCCGCAGCATATGAAAGAGTGGGAACCGAAGATAAAAGAAATGATTCCTTCTTATGGCAAGTCTCTAATGGAAAATCCAAAATTACTGCGCGAAGTTCACACTTCAACAGCTGAAACGCTTGGTCTAAGCAAAAAAGAGCGCGTTTATAATTAATTATCGGATATAGATGCGAGAAGATATATAAAGTCGAACAACTTAATCTCGACAGAGCTGTTTCACGTATATAGCTCTCGAAAGGACACAGTGCTTGGTAACGACGTTGCTGCAAGAATGCGTGTGTTTGTCGAGCGGAGCTTCTCGGGCTGTTCCACGGGCATTCTCCGCTGTTCTGCAGCATTCGTGCTGATGAAGGTCTCGATTAGCTTATCCCTAGGCAGAAGGCATTTTTCGATGAGTCTAGCGATTTTATCTCCTGTTTATTTATAAAAATTAACAATCAATTTAATTAGCGAAAAATAACACTTGAACCTTTGATCCTCATAGATCGAAGGTTTCTTTTATGGTTCACAGTTGTAGCTAGGAGAACGACTGGAACAATCTTATTGCTAGTCGAATCGGGTAGGAAAGGAGTCTGAATCTAGCTTAATCGATAGGAGCCTGAATCTAAAAAAGAGGACTTATGTTGTAGTGTGAGGAGCAACTAGGTTTATAGCTGCACTTGCCTGGGCGCATACCTAGCTTTAGAAAACAAAAAAAGCCGCTATACTACCGGTAAGATAGCATAACGACTTTATTAAGAGTTAAGTATGGCTAATAACGGCCATACTCATTGTCCAATCATTAGTTCCGGATAAGATAATCGAACGCACCTAATGCTGCAGTTGCTCCTGATCCCATAGAAATAATGATTTGATTATATGAGCTATCTGTACAGTCTCCTGCAGCAAATACTCCAGGAAGGGTTGATGAACCCTGCTTATCGACAATGATTTCACCAATGCGATTACGTTCAACCGTACCGTCTAACCAATCGGTATTTGGTACAAGACCGATTTGAACAAATACACCCTGTAACTCTACATGACCTTCTTCTTGTGTATCACGATCAATGTAGCTAATCCCATTAACACTGTCTGTACCGGTAATTTCCTTTGTTTGAACGTTCTTCAAGACCGTTACATTAGGCAGGCTGTATAGGCGCTTTTGCAGAACCTCATCAGCCTTTAATTCTGGCATGAATTCAAGAACAGTGACATGCTTAACAATCCCTGCAAGGTCAATCGCTGCCTCAATACCAGAATTACCGCCGCCAATAACCGCTACGTCTTTTCCTTCAAATAATGGACCGTCACAGTGTGGGCAATAGGCTACACCTTTATTTTTAAACTCTTGTTCACCAGGAACATTAACATTACGCCAACGAGCTCCTGTTGAAATAATAACGGTTTTACTCTTTAGAACAGCTCCGTTTTCAAGCTCAAGCTCGAAAAGGTCATTCTTTTGTAAGCCTTTAGCACGCTGTAAATTCATGACATCAATGTCATATTCTTTTACATGCTCTTCAAGAGCAGCTGCGAGCTTAGGTCCTTCTGTATTTTTCACACTTACAAAGTTTTCAATGCTCAGCGTGTCTAAAACCTGACCGCCAAAGCGTTCAGCAACAATTCCTGTACGAATGCCTTTACGGGCAGCATAAATTGCTGCACTGGCACCGGCTGGACCACCGCCAACTACAAGTACGTCGTATGGATCCTTGTTTGCAAACTCTTCTGCGCTTGGGCCTTTACCCAATTTAGCTAGGATTTCTTCCATAGACACACGGCCGCCATTAAAGAATTCACCATTTAGGAAAACGGCTGGCACGGACCTTACATCCTTGCTTTCCACTTCGTCTTTAAACGCTGCGCCGTCGATCATTGTATGCGTGATGCCAGGGTTAAGTACACTCATGATGTTTAATGCTTGTACGACGTCTGGGCAGTTGTGACAGCTAAGGCTTACGTATGTTTCAAAGTGATATTCACCATTAATGTTTTTAATTTGATCGATAACGCTTTGATCAATCTTTGGAGCTCGTCCACTAACTTGAAGAAGAGCTAACACCAATGAAGTGAATTCGTGGCCTAGAGGGATACCAGCAAAAGTGACTCCAGTATCTTCCCCGACACGATTCACACTAAAGCTCGGTGTTCTTGTTAACTCCGTTTTTTCTAAACTAATCTTAGATGACATGGAGGCTAGCTCTTCAACAAGAGCCAGCATTTCCTTAGATATATCGTCAGAACCAGCACTTACTTTAAGCAGAATATCGCCTTCTAGAAGCTGGAGGTACTGGTTTAATTGTGACTTAATCTCTGCATCAAGTGCCATTTATAATCGCTCTCCTTAAATCTTTCCTACTAAATCAAGACTTGGCTTTAGTGTTTCAGAGCCTTCTTCCCATTTAGCCGGGCAAACTTCACCTGGGTTATTGCGTACATATTGAGCTGCCTTAATTTTGTTAACAAGAGTGCTTGCATCACGGCCAATGCCGCCAGCATTGATTTCAACAGTTTGGATGATACCATCTGGATCGATGATAAATGTGCCGCGGTCAGCAAGACCTTCTTCTTCGTTTAGGACATCGAAGTTACGGGAAATCTTTTGAGAAGGGTCGCCAATCATAACATATTCAATTTTACCAATAGCTTGTGAATGATCATGCCAAGCTTTATGTGTAAAATGTGTATCTGTTGAAACGGAATATACTTCAACTCCAAGATCTTTCAATGTTGAATATTGGTTTTGTAAGTCCTCTAGTTCAGTAGGGCATACAAATGTAAAGTCTGCTGGGTAAAAGCAAACAACGCTCCATTTACCTTTAAAGTTTTCTTCAGATACATCGATAAAATCACCGTTAAAGTAAGCTTTTGCTGCGAATGGTTGTACTTCTTTTCCAATCAAAGACATAATATATTCCTCCTAAGTATGGTTTAAGAATTAAATATAGATAGCATAAAGTGAAAAATAAGTTATCTATAATAATTCTAATTCGATATTAATTATTATATAGAAGTTGAATTTTTTGTCAAGAAAAACAACTTTCATGTCTGTTTTTAAAATCTTTGATGCTATTGCCTCGAAAAAAGGCTAAGAGGGTGCAATAGGATAAAAGGTTCGAATACTTTTCCCATCAGGGCTCTTGAATAACTCAAGTTTTAAATTCACATTATTAATTACAGCAGTATCAGAAGCAATCTCATCAAGAGCAGCCCGGACTGTACCCAATGCCAATAGCCCCTCGGCACTAACTCCTACAAAAAAAGCACATTTTTTCTTCGAAATATCAATAAAGCGATTTTTCTCATAATCAAAAGCTTTAAGGCGATAACCTAATGTAACAACATGCGGTTCAGCAGACCTTGGTTCACTGAAATTGGTACATAACATTTTAATTTGATCTTTATTATGTTTGTTTTGGTCTAAATTGTCTTCAAGCCAATATTTATACCAATAATGGTGGCCTACAAGTCTTTTTCTTTTTTGTTCCCCCAGGAAAACATGTTCGAATCCTGATAAATCCCTTCCGCTTTCACAGTTGAATTGCCGAAACCATAAATCATATAAGTACGTATACCATTGGAATTCGTTCAATTCCTTATTGGAATTCTTCTCAATAAAGGTTTTTGCCATTTTGACGGGCAAAGAATGTATGGCCATCTTTAAAAACTCTTCAATTTCTTTGCATTCACTTGGTTTATTATTTTCTTTATCCTTCTGATTTAATGCATAGTTATTAAAAAGCTTTTCAAGCAGTTGATAGCTGAGTCTTTTTCGATCAGGTATGTACACCTCCTTGAGAATTTGATGATCAGGACTGCAGTTGTCGATATCAACTACAACATATCCGTCTGATATGTTCTTTTTATCAGCAGGTGAAATTGGTTGAATCCCACTCCCATCCATATCAGCATCCCATATTGCTTGATAAATATCCACATCAAGCCCCTCCTTTAAAGGGTAAGAAAGAAAAATAATCTTAAAAATATTCCTATATAGTTTGAGCTAGTTTATTTTCTGCATACAACTAATATTTTTTGTATTGTTTTACAGGCTAATTTAAATTTTTATCTTCAATACGATTATAGTAAAAGTACTTGAGTTTATTTGGGTTAAATAGTGTCTACTTTGTTAAAAGTTATCTAGAAGACTGTTTAATGGGCATTAAAAATTTGCGGATAAGCATCCTAATGCTGATGAGAATTAAGGGCTTTAATGGTAAGTGAAGTGGCCTGGGATTTCATTTAATATACGGAAGGGGATGTTTCAATGAGTCCAATTAGTTTGGACTTTAGGATGAGCTAAGTGGAGGACTATAAGTTCTGGCCAATTATTGTGATAAAGGAATGGAAGGAAGTTAGCGGTGTAAATATAATGTTTGTATTATATTCAAGAAATAACACTTAATGTGCTGTTTATGACATTGAAGCCATTCCATCTGAGATACTATTTCAAATTAAAGGTTAATTAGAGAAACGCTTGGCTCTCACTAAATTGAAGCCTTTGTTAAATTGCACCTAGCAAAAAGGTTCAATTCAATACACCAAGCGTTTTTAAAAGTTATTTAACTTCCTCTCTCAATGGCAACCTTGGCACTATTCTCTGATTTTGTGTCAAGATATAATGTCCTGCTCGGGAATGCAACAGAAACGCCTTCAGTTTCGAGAATCTCCATGATCTTAAAGTTAATTTCTTCTTTTATTTTTAAGTAATCTCCCCAGACTGTTGTGTTAGTGAAGAAATATAAAAAGATATCGAGACTGCTATTGTTATACTGGTCAAAGGTCACGAATATCGTGTCTTTATGAATACTGGCATGGTTTTTCAATAAAGATTCAATCTGTTTGACAGTGTTCTCTAACTTATCTTTCGATGTATTGTAATTGACCCCTAAGCGAAACGTAATTTGCCTCTTCCCCATTTTACTCCAATTTGTAATAGATTCGTTGGCTAAAGTTGCGTTTGGCACGGTTACAACTGCTTGGGCGAAAGTCCGAACCCTGGTGCTTCGAAAGCTTATATCCTCAACTGTCCCCTCTACACTGGGAGTCATGATCCAATCTCCAAGTGAAAATGGTTTTTCAGTAATAATAATAACTCCGCCAAATAAGTTTCCTATTGCGTCCTTTGCTGCTAATGCAAAGGCCAATCCACCAAGGCCAAGACCAGCTACAAAACCGTTAACATCATATTCAAATTCCTGGGCAATGATACTTAGGCTAATTGCAATAATAATAAATCGGATTGCCTTAGAAAAGAAAGGAATTAGAATTTGGTCAACCTCGAAGTGAAACCGTTCATTTATCTTCATAAATAATAGTGAAGATCCTGAAGACAAGTTGTATAAACCCCAGCTAATAACAACGATGACTGAAGCTCTAATCAATTTTAGGAAGAGTGGGTTTGTTTGCTCAATAAAAGGAAAATATCCTGCCGCAACATATATTCCTATAATTATGAACAAAAGCCGGATAGGCTGCTCAAATGATAGGCAGACACTTGAAAAAAATTCAGTGGGTGTTTTTTTGCTCATTTTTAGGATGAGGTGAAAAACATATTTGGTAAATAATTTCCTAAATAAAAGAAATAAGACAAATATCCCAATGGAGATGCCTAAATCTCTGAGAGTTTCATAGGAAGAAATATATTCCCAAGACATTAGTGTTCTCCTTTCTTAACTTACTATCGTTTCATAATAACATACTATAAAACGAAAATTGACTCTAAGTTTAATGCAAACTAGCCTCTTAAAAACTTTGAACACACTGCTTTACAGTTCTTATAGTAATACATATTAGACAAGGTGCTAAGTGATAACTATTTTAACTCTAAATTTGAGTAAGGCGGCTTATACCCTAAAAAAAACAACCACATGAGAATGGCTGTTTGTTAATTCATAAATGAGATTAAAACTTATAAAAGCTGCGAAGTAAATAGGAAACCCATTTACAATGGGAATGATTTCGGATATTTTCTAATAATCCTTTTACAATCACTGGGGCAAAAGTAGGTTTAAGTACTTGTTCCTTTAATAAAATTAACGATTCTTTCTCAATAGAATCGTTTATTTCTTCTATTTTCTGTTCCATGATTTCAAGCAGCTGCTCCTTTGTTACTTCGTCATTGATCGGCTGTTTATAAATCTGGATAAGTTCTTTTGAAATAAAAGGGATGGTTGTTTGTTTTGCTAATAAATTAGTTTTTTCAACAAGTGATTGAGACAGCAAGTCCAAATCTAAGGGTACGTTATGGAATAAAAATAACTCTGAATAGGTACTCATAAACGCTTTAATACAATAAATTAAGTCGTATTTTGTATCGCTAACCTGTTCGCCATATAACCGTTCAATCATTAGTAGGATACTTTTCTGCATTAATCTGTCATAGTAATGCATTTTAAAAATAAATTCCTTATTGAATGATTGTGTTTGCTCTTTGACGAAAAGCTTGGCGAAATCAGAATGCTTATGAAAAGAACTGAACGTCGTAAAATAAAATTCATACAAAAGCTCTTCCTCATTATTTGTACTAGTGACTATATAGTCAATATCTGATGTGATCTGCATCATAAAATGATCGATCAGCGCCAAAATTAATTCGTCTTTTGACTTGAAGGATAAGTAAAAAGCACCTTTAGAAATACCGGAATGCTCAGTTATTTGTTGTACGGATGTAGCTTCAAAACCTTGCTTTGCAAAGAGTTCTAACGCCTTTTCCATAATTAATTGTTTTTTAATCATATTTTATCACTCCTAGGTCATATCATTGACAAATGACCGGTTAGTCATTACTATAAGTAATTGAGTTTGATAAGTCAATCAAGGGCAGGTGTGCATGTGAAAGGTCTAGTCAATTTTGTTCTGAAAAATAAATTAGCAGTATGGTTGCTGACAATCATCATCACGGTATCTGGGATTTATTCAGGTACACGAATGAATATGGAAACCATACCGGATATCTCAATTCCTTACTTAATGGTAATGGATGTATATCCTGGAGCAACTCCAGAGAAAGTCATGGAGGATGTCTCTAAACCCCTAGAGAAAGCAATTGAAAATCTAGAGGGCGTAAAATCTGTTTATTCAAGTTCTTATTCTAACATGTCAAGTATTCAAGTGGAATACGAATACGGTGAAGATATGGATGAAGCGAATCGTGCATTAAAATCAGCTTTAGATTCTGTGGCCTTACCCGAAGGTGCACAGGCGCCAGTTGTTACAGCAATCAGCATGAATATGATGCCAGTTGTGGCACTAAGTATAAGCAGTTCAACAGGTGATATTGTTGAAACAACATCCACTGTTGAAGAGATTATCCTTCCTAAGATTGAAAAAATAGATGGAGTAGCATCAGCAACGATTACAGGTCAGCATATTGAAGAAGTCGAGCTTACTTACGACGAGGAGCGATTAGCTGAACTTGGTTTAACAGAAGATACAATAAAGCAAACGATCCAAGCGAGCAACCTGGCTGTTTCACTAGGTCTTTACGAATTTGAAGAAGGGGAGCAGGCTGTATCGGTTGACGGCAAATTCATGACAGCTGATGAATTAAGGGAAATGCTTATCCCTGTCACACCGACAGCTGAAAACCCATCGCCGTTTGTGGCACTTGAAGACATAGCTTCCATTGAAGTAGTTGGTAAAGTACAATCGGTTTCACGAACAAACGGTGAAGATGCTATTGCCATTCAAATTGTCAAAGGACAACAAGCAAACACGGTCGATGTTGTAAATGATGTTAAGGATTTAATTGAAGAAGAAGAGGCAAATATCGAAGGGCTGGTAATTGATGTAACAGTTGACCAGGGTGCCCCAATTCAAGAATCGGTTACGACGATGATTGAAAAAGCATTATTTGGCGGGTTAATTGCCGTATTAATTATCCTGCTGTTCCTGCGTGATTTTAAATCTACCATTATCTCAATTGTATCTATTCCAGTTTCGATCTTTATGGCTTTATTGCTGCTAAACTGGATGGGAATTACGCTAAATATAATGACGCTGGGTGCGATTACTGTTGCTATCGGCCGGGTAATCGATGATTCAATTGTCGTAGTTGAAAATATTTATCGGCGACTGCATTTAAGAGAAGAAAAGTTAACAGGGCGTGCACTTGTACGTGAAGCAACAATAGAAATGTTCAAACCAATCCTGTCATCTACACTAGTAACGGTTGCAGTATTTGCACCGCTAATCTTTGTTGGCGGCATGGTCGGGGAGCTATTCATGCCATTCGCATTAACAATGACGTTTGCGCTGGTTGCATCGTTAATTGTTGCGATTACCATTGTTCCAGCATTGTCTCACTTTCTATTTAAGAAGAAGTTATATAGTGAAAAGACAGAAAGCAGCCACAAAGAGACTGGTAAACTATCTAACTGGTATAAAGGGATTCTTGCGTGGACATTAAATCATAAAGTTGTTACCTCGCTAATTTCTGTTGTTTTATTAGCAGGCAGTGTGGCGTTAACGCCATTAATCGGCTTCAGTTTCATGGGAAGCGAAGAAGAAAAAGTGATGTACTTAACATATACGCCAGGAACAGGCGAACTTTCAGAAGAAACTCTGGAAAACATCGAGACGGTAGAAGAAGAGTTACTCCAACGCGATGATATTGAAATCGTTCAGTTATCCGTAACGGAGAGTGGCGATCCTATGTCGGCGATGATGGGTGGAGGAGGCGACGGTGCGTTAATGTACCTAATCTTTGACCCAGATATGGAAGACTTCCCAGGTGCTCGTGAAGAAATTGAAGAGTATGTATTCAACCTTGGACAGTCTGGCGAATGGAAAAGCCAGAACTTCACATCCATGACAGCTTCTACAAATGAAGTCAGCTACACATTCTACAGTGAGGATTTAACTAAACTTAATGAAGCTGTTAAAATGGTAGAAGGTGTTATGAGTGAAAATGAGGGATTAGAAGACGTTTCTTCAAGTGCAGAGGATGCTTACGTTGAGCATACCTTTAAGGTAGAACAAGATGAATTGCTCCAGTATGGATTAACTACAGGCCAAATCGTTATGATGCTGAGTCCAACAAACACTGAAGAAGTGTTAACAACAGTTGAAAATGATGGAGACACATTAGAAGTAATCGTTCAGCAAGAACAAGATACACAACCAGAGTCAATTGACGACATCTTAGCAACACAAGTTCCTACAGCGCTAGGAACAACAATGCCACTTTCTGAGCTAGTAACAGTTGAGAAAGGGACTACATTAAATACACTTTCAAGAAGTAAAGGTGAATACTATGCAACAGTTTCAGGAACAATCCTTGGCGATGATATTTCAACAGCAACATCTGAAGTTGATGAAGCAATTGAAGAATTAGATCTGCCTAAGGGTGTTACTGTTGGGGTAGCTGGTGTTGCTGCAGATATGAACGAAACATTTACACAGCTTGGGTTAGCAATGCTTGCAGCAATCGCTATCGTATACTTTATCCTTGTTGTAACCTTCCGTGAAGGTGTCGCACCGTTTGCGATTCTATTCTCATTGCCATTTGCGGTAATAGGTTCATTTGTTGGTCTATTAATTGGTGGTGAAACAATATCAGTATCGGTCATGATGGGTCTATTAATGTTAATAGGCATCGTTGTAACGAATGCCATCGTACTAGTAGACCGTATTATTCATATGGAACGCGATGGTATGAGCATGCGCGAAGCAGTACTAGAAGCAGGTGCTACTCGTCTCCGTCCAATCCTAATGACAGCACTAGCAACGATCGGTGCTTTAATTCCATTAGCAATTGGCTCTGGCGGTGGCGGCTTAATCTCAAAAGGCCTGGCCATTACAGTAATCGGTGGTTTAACAAGTTCAACATTATTAACATTAATTGTTGTTCCAATCGTTTATGAAGTATTATCTAAGGTATTTAAGAAAAATCGGAAAGAAGCAGAAGAAAACTAATAAACAAAAAGCCCTGCAAGCTGATAAGCTTGCAGGGATCAGACTGTAGAGCAAACTCGAAATATTTTCGGTTTGCCTATAGTCATTTTTATTTTAAATTGAAGAATAAAAGCAGTTTGGTTAGATTTCCACTGCGGGTGGACGCTCTCAGCGGGCGGGGCCGAACCGCTTTTCCAGCAGGACATTGATTGGGCATCCTCAAATTTGCCCACGCACGAAGAAAATACAAAAGCATTTTCGAGGAATCGCCACCCTGAGCTCCAATCGAGACGCAAAGAAACGATTGAACGTGTCTTTTTTGGTGCGAAAGAAGGGCATGGTAAGCAATGGATAACCTTACGAGGCCTTGAAAAAATGTCCATGAAGGCGATACTTACGTTTACTGTCATGAATTTGAAGAAACTAGCAACTTGGACTTGGCAGGGTGCTTGGAAGTTGACAATAAAGACTATTCCAAATGCTTTTAGATCATTTCCCAAAATAAAAACTAGCTGATTGAAGCGGAGGGTGCTTGACTCCTAGGGGATTAGCGTCACAGGCGAGACCCTGGACTGAGCGTAGCGAAGGAAGCGGCTCGACGGACGCCCCGGAAAGCAAGCGCCTGTAGCGGGAAATCAGCATTTCACTATCATTCTAAACAAAAAATGACAAAAGGAAACGTGAAAGAACTTCTCGCTTCCTTTTGTCGACAATCTGAGCCATGCAAGCTGGTAAGCTTGAATGGCATTTTTTTTGTAGGTAGCTGTATTTCAAAGCTGATGCTTACGATTATCCTTGGAAATCAATATGTTTAACAATCTTTTCACAAATTTCATGGGTAATGAATGAATCATCAATAGAAGGGTCAGGTGTCCTGTTAGTTTGCACGCAATCAATAAAGTGATCCATCATTTGATAGAAGCCTCGTTTATAGAGGGTTGGTTCCCAATCCCCGAATTTAGAGATCTTTATTTCTTTGTTATGAAAGTGAGTTGTCTCCACAAGGCTGTTGACTACATATTTATTATGGCCGGCCGTATACTCAATCGTCTCTTCCGTAACACCGCCATTTCGATTCATTACTCCAATAGCTATACACCCTTCACCAATAAGCTGTATGACCAAACTATCAAGCATTTCGCCAGTTCTAATAAACTCTGTCTTAACTTCCTTGACCTCTGAAGCGAGCAAAAATCTAAGTGTATCAACAACATGTATAAAATCTTCTACTACAAATCTTCTGACATAGTCAGGTGATGAAAACCTGTTTTTTTGCATGAGAATCAAGCTAGGATTACCATGATCCTTAAGTTCTTTAACTCTTGGTATAAATCTTCTATTAAAGCCAACCATTGCTATCTTGCCCATCTCTTTTGAGAGACTCACAATTCTTTTGGCTTCATGCAAATTCATAGAAATAGGCTTATCTATGTATACATTTATTCCACCTTTTAAAAGTTTTTCAGCAATTTCAAAATGTGCTTCTGTAGCAGTACTCACAATGGCTGCATCAATGTTTTTTGTTAAAAGTTCATCTGCAGTCTGAACCGTTTCTTGAACCCTGTACTTTTTTGATAGTATATTCAGGGTTTCGGCATTCCTTGTACAAAGTACGAGCTCTATATCTGCTCTTTCAGAAAGAACAGGTAAATAGGCCTTTTTAGCAATATCACCTAGTCCGATAATTCCGATTTTCATTTTTAACACCCCGCGATTGTTTGTTAAAAGGTCTGTTTATTTTCCATAGTCAATTTTTATCTTTTAGTTTTATCTGCCTGGAACGGGATTCTTGATTTTAACCTTATAAATCTGATATAAAATCAGAGCCAAGACAGATAAAATGATCCCTGAGATGTAAGGTAACCCAGTCGAGATCATAAAGAGCCAGCCGCCAAGAGGAGGACCGATAACGCGCCCAAGCGAATCAAAAGAGGATAATAGACCTGTTGTACTTCCATACCCTGCAGATGATGACTTTGTAAGCAGGGCAGAGACAGCTGGACGAATAAAGCCATTGCCAATTCCAAAAACCGTCAAATAAAGCGCAGCCGTTAAGCAACTATCGATAAATAAAATAAGGATGAATCCTAAAGCAGAAATGATAATACCAATTTGGATGACTAAACCTTCACCGTATTTTTTCGTTAGCCTTCCGACTATTCCACCTTGAACTAGCGCACCTGCTAACCCCATAATCATAAAGATATATCCAAGTTCTATGGTTCCTAAGTTAGCTCTTTCATAGGCAAAATACGCAAATGTAGCTTCAAGGCCAGATAGTGACAAAGATACAAACCATTGCAGAATAAACAGGATGGAAACCGGGCCTTTAAGTGCCTTAAGCAGTGGGGTTCTTTCCCGTAAATGATTATTGCGTTGTTCAGGAGTTAACGATTCCTTTAACACAAACGCTACAAGCAGAAATGTAATAATTGAAGAAGCACCGGCTATGTAAAAAGGAGTGGCTAAACTGGCTTGGGAAAATACTCCGCCAATTGCAGGCCCGAAAACAAATCCTAGACCGATCGCCGCACCAATGATTCCCATTCCCTTTCCTCTGTCTTCATCCGTTGTAATATCGGCCACATACGCCATAACTGTTGGCATGTTAGCAGAAGAGAAAAAGCCTCCGATAACTCTTGCAGCAAAAAGCATCCAAAGTGACGAAGATA
Source organism: Mesobacillus harenae (assembly GCF_013343715.1). Lineage (GTDB taxonomy): Bacteria > Bacillota > Bacilli > Bacillales > Cytobacillaceae > Mesobacillus_A > Mesobacillus_A harenae. The sequence continues at coordinate 64,052 of NZ_JABUNR010000019.1, forward strand.
GGGCCATTAAGAAGAAGGATAGAGCAAGGCCGAAGATACCAACCATAATAACAGGCTTACGTCCAATTCGGTCAGACACCCGCCCCCACATTGGAGCAAATAGAAGCTGCATAACGGAGTAAACGGCCATTAGCAGCCCTAATTGTGTAGGAGAAGCGCCAATTTCCTCTACGTAAAAGGGCAGTACTGGAATTATAATCCCGAAACCGACCATGACAAGAAACATAGCCGCAAATAAAACAGGTAATGCTTTTTTCGATTCCAAAATGATGTTCACTCCAGTTATTCATTAATTTTAAGTATTATTTAACGTTGTTATTTTATCACATTATGTGCTTTCTGGTTTCACTAGGCGAGGCTGTTTTGCCGTCTAAGCATAAATAAAGCCAAAAAGGCTCCGGCCTGTTTCGGTTCGGGAGCTTTTTAGATCGAATCAAGTAGAAGACCTAATATATAGTTTTCGGGCGCAGTATTTGTGAGCCTATCGAACAATACAATGGTTCAAACGTCAGCCTGTTACTCTTTTTTGCAGGTTTACAAAATGCTGCTGGTAAGCATCAGATTCAAGGTTCATACCCATTTCACGGTGAATTTTAGAGAGCCATTGAACAGGCTTAGGACTGCTTGGCTTAAACTCCATTTCCCAGCTAAAGCATTCAATGGCCTTGTCAAAATGCTTAAATTCATAGTAAAGTTCACCTAGACGCTGGAGCTGATCAAGGTCATTGGCTAGGCTTTTAATTTGATTGACCTTTATATATACTTCCAGTTCTTCGCAATATCCATTCAAGGGAGACAGCCATTTGGTGACAAAATCGATATCATGCTTTTTGATCAATGAAAAGATACACTTTTTAAGAAGCAGTCCGGCAGTATGGGGGCTAGCATCGAACAATGGCGACATTAACTTTGCCAGCGTTTCAGGTTTTAATGGATCAGTTTCAAAATCCAAATCTGCTACAAACCTTTCAATAATTTTTTCCTGGGAAGGGCTAATCTTTAAGGGGTAGTTCTTCATGATCGTCAAAATTCTCTCCAAGTTATTCTGACTAAAATATTTTTCGAAGAGATCATGATTCAATGGTTCGAAGTTGGTTAGGCGGGAAGCTATATTTTCTAATATCTCTACGGTTTCGTCTTCGGTCAAATGGTGTTCAAGCAGCTGTAAAAGAGGCTTGTAATAACTGGCTGAAGGAGACTCGAGCAGTTTGTAAATATATAAAGTACTTAGGTCAATCCAACGTGATTCTTTTTCCAGAATAGCTACAAGTTTGGATAGTATTTCAGGGTTATCTATCTTTTTGTAAAAAGTTTGCTCAGCATAAATTGGATCTTTCTTTAAGACGCTTTCTGAATTCTGGTTATATTGATCTGCGAATTTTCTGAATGCCATTTCGCTTTCAAGCTTTTGCACTAAGCTATGCTTTGGAGCAAAACCCTTTAGTAGATGAAAGATTTGATAGCCGGCAAACATTTGCCCGTTTCTTCGGAATTCATAAAAGATCTCAAGGATCTCTTTAAATAAGTCCTTTTTTGGGATGAATGATTCAAAGAAGGTGAGGATGAGAGCTCGTTCATGTGGAGTGTAATGGGCTTCTAGCTTTTTTAATAATTGTTTAAAGCCAAGAGTCTTTAAAGGAAGTGAATTGGAAAGCAGGGCGTTTATTAGCGGGTGGGGGGCAACCAGAACAAAGTCTTCCGCTTTAAAAGCATGTTCAATGTGGGAGTGCCTGCGGAGCTTTTTGGTCTTCATGGCAGTAAGAAATTGCTGTTTATAAAAAAATAAATAGTAAACTTCATTATCTTCAGAATAGGCCTCGATTATTTCACTTTGCATGTAAAAACCCATACGTTCGGGACGCAAGCGAATCGCCTTTTGATGGTTATATAACAAGAATTGGGATTGAGTCATACTATTTTCCACCTTTCTCTTATATTACATCCACTATAACATAGGTTAGAGGGAAGCTCACTACACCCCTAAGAAACTAGGGGTGGATTAAGGGTGTGTATTTCGCTAAATTCAGTGCGATCACTTAAATTCATAAAACCCTATCATAAACCTCACGTCTTGGTGCTTACATAAATAATCAAGCTCTGATGAAGCCAGAAATGCTGTATTTGTAATAAAGCTAAGGTGGCTTGGCTAAAATAATGTAATAAAGGAGTCGCTAAAATTTATCGCTTTGCGGACGTACATCGAGCGTGTCTTTCTCTTCATCGCCTATGGGGTCTCAATTTATTTTCTGCAGATACTGAAGAAACCTTGAGCAAGACTGCACGATGAAAATGCGTATGGATTTTCAAGAAGTCTCGTAAATTGACTCCTGTTTTCTAATATAAACTTACAACGGATTTAACACGCTAAAAATAAAAGATAGTGCTATACTTGAGAGATGTTTGCTGTATGGAAAGGAGTAATCCTCATGAAGTATATAAAATCGCAAATGAAGCAGCTGATCAGTGACAATAAAGAGCTGCAATCGCGTTTACAAAAGCTAATGAAAGAACACGACCTTGAAAAAAACTTTGCACTAAAGGCCTTGTACCATTCAGAAGTTGCCGAAGGCGGAAAGTACCAATTAGCATACCAAGCACTTGACTTGCCCAAAGGGTAGGTCATTTTTATTTTTCAGGCTATTTCCTATTCGTTCATATCTCATACCAATTTACGATTTGGAGTCTGTACCAAAGATCCTGCTGCTTTTCTTGTGAATAGTTAAGCAATTTATAATGCCAGCAAGGATCATAGTGCAAATTCAAACAAAGGCAAATTTTCCTAATATTTCGCAAATAGGAGTATTCAGGAGGAATTAGGTGTATTATGGAAAATTATTATAGCTGATTTCCTCTGTTCCTTGATTAACCCCAATTATATACAGTAAGCCCTCTATATGCGCTTTGACGCTTAATCCTTTAAAAGGTTATGATAAATATCGTTAGAATTGGTAAAAAGGAGGAATGAACATTATTCAAATGACAAAATCATCAGAGTCAGATTTCACTACTCCATATGGGTTTCGTGAACCCAATAAAGAAGATGGAGCAAACATATGGGAGCTAGTTAAAAGCACTCAGACATTGGATTTAAACTCAGCATATTCTTACCTTATGCTGTGTGAACTTTTTTCAGATACATGCGTCATTGCAGAAGATGAAGATCAAGTCATCGGCTTTGTGTCCGCTTTCCGTCAGCCTCAATCGCCTAATACCATTTTTGTTTGGCAGGTGGCCGTTCATGAATCATACCGAGGCAAAGGAATAGCAAAAAAGCTTTTAAAAGAGTTATTAAGCCGGCAATCTTGTGAAAATGTTCACTATATGGAGTCCACAGTTTCTCCGTCTAACCTGCCATCTCAATCCCTTTTTAAAGGCTTGGCCAATCATTTAAAATGTCCCTGTGAAGTCTCAGAGTGCTTTACTGAAGACTTATTTCCGGAATCCGGACATGAAGCCGAGCAAACCTATCGAATAGGTCCTTTTTAATTAAAATCACTACAATTATATCTTCAACAAGGCTAGTTTTAGCTCAAAAAAATTGAATATTCAGAGAGGTTGTGTTCAAATGCAAGGATTAACAGAATTAAAATCACAGCTAAGTGTTTTTGAAGATCATGAATCTGAAGTACGCAGCTATATTCGCAGTTTCCCAGTTACTTTTGGCAAAGCAAAAGGATCGATCATGTGGGATATAAATGGCAATGAATATATTGATTTTTTTGCAGGAGCAGGAGCACTAAATTATGGCCACAATCATCCGGTAATGAAGGAAAAATTACTGAGTTATATAGCCGAGGATGGTATTAGCCATAGTCTTGATATGGGTACGGATGCCAAGGCTGAATTTCTAAAGAGATTTGATAAAGTCATTCTTAAGCCTAGGGATTTAGACTATAAAGTAATGTTTCCAGGACCTACTGGTACGAATACTGTTGAAAGCGCTCTAAAACTGGCCCGAAAGGTAACAGGGCGGGAACTGGTCATCAGTTTTACTAACGCCTTTCATGGTATGACGATCGGCGCTTTGTCAATAACAGGGAATTCTTTTAAGCGCCATGGAGCAGGAATCCCGCTGCAAAACAGCGTCGCTATGCCTTTTGACCGCTATTTAGGAAATGACGTTAATACAGTTGATTACTTAGACCGGTTTCTTGAAGATAGCGGAAGCGGTGTTGCTCTTCCGGCTGCTATTATTTTGGAAACAGTACAGGGTGAAGGCGGTTTAAATGTAGCGAACAGTGAGTGGCTTAGTCAAATTGAGGCTATATGCCGGCGTTGGGACATTCTGCTGATTGTTGATGATGTTCAAGCTGGATGTGGAAGAACAGGATCATTCTTTAGCTTTGAAGAATCAGGGATAAAACCTGACATCGTTTGTTTATCAAAATCTATCAGTGGTTATGGGCTTCCTATGGCTCTAACTTTGATTAAACCTGAATACGATATCTGGGGACCGGGTGAGCATAACGGTACTTTCCGAGGAAATAATCTTGCTTTTATTACAGCTGCTGAGGCACTCTCCTATTGGGAGACAGATGAGTTTAGTAAGGATATTGAAGAAAAGGGGAATCTTGTTGGAAGTTTCTTAGAGAGGCTGGCGAACGAATATCCGGAGTTAGAGGGTGAAGTTCGCGGTAAGGGTCTGATGAGAGGGATTGCTTCCGGTGTTGATGGTTTGGCAGATAAAATTTGCCAGCAGGCCTTTAAACGGGGAGTCATTATGGAGACATCGGGACCTAACAGTGAGGTATTTAAAATTATGCCTGCCTTAACGATTGAATGTGATGAGTTATCCCGCGGGTTTGCAATTGTAGAAGAAAGTGTTAAAGCTTGTTTAAACAAATAGAGGAGGAATGGAATTGATAGTAAAATCTTTAGATGAAATTATAGGAACAAATGATCATGTTGACGACCAAAATTGGGAAAGCAGACGATTTATCCTAAAAAAGGATGGCATGGGGTTCTCACTTCATGACACAATTATTCGAGCAGGTACAGAGTCCATATTCTGGTATAAGTATCATCAAGAAGCTGTATATTGTATCGAAGGAGAAGGGGAAATAGAAGACCTTACCGATGGAAAGGTCTATAAAATAAAGGCTGGTACGATGTACGCATTAGATGGCAATGAAAAGCATTGCCTGCGGGCGAAAACGAATATGAGAATGGTTTGTGTGTTTAATCCGCCATGTACGGGCAGGGAAACACATGATGAAGAGGGAGCTTACAGGCTGCCCACAGAGGAAGCAAACATATAAAAGATTACTAAAGAGGTGACAAGATTGAAAGACTTATACCCATCAAGGAAGAATGACTATCCAACTATTTCTGAACGAAAAGATCCTGTTGTATACACACCACTAACTCAACCAGGTCCTCTTAGTAAGGAGCAAATGAAATCCTTTGATGAAAATGGGTATTTGTTCTTAGATAAGTTTTTTAATGAATCTGAAGTGGCTGCAATGCGCACTGAACTTTCCAAACTTATGGAAGCTAAAAAGGATTCAGAGGATAAGAGAGTGATTCGTGAACCAGAAAGCCAAGAGGTGCGTTCAATATTTGAAGTCCACGAATTGGATGATTACTTCCAGTCACTTTCCAGAGAGCAGCGTCTGGTCGATGTTTTAAATCAGCTTTTAGGCAGTGAGGTATACATTCATCAGTCAAGGATCAACCTTAAATCAGGCTTTAATGGGAAGGAATTCTATTGGCATTCTGATTTCGAGACATGGCATGTGGAAGATGGAATGCCAAATATGAGGGCAATTAGCTGCTCGATTACGTTAACGGAAAATACTCCATTTAATGGGCCGCTAATGCTAATACCAGGTTCGCATAAATATTTTGTGTCATGTGTAGGGGAAACGCCGGAAGCAAATTACGAAAAGTCACTTCGCAGGCAAGAGCTTGGCGTCCCTGATAAAGAAAGCCTGACTAAGCTGGCAGATCAGGGTGGAATTGTCGCTCCTACTGGTCCAGCGGGTTCTGTCATCTTATTTGACTGCAATATCATGCATGGCTCAAATAGTAATATTACACCTGCTCCGCGAAGCAATGTGTTCTTTGTGTTTAATAGTGTCGAGAACAAGTTAGTTGCGCCCTTCTCTGGCCAAAAGCATCGGCCGTCATACATTGCCGCCCGGGAAAAGGTAGCAGAGAAGGTTTAACCTTCGCCAGGATGCTCTGACCGAAATTAAAACTGCATACAAAGACAGGAAGGCACCTAATAAAGTGCCTTCTAGTCAGGCTGTCGAGAAACCCTCGACAGCCTTTTTTGACTGCTTTTGTACCTTTGTTGTTTTTAACAAAAGCTGTCGTTAATTGCTACTTCTCGATTTAACTTGGCGAACTCAAATAACATTAAAGGGCCGAAAAAAATACCCTATAAACCTAAGAGGAAAGTTAAGATGATATGTTTTGATCTTTATTGAATGAAAGAGTAAAGTCCTTGGCCTTCACATTCATAAATACGTTGATGACAAAGAACAACACACTTAGAACAAGTATATTAGGGAAAACCATAAGCAAGAACATTAAGGAATCATTGCCCACTAACATGAATGATAAGCCCAGCATAAAAGGTGGAAAAGAGATGTTATAAAGCCAGAAATGAAGTTTTGCCAATAAGGTTTCACCAGCTTTTGGGAATAGAACATACAGGAATCCAAATAACGCCATTGAAGCCCAGCCGACAAGGTTGATGTGAGCATGTGCTCCGGCTAGTCTATGATCCTGGATAATTTCCATTGTAAGCCCCATGCCAACTCCAACTAAGAAATAAAGAGCTGCAATCTTTAAAAACAAAACACCTAATTTCATTGTACCCCTCCCTGAATAAAAATTTCTAACAGTTAGACTATATAGAGCTTACCGGGATGATATACCTATAATTTAATTCTTAGTACAAAACCTTCACGGATATTACTCTTTAAATCTAAGGATTGCTATCCCGCGACAAAATCTTTTCCATAACGTTACAAGTTTCATCAAAGGATTAAATTACTAGATAATTGAAGTTTTATGTATGGAATATTTTATATCCCATGCAGTTATCAATTATTAGGAGGAATGTTATGAAACTTGGTTGGAGCTTTAGAAAAATGATAGGAATCTCTTTTACCCTAATGCTTTTGTTTGTTGCAGCAATACCTGCTTTTGCTAGGGTTCAAAACGATGATCGCGTTATATCGGCACATCAGGATAATGAGTATGCTTATGTCCAATTTGATGATCAACCAATCGCATCTTATGCCGGATCTATTAATGGCTATGAATCTACAAAACCACCAAAGGGTCAAAAACTAAATCTGAACTCATCCGAAGCGAAAAAGTACGGAAAACGACTGGAAGCTCAACGGGAGAACTATAAAAAGTGGCTGGCGAAACAGCTTCCACAAGTAGAAGTTGTAACTGAATACGCAGTAACCTATCACGGGATTGGCCTCAAGCTTAATGGCGCCTCCTTAAAGGAAGTAAGCCGCGGGCCAGGGGTTATGAGCACTGGTTACAGTGGAACCTATCAAAAGGCAATGAGTGAAAGCACAACTTTAATTAATGCTGAGCCTATATGGAATGCATTACGAGGTCAGGAAAAAGCAGGTAAAGGAATAAAGGTTGGTATAATTGACTCCGGAATTGACCAGGCTCATGAATTCCTTCAGCCAAATGAAGGGATGATTATGCCAGAGGGCTACCCGAAAGGAGATACAAGCCTTACTACTAAAAAAGTTATCGCTGCGAAAGTATTTCATCAAGAGCCATGGCATACTGCAAAAGCGGTAGACAGCCATGGTACACATGTGGCTGGAACTGTCGCTGGTAAAGCTGGTACTGTACCTTTATTGGGGGATAAGACCTTAAGTGGGGTGGCCCCCGGAGCTTACTTAGGAAATTATAATGTATTTCCAGGTGCAGTCGAAGATGCGAAAAGTCTTTTCATAGCAAAGGCTGTTGAAGAAGCTGTAATGGATGGCATGGATGTTTTAAATCTTAGCCTGGGAGGAACGCCTCATAAGGGTGCTGACCTGCTTGACATGACCGTAAATGCCGCTGTTGATGCTGGAGTTGTTGTAGCGATTTCAGCTGGAAACTCAGGACCAGGAAACTATACAGTAGGTTCCCCGGGCACGGCCGATAAAGTAATCACAGTTGCGGCCACGACCAATAGCCGATCATTCGCAATGTACCTGATATCTGATGCCTTTTTAGGTTCAGGTGGTAGAACCGTGGCTACCACGGGAACCCAGGGAGGAGAAGTAAAGGAGGAGTTGTTAGGTGAGTACGCAGTGTGGGCTGACTTTGCCGGAGGTGACAAGCTAGCTTGTACTCCCATCACTGGAAAACCATTAAAAGACAAACTTGCAGTAATCCAGCGAGGAACATGCGCATTCGCAACAAAAATTAACAATGCCGCCGCTGCTGGGGCAAAAGGAGTTATCATCTATCAGCTTGATGGTGTCAATGAACCAATCCCAATGTCCAGTGACGGAGCTGAGATTCCTGCTATAATGATTGGCAATGAGGCAGGGAAAAATCTTATAGAATTTACGGATGACCGTAACGTCACTATCACATATCCATTGGCAGAAATCGAAGCAACTCCAAATCTGCTTGCAAATTTCAGCTCTTGGGGGCCAACGCCAAATTACACATTAAAACCTGACTTAGCGGCTCCGGGTGTTAATATTTATTCTTCGGTTGTTGGTGGAGGCTATGAGCTTTATCAAGGCACATCGATGGCATCTCCTCATGTAGCAGGTGCAGCAGCGTTGCTTCTGGCAAATAGTCAAGCAAACCAATTAAATTGGGGACCAGTAGAAGTCAAATCTGCCCTAATGGGAACGGCACAAGATTTGGCTGGAAGTGTATTGCCTGATACGGATGTATCAGATCCACTAAAGGTAGGTGCAGGCCTTATTGATCTTGGCCAGGCGATGTCTCCACCGGCAATGGCAATGCCCTCTTCCTTAAGTTTTGGACTCGTACGGCCTGTTGGAAACCAAAACTATCAGATGACATTCACACTAATGAACCCGTCTGATGGTCCGCAGATGTTTAACATAAGTGCTGATAATAACTTAAGTTTAAGCGATTCTGAAGTAACTCTTGGGCCACATGAAAGTGCACAAGTTACTGTCACCGTCCAAAACCGCGGTACCCATACAGGTGGACAGAAGGTTACTCCTAACTACGAGCGCGGATACATTACCGTAACATCCGGGAATGGTAACATTCGAATCCCTTATCTATATTTAATAGATTATAACCGCTAAATAAATTTGAAAAGGAAGATCATTGCTGAAGAGCAGTCTTCCTTTTTTTTTGACTCAGTAAAGGTACAATCAATCAGGAATGCAGCAAACATGAAGATGGAATACCATGCTATAATACAGGCATTGCTGCGTCCCATAAGCTGAAGGATTATTCTGGGAATATATTGACAATATAATAAGTGATATGATATTTAAATAGTAAATAGCACTCTAAATATTAGATTGCTAACATGTCTTGAAAGGAGAGTTCCCTTATGGAAAAAATGCAATTTAAAGCAGAATCCAAAAGATTACTGGAAATGATGGTTAACTCTATTTACTCACAGAAAGAAATATTTTTAAGAGAATTAATTTCTAATGCCAGTGACGCCATTGATAAACTTTACTACAAGGCATTAACGGATGATGAATTAACGTTTGATAAAGGCAATTACTACATAAAGGTTGTTCCCAACAAAACAGACAGAACATTAACAATAACAGATACCGGAATTGGCATGACAAAAGAGGATCTTGAAAACAACCTCGGAATCATTGCAAAAAGCGGTTCATTGGCGTTTAAGAATGAGAATGAAGCTAAAGATGGCCATGATATTATAGGACAATTTGGTGTAGGATTTTATTCTTCGTTTATGGTAGCCGACACTGTAACTGTATACAGCAAGGCTTTGGGGAGTGAACAGGCATTCAAGTGGCAGTCGCAAGGAACGGACGGATATACAATTGAGCCTTGTGAAAAGTCTGATATTGGTACTGAAATCGTGTTAGCGATTAAAGAAAATACAGAGGACGAAACATATGATGAGTACCTTGATGAGTACCAACTAAAATCAATTATAAAAAAATACTCTGATTTCATTCGTTATCCGATCAAAATGGACATTACCGCCAAAAGACCAAAAGAAGGCAGCGAAAATGAATTTGAGGATTATACAGAAGAGCAAATTATCAATAGCATGGTCCCGATTTGGAAAAAGAATAAAAATGAACTTACAATAGAAGACTATGAAAATTTCTATAAAGAGAAACATTACGGTTTTGATCAGCCAATTAAGCATGTTCACATTAGCGTGGACGGTGCTGTAAGATATAACTCAATTTTATTTATCCCACAAAACATTCCTTTTGACTATTATTCAAAGGAATTTGAAAAAGGGCTTGAGCTATATTCTAATGGTGTCTTGATTATGGAAAAATGTTCGGACCTGCTTCCGGATTACTTTAGCTTTGTTAAAGGCATGGTAGATTCTGAAGACTTATCACTTAATATTTCCCGAGAGATATTACAGCACGATCGACAGTTAAAATTGATAGCTAAAAATATAAACAAGAAAATCAAAAGTGAATTACAAAGCTTATTAAAGAATGAACGGGACAAATATGAGCAGTTCTATAAATCTTTTGGAAGACAGCTAAAATATGGTGTATACAGTGACTACGGCAGCCATAAGGATGTCCTGGAAGATTTGTTAATGTTCCATTCCTCAAAAGAAAAGAATCTGGTTACCCTGGACGAGTATGTGGACAGAATGCCAGAAGACCAGAAGTATATCTATTATGCGGCTGGAGAATCAATTGATAGAATCGAAAAGCTGCCACAGGCTGAACTAGTTTCGGATAAAGGCTATGAAATGCTTTATTTCACTGAAGATATCGATGAGTTTGCTATCAAAATGGTAGGAACCTACAAAGAAAAAGAGTTTAAGTCAATTTCTAGTGGTGATTTAGGCATTGAAGCAGACGAAAGTCAGGAAGACAAAGAATCTGATGAAAAAGAAAACAAGGAACTCTTTGATTTCATGAAAGATATCCTTTCAGATAAGGTAAAGGATGTCAGAGTATCAAAAAGACTGAAATCTCACCCAGTATGTTTATCTACAGATGGTGAAGTCACCATTGAGATGGAAAAGATATTGAGCGCAATGCCAGATAATCAAAATATTAAAGCAGACAAGGTACTGGAAATTAATGTGAACCATGAGGTTTTCCATTCTTTACAAGATGCATATGAAAAGGATAAAGAGAAATTAGCCTTATATACCAACCTTTTGTATAATCAGGCACTGTTAATCGAAGGATTGCCGATTCAGGACCCAGTAGAGTTTACAAATAATATTTGTAAAGTAATGGTGTAGGTTATTTTTTGTACCCCTCAAGAGGGGAGATGTTAAAGCTAATTAGATCAAAAAAACACAGATATATGATTAAGCCAAATCCCATATGATTTGGCTTTTTTCAGGATTTAATATCACTGTCTACCTTAGATGGTTGTATAGGGGATAGATATATCCGCAATTTTCCGCTTACTTGGTTTTAAATAAGCAATGTAGTTTTTAAGGTAAGTGACTGACAACTATCTATGGCAATCACCCCAGCAGTTTGCTCTGGACCTATTCTTATGGTACTGCCGTAACAGAAATGTACATTTTTAATAACGATGTTACTTATTCGTTTTTACCCATTTTAAATAGGAAATTTAATAGGTCTCTCGTTATGATCAATTCTGATGTTTTGTCCCCATCCAGCTCCAGCCCCATAAAAATACGCTTAGTCCCTCTCATTTCGATAAGACACATCGGATCGCCAATCTTCAGGCTTTCTGTAGCTTATTCGTTTTTACCATTTTACAAGCCTGCTGAAAGGATCACTGGAGCTTTTCTGCTCTTTTTATATAGTCATCAATTCAGAAACCAGGCATTAATATAAATTTACATATTTAGGTAAAAGAACCAGCCTCTATAAAATGATTTTTTCATTTACATTATGGAATTTAATAGCTAATCTCAATAAAACTTAAGTTTACAACAATGTATACAAGTAAACAAAGTGTATTCTTTTTGTGTTCAAATATGTACACATGTATACAAAATGGTGTACATGTTGTTATATAGGCATGTGTACAAATTTGTAATTGTTGTATACGAAATTGAGACGTTGTTTACGATTTTGAACACAACTATTGTCTTATTGACTAGTCTATTAATATTCTATAATGTTAATAAAGGAAGATAGATTAATTGAGAGGAATGATTTTTTCGTGAGTAAATCCAGAATTTGTGCAATTGATGTAGGAAACGACGCGGTTAAAGCGTTATTTGGGAAAACTGACTATGAACTTTACATACCTAATGTAATTGCAAGAGACACTGAGGATCGTCCAGTAATAGGAATAGAAGAGTTAAATGAAAAGGATCCTGTGGAAGGTATCCATATAAGAGTCCACTCCCCTGCCCTAAAGGAGAACAATGTTATTTATCGTGTTGGAAGCTTGGCTACTAAGGCTGATAATGCATCAGAACTAGATCCGGGCAGCAGCAAGTCTGAAGAGGATCAAACATTAGTGATGCTTTTTGCTGCTCTAGCATTAGATGCGGTAAGAGCTGAAAATGCAGAGCAGTTTGAAAAGACTAATAATGTAATCAACGCGGCTTATACAATGGGCACCGGACTTCCGCTTCGTGAAGTTAAAGAAGGCAAAGATGTGGGCTACCGTTCACAGCTGTTAGGCTCCGTTCACCAAGTCGAATTTTTGGTCACTCCAAAATATCAAGGCTTGAAAGTAAATATAAAATTTGATGAAGTTAAGGTGTATCCAGAAGGCTTTGCCGCTTATATTAACCTTGTCATGGATAATAACTTAAACATCATTAATAGAGATTTGATAGATAAAAGTATCCTAATTCAGGATATCGGCGGATTATCAACAGACGTGGCCGTTATTAAGAACCGTAATGTTGATGATGATAAAGCCCAAGGCTTTAATATTGGTGTCTCAGAAGCACTTGAACAAATTAGGGAAGAAATCAGATCAAAGCATGGTGTGGAACTAGATAGCCGCAGAGATGTTGTAGACATCATTACTAGAAAAAATAACCGGAACCATATCATGGTAAAGGGCAGCCGCACTAGCGTTCATGATATTACGGACAGAATCTTGCTAGAATTAGCGAAAAAGCAATATCGTCATTTGCGTAATGTCTGGCAGAAAAACTCTCAAACTGAAATCTGCTACTTTGTTGGCGGCGGAGCGATGGTTCTAAAAGAATATATCAAAACCTTAAATAATAATTTAGATGGCTACAATATTGAGTTCTTTGAGGATGAAAAAGAAAGCATCTGGATGATGGCAAATGCTTACTATAAGTTAATCTCAGACTTTGTTAGAAAGAGTCAGCCGGCACCACAGGAAAAAGAGAAACAAACAGTCAAAAAATAAGGTGATTATATGGATAAAAGGGGAAAATTAAGTATCCAGAGAGGGCAGGCGATTACTTTTCGCCTCCCCTCGGACACTCCTGACCACATCATAAGACAAATGCATAACTTAAAAGAAACAGAAAAACGTAACTTTTCTAGTAAAATTGCCGAGTTTGTCATGGATGGAGTCAGCAAGTCCATCACTAAAGAGAGAGAAACCATCACTATCCCGCTTCCGAAGCAGTTAAGCAAGGAACAGCGGAACTGGATTAAGCACTCTCATTCGGAGGCTTTGTTAGGAAACATCATCCATCAATTGTTAGCCGATCCGTTGCGGGCAACGTCAATATTAGCAACCCTCAATAGCAAGGCGTTGGATATTGATGAAGCTCTTTATCTGCAGGAGGATCAATTTTCAGCAGAGGCTCCAAAACAGGACGATGCAACAATGGTCCAGCCGGAAGACTTAAATAATGATCAGGAAAACTTAGAAGATATAGAAGATGATCTGATGCACTTTGACTGGGACACTGCTAAGCAAGACCATGCTTCTGAAGAGGAACCTCAGAAAGAAGAGAGTGTCGACGATTTACTGGGCGGGTTTTTGGCGAATATGAATAAATAAATATATTTCAGCCTGAAAGTAGAGTCTTGCTTTCAGGCTTTTTTTATAAAAAAGTGTCCCCTATTACTATCCCTTCTGTATAACTTAATCTCTGTGTAGACTATCCTGTCCTTCATCAACCATAATTCCACAATAAAAAACACAAGCCCAGAAGACTCTCAACTTATTATTTATTAAAATGTGTAAAAAGTTATAGTATTATTCAAACTATTCTAATAATATTAAATTATCTACTGTGATTAGTCATGCTCTGTTCATCAATTTAGCCGTCCCAGCTCCTTTTCAAAACATCTTTGAGCTTGCTTTTAACCATTGTTGCCTGTGTTTTCATTGATTCCAAAAGCCGTTCAAAACAGTAAACGATGCTCAGAGGAGAGAGGGAAAGAAATGATAGATAATAACCAAATACATGAGCGGCCAGAGCTTATTCTCCAGAAGCTTATTCAGTTTAATACCACTAACCCGCCTGGCCATGAAAAGGCATGTGTAATGTATATAAAAGATCTTTTAGCAGGTTATGGAATCGAGTCTCAAATCGTCAGTAAGGATGAGGATCGCCCTAATTTAATTGCCAGGTTAAAAGGAGGGGGCTCTGCCGCACCTTTAATGGTTTACGGACATGTTGATGTTGTCACAACAGAGAACCAGCGCTGGGCCCACCCGCCTTTTTCAGGGGAAATTGTCAATGGCTATGTGTGGGGCCGAGGAACTCTGGATATGAAAGGCTGTGTTGCCATGATGATAGCAGCCTTTTTAAAAGCAAAAACTGAAAAAACCCAACTGCCAGGTGATGTGCTGCTTGTTATATTGAGTGATGAAGAACATGGCGGGAGTTATGGAGCTAAATTTTTGGTTGAAGAGCATCCCCAACTTTTTGAAGGTGTAAAATATGCCCTTGGGGAGTTTGGCGGCTTTTCGATGGAGCTGGATAAAAAAAGGTTTTATCCAATAATGGTGGCGGAAAAGCAGATGAGCTGGCTGAAGGTGACAATCAGAGGCCAGGGCGGCCACGGTTCAATGCCAGTTCGCGATGGCGTTATGAGTAAGCTTGCCCGCCTGTTGGAAAAATTTAATCAACCGTTGCCTGTCCATATTACCCCGGTCATAAAGGAGATGGTCGAGGGTATTGCAAACGAAATGGCGTTTCCGAAAAAGCAGGTGTTAAGGCAGCTGATTAACCCTAAAATGACCAGATCAGTATTAAAAATATTAGGGGAACAGGGGAAGATGTTTGAAGCCCTGCTGCACCACACACTCGCCGCAACCGTCATCCGTACTAGTGACAAAATAAATGTCATTCCTGGTGAGATTACCGTCGAAATAGATGGCAGGATTTTGCCAGGTTTTTCAGAATCAGAATTTCTGAGAGAAGTTAAAAATCTAATCAGTGATGAGGGACTTGAACTTGAAGTTATCCGTTCAGATATTACAAATGCTGAACGTGATATGAAGCTGTTTGGCCGGCTGTCCGACATTATAAAAGAGAACGATTCAGAGGGTATTCCGATACCATTTGTCCTCCCAGGTGTTACCGACGGACGCTTTTTTTCCAGTCTTGGAATTCAAACATATGGATTTACCCCAATGAAACTTCCCTCTGATTTCCAATTCCTTAAGACGGTCCATGCTGAAGATGAGCGGATTCCGGTGGATGCGCTTTACTTCGGAACTGATGGTCTATTTAAGGCAATTCAGAGGTTTGGAGAGTAAGAAAACGAAAAAGCGAGAGGCCATGCTAAAGTTGGTCTCTCGCTTTTTCTATTATTTTAGTAAATCCTGAATAACTAGATTTGTTAAATTCGGAACCATTTCAAGCGAATATTTCATCTCCATGCGCTCGTATTGCTTATGAGCATCAAAACCATATGGCCCGATATTAATAACCGGTACATTTATATCGCGAATATCCTGGTAATCAACGAAATGTTTAACGCCCCAGCCTGGATTGTTTCTTGATACAGCCTGAATTCCGTCTTCATCATCACTAATGGCAACAAAGCTCATATCAGAAATGTAAGGAAAAAAGTTTCTCGTCACAATAGGATGGCTGTAATCAGGCTGGAGAGTGGCCACAGCCTTTTCAAGTGCGGAAATTAATCTCTGTTCCTTTTTGTCTTTCCCGGTAACCTCAATCCGAGGCGAGTACAAAGACGAATAAAAAAGAATAATTGCAGGGCTGCGGTCACTCATCCATTTCCACGCTTCCTCGACCACTCTGGCTGCGAACATCCTTGTATCCAAGCTTTTATCAAGCAGAAGCTCATTCTTAAAGTGAGCCATATGATCAACAAACAATGTTCCATGCTCTGCAATTAGGATCTTTTCAAGTTCCTCGTATATAAATACCCTAGGTTCCCATTGCGGTTCAAGGTAAGGCTGGCTGCTCAACTTGCTGAATCGTTTATATTTTTCTTTATATTCCTTTAAAGCGTTCTCAAATGCAATCTCAGCCTGTTCCTGAAGCTTCAATAACACATCCCTCGGAGACCAGGAATGAATGAAAAAGTTGTAATAAACATAAGCTGAAAGCGCTGTTTGAACCGTATAAGCGGGCTTTAGGTCCATTTGCCTCAGACTGACAGGCGGGACTGTTGTCTCTCCGTATGCCTCATTGCATAGCTCAGGATTGTAGCTGATCTGCTTAGTTAGTTCGGCAGCAATAAAATTGGGATCAATTCCTTCAAAACAGGAGCCTACATGGGTTTCAGCACCAGTTATAAAAAAGGAAGGCAGCAGCTTGCCAACAGTCCCTTTATAAATATACCGGTTTTCATCCCCATCGAACCTTGGCGAAACAAAATCAGCATTAATGGCAGCAATGTAATCGAAGTGATGCTGTTCTCTTAGTAATTTCAGTTCTTTTAAAGCAGACAAAATCCCATGTGAGCTGTCCTCTTCATCACATTCTACGACGACCAGCAGGTTGCCTTCTAATTCTTCAGGATGCTCTGAATAGTATTTTAATAGATATAAATGGCTGGCAACTCCGCTTTTCATATCAAGTACCCCGCGGCCAAATAAATACTCTCCAGATCTCAAGTGACTTTTAACTGCATCCGGAAGATCATCAGCCTTTAAAGCCTCCATTAACTCGTCAGGTTGACACGCCTTCTCTTGGAGATGATTAAAATCTTCAGTTCCAACTGTATCCATATGCCCCATTAAAATGATTGTTTTGTCAGAGGGTTTTTTTGTGCCTTTTACAAAAGCCATTACATTGTACCGTTCCTGCTCATCTGCAATGGTTTGCTGTTTCATTATGTACCCAGGGTTTTCAATAAAGTAAGGATAGGAAGAAACTAATGTATAGATAGCCTGGCTAATTTCCTTTTCTCCCGCAGTATTCACTATGCTTTCGATCTCGACTAGCTGTTTCGTTAAAAATAAAATATCATCATGGCAAGGCAGCATTATATGGTCCTCTTTTCATTAATCTCATCTTTCTAGTTTTGATATTAAACGAAATGACCATATTGTCAATGGGAAACCAGAATCGTATTTTAGAGTAAATATAGCCCGGGAAATCATGAAATAAGGGGGTTTAGTACTGCTAAAATAAGGCGAAAATGTAAAAGTTCAGAAATTTCAGGAACAAAAGCGCAAGCGCCCGTTAAGACAGGACTGGAGCACGCCGATTGAGATAAAGGAAACACGACGGCGGAAGCGATTTGATGTTGACTTATCGTAGGGAGGTGGGCGAAGTACACGAGTCGCTGGGTGCTGGAGCTGGATGCAGACAACGCATATAATTATCCATAACTTGGAGCTTTTATGGTTTCTATAAAAAGGAGAAAAAGTGAATGAGTACTTATACTAAAAAGCGCTTTATTACAATTGGCAGCTTCCTGCTTGGTTTTGGTTTTTTAGGGGCATTGGATGGAATTATCTTTCATCAGCTGCTTCAGTGGCACAGTGTATATATGGAGACTACCAGGACAGGACAAATCATGAGCGACGGATGGTTTCACTTAGGGGTTTCAATTGCTCTAGTAGCAGGTGGGGTTGTGTTATGGCTGGGAGGAAATCCATCCGATCATGATAAGGGAATTCAAAAACTAGTGGGAGGATTTCTAATTGGAGGCGGAACCTTTAACCTGGTTGAAGGAATTGTCAACCACCATCTCCTGCAAATCCATCGGGTAAAGCCTGGAGACCCAAATGCCCTGGTATATGACCTTGCCTTTCTGGCACTGGGTGTACTTCTAGCTGGTATAGGTTGGTACATCCAGCGGAACCCAAAGACACAATCAGACTCAGCTGGGGCTTAATAAATTGAAAGGAATCAGCATGTACAGAGTTGTTAGCTTTGTAGTCTTATTTACGTTCGTTTCCATCATGTTGTACTTTCATAATCAATACGGTCATAACCATTCAGCTATCGAAGCCAGCAGCCATCTTCACACTAGATTGAATATTCCGGAGGGAAAAATCGTCCCGGCTATTAGCGGTTCTGTAAAGCAGGATCCTTCGGGGGCATGGCTTTTGAGTATCAGAACCGATCACTTTGCATTCACCCCTGAAAAAGCAGGAACCGACGACGTGGGCTTTCATGAAGGCCATGCACATCTTCATGTAAACGGGGAGAAGATAAATCGGCTTTATGGCCAATATTATAATCTGGATTACTTTGAAAAAGGAACCTATACCATTAAGGTGACTCTCCATGCTAATGACCATAGCCTTTTAACCTATAAAGGGGAAGAGATTGCCTTTGAGGAGATTATTGAGGTAAACAAGTAATCATCTTATCAATCTAACACTTATCATGAACCGACCGACCAACCAAGCCGCTGTATTTTTTAGAGCGGTTTTTGTATTGCCAGAAAGAGGATGCTGAGGGCAGTCAGCCCCGCCTAGAATAAAAGGGGGCTTGATGAAATTATTGTTTTTTTTAAAAGCTTAGCTGAATTTAAATAAAAAACGATCGAAGATTATGCACCTTTCTAAAAAAGGGAAGGATGCTAACAAAGATTTTTTAAAAAAAGAGGGAGCTGAACTTATGTATGATTGCCTAATCATTGGTGGTGGAATAGCGGGCCTGCAGGCAGCAATTCAGCTTGGGCGCTATCAGCATCGGGTGCTTGTCATTGATGCGGACGATGGCCGCTCTAAGATTTGCCGCAGCTACCACAACATACTTGGGTACCCAGATGGAGTAAGCGGGCAGCACTTACGAGAAATGGGCAGGGAGCATTCGAAAAAAATGGGAGTAGAATTCGTGATTGACCGGGTGATCGGCGCAGGAAGGAGCGAAGAGGGGTTCACACTTGAAACGGAAAAAGGTACAGTCTATCGTTCGCGGCGACTTTTATTTGCGACTGGCATTGTCGACCGGATCCCTGACTTTCCTGAGATTATGCCATGTTTAGGCAACAGTGTGTATGTGTGCCCGGATTGTGACGGCTATGAGGTTAAGGATAAGAAAACGATTGTTATGGGGGCTGGAAACACAGGTGCCAACATGGCACTGACTCTTTCCTATTGGACAAAGGATTTAGTTTTTGTTAACCATGAGCGAAAGCCTGTTGACAGGGAACTGTTGGAGAAGCTAGAAGCAAAACAGATTAACTATCTTGAGGAGACAATTGAGAAGGTAAAAGCGATTGGGGCTGACTTTAATGGTGTGATCCTTAAAGGCGGAGAACAAATTGAAGGACAGCGGGGGTTTATCGCTTATGGCGGGAATGAAGTGAAATCGCAGATAGCCAGGCAGCTGGGCGTTGAACTTCATCAAAACAATCATATTCTTGTGGATCCTAGGACAAAGATGACCAATGTAGAAAACGTTTGGGCTGCGGGAGACGTTGTGGCTCATTCCGAGCAAGTGACGATTGCAATGGGAGATGGCTCACAGGCAGGGATATGGATTCATAAAACTCTTTTAAAAGATCGGCAAGATTAAAAGGGGGTAAAGCCCTATGCTTAAAGCGAGGGGCTTGGTTGACGAGGAAAAAATGGTCTTTATAAACGAATTTACATAAAATGAGCAAAATGACACTTAATCAAAAATAAGAAAAGCTAATGCTTGTTTATTGATTACGGCTCTTTGCATAACTGCCCCTCTGGAAATACACTACGCTTTCCCGCAGGAGTCTTCGGGGTATTTCCTCCGATAGTATTCCTTCTCTAAAGTGAATAGCATCATGATCGGAGCGAAGGGCTGTCGACTCCAGCGGGAAAAGCAACAACTGAAGATCCCGCAGGAAGCGGTTTTCTTCCGAGGAAGCTGAAGTGTTGCCCGCGGAAAGCGACTGCCTGAAGCGGAGATCAACCCTGCTATATGGCGCAGTGTATGTCTTTATTCTGTATTAGTATCCCTCTGAACCAATCCGTTACTTAACAAGCTAGATCCCCCTTTTAGTCTTGGAGTTTGTTACACAGATTGCTACCGCTTCGCTTCATACACACGATATCCAAGTTTCTTTGCCAGGTCAGTGGTCAGTTTATAATGCTCAGTTAGAATCTGATCCAACACTGCGGGAATATGTTGAGAAGGGTTCAGCTCAGGAACTGTTTCTGCTGTTAAACTTTTAAGGTTATCAGACACAGATTGTGAGCTGAGAATCCTGCAATTGGCAAAACCAGCATCCTTTATGGATTTAAGCCAATCCTTTTCTGTCAGGATTCTAGTGATTCCGTATACCTCAAGTATCCGGCGTTTTTCATCTTCAGTTAATGGCTTTTCTGCAGTCATCTCTATAGCCAAAAGGCTTCCAGCAGGTTTTAGTACACGAAGAAACTCCTTTAGTGTTTTGTTCTTGTCCGTAAAGGCTGTTACAGACTCTGACAGGACGAGGTCAAAGCTTTCGTCTTTAAAGGGCAGCAGCTCCACACTTGCGCGGTGGAGTTTAACAGGCAGGCGGTCTAGTGTAAAACGATGATGTGCCTTTTGCAGCATAATCGGATGTACATCGATTGCTGTTACTTTGCTGGAATACTCTTTTACAATATACGAAGCAGTCTGACCAGTCCCGCAGCCGGCATCGAGCACCCTCGTTCTTTCGCTTAATAACATTTTCTTTAAGACCTTTTTAGTGAGATTGAGACCTCCGGGATGGGCCCCTCCAATCCCGTAATAGGCTAAGGCATCTTCATAGCTTGATTTCATCAGCTTTTCCCCTTTAAATTCTATTTTCTATTAGTTTATGAAAGAGAATAAAAATAGCCACCTGAACAGGCGGCTAATAATCGAATGCAATGCAGGCTCTAATTCCATTTTTAGATTCAACTTATACTGTTGTTTGCAGGGCTTTTTCTGCCTCTTTCACAACATACATTCTTTTATCCGCATTCCTTAGCAGTGTTTCGGAATCTCTGCCGTCAATAGGATAGATGCTTGACCCGATGCTTGCTGACAGCGGGATCAATTGATCTTTAATAAAAGTGGGCTTAGAAATCTCTTCTTGTATCCTTATGGCTATTTGTTCAGCCTCTGCTTCACTTTGTATTTCTGGCAAGAGAATAATAAATTCGTCGCCGCCAATTCGCGAGGCAACGTCCCTTAGTCGTGTACAGATATTAAGCCTGTTTGCTACTTCAATTAATACCTGATCCCCTATATCATGTCCATGAGCATCATTGATTTGTTTAAATCCATTTAAATCAATAAAAAGAACAGCAACAAAGTGATGGCCTTTTTGAGCTTTTCTTAATGCTGACTGAAAACTTTCATGAAAAAATGCCCTATTCGGAAGGTTGGTCAAGTTGTCATGATAAGCAAGGTGGAGAATCTTCTTCTGGGACTTTTCTAGGGAGGCCAGCAGCTGGTTGAACTCCCTTTCCATTTTAGAAATTTCATCTTTACCTGTAATGATGGCACGATCAGCTAAATTCTGGCTTTGTCTAATGTAAGACATTTTTTTAATCAGTCCAGCCCATCTCTTAAGCACGGTTTTTTCCAGAAGGAGCAACACCATTAGAACACAGGTAAGAGCCACAGAAATCGTCATAATCATAAAGGCTGATACACTGTCGCTCCCTTTTAAATAAAGGGTTCGTTCTTCTTCGAAAAATAAGAACAGAGGATTGCCAAGAATGTCTTCTAGAACAGCCACCCCTTTAAGTAAATGAGATCCATCTGTCTCGATAATCGTTTTATTGGTATCTGCAAGTTGACCTTCATCTTCAGGTGAAACGGTTTTAAATTGGCCATTAGAAATTAAAGCGGCTAGAGGGCTGTCAATCTCACTGTTCATTAAAAAACGAACAGCTATTAGAAAAAGAGGGGTTTGATGAACATTCTCTGCCACCTCAATTGGACGAATTGCGACAAGCAAAGGACCTTCAGGAACAACATGAATACCGGCTAGGTCTTGGATTGATTCAGTTTTGGATGCAGGAGCAGATAATAAGCTTATGGCTAGATTGGATAAGCTGGAAGAAGACATATTCTGTCTTTTTATTTCGCTGCTTTTATTAGAAATAATATTTCCGGAAGGGTCCGTTAATAAGAGCATTGTATCCGGACTGTCACTTGCCAAAACTCGAAGGTGTCTGGGGTTGTGTGTACTCTCCAGCTGGTGGTTTTTTACAATATCATCTGTCTGCCTAGAAAAAACCGACACCTCATGCTCCAAAGCTGCTTTTGCTGCATTCAGTTTCTCCCGAAGATTTTCTTCTTCAAGCTCAGCAAATCTTTTTAATAAAATGGTCTCGGATGCATAAAAGAGAATAATAATTCCGGATAGGAAGATAGACGCAGTAAAAAGAACAATCTTTTTTCGTATACTCATCGGACTACACCTTTTATCCTTATTTTAATGAAGTAATGTACTTCTATTTACCCACCATTTGGGTAAACAAACCAATATTTCATCATTATTCCAAAGGTGTTTTATACAGTAAAAAAACCGCGCAAAAAGAGCACGGTTTTGAGGTAGACTTATTTTTCATTAACTCGCTTGAGTGGTGTCTCGGCAGGACCTTCGATGACTTCGCCTTTATAGGAAAATCTTGAACCATGACATGGACAGTCCCATGTAGTTTCTCCGTTGTTCCAGTGAAGCTCACAGCCCATATGAGTACAGGTTGTATCTACAACAAATACCTCACCTGTATCGTCCTTATAAGCACCGGCTCGCTTTCCGTTAACCGTCACAACCGCACCTTCATTTTTGTTTAAATCCTCAGGCTGCCGGTTTGGATGCTCAAGCTTTCCTTTAATAAAGTGTTTTGCGACATCCTGGTTAATAGAAATAAATTTCTTAATATCAGGGTTAGCATGAAATCTCTGTGGTTTAAAAACGTCTTTATAAGGAGTTTCTCTCTCCAAAATATAGTCTCGAATCAATAGGGCAGCGTTTGTTCCGTTGGTCATACCCCATTTTCGATAGGCAGTCATAACATAAATGTTTGGATGGTCATCAGACATTGGCCCAACATAAGGGATTTTATCCATTGTCTTAGGGTCTTGAGCTGACCACCTGTAAAGTATGTTCTGAACACCGAATGTTTCAGATGCGAATTGGGCTAATGATTCATAGTTTTCCATCGTATCGTCATCGACACCGGTTTTATGGTTCTCTCCCCCAAATAATACGACCTTCTCCCCATTATAGGTTGCGTAGCGGAGAGACCTGGTTGGCTTCTCTGCATTAATGTACATGCCGCCAGGGTACTCCTTGTCAGTTTTAACTGCAATAAGATAAGAACGTTTAGGATACATACGTGCAAAAAAGAAGCCTTCCATATCGTAAAATGGCCAGTGTGAGGCTACAACGAGATGCCTGCTGGTTACTTTGTGACCATCTCTTGTAATAACTTTAGGATTCGTACCTTCTTCAATATTGACTGCAGTAGTATGTTCATAAATAGCTCCACCATTATCAGTAATCGATTGAACAAGACTTTTTAAATATTTTAGTGGATGAAACTGAGCTTGATCCCTCATAACTATAGCAGCTTGGCTTTTTACTGGAATCGGGATTTCAGAAAGATAATCTGAATTAATGCCTAATTTTTCATAGGCTTTAAATTCATTGATTAGGCTGTCCATTTTATTAGAAGCATTCGTAAAAATGTACGCATCTTCTTTTGACAGATCACAATCAATTGATTTATCCGCAACCGTATTTCGAATGAAGTCTATTGCACGGTTGTTTGCTTCATAATAAAGCCTTGCTGTTTCTTCGCCAAAATTTTGAATAAACTCATCATAAATAAGACCATGCTGGGCGGTTATTTTTGCTGTTGTGTGGCCTGTTGTGCCATTTAGAATCTGGCCTGCTTCGATAACAGCAACTTTTACGCCTTCCATCGTCAGCAGGTAGGCAGTCGTTAATCCGGATATACCTCCTCCTACGATGGCTACATCAACATCGAGGTCTTGCTTCAGCTTTGGAAAGGAAGGAAGGTCCGTTTCACGCCAAAGCGGTTCTGGAAAGCGTGGTAACTTGGAATTCATATTAGAGTTTTGTGTCATATTAATGCCTCCATAACTAGAGTTAATGTAGTTAATTTTTCCAGACATTACAAAAACATGCATACACAGCAAAAAAAATTACATTTATTTTGATACCCTGAACTGGAAAATCTATTCATTGAAAACGGCAGTTCTTATACATATTTAGTATAGTAATGCTAATAAACTGGAAAAAGATGATCATTATAGGTTACTCTATTGTGGAGAATAATGTATCGGGGTGGATAAAGCAGATGGCTCAGTCTAAAACAAATGCTATGAGACTGCTGGATAAAGAGAATATTACTTATAATGTCTATACATACGAAAGCAATGATGGAAAAATTGACGGTCTGTCAGTTGCGGAAAAAATAGGAAGAGATCCTAATTGCGTCTATAAAACCCTTGTTATTCAGGGAACGAGCAAAAACATCTATGTGTGTGTGATTCCAGTTGGTGCTGAGCTTGATCTAAAGAAGGCAGCACAAGAGGCTGGAGAAAAAAAGGTTGAAATGCTTCCGGTTAAGGATATTCAAAAACATACAGGCTATATTAGAGGCGGATGTTCTCCGCTCGGTATGAAAAAACTCTATCCAACCTTGATAAGCACAGAAGCATCAGGCTTAGGTCTAATTATTGTCAGTGCCGGAAAAATAGGGATGCAAGTAGAGGTGAATCCAGACGATTTAAAAACAGTGACGAAAGGCCAATGGGCAAATATCTGTAATTAAATTTAAAGTCCATTCAGGGCTTTTTTTGTCTAGTGTGGAAAGTCGGGTGATTTGCGGCATCCATGGCTCAGGCGCTTAGTGACTAGTGTACTTTACTTAACAGCGCTTGCGCTTTAGTACATTAATTCTTATATAGGCATTCACCCATTTATTCTCCGCTGCATATAGTAAGAAAGAAACAAAACCGCCGTTATGCAACGGCCGATGGGAGTTGAGTAAAATGGCAGGAAAAATAGTGAACTATTTTGCAGGCGGCAATACGGCTCGCGGGTTTTACAGTTTATATGAGTCTAGTTTACAAGGACTATCGCGTTTGTTCATTTTAAAAGGCGGACCTGGAACCGGTAAATCATCGCTCATGAAAAAAATTGGCTCCAAATGGAATGAGGAAGGCTACGATATAGAGTATCTTCACTGTTCTTCGGATAATCACTCAATCGATGGAGTGATTATTCCAGCCTTGAAGGCAGGAATTGTTGATGGCACTGCCCCTCATGTTATTGAACCAAAGGCACCGGGTGCTATTGAAGAATACGTCAACCTTGGAACAGCGTGGGACTCATGTAAATTACAAGGGAAGCGGGATGAGATTCTAGCCCTTTCAGCAGAAATAAGTACATCATTTGAGAAGGCATACAGTTTGTTTGATGAAGCACTTAAAGTGCATGATGAGTGGGAGAAAATCTATATTGATAATATGGACTTTTCTAAAGCAGATATTCTTACGAATGAGCTGATTTTGAGATTTTTTGAAGATAAGGGGCTAAATAAAAAATCGGATATCCGCCATCGGTTTCTTGGTGCGGCCACCCCAATTGGAGCAGTTGATTTTGTTCCTAACCTAACGGAAGGGGTTCCGAAGCGATACTTAATAAAGGGTCGTCCCGGTTCTGGGAAGTCAACATTGCTGAAAAAAGTTGCTGCACAAGCAGAACAGCGCGGCTTTGATGTAGAGGTGTACCATTGCGGGTTTGATCCTCAAAGCTTAGATATGCTAATTTTAAGGGAATTGGGGATTGCCATTTTCGATAGCACCGCTCCTCATGAATATTTTCCGGAACGGGATAATGATGAAGTTATTGATATGTATGAAAAGCTGATTACGCCGGGAACGGATGAAAAATATAAGCAAGAATTATACGGTATTTCAGTCCGGTATAAAGTAAAAATGAAACAGGCAACAGCTGCTTTAGCCGGAGCAAAGAATCTTCGTGACAAGCTCGAGGCGATCTATATTAATGCAATGGACTTTAGCAAAGTCGATGCCATTACAGCAGACATTGACCAGCAATTACAACAGCTCACAACAGAATGTGAGTAAGTATAACTAACTAAGGTGACAGGCACCATCCAGTTTTCTGGATGGTGCCTGTCACCTTATCATCTATCTGTACCCGTATCCAGGAAATCCATGGTGTCCATGGTGCCCGCCATGATGTCCACCGTGATGTCCATGATGCCCGCCGTGATGTCCACCGTGATGTCCATGATGCCCGTATCCGTAACCAGGGAAACCGTATCCGCCAAATTGGCCATGGCCTGTTCCAGGGTAACCAGAACCGCCAAATTGTCCAAAACCTGTGCCAGGGAAGCCATATCCGCCAAACTGTCCATAGCCCGTTCCAGGGTAACCAGAACCGCCGAATTGTCCGTAACCTGTTCCAGGTAGTCCTAAGCCATCAAACTGTCCGTATTGTGTCCCAGGGAAACTAAACCCCGTCCCTTGTGCACCATAAAAGTCATCTGAACCAAATTGTCTTTCATAATTTACCTCTTCGCCAGGATAATATCCGTACATATCGCTGCTCCTTTCAATATACCAATGTATCTATTTTCGGGAGTGTTATCTTCACCCATAATAGCCTATGGAATAAACGGATATGTGCGATAGGCAGAAGCCCTTTTTAGGGAAATAGGATAGTTAAGCTAAAACACTGCTCTATAGAAAATGGCCTCTAGGGTAGAGGCCACTTTGGTTTAGAGCTTAGTTTTCTTTTTAGGGATAACTTCTTTCGAGAGCAGCTTCAAAAGTGCTGCCCCCATTAAAAATAATATAATCGTAAATGGCAAAGCAGATACAAGTGATGCTGTTTGAAGTCCTGCCAGCCCGCTGCTGACCAGGAGTACTCCAGCAATCGCTCCGATTAAAATCCCCCAGATAATCCGTGCTACAAGCGATGGGTTTATGACTCCTCTGGCGGTCATAACTCCAAGAATATAAGTGGCTGAATCAGCCGATGTAATCAAAAACGTAAAGATTAACAAAATCGAGAACAGTGATGTCAGGAGTGGAAAAGGCAGCAAATCAAATGTATTGAAAAGTGCTGATGTAACATCTTGATTAACAGCCTGAGCAATACCTGTTCCAGAAAATAAATCAAAATGCAGGGCAGTGCCGCCGAAAACTGCAATCCATAATAAGGCGATAAGCGGTGGAACCATTAGTACTCCAATCACAAATTCTTTTATGGTACGACCACGGGAAACCCGGGCGATAAAAGCTCCAACAAATGGCGACCAGGCAATCGCCCATGCCCAATAAAAGATAGTCCAGTCTCTTATCCACGTTCCTCCCGCATAAGGAGTGAGACGAAGACTCATCGTAATAAAGTTAGAAAGGTAGTCTCCTAATCCTAATGTAAACGAGTTTAAAATAAATACAGTTGGTCCAGTAAAGAAGACGAAAAGCATTAATAATAAGGCTAGAGTAAGGTTCAGATTGCTTAAATATCTGATCCCCTTATCGATCCCCGTTGAAGATGAGATGATAAAAAGGGCCGTCATAACTAATAGGATCACAATTTGAATTGTTCCGCTATTCGCAATGCCAAATGCCGCGTTCAAACCGCCATTTATTTGGAGAATCCCCAGTCCTAGAGAGGTTGCAACTCCCATAACGGTGGCAATCACAGCAATAATATCAATCGTATCTTTAAATGGCTGTCCATAAATCCTTTTTGGAATGACAGGCTTAAGCGTTGTCGAAATCAGCCCATCCTCTTTCTTGCGGAACTGAAAATAGGCTATAGCCAAGCCGACCATCGTAAACACAGACCATTGGCTGACACCCCAATGGAAAAAAGAATAGCGCATGGCCGTACGCGCCGCTTCATTCGTCATAGCTTCGGTTCCAACTGTCGGGGGAGTGAAGAAATGGCTCATAGGTTCGGCAATTCCCCAGAACACAAGACCTATTCCGAAACCAGCACTAAACAGCATGCCAATCCAAGTGAAAAAAGAGTATTCTGGCCGGTCATCATCCCCGCCAAGTCTAATTCTCCCGTATTTACTGAAAGCAAGAAATAAGCAAAATATCACAAATAATAAAACCGACAATAAATAAAACCAGCCAAATGCATAGGTGGTAAAATCAAACGCCTTTCCTGCGGCCAATTCAAATAGATCAGGTGCAAAGGCACCGAATAAAACTAATAATAAAATGATAACTGCTGAAATCCAAAATACTTTAGTAACCTGATTGCGAAAAGAATCCATTGAGTTCCTCCTTGAACGATGCGTTAAGTCTTCATATGGCAAACTAGATAAACAGAAAAGTTTATATCAGAAAATAAGATGCGGATAAAAGAGCGGGTCTAAGTACGAAAAATGAATACCTTATGTTTACCCTGTTACGGAAAGAGTCTAAACATCTCACTATCAATGATAGGCAAACATAGCTATAGCCCTGATTATCTTGCCACTGTTATATATAGGCTATTCCACTAATTTAAGCTAAAAAACGTTTAAGTTCCAAATTGGAAAAGCCCGCAAGTAAATACTAGAATGGAGAGTATAACATTTTCAGGCTAATCATGTCATGAAATTATTGGCAGTTAAATCAGCCTTTAAGCAAGCCAAGGAATATAAATCCTGTTTTATGGGATAAGGCAGAGAGTATCTCAATTGAATAAAAAGGCGATTATGTTAGAATGGCAAGGTGTAAAATACATAGCAGAAGGTGAAATATATGATTAAATGCATAGCAATTGATATGGATGGGACTCTTTTAACAGCCACTCAGCAGATTCCTGCCGGAAATATAAAGGCAATAGCAGACGCCAAGGCTCAGGGAATCGAGGTAGTCATTGCAACTGGAAGATCCTATCAGGAAGCAACCTTTGTGTTGAAGGAAGCTGGTGTTGAGGTTCCAATCATTTGTGTGAATGGCGCTGAGGTCCGTTCGATTCAGGGCGAGGTGTTATCTTCCAATCCTCTCATGAAAGAAAGTGCTAGGGAATCAGCCATGTGCCTAATAGAAAATGGGGTTTATTTTGAAGTCTATACGAACAACGGCACGTTTACGACGGACTCAGATATAGGGGTTTCTATTATGGTAGATATTTTTATGAGTGCAAATCCTGATGCCCCGCTTGATAAGGTTACAAAAGCAGCAGAAGTTCGGTTTAATAAAGGATTAATTAAAAAGATTGATAGCTATGATTTTTTGTTCGAAGATAACGATTATCAAATCTATAAGCTGCTAGCTTTTTCGTTTCTAGAAAACAGGCTGGATACTGCAAGAAAGTCCCTTATTGAACTAGAGGGAGTTAATGTTACCTCGTCAGGATATGAAAACCTAGAAATCACAAGCTTGAAAGCACAAAAGGGCATTGCCCTTGAGGCGTTCACCAAAGCAAATGGCATCAGTTTAAAAGAGACAATGGCGATTGGCGACAATTATAACGACCTTTCGATGATGAAGATGGCAGGCCGTTCAGTTGCAATGGGAAACGCTGACGAACAGATTAAAGAGCAATGCGATATTGTTACCCTAACCAATGAGGAAAGCGGTGTGGCAAAAGCAATTCGTGACATTTTATAAAGTAGTCCTGCTAAAGAACATTGTTGCATTTAAGCAGTGTTGAGAGTGCGAAACGAAAATCAACAGCCAAGCTTTAAAAGAGCCTAAAAAAGGAGTGGTTAGATGGGGAAGATCCTGATCCCTGTATGGCTGATGCTTCTATCCTTAGTTGCTGCATGTTCAAATGATAATAGTGAAAGCAGTCAATCTCCTGGTGGATCTGACGAAGAGACGTTTGTTCAAACAGAAGCAGCAGAAGTACTGGCAGAACAGCTAAACGTCCCTTGGTCAATCGCAAAAAACGGTGAAACATTCTTTTTAAGTGAACGTCCAGGAGCGATTGTTAAGGTAGAGACCGGCCAAATGACTAGACAAGACGTCAGGCTAAATAAGCCGTTATCCAATGCTCCTGAAGCGGGGTTGTTAGGTTTTGTGCTTTCCCCTGACTTTAATGAAACCAGCCGTGCGTATGCGTATTATACCTACCAGGATGCTACCGGCCAGTTCAACCGTATTGTTGAATTGTTAGCTGAAGGAGAGGGATGGACTGAAGCTAAGGTGCTGCTGGACAAGCTTCCGAGCGGCCAAGTTCACCACGGAGGCCGTCTTAAAATTGGCCCTGATAATAAGCTTTATGCAACAACTGGTGATGCTTCATCTGAGCCAGAAATAGCACAAAATGTCGAGTCGCTGGGCGGCAAAATTCTTCGGTTAAACTTTGATGGCACTGTTCCTGAGGATAACCCCTTTAAAGACTCCTTCGTTTATAGCTATGGCCACAGAAATCCGCAAGGCCTTGGCTGGAAAGAGGGAGGCACGATGTACGCAAGTGAACATGGACCCTCCGCTCAGGATGAAATTAATCAGATACAGGCAGGGAAAAATTATGGATGGCCATTTATTAAGGGAGACGAAGAAAGAGAAGGAATGGAAACCCCGATTTTTAACTCGGGAGACTCAACTTGGGCGCCATCCGGAATCGCGATCTCAAATGATAAATTATACGCTGCTTCCCTAAGAGGCCAGGCAATCCGCGTATTCAACCTGAAAGAAAATGAAACGAATGAAGTGGTTTCAGGACTTGGGCGCATCCGGGACGTAATGATCGACGGAGACTATATGTATTTTATCAGCAATAATACTGATGGTCGCGGAACCCCTGATGAGACTGATGATAAGCTCTATCGTATCCCGCTTTCAGCTATAAATGGGAAGTAGCCTATCATAATTTTGCTACTTCACAGCTGTGTTGACCGCGAACCGCAAGTGTCTTTAGCAGAAATCAAATTACAAGTAAGAAAGCTAGTCTCTAAAAACATACCCAGGCAGGATTTGAGTTCATACGGGCTATAACAAAACAAAGCACGCCTTAAGAAAGGCGTGCTTTTTCATGTCGTAAGGATCGTGCTTTTCCAAAATTGTAAAGGGAAAAATCCATCTTATAGATGGATTTTTACGAGAATTTGTATGTCCAGAAGCGTTCATTATATACCCATTTCATCATTGCTGGGTCATTGTCTTTCAGTTTTTCCGCCATATTTTCGACCATCAGCTGTGTCTGGGAGCGGTGAGCCTTTATGGCATCTATTTTTGTATCGGCAACAGCTCTGATGTCGTGAACAATATCAGGTTCGCCGATTTCTTCGACACAGTTATTAGAAAATGCAACACAGTGAAGTTTAGGGCGCTTATCAGAAGGCAGCTGTCCTACAGCCCTTACTACCGCAGCCCCGCATGCATCATGGTCAGGGTGGACAGAATAGCCTGGATAAAAAGTAATAATCAGAGACGGCTTAACCTCAGCTATTAGAGCTGCCATGGCATTAGTAAGCTTCGCCTCATCCTCAAACTCAATTGTTTTATCACGATATCCCAGCTGGCGTAAATCTGAAATCCCAAGTATTCTAGCAGCTTCTTTTAATTCATATTCACGGATAAGCGGCAGTGTTTCGCGATTTGCAAAGGGAGGGTTTCCCATATTGCGTCCCATCTCACCTAGCGTAAGGCAAGCATAGGTTACTGGTGTTCCCATATTGATATGAGTCGCGATTGTACCTGAGACTCCAAACGCTTCATCATCGGGGTGGGGAAACACAACTAGCACTTGAGTTTCTTTTTCCATTTCAAGACCTCCTTTTATTCATATGTATTAATTAAACGGAGTTTCGCTAATTTGCAGGGCAACTGCCAATTTTCCATCAAAGTCGTGGCCTGCCATTAACAGTCTATTTTTGTCATCTAATTCAAAATGGGTAATTCCTTCAGCATAAACCCAGCCAATGGCTAATTTTAGTCCAACGCGGTATGGTCCGTTTCCTGTAATTTTCCCATGCTCATAGTTAATTTGGGCATTGCGGATATAGGCACCTGCTGAGAAGAACGATTCATTGTGGTGTGAGGCATATGCTCCGTTTGTTGTCTCCATATGGATATATACCTCTTTGTTTGCAAAGTGATCCAAAGCATCTTGAACCTTTTTCATGATAACCGGCTCCATTAGTCTCCTCCTTTCGGCAGTTTCCCTTAAATAGGTTTCCGCTAGTATATTGTCAGTGATACATATTATTCATTTTACTAAATATGAAAATCAAAAGCGAAATTGTAGCACATTTAAGCTGAATAGAGGATTAAAAAACGTGTGGACGGGAATTGTAAGGAATAAAAGGAGGGGTACAATATGGAACATGGAAAGGCACTTGCAATAAAAGGTGTCATGACAATTGTAGTTCTTTTCTTAATAATGGGTTTTGGGTATGGAGCCGGGTTCGGCGATGTACTCATTATGACTTTGGTGCTCGGTCTTGTTTCTTACGTGCTTGGAGATTTATTTTTTCTCCCCAGGACCAGCAATATGATGGCTACGCTTGCTGATTTTGGGCTGGCATTTATACTGATTTGGGGCTTAGGTACGGTTCTAATGGAGCCCACACAATCATTAATATGGGGAGCACTGTTTTCTGCACTGCTGATTGCCGGCGGTGAATGGTTCTTTCATAGTTACATGAAAGAGAACGTCTTGCATGCAAGAAATGGAGCATAAAAAAAGGATGGCGATTTACCTGAACTAGGCCCCATATTTCGGACACTTTAATAAAAAGTGCCTATGCTGCTAATAAATGATCCCGGTATTGTACCGGGGTCATTTTCTTTAATCCCCATTGATACCGTTGACAGTTATAATATTCAATCACACGGTCTA
>NZ_JABUNR010000002.1 GCF_013343715.1 Mesobacillus harenae
AGACCGTGTGATTGAAGATTATAACTGTCAACGGTATCAATGGGGATTAAAGAAAATGACCCCGGTACAATACCGGGATCATTTATTAGCAGCATAGGCACTTTTTATTAAAGTGTCCGAAATATGGGGCCTAGTTCACTTTTGAGACACCCTCTTTTCTTTTATTTAAGTCGTTTTTCTAACTCGGCTTTCTTTTCTTCAAATCCTGGTTTTCCAAGCAATGCAAACATATTCACCTTATAAGCCTCAACACCTGGCTGGTCAAATGGATTAACACCAAGCAGATAGCCGCTCATGGCACAGGCTTTCTCAAAGAAATAGGCAAGATAGCCAAAAGTGTATTCATTTAACTCTGGGATCTCCACAATTAAGTTTGGAACCCCGCCATCAGTATGAGCAAGCATCGTGCCTTCGAATGCCTTGTTATTAACAAAATCAACAGTTTTGCCGGCAAGATAATTTAATCCATCCAGATCACTTGTTTCTTCTTCAATGGTCAGTTCATGACGGGCTTTTTCAACCTTGATAACCGTTTCAAACAGGTCTCTCCTCCCCTCTTGAACATATTGTCCCATTGAGTGAAGATCAGTCGAAAAATTTGCTGATGCTGGGAAAATTCCTTTCTGGTCTTTTCCTTCACTTTCTCCAAATAACTGTTTCCACCATTCAGAAAAATATTGAAGTGCTGGTTCATAATTAATTAGCATCTCAATCGTTTTGCCTTTGTTATAAAGAACATTTCGGACAGCCGCATACTGGTACGCTATATTTTCTTCTAGTTCAGACTTACTGAAGTCTTCTCTTGCCTTGGCTGCACCCTGCATCATCTGCTCAATATCAGCACCACCGACTGCAATAGGCAATAGACCAACTGCTGTTAAAACAGAATAGCGCCCTCCAACATCATCCGGGATAATAAAGGATTCATACCCTTCTTCATCAGCCAGCGTTTTTAGAGCTCCTCTAGCCTTATCCGTTGTAGCAAAAATTCGGCGGCGCGCTTCCTCGATACCATATTTCTCTACAAGCAGTTTTTTGAAAATCCGGAATGCAATTGCTGGTTCTGTTGTTGTTCCAGACTTTGAAATAACATTAACAGAAAAGTCTTTGCCATTTAGCAAATCCATTAAGTCTTTCATATAGGAAGAACTGATATTATTTCCTGCGAAAATGATTTGCGGGGTGGATCGCTTTTCTTTTGGAAGAGCATTATAAAAACTATGCTGCAAAAGTTCCAAGGCTGCCCTAGCACCCAGATAAGATCCTCCAATTCCAATAACGACTAAAACATCAGAATCTTTTTTAATTTTTTCAGCAGCTTTTTGAATGCGAGAGAATTCTTCTTTGTCATAATCAACAGGAAGGTCAATCCAGCCTAAATAATCACTTCCTGCACCGGTTTGTTCGTGAAGTGAATGATGGGCAACTTTCACAAAATCCCTTAAATATGTAACCTCATGCTCACCAAAGAAATCGAGAGCCTTTGAGTAATCAAAACGCACATGTGTCATCTCTGATCCTCCATTAATTTTTATTTCTTTCTCACTTTATCGAAACGTGTGCCAAGAATCAAGGAACACCCACATTGTAAGCGTGTCCAATTGTGAAGCTTTTTTAACATTGACTTTTATACTTTTCCTACTCCTTGAAGACTCGACTTTTTCTCTGTCAATCAGTTAATCCTCTCTGCTTTAACAATTAGCCGGTGTGTAGCCGTTTCAATCGGCGTACATGTAATAAGCGTGAGTGTCTCGGTGTCTTTACCAGTGCTTCCTAGAACAGAAACATCAGAGGGCGTGACTACTTGGGTGCTGGTAACTTTATATTGAATTGTCTGCTCCTTATTCCTAACGCTTATGATGTCACCTGAATCGAGTTCATCTAACCGGTTGAACATTTTTCCATACGAACGGCTGCGGTGGGCTGCTATCGCAGCATTTCCACCCTCTCCAGGAAAAACCGTCCCACTTAAATGGCCAGCTCCAACATCCAAATTCTGCATAGTAGCCCCTGCAAGGATGGGAAGCTTTACACTAATCTTTGAAATCTCAAGGATGCCCAGCATTCTAGAAGTTTGAGAGTTTGCTTCGGCAGTCGGACTTGCCATTTGCGTTTCTGCTTCTGGTTTTGTGACCATTCTTACCCCTTCTGTGTCTGTCTTTTCTTTAATCTTTGATTGATCATCTTCCACTGTGACGTCTTCCTGCGGTTGAGAAGAATAATCCACAAATACTTTGTCCAGCTTGGCATAGCTTTCTTGCGCAGATTCGGCATTTCCTGAAGCCTCCGCCCTTAAAGATGGGTCATTATTATCCCATGCTTCAATTAACTTATCCTGCTGATATTCAAAGTAGAAATCGATGGCCGAAGGGTAAAAGAATACTGCTATTCCACTAGCTATTAATAGAAAAGATACTAGTTTTCTCATCCAATCACCTCTTTTTTTGGTAAAAAAATAGAGGGGAAAGAATTCCCCTCTATTTCACCTGCATTATTAAACCGATGTCTTTCTGAAACGAAGCATAGCTCCGGCTGCAGCAAGTAAAGATCCTAACACATAAAACATCATGTTACTTTTCTCTCCTGTTTGTGGGAGTACCCCATCACTGTACTTGTCCCCTTGAGAGCCATCAGAATCGTTTACTTCTCCCCCATTATCAGCATCCTCGCCTCCAGGCGTCCCTGCTTCATCTGCTTCATCTTCTTCATTACCTTGTTTTGTGCCTTCCCCGTTTTTATCTTCTTCTGGAACTTCAGTTGCTTCGTCTTCCTTACCGTCATTATCTGGTGTTCCATCTTGGTTATTTTCATCCTCAGATACTTCACAGTCTTCCAGCCAATAGTTGATTGTTCCTTCGGCTTCGGTTCCGAGGTCTAGCCTCAAATTATCTGGGTGGAACTCTGTTTCTTCTCCAGCGACTGTAATCACCTTAAATCCTCTAACCTCTTCCTTGATATACTTCCCACCGTCTGGGTACGTATATATGGAGGAGTTTCCCGGGTTTTCCATCGAATGCCATTCACCTTTCAGGTTAACGAGCACCTTGCTAATTAGGTCAATGCATTCGTTTAAATGCAGGTGTATTTGTGTGTTTCTTGTATTGTCGTCATTTGCTGGTGGTTCTTCAGTCTCTTGATCGTTGTTATTTTCATTATTGGTCCCGCCGTCTGAATCCTCTGTTTTCTCGCATGTATCTTGCCAGTAATTAATAGTTCCTTCTGCTTCTTTTCCTACGTCTAATCTCAAACTTTCTGACAGGATCTCTGTTTCTTCTCCATCTGCTGTAACCACCTTAAACCCAACAACGTCTTCCTTGATATAAGTACCATCATCTGGGTACGTATATATTGGGGAATTGCCCGGATTAGCCATCTCATGCAATTCACCTTTCAGGTTAACGAGCACCTTGCTGATTTGATCAATACATGCATTTAAATGCAAGTTAATTTGTGTTTCTACTGTGTTGTCACTAGCTGGTGTTTCTTCAGTCTCTTCAGGTTCTTGGCCTGGGGTGTCAGTTTGTTCTTCAGTCTCTTGATCGTTGTTATTTTCATTATTGGTCCCGCCGTCTGAATCCTCTGTTTTCTCACATGTATCTTGCCAGTAATTAATAGTTCCTTCTGCTTCTTTTCCCACGTCTAATCTCAAACTATCTGAATGGATCTCTGTTTCCTCTCCATCTTCTGTAACCACCTTAAACCCAACAACGTCTTCCTTGATATAAGTACCATCATCTGGGTACGTATATATTGGGGAATTGCCCGGATTAGACATCTCATGCAATTCACCTTTCAGGTTCACGAGTACCTTGCTGATTTGATCAATACATGCATTTAAATGCAAATGGATTTCGGTTTTAACGTTAAGAGCATTGGTAATCTCTCCTGAAGCCTCTTCATTGTCTTCTAGTTCCTCACTCTCTTTCCCCTGAGATTTTTCATTAGATTCCTGCGTTGTCGTTTCTCCATTCTCCGCAGATTCATTGTTCTCACTAACAATGGGTTCTTCAACTTTTTCTTGATTTTCATTAATCAGGGCAGTTTCAGTTTCATCTGAGTCTTGGCCTTCAGTATTTAGGATTTCTTTACTTTCCAATGACTTTTGATCATCACTAACCATTGGTTCTTCAATTTCTATTGACACCTCATCATCATTAACTATTGCCTCTCCAGTTTCTATTGACACCTCATCATCATCAACTATTGCCTCTCCAGTTTCTATTGACACCTCATCATCATTAACTATTGCCTCTCCAGTTTCTATTGGCACCTGATTTTCATTGTTTTCATCAATGTTTGCTGAGTTGTTCCCACTATCATTCTCATTAGCTAATGCTCCACTGGCAGGCAATAAAGTAAATAAAACAAGGAAAATAGTAAGCAAAATCGATGCCTTTTTAACAAAATTTTTGGTCAATGTGTTTCCCCTCTTTCAGTTTTTTTGAAAAAGTCCGCACTTAACAGGCGGAATATTCTGTATTTTTATTCCGAAAATAGCCTCCTTCCCAGGACTCCTTATATTTATTTCAAAGGATTCATTGAATCCGGTTTACCCTTTTTGGACAACAAAAAAAGCTGCCAGGGACTAATGTAGCTTATCCATGGCAGCCGGACGATCATAGTAATTGTTTCATTTAGAAACATTACCGTAGACTCCAAACTTTGCGTCCCATCTTTTCAGATGGTTTGCGATTTACATGAAGTATGATGAATATTTTTTCCTTATGTAGGAAGTGTTAGTTTGTCTTTCGCCTTACAGTTATAAAAATTACCCAGCAACTTAGCAGGTAAACCAAAAATTTAAGTTTTTTTTAAAAAGTCAAAAAAACCCGACAAGATTCTGCCAGGTTCTCAAAAATTATAATGAAGCTTTATAAATTTCTAACACATCTTCTCGCTTTAATTTCGCAAAGTTGCCAAACTCTCCATTCACCATTGCTTTATCAGCCATGACGTCAAGTTTGCTATCATCGATATCATAATCAGCAAGTCGTGATGGTGCACCAATGCTATCCCAGAATTCACGAAGCTTCTCTATTCCTTCCAGTCCAGCTTCTTCATCTGTTTTTCCTTCAGCATTCACTCCGAAGACACGGACGGCAAGCTTTTTGAAACGCGCCGGCTTTACTTTCAGATTGTGCTTCATCCAGTTGGGGAATAAGATGGCCAGGCCCCCTCCGTGAGGAATATCATAAACTGCAGACACTGCATGTTCGATATTGTGAGTAGCCCAATCCCCTTGATAACCCATAGAAAGCATTCCATTTAAAGCCATTGTGCCGGAATATAGGACTGTGGCACGGTGTTCGTAGTTCTCAAGATCTTCAAGGAGCTTGGGTGCGGTTTCCATCACTGTCAATAACAAGGATTCACACATCCGATCCTGCAGAAGAGTACTTTCCTCCAAGTGGAAATAATGCTCAAATACATGTGTCATCATATCAACAATCCCGTAGATTGTTTGGTCCCGTGGTACGGTAAAAGTATTGACTGGATCCAGGATTGAAAATTTCGGGAAGACAGCAGGACTGCCCCAGCCGTACTTCTCATTTGTTTCCCAATTTGTAATTACCGAACCTGCATTCATTTCCGACCCCGTAGCTGCAAGGGTTAACACCGTTCCGAATGGAAGGGCTTTTTTGGCCGCCGCTTTTCTGGTGACAAGATCCCAAGGATCACCATCATACATTGCCCCCGCAGCAATCGCCTTTGTACAGTCAATCACACTTCCGCCGCCAACAGCCAAAAGGAATTCTATTCTCTCAGTTTTACAAATTTCAACCCCTTTGCGGACAGTCGTTAAGCGTGGATTCGGCTCAACTCCTGAAAGTTCGTGAACTTCGGCGCCAAGCTCATTTAATTGCTTAAGAACATTATCATATAATCCATTTCTCTTAATGCTTCCACCACCGTACACAAGTAAGACCTTTTTTCCATGCCTGCCTACTTCCTTACCTAACTGCCGTAGCTGGTCTTTTCCGAATATTAATTTAGTTGGATTCCAAAATGTGAAATTATCCAAATCATTCACCTTCCTTTTTCGTTATTATTATCTGTTACTTGCATCTGTAATGCAAAAATTACGTTTTATTTCCTTTTCCATGCATGCATAAATTTGAACTCAATGCACAAACCTATAACGAAGCCATCTAAAGGAGGAAACTACATGAGTACCATACAACGTATTGCACTAGTCCTTACCGTAATCGGCGCCGTTAACTGGGGATTGGTTGGATTTTTCCAATTCGACCTCGTAGCCGCAATTTTTGGAGGGCAGACATCTGCTTTAGCCAGAATTATCTATGGTTTAGTCGGTATCGCTGGCTTAATCAATATTGGGCTATTGTTCGCACCAAGTGAACAAGCAGAAAAATCTCCTGAAACTAGACCAACCAGATAAGCTAAGCCGACTGCTTAGAAACATAGAACTGAAGCCTTCTAAAAAGGGATATTTCTTAGGGTTGGCTGCAGTTTCTTGAAATTCTAGGAGGCGCAGCTAGACAATAGATAATATGAGCGCCTTAAACAGCATTCAAACAAAGTCTCCTGCACAGCTGCGAGGCCGCTGCTAATTTGCAGGTATACTATTTTAGATGTCCGCTAAGAAAAAGCCGATTTCCTTCCAAATATTCGGAAGGAGATCGGCTTTTTGATATTAATGTCTACATGTCCCTTTATCTCCTGCAGTGGTCAGGATAGAACTAATTTAATGCGTTCAATTGCCCAATCAAGGTCTTCTTCACTGATTACTAACGGAGGAGCGAACCGGATAACTGTATCATGTGTCTCTTTACATAATAGTCCCTGTTCTTTCAATTCCTCACAATATTTCCGGGCCGGTTCGGTCAGTTCTACTCCAATAAATAGACCGCGGCCCCTGACTTCCTTAATTTTAGGGTTCTTAATTTCAGTCAGTTGTTTAATGAAATACTCTCCAAGCCTCAATGAGCGCTCGGAAAGATCCTCATTCAAGAGCACATCCAAGGCAGCAATGGATACAGCACAGGCCATTGGGTTCCCGCCAAATGTTGATCCGTGTGATCCAGGGTTGAAAACTCCAAGTATATCACTGTCAGCTGCAACGCAAGAGATTGGGAAAACCCCACCGCCTAAGGCTTTACCCAATATGTACATATCAGGCTCGACATCTTCCCATTCACAGGCAAACATTTTACCTGTACGTGCAAGGCCCGCCTGAATTTCATCAGCAATAAATAGCACGTTTTTCTCCTTGCAAGTCTCAAGTGCTTTTTTCATAAAGCCTTGCGGCGGAATGACAATCCCTGCTTCTCCTTGAATTGGCTCAATTATAAAAGCAGCTGTATTTGGCGTAATAGCTTCCTCCAGCGCATCAAGGTCACCGTATGGAATAAGTTTAATTCCTGGAAGCATCGGACCAAATCCTCGTTTATACTCTTCCTCTGATGACAATGAAACTGCAGTCATGGTCCTGCCATGGAAATTCCCAACACAGGCAATGATTTCCGCCTGGTTTTCTGCTACGCCTTTGACATCATAAGCCCAGCGGCGTGCTGCCTTAACAGCCGTTTCAACAGCTTCAGCACCGGTATTCATTGGAAGAGCCATTTCCTTATTAGTCAGCTTACAAACCTTTTCGTACCAAGGGCCAAGCTGATCATTATGAAAAGCACGCGAGGTTAAAGTGACCCTGTCAGCCTGATCTTTTAGCGCTTCAATAATTTTAGGGTGGCAGTGGCCCTGATTGACCGCAGAATAGGCACTAAGCATATCCATATATTTATTACCTTCGGGATCTTCTACCCAGACGCCTTTTGCTTTTGAAATGACGATTGGCAAAGGGTGATAGTTTGGAGCACCATATTTTTCAGTTTGCTCAATTAAAGAGTTTGATTTGTTAGCCATAAGAATCCTCCGTTCCAATAGAATGGTCTAGATATTATCTATTGTAACCCCTGAAAGCGATTGTATAAAATCATGGGCTTATCTAGGTTAATGGGTAATATTGGATGGTCTTAATCAAAAAAAAACCGGGAGGCCCGGTTTTTTGTGTCTTACTTCTTTAGGAGATCTTCACGTTCTGATTGGTCGATCCAGTCTTGAAGTTTATCCTTAAGTGTATTAAATCCCTGTGAGTTATCATCTTGATGAGTAACTGCAGCTGCAGGGCGCTTATTGCGTGGCTTTTTCGCTCTGGCAGGCTGTTCAGGTGCTTCTTCAGTTGCGCGGATTGAAAGCCCGATTTTTCCTGCTGCTTCATCAATTGATAAAACTTTCACGTTTACTTCGTCGCCCACTTTTAAATGGTCGTTAATATCTTTTACATATCCGTGTGTAATTTCGGAAATGTGAACAAGCCCTTGTGTATTTTCATCTAGTGCAACAAACGCTCCATAAGGCTGGATGCCTGTTACTTTACCTGTTACTACGCTTCCTACTTCAATCTTTTCTGACATGGGAACACTCCTAAATATGATTTAATTTATCACTTTTATACGCAATATAAAATTATATCACAGAAAGGAGGATTTATCAAAAAATTATGTCAGCAGGTTGTCGAAAAAAGGCACTCCTTGTCTCCCGGACTTTATTGCAGAGGCAGAAAATTAACCTTCCACACTCCATTTTCATGAGTCATACCAAACAACAATCCCTCCATATTATTATCAAAGCGAAGCCGGAGCCCTTTAATTTGGCGGCGATCCCCGTCAGTATAATATAAAGTAGCAAACCGGTAGCCTTCCAACGAGTCCGCTAAAGAAACAGGTTTCTCAGACTGATCTTCAATATAATCCTCCAGTGCTGGAAGCTGGGCAGCGTCAGAGTATAAAGCATACTTTGTCGAATAGTCCTTGATTGAATCGGCGTAATAATATAAGCGCATTATATTGAAGGGGCCAACTCCTATAAGGGCCTCCTCTGATTTTTCAGCCCTAAACGTTTCGTATACTTCCATCAACTGGTCTGAGAGAGGTAAAATGGGCTCTTCAATCGGTTTCATTCCAGCCTGCTGCAGATCTTTCGGCATGTTTAAATAGTCTGGAAGCAGAACAAGTTTTTCTTCAAAATTTAATGGTTTTTTATAACTGTTCAGCTTTAATGCTTCAAGCTCCACTTTTATTGCGGCAGCTGTTGAAAAAGACGGATATTCAGCAGTTACATAGCTATATGCGGCTCGAACCTCTGATTTCAATTCATTTTCCTTGAATAAGGAGTTAGAAGAGTGACCAAGTACAAAAAGCGGGTATAAAGAATGTCCAACATCTGATTTTATCCAGTCTTTAATTATAGAACTATTTGTACTACTATATAATTCCTCATACCGGACCAGCAAATCCCCGATCTCTTTCCAAGCTAAAATCAAGGTCCCATCATTTGTAAACACCTGTACGTCCTTCAAATGTAAAAACTCACGAAAGTCTGCAGGTAAAGCATCAGTTAATTTTTCGGCAATACCTTTATAGTCAATTTGCACCACTAGCTGCCCTTTTTCTGAAACTACCCTGTAGCCATTATCCTCTGCCCCTTGAACAAGAACGTTAATTACTTCTGATTCACCGCTTTGCAGCTGCTCAACTAGTGCAGCCTTCTCTGCTTCACTCAATTGCCCTAAATATAAAGATGACAACAAGTAATATTGATAGTGCCTTTTATATCCATCCAGTTTACTGAGTAATTTTTGGCCCTCGATTAATTGATCTGTTTTTTGACCGTTCGGATTTGACTCTATCTCTTTTATCAATTGGGCTGGAGTTGTAAATTCTTCGTCCATTAATTTGATTAGCCTTGACTTAAGATCAGCAAGATCCTCCTTGCTAGGTTCACGAATATGATTAACATTTGCTTCTTCTTCAATCAGCCTTGAACGAATCTCGCGGGCAATAAAAATCTCATCCGTCTCCATGCCAAGTTCTGTCTCGGCTTCCTCGTGTTTTTGATTGTAATATTCATTTAGCTCAATAAACGTTTTGTCAATTTCATTCTGATTTGCCAGAGCAGCCGAACTAGTGTGGGAATTTTCTGTCTCACTGCCTGGTGAGATTCCAAAATCCCCGGCGAATTGCATGAACAGAATACCTGCAATCATCCCTACTCCTATGAAACTCGCTACATAGGGAAGGTGATGCCACTGCTTGGGAAGTTTGCGTTTCTGCTCTGTTTTGATGGCTGCCAGAATTTCTCCTTTTCTTGTATCTTCTGGCATGTTGTCATAACTGTCCTTTAAGTTTGAAAGACGCTCTTCCAGCAACTTATCATCCATGAAACTTACCCTCCCTCTTTTCCGCATCAGCTAGCATTTTTTTTAAGTTCTCCTTGCCTCTCAATAACCTTGTTTTTACATTTGCTAGTGATAGGCCCAGGATATCACCGATTTCTTCGTATTTTTTTCCATGGAAGTAAAATAAGATAATCGGAATTCGATATTTTTCATCTAGTTTTTGAATGCAAAAATGAAGCAATTTGTCTTCCTCATTACGGAGAAGTTTTTCCTCAACTAGCACTGCTGCCGGCTTGGGTTCTTTCTTAAACTTAAGTACTTTACTTAGCTGGCGCTTTTGCTTACGTGAGAAGTCCCTTGTTACATTGAGTGTAATTTTATAAAGCCATGTCGTGAACTTGGCTTGTGAAAATTGATCAAGAAACCGGTATACTCTGACGAATACTTCCTGGGTGATGTCATCTATTTCCTCGTAGCGGTTTCCAAGCTGAAATGCAAATTTTCGGACAACTGGGGAATAGATATCAACAATCTCACCAAAGGCCTGCATGCTGCCATCCCGAGCTTTGCTTATCAACTCATCCTCTTTCATCCCCCCATACCCCCTTTATTCCTGCTCTATTGATTCCTAGAAACTGCGTGAGTTAGCAATCTCCCTTATATAACGCTGCTATTTATCATTTGTTTCATTTCTGGTTTAAATTTTTACCACTTTGCCTTTTATCAAAAAAACTACACTTTTCCCAAAATTCATAGTAACATTGAAAAATACTTTTCTGATATTGTAAAGGGGTTTTATTATGAACAAGCATGAACAATGGACTTCTAAGATTGGGTTTATCTTGGCTGCGGCCGGATCTGCTATTGGTCTCGGGGCTATCTGGAAGTTTCCTTATATGGCTGGTACAAACGGAGGCGGAATCTTTTTTGTTATCTTTCTACTTTTAACTATTTTTATCGGTGCTCCAATCTTGCTGGCTGAATTTATTATCGGTCGGAAAACCCAAAAAGACGCTGTGACCGCATACAGGAAATTGGCGCCAGGTACAGCGTGGCATTTGCTGGGTTACGGAGGAGTTGCGGTTTCATTTATTATTCTGTCATTCTACAGTGTAGTGGGAGGCTGGATTCTTTCCTATCTCATACGAAGCTTCACTGGTACTCTCTCAG
The DNA here is from genome assembly GCF_013343715.1 of Mesobacillus harenae. GTDB lineage: Bacteria > Bacillota > Bacilli > Bacillales > Cytobacillaceae > Mesobacillus_A > Mesobacillus_A harenae. The sequence continues at coordinate 11,369 of NZ_JABUNR010000002.1, forward strand.
GACTAAGCCAGGAGGAGTACGGATCTAGGTTCGAAAGTATTATAGCGAACCCTGTTGAATCGGTAGTCGTTCAGCTCTTGTTTATGGTGCTGACTATCTGGGTTGTTCAGGGAGGAATACAAAAGGGGATTGAACGTGCTAGCAGATACATGATGCCTGCATTGTTTATTTTGTTTATTATTCTTGCGATACGTTCGCTGACTTTAGAAGGAGCTTCAGAAGGTATAGAATTCTTTTTAAAACCTGATTTGGGAGCTGTTACTGGGGAAACCATTCTGCTTGCTATGGGGCAGTCCTTCTTTGCTTTGAGTGTTGGTATATCTGTAATGGTCACTTATGCCTCTTATCTTTCCTCGCAGGAGAACCTTACTCGTTCTGCTTTTTCAGTAGTGGGCTTAAACATTCTAATTTCAATGCTTGCCGGCCTTGTCATTTTCCCAGCTGTCTTCGCACTTGGATTGGAACCAACTGCTGGTCCTGGGCTTGTATTTGTTGTTCTGCCAGCCGTGTTTGATCAGCTAGCCTTTGGCGGTATATTTTTGACAGTATTTCTTGTGCTTTTATTATTCGCTACTTTAACTTCAGCCTTTTCAATATTGGAAATTGTCGTAGCAGTAATCGCAAAAGGAGACCAGCGAAAACGAAAGATTACGGCATGGGCAGCAGGGATCCTAATTTTCTTGACGGGTGTCCCAAGTGCTCTTTCGTTCGGAATATGGTCTGATGTAAGTATATTTGGAAAATCAATCTTTGACTTTGCCGATTTTATTGCCAGCAATATCGGACTTCCTCTTGGCGCATTGCTGATTTCACTGTTTGTCGGCTATCGCCTTCCGAGAAATCTTGTCAGAGCAGAGCTTGAACTTGGCGGAAAAACTTCTGGAATCTTTTTTGATATATGGTATTTCTCAATTCGTTATATAGTGCCTGTAGGAATATTCCTTGTATTTCTACAATCAATAGGGCTACTTTAGGGAATGTTAACCAAATGTTCAAGAAAGAATGGCATGGCAGTATCCTTTTTATGATAAAATAGCAAATAAAGGATCTTTGCAAAGGGGTGAAAAACCATGTCTGCAATTGGTCAAAACATTCAAATGTGCCGTGAACGGGTAAACATGTCTCAGGAAGAGCTGGCTCTTAAAGCACGGATTGGAACTGGCACCATTCAGCGGTATGAATCAGGTGAGAAAATCCCTGACACACAAACACTCCTAAAGCTGGCTACCATTTTAGATGTTCCAGCTTCAGAACTGACAATGGATCATAGTTCAGTCAACACATAATGAAACTGGTAAATAAAAATAAATTTTAGATGTATTGTATAAATCTAGGGAAATTAGGTTATCCTTTTATCATAAGGCTTTCTAGTATTCCCCCCTTTGAAGAGGGCATTCGAAAACGAATGCCCTCTTTTTTTTATGAAATTTTCTATTATTCGCAGCGATCTGCTCAAACTCATTTGAGCGGAACTTGAGCGATCCACTAAGGTTTTTTTGATAAAATTTTGTAAACAGCTGTTTAACGATTATTATCCAAAAAATGTTTAATCCTCTTTACAGCCTCCTGTAATTGTTCCAAAGACGAGGCGTAGGAGCATCTGATAAAACCTTCTCCGCTCTCACCGAAAACACTTCCCGGAACGACAGCAACTTTCTCTTCAAGAAGCAGCTTCTCTGCGAATTCTTCTGAACTCAGCCCTGTCGATTGAATAGAAGGAAAAGCATAAAATGCACCACCAGGATTGTGGCAGTCCAACCCTAGTTCATTAAAGCTGTTAATAAGATAATTGCGCCTGCGCCTGTAGCTTTTCCTCATGTCGATAACATCTAGTGTTCCAGTTTTGAGAGCCTCAAGCGCTGCATGCTGGGCCATAGTGGGAGCACACATCATCGCGTATTGATGGATTTTCAGAATAGAGGCCGCTATATCCTCTGGTGCACATACATAGCCAAGCCGCCAGCCGGTCATCGCAAAGCCTTTTGAAAAGCCAGAAATTAAAATCGTTCTTTCACGCATTCCCGGAATAGCAGCCATACTCGTATAAGTTTCATCATAAACAAGCTCAGCATAAATTTCGTCCGAAATAACAAGCAGATCATGCTTCTCTGCCAACCTGCCCACCTGCTCTAATTCCTGTTTATTAAGCATCGTTCCCGTTGGATTATTGGGTGAGCAGAGGAGAATGGCTTTGGTCCTCTTTGATATTTCCTTTTCAAGATCAGCAGGATCGATTTTAAAGTCATTCTCTTTTTTTGTTTGAACAGGGATGGGAGTTCCTCCTGCCAGAGTAACGAGCGGGCTGTAAGAAACAAAGCACGGCTCAATCACAAGCACTTCATCACCCGGATCCAGAATAGCCCTTAATGCTAAGTCAATTGCCTGGCTGGCACCAACTGTGACCACAATTTCCGATTCAGGAGCGTATACTGCCTGAAAGCTATTTTCGAGATAGCTGCTAATTCCCTGCCTTAACTCAAGCAGTCCAGCATTAGCGGTATATGACGTAAACCCTTCCTCAAGAGATAAGATCGCTGCTTCTCTTACAGTCCAGGGCGTAACAAAATCTGGTTCACCGACACCAAGGGAGACAACCCCCTCCATGCTTGACGCAAGGTCAAAAAATCGGCGGATTCCTGATGGTTTAAGTTGTTCAACTGTTTTGGATAAATAGGACTTTGTCTGTTTCATTAAGGAGACACCACAATCCGTTTGTCTTCTTCACCTTGCTCAAATATAGTCCCATCATGTTTATACTTTTTTAATATAAAATGAGTCGTAGTTGACAAAACCGAGTCTAGTGTCGACAGTTTTTGAGATACAAAACGAGCTACTTCATTCATGGAACGCCCTTCAATAATAACGGATAAATCATAGGCTCCAGACATGAGGTACACAGATTTCACTTCCTTGAAACGATAAATGCGCTTGGCTACTTCATCAAAGCCAACTCCCCGTTTTGGAGTAACTTTTACATCAATCATTGCTGTTACCCCTTCATGTCCATCAATCTTTGACCAATCAACTATTGAGGAATAACGCACAATTACTTTAAGATCTTCAAGCTTTTTGATTGCTGCATTGGTTTCTTCTATTTCAAGGCCTGCCATTGCAGCAAGATCCTCATTTGATATTCTAGAATCTCGTTCTAGGATTTCAACAATTTCTATTTCTTTATCAGTTAACAGCATGGGAATCCCCCTTAAATTTTTCATGAAAATATTAATATTATAACAGAATTATCTGACAAACTAACATATAACTTTTTAATTGAGACGTTGTTCTAAAATAACATGTGTGAAATTGGAAATGGCGGGAAAAATAAACAACAGTAAACTTTTCAGTCATTTTCTTTGGGGGTGAAGTCTTTTATGCTAGACGCTACTTTGCAAGAACAAAAAAATATTAATGGAATCCAAGTTTACTATGAGTACTTTCCACATTCTACATCATCTGAAACCCTTGTCCTGCTCCATGGATTTCTTTCCTCATCTTTTAGTTTCAGACACTTAATTCCGTTGTTGAAGGAAGATTTTAATATTGTATCAGTCGATTTGCCGCCATTTGGCAAGAGCGGGAAGTCAGCAGCTTATCAATATTCTTATCAAAATCACTCCGCAACAGTTGTGGCTCTTCTAAAGGATCTAGGGGTAGACTCATTTCATCTGGTTGGGCATTCGATGGGTGGACAAATCTCTTTAAATATTTGTTATTATCACCCTGAGAATGTAAAAAAAACAGTCCTATTATGCAGCTCCGGTTACTTAAAGAGGGCTAGCAAGCCCCTTGTCATTTCAAGCTACATCCCTTACTTTTACCTTTATGTAAAGTATTGGCTTGCCAAGTCAGGTGTGAAAAAGAATTTACAAAACGTTGTTTATAATCAGTCAATGATTAATGATGAAATGCTAAATGGATATATGGCCCCTTTTCTTGACGATGAGATCTTTAAAGGGCTGACAAGCATGATTCGCCATAGGGAGGGTGATCTTTCACCAGAAGCCTTAACAACAATCACTGTCCCATGCCTGCTGATTTGGGGTGAGCACGATCGCGTCGTCCCCTTAAAAACCGGACATAGGCTGCAAAAAGATCTGCAGAATGCTGAATTGATTGTCTTAAAGGATACTGGACATCTTGTTCCAGAGGAAAAACCAGAAAAAGTCCATGCTTATATAAAAGAATTTATTTCAGAATAAAGCCTTAGACATTTATTGATCTGTTGAGAGAAACAGTTGTTTATAGGATCACAGTCCCTCTTCGATTTATATGGAACAGGCGCCCTGATCTTTTACAGCAGCAAGCTGCATCGCGATTTCAAGGCATTCCTTTAAGGCAATTGTTTTTTCGAAAGAGAATTCATAAATGGCCTGTATTCTGACAGCAATTTGTCCTGTATCATCCAAATCATGAACAGCTTGAATAACGTCCGCGACTTCGGGAGCATAGTTCCCTTCACCAAAATCAAATGGATCCCACTTATCTAAAATTCGAACCATTTTTATATTAATTTCTTGTATATCCATTTGCTCACCCTTTATCATTTAACTTTTTTGTGTTCATATCTTATCATAAGAGCAAGACAAATAAAATAAAGGCGGTGACAAAATGTCTATCGTGGATTTTAATCAAAAGATAAACCGGGATAACACATCATCGGTTAAATGGGAAATGACAGAGACATTATTTGGTTCAGCCGACATTCTGCCAATGTGGGTCGCTGACATGGATTTCCTTCCCCCTGCAGAAGTAAATGAAGCAATTAGCACACGGGCTGAACATGGTATTTACGGATATACATTTATTCCGCCAAGCACAGCCAAGGCGATCACAGGATGGGTAAAAAAGCAGCATGGCTGGGATATCCCTCCCTCGTGGCTGCTGTATAGTACCGGAGTCGTACCGGCTATAGGAATGGCCATTCAGGCATACACAGAGCCTGGTGATCGGGTTTTAGTACAGTCTCCAGTTTATACACCTTTTTTTAGTATGATCGAGAACAATGACCGAGTAGTTGAGAATTCTCCACTAGTGCTGGAAAACGGCCAATATAAAATTGATTTTGCGGACTTTGAAAGGCGACTGCAATCCGGTGTGAAATTATTTTTGCTGTGCAATCCACATAATCCCGGTGGAAGAGTATGGACCAAGGACGAGTTAACGAAGATAGGGAAACTTTGCCTTAAGTACAACTGTCTTATCCTCTCTGACGAAATTCACTCAGATCTCATCTATAAACCAAATAAGCATATCCCGATTGCTTCACTGGATAAGAGGTTTCAAGATATCGTGATAACATGTATCGCTCCAAGCAAAACCTTTAATCTTGCCGGCCTTCAAGCATCAGTAATTATTATACCGAATCAAAAGCTCCGGACCCTGTTAGAAGATCAGCAGAAGAAACAAGGTTTTTTCACTCTAAGTACTATTGCAATTGTTGGAATGGAGGCTGCCTACAGATATGGTGAGGCATGGCTTGAACAGCTGCTGGATCACCTAACAGAAAACCGGAACTTTGCCATTAATTTTATAAAAGAACATTTACCAAAAATAGAGGCTATCAATCCCGAGGGCACCTATCTTCTTTGGATTGACTGCCGGGATCTGGGCTTGAGTGATGATGAAATTAAAACATTGCTAATCCAAAAAGGAAAACTGGCACTAGAGCCCGGCCCTAAATATGGCCAAGGCGGCGATGGTTTTGTCCGGCTAAACTTCGCCTGCCCGCGTGAAACTCTAACAGATGGACTCAACCGCCTAAAAACCGCATTGACATAGAAAAGCGGAAGCGCCTTGTTCAGCCCCGACAAGCATAAGGCAGGGCCTGAATGAAGGCGCTTTTTGCCTTCAGTAAGGACATGACTTATGACTCAAGGGGCTAGGCGCTGCAGCTGGATATAGAAAAGCGGAGCCGACTGAACAGGGGCGACAGGCATAAGGCGAGCGCTGACAGAAGGCGTACTTTGCCTTCCGAAGCGATTGACTTATGACCCCGAGCCCCTAGGAGGCGCAGCTAGACATAGAAAACCGGAGCCGACTGCCCAGAAACGAGCAAACTGGAGATTCCGACCAAAGAAGCGGTCTTTGCTTCTGCCTGAGGAATTGAAGTTTGCCGAGTTTCTAGGAGGCGCAGCTAGACAAATAGAAAAGCGGAAGCGCCTTGTTCAGCCCCGACAAGCATAAGGCAGGGCCTGAATGAAGGCGCTTTTTGCCTTCAGTAAGGACATGACTTATGACTCAAGCTGCTCGAAACCTATCACTTCCCCGCAAGATACTAGATACTCAAGGTTGATGACTTGAGAATGAAAACTGGCTAGGCGCATCATCTATTCGGACAGTTCCCGCTGGATTTAGCTTCAGGCTGTCCGAATGCAGAGCTTATTCGGACAGTTCCCGCTGGATTTAGCTTCAGGCTATCCGAATGCAGAGCTTATTCGGACAGTTCCCGCTGGATTTACCTTCAGGCTGTCCGAATGCAGAGCTTATTCGGACAGTTCCCGCTGGATTTCCCTTCAGGCTGTCCGAATGACAGGCCTATTCGGACAGTTCCTGCTGGATTTAGCCTCAGACTGTCCGAATGACAGGCTTATTCGGACAGTTCCCGCTGGATTTACCTTCAGGCTGTCCGAATGCAGAGCTTATTCGGACAGTTCCTGCTGGATTTACCTTCAGGCTGTCCGAATGACAGGTCTATTCGGACAGTTCCTGCTGAATTTAGCTTCACGCTGTCCGAATGACAGGCTTATTCGGAAAGTATAGGACACCTATTTGAACCAAATAAAATATGGCATAAAAAAAGGAGTCCAGTCTGCTGGACTCCTTTAAGCTATGTGCTCCATTTCTAAAGCCTTATAATATGGCTGTAATGACTCGCTAATGATCGTGTCGACAAAGACTTGATTTAAATGCGAGGTGAAATTTCTAGCATATTCCCATGCATTCTCCTCGATTTTCAGCAATATTCTCGTTCTTTCAATTTCTGTTAAACATGTATCCAGCTGTTCTGAAAGATTTGCCAGATCCCCATCTTCCGCATGACCAATTTCATGAGCAAGCACTACAAGTGAATAGTCATAAAAGAAACTCTCTGAAGAAAAAATTTGTAAACATTGGGCTTTTATTTGTTCGATATACAGAGTAACAGTATGTGTCCCAAGGTTATATTTACCGCCAACTAAGCGGTTTTTAGGATAATTGGTTTCCAGTTTAATATGTACGGAACTGCCTGATCGTGAAAGTACCTCACTGACAAGCTTCTTTAAAGTTTCATCCAAGGCTCTCACCTGCCCTAATTAAAATTGCTGTTAGAGGACATTATAGCCGGAATTATAAAAAATAGAAATAATAATTCCCTGTTTTTCTGTATTGCAAACCATTTTTCATGAAAATTCTATAGAAAAAACAGAATTTTAAAAAGGTACTGCTGTCGGTGAGAAGATAGTCTCAAAAAAATGAGCTTACGGTATAAAAAGCAAACAATAATACTACTAAAATAAAAGCAAAAAAGCCCTAAACGGCGAGATAACCTGCAGCTCTAAAATATAATCACGCTAGCATTACTTCTATACATACACATTCATCTTGATGGGGCCCATGAAACTCTAAGCTTCTGGCTACTGGAAAGCCGTAATGATTTCTAAGCTGTCCTAGTCCTTTTCTTGATTTGTCTTCAACAACTCTTCTTCAAACTTTTTCGCCTTTTCTGCTTCCCTGTTGGAAACCCTTATAATATATCTCATGGCTGCAATTGCCCCGATCAAAAAGATGACACATGTTATTGCAGCGGGTAAATATTCAGATTTATCTTCAGGAAAATACAAAAATAGTGAAAGTACAAATCCACCTATCATCCTCGGCTTCTTCCTTTCTGTAGAGAAATTTGCCTTTGCTTGATTATTGAATGACTGTAACCTTTTTAATAACTACATCTTCCAATGGTTTATCTTTAGTTTCAGCTTCTGTTGAGACAGGTACTGACGCAATTTTATCAACCACATCCATTCCCTCAACCACTTGGCCGAAAACAGTATGGCCAAAATCAAGCCATGCAGCTCCCCCATTTTCATAAGCCGAGAGGATCTCTGCAGGATATCCTGCTTTCTCCATCTGGCCTTTCAATCCCTCATCGAGCGGAGATTGATTTTGAACGATGAAAAACTGACTCCCATTTGTGTTTGGACCCGAGTTTGCCATTGACAAAGCCCCTCGAATGTGGAAAAGGCTTGTTGAGAATTCATCCTCAAATGGCTCACCATAACTACTTTCTCCACCCCCGCCGGTCCCCTCAGGATCTCCTCCCTGAATCATGAAATCATTCATAACACGGTGGAAGGTAAGCCCTTCATAATAACCATTCTTACTGTGAGCAATAAAATTCTCAACCGTTTTAGGGGCATAGTCCGGGAATAACTTTATTTTAATGGTTCCAAAGGTAGTTTCCATTTCAACCAGTCTTTCGTTATCCTTAACTTCAGTTGATAATTGCGGATAATCCCCGTTGGTGACCATTTTACTATCTTCACTTTCAACTGCCTCACTGCCAGTATTACTAGAATTGTTTTTTTCATTATTAGAGCTTGTCCCGCATCCGGCCAATAGTACCATAAAGGCAAGCAACGAAACAAATAATCCCTTTTTCATATAACATCCCCCCAGTATACACTTTACTGCATTCTGCTTTATTTTGCACTTTGTTTTTCAATGAAAATCCTTCATAATGAAAGCAACCAAGTAGAGGAAAGAAACGGGAGGTTTTATTTTGGATGAATTTAAGATTGGCGATAAAGTAACCGCAATTTACAAAACAGGGAAGTACATCGGAGAAATAACAGATGTGCGGCCTCAGCATTATCTCGTACGTGTATTGGCTGTGATGAAACACCCCATGCAAGGAGATCTTCATAATCCCAAAGATGCAGATGTCACTTTCTTCCATGAAAGGCGAGCACTAGCCTATAGGGAACAGACTAATGTTCCAAAACAAATGGTAAAGCACTATGAGCAAGAAATCCCTGATTACCTTACTTCACTAAAAGAAGCAACTGAAAAATTAAAGGCAGAGTTAAACGAAAAAGCATCTGTTTGGTCAGAACGCAGTCTGCAGATGATCAGCAGCCTTGAAAAAGATTATTTTAAATAAGTTCTGTGCTATCAAGAGTTATACAAATCTAAAGCCAAACCACTCATCGGTGATTTGGCTTTTTATGCTAATTCATTTAACAGCTTTGAAAAATCAATTCTGTCTCCTATTGTGGTAGGCTGGTGTTTTTTTAGATATTGTTTATCTTTTTCTACTAACTTATAAATATGGAAAGTTGTCAAAGCATCATCCAGGGCGCGGTGATGTTTACCGGTACCTTCTCTGCCGTATTCCTGTACAGCTTTCCAGAGCCCCGTTTGATTTTGATCCCCAAAGAAACGCTTATATTCCATCGAAAGATCAATCTGTTTGCCGGAAAAAGGAAACTCAAGCTTAGCCTGTGCACAATTTTGCCGAAGTACCCTCATATCCATATTCCCCCATGTCACTACAGTGCAATCGTTCCCCTCGCAAATGCTTACAAACTTATCAACCAATTCAGCAAAGGAAATACCACTATTGACCTCTCCTTGTGTAATATGGAGAAAGGATTTACAGCGCTCGGTGAGCTTTGGGAACTTTTCAGGTCGAACATAGGAGGAAAACTCCTCTACTATTTTCCCTTCCTCGGTAACAACAATACCAGCTTCAATTATTTCCGGATAAAATCCGTAAAGTTTGCTTTTTCGATCAGGCATCGTAAATTCAAAATCAATAAATAGCACTTGTTTCCTTTCTCCCATACTTCACCAACTTCCAATCCAAATGTAGTATATATGAACGTATAATTTTTTAAAAATTAATGTTATTGGAATTTATTATAGCATGAAACAATGTAATTTTTTAACTTTTCTGCTTTTTTGAGGTGTCTTCCTTTGAATTTTTTTGTTTTTTTCGTTACACTTATTTAGAGTACCGAAATACTGGGCAAAATTATATAGAAGGTGTTTACAATCAATCGGGAAAAACGAAATCTTGTCATCATGTGGTTTGCCAACTTTATGGTTGCAGCAAGTGCAACAATGGTTTTACCTTATTTATCCTTATATATTGATACTTTCGGTCAATATAGCGATGAGTATGTCCAGAGATGGTCAGGTTTTGTTTTTGGTATAACATTCGTAACTGCTTTTTTCATATCTCCTTTATGGGGGCGGTTTGGAGATAAATATGGCTATAAGCCTATCTTATTAATAACCGGATTCGGAATTGCTGTCAGTATTTTTCTTATGGGATTTGTAAATTCAACGTTGGAGTTGTTTTATTTAAGAATGGCGATGGGGGCTGTTACAGGATTTATTCCGACCTCTCTGGCTTTCATCTCTAAACAAACCCCAAAGGAAATCGCAGGAAAAACGCTGGCTACCTTGCAAATGGGGACCGTTTCAGGCGGCTTATTTGGCCCCCTTATCGGAGGTATACTTGCTGATCTGTTCGGTTTCCAATACACTTTTATTTTTACCTCGATCGCAATCGCACTTGCAGCCTCGATGGTAGCCATCGGAATAAAAGAAATAAATCCGGGCAACAAGGACCAAACCGCAGAAAAATTCTCTCGGAAGGAAGTATTCAGCCACCTTGTACACAACCGCCTGCTTTTAACTGTTATGTTTATCTCTCTGCTTGTCCAAACTGCTAATTTTAGCGTGCAACCGTTACTAGCTCTTTATGTTGATGAATTAAGTGCAGCAAGCAGTGTGGCCTTCCTGGCAGGGCTTGCTTTTTCGGCAACTGGTTTTGGAAATCTAATCGCTACAAGGAAGTGGGGGAAACTAGGGGATTCTATAGGACACGAACGGGTAATAATGATTCTTCTGGCACTTTGCTGCCTTTTATTTATTCCACAGGCATTAGCTGACTCTCTTTGGCAGCTCATCCTTTTCAGGTTTCTATACGGAATTGCTGTTGGCGGGGTCATCCCTTGCGTTACTGCTTATATACGGCTCGTTTCTCCGCTGTCAATGCAAGGAGAGGTACTAGGTTACAACGTCAGCTTCCGCTTTCTTGGGAATGTCATTGGACCTGCCATGGGTGGCATTGTTTCAGGTTACCTTGGTATTTCTTCTGTTTTTTATATAACAAGTGCCCTTTTCCTGCTTGCCTTCACAATCCTATGGTGGAACATAAAAAAAGACGAACAGGCAGCAGAAACCTCTTACTGATCTAAAATAGCAAAAAGGGGATGAGATCTCTCCCCCCTTATCACAATCTTTCCTTAATTCCGATAAAAACCTTATATGTGAACCTAAAAGAGGATGAATTATTCAGTTCATCCTCTTTTTATTGGGCTGAGCTATAGGAATTGCTGACTTTGACCTATGTTGATTGGAGCTGGAAGGCACGTAGACCTCCTCGGAATGCATTCGCAATGCATCAGGCGTATCAACATTATTAAGAAGTAATGATCCTTACATATTCACGGGGGCGGAACCTTAACTGTTTTTGAATGTTAAGAGACTGTATTGGAATCGCGTCGACTACCTCTTCTTCCCGCTCATAAAATTCATGCTGGCTCCGCTCGTTTAACACCCAGCCTCCTGAAAACAATACTGCAAAAATGCTCATCGCTGTAATCGCCTTTTTAGCCATAACATACCACCACCCTAAAAATAGTATGCATGGATTAAGCGGATCTTATTCATATAAAAAAGCGCATTTTCTGTAAACATCTCCAGAAACCTGTCACTTTTTTTCAGGCTTAAATCACGGCTTTCTACCTATTTAATAGAAATTGAATATCCCAAACCAATGGTGTTTCACACATGCATCGACCTGCATTTTAGGTTATAATTTGTCTGGGGTATAGAAGTGGAACGGAATAAAATTGTGCATTGATATCCTTATTTTGGAGATATTGATAAAAGGGTTACAACTATCGAGAATGATCAAGTTCCTGCCCAGCACTAGGACTTGATGCTAGAAGCTTACATAGAGGGGGAATTTTTTTGTCGCTGCTTCATCTTGCCATTATCTCTCCATTATTACTGGCGTTGCTGGTACCGATTTTTTATCGCTACTTCCGGCAAATACATACAGGGTGGTTCCTGCTGCCTTTACCAATCTTATTGTTTATCTATTTTCTGCAGTTTATCTCCCATACTAAAAATGGAGAGGTAATAACAGAAACAGCCCCTTGGATCCCTTCCTTCGGAGTAGATTTTGCCGTTCGGATTGATGGGCTTGGTCTGTTGTTTGCCCTGCTTATTACTGGAATCGGTTCGCTCGTCGTACTGTATTCCGTTTATTACTTATCAAAAGAACACGAAAAGCTTAATACTTTCTATATCTACCTGCTTCTTTTTATGACTGCCATGCTTGGGGTAGTATTATCTGACAATCTGATTGTTCTGTATGCTTTTTGGGAATTGACAAGCTTTTCGTCCTTTCTGTTAATTGGGTATTGGTACCATAGAGAAAGATCCCGTTATGGTGCTCAAAAATCGATGATTATAACAGTCCTGGGCGGTCTGTCTATGCTAGGGGGCATTTTGCTTCTCCATATTATGACTGGCACGTTTAATATCTCAGAAATTATCCTTCAGTCCGGAGACATCGTGAACCATGTGCTGTTTATCCCAGCCATGCTGTGCTTTTTATTAGGAGCATTTACGAAGTCAGCCCAATTTCCGTTTCATATTTGGCTTCCTGATGCAATGGAAGCTCCAACACCTGTCAGTGCGTATCTGCACTCTGCAACTATGGTTAAAGCAGGAATTTATCTGGTAGCTAGAATGACGCCAGTCTTCGCCCATGATGGCATATGGATATGGCTTGTCGCTGGGTTTGGTATAGTGACCTTATTCTGGGGATCCTTTTCAGCAGTAAAACAAACTGATTTAAAAGGTATTCTGGCATTTTCTACAGTAAGTCAGCTTGGAATGATTATGTCGCTGCTCGGTATCGGTGCCGCAGCACTCCATTACCCGCAGCTAGATGACAGCTTTTATACAGTTGCTACAACTGCAGCGGTTTTCCATTTAGTCAACCATGCCACATTTAAGGGAAGCTTGTTCATGGTAGCCGGGATTATCGATCATGAAACAGGTACAAGAGATATTCGCAGGCTTGGCGGCTTAATGAATTTCATGCCGATCACCTTTACGCTTGCAATTATTGGTACATTTTCGATGGCCGGTATTCCGCCTTTTAATGGGTTCCTTAGTAAGGAAATGTTCTTTACTGGAATGGTCCGTGTCCTCGAAATGGATATCTTTAATTTGGAAACATGGGGATTCCTTTTCCCTGTTATCGCGTGGATCGCCAGTGTATTTACCTTTATCTACAGCATGGTGCTGTTATTTAAAACATTTACAGGGAAACATCAGCCGGATAAGCTGCCTAAAACCCCACATGAGGCACCAATTGGACTGCTTATCTCTCCGATAATCTTGGCATCGCTTGTCATTGTTTTCGGCTTTTTCCCAAATATACTTTCACATAACATTATCTCACCGGCAATGGAGTCTATTTTGCCTGGTTTGTTGGTAGAAGGACAAGCTTTCGATGTTCATATTTACTTCTGGCACGGCTTCACAGTCGAATTATTTATGACAATTGGCGTCATTGCACTGGGAACCCTCCTGTATTTCACTTATCCAAAATGGTCAAGAGTTTACGGGATATTCACCGAGAGGTTCTCACTCAATCGTGCTTATGACAGTCTTATTGAGAATTCACAAACAGGCTCATATAATTTCACTAAGACATATATGAACGGATCTATTCGAACCTACCTGGTTTATATATTTTCTTTCTTTGTTTTTATCTTAAGTGTTAGCCTGGTTGCAAAAAATGCATTCGTATATGATACATCGAATGTGTCTCAAATCAGAATCTATGAAATCATTATAGTTCTGATTATGGCCATAGCATCAGTCACAATTCTATTTGCAAAGTCCCGTTTAACTGCAATTATTTTACTCGGGGCAGTTGGTTATTCAGTTGCATTGTTCTTCGTTGTATTTCGGGCTCCTGACCTGGCGTTAACACAGCTAGTCATTGAAACTGTGTCTGTCGCCCTGTTCCTGCTCTGTTTTTATCATCTTCCAAAGAAAAGACATGAAGAGCGTATGAGCTTTAAACTTACGAACCTGCTTATATCTATTGCTGTAGGTGCTGTCTTTACACTGATTGCTCTTTCTGCACACAGCAGCAAATTCTTTGAACCGATTTCACAGTACTACGTAGAAAACACCTATGAAAAGGCTGCTGGGAAAAATATGGTTAACGTAATTTTAGTTGATTTCCGTGGGTTTGATACCCTATTCGAAATCTGCGTACTAGGCATTGCTGCCCTCGGCATTTATGCGATGATCAAACTTCGTATGACAAGGGGGAAAGAAGGATGAAAATAAATGACGTTATCTTGCAAACTGCGACAAAACTTGTCCTTTTTGTAATTATTCTTTTTTCCATCCATTTATTCTTTGCGGGTCATTATTATCCAGGCGGCGGTTTTATCGGAGGCTTGATGACTGCAGCAGCAATTGTCCTGCTGCTGCTAGCCTTTGATCTAAAAACAGTCGCAAAAATACTGCCTTTTGATTTTAAAAAGGTAACCGCCATCGGGCTGCTGTTTGCAGTCGGTACAGGAGCTGGAGCATTGTTGTTTGATGCACCGTTCCTGACACATGCATTCACTGATGCATATTTGCCGCTGCTTGGGAAAACATCGCTCCATACGGCTGTCTTATTTGATATTGGTGTATACCTTGTTGTAATTGGAGTTACGTTGACCATTATTCAAACGATAGGAGAGAGTGAATAATGGAGATTTTAATGGCATTTACAATCGGAATTTTATTTATGTCAGCTACCTATTTAATGCTGTCTAAAAGCCTGCTGCGCATCATTATAGGAACTGGCCTGCTCAGTCATGGCGCTCACCTGCTTCTCTTAACCATGGCGGGCCTTAAGCGGGGAGCACCACCCTTGCTTGGTGAAGAAGCAGCCAGCTATGCAGATCCGCTTCCACAGGCTTTGATTTTAACGGCGATTGTTATCAGTTTTGGGGTAACCTCCTTCTTTTTGGTACTCGCATACCGTGCTTACCAGGAGCTTGGAACTGACAATATGGATCGTTTGAGAGGAACAGAAGGAAATGACTAATTTAATTTTACTGCCAATTCTTGTCCCTCTGCTTGCCGGGATTATCTTAATATTTTTCACAAAAAACATACACCTGCAGCGTTGGTTATCCGGAATTTCCTCGCTTGCTACAGTAGTGGTGTCGGCCTTTGTTTTACTAAAAGTAAGGCAAGATGGGATTCAGACTCTTGCCCTTAGCAGCTGGGAGGCACCCTTCGGCATAACGCTTGTTTCAGATATGTTGTCTGCACTTCTTGTCTTTATGGCCAGCATCATTTCCTTCGCCTGCTTGATCTATTCTTTCCGTTCAATTGGAGAGCAGCGCGAAAGATTTTATTACTACTCAATATTCCAGTTTCTGCTGGTTGGAGTGAACGGAGCCTTTACAACAGGCGACATATTCAACCTATTTGTATTCTTTGAAGTCATGCTGATGTCATCGTATGTACTCTTGGTGCTTGGTGGGACAAAAATCCAGCTGCGGGAATCTATTAAATACATTTTGGTGAATATTATTTCCTCGGCATTGTTTGTCGTAGCAGTCGGTTACTTATATTCAATAGTCGGGACCTTGAACATGGCCCATATATCACAAAGAGTTAGCGAGATTAACCAGCCAGGCATAATTACAGTAATTGCGGTGCTGTTCCTAATTGTCTTTGGGTTAAAAGGTGCCATATTCCCGCTGTTTTTCTGGCTTCCGGGATCATACAATGCTCCGCCGGCTCCCGTGATGGCGATCTTTGGAGCGCTTTTAACCAAAGTGGGAATATACTCGATCATGAGAACCTTTACACTGCTTTTTCCTCATGACACAGGGTATACACACCAGATTTTGTCGGTGATGGCTATTCTAACGATTATTACTGGAGCTATTGGCGCTATTGCTTACTGGGATATAAAGAAAATTATTATTTACAATATTATCGTTGCAGTAGGGGTAATCGCTTTCGGTATATCGGTCATGTCCTATGATTCACTGGCTGGTTCCGTTTTTTATCTAATTCATGATATGAATATAAAAGCTGCTTTATTTTTATTAGTAGGAATTATGATTAAGATTACTGGTACTAGCAATCTCAGAAAGATAAGCGGGTTGATTGCTCACTATCCAGGACTTGGCTGGACCTACTTCCTTGCTGCTTTGACAGTTGCCGGCATCCCCCCTTTGAGCGGGTTTATTGGCAAGGTGATTCTTGTCCGTTCTGGGTTTGAAGAAGGGCATTATTGGGGGGCTGCAATTGTCCTGATGTCCAGCCTGCTTGTACTGTTTTCTGTGATGAAAATCTTCATCAATGGGTTTTGGGGAGAGCCAAAGGATTACCCTGAAGGGAAAAAGGTCCCTGTTAATCAATTAATGATCGCCCCTGTATTGCTTGTTATTTTTGCAATATTTTACGGTTTAGGAATTGAAGCCGTCCAGCCGTATATCTCACAAGCCGCAGAAACCTTAAGCAACCCGGATATTTATATTAATGCGGTTTTAAAGGAGTAATGTGATGGCCTTTCAAATTTTACTAAATATCGTACTAGCCTTTGTATATATGTTTTTAAAGGTATCGGCTTCCCCAGTTACCTTTTTAGTTGGTTACTTTTTCGGCTTGCTGGTCATCTTTATTTTCAGGCGGTTCTTTCAGTCTCGTTTCTACCTTCTACGGATAGTCGCAGTAATAAACTTATTTTTCTTATTCATTAAGGAATTAATTTTATCTAACATTGCGGTGTTAAGGGTAATTCTGAAGCCGAAGCTGGATATAAGGCCAGGAATCTTCGCTCTTCCAACAGAACTTAAAGAAGACTGGGAAATTACCGTGCTTGCGAACCTGATCACTCTGACTCCAGGGACTCTCGTTATCGATGTATCAGATGATAACAAGATCCTTTATGTACATGCAATGGATCTTGCCGACGCAGAAGAAGCAATAAACAGCATTAAACAAACATTTGAAAAAGCAATCATGGAGGTGAGCAAATAATGCTTGAAACGGTCGTCCAATTCGCATTATTGTGTATCGCCATTGCAATGCTGGGCCTTATTTACCGCCTTGTAAAGGGTCCTACTGTCCCTGACAGAGTAGTCGCGCTAGATGCACTCGGCATTAACCTTATCGCCGTCATTGCTCTCGTATCGATAATTTTAAAGACGAATGCTTTTTTAGAGATCATTCTCTTAATTGGTATTTTAGCGTTTATCGGTACAGTGGCCTTTTCGAAATATCTTGAAAAGGGGGTAATAATTGAACGTGAACGCAATAGCTGATCTATTCATTGCCTTCTTTATCATTATTGGAGCTTTTTTAAGCCTCGTTACAGCTTTTGGCGTCATACGTCTGCCTGATGTCTATACGCGAAACCATGCCGCTTCAAAAAGCGCTACATTAGGGGTTATGTCCATTTTAATCGGAACCTTTTTATACTTTTATCTAATTGAAGGTCATTTCAACTCTCGGATTATACTCGGAATCGCCTTTATCCTTGTAACCTCTCCTGTTGCAGGTCACCTGATCAGCAGGGCAGCTTATAATTCCGGAGTGGAGTTATGGGAAAAAAGTGTTCAGGATGATTTAAAATTAAGTAAACAAACTGCCAAAAAGGAAAGTTAACTAAAAGAAGCATTAACGCCGTTTAGCGGCCGAGAACTTACCGCTGGAACGCTGGAGCTGTATGCATAAGAAAAGCGCAAGCGCCCGTTAAGCGACGTTTGAACTGGAGTACGCCCGACTGAGATAAAGGAAACACGAGGAGCCGAAGCGCGATGTTGATTGTGGGCGAAGTACAAAAGTCACTGGCGCTGAAGCACAAACAACAATCCACAATTCGGAAGTTTTTTACCACTAAAAAGAAGAGCCGTTGATTTCACTATTGGAAATCACGGCTCTTTTTCTATCTCCATTGATATGCACTGCGACGCTATAGGTCGGTCCATTCAAGATGAATTCATTTCTAAATACAATACTAGCGGAGGAAATGCGCGAAGACTCCTGCGGGATAGCTAAGATGAGGAGACCCCGCAGCGAGGGACGAACGAGTTATCAGGAGGCTCAGCTCGAGCCCGCGGCCTGCATAGTGTATTTCCAGAGCGGCAGTAATGTAGCATATATATTACAAGCTAAAATAATGTTATTTTATTATTCCCCTCTGAAAGAACCTAGAGCCTCGCTCAGAAAGTTGTTATGCTCCCCTGCTTACTTTTTTATTTTTATAACAGCCATTGTGCACCTTGATACACAAACTAACCGGCCCTCTTCATCACTTATTTTAATATCCCAGACCATTGTTGTCTTGCCTCTGTGGAGAACTGTCCCGACTGCTGTTACGATACCGTCTTTTTTGCCTCGAATATGGTTAGCGTTAATTTCCAGCCCAACTGTTGCTTCTTCTTCCTTGTTTACAAGTTCATATGCTCCAACACTTGCAACAGTTTCAGCTAATGCTACTGAGGCTCCCCCATGAAGCAAACCAAAGGGCTGCCTTGTTCTGTCGTCAACTGGCATAGTAGCTGTCACAGTACCTTGTCCTAGCTCTGTTATTTCGATCCCTAGTGAATTAAGTAGCGTGTGATTAATGTTCAATTACTTGCACTTCCTTTTCTGGTATTTTGGGAATTAATCTTAACAAAGGTATATACATACTAACCGCCATTTAGCGCATTTACCTTTTTACGTTTTTTCCTGCGGTAAATCTTTATTGCTGCTAAAATGAAAACAATTACCCCAATTGCGAGGAGGAGCTCTCTTCCATAATACATGATTGTATGAATGTGATCGCCAAATAGGTAGCCAAGTGTGAACATAATCAGCAGCCAGACAAAAGCACCTAAAAAGGCAAACAGCATAAACGTTTTAAAGGGAAGTCTGCTAAATCCGTATAACAGGGGAACAAAGCTTCTTAGTCCTGGAACAAAATAGCTTAGAAATAGTGAAAAGGCGTGATACTTTTCCATTAACCTTAAAGAGGATTGAATCGTATTTGAAACCCTTTTTCGCTTTCTGAAAAAACTTAGCGATCTTTTGCTCAGTAAGCGCCCAAACGTGTAGCTTGTTGTAAGGGCCGCCAATATCCCTAAATATGTAACAATAAAAGCTGTTATTGGATTTAAAATCTTTAAGGAGGATGCTAGGCCAACTGACATTGTTATCAATTCATTCGGAACCGGGATAACAAATACACCGAACCACAACCATAAAAACAAACCTATATAGCCTTTTTGCTCGATAATGCTAATTAAGTCCAAATCCATGGACTGCTCCTCCTTCAACCTCTCTCTCTTTCCGTGAAGGTTATTTTTATAGAATTAGTATATAACCATTATAATTCTATTTTCACTGCTCATTCCCTTTTTTTTCTTTAATAAATCAACCACTGTTTGACGTTCTTTATTTCCTGCTGCTTAGATTATCCTATGTTAAATCCTGCTTGTTTCATCCTTCTTTTTAGATTGCACGTCAAATCATATATAAGATAAATTGGCATATATATTTTGTATCTTACTAAAGAAAGGGGTCATGCAATGAATCCCTTTTACGGAAACTGGTATCCTCTTCCGCTCCAGTATTATGGACCTTTTCTGTATAAAGGAGTGCCTCTGCACCTTAATTTTCATTATCCTTATTATCTTTTTCAATCATTTGCACCTTACCAGCCTCTACTTTCCTTTAATCCTGCAGTAATGACTCGGACCCCTAATTCAACAGCAAATCAATATCCTGACGTTAATCCCGACATATTTATGGACTCTGCTGGAAAAGCCTTATCTCTAATAAATGATGCGACTATTTTACTGAACAAAATTAAAAGTTCAACGGGATTTTCAACTGAATTAATGAATTTCGCCCAGAAATCAAAAACAAAAGAAGTAGAAAGACTAATAAAATCAGTTGGGATCAAAAAGGTACCTGAGGTCAAATTTAACCCCGATGGACTTATTCTTGATTTTAGGGGAGAAGCAGCCTGCTGCTATCTAACACTAAAAGTTAAATGGGGACAAATTTAAGATCAACAGCATGGTACTAGGGAGGTAACAGGAGTTGCATTATTATTTGAAAGCAAAACAGCTCTCAAACCTGAGAGCTGTTTCCATCTATCGTTTACCAGTAAAACGGTCTGCCGTATCCATATCCATAACCAGGGTATCCGCCGTATCCAGGGTACCCACCATAATATGGGTAAGGGGCATATGGACGCGGACGAACGAGTGCGCTGCCCAGTAAGCCTCCAACTACTCCCCCTAAAAACGGGCCGCCGAAAAATGGGCCGCCGAAAAAGCGATCTCCCCCAACATTTCCATAAGGGTTTCTATACATTTGGGTTGCCTCCTTTAAAACTGAATGTCTACACTATTTACTATGCGGCATGTCAGCTTTTTGAGTGGGCTGATAACCTCTTTCGGCTAAAGTTTCTAAGATATTTGACCATCATTAGTCAGTCCCAGGTAAATCTTTGTTCTTTCCATGGGTCTCCATATTGGTGGTATCCGTTTTTTTCCCAGTAACCTGGCTGGTTAGTTGCTGTGAATTCAATCCCTCTGACCCATTTTGCACTTTTCCAGAAATAGAGATGCGGAAAAACAACTCTAAGCGGCCATCCATGCTCTGGTGATAACGGCTTTCCATTATGAGTATGGGCTAAAAGACTAGTTTCCCGAATAAAATCGCTAATTGGAAGATTGGTAGTCCAGCCTTCTTCAGCGTGAAGAATTACAAATTCTGCTTCAGCTTTGAGTTTAAGGTGCGCCATAAGTTCGGTTACTGCTACACCCTCCCAGCTATTATCCAGCTTAGACCAGCCTGTAACACAGTGAATATCATTTTCAAAAGTAAGTTGCGGCCACTTTAATAAATCTTCATAACTGAAGGATTTTTCTTCCTCGACCAATCCAAACACTTTTAGCTTCCACTCGGATAAATCATTATAATATGGTACATTTCCCGCATGCAGAACAGGGAATGATGTAGTTATATTTTGGTTAGGCGGTACTCGTTCTAATTGTCCCTTGTTTTTAATTTTTCCGAAGTACATTATTTAACACCTCAGCAGGAGTTTTTATGTTATCTATAGTGTATACCCGTCCTACTCCAAGAATACCATTGAAAGAGGCAGCCCTCGTGGAATAAGGTGCTGCCTCTTTTTTTTGCTATTTTTATAGAATAACAGCTGCGATCCAGCCAAATAATATGAGTGGGATATTGTAATGTAGAAATGTCGGCACACATGTATCCCAAATATGGTTATGCTGGCCGTCTACGTTTAATCCTGCGGTAGGCCCAAGAGTACTGTCAGAAGCAGGGGAACCTGCATCTCCAAGGGCGGCAGCGGTTCCGACAATTGCTATTGTTGCCATTGGGCTGAAACCTAACTCAAGGCTAAGCGGAACGAAAATAGTCGCAATGATCGGAATGGTCGAAAAAGACGACCCAATTCCCATTGTTACCAGCAGACCAACAATTAGCATTAACAATGCGCCAACTGCCTTGTTGTTTCCGATAGCATTTGCAGCTTGTTCAACCAGTAATTCAACATGGCCAGTTTCTTTGAGTACATCTGCAAAGCCGAAAGCAGCCAGCATAACAAACCCAATGAAAGCCATCATTTTCATACCTTCAGTTAACAGATCGTCGGCCTCGCGCCATTTAATTGCACCGCTTAAATAAATGACTAGAATACCGCCTAACGCTCCGAAAATCATTGAATCTAAAACTAGTTGAACTGCCAGAGCAATTGCTATTGCAATCAGCGAAAAAATAATGCCGATTTTTGAATACTCGATTTTAACTTCTTCAATAATTTTAATTTCTTTGTACTCTCTAGGCTTTCTATATGTGAAGAAAATAGCAATTAATAACCCAGCTAAAAGTCCAACAGCGGGCAATATCATTGCAACTGGTATGTCTCCCATATTAATACTCATACCGCTAGCAGCCATATTATCAGCAAGAATTTCATGGAAAATCTTTCCGAACCCTGCAGGCAGCAAAATATAGGGAGCCGTAAGTCCAAAGGTTAAGACTGAAGCAATCAAGCGTCTGTCAATCTTTAAGCCATTCATCACCTTTAAAAGCGGTGGAATCAGTATAGGAATAAACGCAATGTGAATAGGAATTAAATTTTGTGAGAAGCAGGCCATCAGCAAAATGGAAAAAACAATAAGTGCTTTGGAATAGGTTTTAGTCTTTGCTTCACCTTCTCTTCTTACAACACCAAGTATCCACTCTACCATCAAATCAGGAAGACCTGTTTTTGAGATGGCAATTGCAAAACCGCCCAGCAGAGCATAGCTTAATGCAACCTCGGCACTGCCTCCAAGTCCATTTGAAAATACTTCGATTGTCTGCTCAATCGTTAATCCGCCTGTTAGTCCGCCAATCAGTGCCCCTGCTATTAATGCAAACACTACGTTTACACGCAGCAGGCTCAAGACTAGCATGACTAGAACAGCAATAATTACTGCATTCATAGTTGTTCCCCTCTCAGATTCTAAGTAAATATTGTATAATTGCTTTAGTATGGTAAATTGGTAGAGAATTAAAACACAAATAATAAATTATCATATTTATATATTTAGGTCAATCACTTTTACAGAAAACATGATCAATAGAACTACAGCACCTAGTTAAAATAATCCGTTCAGAAAAAAAACTCCGGAATCTTGTCCGAAGTTTTTTCCTATCTTTTAAGTTATTCCGTTTCAAACCGTTCAACGAACAGCGCAAGTGTCCTTGCCATCACACCAGTTCCCCCAGAAGGTCCCAGGTCATGATCCTTCTTTGTTGTCGATGTTCCGGCAATATCCAAATGTACCCAAGGTGTTCCTTCAGCAAATTCACCTACAAAGGCTCCACCCATAATGGCGTGTCCCTCTCTGCCTGGTGAATTATTTAAATCAGCTATCTTGCTGCTGCGGACTCTTTCCTTGTCTTTCTCAAAAAGAGGAAGCCTCCATATTGGCTCGCCAGCTTCATAGGAAGCCTCAAGTATCTGTTCAAATAGGGCTTCATCGTTTGTCAGAGCCCCTGTTGTTTCCGTTCCTAGTGCAACAATGACTCCTCCAGTCAGTGTCGCAACGTCCACCAGATAATTCGCACCATGATGCTTTGCATACGTCATCGCATCAGCCAGTACAAGGCGTCCCTCAGCATCCGTATTTAACACTTCAATTGTTTTGCCGCTCATCGATGTAATAACATCGTCAGGCTTAAAGGCTGACCCGCTGATCATATTGTCAGTAGAAGGGATAACAGCTACGACATTCTGTTCAGGCTTAAGTTCCCCAATAATTTCCATAGCGCCAAGTACAGCTGCAGCACCTCCCATATCTGTCTTCATTCCAACGATGCCATCCTTTGTTTTGATTGAATAGCCGCCTGTATCAAAGGTAATCCCTTTTCCTACTAGCCCAATTACATCAGTCCACTCTTCTCTGCCTTGGTACTTTAAAACAATCATTTTCGGAGGTTCAACTGAACCTTGATTTACAGCGAGAAAAGCTCCCATTCCAAGTTTCTCAAGATCAGCCTTTTCAAGAATTTCGGACTCAAACCCGTATGTATCAGCAAGTTTCACAGCGTGGTCGGCAAGATCAGCTGCCGTTAATAGGTTGCCTGGAGTATTGGTTAATGTTCTGGCTGAATTCGTTCCTTTTCCATGGGCATAACCAACCGCCACTGCTGCTTTGACGTCGTCTTGCTCCTCTATCTGGCTGTATACTGTAACGTTTTCCAGCTTTTTGTCAGGCTCATTTGTTTTTTGCTTATAACCTTCAAACTTGTAGGCTGCAAGAACTGTTGCTTCTCCAAGGGCATGCCCTGCATCAAGTACGCTAACATTTTCCGTTGTAAACGTGTCAAGCAGTACAGCCGCTTCTGCTGCTTTTTCTGAATTTACGGTTTTAATAGCCCGTCCCATTGCCTCCCGCAATACTTCGAACGTTAATTCTTTTTCTTTACCCAGTCCGACAAAATAAAGCCTTTTCGCACCAAGTTTGCCGAAAGTGTGCAGCTTTGAAATGGCTTTTGGCTTTACTGACATGTCCCCGCTTTTAACAAGTTCGAGAAGATAGCCGTCAAGCAGCCCATCTGCCTCTTCCAGGTAACCGTCAAATCCTGCTGTTTTATTAAATAATCCAATAATAAGAACTTCGTGCTTGCTATTAAGATTAAAGTTGTTTGCTATAGTAAACAAACTGTCACCCCCTATAATATTTACTTCCCATTATATCCAATATAGCTTTAAACATCGAATTTGCTAATCTTCTTCCAAATAAAGAAGCAAGTTCGAAAGTAAGGGTAAGCTGTCTACTTCTTCAAAGGGAACCTTATCAACAGTAGCAGGAATCCTCATTAGACATTCTTCAATGAAAAAATTTACTCTTTCTAAATCAAGCCCCCAGTGTCTAGGCCGATATTCCTGAAGATATTCATGAGCAGCCTTCATCATTAAGCGAGCGCCCTTTACATTACCGTACTCGTAATGGTAAATCGCCACGCTCATTTGCAGCAAACCTTTAAAGAATAAATTCCCTTTATCTGTCATCCACATTTCCTCAAGTAAATCATGGCAAGTATAATAATCGCCCTCATTAAAATGGATAAAGAACTGGTAATACTCAAGCGGGTAATCCTGCATCTCTTTGCCTCCTGATTGATTTTCAACTGGCACAATTGGTTATGCTACATATGTTATCAAAAGCTATAAGAATATTGTATTAATCTAAATCAAAAGGGTATTAGATTAATAACGCTTTAGCAAACCAAATGCAACTTGTTATTTAAACACATTAGTTAAATGTAAGCGGAAGTACCCTGTCGGAGCGTAGCACCTCGAGATCCTCGAAGCATACCGGTTCTTCGAAACTGTTGCGCAGTTCCTTCGTCCGCGAGCATACTCGAAATGTTATATCATGTCCTGCGGGAAATGGGGGCAATGCCAGGTTTAACAGAGTCATTTTTTTAAAACGGCCAAGGTAAAAGTTGTCAGAGCTGCGAACGAAGCTTAAACTTATGAATAGGTGGTATACTCCATGAATCTGCTAACTAATTTTCCATTATGGGCCTCGCTTGCTGCAATCTTTTTTGCCCAGTTTATTAAAGTACCCATTCAATACATTGCCCTGAGGCGGCTCGACTGGTCTCTTTTAACCAGTACGGGCGGGATGCCGAGCTCTCATTCAGCAGCCGTAACAGCCTTATCAACTGGCGTAGCTTTAGAGGCTGGAATAGATTCAGCTGTCTTTGCTGTTTCTGCAATTTTTGCCATTATCACTATGTTTGAAGCAACTGGAGTCAGACGCCAGGCCGGTGAACAGGCTGTTGTCCTGAACCAGCTTGTAACTGATTTTAATAAATTTATTGACGAAGCAAAAGTATGGCAGAAAAAGCCTGAACAGGAGAAGCGCAAGGAACTGAAGGAGCTTCTAGGCCATAAGCCTATAGAAGTATTTTTCGGAGGCCTGTCCGGTATTTTCCTCACCATTCTACTGTATTTTCTTTAAAGGAGTGGCCTCATAAAATGAAAGTACTATCTTTATGCCCCAGTAATACAGAAGTTATGGCCTATTTGGGCTTAACACATCTGCTTGCTGGTGTAGACGACTATTCAGACTGGCCTGAGAGCATTAACAAACTGCCACGTTTAGGGCCCGATCTGTCCATTAATATTGATTTAGTGGAAGAACTTAAACCGGATCTTGTGTTAGCTTCATTAAGTGTACCTGGAATGGAAAAAAACGTTGAAGAACTCCAGAAGCGGAATATTCCACACATTGTTTTAAACCCCCAGAGTCTCAGTGATATAGAACAGGACTTAATCATTACTGCACAAGCTCTTAACCTGCCTGAGCATGGTGAAATAGCGGCAAAACAATTCCGCGCAAGGCTTGACACGATTGTCAAAAAAAGCAGCCAAATTGAAGAGAAACCTCTCCTCTATTGGGAATGGTGGCCAAAGCCAATATTTACTCCCGGTAAAATTAACTGGCTGACCGAGATTAGCGCTTCAGCCGGAGCCAAAAATGTATTTGAAGATGTTGATCTTGCCAGCATTCAGACTGACTGGGATGATGTAGTGCGCCGGCAGCCCGATTATATTTGTCTGGCTTGGGTAGGAGTAAGAAAGGATAAGGTGAATCGCAGTGTCGTAACAAAGAGGCCTGGCTGGGAGTTGATGCCCGGAATGAGCGAAGAGAAAATCTTAATTCTTGAAGAGGAATTGTACTGTAGACCCTCCCCAAGACTCCTTGATGGTCTTGAAAAATTGTTCAGGTTGATTCATCCGAAACTGTCCTAAACGACAAAAAAGGCAAATCCAGATAGTAAGGATTTGCCTTTCTTATTAGGATTCTTTTTTCATAAATTGCTGTCTAAAAACCTGCATGGTTTCATTCTCGTTCAAATCCTTGAGATCTGCTTCGGTCAGGGAACCATTTCCCAGCTTGACCACGAACACATCAACTGTTTGTTTTCCCCATTGTTCATAAACATCCTCAACGGTTTCATAGTACAGATCAACTTTATTTCCTTTAATAGCTCCACCTTTATCAGCAACCACTCCATATCCATAATTAGGGATAAAAAGAATCGTACCAATCGGAAAGACGCTTAAGTCGGCAGCTATCGTTGAATATAAATCTCTTTTTACTTTAACTCCAGAATATGTAATACCATAAAGCGGGTGCCCAGGATTTTTGCCCGTAGATTCAATCCCGGCAGTATACCCTGTTGCAATAATTTGCTTTTTAGGATATTTGGTCCAATCAAATGCCTCTTCAAGTGTTTGCGGGGGGCTAGCTACGGCCTCAGTTGATGAAATAAGCGGCGTTAACTCTGAGATTTTCTCAAGAAACTTAAAGCTAAGACCAATCGCTTTCTTTTGGTGGCTAAGAAGAGCATCCTCGTTCTCCTGTGAGGCTTCTTCATGGTTGACTAGATAAGAAGCCACCGTTTGTGCTTCCACTCCAGAAATTGACTGATATGTAGTAGATAGGGCCAATAAAAATAAAAACGTCATAAAAAAACGCTTAGACCATACTTTCAAGATATTCATATATAATTTCACTCCTCCCAAAACTATTAATTTCCCGTTTTGAGAGAAGTTATGCATAAACAAGCTGAATTGGCACCATTTACCTATTATTTAGAAGTCTTTTTAAGAGGCAAAATAAGCATTTCCCGGCATATATCAGTAATTATAATAACTGCTTTGTTTAATGGTAGCTGAGGATCCTCGACTTCTCAAAATACATTCGCATCGTGTTGAAAAGGGTAATTCGAGGGTGCTAAAATCAATGTCCTGTAGGAGAACGAGCAGGAGGACCCCGCAGGCACTTTATGCCGAGAAGAGGCTCCATGAGTCGCCGGGGGCCTTTTAAAAAGAAAAAAAACCTTCAAGCGAAGGTTTAGAACATCTGATATCCTCTTTTTCTCAAAAGTTTAATAGTAAAGCCAGCAACAACGGCACCTGCAAGGCCACTGCCTAAAATTAATACATCTGCAGGAGCTAGATTTAGCAGCTTTTGTCCCAATTCTGAGGTTGATTCACTGCTATTGCGGAAATATTCAATGAACCGAACATCATCTATGATAAAAATAGCGATTATCGGATAAACGATTGCCATTATCCAAGACATTCTCAAAAGCATATTTAACAAGAATCCTATTCCAAAGAAGAGTACAAAAAATAACAGCATTGAAATAATCAAGGTTGCAATTGTGAGTTCCATTCCTATTCCCCCTAATACAATCAATACTTAGTTTACTGAATGGATGAATTAGAGTCAATGAAAATCGAAATATGTCGCCGTGCTAATATAAGATAAAGCGCAAGCGCCTTGAACAGCCCCGACAAGCCTTAATATGGAAGCCGACTGTTTAACTTCGAGAAGACCGAAACCACTCGGGAAGTTAGGAGGCGCAATTCGAAATGCATTGGGGCCAGAGAGTGAAATCGTTCTTTGACTTCATCATCTGAACCGAAACGACCTCGAGCTGCTCGAAGCCGGTCGGCTCCTCGCAAGATACTAAGGGAAGCCAACTTTTTGGGAAAACTGGCTAGGCGCTGGAGCTAGACAGTAGTTAATGCCAAATTTTATACTTTCTTACCATATAAAAACCCCTTTCGCTGCCGCGAAAGGGGTTTAGTATTATTTATTCTTTTTTCCGGATCCTCCACAGCATGCGCATGTTTCAGAACCGCCTAATAGCAGTTGAAAGTAACCCTTCCCAGAGCAATACGGACATTCTTTTGTTTCTAGGTTATTTACTGTCAATTGAATCCGCTCCTTTTAAGAGAAATATAATTTCTGATAATATACCAGAAAATTAAGAGGGAAGAAAAGACTGAAAATTCCCCAAATTAGACTGTGAAAACGGATACAAAGGTTTTTTACTTCAATTTACTAATTCTTACGTAATATTTCAGAAAATTATAAAAACAATTTATAAGAAGTATATTTAAAATGATCCCCAGGGTTTATTCCATTTATTAACGGTTTTACAGGTGAATCTGATAACTTCAAAAAGTACTGTAGCATTATTGATACATTTTCATCTATCATAAGCTGATCAGGATGCAGAAATGCTGCAGTCTCGATTTCGTTTTCCTGTACTTGAATTGTATAATTCGCTTGTGGACTCAGCTTAAATACCAAAAGATTATCACTTATTTCACTTCGAATTACACCTGTTCTCAAACCGATCATTCCTTCAAGCTGGCACTTGACACCTGTTTCTTCTCGTGTTTCCCTAATGGCGGCCTCATCTGCTGTTTCTCCAGGGTTAACAAACCCTGCAGGAAGAGACCATTTCCCTTTTAAGCCCCCATATTTCTTTTTCACAACCAACCATTCGCTCTTTTCGTTAATGACAAACCCTGCTGAAGCAAGCCACACATTTCCCCGCTCTCGCATGAATATCCCCCCAGATCTTTACGTGTCTCTTCTAGATTATCAAATAAGGTTATCGATTGAATCGAAAAAGGCAGACCTTAAAGGTCCGCCTTTTTTGTATGGTTATAATACGTTAAATTTTCCTTTTTTCAAAACTAACGAGGCGCCGCCAATCATGTAAAGTGATCGGTTATCGATCATCTTTTTCATAAAGGATGCTTTCCCGCCAACCATCTTCTTTCCAAATGCAACACCTATAGCATCATCTTCTCCAAGAGAACATACGGTTCCCTTAATATCTGGAGTAAATGTCTCAAGGTCTTGCTTGTTTCTAATTAATGCAGCAAGGTTTCGGGCGACTACCTCTCCCTCCTGCATGGCAATTTGTGCCGTTGGAGGGTATGGGCGATTTATTTCTTCATTTATGATGAGGGCACAGTCACCAACAATAAAGACATCTTCCTGGCCAGGCGCTCTTAAGTCTGGTTCTACCTTTATGCGGCCGCGCATTGCTTCGAATCCGGATTTCTCGATTACTGAGCTTCCACGGACACCCGCTGCCCATACTACAGTTCCAGCCTTAATTTCCTCTACCTCATCTTCACCTTTGCCAACAATGATTCCTTCAGGGGTACATTCTTTGATTGGTGTGCCAATCATAAATTCTATACCCTTCTTCTCCAGCTGTGCAACCGCATAATTTACCAACTCAGGGTCAAAGCCTGGAAGAACCATAGGTGCTGCTTCAACACAAATTACTTTTACTTTGTGGTAGTCAACGTCATATTCACGGCATAGTTCAGGAACACGGTTTGCCAATTCACCAAGGAATTCAATCCCTGTAAAACCTGCACCACCTACAACAATTGCAAGACGCTCTTCTCTTTTTTCTGCTTCTGTATTATAAGTAGCAAATTGATACTCAATATGCTCACGAAGCTGTCTTGCTGAATTCACGTTTACAATTGAAAAAGCGAATTCTTTTAAACCTTTAATTCCGAATGTTTCTGGTTCAGCACCTAGAGCGACTACAAGGTAATCGTACATTACATCACCATTGTCAAGAATGACTCTTTTTTCTTCGAGTTTAATTTCCTCAACGGTTCCTTGGATAAATTCAACCTTATGACGGTCAATTACATCACGGATTTCATAACGCACCCGGTCATGATGAAGAGTTCCGGCTGAAGCCTCGTGAAGCCAAGTTGTTTCGTAGTGGTAATCATTTTTGTTGACCAGCACAATATCAGCTTCGTTTACTCCAACTTGCTTCTGCAATTTTACTGCCGTCATCAGACCGCCGTAACCCGCCCCTAGAATAACTATCTTCGGCTTTTTCAAAGTAATCACTTCCACCTTTTATAATTTTCAATATTTAGCGGTTCAAATTTCACGCTAAAAATTAATTAGTATATATTTTGGTTTGCTGATAAGTTTGTGATTTTATTCACTAAAGCAGACAAAAAAATGTTCTGAATTTGTCACAAAATCTTAACAATAATGTCTCTTTACATGATATTCCTTTTCTTTCCCTTTTTCAAGCAATTCTGCTAGATTTAAAAACGTGAGAATCTTTTGGAAACTTACCTGCTAGTAAAAGTCCTGGTATGTCAACGTTTTTCTCACGGACTAGGAACTTCATATTAATTAAAAATGGATATTTTTCATGCTGAGGAGTATTTGCGGTTATAATACACCAATCACTTTATTAATGTGAGGAAATAGTTCTTTTATGGTAATATAAAGATTAGAGTCATTTTACTACATGGTTAGGGGGATATCGTGTGAAAGAAGATCAAAACGTTTATGACATTACGATCATTGGCGGGGGGCCAGCTGGCTTGTTCACAGCCTTTTATGGTGGAATGAGACAGGCCTCAGTTAAAATTATCGAGAGTTTGCCTCAGTTAGGCGGACAGTTGTCTGCGCTTTACCCTGAAAAATACATATACGATGTTGCTGGCTTTCCTAAG
This sequence comes from Mesobacillus harenae, assembly GCF_013343715.1. Taxonomy (GTDB): domain Bacteria; phylum Bacillota; class Bacilli; order Bacillales; family Cytobacillaceae; genus Mesobacillus_A; species Mesobacillus_A harenae. The sequence continues at coordinate 42,384 of NZ_JABUNR010000002.1, forward strand.
GTGCGCGCTCAGGAGCTTGTAAACAACCTTAAGGAACAAATGAAGAGATTTGATCCTACAGTTGTTCTGGAGCAATCAGTAGAAAAGTTAGAAAAGCAAGATGATGGCGTATTTAAATTAACGACTAACAATGGGATTCATTATACAAAAACAATTATTATCACAGCAGGAAATGGTGCATTCCAACCCCGCAGAATCGACCTGGAAGACGCAGTTGCCTACGAGGGGAAAAACCTTCATTATTTCATTGACGATTTGAATCAGTTTGCTGATAAAAAAGTTGTAGTTCTCGGAGGCGGAGATTCCGCTGTAGACTGGGCCTTAATGCTTGAGCCAATTGCCGAACAGGTGACCATTGTCCACCGACGCGATAAATTCAGAGCCCATGAACATAGTGTAGAAAACATGGAAAATTCTAAAGTGAATATTAAGACTCCATTTGTTCCAGTAAAGCTAAACGGCGATGTTAATGGAATTAGCCAGATTGTCTTAAAAGAGACAAACGGTGAGCAAACCGAAACGATTGATATTGATGCTCTTGTTGTGAATTATGGTTTTGTTTCCTCCCTTGGTCCAATCAAGGAATGGGGTCTTAACATAGAAAAGAACTCAATCGTTGTTAATTCCAAAATGGAAACAAATATTCCAGGCATTTATGCTGCTGGTGACATTTGTACTTATGATGGTAAGGTAAAGCTGATAGCAAGCGGATTTGGCGAAGCACCTACTGCTGTGAATAATGCCAAAGCGTACATTGATCCAAAAGCCAAGATTCAGCCACTCCACAGTTCCTCCATGTTTAATTAAACTAAATCCTGAAAGGCAAGGCCATAGTGGTCTTGCTTTTTTTGTGAGCTTACTTTTTTAACGTTTACATTACAATTGCTAATAGATGCTTTATTCTCCTATATCAGGGTATTAATTAAATAGCACCTGAGAGAGATATGGGGTGAAATCATGGATTTCCGAGGAATAATTTATAATTCAAGCACAGGTAAAACAACTGTGGAGGTAACGCCTGTTGATTTTCAAGGTTACCTTGCAACTGCTCGCGATGAAGCAGCCGGGATTACTGTTCAAGAGTATTCAGACTGCCCTTACCGTGCGCACCGAATGGCTCTTGAACTTCTAAAGGAAGAAAGACTATTGGGGCTGCGCTACGGTTATTCTAATTGACAGAAAAGCCTGTTTAGGCATCTAAACAGGCTTTTACACTGAAACTTTATAGTATTTAACAATGTTTTAACAGTTCTCGGGAGTTCCCTGGTTGGTAGCGGTTTTAAAAGAGGACCCGCAGCCGCAAGAAGCAATTGCATTTGGGTTTTCAATTGTAAATCCGCCGCCCATCATGGATTGCTTATAATCGATCGTTGTGCCGCGCAGAATTCCTTCGTCTTCTTGCTGAACCAAAATTTTGATACCATGCTGTTCCAGCTGAATATCATTTTCCCCAGCTTCATGGTCAAAACCCATCCCGTAAGAAAGACCGCTGCAGCCGCCGCCCTTAATCGCAACGCGCAAAAACGCACCCTCTTCTTCATTTTGTTTCATCATATCTTTAATCTGCAATCCTGCAGCTTCTGTAATAACAACAACATCACTCATAAATGGTTCCTCCTTTGAGAAATTTAGTACTTAAATACCTCTACCTTATAGTATATACACTATGTGCAAGTTCCTCAACCATACAGATTATATGAAAAGCGGAGCCGACTGATCAGAAACGAGCAAACTGGAAATTCCGACAAAGAAGCGGTTTGTGCTTCTGTAGGAGGAATTGAAGTTTGCTGAGTTTCTAGGAGGCGGAGCTAGACAATATGAAAAGCGGAGCCGACTGTCCAGAAACGAGCAAACTGGAAATTCCGACAAAGAAGCGGTTTGTGCTTCTGTAGGAGGAATTGAAGTTTGCCGAGTTTCTAGGACGCGCAGCTGGACAAAGAAAAGCGGAAGCGCCTTGAACAGCTCCGACAAGCGCTGGAGGGCTTGAGGGTGAAGTCGTTTTTTGACTTCATCAGCAAGACCGAAGCGACTCGAGGAGCTAGGCGCTGCAGCTAGAAAAAGAAAAGCGGAGCCGACTGTCCAGGGGCGACAGGCATAAGACGGACGCTGACAGAAGGCGTCCTTTGCCTTCCGAAGCGGTTGACTTATGACCCCGAGCCCCTAGGAGGCGCAGCTAGACAAAGAAAAGCGGAGCCGACTGTCCAGGGGCGACAGGCATAAGGCGGACGCTGACAGAAGGTTGAAGAGCCAATGGAAAAAGAGCACCCTTAGGGCACTCTTTCTTATATTAAAACATCGGATTTTCATCCAAATATCGGTAAATATTCTCTACTAGTTCATCGGCTGTATCAGCGGATACAACTTCGCCATTAACAAGGGCGAACATCGAGCGGGCGCATTTCCCACAATAACCCAAGCAACCGTATTCAATTATATCTAAATTCGGATCCTTTTCAAGCTGCTCAAGGGCCTTTTGAGAACCGCTTGCCAAATTGCTGATACAAAACTCGATAATTGGCTTGAACATACCCCTCACCTCTCTACTAATTGTCTATCGTATCGTTTTTTGTAGGCATCGTCAAATGTTGGTTACTGAATTCCTGCTATTCGAATAATATATTTGTTGTGATTTAGTCACAATTTAGATATACTTTTTATGGTGTTTAAACAGTTCTAATGTTATTAATTATTTTTAAATAATATTCTATTAAATGTTTTGCAAACGATTACGTTGCATCCCGTAATATTATTTTTTTGACTTTTAAAGAAAAAGACCTACCGTCTTTTCAAAAAATTTTATCAGTACACTTTATAGTGCATTTAAAAAGGGGACATTGACATGAAAAATCTCATTATTCTCGGTGGTGGATACGGTGGAATGAGGGTTCTGAACCGCCTCTTGCCAGACGATCTTCCGGAGGATGTTAAGATCACCCTGGTAGACCGTGTTCCATATCACTGCTTGAAAACAGAATATTATGCACTGGCGGCCGGAACGATTTCTGACCAGCATGTTCGCGTATCATTTCCGGAACATCCTAGCTTGCAAATTAAATATGCGGAAGTTACCGAGGTTTCTCTTGAGGAACAAAAAGTTATTCTAAAGGATGAGGATCCTCTACAATTTGACGACCTGATCATAGGGCTTGGCTGTGAAGATAAGTACCATAGTGTTCCGGGAGCGGATGAGTTTACTTACAGCATTCAAACAATAGAAAAATCCCGCCGCACCTATCAGGCACTTAATAACTTGCCAGCAGGGTCGACAGTCGCAATAGTCGGTGCAGGACTAAGCGGGGTTGAGCTAGCTAGCGAATTGAACGAGAGCCGCAGTGATTTAAATATTAAGCTTTATGACCGTGGCAATCATATTCTTTCCGCATTCCCAGAGCGGCTCAGCACCTATGTAGAAAACTGGTTTGACAATCACAAAGTGGATATCATCAATAATGCAAATATCACTCGTGTAGAAGAAAACCTGCTTTACAACCATGATGAGCCCGTTCGGGTAGACGCAATTGTTTGGACAGCCGGGATCCAGGCTAACCATGTTGTCCAAAACTTAAATGTAGAAAAAGATGGAATGGGCAGAGTCGTTTTAACCCCACAGCATAACATCCCTGAATATGAAAATGTTTATGTAGTTGGAGATTGTGCAAGCCTTCCCCATGCTCCAAGTGCCCAGCTCGCAGAAGGCCAAGCAGAGCAGATTGTTGATGTCCTTGAAAAACGCTGGAAAGGCGAGAAGCCGCCAGAGTCGTTTCCACCGATAAAACTTAAGGGTGTTCTAGGATCTCTTGGGAAAAAGCATGGTTTTGGTATGGTTGCCGACAGGGCCATAACCGGCCGGGTAGCCAGGCTGCTTAAATCAGGGATTCTTTGGATGTATAAATACCATCGTGGATAAAAAGTGAAAGCCTCTAAACAATAATGAATTGTTTAGAGGCTTTTTATTGTATAGTAACGGTATCCTGAACCAATACCTATGATCGAACAAGCCTTTCATTACTAATTTAGGCTTCTCCGTAGCCAAACTGCTCCATCTCCTTGAAGATCGTTTTCAACCGCGGGTTCCCTTCTCCAACAACTTTATTTTCCAGCAGGACAATTGGGTAAAACATATCCTCTTCAATAACTTTTTGGGCAAAGGCCTGTTTTTCTTGATTTGCGGGAGGATTAAAGATATCAACATATGTAATCGAAAATGGCTGGTTTTTATATTTCCGGCTAATGGCAGCCTCCAGCCATTCAAAGGTTTCCTTGGAAGAAGGAAGGTTTACACAGCTCGGACATAGCTGGTCTGCACCATAAACAACTAATTCAATTTCTTTTTTTAGCATTAAATCTCCCCCTTATCGTATCTTTATTGTACAATGAACTTGTGAACCAGTGCTTCACAAAAAACTGTAGATTTATGGATTTTCCGTTTAGAGAATAGATTTTTTCGGTCATTATGATTATAATAAACATATGAAAGGAGTGGATCTAGATGTCTGAACAAGCTATTGACGAACAGGTACAACAGGTACAAGAAGTATTAGACAAATTGCGCCCTTTTCTTCTCCGCGATGGAGGAGACTGCGAGCTTGTTGATGTAGAAGATGGAATTGTAAAACTTCGCTTACTCGGCGCTTGCGGCAGCTGCCCAAGCTCTACCATAACATTAAAAGCTGGTATTGAGCGTGCCCTTTTAGAAGAGGTACCAGGAATCGTTGAAGTAGAACAGGTATTTTAAGAACACGAGGTTTATGGAGCTTTATTCAAAAAGCGGATTTGCCTAAAGGCAAGTCCGCTTTTTTTATTTGCTAGTTTAATTGTTTTTAACTTGATCCGTTTGGCAGGCTGTACTCCCGGCCTTATCAATTTTCAGCGGGAGAATAAGCATATCTGTAAATTCCTTCGATAAAGCAGCTGCTAAAGCAGCTCCCTTTCCGTTCTCAGTAAAGCATATTACAGTCGGCCCAGCCCCGCTAATAGCAGCTCCAAAGGCTCCGTTTTGTTCTGCGCACACTTCTACCCTTTCAAAATTAGGGACTAATGCCTTACGGTAAGGCTGATGAAATAAATCACTTCTCATCATTTTTCCTGCAAGCAGCCAATTCCCTGTCAGCAAAGCTGCGACAAGCTGGTTTGCAACAGCACTTGCTTGCACTGCATGAGCATAGTCAAACTGAGCAGGTAGAACTTGCCTTGATACCTTTGTCATTAACTCCGTTTGTGGGATGACTGCAACAGCCTCCACATCAAATGAATGAATCCAGGTTACATCAACATCATCTCCAAGCTGGCTTCCAACTACAAGACCGCCATACAAAGAAGCTCCAACATTATCCGGATGTCCCTCCAGCTTTGCTGCAAGTTCAAGCTTTTGTTTCTTTGAAAGGTTAAGGTGGCAAAAACAGTCTGCAAGCTCTATACCTGCAATGATTGCAGCTGCACTTGATCCAAGACCTCTTGCCAACGGAATTTCACTTTTAACCTCAAGCCGGCAGGGGGGCATTTCTGCTCCATAAAATTTTGCTGCCTTAAGCGCAGTCTGAATAATGAAATTCTCTTCATTGCTTGGAAATTTCTTCAGTTCCTCAGAAAGCGGAACTACTTCCCACTGGCTGCTTCTTTCGGCTTCTACTTCTAAAAAAAGATTAATCGCTAAACCTATCGAATCAAAGCCCGGTCCCAGGTTGGCGGAACTGCCTGGCACACGAAGCGATAGCCTGTCCGCCCCTGTCATTGGCGGACGACTCCCCGGATGTGTTCGGCAACAAGATCAGCATTGTTTGGAAGCACAACTGGCTTAATGGTATTGGAGTCAATAGCTGTTGATGGATCTTTAAGTCCGTTTCCTGTCAGTACAGCGACGATCTTTGAACCTTTTTGTATTTGTCCACTTTGAATCAATTTATATACACCAGCTAGTGAGGCACATGACGCTGGCTCTGCAAAGACCCCTTCTGATTTCGCTAACTTACGATAAGCCTGCAAAATTTCATCATCAGATACTTCGTCTATTTTTCCATCAGATTCCTCAGCAGCAGCAACTGCTAAATCCCAGCTTGCTGGGTTTCCAATCCGGATAGCTGTTGCAATCGTTTCAGGATCCTCAAACACCCGATTGTGTACAATGGCTGCTGCTCCCTCTGCTTCGAACCCAACCATTTTTGGCAAACCAGTATTTTTAGCTGCGTGATATTCTTTAAATCCTTTCCAGTAGGCGCTGATATTCCCTGCATTTCCAACTGGGATTGCCAGGATATCCGGTGCGCCGCCAAGCTGGTCACAGACTTCGAAAGCAGCCGTTTTCTGGCCCTCAAGCCGGTATGGGTTTACTGAATTAACAAGCGTCACATCTTCAGTTTCACTTATTTCACGAACCATTTTCAAAGCGTGGTCAAAATTCCCCTGTATTGAGATGATTTCCGCACCGTACATTACAGCCTGAGCAAGCTTGCCCATTGCAATTTTCCCCTCGGGAATAACCACTATACAACGAAGCCCCGCTCGCGCAGCATAAGCTGCAGCAGCTGCTGAAGTGTTGCCGGTAGAGGCACAAATAACGGTTTTACTGCCTGATTCCCAAGCTTTAGCAACCGCCATCACCATGCCTCGGTCTTTAAAGGAACCTGTCGGATTAGTCCCTTCTGTTTTAACATAGAGCTCAACTCCCCACTCCTCAGAGAGTCGATCCAGCTTAATCAAGGGAGTATTCCCTTCATGGAGGGACAGAAGAGGAGTGTCATTGTCTATCGGAAGAAATTCTTTGTATTCGTGTAAGATGCCGTTCCATTTCATATCTTCGCACTTCCTTCTACTCTGTACGAGCTCTTAAGTTCTTTCACAGTCTCTATATCTCTTATCTCTACTAAAATGTCGTTATAATCTTGAAGAGAAGCCCTGTGAGTAACCAGGACGATCTCTGCCAGCCCTTTTTCTTCAATTGGCAGCTGAAGGATTTTTTCAAACGAAACGTTATGCTTTGAAAAAACAGATGTAATATCAGCAAATACGCCCACTTCATCTTTTACTTGAATTCTTAGGAAATACTTAGAGTACATCTCACTTGGCTCTTTTAATTTCTTCTGGTATTGCGGGGTAACCGAGCTTCTTCCGTTAACTCCGAGCCGCATGTTTTTCATGACCCCAACTAAATCTGAAACGATCGCAGTTGCAGTTGGCATGCTTCCTGCCCCCGGACCATAAAACATTGTTTCACCAACAGCTTCACCATATACATATACAGCATTATATTCATTTTGCACGGAAGCTAGCGGGTGTGACGCTGCGATAAGCGTTGGCTGGACGCTGACTTCAACCTTTTCATCTTCGCGCTGCGCAATCCCGATCAGCTTCATTGCATAGCCAAGCTGTCGTCCGTATTCTATATCTTCTTCAGTAACACTCGAAATTCCTGTTACTTTTACATCATCCAAATCAATTTTCATTGAAAAGCCCAGTGTGGCGAGGATCGTCATCTTCCTAGCTGCATCCAGTCCTTCAACATCTGCTGTCGGATCCGATTCGGCAAACCCGAGTGCCTGAGCTTCTGCCAGCACTTCCTCATATGGCAGCCCTTCTTTGGACATTTTCGTTAAAATAAAGTTAGTCGTACCGTTAACGATACCCATCATTTTTGTAATACGGTCAGAAGCCAACCCGTCAACGAGTCCGCGCAAGATTGGAATTCCGCCCGCTACACTTGCTTCATAAAATAAATCACAGCCGTTTTCTGAGGCTGCTGTCAAAAGCTGTGAGCCATATAGAGCCATTAAATCCTTATTCGCTGTCACGATATGCTTTTTATTATTAAGGGCATTCAATAAATGCTCCCTAGTTTCTTCAATACCACCCATTACCTCGATAATGACATCAATCTCAGGATCCTCGATGATATCGTTAGGATTTGTTGTTAAAAGAGAAGGATCAACTCTTACTGCCCGTTCCTTATCAAGCTGTTTGACGAGGATTTTTTTAATGGTTACTGGACAGCCTACCTGGTGCATTAGTTTATCTTGATGGTTTTCAATTATTTTTATTACTCCGGATCCTACTGTTCCAAGCCCCAGAAGACCGATTGATATTGCTTTCATGATTGTCTCCCCTCTCTTTTGTTCGTTCAGTAAATACATTTGTTTGTATATAGTAGACATTATAGAGCCCTTATTGCCTTTTGACAAGGGTTATTTACAGCTCTCTGGCCTGTAACCGCTTACCTTACTGTTATAACAGGAAAAAAATTTCCCAGCTTAGCTTTAAGAACATAAGCTAAGCCTCCATAAGTGACGTATGTATCTGGAGAAAACCCACTAGATAAAGGAAACACGAAGGCCAGAAATTTAAACTTATCATTAGGAGGTTAGGATCATTTCCCTGTCATTGGAGTGTAAGATAGATGCAGGCAACGCATCAATTATCCATAGCATACTTTTTGAATTTCCTAAACGCCAATGAAAAAGCACCCTTAAGAGAGTGCATAAATTAAGAACCGGCCGTAGAGCTCGGCTCCCCACCTTCAATGCCCGCGGTAAAGTCAATTTTTTGGCTTCCAATCTTGGTTGACGAGAGCAGGTGGCTTCTCACCGCTCAAGACGGCTATGATATTATCGACACAAAGCTGCATCATGGCCATTCTTGTTTCTCTGCTGCTGCTCCCGATATGCGGAAGGGCTACAACATTGGGTAGTTTTAATAGGGGATGGTCTGCTGAAATCGGTTCCCTTTCAAACACATCCAGCCCTGCAGCTGTAATTTCCCCTGTCTGAAGGGCTGTCAGAAGCCCTTGCTCGTCCACCAATCCCCCCCTTGAGGCATTAATGAACACAGCAGTATTTTTCATTTGTTTAAAGATTTCGTACGTGAACGCTTTTCTAGTTTCATCAGTTAACGGAGCAAGACAGACAACGAAGTCAGCTGACTGGATCAACTCAGTGAAGGAACAGAATTTGGCTCCAAGCCGTTGCTCTTGTTCTGTCTTTCTGGTCCGGTTATGATATATGACTTTCATGTTAAAGCCTTTTGCCCTTTGTGCAACCGCCTCACCGATTTTTCCCATACCGAAAATCCCAAGCGTTTTATGGTGAATATCCTGTCCGGCCAAAAGCATTGGACTCCAGCTTTGCCATTTATTTTGTTTAATATATTCGGAGGATTCAACCATTCTGCGTCCCGCTGCGAGCATCAAACCAAAAGTAAGGTCGGCTGTCGAATCGGTCAGAACGTCCGGAGTATTACACACGGCAATCCCTTTTTTTGCAGCCGTATTTACATCAACATTATCATAGCCCACTGCCATGTTCGCTACGACTTTTAGGTTAGGGCCTGCAGAAAGGACTTCTTCCGAGACCTGCTCTGACAGCATCGTCAACAAAGCGTTAGCCTTAGCTGCCTCCTGAAGAAGACGTTCCTTTGGTACAGCTATGTCCTCATATCCCCACATACTTACTTCATATCGAAGCGATAATTGATCTACAATATCGTTAGGAAGCTTTCTTGTAATAAAAATATACGGCTTCATTTTTTTCCCGCCTTTTAACGAAAGCATTTCTTTTTATTGTATCAGACAATTTAAGCTAGTTACAGAAGAGTTAATTTCACTAATAGAGCCACTCTACTCTGGGGAGCTTCAGCCTGCGGACAGGAACTTCAGCCATTTGAAAAAAGTGTCCAAGAAATCCTTCATGCTCTTGGGTTTGATTCAAATATTTTCGCAGCTGGTCACTGCGGAAGTGCTTTTCTTGTTCGGAGCCAGTAATGAAATAAGTTTCTACGCAGTCAAAATAGTGCAGCGGAAACAGGAGCCGCGCATACAGAAGCCGCCAAGAAAAGACTGACAAAGGACTGCGTTGCTGATAATCCTTTATAAATTGCCTTAAACCAGGCTGGTACGTTTGAGTATTAATGAAATAATTGGATCTTATCCATTCGGCTACATCACGAGCGCGATGGTCAAACACCCAATCAACTGGATTTTTGATGTAAAATTGTGTCCCCCATGATTTAGCCGAGAATCGATCGTGGCAAATTGTCCCGCTGTCCAGTTCTGATGGCCTTTCGTCGATTTCAGTATCGACTAGGTATTGAATCGAGTTTTCTGCGAGACCCATATAATACGGAAAAGATTCAAGAAACATTCGCTCAAATTCCGACTCCGGCGGCTGGTACAGCATACTGTTCCAAACACTTTCCATTTGATCAAGCCGCCTTTCCCAAAGCTGCTTCCATTGCCCTATTCGGTTTACCTTTTCCAGTTTAAATGGTACTAGTTTCCCCCGTTGATGAAATTTGGCGAGCCTTCTCCCGAGTTTAGCAGGCTCAGGAGGCTCCTGTTTACGGCTTTCCCATACACAATACCTTCCTTCCTCCCACTCGCATAAAATGTTTCCATCTTTCGTCAAGCAGAGCTGTGATACAGACCAGTCACCGGTCCCGTACATAAATCGAGACAGCATATTTAATTCCTGAAGTTCTTCCGGATCGTAAGCAGATGCATTTAAAACAAAATATAAATCATTATTTTTTTGAAACCCCCGAAAACGGCCATCGGTTACTTCACTATTTGCCTTAATTCCGTATTGATTTTCAAGCATTTGCTGAAACAATTCCATACACCTCCCGTAAACCTTTTATAGGTAATGTATATTCACCCCTGATAAAAACTTGTTTAAGACTTTGCTAGATGAATAAGAGTCCAGGTTCAGGAAAAGATGTAAAAGAGCATTAATTCCCTTAAAACAGCACAAATCCGATTAACTCGAATAATTTAGGATAAATAGGTATATATATAGGGAAAATTCCGATGAAAAGGTGACGCTGATGGAAGAGAAAAAAAGTGCAATTGATTTGACAGAAGAAACAGCCAGAAGATGGCTTCATGAAAGAGGAGTCGAAATAGAAGACATTGGCGAACTCGTTTTTTACCTGCAGGAGAAGTATGTACCGAATCTTAAAATGGAAGACTGCCTTGAAAATGTCGAACGGGTATTATCCAAACGAGAAGTACAAAATGCTATTTTGACTGGCATACAGCTTGATATCCTCGCTGAAAAAAAGCAACTTGGGGAACCTTTACAGTCCATTATTGAGACAGATGAAAGTTTATATGGTGTGGATGAAATACTGGCATTTTCTATCGTTAATATTTATGGATCAATCGGGTTCACGAATTATGGATACATTGATAAGCAAAAACCAGGCATACTTGTAAAGCTTAACGAGAAAGGTACCGGGCAATGCCATACCTTTTTAGATGATCTGGTTGGAGCCATTGCTGCAGCGGCATCAAGCCGACTTGCCCACCGTGCAGCTAATACTGAATAATTTGCCTTCTAACACAACGGATTTTCGGACTAAAGGATGTGCTAAATTTTCGGGACACCATAAAAATGGTGTATTAAAAGACCAAATCGTCAATGATTTGGTCTTTTGTATTCCCTTGAATAGATTGGTCAAAAACGATACAAAATTACAGCATTATAATAATTAAACTACTGGAGGCCCTGGGTACAGAGTTTAGGATTCGCATCGTATTTCCTGCTTGTACTGTCCGAATAACCTTCCCAGTCGGACTCATCAACCGCTTTTCCTGCTTCCGCTGTCCGTATAGCCTTCCCATCACTTGTCTGAATTCCGAATTACTTGCTTTGCAGGTCAATCTTTTTCTATAGGATCTCCCACTGGTCCAGTGAGTCTATCACATAGGTGGGTTTATTCTCATAGCCGTCAAGATGTTCCTTGGTTGTTACCCCTGTATGGACAAGCAAAGTATCCATTCCTGCATTCATTCCAGCCATAATGTCAGTGTCGTAATTATCCCCCACCATTAGTGTTTCTTCCTTTGTTGTTCCTAGTACTTCAAGAGCCTGATCCATTATAATCGCTTCTGGCTTTCCAATAAAAACTGGCTGGGTCTGCGTTGAAACGGCAACAACCGCTGTTAATGAGCCGTTCCCAGGCAGCAGTCCTCTTTCTGTTGGAATCGCAATATCTCCATTCGTTGAGATAAATGCAGCACCATTCCGAACTGCCAAACAGGCCACAGCGAGTTTTTCATAAGATATACTGCGATCGATACCCATTACTACAAACTGCGCCTGTTCATCCGCGACAATAAGTCCCCTGTCGCTAATTGCTTTCTTAAGGCCCTCTTCCCCAATTACAAAAACAGTGGCATTTTTTACTCGATTATATATGTAATTAGCTGTTGCCTGGCTTGTTGTAAACACCTGGCTCTCTTTAGCTGGAATGTCATAACTTCTTAATTTTTCAGCCACTTGTTCCGGGGTTCGCGAAGAGTTATTTGTCACAAATAAATAGGGAATCTCTTTTTCAATCAAAAGTCTTACAAAACCTTCCGCTTCTCTTATTCGCTCTGAACCTCGGTACATGGTACCGTCCAAATCAATAAGGTACCCTTTATACTTTTTCACCAAATCACTCCCAACTGTTTACCCTGATAGCTCGACTGCCCTTTTAAGAAAGTAGTCCAGGGTCCAAGCTTACTTTTTAAAAGCTGAAACAGGTCCTAACTCATCAATAAGGTAGCTGCTGATCTTTTGAGGAAACTGTTTTAACATCGGCAATTCAGCCTTAAAATCCTGCTGAAGTGCACTGTGATCAACCTCAGTATATCTCTGCACAAGTAGTTTTCGGTAGGCTATTATCTTTTTAAAACTTTCATTCATCTCTTCGGTAATAACTTTTTCATCATCCAGAATATCCACAATGTCCTCATAGCTTCCTGGGTCTCTCATGATAAAACCATCGATCATAGCATTACCCACATCTAGAATCGCCTCGGTCATCGTATGAGTAAGGCGTTCCAATGCTGCTTTTTCAGTAGGCGTGCTCCATTCCTGCCTACTTTCAAAATGCTCGAGCTGCCCTTCGAAAAATAGCAGAAGCTGTGAAATTTTTTCACGGTCGACAAAATACACCACTCGTTCATCCTCTCAAATAACATTATTTTAAAAGAGTAACGCTCCCACCAACGGAAGATTCTAATTAAAATAAGCTCATCTCTTTTATTGTATCATAATCTTCTAATCACAATCCTTTGTTCATCCAGCAAAATAGCCTTTGTCCTTTTTTATATAACCAGAAAAATACAACTTTTTTAAAAAAGAAAATCATTTTCTGGTAAGATAGGGATGAGGAATTGCCAAGATGGAGGGAAAAGGTTGGAACGTGAACTTGCTTTAGAGATAGTTCGAGTGACAGAGGCTGCAGCCCTTGCTTCGGCACAGTGGATGGGCCGCGGAAAAAAGAATGAGGCAGATGATGCTGCAACTTCAGCAATGCGGAGAATGTTTGATTCAGTCAATATGGCAGGAACTGTCGTCATCGGGGAAGGGGAGCTGGATGAGGCTCCTATGTTATATATTGGAGAAAAGTTAGGGACTGGCATGGGGCCTGAAGTAGATATTGCAGTGGATCCACTTGAAGGAACAAGCATTGTCGCCAAAGGCCATAACAATGCTATGGCCGTCATTGCTGTTGCTGACAAAGGAACACTCCTGCATGCCCCTGATATGTATATGGAAAAAATTGCTGTTGGAAAGCTTGCAGCTGGCAAAATCAGCCTGGATGACCCGATTGAAAAAACAATCGACATTGTCGCCAAAGCAAATAACAAACGAATCCAGGATCTTACAGTGATCATTCAGGAACGGGATCGGCATGATGGTCTGATTGAAAGAATACGCGCCAAAGGATCTAGAGTAAAACTATTCGGAGACGGAGATGTAGGTGCAGCGATTGCAACAGCGCTTCCGCATACCGGTGTAGATCTGTTTGTCGGAACTGGCGGTGCACCAGAGGGCGTCATTTCAGCTGCAGCGATTAAAGCCTTAGGCGGGGATATGCAGGCTCGTCTGGTGCCTCACATGATCGAAGAAGAGGAACGCTGTGTTCAGATGGGGCTGCAAAATCCAAGGCAGCTGCTGACCTTAAACGATCTCGTTTCTGGAGACGATGCGATTTTTGCAGCTACTGGAGTTTCAAGCGGGGAACTGCTTGATGGAGTACGATTTTTGGGCGGCGACTTGGTTGAAACCCATTCAATTGTCATGCGGTCGAAAACAAAAACGGTCCGATACATAACCGCTCACCATCACCTTGAGCATAAACCGCACTTGATAATGCTTTAAAAAGTTTATTTACCAAAAGGAGGAAATAAGATTGGGAGACCCGTTTTTTTTATATGACGATCTAGTGGACACAAAGACTCGATTTGTTAGCTTTATGGGCGAAAATCAGCGCTTTGACCTTGCCATTGTTCAGTCTGACCGCTATTACGGAAAAAAGCTCGTGCTTGATATTCAGGGGAGCCGCTTCGCTATTATCGGACAGGACGATCTCGAAGAAGAAGGCTACCTAGAATTTGCCTTTAAATTATCAGAAGAAGATGCTCAAGAACTTCGCTCTTTCCTTTACCAAGTTGTGTGACAACGGTGACAGGCACCATCCATTTTATGGATGGTGCCTGTCTTGTTTTAGGTGGGATACTATAAATAATTCAATTAAAGGGGTGACAGCATGACAGACAAAGAAGAGCAAGTATATACAGATTTTTCAAACGTTGAGACTCTAAAAAACTTCCTTACCTCTGAAGAATTTCCAGAAGGTCCGTTCGGATCGCCTATCCGAAAAGATGCCCCCGTACAGAATAAGGCTGACAAATGGGAGGAGGGTCAGCGCTTTTACACTCCGTTTAATTACGAATTTAAGAATCTGCACCAAAATTTACCGCGGCAGATGGAAGGTGCTCATCCTACCCATGACGATCCTGATCAGAATGAAGAGCCCCCATACGGCAAGGGATAGGGTTTCAGTTATGCAAGAAAAGCGCAAGCGCCTTGAACAGCCCCGACAAACCTTAATATGAAGCCCTGTTTAACTTCGACAAGCGCTGGAGGGCTTGAAGATAAAGTCGTTCTTTGACTTCAGCTGCAAGACCCAAGCGACTCGAGAAGTTAGGAGGCGCAATTGGAAAAGCGCTGGAGGGCCAGAGGGTGAAGTCGCTCTTTGACTTCATCATCTTGACCGAAGCGATCTCGAGCTGCTCGAAGCCTATCGACTCCTCGCAAGATACTCAGGGAAGCTAACTCTTTGGGAAAACTGGCTAGGCGCTGGAGCTAGACAGCAGCCAATATCAAGAATTTTATACTTTCTTATCTTGCAAAAAAGGCCAGTGCTGCTGCTGGCCTTTTCTTCATTCAGCTATGGTTAGAGAAATTCCTGCAGATTGTCAGTACACAGAATACCTTGCAGGCAATTTATTCCCTCGGTTAAGGTTTATACTATTTCTTTACCTTTTGTGCTACGAAATATGCACAGCCGAAATTACAAAACTCATAAAGATATTCACTGAGTGTACTGATTTTTGTATCAAATGTTGCTTTTTGATTCTGGTCATCAAAAAAGCCCCGAAGCCGAAGCTGGCCATATCCCCAATCTCCTACAATAAAATCATATTTGGTAAGAATATCACTATATCGAGCTCTAAAAGCTTCCTCATTAAAACCGCTTCTGCTCTCTTCTATCACTTCGTAACAAATATTATTGATGCATACCATAAATTATTCACCTCTTTGATCGAACATGTCTAATTAAATTATAACTGATTCCCCATGAATTACTAAGAAAAAAAAGTAAAAGCATGGTCATTCTATAAATGAGGGGGTGTTTTAATTGAAAAAAGCAGTACTAATAATGAGCCTATGTGGATTAACTGCACTGGCTGGCTGTGCAAACAACATGGCAGAGCCAGGCGATGCGGACAGAGGCCTTCATGAGAGAAGCGGCAATACATTAAATGTAAATGACCAGCGTGCTGATATTTATAACCGGGACGACCGCGGCATGAGGGACAGAAGTGAAGACTTTGGTTATATCCGCCACCAAAAGACTGGCATAATGGGTCAAGATACTCAAAGGGATCATTATGCTTGGATAGACCGTGAGGAAATGGCTGACATTATCGGGCTTTTCTGCACAGATGTCCCAGAAGTAGATGATGTCTCAACTTTGGTAACGGATGAAGAAGTATTAATTATTTATAATACCGATTCAGATGACCGTTTCCAAACAGCTGACCAGGTAAAAAAAATGGCTATGTCTGTCGTTCCTCGCTGGTACCATGTCTATGTGTCAGATAATACCAACCTTCGCAAAGATGTTGAAAACTTTGCTACACTAGATTCTGACAGCCGGAATATCGAAACCTTAGTCAATGGGGTGATTACACAAATGCTCCAATCCCCCCAAGGCCGAAATTTAAATGAAGGCGAAAATGCCAACGGTGAAGCCAAGGGTGAAATGAATGATAACATGGATAAAGATGATTTAGCGGAAAGGCTCGAAGAAAATAAGATTCAAAATGATGCCAACAACAACAACAACAATAACAATAACAACAGAAACGATAATGACAACAATTTGAATAACTAAATCCATGGATTGCCTTGTTCGGTAACTCGGACAAGGCTTTGTTTGTTTACCGATAAAATATGCTGCCATGTTTAATTTCGTTAGCTCTAAAGAGTGTAAAGGTACAGTCGTTATCTGTAACTTCATCAGCAATCCGAAGCGGCTTAACCGGATGAGCAGGCTTCCCAAGATATTTGCTTTAAGAGATGAATATTGTGATCCTAGACGCCACGAGGAAGCCGGTTCTTGGACAAAACTGGCAAGGCTCTGGAGCTACACCGTAGTCAATGATTATAATTTTCCTACCTATAAAAAAACCCAGCTGGGCTGGGCTTTTGTCTTAGGCTTCTTTGGCTTCTTGCTCACCTAAAAGCTGTTTCTTCTTAGCTGCAGAGTTAACTTGCTCATCTGCATGGTAGGAAGATCTCACAAGCGGGCCAGCTTCACAATGGCTGAACCCTTTCGTTAAAGCAATTTCTTTTAATTCCAGGAATTCATCAGGATGGTAGTACTTTTGTACTTTAAGATGTTTTTTTGTCGGCTGTAAATATTGGCCGAGTGTCAGAATATCGACATCGTGACTGCGCAAGTCATCCATGGACTGAATGATTTCTTCTTTCGTTTCTCCCAGGCCAATCATTATGCTCGATTTAGTCGGGACATCAGGCTGCAGCTCTTTAGCCCGATGCAAGAATTCTAATGATCTTTTGTATGTAGCTCTTGCTCGGATTCTAGGAGTAAGTCGTTCAACTGTTTCAATGTTGTGGTTTAAAATATCTGGTTTTGCATCCATTAAGGTTTGAATGTTTTCGTATAATCCGCCCATATCAGATGGGAGAACCTCAATCGATGTGAAGGGATTCTTTCTGCGAATAGCGCGGACTGTTTCAGCAAATACAGCAGCCCCGCCGTCCTTTAAATCATCGCGTGCAACAGCGGTAACAACTACATGCTTAAGGTTCATCAAGCTGACCGAATCTGCAACGCGTTCTGGCTCTTCCCAGTCAAGTTCAGTAGGCAAGCCGGTCTTTACGGCACAAAATCTGCATGCCCTTGTACAAACACTTCCCAATATCATAAAAGTAGCAGTCCTTCTGACAGCCCAACACTCGTGAATATTAGGACACTTTGCCTCTTCACATACAGTATTAAGCTTTTGTTCACGCATCATCTTTTTTAAACCTGTATAGTTTTCATTCGTATTCAGCTTTATTTTTAGCCATTCAGGCTTTCTTAGCATCTTTTCATCGGTGCTCATATTTTCACTCCTCTTTCCGGAAAATAACGCATTAACAGGCAGCCTGCCTGCTTCTGTAGTCACTTTAACACATCAAAGATGGGAGAACAAGCCGAATACATTTCACTTTCCATTATTTGATATTTATTAAATTGGCAAGAAATCACACACTAAACGTAGCTAACCTTTAAGAAGGGAGGATTCCCATTGAAAATTTTATTTTTTGCTGCTGTTTTCATCGCTTTAATCTTTTTTCCTGGATTGGGAAGTGTCAATGCTCAAGAAGAACAGGACCCATACCCATTGAGAATGGAGCTCTATAAAAAGGTTGAAGCGGTTACGAATGTCCCTTGGTATTACCTTGCAGCTGTTGATCAGTATGAGAGAAACATAAGACAGGTCAGAAAGGATCTTCCAAAGCCAGAAGGAATAGCGGGGATTTATTTTCGTCCCGAGGAATGGGCAGGTTTACTAAACCCGAATATTAATGATGAAAGCCCTGTCTCTATTCAATTCTTCAATGGCATGGGATTTGATGGGAACGGAGATGGGAAAGCTAGTACGGCTGATGATGAAGATGTACTGCATGCCTTTGCCCAGTATCTCCTGTCATATGGTACCGACCATGACAATATTAAGATAGGTCTCTGGAATTATTATAAGAGAGATAAAACCGTTGGGATCATAATTGGGAAAGCATTGGTATATAAACATTTTGGCCGCTTAAATCTTGAAGAGCATGCATTTCCTGTACCATTAAGGAGCAACCACAGCTATAAAAACACGTGGGGAGATGCCCGTGGCTGGGGCGGACGCAGAATCCATGAAGGAACCGATATATTTGCCAATTATGGAGTACCTGTCAGAGCCACTAGCTATGGAATTATCGAAATGAAAGGCTGGAATCGTTTTGGAGGCTGGAGAATTGGCATCCGTGATATAAACAATAACTACCATTATTTTGCCCATCTAAGCGGTTTTGCCAAAGATTTAAAAACTGGCCAAATTGTTGAACCGGGAATGGTAATAGGCGGTGTAGGCAGTTCAGGCTATGGCCCGCCAGGAACTTCAGGTAAGTTCCCTCCACACTTACATTATGGAATATACAAAGATAATGGATATACAGAATGGTCATTTGATCCTTATCCTCGACTCAGGTTGTGGGAACGCCAAGAGAGGCAGCGAACCAAAAAGAAATAAATTTAAAAACAAAATCGTAAGCGCCCGTTAAGCGCACGACAGGACTGGAGCACACTGACTGAGATAAAGAAAACAACGAAGAGCGTTAGCGCATTCGTGCTTGACTTATCAAAGGGAGTGGGGCGAAGTACACAAGTCGCTGGTCGCTGGATGCACTCAACGCATCCGATCATTTGCAACTTGAATTTTGAAAACATAAAAAATCCGGGGTTTAAACACATTAATTGTGTTCAAACTCCGGTTTTAGTTTACTTTATTTAGACTTTTTCGCAGCAGTCACAAGACTTGCGGCCAATCCGCCCCAAATGATCACAATACCAACAACCATCATAACAATTGCACTAGCATCCATTATTGGGATACCTCCTTGCTCTCTTTTGCGGATTTGTTTAATTCCTGTTTATTCCACTTCTTCAAGCTCAACAGTGTTCCGATAAATATGGCTCCAAGGGCTATAGCCCATCCGAAGTTGAAAAGGAATTCCCTTGAATAATCACCATTTCCATAGTCACCTGTTAAATTTTGACGCAGGTTATCGAACATCATGTAACCAAGAACAACCGGTGTGATTAAACCCAGGCAGATTCTCCACCATGTTCCAAGCTGAATGTCAGATACACTGTTTGCATGTGCTTGCAGGCCTTTAAGTTCTTTCGCAAACCATGCAATTGCAATGACCTGAATTAGCCCAGCTAAGGCAACACCAAAGTTATTGATGAAATAATCAGTAACATCTAGGAAATATAGTCCGCTCTTTGTTGCAAAAAGAAGTGAAATGACTGCGGATAACCCGCCTCCAAAAAGGACTGATTTTGTACGTGAAATCTTAAATTTCTCCTGAACACCGGCAACGAACGTCTCAACAATTGAGATGAGCGAAGATAAACCGGCTAAAACAAGTGATCCGAAGAAAAGGAAACCGAAGAATTGGTTAAACGCTGGGAACTCATTAATGATTTGCGGGAAGACAACAAAAGCTAATCCCACACCCGCACTAACAACTTCTGAAACAGGTACGCCTTGCTGTGCTGCCATAAATCCAAGAATACTGAAAACCCCAATACCAGCAAGCAATTCGAAACTTGAGTTAGCAAACCCTGTGATAAAGGCATTATTCGTGATATCCGATTTCTTAGGTAAATAACTTGAATAAGTAATCATAATAGCAAATGCAATCGATAAGCTGAAGAAAATCTGTCCGTATGCAGCGACCCATACCTTTCCGTTCGCTATCTGGCTCCAGTCAGGCTTGAAGAAAGCGTTAAGGCCAGCTGCAGCACCATCAAGAGTTAATGCTCTAACTACAATTATTAAGAATAAGACTAATAGGGCCGGGATGAAAATTTTATTGGCAACCTCGATCCCCTTCTTTACACCTGCAAAAAGGACACCTAAAGTTACGATCCAGACTATAACAAGCGGAATAGCGACTCCAGGAACAAGACCGCCAAGCTGGCCAGGAGTATCAGCTAGCTGAAGGTAGTTTCCAAACAAGAATCCCTCCGTATCATCTCCCCATTTTAAATTAAATGAGAATACTGTATAAGACAGGGCCCAGGCAATGATGACTGCATAATAAGTGGAAATAACAAATGATACCGTAACCTGCCACCAGCCAATCCATTCTGAGCTTTTATTTATTTTCGAGTAGGTCAAAGGAGCAGAACCTCTGTACTTATGACCCATTGTAAATTCCATGATTAAGAGTGGAATCCCTGCTGTTAATAAGGCAAATAAGTATGGCAGGAAGAAGGCTCCCCCTCCATTTTCATATGCTGTTGCCGGGAATCTCCAGATGTTCCCTAATCCAACTGCTGAACCGATCGCCGCTAAGATAAAACCAGCTCTCGTTCCCCATTGTGGACGATTTTCCATGATCTTTTCCCCCTGTTATTTCCATTCTTCCCTCTAGTGGGAAGAATGGGAAATTTTTATATTTTCTGATTATTTGATTTAATCTAAAGTTAGTATATCTAGTTTTTATGTCCCTGTCAAAACATTATTTTAGGAATAATATGTTTTTTGCAAATTATCTTTTTTTTCCTTCTTTCATATTTCTCTAAAAGTAATTAAAACTTACAAAAAGTGAGATTTACAGCCAAAATAATCAGAAGTAGACAACTATTTTCCCCCCTCCTTTGGCATCCCCTTCTCTTTTTTCAAAAATAAATTATCCTTTAATGTGCTAGTGAAATAATATTTATTGAAATATTTCTTCACCTCCTTACCTCATCCTTATTCTTATTAATGATAAACTTTCATATTTTTGTAAATTAAAGGGGATATCTGTTTAATTATCTACACTCTGATAAATGTTGGTTAAAATTAAAAAGAAAGAATATAAAAAACTGCTCTTCCATATTGGAAGAGCAGTTCCTTCTAAGCTTTAGTTCACCTGGAATTTAACTAGTTACCGATGTCTTCTGAGATTTTCCGCTAAGTACATATGCTGTAACAGCCAATAAAGCGATCACTGTTCCTAAACCAGCAAGTGTACTGCCAGTAAAGCCAAGCACAAGATAGCCCACCGCTGCAATACCTGCAGATATTAATGCATAAGGCAATTGAGTCATGACATGATCAATATGATTACAGCCTGCTCCTGTTGATGATAGGATGGTCGTATCTGAAATTGGTGAACAATGATCTCCAAATACAGCTCCAGCAAGAACAGCTGCCATGGCAGGAAGGATCATCGTAATATCCGTTGCAGCTGCAATTTCTCCTGCAATTGGAAGCAAAATACCAAATGATCCCCACGATGTTCCTGTTGAGAAAGCCATAACGCCGGCAATTAAAAATAAAATAACCGGAAGGAACGATAGATTAAGATTTGAATTTTCAACCACTCCTGCGAGGAAAGTACCTGTTTCCAGCCGACCGATTAAGTCAACAATAACCCATGCAAATAACAAAATGTACACGGCAGGAAGCATAGATTTAATCCCTTCAACAACACCTGTTAAGAACGAATCTCCTTTTACACCTTTTAAAGCAAACGCCTGACGGAAAAATAAAACAAGCGTTACTGCGAGGCCAAATAAACCGCCAATAAGCAATGACTTTGTTACGTCAGTGTTTTCAAAGATGGTGAGGATTGTGGCAGCGCCTTCTGTTGCCGTGTAACCAGTCCAAAGCATAGCTCCAACTGTACCTGCAACCAGAGCTATTATTGGCCAGACAAGATCTCCAACTGTACCTGTTGTACTTGTTGGCAAGTCATCTTTCAGCTCTCCAGGTGCGGGCTTATTTGGATCAAGAAGAAGACCTTCATTTATTGCCCGTTCTTCATGAAGCCTCATAGCGCCCAGATTAATATTTTTAATAGATACAATGAAAACCATGGCTAATGCAGCCCACACATACAGGTTCATCGGCACCATTTGCACAAACGCTGAAAACGCGGAGTACTCTGTAATATTATGGGCAGCTAAAATCGTCCCAATCAAGGCAATAATATAAGCACCCCAGCTTGAGATTGGCGATACTACACAGACAGGTGCTGAAGTAGAATCTATTAAATAGGCAAGCTTTGCCCTAGAGACGTTTTGCCTGTCTGTAATTGGACGGGAAATTTGTCCTACAGCCAATGCATTGAAATAATCATCGATAAAAATAATAACACCAAGGACAGCTCCAACTAGCTGAGCACCTGCACGTGTTTTGACACGCTTCATCGCCCATTCTCCAAATGCGCGGCTTCCTCCTGAAATCGAAATAAATGCAGTAATAAAACCCAGTAACAACAAGAATAATATAATATAAACATTCCAAGTATTCAGTGCGCCTTCATCTACAAAAACACCTTTTACACTATCTGCTAAAATCGAAAGTGTCTCACCCATATTGAATTGGGCGAGCAGCAGAGCCGCCGTTAGTATACCGATGCCCAGGGAAAGCAGAACCCTCCTGGTTAGTACCACCATTACAATTGCCAGCAATGGCGGCAGTAAAGAATAAATCGTATTTTCCATTTTCCTGTCTCCTCCTTATCTTTGAAAGGGAGTAACAAGTCAGTAATTGAGATTGCGGCTTCTATTTTGGGCAAAACAAAAAGAGTAACGACAGAGAAATCTCAATCGCTACTCTTCACAAGTAACTGAATTCTCCATCACGATCTGTAGCTCCCCACTATGAAGACAGTATCCCTCATAATGACAGTGTTACTCCTCTTAAGAGCAACCCCAGCAGTTAACAGCTGACCTGTTTACCTGCTTCGGCAAAATTCCCTTTCAACCATGGTCAACGTTGTCATCCTCACATGGCTTACTTATTAATTTTGCGCCTCTACCCCATCGAAATGATTAGGGTTATTCATTTTTCCATTCCTAATTATACAAGCCGGCTGCTATTTTGGCAATACACACTTAGTTGTTGTTATTTGGCAGCTGAATCGAAGGAGATGTACTTCCTCCGCCATTATAAAACTGTGGTACCCCGCCCTCAATGACGAACCATGTTACTGGAATACTTTGCTTAACAGTAATGACCTCTGTTGCAAATGGAATGATGATCTGTACATTAACGATAACTTCTATCGATACTTCTACAGAAACATTGTTAATGCCGTGATCTGCATACTTAGCTTTAACATCTGAATGGACGTTTCCGATTGCATTAAACTTAACCGGAATTTTTGGACCCAAGTTTCCGAGTAAGGCATTATTTGTCGCTTGACCAAGCGGCACATAATAGACAATTCCATCTGAGCTTTCGTCTTTGTCTGTTTCAATTTCTACATCCGTGAGCATTTCCAGCTCAGATAAATCTCCTCTTTCAGCATCCTTCAGGTTTCTTTCGATCATATTAGTCGTTTCTCCAGCAATTCTGTTGATAATTTCAGTATTAAGTATACGAGTAGAGCCAGATCCCTCATCTGGTCCGGGTACGTTTATAATTAATTCTCTAACGTCGATGCTGTTGGCAATTTTTTTATTAATAGCTTTCGTAATAACAAGTGTTGCAATTTTCCTGGTTTCAGCTGTTGCATAGCTCATTAGGGTTGGCTTTAGACCTGCATTTATTACCCAAAGGCCAGCAGCAGTGGAGAAAATAAAAAAGACGAATGTTAATAAAAACACATACCGAAAAGGAAGCGGACCTCTACGGGGCAGCCGGCCACCGAATTTTGCCAAAAAAATCCCCCCTTTACAAGCTATATGTATGCTCAAAAGGGGGGAACTAGCCTATAATTTAGAAATTGTTTGCCATTTGGTGCTTAAAGGTTGTGTCACAGCCTGTGATCATTAAAGACAGGTTCGTTTTTAGGTCAATTTCATATGGATTTACCCTACTCCCAGCTTCTTCAAGAATTCTAATAATAGGCCGTTCACTTAACCCTTTGTTTTGGCCAGAAATAACTCCTTTTCTTCCATCATTGAGCTCGACCGTTAATCCCACTGGATAAATGACCACTGATCTGCGAAATGCATCTACAACTGCTGTATCAAATTGAGTTCCTGATCCTGCGTAAAGAATCTCAAGACCTTCATGCGGAAGCATCGCCTGGCGGTATACCCGGTTAGAAGTGACCGCATCGAATACATCAGCAACCCCAAGGATTTTTCCAAAGTCGTGGATTTCTTTCCCTTTAAGTCCGCGCGGGTAGCCTGATCCATCAAGGCGCTCATGATGCTGATACGCACAATGTGCAACAAGCAGGGGGATAGTTATAATGTTTCTTAATAAATTAAAACCATCCTCGGCATGCTCTTTTACTTTTTTAAACTCAGGCTCTGTCAACCTTCCAGGCTTTGTTAATATTTTATGAGGAGTATTCATTTTGCCAACATCATGCAGAATCGCCCCCAAGCCCAGACTTTCCAACTCCTTCTGTGAAAGCTTCAATTCCATCCCTATCGCAAGCGCATACATGGTTACGTTTAAGGAGTGTGAAAAGATATAGTTATCATGAACAAAAACATTTGATAGGAGATTTAGAAGATCCTTGCTTTGATTTAGCTCCGTCATTAAAATTCTAATTATATCTTTAAATTTTCTTGAAGCCTTTTCAATGGTAAAAGAGTTCGATATCTTATTGTCTGATTGAACCTGTTTAAAGGTTAGCTCAATTGCAGCAATAGCTTCAGCCCGAAGAGAATCAGGAATTGAGCTTTTATAATAAATATCCTCTGTATCTGGGTCCTTCACATAAATATAATGAATACCAAACTCCTTAAGCCTGGTAAGCACTCTTTCAGTAAGCGAGACGCCTTCATGGAGAAGAACCTGCCCTTTGTCATTATAAATAACCTTTGCCAAAATCGTGCCTTCTTCAACTGAGGCAGTTGCTACCAGTCTCATAAAACCGTCTCCTAATTCTATGCTTTAATATTATTTGTCTTTCACTTATCTTCAGCTAAAAGCGGCTTGATTCTATTAGTAATCGATGAAAAACATTTCATTATTCGACAAATTATTTCTAATTTTACCATAACCTGAAAAAATCAACATTTCAATAATTTTTTTCAAGGTTTTATGGCAAATTAAAAGACAGCCTCGTCAGACTGTCTCTTAGATCATTTTTAATAAAGCTTCTCGGCCTATCGTCCCTTTGGGAATGCCCATGCTTTCTGCTTCATAGGTAACAGATTCCAAGGGTGCATCTAACAGCTCCTGAATGGTTTTAACCCCAACAGCCCGGCCGGCAATTACTTTGCGGCCCTTAAGCTTTTCGTTTAACAATCCAACATCTAAGGCTCCGCACATGATATAGCCTTTTTCGCTAGTGACAACAAGCAGGTTTGTTTTAGGCAGTTCAACCGATACGGCCAAAAAGGTGTGGCCATCTATAACAATTGGTGAAAGATCAATCATTCTTGTCATCCTCCTTCCCATTACAATTTATGACAGGAAGGGGAAAAGCGTGAATGCTCTATTCAAAGGCTTTTTTTAGTTCCCATTCAAGCAGATCTCTTAGAAAATCTGGAAAGAGATAGTTTTTGTGTTCAGCCCGGCGGATTGAAGGGAACAGCCGCCCAAACGTATACATATCAGGTACAGCAATTTTGTAATTAAAGCTTGGGTCGATTGGCTTTTCATTCACCCACATTTGATGATCATGCGATCCTGGAGTAAATTCTATCCCTTCATAAATGAAAATCCCCATTACTGTACCCCTAAAACCTAACCCTTTTACTTGCAGATGGGGCCACTTTGGCTCAAAGGTTTCTTTCATGATTTCGATTAATTCTCGGCCCGACAGTTCTACTATACAAGGATTTATCGGATGAGGGCATATGGTTAATAAATCATACTTCGTAACAGGGCCCTTAGGAAGACTTTTAAGAATTAGCCCAGCATTTAGAAAGGCACAATCAGCATTACACCATTCCAGCATTGCTTGGCATAAAAGCCTAGGAAGAGCGGAGTTTCCAAAATGGTCAACCTCTAAGGTTTCAGGAATTGTTACTACAGTTTCATTCAGCAGAGTTTTCCCATCATCATACAGCTGTTCCGTTACTGCCTGTTCTTTAGGAACTGGTGATAGTTCAAGCACATCATAAAGAACCGCCCTCTTTTGTGCTATCACGCCTGTTTCCGGATTAAATTCAATAGTGATATGCCCTATATACTGTCCGTGCTTCCCTCCTGCTGCCAAAAGTGTCTCCCCTTCGAGCCGCCCATTATGGAAAATATGATGTGTGTGCCCGCCAAGGATCACATCTACTTCCGGAAACCGCTTTGCGATCTCTTCATCATCATGTATGCCTAAATGTGAAAGCAGTACGATTGCATCAGTCTTATCTTTAAGCTGGTCTATTTGCAGCTTAATCTCTTCAAGCGGATCGGTAACCTTCCAGCCTAACAAATTGTAAAAATGCCCATAGTAAGCAGTTAAGCCGATTACACCGAGCCGAATTCCGTTTTTTGTAGTGTATACATGGAACGGACTTGCCCAATCTGGCCTGCTATCATCCTGTTTATACAAATTAGCAGCAAGTACATGAAAGTTCCTCTCGTTATACAAATTGTCCAGTTCATCATAGGAAAGTGTGATTCCTTCATTATTTCCAATAGTAACTGCATCATAGCCTGACTCATTAAGCAGCTGACAATTTCCTTTACCCCTGGTACCTTCAGAAAAGGGATGCCATCTGTCCATATGGTCGCCTATATCAAAAATAAACACTTCATCGCCGGCCTGTTCATGCCAATGCCGCCGCTCTTTCAGAAGCTGGTCAATTCTCGGCCAATGCTCAAAATGGCTATGTAAATCATTTGTATGATAAATATGAATGGTTTCCAAAATTCTCAGTCCTCTGCATTAAGCTGAGTCACAAAGCAAGCGTGACACTTTTATGTTCTAAAGCCTATGAGCCTGTAACTCCCTGGTAGATTAATCTTATTCCAATAAGAATCAGAATGATACGTAAAAACACTACAACAGTTGCACTTTCCAATCTCATATTTATGTAAGATCCAAGTTTTGCGCCAATCCAGGCTCCTGGAATGAGAGCAAGCGCGTATGTCCAATTCACATTTCCAAGGCTGATATGCGCAGCTGAGCTCGTTAACGAAGATAAAAATATCATAAACATTGAAGTTGCAACAGCTACATGGGGCGGAAATAGAAATATCAGGATCATTGCTGGGACCATCATGGAACCACCACCGATACCGAACAATCCAGAAGCAAGCCCTACTACAAAGGCAACAAGGATTCCAGTTATTGCTCCAAAACCATAGGTATAGGTTCGGCCTGCAGGATCAGTAAAAGTCCTCCTAACCCCCTTTTCGGTAACAGCCGACATGGGCTTCAAATGGCTTTTTACCATTAAAAGCAGTGAGATAAGGACGATAAAGATGCCAAAGTAAATATTAAAGCTTTGTATATTAAGGAACTTATTGATCCAGGCTCCGATTATTCCACCTGGACCACTGCCCGCAAAGAAAATCAAACCGCTTTTATAGTCAACCGTTTTGTGTTTTAAATACGCAAGCGTTGAAGATAATCCGGTAAAAATCATAATAATTAATGACGTACCCACAGCAGTCTGCGGTGAAACTTCACTGATAACAGCTGTATAAGTTCCGAAAAACAGAAGCGCTGGAACCACGATGATTCCGCCTCCAAGCCCTACAAGAGCACCAATCGTTCCAGCTGATAGTCCAATTATAAGCAGTACTATGATTTCCATTAACTTTGCCTCTTTCATTTGTAACGATTTAACTATTTTACTAAGGATGACGGCAGACAACCTTAATTTTAGCCACCCTCACTTACATCGACAATGCATATGTAATTTTAAAAGGACATTGGGCTGGTATGTTAGAACAAACCTAGCTGCCTGGGGGCAAGCCCTCCATATTCTATGTTTAAAAGATCAAGCATCTGTAAGGCATTGTCTGCTGCATCTCCGCCTGAGTTATTGTTAAAAACGGCATACACATTTTCACATTGGCTATGAAGCTTTTTTAACACTTTACTCCATTCTTCCAGCTCTCGTTGATTATAACGATACAGATAGCGGACTTCCCTCCAGTTCACATTGCCTCTTTTATTCCAGCCATGCACATTTCGGCCATGAAACCTCACTAAGACCTGATCTAAGTTCGTAACTTCTGCTACAGTCGGAATAGACCCTACTCCTGCTTGGGGTTCATCACATATGCTATGGATCCAATTTTCCTTTTTCATAAAATCAATTGTCTTTGATCTAGTTTCACCAGTAAACCATGTTTGGTTCCTGAACTCTAATGCACAAGGGATGTCATCCATTTGAATTCTACACCAGCGCAAATAATTAACATTTTCACGTTTGCATTCAAACCAAGGAGGAAATTGGAATAAAACCATGGCAAGTTTCCCAGCCTCCATATAAGGCTTAAGTGAGTCTTTAAATGCCGTAAACATCTCCGTATTGCTGTCGAAAGGAAGGTCGCCTCGCTGATGGCCTGTCATTCCCTGATAGGCTTTAACGATAAAGCGAAACGACTTTGGTGTCTGTTTGACCCAGCGTTCTGCATTTTTGAGAGGCTGAACCGCATAAAACGAAGTATCGACTTCAACAACTGGAAAAAAACTTGAATACTCAGTTAACTTTTCCCGGCCAGAAACCCTGCTTGTATACAAGCTGTCATGATCGCCCCATCCAGTTACACCAATTAAAATCATAATACACCCCCTAAAATTATGATATCATAACTCCGCTGCAAGTTAGATAGTAGGACTATATCCCTTTAGGATGGCTAAAAAACGATTTAAAAAATCCATTTACCCAAAGGGCAAATGGATTTCCGATAAACTTTTTAACCGATAGAACCTTCCATCTCGAACTTGATCAGGCGGTTCATTTCTACAGCATATTCCATTGGAAGTTCTTTTGTAAATGGCTCGATGAAGCCCATTACAATCATTTCTGTTGCTTCTTCCTGAGAAATTCCACGGCTCATCAAGTAGAACAGTTGCTCTTCCGAAACCTTAGAAACCTTCGCCTCATGCTCAAGCGAGATGTTGTCGTTTAGGATTTCGTTATAAGGAATTGTATCAGATGTAGACTTGTTATCCATAATCAGTGTATCACATTCAATATTCGAGCGGGCTCCGTCAGCTTTGCGCCCAAAGTGGACGATGCCGCGGTAGGTTACTTTACCGCCTTGCTTTGAAATCGATTTAGATACGATAGTAGATGAAGTATTTGGTGCAAGATGAATCATTTTTGCACCAGCATCCTGATGCTGGCCTTTACCTGCTATTGCGATGGAAAGGGTCATGCCTCTTGCGCCTTCACCTTTTAAAATAACAGCAGGGTATTTCATCGTAAGTTTGGATCCAATGTTCCCATCAATCCATTCCATTGTAGCATGAGCATCACAGACTGCCCGTTTGGTTACAAGGTTGAATACGTTGTTTGCCCAGTTCTGGATAGTCGTGTAACGGCAGTATGCATCTTTCTTTATGATAATTTCAACAACAGCACTGTGGAGTGAGTTTGTTGTGTACACAGGAGCTGTACAGCCTTCAACATAATGGACATGCGCGCCTTCATCAACAATGATGAGTGTCCGCTCAAACTGTCCCATGTTTTCAGAATTAATTCGGAAGTAAGCCTGAAGAGGAGTTTCCACTTTGATTCCTTTAGGAACATATATAAAGGATCCGCCAGACCATACAGCAGAGTTTAGCGCTGAAAACTTGTTATCCGTTGGCGGAATAACCTTTCCAAAGTGTTCCCGGAAAAGTTCTTCGTTTTCCCGAAGCGCTGAATCTGTATCTTTAAAGATGATCCCCTGCGCTTCAAGATCTTCTTGCATATTATGGTAAACAACTTCTGATTCATACTGAGCAGACACACCTGCAAGGTATTTTTGCTCGGCTTCAGGAATACCGAGTTTATCAAACGTTTGTTTGATTTCTTCTGGTACCTCATCCCAAGAGCGTTCTGTTTTTTCAGAAGGTTTTACATAGTAAGTGATTTCATCAAAATTCAGAGAAGCCATATCGCCGCCCCACTGAGGCATTGGCATATTGTAAAACTGCTCTAATGACTTCAAACGGAAGTCAAGCATCCACTGTGGCTCTTTCTTTAACTTTGAGATTTCCTCTACGATTTCACGTGTTAATCCACGCTTGGACCGGAAGATGGAAACGTCCTTATCAGAAAAGCCATATTTATAATCACCGATTTCAGGCATCTTTTTAGCCATCGTCAATTCCTCCATTCCTAAGCAAACGTTTAAAGTTTAACGGCTTGCTTTTTCGTTACTGCTCATCTTCCCTTATTCCCTTTTCCATTGCCTTCCATGCCAGCGTTGCACATTTGATTCTGGCCGGAAACTTGGCAACTCCTTGAAGGGCTTCAATATCGCCCAGGTCAATATCCTCATCATATTCCTTGCCTAGCATCATATCAGAGAAGATAGAAGAAAGCTTAATTGCTTCCTCAAGGCTCTTGCCTTTAATTGCCTGAGTCATCATTGAGGCAGATGACATGGAGATTGAGCATCCTTCTCCGTCAAACTTTGCATCTGAGACATTGCCGTCTTCTACTTTTAGTGTTAATTGAATTCTGTCACCACAAGTAGGGTTATTCATGTTAATCGTTAGACTGCCTTCATCTAAAGCGCCCTTATTACGGGGATTTTTATAATGGTCCATAATAACCTGACGGTAAAGCGTATCTAAATTATTAAAAGCCATCGCTAAAATACTCCTTTGTCTTGATAAGCCCTTCGACAAGCTTATCAATGTCTTCTTCCGTATTATACAGGTAGAAGCTGGCGCGAGCTGTAGATGAAGCCTTTAGCCATTTCATTAAAACCTGAGCACAATGATGACCTGCTCTAACAGCGATCCCTTCTGCATCAAGCACAGTAGCAACATCATGAGGATGCACATCATCAATATTAAACGTTACAAGCCCCGTACGTTTCATCGGATCCTTAGGCCCATAAATGGTCATGCCATCTAGAGCAGACATTTTTTCAAATGCATATGCTGCCAGTTTATGCTCGTGAGCCAGAATGTTGTCAAGCCCAATCTCTTCAAGGAAATCGATGGCAGCCCCTAATCCGATAGCTCCGGCAATAATAGGTGTACCGCTCTCGAATTTCCAAGGAAGCTCTTTCCAGGTTGAATCGTATAGGTCAACAAAATCAATCATTTCCCCGCCAAATTCAATGGGCTCCATATTCTCAAGCAAAGCCTTTTTCCCGTATAATACCCCAATTCCGGTTGGTCCGCACATTTTATGTCCAGAAAAAGCAAAGAAATCGCAATCCAAATCTTGGACATCTATTTTCATATGGGGAGCGCTTTGTGCCCCATCAACAACCATAATCGCACCATTTTCATGAGCAAGCTGAGCTAATTCCTTTATCGGGTTAACTACGCCCAAAACGTTTGATACCTGCATAATCGAAACGATTTTAGTGTTAGCCGTAATCGTTTTGCGGGCATCTTCCATTGAAATCGTACCGTCTTCCTGTAGAGGAAGGTATTTCAAAGTTGCTCCAGTATGCTTCGCAGCCTGTTGCCATGGAATAATGTTACTATGGTGCTCCATATGGGAAATGACGATTTCATCGCCTTCCTTCAGATTGGGTCTTGCATATCCATGGGCAACAGTATTTATAGCAGTTGTTGTTCCTCGCGTAAAAATAACTTGTTCTGTGGATTTCGCGTTAATAAATCTTCTAACTTTTTCCCTCGCGCCTTCATATCCATCCGTTGCTCTCGTTCCAAGCGTGTGAACACCCCGGTGTACATTGGAATTATATTCACGATAATACTTATCAAGCACTTCAATAACCTGATATGGCTTTTGTGATGTAGCAGCGCTATCCAAGTAAACGAGCGGACTTCCATTTACCTCTTGGTTTAATATCGGAAACATTTCGCGAATATCTTGAACATTCATTATTTTACTTTCCTTTCAATAACTTCCACAAGCTGTTTTTTAACCCCTTCAATAGGTAGTACATTAACAACTGGTGCAAGGAAGCCGTGAATGATCAAACGTTCCGCCTCTTTTTGAGAAATACCGCGGCTCATTAGATAGTACAGCTGTAAAGGATCTACACGCCCAACTGAAGCTGCGTGACCTGCTGTTACGTCATCCTCGTCAATTAGGAGAATTGGGTTGGCATCACCGCGTGCTTTTTCGCTCAGCATCAAAACTCTTGATTCCTGAACAGCATTTGATTTTGATGCGCCATGCTCAATCTTGCCAATTCCGTTAAAGATAGAAGAAGCACTGTCTTTCATAACACCATGTTTAAGAATAAAGCCTTCGGTATTTTTGCCAAAGTGAACAACGCTTGTTGTGAAATTTTGCTTCTGGTCTCCACGTCCAACTACAACCGTTTTGGTGTCGCCAAAGGAACCGTCTCCGATTAAATTAGTGATATTTTCGGAAATTGTATTTCCATCATTCATTAAACCAAGTGCCCACTCAATTCTGGCGTCTCTGCCGGCAATTCCGCGGCGGTTCACATAAGTTGTTACACCTTTAGCAAGTGTATCAACGGCACCGTATAGCACCTTTGCATTGGAATTAGCAATTACCTCAGTCACAATGTTGAATAAGCTATTAGATGATTCAACAGTAGAGATATAATTTTCTACATACGTGACGGAGCTATTGTCTTCAGCTACTACGAGGACATGATTGAAAACACTGGCTTCCTCATCGTCATGGATAAAGACTGATTGGACCGGTTCATCCAACTCCACATTTCTTGGTATATATAAGAATGCCCCGCCATTTAAAAACGCTGCATGGAGAGCGGTAAGCTTGTGTTCATCCGCCTTTACAGCCGTAGTCATAAAGAACTTCTTTAGCAGATCGCTATGTTCTCTTGCAGCTGTATAGATATCCGTAAAAATAACGCCTTTTTCCTGACTTTCCTTAGAAAGAGACAGGTATGCCGGCTTATTATTGCGTTGCACATAAATGTTCTTATCGTTATTTTCCATATCAACGAGCGCTTTAACCTGTTCTGGCAGCTCGTTAAGGGAAGCAAATGCTTCACTTTTAACGATCAATTTATCAAATTGTGTAAAGTTCCAGTTATTAATCTTTGTTTTATCCGGCCTTGGAAGCGGCAGTGCCTCAGCTTTTGTGAGGGACTGAATCCGCAGCTCTGTAAGCCATTCCGGTTCGTTCATGTCCTTTGAAAAGGACTTAATGTATTCCTGATCAAATGGTAATTTTAGTTCTGTTGTCATTACGATCCCCCTAACGGCCTACGCTTCATGCCCGACTGTTTCGTCTTCGATGCCCAGTTCTTTTTTAATCCAGTCATAACCCTCTGATTCAAGGCGCTGTGCAAGTTCTGGACCGCCTGACTTTACAACGCGTCCCTGCATCATGACATGGACGTGGTCAGGAGTAATGTAGTTTAATAAACGCTGATAGTGTGTAATAATTAAACATCCGAAATCTTCGCCGCGCATTTCGTTAATGCCTTTTGAAACAACTTTCAACGCGTCGATATCAAGTCCAGAGTCGATTTCATCAAGTATGGCAATTTTTGGTTCAATCATCATTAACTGGAGAATTTCATTTCGTTTTTTCTCCCCGCCTGAAAAGCCTTCGTTTAGATAACGTTGGGCCATATCCGGATCCATTTCAAGAAGCTCCATTTTTGAATCCATAGTGCGGATAAATTTCATTAAAGAAATTTCCTTACCCTCTTCACGGCGGCTGTTAACAGCAGAACGTAAAAAGTCAGCATTTGTAACACCATTGATCTCACTTGGATATTGCATTGCTAGGAATAAGCCTGCCTTTGCACGCTCGTCAACTTCCATTTCAAGAACATCCTCACCATCTAAGGTAACACTTCCGCTGGTTATTTCGTATTTAGGGTGTCCCATAATTGCAGACGATAAAGTGGATTTACCTGTACCATTCGGCCCCATAATTGCATGGATTTCTC
Organism: Mesobacillus harenae; assembly: GCF_013343715.1. GTDB lineage: Bacteria > Bacillota > Bacilli > Bacillales > Cytobacillaceae > Mesobacillus_A > Mesobacillus_A harenae. Next base: position 76,624 of record NZ_JABUNR010000002.1, read on the forward strand.
CACCCTTTATTTCAAGGTTCACACCTTTTAATATTTCTTTGCCTTCAATTGCTACATGAAGGTCCTTAATTGATAATACAGATCCTGCCATAATATTACCTCCGTCAATATAAATGAAGATTTAACTCGGTTGTACCGAAGTTTTCTTCCATTCTCATTTTATTCTCATTACAATCTTATAACAATTGAAAACTGTTAGCAACCTTTAGAACCTCTATATTATTATTGGCATAATTAGGGAAACCACCACATGGGCAGTAATAACTCCTTACCCACCCGCACTGCTGCTGGATTCTTCACAGTTTAAAGATTCCTCCTCCTAAATAAGAGGCATGTCCACCTTATTTTTTCCCCAGAAACCAGAAACATGTATGGCAAGAAAAGCGAGCCGACTGTCCAGAAACGAGCAAACTGGAAATTCCAACAAAGAAGCGGTTTGTGCTTCTGAAGGAGGAATTGAAGTTTGCCGAGTTTCTAGGAGGCGCAGCTGGACAAAGAAAAGCGGAAGCGCCTTGTTTAGCTCCGACAAGCGCTGGAGGGCCCGCCGAGTGAAGTCGTTCTTTGACTTCATCGGCAGGACCGAAGCGACTCGAGGAGCTAGGCGCTGCAGCTAGACAAAGAAAAGCCACGCTCGTAGCTTGCCGCGTCCTGCGGCACTCGCCTGACTAGGACATCCTGTCCGTCGCTCGCCGACTGTCCAGAAACACATAAGCAAACAATATGTTCATAAAGATAAAACCAGTGTACGGATACACTGGTTTACCATTTTTCTTCCTATTAAATATACAGTGGCTTACGAATGGACTTTACGGTCTAGATCTGCTACTATACGTTGGCTTTGCAGGTAATCCTGTTCTCTCTTTTGTTCAACTTTCATTCGAACTTCATGCTTTTGGCTATAAACTTCATATCCAACTCCATGGGCACCTTGCATCGCTTTTTCCATTTCACTCGTATAGTTTAAATGCATTCGACTACTGATAAAGAATCCATCCCTTCGTTTTTTCGCTTTCGCGAGGTAATTTAGACAATATAAGCTTAACACTATCTATTTACCCGTTACAAAGCTGATAAAACCGTAAATTTCTGGATATTTCGGAGTCAGCATGGGTACCACTTCCCCAGCTCACTTAGCCTTAAAATACTGGCAGATACCTCCCAATTCTTCACTGTACCATCTTTTATTGCTGTAATTGGTTAAAATCCTGTATGGCTTCTTGGACAAGTGTCACACCCTGACTCAAGGAAGCTCCTCCTCCGAATGCCGCTGTCACTCCAACAGCCTCAAGAATTTGCTCCTCGGTTGCCCCCTGGTCCAGACAACCCTTAACATGATAAATAATGCAATATTCATCTTGTGAATATAAACTAATGCCCAGTGCAATCAGTTGCTTTTCTTTCTGGGACAAAGTCCCTTCTTCAAAGCAAACTTCTGTAAAAGCATTATAATGGCGTGCTATCTCGGGCATTTTTTTCGTAAAAAGCCCCAATCCATACTTATATTCATGAAGAGCCGCTTCAGATGAATTTTGCGCTTCGAAATGATGTTCCATCATACTCCACCCCATTTTAGTTTTTTCATCAATAGTATGTTTATTTTTAAGGGAACTATTCGAATACCGTGGAAAATGCATCACTTGCTGTGTAATAACGAGCAGATGGTGCTTCTTAAAAAAGAGGCTTTATTTATATTCCATGAAATCCGATTATATTTCCTAAAAAATCAAGCATTCTGCCTATATAGCACTCAAAACAATCCCATTTGCTGCTTATCATAATAAATCACTAGAAGCATTCTTCAGCAGCGGTCAATGAACGATTTTACCTGCTAGACAAGCTCTTGTAGTTACGTGGTGAGCTAGGTATAGACAACGTCCACAACCTAGATTTCTAACCCAATTGACAAAAAATCCGATTGCAGCCCAGGGGCACAATCGGATTAGCTTTTATTATTCAGTTACAGGTACTACGGCTCCTTCGTACTGCTCAAGAATATATTCTTGAATTTCTGCTGAGTGAAGAACCTCTACAAGAGCTTGAATAGCTTCATTATCTTTATCTCCCTTATTGACTGCGATGACGTTAGCGTATGGAGACTCTTGCTCCTCAAGTGCAATTGCATCTTCTAATGGATTTAACCCGGCATCAATTGCATAGTTTGAGTTAATTAAAACTGCGTCGCCTTCGTCATTATTGTAGATTTGCGGTAATAGTGCAGCTTCATACTCAGTTTGGAAATCAAGATTTTTCTCGTTCTCAACTATATCTTCAATGGTTGCCTTTGTTTTTTCAATGCCTTCTTTCAGCGTAATTAATCCTTCAGCTTCAAGCATAGAAAGAATTCGGCCATGATCAGGTACCGAGCTGCTCATAATAATGGTTGCCCCATCGGGAAGCTCGTCCAAGCTTTTGTACTTTTTAGAGTATACTCCAATTGGTTCGATGTGAATTGCGCCTGCTACTTCAAATTCATAGCCATGTTCAGCCATTTGTGATTCAAGGTAAGGGATATGCTGGAAGTAGTTAGCATCCAGTTCACCTGATTCAAGAGCCTGGTTCGGAACAACATAGTCTTGGAAAGTTTCAATTGTAAGGTCAATTCCTTGTTCTGCTAAGATCGGCTTTGCTTGTTCGAGAATTTCAGCGTGAGGCACGTTAGAAGCCCCAACTACTAATTCTGTGCTTTCTTCATTTCCGCCCTCGGCTCCGCCTCCGGCATTGTCTTCTGTCCCTCCGCATGCTGCAAGAGCAGCAATAAGTGCTACGGTAAGAATGATGCTTAAAAATTTCTTCATGTTAACCTCTCCTTATCGTTTATCTAACTTAGATGTTATCGTGTCACCAATATATTGGATAATAAAAACTATTACAAGTATAATGATTGTCGCCATTAATGTTACATCGTTACGGCCTCTTTGGAAACCTTCAAGGAATGCGAGATTACCAAGCCCGCCTGCCCCAATCACTCCAGCCATCGCGGTATAACTGACGAGTGCAATGGCTGTTACGGTTATCCCTGATACGAGAGCTGGCATCGATTCTGGAATAAGCACCTTCCAAATTATCGTTGTTGTTTTTGCCCCCATAGACCTAGAGGCTTCGATTACTCCTTTATCAATTTCACGGAGTCCAATTTCAACCATTCTTGCATAAAATGGTGCAGCCCCGATGATCAAGGCTGGCAGTGCGGCATTCTCACCGATCATTGTGCCAATCACGATTTTAGTAAACGGAATCAGCAGAACAATTAGAATTATAAAGGGAATGGACCTAAAAATATTAACAAATGAACTAACGATAAAATTAACCGGCTTGTTTTCCCAGATATTTCCCTTCGATGTCAAGAAAAGCAGTAATCCAAGGATAATACCAAAAATAAAGGTCGCCACCACAGAGATACTTGCCATATAGAGTGTTTCTCTTGTAGCCTCCCACATTCGTTCCCAGTTTACGTTAGGAAAAAATTCCTCAATCATTCTTGATCACCTCCACTCCGACCTCGAAGGAACGGATATAGGCAATCGCTTCATCAATTTGGGCCTTTTCTCCATCTAGATGAATAAACAAAGTGCCGTAAGAGCCGTTTTGAGTCTGTGATATTTTCCCTTGTAAAATATTCACCATGAGCGGATGGTTTCGAATCAGGTTAGAAATGAGCGGCTGCTCTGCACCTTCACCGACAAAAGACAGCTGGATCACTTGTCCTTCTGGATAAAGCGAAAGTAAATGCTTTATTGTTTCCTTAGTTTCTTCTGGTTCAGTAACCTGTTGTACAAACCTCTTCGTAATTGCCTGCTGCGGATTTTTAAAGACGTTGAGGACAGGCCCTGATTCAACTACCCGCCCACCTTCCATAACCGCTACACGGTGGCAGATTTTCCTAATTACATGCATCTCATGGGTAATGAGCACAATTGTTAGTCCAAGCCGTTTGTTTATATCGACTAGAAGTTCCAAAATTGAATCGGTTGTTTGCGGATCAAGAGCTGAAGTTGCTTCATCACAAAGCAGTACTTTTGGGTTATTAGCTAGCGCCCTTGCTATACCAACCCTTTGCTTCTGCCCGCCGCTTAATTGAGATGGGTAAGAATTTTCTCGCCCCTCAAGGCCGACAAGATTCACTAATTCCTTTACTCTTTTAAGCCTTTCTTTCTTTGGCACACCAGCGATTTCAAGCGGGAAAGCTATATTATCGCGAACTGTACGTGACCAAAGAAGGTTAAAGTGCTGAAAGATCATACTGATTTCCTGGCGGGCCTGTCGCAGTTCGGAACCTCCGATTTTCGACATTTCTCTGCCAGCTACAACAATCGAACCTTCAGTAGGAATCTCTAGGCCATTAAGCATCCGGATTAGCGTACTTTTTCCAGCCCCACTATAGCCAATAACGCCGAAAATTTCTCCATTTTCTATTGCCAGATTTACATCATCAACAGCCGTTACCGGACCATCTTTTGAAGGATAAATCTTTTTAACATTTTTTATTGAAATCACTTGATTCACCCTCTTCATTCCGTAAAGCGGAGACATTTCACTAAAAACAGCTAATTCATTCAAGTTTTTGTTTATACAGGCAAATTGATGCAAATAAATTAAAAATGCCTTTCTGCAAGTGAGCAGAAAGGCAATATTTATTGAATACCTTTCTCTCATCTCCCAAAGCAATTGCTTTGCGTGAATTGGCACCATTTCAACAAGCAATGCTTATTGACGGTTGCCGGGCTTCATAGGGCACTTCCCTCCACCTCTCTTGATAAGAGCAATTATTAAATTAATAAATTAAAATTAGCTGTTCTATAGTACGAGAGTGATTCTATCATGGAATAAAAACGAGTGTCAACTAAAAATTTCTCACTTCACTATGAAGAGTCTATTAAGAATGTGCAGAAACAGCAGGGATCCCAGTTGCTGTGCTAATCGCCTGCTCCAAATCCTCTATTAAGTCTTCCACATTTTCGATTCCCACTGACAATCTGACTAGATCTTCTGGAACACCTGCAGCCTTCAACCCCTCTTTATCCAGTTGCTGATGTGTAGTACTTGCCGGGTGAATAATCAGGCTTTTTGCATCACCGACATTTGCAACATGAGACCACAGCTGAATCGAATTAATTAGCTTTACACCCGCTTCTCTTCCACCTTCGATTCCAAAGACCACGACAGCTCCTGCTCCTTTTGGCAAGTATTTGTCAGCAAGCTGCTTATCTGGGTGTTTTTCATTTCCCGGGTAAGACACCCACGTTACTGCTGGATGTGATTCCAAATATTCAACAATTTTTTGTGTGTTTGCAATGTGTTCCTTCATTCGGACATGCAGTGTCTCCAATCCCAAATTAAATTGGAAAGCACTCTGAGCACTTAGTGACGGACCCAGGTCCCTCAGCAATTGAACTCTTGCTTTAACAATAAAAGCCGCTGGCCCCAAGGCAGCACTGTACACGAGTCCATTATAACTAGAGTCTGGAGTTGTGAAATCCGGAAATTTTGGAGAGTTCCAGTCGAACTTCCCGCCATCGATAATAACGCCACCCATTGTAGTTCCATTGCCCAGCAGCCATTTAGTTGCAGAATGGACTACAATATCTGCCCCATGTTCGATTGGTCTGCATAAATATGGGGTTGGAAAAGTGTTGTCGACGATTAAGGGAATACCGGCTTCATGGGCAACTGCAGCCGTCTTATCAATGTCTAATACGGTTAAGCTTGGATTCCCAATAGTCTCTGCAAAAACTGCCTTTGTTTTTTCGGTGATAGCTGCTTTGAAATTGTCTGGATCACTCGGATCGACAAGCTTCACCTTGATTCCATATTTAGGGAGGGTGACAGTGAAGAGATTGTATGTACCCCCATAAAGAGTTGAAGCTGCTACGATTTCATCTCCTGCACCAGCAATATTTAAAATGGCTACTGTAATAGCCGCCATACCGCTTGAAACAGCCAGAGCGCCGATCCCCCCCTCAAGCTGCGCTATTCTTTCTTCAAATACAGTTACAGTCGGATTATGTATCCTCGAATAAATATAACCCTGCTCTTTTAAGCCAAACAAATCTGCGGCATGATCTGTGTTCTGAAATTGAAAAGCATTGCTCATGTATACTGGAACCGCTCTTGCTCCAGTTACTGGATCGGGCGAAAGACCTCCGTGAACCCCAATCGTCTCAAACCGATAACTCTTTTTTTGTTCTGCCATGTTCATCTCTCCTCACAAAATCTTTATTTTTTATAACTAAAAACCCTCTTCAATAAGAAGAGGGCGAATAGATCATCTCTTCTTATCTTTCAGAGCTGTTGCTCTGTGGAATTAGCACCGTGTATTTAACCGGTTGCCGGGTTTCATAGGGCCAGTTCCCTCCACCACTCTCGATAAGATATCAAGTTCGAATATTAAGAATATTATACCATTTAAAATGCAGTAGGTCAACCTAAACAGGCTGGTTTTTAATCTTCGAAAGTCCCCCTATTCCAAGGTACAAGATCGACTCTAGCAACAGAACCGTTCTAACAGAACTCTTTAAACTAACTGTGTTTTGTTTAAGAGCAGTCCGTAGTTTAATCTTTCCATTGAGTAATTCTAAGAAGGCTTCTTCACTCCCTGTGATCAATATCCCAGCTTTTTCTTTTAAATCTCCATTACACCTGCTTACTTCTCCGTTTATTAAATCTACTATGTAGCAGTCATCTGGAGTCCGGATAATGACACAAGTATCAAGACGGCCTAACAGCACACTTAGGCTTTTGTTCTTGTGTATGTTTATTGTTAGGTTTTCGAGCAGTCTATCCAATATCTACACCTGCCTGTCGATTGGTTAGCAGTCCAGTAATGTATGAGAAGCTATTGAAATAACTGACTGGCTCGCCTTTTATAAAAGAAATATTCTTCGACAGGCAGCAGATCTCCTTTAATTACTGTTCGACATTCTTCCGCAGTCAATCGGAAAACGCTTTCAACAAATCCGATAATTCTCTCTTTAAATTATCCCTGGTAGTGAATAACCAGTAATTTACCCTATATTGTGCAAGGGATATATAGATTTTTACAATTTGCCTCACTGTTCAGTCCATTTAATGTCACTATTTCCTGAGAAATATGTCAAACTTTTGAAAAAGGTAATCTGTTAAATATTAAAGTGACCTGTATAAGTGAACCTTTTAAAAGTAAAATCCTTCATCGAGGTAACTAAAAAAAGCAGCTTTTTTCCGGCTGCTTTTCAGGATAATATTGTATTCACTTTATCATGCAGGTACGGTACAGAATGAAAAGCAAAAATTGTTTCAATCAATTTTCCTTCTTTTATAACAAGAAGGCAGGGAACACTTTGAACTTCAAGTGCTTCTGCCAGTTTCGGCATATAATTCAAATTAGCTTTGGCTAAACGGATAGTAGGCTGGAGCTGTTCTAAAATCTCAACCATCCGCCCCGCCACCTGGCATGTTCCGCACATAGGCGTATATAAATAAATAAGCCCAGTCAGTTTCTCTTCTAAAAACCCTCTTATCTCTCCCTCAGACAATTCCTTCATACTGCTTGCTTCATCCTTTTTCTAAGTATTCAGTATGCACATCGATATTTGCCCCAATTAACACGGTAGCAAGGTGATTTTCAGGTGCTGTTGCTACTTCCCGATACATCTTGTCAATATACAGATGGCTTGCCTCAGGAAACTCGCGTTTAAATTGTTTACGCAGCTTATCCCCGGAGTCATCCGCGTCCACGAGAATATAGACGTCCCGGTTAAAAAGAGAGTCAACTATTTCATCAAGCCGAGCTAAGCCAATCGTCCCGTTTGTACAGATAATATCTACCTGTTCCTTCAGAACACTTTGGACCTTTCGTTTGTCAGAAGTACCTTCAACAATAATTACTTTTTCGCCTATTTCTGTCATTTTATAACCACCCATAATACAGTTGTCTTACTGTTAGCATATTGTAAACTGCATAAGTTTGCTTGTGTTCTTAACAGAATTATTAAATCTATTTTTACTTCTTTTGAGTTAATTTGCAAAAATTCTGCTTCAAGAGCCGTAATAAATTTTAAGTTTCTTCAGGCGCTCGCTCTTCGGAGCGGACAGAAAGCCTCCTCGGTAATGCAGCTGAAGGGTCTCCCTGTATCGCTTCTCCCGCTGTCTACGAGTAGGCTGCTAAACATTTTCGGGGAATAAATTGCCTTCACACCATTCTACCCTGCTAAAATACCATCGACTTTAACAGGACCTTATATAAATGTTTAGAAAAGTTTAGAAAAACACAGCGGGCTGCCATCCGCTGTGTTTATTAACACCAGCCGCCTTCATCACAGTCAGTATATCTAGGCTCTGGCTCAGAAGGCATTGAAACGTGCTGATAAATTTTATTGTTATTTGATTCAAAGTGATGCTCTAGCTTTAAATCATATCCTTCTGGTATCACCATCATGCCTATCTGCTCGTTTTCGAGATATAGCTGTATTTCATTATTTTTTATTTTTCCAACAATACGATCTGTAACATCAAGTTTTTTAGGCTCTAAAGTCATTTCCCTCACCCTTTCTTGCTATTCCTGTGTCTTTAGTTTGTCCAGAGCCACATTAAGAATAGGTGGTAATAAACAACACTAATAACAGCACATCCCTTAAAAAGTTATGACGTAAGGATGCAAACAAGTTTGATATAACAGAGTATTGCTAAAGATTTTTAGCTTTTTGCTAAATAAAAAATGCCTTGATTGTGATCACACAGTCAAGGCATTTTATTATTTATTAGTCTTCATTTAACATTTTTTCGTATAGGTCTGCAGTCATAAGATTATCCATTTCTCCTGAATTTGCAGGTTCAACGATAATCATCCATGCTTTTTCATATGGAGACTCATTTACAAATTCAGGGCTGTCACTCAGCTCTTCATTTATTTCTACAACTTTCCCGCTGATTGGTGCATATAGCTCAGAAACGGTTTTAACAGACTCAACGCTGCCAAACGGCTCATTGGCAGTAATCTCATCGCCAACTTCCGGAAGTTCGACGAATACGATGTCGCCCAATTCAGTCTGTGCAAAATCAGTGATGCCAATACGGACGTTCTTTCCCTCTGTCTTGACCCACTCATGTTCTTTTGAATACTTTAATTCCTTTGGTACGTTCATTTACGACTACCCCCGTTTGTTTAGTTTCATCAACTTCAAGTAGATTAGCTTCCCGCCTTCTACAGCCAAACCCTCGCAAATTCCTCTTCTTTAAAACCGACAGTCACTTTTTCGCCATCCGTTAAAATAGGACGTTTTATAAGCATTCCGTCTGAAGATAGAATCTCTAAAAGTTCCTCTTCTGAAGCGGTTTTGACCTTATCCTTTAAACCAAGCTCGCGGTATTTCTGCCCACTAGTGTTAAAGAATTTTTTCAACTCGAGGCCGCTTTTACCGTACAGCTGCTTCAACTCCTGCAAGGAAGGCGGATTCTCGGCAATATGTACAGCTGAATAGTTTATTTCGTGCTGATCCAGCCATTTCTTGGCATTTCTGCAAGTTCCGCATTTTGGGTACCAATAAAACGTCAATGCCATCTTAACACCACCTATGCTATCTTATCCAAAATCTTTTACCCTATAAACGGATAGTACCACATTCCAAATTAAAATCCTAACCAGGAGGTTTAGCTAAAAAAAGAATTTTCTGTCCTTCGATACCATTCGACTTTAACTCAAAAATCCCTCCTGATTTTTTTAAAAAGCCTAAAAATATTAAAGAAGATTACTGAAAAAAGGCTCCCATCTTTACAGAAGGGAGCCCATTTGATGAATTAAACTACAAAGCGTTCTGCATCAATAAGTTTGTCAGAAGCTTCACGCTTTTTCGCAATCACATTGATTGGATTATGGCGAGTCAGCTTGCGAAGACTAGAGATCAACATGCGAAGTGTATCGCCTTGTTCTGTTGCAACAAGTGTTTCTTTAGCATGCTGTTCAATTTCATTGAATGCTTCCTGGCAGTAGATTTGAGTGTAAAGAAGCTTTTGCTTGCTCTTCTCGACTCCGTCTTTAGCGATAGCTTTTTCAGTACGAAGAATAACAGACTCCATTGCGTAAGCGTTAGAAACGATATCAGCTATATTTGAAAGGATTTCCTGTTCTTTTTCAAGAGCTTTGCCGTATTTCTGTGCAGCCAATCCAGTTGCTAATAAACCAATTTTCTTGGCATTGCTGACAAGATACTTTTCTTGTGCTAACGGCTCATCGCCTGGCTCTTCTGGCATCATCATCATGATTTCTTCCTGAAGAGCTTGTGCTTTCTGGAATAATGGCAATTCTCCCTTTAGAGCTTTGCGCAAGTATGTTCCTGGAACTAGCAAGCGGTTAATTTCGTTCGTACCTTCAAAGATTCGGTTGATACGTGAATCGCGGTACGCTCTTTCTATTTCATATTCCTGCATAAACCCGTAGCCACCGTGAATCTGAACGCCTTCATCAACAACATAGTCAAGTACTTCAGAAGCGAAGAATTTATTCAGGGAACATTCGATTGCGTACTCTGCTACTGAATCAGCAACAGCTTTCCCGTTTTTCACTTCTTCAGCGGATAACTGGCTCATTCTATCTTCAAAAAGTCCTACAGTACGATAAACGGAGCTTTCTGCTGCATAGATTTTGGAAGCCATTGTACCGATCTTTTCCTTTGTAAGATTAAATTGAGAAATTGATGTCTTAAATTGCTGACGCTGGTTTGCATATTTTACAGTTAAACCGAATGCTTGCTTAGATCCGCCAACAACACCTACTCCAAGCTTGTAACGGCCGATATTTAAGATGTTAAATGCGATAACATGGCCTTTACCAGGATCGCCTAATAAATTCTCAACTGGTACCTGTGCATCCTCAAGAATAACCGTACGAGTAGATGAACTCTTGATACCCATCTTCTTCTCTTCTGCCCCAGTAGAAACACCAGGGAAGTCACGTTCTACTATAAATGCTGTAAACTGCTCGCCGTCAATTTTTGCGTAAACAACAAATACATCGGCAAAACCAGCGTTTGTGATCCATTGCTTTTCACCATTTAAAACATAGTGTGTACCTTCAGCGTTTAACTTAGCAGATGTCTTCGCGCCAAGTGCGTCGGAACCAGAGCCAGGCTCAGTTAAGCAGTAAGCTGCAAGTTTTTCGCCAGAAGCAAGTGCTGGTAGATATTTTTGTTTTTGTTCTTCGTTACCGAACAGGACGATTGGAAGAGAACCAATTCCAACATGAGCACCATGAGATAGTGAAAAACCGCCTGCACGAGCCATTTTTTCAGTAATCAGCGCAGAGCTTACTTTATCAAGGTTTAAACCGCCGTACTCTTCTGGAACATCTGCCCCAAGAAGTCCAAGATCGCCTGCTTTCTTAAGCAGCTTAACAGTGCGGTCGAATTCATGATTTTCAAGATGTTCGATTTGTGGAACAACTTCATTTTCAACAAAGTCTTCAGTAGTCTTTGCAATCATTTTCTGCTCGTCATTATAATCCTCTGGTGTGAAAACCTGCTCATAGGAAATATCCTCGATAATGAAGCTTCCACCTTTAACCAACTTTTCTGTTTGGTTTGCCATCTTTATTCCCCCTGTCATTTTTTGGAGAGGGGCAAAAGGCCCCTCTTAAAATTATAAAATCTCAAATACTCCTGCAGCTCCCATTCCGCCGCCAATACACATCGTTACAACCCCAAATTGCTGGTTTCTGCGCTTTAACTCGTGGATAAGAGATAATGTAAGCCTAGAACCTGTACAGCCTAGCGGATGACCCAATGCGATCGCACCGCCATTAACATTTACTTTATTTTCATCCAATCCAAGCTCGCGCATTACTTGCAGGGACTGGGAAGCGAATGCTTCATTTAACTCAAAAAGGTCAATGTCTGAAATTTCAAGTCCAGCCAGCTTCAATGCTTTTGGAATAGCCACGATTGGACCAATTCCCATTACTTCTGGAGGAACTCCGCCAACTGCGAACGAGCGGAATTTCGCCATTGGCTTAAGTCCGAGTGAATCAGCCTTCTCCCGGTCCATTACCATAACAGCAGCTGCTCCATCACTTGTTTGCGAAGAGTTCCCGGCTGTTACAGACCCTGTTACAGAGAAAGCCGGACGAAGTTTAGCCAAAGTTTCCATATTTGTTCCAGGACGAACACCCTCATCCTGACTAAAAAGAACCTTCTTTTCTACGAGTTTATTATCTTTACCGACAGAACGAAGCGTAACATCTACAGGAACGATTTCATCCTGAAACTTACCCTCCTGAATAGCTTTCGCTGCTCTTTCGTGGCTTCGCACCGCAAAAGCATCCTGATCTTCACGTGAGACTCCAAATTTCTTCGCTACCTCTTCAGCTGTGTGCCCCATTCCCATGTAATATTCCGGTGCACTTTCAGCCAGCTTCGAATTAGGACGGACAACATGGCCCATCATTGGGACTAAGCTCATTGACTCTGCACCGCCGGCAATGATCGTGTCAGAATGTCCGAGCATAATTCTTTCAGCTGCATAAGCAATTGTTTGTAATCCTGAAGAACAGTATCGGTTTACCGTTAAAGCCGGGACCTCATGGGATAGGCCGGCAAGAGCACCTATATTACGGGCGATGTTTAACCCTTGTTCTGCTTCAGGCATTGCACAGCCTATAATTAAGTCGTCAATATTTCCCTCGTAATTTCCTGCACGTCTAAGTGTTTCTTTTACAACAAGAGCACCTAAATCGTCAGGACGGACTGATGCAAGTGTACCTTTCTTTGCCCGTCCAACCGGTGTTCTCGCACCGGCAACAATAACCGCTTCTCTCATCTCATTCCCTCTCTTTCCTGCAATCTTAGAGTATGTTCTATGAATGATTTCTCGCGTATTCCAGCGAATTAGTTGCTGCAAATCATCGTTTTTCATCAAAACTTTGACCGCAGAAAGGCAATAGCTTAAGCTTGCCTCTCTTTTTGGCCGGTCATATTGAGCTGTAAACTTGTGACTAGTTGCGAAGCGGCTTGCCTTTAACGAGCATATGCTGCATTCTCTGCTGCGATTTCGGCTCAGCCACAAGGCTTAAAAATGCTTCTTTTTCAAGGTTCAGCAAGTAATCCTCATCTACTTCTGTGCCGTAAGGAACGTTGCCTCCTGCAATAACAAACGCAAGCTTCTGAGCTATTTTCAGGTCATGAGCTGAAATGTACCCTGACAGGTGCATTGTTTGAGCTCCGAGAAGCAACGTCGCATATCCGGGTTCTCCAACTACAGGTACCTTCCGGCGAACTGGAGCTGTATAGCCCCTTTCATGCAGGGTAAGAACCGCCTGCTTTGCATCGTGGATCAAATGGTCTCCATTTACGCTGATTCCATCAGCGAAATTCAAGAAATTGTTGTCAAGTGCTTCTTGTCCAGAAGTAGAAACCTTGGCCATCGCAATCGATTCAAATACTTTATTTGCGACTTTCTGAAGGTCAAACTCGACTCCTTTTGGCAGGCCTTCAAGATGCTTAATGTAAAGCTCTTTATTGCCGCCTCCTCCTGGGATAAGTCCGACTCCTACTTCTACTAGACCCATATAAGTTTCCATTGAAGCCTGGATATGTGCAGCAGGCAAGCAAACTTCCGCTCCGCCTCCCAATGACATTCCAAAAGGAGCCGCAACAACTGGCTTTTTGCTATATTTCACTTTCATCATAGCCTGCTGGAACTGGCTGACTGTCATATCAAGTTCATAAACATCATCGTCCTGCGCAGCCATTAAAATCATTGCCAGGTTTGCGCCTACACAGAAATTCTTTCCCTGGTTACCGATAACAAGGCCTTTGAAATTCTTTTCAACCTCATCAACAGCAAAATTGATCATTTGAATAATATCTAAACCAATCGCATTGCTTTGTGAATGGAATTCAAGAAGGGCTACCCCATCTCCAAGGTCGATCAGGCTTGCTCCACCATTCTTTTTTATAACGCCTTGTTTCTTTTTTAGCTGCTTCAGGTTAATTACCTTCGGATTTACTTCTAATGGCTTATACTCGCCATTATCATAGAAGTACACATCCCCTTCTTCTTCCTTATAGAAGGAAGTAATGCCTTTTTCCAGCATATCTTTAACCCAAGCAGGGACAGTCAATCCGCTTTCTTCCATTTTTTGAACGGCTTTTTCTACACCGATCGCATCCCATGCTTCAAACGGGCCAAGATCCCAGCCAAAGCCCCATTTCATCGCACGGTCGATTGCTACGATATCATCGGCAATTTCTCCGAGCAGTTCAGCTGAGTACACAAGCGCTGGACTAAACACATTCCATAAAAGCTGCCCAGCACGATCATCTGCATACACAAGCGCTTTCATTTTATTTGCTAAGCCCTTTTGCTGTTTTGCAGCTTCTGTTGCTGCAGTTTTGAGCTTTTTCCGTGGACCATACTCAAGTGTTTCTGGATCCAGTTCTAATATTTCCTTGCCTTGCTTGAGGAAAAATCCTTGGCCCGACTTGCTGCCCAGCCAGCCTTTTTCCAGCATGTCTTTCATAAAGGATGGAACTTCAAATACTTCTTTTTCTTTTCCTTCTACCTGTTCGTGTACATTCTTTGCTACATGGGCGAATGTATCAAGTCCTACAACATCCAGCGTCCGGAATGTTGCACTCTTTGGACGGCCAATTAAAGGCCCAGTTACAGAATCAACTTCCCCAACACTATATCCGCCTTTAAGCATTTCACGGACCGTTACGAGGAGACCGTAAGTTCCAATCCGGTTAGCAATAAAGTTTGGCGTATCCTTTGCTTCAACAACGCCTTTTCCAAGTCGATCCTCGCCAAATTTCTTTATAAAAGCGAGAACATCAGGATCTGTATCCTTGGTTGGGATAACCTCCAGGAGCTTCAAGTAGCGCGGCGGATTAAAGAAATGGGTGCCAAGGAAATGCTTTCTAAAATCCTCTGAACGGCCCTCAGCCATCGCTTCGACAGAGATTCCGGAGGTATTGGAACTGACAATGCTGCCAGGTTTCCGATATTTATCAACATTTTCAAATAACCGTTTCTTTATATCAAGATTTTCAACAACAACCTCAATGATCCAGTCTACGTCTTTTAAACGCTCCATATCATCTTCAAAGTTGCCTGCTTCTAGTAAACTTAAATTCTTTTTCGATGCCAGCGGTGCAGGCTTTTGCTTCAGAAGCTTTTGCAGGGCGCCTGCGCTTATGCGATTGCGAACCTGTTTGTCTTCAAGAGTTAAACCTTTAGCTTTTTCACCTTCTGTTAGTTCCCGTGGTACGATATCCAACAATAAGGTCGGAATTCCAATGTTAGCAAGATGGGCCGCAATACCGGAACCCATGACTCCAGAGCCTAGTACAGCTGCTTTTTGAATTTGCTGGGTCAATTTCGTCTCCCCCTTTGACAATGTTTTTGAATGAACACTCATTCATTTTTACTCAAAAAAATTTTGGTGAAGAATGAGTTATACTACTTAATACTATAAAATATTTAAAAAATTTCCGCAATAATAAGATGCTTAAAAATAAAATATTTTTTAAATTTACCTTTTACGATAATTTCCAAAGCCTTGGGTACTCTATAATCGGAGGTGAATATTTACAGTGAAAAGAAAAAAGAATCCTTCTAAAGCCGCCGTTAGCGCAGCGAGTGTGAAAGGGAATGCGGGACCTACAGTTGAACTAGATGGCGGCGGAAAAGTGAACAGTCAAAACAATCAATATAAAAAGCAATAACCTATATAACTAAACAGAGGTCCAGACCTATTTTCTGGACCCTTAGTTTATATTTATTTTTTCATCATTCCCCTAAGGATAAAAGCAACATTCGCAGGCCTTTCAGCCAAGCGCCTCATGAAGTAGCCGTACCAATCTCTTCCGAATGGCACATATACCCGCATTGTATAGCCTTCCTCGGCCAGCTCTACCTGTCTTTCAGGCATAATGCCATAAAGCATTTGAAATTCAAACTGGCTGGTTGGGATATTTTCTTTTGCAGCAAGCTTCTTTGTATATTCTATAATTGCTTCATCATGTGTGGCTACTGCTGTGTAATTTCCATTTAAAAGATGCATTTTAATAATCTTTTTAAAATTTTCATCTACATCCTTTTTCTCAGGGAATGCCACTTCAGATGACTCCTTGTAGGCTCCTTTTACAAGTCGCAGATTAGGAGAATAGCTGTTCAGATCTTCAATATCAGCTGCAGTTCGATATAAATAAGCTTGAATGACGGTACCAATATTATCATAGTCAGCCCTTAGCTGTTTAAAGATATCTAGCGTCTTTTCGCAGCGGGAGTAATCTTCCATATCTATTGTAACAAATACATCATTTTCTTTTGCTGCATCCAGGATTCTGCGCATGTTATTAAGAACAATTTCTTCGGAAATATCCAGGCCCAACGAAGTCAATTTTAAAGACAACTGTGAAAGAATATTTTCCCTGCCAATGGCTTCAATTGCTTTTATAGAGTAATCAGCCATTTCATTAGCTTCTTTTTCATTGTCAACAAACTCTCCAAGATAGTCGATTGTCACAACAAGGCCTTTTTTATTTAATTCTTTGATTACATTAACCGCCTTATCAATATCTTCGCCTGCAACAAATCGTGCCGCCCCAAATTGCAGCCCATATCTTTTAGCCATTTTTGTAAAAAACTTGTTTTTTGATAAGAATAGAAAGAAATTTCTCGACAGTTGTTCCACTGGTTTCCACTCCCCTGAAAACGATTACATTTTAAAGATAAAAAAAGAATTTTCTTATACTAGTATATTAAGGTGGGCAGAAATAGTTTATCATTTTTAACTAGTTTTGAATATCATGAGTTTAATAAATCTCTGAAGTTCGACAACTTCATCTAGAAAATTTACAAAGCCCTGAAACCCAGGTTCCAAAAACTCCACAAATGAACGATCGAGACTTCATTAATCACATCCTGACAATGGAAAGTGAATGACAGACTCTTATGCAATTGCCTTAAATCAAATTAGTCTTGACTGTCTTTATCAAGATACCCTCTCTATTTTCACTAAAACACTGGATGCCCAACGCCGATTTGATAATTTTTGTTCCAAAAGGGATGGTATGGGTAGAAGCAGCAAATTCCCAGGCTACTCTTCGCAGCTTCCATACGAAAATCCAGTTCAAAAACAGCTTGTCCAGACTGGGCGAAATTCAAGTCGATTTAGCCGTTAAAAAGATAAAGACAAACCCGCCATTTCTGCATTTAGCAACGGCGGGTTAATTCCTATGTAAAAGGTCTTTTTTAGTTATTTTTCGGGGGATGTTTTCGAGTCTTTTCATTTAAAGTTTTCACTTCAAGAATTACCTGTTTGATCTCCTCTTTCGCATCTGGATACATCTCATTCCAATGCTTCGCCAAAGAAGGCATGGTTTTCGATATGTGATTATAAAAAATCCAGGCTCTTACCTTTTGTTGATTCTTTTCGGATCCATCTCCTACTAACAGCTCGGTGTATTTTTCAAGCAAGCCCTCTAGCTGATCTGTTAAATCCTTATTCATCTAAAAACCTCCTTACATATATTGCTTACAATAACGCGGACAATTACCGCAATATACTTGCTTTTCTTTTAACTGATAGTTAAAGCAGCAGGTTTTGCGAACTCTAACAAACTTATCCAGTTCATCGAGATAAACAGGCTTCGAGTTGTACTGTTTAAACGGATTTTGGTGATAGTCCCCGAATAAGCTTCCCTCGGCCTCCTCCATCAAAAATTTGAAATCTAAAGCCGCCCTCTCTTTAATTGCCCCATTGTCAATTTCAGGAAGAATATGTTCATACAACCAGAAAATATAAACAGAAATGTTCTCCCATAAAATAAGCTTTGAAAGCTTCGAGATTTTCGAAAAACTTTCAAGGATGAGCGTTAGGTGATCCTTGAATAAATGGTTTACTGTATCCTTTCTCCATTGTTCCCTGTCTTCTCCTCTGAACTCTTGAAAGTTCAAACTTTTAAGATGAAAGCTGGGAATCCATAAAGGATTGGCGGTATCATCAATTAGCTCTACATTTTCCAGAGAGACATCCAGACGCTTATTCCAAGCTGACATCGTATATAAATATATAACAGCAAGAAAGGAATAGCGCTTCAGAAAAAGCGAGGCCGTAACCTTAATATCCGGAGCATTAAGGCGATCCACTGCGCTTTCTAAAAATGGAACTGTCTTTTCAGGAAATAGAAAATCCTCTGCCTTAAGGACAGACCGATCTCCGATATCAACCGAAAGATGTAACTCTTTCAGTATTTTGATTTCTTCATCCGAAAGCTTTTTCATGGACGGCCTCCACTTTGTTAAGAATACATCGCCCTTTTCCATGTGGAATACAGAGAGGTGTGCCGAATAAAGGGTCTCTCGTGACTTCACAATTCATGCCAAATACATCTTTTACAAGACTGCAGTTAATCACAAATTCCGGTTTGCCTTGCGCAAAAATGTTCTGGTCTTTGATAGCAACGATATTATGAGCATAGCGGCACGCAAGATTCAAATCGTGCAAGACCATAACAATGGTTCTGTTTTCTAATTCGTTTAATTCAAACAGCAAATCGAGTATTTCTATTTGATGTGTCATATCAAGATAGGTCGTTGGTTCATCCAGCAAAATAATATCGGTATCCTGAGCCAAGGTCATCGCAATCCAGGCTCGCTGCCGCTGGCCTCCAGATAGCGAATCAACAGTCCTCTCCCTCAGTTCCTCGATTCCCGTTGCCTTCAAAGCAGCATTGACTTTTTCCTCGTCCTCCGCTGACCATTGTTTCAGCCAAGATTGGTAAGGATAGCGCCCTTGCTTGACAAGCTGAAGTACGGTAAGTCCCTCTGGAGCTGCGGGAGATTGCGGAAGAATGGCCATTTTCCTGGCAACCTCTTTTGTTGAAAGCTTTGCAATCTCACCGCCTTCAAGCAAAATAGAACCTGAATGAGGCTTCAAAAGCCGGGCAATAGACCGGAGTAGTGTTGATTTCCCACACCCGTTCCCTCCTATGAAAACGGTAATTTCTCCTTTAGGTATTTGCAAATTGAGCTCATTTATAATAATCGTTTCACCATAAGATAATGTAAGGTTGTTGGTTTCAATTCCCTGCATCTCCCTGCCGCTCCTTTCTATCAATAAAAATTATGAGTTTCTTGACTTAAATAGTAAGTAAATGAAGTACGGAGCACCTATAGCTGCTGTAAAAACTCCGGCTGGAACCTCGAGCGGAGAAAAAACCGTCCGTCCAATTAGATCGGCAACCATGACCAAAATCCCGCCGATTAAGGCTGAAACTGGCAGCAATGCACCAAAGGCAGATCCAACAAGGCGCCGGGCCATATGAGGTGCCATTAGGCCGACGAACCCAATTCCTCCTGCAAAAGCCACCGAACTTCCGATTAAGGCTGTACTGATCAGCAGGAGACCAAAGCGCTGACGCTGAACTTGTCCGCCAACCCCAGTTGCAATGTCATCCCCTAGTTCCTGCAGGTTTACACTTCTTGCAAAAATAAAGGCCAGAAGGATAAAAATCAACGTCCATGGTACGAGGGTATATACGTTGCTCCATGTAGATCCATGGACTGTTCCAGTAATCCAAATGTTCGCCTGGCTTGCCCTGTAAATAGGGCCCATAATCATCATTAATGTTGTCAAAGCCTGCATCAACGCAGAAAGACCTATGCCTATCAGCACTAGCCTGATCGGCGATACCCCATTTTTCCAGGCTAACGTATAGACGAGCAGTGATACAGCAGCTGCCCCAACAAAGGCTGCCACAGGAAGCCATTTAATGCTTACTGTTAGTGCATTGCTATTATTACTGAAAATAGCTAAAAATCCAACAACAGCAACTGCTGCTCCACCAGTTATCCCCAGAATGTCTGGAGATGCCAACGGGTTTCTAATCATTCCTTGAAGCAGCCCTCCCGCAACAGCAAGGCCTGCTCCCACCATAAAAGCAACAATGATCCTTGGGAGTCTGAACGACTGGACTACGAGCTGTTCCATTTCTGTTCCGCCTCCAAAAAAGACCTGCAGAACGGATAGCGGACTGATCTTCATTTCACCAGATCCGGTACTGATTATAAATACAATGGCAGCTATCAAGAGGAGCCAGACTACAACGGCTACCGCTCGTTTATCAGCTAATAATGAAATTTTATCTTTAAATAATCTAATGCTTTTATAGTGACTCATCTGCCATTGAACCCCTTTCTCGCAATATAAATAAAGAATGGAGTTCCAATGATGGCTGTCATTACACCAACCGGAACTTCCTGGGGCATTAGCAGATAACGAGCCGCTATATCAGCTGCAATCAAAAGGATCCCTCCAAAAATTCCGGCAAAGGGAATGACCCAGCGATGGTCGATGCCTACAACAGCCCGGGTGATATGAGGAACCACGATGCCGATAAATCCGATTGGACCTGCAATGGCAACTGAACCTCCCGATAAAAGGATAATTATAATGCCTGCCGCTATTTTAACTAATCCAGTTTTCAGACCTAGCCCCTTAGCGACATCTTCTCCCATTGACAACACGTTCATTTTGCCCGCGAGAAATAGCGAGCCAATCCAGCCGATAGCAATATAAGGGAGTACACTTGTTAACACCTCGAGCTTTCTCCCCTGCACCGAACCAGCTAGCCAGTATAACACCTGCTCTAATGCCACTTCATTTAAGACAAGAAATCCTTGTGTAAAGGAAGAGAACATTGCTGCAAAAGCTGCTCCAGCAAGAGTCAGCTTCATCGGTGTTAAGCCTTCTCTTCCAAGTGACCCAATTGTATAGACGGAAACTGCAGCAACAGCAGCGCCTAAAAAGGCAATCCATGTAAAGGCTTGCAAGTTATTAACAGAAAAGAGCGATACGGCCACAACGACTGCAAAGCTAGCTCCCGCATTCACACCAAAGATACCTGGGGAAGCAAGTGGATTTTTCGTTAACGTCTGCATAAGGACACCAGCTATCGCAAGGCTCGCTCCAACTGCAGCAGCTATAAGCGCCCTTGGCAACCGTACTGATTGAATAATTATGTGTTCATTTGAACCATCAAAGCTGGTGAATGCAAGGTAAGCCATCTTCCAGGTTGTATCTGTGTACCCAAATATAATGCTTGCGCACATTAAAAGGACGATCCCAGCCAGTGCAACCAGTAAGCCAATCCATCTATGTGCCGTATTTTTTAGTAGCATAATAAGTACCTTCCTGCGTCGAATGAATGTGATAACTCCAGGTAATAACAGTTTAATATTTAACATTTTTAATAGAGACTCTATACCTGCCAAAATTTCTAATGAAAATGATTATCATTTATATTGACAACGCTTCAACAACATCTTATCATGAAATGGTACTCGTTGAAAATGATTATCATTCACAACATAATTTTTTTGGGGGAAAAACAAATGAAAAAAAGCAAAAGATTCTTAGCAATGATTAGCGTTTTAATGGTGATTTTGCTGGCGGCATGCGGCGGAAAAGAAGAAACAACTAAAGAAAGTAAAGCAGAAGAGGGTAACACTGAAGACACAAGCTATACTGTTGAGCACGCTATGGGCACAGCTACACTGGAAAAAGCGCCTGAGAAAGTGGTCATTTTAACAAACGAAGGCACAGAAGCACTTTTGGCTTTGGGGATTACTCCAGTTGGTGCCGTGCAGTCTTGGAGTCCTGACGGCGAATGGTATGATCATATTGCAGCTGATATGAAGGATGTGCAGGTAGTTGGAACCGAAAGCGCAGTAACTGTGGAAGCAATCGCTGCCCTGCAGCCTGATCTAATTATTGGAAACAAAATGCGCCAAGAGGATATTTATGAACAACTTGATGCCATTGCTCCTACTGTGTTTGCTGAAACACTGCGCGGCAACTGGCAAGAAAACTTTGAGTTATATTCAAAAGCAGTAAACAAGGAAGAAGAAGGGCAGAAAGTAATCGGAGATTATAATGATCGAATTTCCGGATTATCTGAGAAGCTCGGTGACAAATTGAACCAAGAAATCTCCATCGTAAGATTCATGGCAAATGATGTTCGAATTTACTATAAAGACTCATTCTCAGGTGTAATTTTAGAGCAGCTAGGATTCGCCCGCCCTGAGAGCCAGGACGTCAATGACTTTGCAGCTTTAGGTGTAACACCTGAGCGTATTCCTGAAATGGATGGAGATAAACTCTTCTATTTCACTTATGCAGATGCTGAAGGCAAAGCAAAGAGCGCGGCTGAGGAATGGATTAACAATCCATTATTCCAAAACCTTGAGGTGGCAAAGAACGGTGAAGTCCACGAGGTAAGCGATTCAATTTGGAACACAGCTGGCGGAGTAGTAGCAGCAAACTTAATGCTTGATGATATTGAAAAATTCTTTTTAGAATAATAGACATTTCTCAGGAGAACCTGCTTGCCAGCAGGTTCCTGATTGTCGACAAAAGGAAGCGAGAAATCCTTTCTCGCTTCCTTTTGTCATTTTTTTGTTTAGAATGGTAGGGAATGCTGATTTCCACTCCAGGCTCTTGCTTTCCGAGCACTTTGATAAACACGGACGATTGGAGCGGAGGGTGGCGACTCCTGCGGGAAAAGCGGGAAAGTCGAGACCCTGGACTGAGCGCAGCGAGGGAAGCGGCTCGGCCCCGCCCGCGGAAAGCGTCCACCAGCAGTGGAAATCTAACCTAACTGTTTTTACTCTCTTTCATTTTAATTATTTTTCTATTGAAAAAGAGCAAAAGCCATTTATAATGGCCTTTGCTCTTTATTATTATGCACTCGTTGAGAACATATATTTTTTGTAATGGTATCTAATTGAGAAAATAAGGCTGACAGCCAGCATGTTCCCCATCAGCGAGCTGCCTCCGTAGCTGATAAACGGCAGCGGTATTCCTGTAATCGGCAAAAGCCCGATTGTCATGCCGATGTTTTGGACAACATGAAACGTAATCATGCTGATAACACCTACACAAACATACGTGTAAAAGTCATTTTTCGTTTCCATGCCCACTTTTGTTATTTGATAAATGAGCAGAAAAAACAGTGAAATGATTACACTTGCTCCCATGAATCCAAACTCTTCTCCAATAATACTGAAAATAAAATCCGTATGGCTTTCAGGCAGATAGACTTCCCTCGTACCGTATCCCTTCCCTGTCGTTTCTCCGGAACCAATTGCCAAAAGCGATCTCGTTAGCTGAAACCCCGTTGTACTTTGATAATTATACGGGTCAAGCCAGGAGTAGATTCTCCCAAACTGATATTCTTTTACGCCTAAATATTTCTCCAGTATTTCTGGATGAGCCAGAACAAAGTAAAAGATACCAGAGACTAATGCTAATCCTCCCCCGAAAATCGGAGCTAGGATTTTCCACGAAATGCCCGATATAAAAACCATTCCAAGCATAATCGCAATAAACACTAATGAAGTCCCAAGATCAGGCTGCTGCATAACCAGCAAAAGGGGAACCATTGTTACAAGACCGATTTTAACGAGCAGCCATAAGTCACTCTGTACTGTTTTAATCCGGTTTTTTTGATGATGCTCGACAATCAGCCTTGCGAGGGCCAATATAAGAAACACTTTAACAAACTCAGATGGCTGAAGAGAGCCAATAAATGGAACCTTATACCAGCTCTTAGCACCATTTATAACCGGAGCAATGCTGCTCGGAGCTACGATTAAAAATCCGAGCATGAAAATTCCCAGTCCATACACATACCAGGATAATTTTTTTAGCTGGTCAGAATCGAGTGTTATCACTCCGACGATAAGACCGATACTGATTATATAAAAGATAACTTGTTTTATGAGGAAGTTATCGTTATATTGACCAGTAGATTGTGCACTGTAAATGGCAATACAGCTTGTAACAAAAAGTAAAATTAATATTGAAACCAAACCATAGTCTAGTCTGGACGTATTTTTATTATTAGAAGTCATGGCCTATTCCCCTTTAAAAGTGAAGAACCGTACAATACTTCATTATATTTTTTCTAGAGACAAATCACAACTTCTAACTAGATAATGGATATTTTTACAAGTTATTCGACATAATACCTTGCAAGTAAAATCAAATTTATATCTGGTAATAGCGTAACTTGATTTCTTCCCTCATCCACTCTAAATTGCTAGGCACCTGCGGAATTGAATAACCAATAAAATATGGAGTTGTGATAAACCTCGGTACGGCCTTGCAAATTATCTCACTGTTTAGTCTGTAAAAAAACAAGTTATAGCTGCTGCACGGGAATGGGAATGACTTTAAAATATAATGGACTGCTGTTTGAAGGCTGAAAGCAAATTCCTCTATTCCACTTTCCTCTTTCATCCTAATATTAAATTCATAAAATCCGACGCGAGGCTTCGTTGATAAATTAAATTCAATATCCTTTGTTTCGTGGATGAGCAGCCCTTCAAAATCACTTTCTTGGACCTTTTCCATATAATCCATCTTTTCTAAACCAACAATTTGCATATGGGGATGAGCGATAGACCCACCTGAAAGAGGTCCATGGTTTTTAAATAAAATTACAGATTTATAATCCTCGCTTTCATCCATTTTTGTCCAGTGCCGGATTGCAAACTTTAGCAGTTTTATTAAGTGAGGCTTAGAATAAACTGACATATCTCCATCGCATTGATCTGTTTCAATAAGAACTGTTTGAAAAGCATCCGAGAGTACTGGATATTTATTTTTTACGAGGATGATAGAATCCTCTATATCGATAATTTCGGCTAATTCCTCTCTGGCACAGAATGGGCAACTTTGATTTTTATTGCGGATACTTTCTGGTTTTTGGATACCTATTGCGGTGTTGAAAAATAGATGGGTAGATTGTTTGAGGTTTTCCACACTTTTTCACCTGCTTAAATATTTTTAAGATTGATAGAGGAATAATCAAAATCTAATGTTACAAGCTGCTAATTTATGAGACAACGAAAATTTAGAAAAGCACACCATCGTTAAAACGGTGTGCTTTATCTATACGTGCTATATTAACAACAGTTGCTCTCGTTCCCTTTTAAAACCAACCCGTTATTTGCCTCATCAAGATCCAAAACCAGATCTCCGACTTGGTCTTTAACTTGAGAATCTATAGCTACTCTAATTTCGTTAATATTCAGTATTTCATCATTTTCTTCCGGCTCATCCAGAGCCAGTCCTAATTGTGGGCCGCCTCAGCCAAAGCCTGCAAAGTAAACACGAATCCCTTCAGCGCTGCGCTCTGAAAAGAGTTGCTTAAGCACATCGCGTGCTTGATCTGTAATTTGCATGTTTCACTTTCCTTTCATACTCTTTATATCTTTATAGCCTATTTTATCATGGTTTAGCCATGGAATAACAGTATACTGCTCTGCAAAATTTTGAGAGACTTCTTGAATCCATTTCTGCTCTGCTGCTGCACGACCCTTTAAAATTGGATCATTCGTTTCAGCAGCATGCATACTTTGATTAATCACCCACCAGCCAGGGTTTATACCAGCTCTTTTCAAATCATCCTGAAGCCGCTTTGCTTCAAATACTGGTGTTGCCTCCGCCAGAGTAACAATGACCACTTCTGTTTCCTCCTCGTTACGGAGACGCGGTAATAGTTCAGCAGCATTTAATGGTATTTCCCCAGTAGATCGCTCCAGTTCTCTGGAATAAGAATTTGCGGCATCAAGCAGTAACAAGGTATGGCCAGTTGGTGCAGTATCAATGACTACGACTTCATCCTTTGAACGAGCCACAATATCAGCAAATGCTTGAAAAAGAGCAATTTCCTCTGTGCATGGAGATTCAAGATCTTCTTTCATATATTCAAGCGAAGCTTCATCTAGAGTATCGGAAGCCTTAGAGAGAACGCTTGCTTTGTACTTTTCTACTTCTTCTTTTGGATTGATTCTGCTAATCGATATCAGGCTGCTTTCCTCTTTCTGGGCAAGCTGCTCCAGCCGCCCCGCCGGATCCGTTGTAGTTAAATGAACCCTTTTGCCTTTTTCGGCAAGGCCCTCTGCAACCGCGGATGCTACTGTTGTTTTCCCTACTCCGCCTTTTCCCATTGTAAAAATAATTTTTTTGCCGCTGTCCGCGAGATTGTTAATCATCCCAGAAAAATCCGGCAGATCTACTTTGTTGGTTGCTTCTTTTCCAGCTAGTTCGGCCTGTACGGAGGTTCCTTGAAACAGCATGCCTAACGCAGTAAGACCGGTCAAGGAAAACGGAACAAGTGGAACTTCAAATGTTTTTACTTTTTTTAAAGAAACCGGCATTTCTGCGATTGCAGTTTGCTGTTTACGGTAGTAAGCTTCCGAGACCTCATCTCCACGAACAACCGCTTGATGAACCCCATTCAGCAAAAGGTTCTGATTTTGGATGCCAATTTCGTTTAGCTCGGTTGATGCTCTGGCAGCTTCCTGAAGCGACCCTTGATCAGGCCGGGAAACTAACATGAGCGTTGTCTGTTTTGGATCGGAAAGTGCTTTTACAGTTTGCGCGTACAACTCTTTCTTTTCATCTAATCCGGACAGTGGGCCAAGACAGCTGGCTCCATGTGTTGATTCATTTAAAAAGTCTGTCCAGGCAGACGGCAGCTGAAGAAGCCTAAGTGTATGGCCAGTCGGCGCTGTATCAAAGATAATATGATCGTACGACTCTTTTAAATCAGGGCTGGCCAGCAAACCTGTGAATTCATCAAAAGCCGCAATTTCAACTGTACAAGCCCCAGATAATTGTTCTTCCATTGACTGAATAACGCTGCCCGGCAGCTTCCCTCTGTAGGGATCCACCACTTTTTCACGATACTTTCGGGCAGCTTCTTCCGGATCCAAGTTGCATGCCGAGAGCCCAGGTAACGCTGGGAGCGGCATTATATCATTAGTTAATTCTATTTCAAATACATCCTGAAGATTTGAGGCCGGATCTGTCGACACAATCAGAACCTTTTTGCCGCTATTTACAAGCTCAACAGCCAGTGCGCTCGCAGCAGAAGTTTTGCCCACTCCTCCTTTTCCTGTAAAAAACAAAAATGGAGTCAGCGGGAAATCTTTAGGACTGAATACTGGGAACATCAATAACCCTTCTTTCTCCTATAAAAGATTCTTTTTAGCCTTCGGGGCAGCCAACTCATCTTCACCAACGCCAAGCCAGCTGGCCAGTTCGCTATTGGCCGGATAACTGCCCTGCTTTTTAAGCTGCCCATTTACAAAAACAAGCGGAAGGGCATCTTCACCTTTTTCGTTTAGAAGCAGGTTGACTTCTTTATTTGTAATAAACTGGTCCGGCTCATTTGCCAAGCCGTATCTATTTACTTCTATTCCTTTTCCTTTTAGCAAAAATAATGCTGAAGCTATTCTAGTTAAATCCGGATCAACACTCGGTCCGCACACTCCTGTTGGACAACACATAACTGGATCGTAAATCTCTAATTTCCCCATAATCGCTACCTCCTATTTTGCTCTGTTAAGGCGATTTACCTTTTCTTATTTACCTGTCTCTGAAAATTCCTTGATTCTAGCTTCAATCTCATCACGCACACGCTGGAAAAAAGCCCATTTTTCTTCTTCGGTTCCCTCTGCTTTGGCCGGGTCATCAAAACCCCAGTGTACTCTTTTCACATGTGGAGGGGTAACCGGACAATGGTCGGCAGCATGTCCGCATAGCGTTACAACTAAATCTGCGTTATTTAGAATTTCATTATCAATCACGTCGGAAGTA
The DNA here is from genome assembly GCF_013343715.1 of Mesobacillus harenae. Lineage (GTDB taxonomy): Bacteria > Bacillota > Bacilli > Bacillales > Cytobacillaceae > Mesobacillus_A > Mesobacillus_A harenae. Next base: position 104,267 of record NZ_JABUNR010000002.1, read on the forward strand.
TGGCTGGTAATGTCAACCCCAGCTTCTTTCATAGCTTTGACAGCATTCGGGTTTAACCCGTGTGCTTCAAGTCCCGCACTGCGAACGGTCCATTCTTCACCTAAATGTTTTTTTGCCCATCCTTCAGCCATTTGGCTCCGGCAAGAGTTCCCTGTACATAAGAAGTAGATAGTTTTTTTTGTCATATAAAACGCTCCTTTTAGATAGCTTTTTTATTAGTTAAATCGTTCGAACATTAATAAAGAATTAACAGCCAGATATACAGACCAACTAATGTAATGAATAAGGTAGGAACCGTTAGGATAATTCCAACCTTAAAGTAGTAGCCCCATGAGATTTTCACGCCCTTAGTGTTTAAGACATGAAGCCAAAGCAGCGTGGCCAATGAGCCGATTGGCGTTATTTTAGGGCCTAGGTCTGATCCGATAATATTCGCATAAATTAATGCTTCCCGGATAACTCCTGACGTATCCGTTTCCGCAATTGCCAGTGCGTCAATCATAACAGTTGGCATATTGTTCATGACCGATGAAAGAATAGCAGCGATAAAGCCCATGCCGATTGTCGCGGCGAACAGACCTTGATCAGCTGTTTCCTGAATCAGGCCAGCCAACAGGCTCGTAAGACCTGCATTTCTCAACCCATATACAACGACATACATTCCGATAGAGAAAAAAACGATTGCCCATGGAGCGCCTTTTAGTACCTTTTTCGTATGAACAGCAGGACTTGTTCGGCCCATAGCCAAAAACAGAATGGCAATGGCTCCAGCAATAAACGACACTGGGATTCCCAAAAATTCACTTGCAAAATAGCCGATTAGCAAAACGGCCAGCACAAGCCAGGATAACCGGAACATTCGTTCATCTTTAACCGCTTCCTTAGGCTGTTTCAGATGTTTAAGGTCATACGTTTTAGGAATGCTTTTTCTAAAATACAAATACAAGACCATAATGCTTGCTGCCAAACTGAAGAAGTTAGGTACAATCATCCGGGATGCATACTCAGCAAAACCGATATCGAAAAAGTCGGCGGACACGATATTCACAAGATTGCTGACTACAAGCGGCAAAGAGGTCGTATCTGCGATAAAGCCGCTTGCCATAATGAAAGGCAAAATCATTTTGTCGTCAAACCTAAGAGCTCTGACCATAGCCAAAACGATCGGTGTCAAAATTAGCGCTGCTCCATCATTCGCAAAGAACGCCGCAACAATCGCGCCAAGCACGGTGACGAGCAAAAACATCTTGATGCCATTGCCGCCTGCATATCTGGCCATATGTAAAGCAGACCATTCAAAAAAGCCAATTTCATCAAGGATGAGCGAGATAATAATTAACGCAACAAAGGTCAAGGTTGCATTCCAGACAATCCCTGTAACATCTGCAACATCCTGAAGTGAAACTACTCCTGCAAGCAGGGCAACAATGGCACCTGCGCAGGCTGACCAGCCGATGGACAAACCTTTAGGCTGCCAAATAACCAGTGTAAGTGTAGCTAAAAAAATAAGTGAAGCGAGTATCGCCTCAGTCACAATAAAACCTCCCCTAAAAGCAAATACAAAAACAGAAGCTCTTTAGACTATCTCAAATAAAGTGGGTTGCCGGCTGTCCTTGTAATTCAACTCTATTTTCCTTAACAGCAAGAAATCCGCTTGCCCTGTTCTTCAAGTTCTGTCAGCCGGTAGCGCTGATCAGGTAGAGCATCCAAAACTTCAAGGACATAATCTTTATATTCATATTCCTTATTCAGGGAATAAAACATCCATTGACCTTTTCGACTCTCTCTCACAAGGCCAGCATCCTTCAGCTTTCGCAAGTGCTGGCTGATCGAAGGCTGCGATGCATGAAAGATTTCAACAAATTCACAGACACAGCAATCTTCACAAGCCAGTATTTTCAGCATTGTTAACCGGGTTTTATCCCCCAAAAGCTTTAAAATAACTGCAGCTTTGTCTAATTCAACCGCTTTTTTTACCTTCATTTGCCGAACCTCCTATCTTCCCTCCATCATTATATAAGCACATGCTTATATACGCAATAGCGAATTTTTCATTTTACTTAGCATACTTCAACTTGCTTAGTTTCATCCTTAATTATTTCTGGCTGCCAGGTCCGGACGAATGATTTTGTGAACACTCTGTGTCATACCTGAACAAAACTAAGCGGAACTTAACGAAATGAGACAAAACTCACAGTAGTACCTTCCATTTATTTTTATACTTCTTAGTGAGGAGGGTTACAAATGGCTGAGATAACGTATACCGCTGAAGAAATAGCAAAAATGTTTAAGATTTCCAAACATACTGTATATGAACTAATTAAGCGCGGCGAGCTATCAGCGTTTAAGGTCGGAAATAAGATGAGGGTTGAACAGGAGGAGCTTGACCGATTCAAAGGAAATATGGGAGCCCGTCCTCAAAGAACAAAACCCAATCTAGATCAGCAGTTTATCCGGTCTCTTCATTTAGCCGGAAGCCATGATTTTCTGGTTGAGCATTTAATTAAATATGTTGCGCAAGAATCAGCAGGCATCCACATGCAACCCTCTTATATCGGCAGCCTGGAAGGATTAATGATGTTATACAGAGGCAGTGCAGATATTGCAGCCATTCATTTGCTAGACCCATCTTCTCAGGAATATAATCTGCCCTTTATCAAACAATTGTTTGTCCATGAACAAATTACCGTGATGCGATTAGCCTCCCGTAAGCAAGGATTAATTGTTGCAAAGGGCAATCCCAAGAACATTACAGACTTTTCCGATTTAACACGCAAGGACGTTAAATTTGTAAATCGTCAAAAAGGCGCAGGCACAAGGTTTTTGCTGGATTCTTTTTTAGCTAAAGAAAAAGTTAGCCCTTCTGACATAGTTGGCTATGAAACGGAGGAATGGAACCATTTATCTGCAGGATCTTACATATCCAGAGGCAGCGCCGATGTTACGTTTGGAATTCACTGTGCAGCCAGCCAGCTTGGGCTAGAATTTATCCCGATTGCTGAGGAACAATTTGACCTTGTATTTCGCTGGACCGCCCAAAACAAACAGGCTCTTGAGCACCTTCTCGACATCATTCATTTTACAAGCTTTAAGAATAGTCTTCATGATTTAGCTGGCTACAATGGAAGCGAGTTCGGTAAAATCATCTACCAGCACCCTTAAGGAGGTTCACTATGAAAAAAATGATACTAGTAAGTCTGTTTGCTATCATTATTGTCCTATCTGCCTCAGCCTGCTCTAACTCAACTAAAAGTCAGCCCACAGAAAAAGCCGCAGCAGTTGAAAAAACGGACTTGATACTTGCCACGACAACAAGCACTCAGGACAGCGGCCTATTAGATGTTCTGCTCCCGAAATTCGAAAGTGAAGCACCCTATAATGTAAAAACAATCGCCGTTGGAACAGGCCAGGCACTTGAAATGGGAACACGCGGCGAAGCAGATGTCCTGCTCGTTCACGCCCCAGAAGCGGAGCAGCAAATTATCGACAGCCGCGATGCGATCAACCGCCAGCGGGTCATGTATAACGATTTTATTATTGTGGGACCTGAAGAAGATCCAGCTCAAATTAGAGGGCTGCCAGTAGAGGGTGCTATTCTAAAAATCGCTTCATCCGATATTCCTTTCATTTCACGCGGGGACGATTCGGGCACCCATAAAAAAGAGCTCCAATTATGGAATATGGCAGGAATCGAACCAGCAAGTGTAACCTCTTATATAGAAACAGGACAGGGAATGGGAAGCACTCTCCAGATTGCCTCAGAGAAAAACGGCTATGCACTTACAGACAGGGCCACCTTCCTAGCTCAAAGGGATAATCTCAATGGTTTATCGATTGTCTCTGAAGGCGATAACACCCTATTAAACATTTACCATGTCATGCAAGTGAATGAAAATAAACATGAAAAAATAAATTCAAACGGGGCCAAAGCCTTCGTTGAATTTATGACAGCTGCTGAGACGCAGAGCATTATAGCTGAATTTGGCCAAGACCTGTACGGAGAAGCCCTTTTCTTCTCTTATACAGAATAACGATTAGAAAGTCTGATGGGAATGGACCTTTTACTTGAAGGGCTGAAACAAGCCTTTAACATGTTCATAAATGGCGATCCGGAAATATGGGAAATCACGTTAAGGACCTTAAAAGTTTCTTTTACAGCTATTTTCATCAGTATGATGATCGGAATCCCGGCTGGCATTTTCTTAGGGCTTTCCAGATTTCCGGGCAGGAGAATTCTGCTCGTCCTTATAAATATAGGCATGGGATTGCCTCCAGTTGTAGCCGGCTTATGGATTACAATTTTATTATGGAGATCTGGTCCACTCGGGGATTTAGCTCTGCTGTTTACTCCAACAGCGATTATACTAGCACAGGTGATCGTCTCCTTGCCAATTGTAACTGGCCTGACCAGCACAGCATTCCAGCAGCTGGATGAAAAATTGCTCCTCCAGATCAAAGCACTTGGAGCAACAAAAATTCAGTTTTTCATTATCTTAATGAAGGAGACGAAGCTTGCTATATTCGCAGCCATCATTGCCGGATTTGGCAGGGTGATGGCAGAGGTAGGAGCTGCGATGATGGTTGGCGGAAATATTCGCGGGGAAACCCGAATCCTGACCACGTCTATTGTAATGGAAGTATCCAAAGGGAATTTTGATGTCGCACTCGCCCTGTCTTTTATTCTTATGGGAATCGCCTTCATCATTACATTTACCCTGACTTTTTTACAGCAAAGGAAGCGAAGAATATGACAGCCTTGGTCAGATTGGAAAATATCGAGGTAACCGTACGTGATAAAATGATTTTATCCATTCCATCTCTTGAAGTTCTTAAAGGCGAGGTACTTGGTGTTATGGGCCCAAATGGTGCCGGTAAAAGTACCCTCCTCAAAACGCTCGCTCTGCTCGATCCTCCTTCCCAGGGCAAAATCTATTATCAAGAGGAGCAAATATTTAATACGCAGGCGCCTTTAGAGCTGCGCAGGAAATGTGCTGTTGCTCTCCAACAATCCCTATTGCTTGATACAAGTGTCTATCAGAACGTTGCAATTGGACTAAAACTACGAAAAAACAAAAAGTCAGAGATTAACAAGAAGGTTGCATACTGGCTTGATGCTTTTAACATCACCCACCTGGCCAAAAAGAATGCTCATCTCCTGTCCGGTGGAGAAGCACAACGAGTCAACCTTGCCAGGGCCATGGTACTTGAGCCTGAGTTTCTCCTTCTGGATGAACCCTTTTCAGCCTTAGATTTCCCTACAAAATTACAGCTCTTGAAGGATTTCAAACAAATCATGTCACAAACTGGGACGACGGCGGTGTTTATCAGCCATGATTTAATGGAAATCAAATACTTAACACATCGCCTTGCTATCCTGATGGATGGGGAAATCAAGCAATTAGCACAAACTGCCGCTGTCCTTGAATCACCAAATGAAGCAGCCACACCATTTATTGGTGAGTGGAAAGCTTTTCTGCAGTAACTCCAGAGGGATGCCCTGCAAGGCCTGTCCGAATCACCCTTGGATTCAGACTCTTTGCGGCTTTTTTTCTCTTATCCTGTCCGAATTACCCTTGGATTCGGACTCGCCGCGGCCTTTTTCCTCACATCCTGTCCGAATCACCCTTGGATTCGGACTCGCTTCGGCCTTTTTCCTCTTATCCTGTCCGAATCACCCTTGGATTCGGACTCGCCGCGGCCTTTTTCCTCTTATCCTGTCCGAATCAGCCTCGGATTCGGACTTACAGCAGGCATTTTCATGGAATTTTTTTAAGAATCATCAGATATCTTTAGATGTTATTATTTTCTTTTCATTTTGGTATTTTACTCATTTCATGGTTGAATAGAGTTAAAACAATTCCATGAGGTGATAGTTATGAATTATGCAGTAGTAACCGGGGCGTCCAAGGGACTAGGAGCTTCTATCGCAAAAAAAATGATAGCAAAGGACATGACGTTGATATCTGTCTCACGTTCAGAAAACACTGAGCTTAAAAGCCAGACCGCAGAGCAAGGAGCCGGATATCTCCACTATAAGTGCGATCTTTCTTCCTTAGAGGAAACCAAAATTGTCTTTAACAAGATAGCTGAAAAGATTTTTGGTCCTGACACCGACACAGTCTATTTATTTAATAATGCAGGAGTAATTGAGCCAATTGATACAGCTGGAAACCTTGATGAAGCTTCCATTTTGACTAGCGTACAAGTTAATTTAACAGCGCCGGTTCTAGTTAGTAATTTGTTTTTAAACGAAGCGGCACGTTCCGGGGCAAGGCTGGTTGTGGTCAATATCAGTTCTGGTGCAGCAGAACGTCCTGTTCACGGCTGGAGCATGTACTGCAGTACAAAGGCAGCCTTAAATATGTTTACCAAAACCGCAGCAATGGAGCTGGATGAGGCAAAGAGCAACAACCTAGTTATTGCCTTTAGCCCCGGAATCATGGATACGGGAATGCAAGGTACAATCCGTTCATCTTCCAGAGAAGCCTTTGCTGAAGTCGAAACCTTCCAAGGCTACAAAGAACAAGGACTGCTCCGTCAACCCGACACCGTTGCAGAAGCACTCGTCCGGCTTATCATGCAAGGCAAGCTGGAAAACGGAAAAATCTATCGCGTAAACGACCTGCTGTAAAAAAATTGGAGCCTGGCAGTATGCCGGCTCCTTTTTTTCAGCCTATTGTTTTGGAAATAAAATCGTAAACATTGTTCCTTCCTCAAGCTCACTGTCTGCCTCAATCGTACCCCTATGGGCTTCTACGAGAGCCTTGACAATTGATAGGCCAATCCCGACACCGCCAGTTTTTCGGGCACGTGATTTATCTCCCCTGTAAAATCGTTCGAATATATGAGGTAAATCCTCACTAGCAATCCCGTTTCCATCATCAGCGATCATAAACCCAGCCATATCTCCTTCTTCAATCCCTGCAATGGTGACGGTACCATGCTCAGGAGTGAATTTTAGCGCATTATTGATAACGTTTGTTAATATTTGCATTATCCTATCCCGGTCACCCTTAAAGCATAAATCCTTTATCGGGGTCAGAACCCTCAGTTCTACGCCTTTTTGGTTAAAAACAGGCATTACGAGCTCACTCATTGATCCTAATAGTTCACTAACTTCAAGGTCTGTTTTGTTTAAGCGGATTTGCGGATTCTCGGCAGCAAGGAGCTTCTCTAGTTCATTAACCAACCTGACAAGTCTCATTAATTCACTATGGCTTTGTTTAAGTCTTGCTGGAGTCGGCTCCCAAACACCATCCTGAAAAGCTTCAATCTGGCTTCTTAGGGTGGCCAGCGGCGTGCGCAGCTCATGGGCAAGGTCCCCAGTGAATTCCTTTCGAAGACGTTCTTCTTTTTCCAGTGATTTAGACAGGTCATTGAAAGCCATTCCAAGCTGTTTCATTTCCAGAGACAGGTTTTCTAATGGAACACGCACGTTTTTCCGATGCATCATTAGTTCTTCTACAGCTGAAGACAGACTGTTTACACCTGCTGTCAGGCGTTTGGAAAACAGCATGCTGAACGCCAGAGCCAATATAACGGTTATTGCCCCCGCGATAATAATATAGTTCTTAATTGTTTGCAGGAAAACGTATTCACTATCTACGAAACCTTTTGGATAGTAGGCTTTAAGGATGCCAATGGTTTCTCCTTCATGTGTAAAGGTCTCCATGGAAGTCTTCCAGTTATCTTCCAAATAGGGGTTGTTTCTTAAACCCATTCCTTCCATAATCCCGCGGATAGAGGTTGAGTCGAGCAATAAAACCTCTTCAGGTGTATAAATTTGATAATAAAGGCTGTCCGTCATTGCATGTTCATGAAGTAGCTGCGACACTCTTTCTCCTGTAAAAGTACCGCTATCCTGATACTCCAATTTTAAGTCACTTATCAGCTGTTTAACCCGGTCAGTCCGATTCTCATTAATATAATGATTAAAACTTGCTTCAAAACCCCATTGAATTCCAAAGCTGACAAGCAGGATACCTGTCAAGGAAACTAGCAAAAAATAAAATAGGATTTTAGATCGAAGCGTTTTTAACATCCGGTGATCCCCCAAACTTATAACCCATTCCAAAGACAGTCAGGATATATTTAGGATCACGTGCATCTGCCTCGATCTTTTTTCGTAGGTTTTTAATATGAGTATCGATGCTGCGCTCATAACCTTCATAGGAAAACCCATCTTCCTGTATTTTTTCCAGCAAATCCATCCGGCTATATACCCTGCCTGGATGCTGAGCTAAATTTGACAATAGTCTGTATTCGATCGGGGTGACGTTAATAATTTGTCCGCCAATTTCTATTTCCCTTTTAAACAAGTTGATTACAAGCCCCTGTTTGTTAAAAGAAAGCTCCATCCCGCTGGTTTTTGATGATTTTTTGACTCTGCGGAAAATAGCTTGGATCCTGACGACAACTTCCCTTGGACTGAAAGGCTTTGTCACATAATCATCAGCACCGATAACAATTCCATTTATCCGCTCAGCCTCACCTGATTTAGCTGTGAGCATTAATATCGGTACTTCGGAGTCTTTACGAATAAGTCTGCATACCTCCTCACCAGAAATATCCGGAAGCATTAAATCAAGAACAATTAAGTCAGGCTGAACTGTGTCAGCCTTTTTCAAGGCATCAATTCCATTATCAGCGATAAAAACCTGGTAGCCATCCTTCTTTAAATAGGCTTCCAATACTTCACTAATCATTTTCTCATCATCAACAAGCAAAATCGTTTCACGCACGGCCGCTCTCCCCTTATTGCTCCTTTATCTTCTAAAGATAAATCTTCACAACTTCCACATAACTTCAACATAAGATTCACATACCTATTAATTATTATAAAGATAACAAAAACAACAAGGAGTCACTAAAAAGGAAGAATTAATGACTCTTCCTGTTAACACCTTGAAAATAGTGACCAACCTTTTTAATATATTGGATCAGAAGAAACCAAGCCTGAAAATCGGTAACACTTTAAGAGTCATCGGTTTTCTTACACTTAGTATAATGAGAAATCCTATTTTCAAGAGTGCTAAGTGCCCAAGCGTAAAAGTTTTACAAACTTCCCTTTTTATAATGTTAATAGTAACTCCCTTTTGGACGGATTGGCTATCATGCCAATCTTTTTTTATTGGCTCAGTTAAAGATTTTCGTTTCAGGCGCTGCTTTCCGCGGGGCGGTCGGGAAGGTTATGCCCTATCGTGAAAAAACTACCTCCTCGGCGCTGAAGATTTTTGATAAAGGGAACTTGTTTTAAATCACTATAAGAGGATAGATAAGGAATAGAGGTGATGAAAATGAAAAAGACTATTCACTCGCTTACAAAACTTATCGAGGAAGCCCAGGAACACAGAGGACAATCTGAGTTATGGATGGCTCAGCACGAGGTTGAATCGACAGGGGTCACACTAGGAGATGAAGATACAGGAGGTGCGGGGGCAGAGCTTGAGCTCAAGGCATTACTCAAAACTCCAGAGCAAGCTTTGAATTATTCTGAAACATTCCAGGATCCTCTTCTCTACGAAGACGCAATGAGCCAACTAGAACAAATAAAAAAACTAGTTCCCTACCATGTAACCAGTCCACAAAAACTAGAAAGGCTAACATCTACCTGGTGACAGGCACCACCCAAATAACTGGTAAATTTCTTTTTCCAAGATTTACATCATGGAAATTGGGTGTTCGCCCGCTAATTATAGTTTAATTAAGTTTTAAAAGGCAATAAGTAGACTAGTCTCAAAAGGAAGGAGTGGCAACATGAAGAAAAAAAACCTATTGCTATCGATTTCTTTAGGATCAAGTTTATTTCTTGCAGGCTGCGGAAGTACGGAGGAGCCGCCGCCAGAAGAAGATCCAGTGCTAGAACAAGAAGAAACAGTACCAGTACCTGGAACTACTGATGGAACAGACAATGGAGACACTGAAGGTACAAATGATGGTTTCAGTGACGATGAAACAATTGATGATACTATGCCTGAAGATGAATCACTTAATGACGATAACACTTTAACTGACGAGGATATGACAGGAGATAGTTCTGAAGAATCAACTGAACAATAAATAGAATTTTAGCTAAAAACAGGACCCATCCAAAAACTGGATGGGTCCTGTTACTTATATTTAGCAGGCCTCCACTACACAATAATAAAGAGTAAAAACAAAGGAGAGCAGCTAATGACCAAGAAATTTAACGATGGCAGCAGAAATCAAAATTCTCCCAAGGCTGGGCATAAACGCTCATTCCATACTGGTGAGGTTCTAAGCGGTGATAACAGTAAAGGAAACAAACGAAATAAAGACCAAAGTGACAAAACAGACTAATTCGGAACACAAACGCCCGCTATGGGCAGCATATTGGTCACCAGGCTGGATAATCACGTGAGAAAGCCGGCTATAGCAGCCGGCTTTTATACTTATAGCTATTTAGTTTTTAAATAGTTCCTTTTACTATCTTAAAACTGACCCTGCCATTCTGACAAATGTATGTCTCTGGCCGCGAACGACAATGGAGTATGACATAATATTTTGGGGAATGGCGATTCCGTGCATTCCTGCATCTCCAATGTGGTACAGGTCAGCACCGGCCATCTTGCTGTTTAGAGCTATTTGTTTGATGGTTGCTTCATCGGCACCTTCCTGGCTAGTCCCAGTAGTCAAAATAGCGAGCGCCCCTTTTTCATGTACCATATCGACCAGCTTCCCAGTTTTCTCAACCGTGAACCCAGGAACTGTCCCTGGTGAGGGAATTAAAATAATATCTGCACCGGCCTCTACAAATGAGTTAAGGGTTTCTGCAGTCATCATGCTGCTTCCAGTCTCGCCCGCGACTCCGGCCCCGTGCATTTTCCCAGCAATGATCAGCCCGTCAGGACCAAAGGCAGCTCTTGCTTTTTCGATTGCCCGTGTGATTTCCGTATTGGAAACACCCGTTTTAGGATTCCCCGTTAAACAGACAAAGTCAAAGCCAAGCTCTTTTGCCTTCTCCAGAGAAGCCTTAGTGGCAATTCGGCCCTCGGGAAGCTGCTGTAATTCTTCTAATTTTTTCGCGGATAAATCTACTGGCTCAAGATTTAGTCCAACCGGACGCCCAATCATTTGCTTAAGCTTAATAACAATTTCCTCTGGACTTTCAGCTTCAAGACCTTGCATTTCTGGATTAAACACATCAAAAAAGTTCAATAAAACCATGTCCGCACCAAAGGCGGCCGCCATTTCTGCATTCGTCACTGCAGGATATAACGGTGAAAAACTTCCGATTACCTCTGATATAATTACTCTTCCCTCGGAAGCCACTATGGACTGCCTCAAATCTTGTCCACTCATTTTGAGAAAGTCGGATGCGGAACAATCTAGTAAACGTTTCAAACTAATACCTCCCAGGTAATATGTACTAAAAGAGACGGAGCTGGCTAGCAAGGATGTGACTCAAGCGCCATTTTTTATTCTTTCACTCCTGACAATAGTTTCATTCTCATTGAAATTATTAAAACAAAAATCAGCATACATTTCCACTTTCAGACTAAAAAACAAAAGTAAACTGTTCTTACCTAACCTTATCCTAATTAAAAAAAACCAGCAAAGAATGCTGGTCTCCAAACATTATTCTACAGCTTCCTCTTCAGAACCTTCACTGTCCGCGCCCTTCTGTGGCTTTTGCGAACGGTTTTCTGTGTTCTTTTTATCAGCTTCCTTTTTCTTTTCTTCTGCTTTCTTAGCTGCGTCTATTTTCTTTTCTTCTGATTTCTTCAAACCCTCTTGTTGTTTCTCGGTAGCTTTCTTTTCAGTTTCACTTTTCTTTTCTTGAACCTTTTGTTCAGCCTTTTGCTGCTTTTCTTCCACTTTCTTTACTTCCTTTTGCTGCTTTTCTTCCGCTTTCTTTACTGCCTTTTGCTGCTTTTCTTCAGCCTTATTCACGGATACAGCTTCAGCATTTTCCTGCTCTTCTAATGCTTCTTCGTCAGTGACTTCTGCAGCTGCGGCGGCGACAAGCGTATCCTCACCTTGTTCTGTTGCTCCTTCGGCCGCCTCTTCTGCAGCCCCGATTTGCTCTTCAGTGGCCTGGTCAAGTTCAGCCGGAGCTTCCTCCACCACAACTTCTGAATCGCTTGTTTCTTGCGGCTGAGGCAATGCTTCAGCGATCACTTTCGAAGCTTTAAACTTCCCGGTTTTTCTAACACTTTTAATCTCTGAAGGATGAAGGCCTAATTGCTTTGCTACTTCGCCGAACCCGATACCTTCTCCGGAAGCGAACAGGCTGGCTACTTCTTCAACAGACTTCTCTGTAGCACTTGCAAGCAAAAACACCTGGGCAATTTGGCCATATCCTAAGCCTTCATCCCGAAGTTTTTGTACCTGCTCCTTATCAAGGTCTTTTACTACCTCAGCAACCACCTTTGCTTCAGTCGTTGTCTCTTCTAGCTCCTTTTGTGCTTCTTCTTCTAATTCGTCTGCAACCTCAGGCGCAACCTCTGAAACTTCTTTTAGAGTTTCGGATAACTCCTCTGCGACAGCCTCAGTTGAATCATCCCTAACAATAACTTCTGTAATTTTCTCTTGAGCCTCTACTAACAATTTCTGATAGTCAGTTACTGCTAATTGGATGAAATCTTCCTTTTCCAGCTCTGTTAACTCTTTCGCTTCACTGAGCCGCTCTTCTGCAAAATCTAATAAAAGCTCGGCTTCCTTCTCATTATCAAATGTAATTAATAATTTCAAGTCTTCTAAAAGCTGATCAAATGTATACAAAAATTGGTCTTGAGTAATACCTGGTTCCGTAGTTCCTTCATTTTCAGATGCTGACACACCAGTTCCAAATGCTAGCATTGTGAAAAGAAATACTGCTGAAACTAACTTTTTCATACCTTTTCCCCCAAACAATCATAATTAGAATTAAATATTCAAAGGAAAGGAGCCCAAAACATGCTGCCCCCGAAGAACAGCATCTCACAGCCGTAAATCTTCGGTAACTGGCTGGCGTAGTTATAAATACCTTAGCCCCTTTAGTTTTGCGTCCTCAGGTTTCCCCAAGTTTGCCCTTACCGAATTTAACTCTATCTCTATCATAATCGGTCAAGATTAAGAAATACATAGAATAATAAGAAATATTATGCAATTTCCGTCGAAAAATCGTTCTATTTACCTAGTTAAAGTTTAATTGTATCGAGTATGGCATGAGGGTTAAGTAACGAAACCGACGCTGCAAATGCAACCTGCTTTTTCCATGTGAGATGAATACTATCCTCTTCACCCTCTGACTTCACTTTGCTTGTCCATGTCACATACCCCATATAAACCATAAAACTAATTCCAACACCGATTAGGTCACCATTTAGCCATGGTAGACTTAGAACGGCCGCTGACACACCTATAACTGCGAGCGTAATTAAGGCCGTATCACAAACCGCCGCTGTCAGAATAGCTGGGAGTGCTTTAGTTAAATTTCTATGTATAGCTCCTTGATTAAAAATAAAGATATTTTGAACACCTAGCGGCAGTATTAGCCCGAAGGCAAGCCGTGAATCATTGCGCCTGTCACCTGTAAACCTCCAATAACTTCAATATTTTTTTCTAAGTGAAACGTAAAATGTGTTCCTTTCCTCAGACTTTTAAAAAACCGCTGGCCCTTCCAGCGGTTCCTTATATTTAATTATTTCATCATTGGCAAAGTGTCATGTATATAAAGAGGTGCGGGAATTAACGATGGTTTCGGGCCAAACGGCACAGGCTGAGAGACATAGCGGAACTGGCCTTTTCCATCCATACTCGGCCCATTAGCCCACCTGCCTGCCGCACTCGCTTCTCCTCTAGAGAAGTTATAGAAATCATATGAAACTGCTTGTTTCTCAAGCTTGCGCGGGAATGTTGTCGGAACAACAATATCTCTTTCCCTTTCCTCCAGCTCACAAATGGCTGCTGCCCAAATATTCTGGTGGCCAGTGTCACGGGCAATCAGGAAAGACAGAGTATCTTTAACACCTGGATCCTCAGCAATTTCATAAAGGCGAACTGCCTGAAGCCGTCCCTGTGATTCTGCATTCAAGTTTGCCCGAAAATCTGCAAGCAGGTTTCCGCTAGCGATTGTATAAGTTGCATTCCACGGGTAGCCTACACTGTCTGCTGCCTTGGCTCCTAATCCAGTAACAATTGCATGCTGGGGATTCATTCCACCCATAACAGCAGCCACGACAGGATTACTGTCATAGGCAACCTGCTGGTCCTTTACAGGAGCATTATCAAGCAAGCGGGCAATCAAAGTGGCAAGCATTTCAATATGAGCCATTTCCTCCGTCCCCAAATCCATGAGAAGATCACGATATTTCGCATCCGCCCGGCTGTTAAAGCCTTGGAAGAGATATTGCATTGCCACCGTTATCTCGCCAAACTGTCCTCCTAGAATTTCCTGAAGCTTTTTTGCATAAACCGGATCCGGCCTGGCAGGCTTCGATTCGTATTGTAACTCTTTAACATGATAAAACATTAGGTTTGCAACCTCCTTTTTCTCGTCGCTAGTATCCTATGAGCGTTTAGAAAGAAGGGTTACTTGCCTACTGTTTAATCTTGATTTTTCAAGAACGAGGTGCCCATAAAATAACTGCTACACCAATAATACAAAGTAAAGCTCCGACCCAGTCATACAAATCTGGTGTCTTTTTGTCTATCCACCAGCCCCACAGAACAGAAAGCACAACAAAAACTCCACCATAAGCGGCATAAACCTTGCCGAAATCTGGGAATTTTTGCAGGGTCGGAATAATTCCATATGAAATAAGAACAATGCTTCCAATAATCCCATACCAATAAGGCTTGCCCTCACGAAGCCAGAGCCAAACCATATAGCCCCCTCCAATTTCAGCGAGCCCTGCCAACAAAAACAACACAATTGCAAAAACCAACGGTATCCACTCCATGTTTTAAAGTAATTTCCTACATTATTATAACGGATCACCCTCACCAGTTTTCATTCCCTGATTCAATTTGATAAGCAGACTTACAAACTCATTTAGAGAATAACACTATAATGAAGGTCTGTTTGTATAACAGAATAAACGATAAAATTAGTAGATTTTAAAAAACAACCGAGTAACCTGATATAAAAACCTTCATTAAATTAAGTGATTCCGCATAGAAAAAAGAGGCACCCTTGGGCACCTCTTTACCATAAAGATTAGTTCTCTGCTCGTTTAAACGGCCACCAATTAGCCTGGCCAAAGTTCTTGACCATTACTGGAATGAACAATGGCAGCATAATAGATGCATAAAGGAATAATCCTACTAAAATTATCGAAGCAATCTGAAGCAAGGAAAGCATTCCAGATGGCATCATTGCAGCAAACGTTCCGCCAAGAATAATAACCGCTGAGATTATAACTGTGCCCATTTTCTTCATGGCCAGCAGCATCGCATCTGCAACAGACATATCCTTATATTCATTGAAGCGATCCATAAGGAAAATACTGTAGTCTACACCCAATGCTATGAGAATAACAAAGGCAAAGAATGGAACGGCCCAGCTAATTCCCGTATAGCCAAGAATATTAACAAAAATCACTTCATTAATTGCCATAGAAGTATAATAGGTTAAAATCAATGATCCTATTATATAAATTGGCATGATGATAGACCGGAATAAGAATACTAGAATAATTGAAATACCAGCCAGCATCAAAATAACGGTTCTTGTATAATCCTTTCCAGACATTGTATCCATGTCAGCATTCGTACTTGTGATACCGCCGATGGCTACAACAGCATTTTCCAGCTTTGTGTCCTTCGTTGCTCTTGCTACTGCCTCTTTGATTTCCTCCACTTGACCCATAGATTCATTAGCATATGGACTTGAACTTAAGATAACATCCATTGTCATAACTTTACGGTCATTTGAAAGATAGACATCAAAGACTTGTGCAAACTCTTCATTTTCTAACACATCAGCTGGCAGATAAAATCCGCTGCCATTTGATCCAGACAAACCTGTTAAATATTCCTGGGCGGATCCAAGACCCTCAGAAACTTGATCGAGACCATCAGCACTCTGGTTAAGACCATCAGTTAACTGGCTCAGCTGTCCGCTAATATCACCAAATCCAGCCAATAGCTGCTCTTGCCCTCCACTGATTCCTTCCAACCCGTTCGTCATTTGCGGAAGATTATCAACGATCTGGCTTTGACCATCAGCAAGCTGATTTAACCCTTCTTGCTGCTGCTCAATTCCTTGAATCAGTTGTCCCAGCCCATTAGCCAGCTCATCCTGTCCGGAAACCGCCTGTTCGAAGTTCGTATTAGCTTCAGCCACCCCTTCAGTTAATTGAGCAAGACCTCCATTTAATTCAGTTAACCCTTGCCCTGCCTTTTCCAGCTCTTCTTGAAGAGCCAGTGCAGTTCCCTTCATCGTTAAATATTGCTCATCGGCTGCCAAGTCAGCATGTTTATTTTCTAGGTAAGGGAACAAGCTTCCATTTGTCTGTGCCAATCCGGCAGATAATTCAGCGAGTCCGCTCCCAAGCTCAGTGTATTTTCCCTCTAAAAATGACAACGTTCCATATACCTCTTGATAGCCTGCGAGCAGCTGCTGATATCCCGACAGCAACTCTTCTGCTCCAGCCTTTGTCTGTTCTAATCCATTTTTTAGTTCAGTTGATCCAGCAGATCCCTGACGGATTCCATTTTCAATTTTAGCCAGGTTGGTTTGCACTTCCGTTAACCCGGTTTGAATGGCATTCGTTCCTGTGATTAACTCATTAATACCATCCGTCGCACCTTGGAGTTCAGGTTCTGACTTCGCCAATTCACTGCCAGCTTCATGCAAGCCTGAACTAATTTCGTTGAGTCCAGCTTTGCCTTCGCCTAGACCTTCTTCAAGTGTGTCAGCCTGTGAGGCGACAAGGAAATCTTCAATCGGTTCCCCTGTCGGTCTAGTCACAGAACGAACAGTTTCAACTAAATCAACCTTTTCTACTTCCCGGCTGATTTTCTCAGCCAATCCTACGTACTCAGCAGAATCCATTTCCTCATCGTTTTTCAGAACGATTTGGGTTGGCATAGTTTCTCCAGGCCCGAAACTGTCGGCGATAGCATTGAACCCTTTTATAGAAGGAACATCACCGCTTATCTCCTCGAGTGAGTCATAGGACAGCTTCCCATCATAAACAGCTAAGAATGGGATACATACGACTGCTACTACAAGTAAAGCCAGCAGCGGACGTGATAATGAAAACCTTCCAACTGTTCCCCATAGCTTGCTTTCACCATGCTCAGCACTGCTTTTAGACGGCCAGAAAATTTTCTGTCCTAAAACAGCCATAAAAAACGGCACAATCGTATAGAGAGCGATAAGGAGAACCGCAACCCCTACAGCAACCGCAGCTGCTGACTGATAAAGAATAAATTGCGAGAATCCAATTGCTGCGAATCCAATCATTACAGCCACACCGCTAAAAAATACAGTTCTGCCCGCATTGCGGTAAGTAGCTAAAATCGCGTCAGCAACGCTTTCTGTTTTTGCCAATTCTTCCTTAAAACGGCTTAGCAGCAGGATGCAATAGTCCGTTCCAATCCCGAATAAGACTGCAACCAAAAAGATTTGCGTATAAGACGAGATTGGGAAATCCAACTTATCAACCATGAACGACACGATCGATTGAGAAGCCAAATATGAAAAACCTACAGTTAAAAGCGGGATAATCGGTGCAACGACCGACTTGAAAACGAGCAGCAGAACAACAAGAATAAACACTACTGTAATACCCTCTGTTTTCTTCAGGCCTTCTTCTGAACTTTTCATTAAGTCATCATTGATTAACCATTGGCTTGTATAATAGTAATCTACATTTATTCCTTCAATTGTTTCATATAAAGCGTTACTTACCTCACTGTTTTCCCGGTCATTCCAGTTAAGGCTAACGGAAGTGAGGATCGACTTTCCATCGTCGGAGACGAGCTGCTCCTCTAAACTCTCTTCATTAAAGTGGCTCAGAATCTCGGTTATCCCTAGTTCTGCTTTATTCTCTTCAAGAAGCTGGACGGCCTTTTCAGCTTCCTTGATCTCAGTTTCAGTTAATTTTTCAGAGCTGTGAAACACAAGAGCAACCTGGGTTTGATTTCCTCCGCCTTCCTGCTCCTGAACATCTGTCATAATTTCAGAGGCAAGCCTTGAAGAGTATTCTTCAGGAACATCTATCTGCCCCTTTTCACGTACAAGCTCAGCCATATTGGGAGCCGCCATAAACAACCCAACCACAATGGCAATCCAGGCAACGATGACAAACCATTTTCTTTGGATTATAAAATTCACGCCTATTCCTCCATCTGCTTATCTTTGCTGTGTATTAAGATATCATTTAGCTTTTCATATGTTTCTATAAACTGACTGATCTCGGATTGGTCAAACTGGCTGATCAGCGATTCCACCAGCTTATGAATCCGCTGTTCTGCTTTTAAATATAGTTCATTTCCTTTATCGGTAAGGGTTAAATACACAATCCGCCTATCGTCTTCATCACGAGTTCTTTGGATTAGCCCTTTTTCCCACATCCGATTAATAATCGCTGTAATTGCACTTTTTTTCACATCGAATACTTCAGCCAGTTCAGATGAATTACACGATTCTGCCTGGTAGATATATCTTAGTGTGTAGTGCTGATCACTGGTGAGATCACTGCCAATCTGTTCCTTTATAAGCGATTCAGCCTTTTTTGTAACAGAAAACGATAACTGTATATACTTATCAACTAACTCCTTAATATTTTTCTCAGTCACTATTAGCCACTCACCTCACAAAAATATTGTTCTCATACTTAACTGTTCAACTGTTTAATCATTAACAGACTTAACTTTAATCCAAAACAAATTCCATGTCAAGAACTGGATGGTGTCAGGTGCCATCCAGTTTTTTTTAAAAAAAAGGACCTGCCACTTCAGCAAGTCCACTTTGTTTGTTTTTATAGAATTTCAGCTACTGCAAATTTTAGGACCACCATAGAAAGAATAAATAGCAAGAGGTTTTTTCAGCCCACTTCGAGTCTGCCGCCTTTTTCCTGTATGTTGCCCATCCCCACGATATTCCAGAACCACTTATTGTCCCTCCACCTGTTGCGAGTGGCCCCCGATACGCGGACTTCACGTGTCCTGATTTCATGTCTTGCCCACAGCAAAATGAGGACAATATCAAGGATCGTAGCTGCAGTAAGTGCTGTAATGAAAAACGTATTTGAAGGCTTCCACTTGCCGGCATTTTTTATCTCCTCTAACTTCCTTTTTGCTTCATAAACTTTTAATTCTTCATCAATTTCCTGCTTGAATTTCGCTGACATCTCAATAGGCTGGTCATTAAGTTTTCGATCATCGAAATAAGAAGTAATCCAATAGATACCAGCACCCATCAAAATTAAGTAAAGAGCGAAAAATCCAAAGATCGCCTTCCGATTCTTTTGAATTTTCTTTGTCATTTTAAAACACCCCTGGCCAAATATTATAACACCCAGATAGCAGACTCCATCATTACACCAACTTTGCAAAGTCCCATTATAATTATTCTAAAATATTCGGAATTTCCCTTCTTTGGTGACAGACACCATCCATTTATTTGGAATTAACAAAAACGGACTTGCCGCTGTTGGCGAGTCCGTTTTGCGAAGCCTATAGATAATTAATCGTCATCATGGTATTGTCGTTTTTATCACTGTCGTCGTTGTCATCCTACATATCAACCTCTTTTTCAAGTATGTTTCCAGTGTAGGAATGGCTCTTAAGTTCTGTCTTTGTTTTGCCATTTTTTATTTATTAACGCAGCGACTACAACAATAATACGGAATAACAATGATAGGCGGTTGGCATTTTCAGCTTTTTCATGACTAAATCTCCCCATTCCTAACGTGATAATTGATAAATCGACTTTGCATAAATTCGTATCGCTTGCTGGATATCCTTTATCACTATATATTCATTCGGCTGGTGCTCGACCTTTTCTCTGCCGGGAAAAACTGCTCCAAATGCAACACAGTTTTCCATCGCCCTTGCATAGGTTGCTCCACCGGAACTAATTGGTTTTGATGTTAGGTCTCCGGTTACTTCTCTGTACACACTTAGAAGTGTCTTTATGAGCGGATGATCCTCAGGAACATAAATAGGCCGCAAATAATCATATTCCTCGTACTTCAAACCAAATTTTTCAGCACTTGCAGATAACCGTTTTACCAGCTGCTCTTTATCTGCGGTCACCGGAATCCGCATATCGATGGATAAGGTTTCCCGTTCAGCCAGCTCGATTTTCCCAATATTAAACTTTAATTTGCCGCTCACTACATCCTCACAAATTCCAAAAATTGATTCAGCAAATGCATCTTCTCTAATTTCACTGCAGATAAAGCTGATGGTTTTTGAAGAAATACCAGCAGCCTGCATCGCCAGCACAAGCCGAACAATTGCATTTTTCCCGGTCTCTGCTACTTGGGCATGAACCGGCTCTCCCAATACCTTTAGCCCGTCTGTGATAACCTGATATTCATACCCCAGCTGCTCCAGCTCCTGCTTCACTTCAGCCACCAGGTCACCCTTGTACTCAGCTGCATCTGGCACCGCATTAAAAGCAGTTCCCGCTTTCAAGCAGATCCCTGAATTATTTTTTGCGGATAAGGTGAGCTGAAGCAGCCCTTTTTCAGCAAATACAAGCGGAAAACTAGAGTCGGGTGTAAAACCCATCGATGGCATTTCTTCTCTTTGACTGTATTCCTTCATGCAGCGCCATAGTGTTTCCTCGTCCGTTCCAAAAATGAATCGAATTCTTTTGTTAAAAACAACTCCGGCATCCATTAATAGCTTGACTGCATATAAACTCGCGAGTGTCGGCCCTTTATCGTCTTGGGTGCCCCTTCCAAAAACCTTTCCATCCTTCACCATTGGGTCGAAAGGCTGGGTATCCCATACTTCAAGTTCTCCAGCGGGAACAACATCCACGTGGCCAAGGATGCCAATCATTTCAGCTCCTGAGCCAATTTCTGCGCATCCGTAATACCCCTCCGGATTTTTGAATGTACGAAATCCTAGACTATTTGATATCGCAAGTATCTCATCCAAAGCGCGGTCAATGTCCTCACCAAAAGGCTTGCCTTGTGATTCCTTACCAATAATGCTAGGCACACTGACAATTTTTTTCAAATCTTCAATAAACGATTTCTCGTTCTCCTTTATCCACCAATCCATATGCTGGTCGCTGAATGGGTACAATATCTTCACTCCTTACTTATAGTTCCGGTATCTCCTTGCAGAGCTTCATAGGCCTTTTCAAGTGACGTAATGATTGCTTTTCGGCCCGGTTTGATTCTGCAAACATTAAAACAGCCTCTATTTTTGGCAGCATGCTTCCCGGCGCAGAATGCGATTCTTTAGTATACCTCGAGCAATTTAGCCTTTCTGGAAAATGCTAGGCCATTCTTAACTACAAGAATATGAGTAACGGCAATAACAATATCCTTATCAATGTTCTCTTTCTCCAAAACTCCAATAGCGCATGTTTGATTCCACTATCCCAATCTACCCTGACTAGTCACACCGCATGTACCGAGCAGCATTGGCCCCAGCTTTTCACTTTGATTCAATTGATGTTGCATTGCAGACAATATATTCCCTACCTGTAAGTCCGTTCCCATGGGCAACCACCAAATCGTAACCGTCTTTGACCAGCTTGGCAAGCTGGTCTGCTGTATCCTAGCAAGCTTTTTTTGTTCATCTGCGGTTGCCTAATTTCCTTTCTGAATCGCATTTCGGCCCAATTCGGCTGGCTCATCTGCTAAAGCCTTTTTAAAAAGCAGGGCAGTATTAAAAAGTTGTGAGCAGTTGAAATTCCAAAGTGCCGGAACCCATTGCGTCTGCAGTCTCCAGGAGTCTCGCTACTTTACTGTTGTTAATCTGCTATAAACAATAACTTTTAACACGATAAAGAACAACAAAAGGCAAGCAACATATTAATTTCCATTAATACGCCGCTTACCTTTTTCTATTATTATATTGGCCTTATAGGACTGGAATAGTCAGCTGTTGGCCAATATACAAAGCTTTTGCTGGATCAAGCTGGTTTGTATCCACGATTACCTGGATCGTCACCCCATGCTGCTGCGCAATTTTCCACAGTGTATCACCCGATTGAACAGTATGTGTGATGGTTGCTGGCGGTGCCGGCTGTGCAGGTTCCGAAGCTTTCGGAATCAACAGCTTTTGCCCAATCATTAAAGCCTTTGCTGGATCAAGCTGGTTTGTATCCACGATTGCCTGGATCGTCACCCCATGCTGCTGGGCAATTTTCCACAGTGTATCACCCGATTGAACGGTATGTGTGATGGTTGCTAGCGGTGCCGGCTGTGTTGGCTGTTGCGATTCTGATACTTTCGGAATCAACAGCTTCTGGCCAATCATTAAAGCTTTTGCTGGATCAAGCTGGTTTGTATCCACGATTGCCTGAATCGTCACACCATGCAACTGGGCAATTTTCCATAGCGTATCACCGGATTGAACAGTATATGTGACTGTTTTAGCAGGTGGCTCTGGCTGTGTTGGCTGTGTCGGTTCTACAAGTGCCGCTGCATTCGGAATTGTTAATTTCTGGCCGACTAATAACGGCTTTGCAGGGTCAAGCTGATTAGCATCAACTAGTGCCTGAATGGTTACACCAAACTTATGTGAAATTTTCCAGAGAGTATCACCTGGTTCAACAGCATAACTAACTGTATTAATGGTCTCCGGGGTAGCATTCGGGTCTGGAATTGAACGAGTAG
This sequence comes from Mesobacillus harenae, assembly GCF_013343715.1. GTDB lineage: Bacteria > Bacillota > Bacilli > Bacillales > Cytobacillaceae > Mesobacillus_A > Mesobacillus_A harenae. The sequence continues at coordinate 127,030 of NZ_JABUNR010000002.1, forward strand.
CCACCGCGTTTTTCAAAATATATCCTTCAAATCCTCTGCTGTCGACATAAAAATTAACCTTGTACCAATCAGCGGTTTCATCCAGAATGGTTAATTGAGTACCTGCTGGAACTGTGACAAGGACTTCATTTGTCAGGGCAGGGCCTTTTCTAGAAATGGTTTCTTCAACCACAGTCCCGCGAATGTCAGCAATATTCATTTTCTTTGTCAGATTCTCTGAAGTGGCCTCATTGCCGGCGAGATCCTTCATTTGAAAAGCAACTGTATATTGGTGGCCGTAGGTTACAGTTTGGCCAGTCTCTTCTTTACCATCCCAATATTTACCATGCCAGCCCTGGTTCAGCAACCCAAAATCGACTGTTCTTACGACTAGCCCATGGCTGTCTTTTACAAACATTTTCACGTAAGCATCTTCACTAAGGTGGAAATTAACTCGTGCGTCCCCAACCTCAAGAGGCGAATAACGAAACGGAATCGCTTCAAGGGTGAGACTTGGTTTAACCGTGTCATTTGCAGATGCATAATAATATAGATTGCTGCTAGAATCAATCGCTACCAGTGCACCTTCCACAGCTCTTAATGGCTGATAACTTGCTCCTGGTGCAGTCATATTCCGGACTAGCTGGCCAGTGTTACTATCCAGCCATTTAATCTCACCATCTCCGTTTGCAATAATATGAGCTGGCGTCACAATTAACGGACCGCGTGAAAATGAACCGGTTTTGTAGCTCCAACGCAAAGCCTTTGTGATCCTGTCATATGCTGCTACATTTCCATTGCTCGTTTTTGTAAAAATGGTTGTGGCGTTCATCTCAAAATCAAAGTTTTCCTGAACTAAAAACTTCCAAAGGAACAGGCCATTTACAGAGTCGAACGCATGCATTTCCTTATAGCCTTTTACATATAGCTTCCCATCCATAAACGCTAGTTTTGTAGCATAGTAGTCTACATTTGTTGACGTCCACTGAACTTGGGCGGTTTCAGCATTTATAGCATACATTTTACGCTCCATGTCCAGCTGATTATCTGTTACAAAAAAGACTTTCCCATTGCCGAATGCAATGTTACTATGCGGCTTTTCCCGGCTTGGAAGTGTGTACTCCCACTTTTCTGTTCCTGTTTGCAGGTCAAGAGCAGCAATTTTTCCGGTTTTAAATAGATAGAGTGTCGACCCCTCCACTGCAAATCCAGACGCCTGATAAGCTTTGGTCCATAGAATAGCAGCGCCGGAACCATTATCCTTCAGAGCCGTGAATGCCCCATTCGCCTGAAAGAACAGAACATCGCCAGCGCCGGTGAAAGAGTAATAAGCCGTATTCGCATTTGTGGCATATTCCCATTTAACCTTGCCATCTAAAGCATTTACCGCTGTTATTTTATTGCCTTGACGCTCAGGAATATAGATGGTCTGCTGTTTCACAACAGCCTCATCATACTCGCTGTATGGAAGCAAATCGGTGGTGATCTTTTGCTTCAAGTCAACATTTAAAGGCACATTTACGTTAGCAGCTGCAAACGCTGTTAAAAAGATGAAGCCAAATAATGTTGTAAAACTAATCATTGCCAAAAGTTTCTTTGACATCTCTCCCAGTCTTCCTCTCATAAAAAAAATAATAATAACGAGAGAATAATATCACAGCAAATAAGAATGGAAAACTGGGAAGTGATGGGCAGAACGGACTGGGCTTTCAAAAGAAGAACCAGCAATCTATCGACGAAAAAAAGCAGTTCCAAAATTCATATCTTCAGCCGATAGCCCGCGCTCCAAACTGTTTCAATATACTGTGGCCTGGACGAATCTAATTCGATTTTTTCCCGGAGTTTTCGAATATGAACGGTGACAGTGGAGGTATCCCCAAACGAATCAATTCCCCAAATTTTTTCAAAAAGCATTTCCTTGTTGAAGACCCGATTTGGATGTTGTACGAGATAAAGAAGAAGATCATATTCTTTCGCAGTCAAAATAATCTCTTTTTTACTGATAAAGACACGCCGATCATCCATATCAATCATAAGAGTGCTTAAGGCAATTATATTCTTTTTAGCCTGTTCTTTGCCTATCAATCTTTCATACCGTGATAAATGAGCTTTCACTCTAGCAACCATTTCTCCAGGACTGAACGGTTTTACCATATAATCATCTGCTCCCAGACCTAGGCCCCTAATTTTATCAACATCTTCCTTTTTGGCTGAAATCATTAGAATAGGGGTGTCCTTTTCCTTACGAATTTGGCGGCAAATTTCATAACCGTTCATGTCCGGAAGCATAAGGTCGAGGATATAAAAATCAAATTGTTTTAATAAGGCCTTCTCAAGCCCCTGTTTCCCATTCTCCTCAATTTCTACTTGAAACCCATCCGCTTCTAGATAATCTCTCTGCAATTCTGCGATATCATGATCATCTTCAATGATAAGAATCTTTTTCATTACCATCACCTTCCAAGTGTTTACGCGGGATAGCCAGAAAGATTGTTGTTCCTTGACCGATTACGCTTTCTGCCTGGATTGACCCGCTATGGCCTTCGATAATTTGTTTAGCAATCGTCAACCCTAGCCCTGTTCCTCCAGTTTTTTTATTACGTGAAGATTCGACCCGATAAAATGCTTCGAAGAGGTAAGGAATTGAAGCTTCCGGGATTCCCGGTCCATTGTCTTTAATGGTAATGACCGCTTGTTTGTCTTCGGCTGCAAGAGATACCTGAATGAGTCCATTTGGTTTATCCATATACTTAGCACTGTTAAAAATCACATTGTTCATAACTCTTGATAATTTTTCCTGGTCGGCACGCACATAGATGGAAGGCAGACCTTCTGTAAGCAACTCAAGCTCAATTCCTGTTTTTTGAAGCTCCAATCCCACTTCGTCTGTTAGTTCCTTTAAGTAGCTAACAAGGTTGATCTTTTCAAAATGAAATGGCACTTGTTTCAGATCAAGGGTTGAAACCAAAAACAGCTCATCAATCATGGCATCCATTTCATTAGCCCGCTTCGAAATGATCTCGAGGTACTTCGCTCTTTTTTCAGCTGTATGTGCAATACCATCCTGGATTCCCTCCACGTAGCCTTTGATTGAACTAATCGGGGTCTTCAAATCATGAGAAATATTTGACAACAGCAGCTTTCGGTCATTTTCATATTGAATTTGTTTTTCAACTGATTCTTTCAATTTACCTCTCATCACCTCGAAGTCTGAGATGAGTTCTCCAATTTCATCTTTTCGATTGGAGGCTAGCTGAAATTGCAAATCACCTTCATTAATTTTCCTGGTTGATTGCTGGAGCAATTTTAAAGGGTTGATCAAGCTTTTTGAAACAAGATACGACAGGAGTCCATTTGTTAAAATAAGGATCAGTAACAGCAACATCAGGATGACAGGCAAATACTGATTTGTAAATTGTTCGATTCCACCAGCTTCTTCGACGATAAAAATACTGCCTTTCTGGCGGTTTGATAGATAATAATCATGCTGCCGAAACTTATATGGAATACCTTCTATCTCAACACTATCGTGAATTTGGTTAGCAAATTCCCCAAATGCGGGAAGATAGCCCTTAACCGGCAAATCACCAAATCGTTCCGCCGAGTAAAATAAGCTGTCGTCCACCCTGAGAACCAATCCATAATCATATTTGTTTAGATTCTCATCCATTTCATCTAAAAAAGAGACATCCATAAGCTTATCCGGATCAGCTGTTGTCAGCAGCTTCAGTTCCCCAAATAGAGAGTCTCGCTTGGCAATCCTATCTAATTCAAACCCGGATCCCGTCATGCCACTTCCACCCGCCAATACAAAGTACATGGCCGTAACAGCAACAAAGAAGAGAATAATAGGGACAATAATCATCGCACCGAAGGCCAAAGCCAGCTTTTTTTGGATGGACATACTAATTCACTACTTTCTTCTTGATAGAAAGGCTGAAACTTCTACCATTACTATAATAAAAATAGGGCCTTGTAACTCAGCCCTATTTTTACGAATTAATGTACTTTTTTCATTTCAAACCTTTCAACCACTTTACCTTCTAGGTTTATTTTGTCAATTTGAGTCTTGTTTACATTTGTTACGGCAATACTTACGTTTATTTCTACCTCATGTGCTATTCCGCTTTGATCTTTGCCTCTCACTGTGAAGGCAGCATCCTGGTTTTTGAGGTAGCCTTCATCAGTTAGGTTCGCTTGTACAAATACTTTTTCGATAGTAATATCCCTTTCAAGCATAGGGAGCTTAGAAACAAAGTTTTCAGCTAAGAACGGATATTCAGCAGTACTTAACTCTATTTCACTATGAGCTTTAAAACCCATTTTGATCACTTGCTGGCCAATCGAGTGGATAATGGCTGGAATATCTTCGTTGTTCATCTCAATAATGATCGTATTTTTATCTACTTTAAAATCATCCTGAATCGGCTGTGTGACTGCATTCATCACCAGCTCACCAAGCTTCATCATGGCAGGATCGTGGAACTTCTTCCCATCACTAGTGTTCATTTTAGGATGTTTTTCTTCTGTCAGATAATAGGTTTCTTCTCCAGTACGCTGGATGATTGGCTGACCATCCTGCACAATGGCATTAAGCTGAAGCTCTTGATCAAGCGTTTTTATCTTTACTGCCCCCTCCGCCGAGTCTTGTTTCTTATCGAACTTCATGATTGTGTTTGTGTCTAAAAGCAGTTTCCCATTGTCCGTAATCGACATCTGCAGTTCTGTTGTTGCGTTATCCAATGTATGAGTCTTTTTCACCGCTACTTTATAGGACTCATAACCCGGAGAGTCGGCAAGGATGCTGTATGTTCCCGCCCCCGTGAACAAGATTCCTGCTGCAGCTACAATTGTCCATACTTTCTTTTTCATCACAAGTTCCTCCTTTTAAAATGCATACCAATTCGTCATAAAAGCTAAAATCACTACCAAAATGATAATATAGGCGATACCAGCCACAGTAACTTTCTTTAAAGGCTGGCGGCCTTCAGGTTCTGCTTCCGCTAAGTACTGCTTTATTCCTTTCGACATCATTCCAAGTGTTCCGCCCATGGCAGCTATCAAAATTAAAACGATCCACGTTTTCCCCTCCTGGAAAGAGGGATAGATTAGCAGCCCACTTACGAGGACAACTAGTAAACTTATATTTGCTGCTAGAATTGCCCTCTTCCAAAAACGTGCGCCATATAAGGCTTTTTTCAGCGCTAAAAAAGGCAAAGGAATTAAAATCAAAAACACAATCGATACTGCTCTATGCATCATAAAGGCAGCTGTCCACAAACTAACTCCTCCTTTCTTCTTGTTTCTGTTCTCAGCTTAATCAATAAAAATAAATACCTTCTAAACGAATTCTTAAAAAAATCTTAAATCGTGTTAGAGACTAGCTGGTGTTTTGAATTTGGCCACAATTGATGATTGAATGCGGATGGCAGGGTAGAAGCGGGCATTTTGAGGTAAAGAGGAGGTTGCGCATCAACTTGTTACAAAAAAGACTAGCTTCGATACAAGAAACAATTTTATGGAGGTTACTCACAAAGTGGTAAAAAAAAGATCGGGTTCACTTGTGTTAGGTGGACTTGTTTATGGCTAAGGCCGGTTAGCGGTTAACTATCCGATTCTTCCAGTATCCGGCCGTAAACCCATCACCAAACTGCTCGCCCGGTGATAAAGTCCCGTCAGCCCGACTTCCAGCCAATTTTAATAGAAAATAGAATAGAACACCTTTTTCAGGAAAAAATGAAGTTGAAGATCGGATTTTGAGCTGCAGTTCGAAAGGTTAGGAGCACGGGTATGTTAATTGGATTTATTATGAAAGTGCTAAAGAAGACCATTAAAATTGAACATTGGAAGTTAATTCAGCTGGGTTTAATTTTTTTGGGGTTTAGTTCCTTAATTCTTTTCTATTTAGAACCGAAAGAATTTAATAATCTCTTTAACAGCTTCTGGTTCGTGATGACGATTGTTTCACAAGTTGGGTTAGGCGATTATATCCCTGTCACGGTCCCAGGAAAGCTTTATACTATGTTTGTTTACTTGGTGGGGGTTGGTTTTTTCGCTATTATCATTGCCAAATGGATTGATTTAATGAACAATTACGAAGAGTTAAAGGAGGAGGAGTCTATGGGGTTTAAAGGAGAAAATCAAGTAGTTATCATTAATTGGTCTGAAAAAGCCAAAGTAACCATTCAGGAGGTAATTGATAAAAGTGAAACTACTACTGTTGTCTTGATTGATCAAATGCCCAATTCCCCTATTAATAATGAAATGGTGCATTATGTATCGGGCGATGCAACGAAGTTTGAAGTTCTTAAACGGGCTAATGTCTTAAAAGCAGCCACGATTTGTATTCTCGCTTCTGATACAGGAGATCCTATCGCGGGAGATGGCAAGACGCTATTGATTGCTTCTACAATTAAACACATGGCTACAAAGGAGGACGCTGCTGTTTTTGTGATTGCAGAGATCTTAGATGAGGACCACATCACAAATACGAATCAAGATTATATTGATGAATTTATTTTATCCAACAAACCTTTTTCTCATCAAATGGCGGCAACAGCCCTGCGGCCACGCTGACCTGCTGCTTATGGGTTTTTCCACGTAAAAATCAATCCTTTAAATAGACAGCGATTTCGTCCATTAGCTTATCCATTTGTTTTGCATGTTCACGATAGACCTTTTTAGCTTCGGCATTTTCTGTCTTTAATGAGAAACTAATAAGGCTTTTTTGCAGCTGCTTAACATTCGCAGCTACTAATAACTTTTCCTTCATCTGAGGCATCTTCAAATTATCGTTATAAAGATCAGCATATACATTTCCCATTGAATCGATCTGCGCCATAAAAACATCTGAAAAACCCTTTGCCCCTTGTTTGTTAATTTCACTTAATAGCCACTCTTTCGTAAACCCATAATCTATCAGGGATTTCTCCATCAAATTCCCATCAATTACAACAATACGAGGCTGCGTTTCTTTTTTAACATTCATCCCAATATCTTTTGGGGTAAGCGGCTGTAATTCCCGTTTTTTCAGCACGGTGACTTGCCCATTTTTTTCCATAGTCGCCGACTGAACATCAGATAATTTAAAGACACTTTGCTGGCGAAGCAGAATCATCATCTCATCAATTGTTAAGTTAACCTTCCTCATATTATTCTCGAGAATCTTCCCATCGCTTACTAGGGTCGTAGGTTTCCCTTCCAAAAGAGTACGAAATTTAGGTGACTTCAGTTCGGCCTTTGCAAGAATAAGCGGAATAACAGACCAAATAATCATTCCCAAAATGAAATTTGACATTCTGATATGCGGACTAAATGTTAGTTCAGCCGCAATACTCCCTATAGAGATCCCTACAATATATTCATAATATGTAATCTGAGTAATTTGCTTTTTGCCCATTATGCGTGCCAATATAAGCATTAAAAAAAAGCCGACAAGTCCACGTACCAGCACGTGCGCTAATTCAGTCATCGATACATCCCTTATTTTCTTTATAGTATTTTCCATTATAGGAGAAACTAAGAGAAACTATACTTGTTAAAACTGTAAGGAGGATCAGCTAACTGTGTTCAAACCTCAGTTTATCTGTTTATCAATGGTTTTTCTTATTATTCTGTCTGGCTGTGATTTAGTAAAAACCGAAAAAGATGAGGTGCTTTTTAAAACCGCTTCGGATGTTCATAAACAAATTGAACAACAGGAATGGGATAAAGCCCTGACGACTATTAAAGAATTCGAAAACTTATATGAAGACCGCAAATGGAAATTACAATTGTTAGGCGAACTGGAGGATTATAAGGAACTCGAACTGGAAATCGTCACACTAAAAGAAAGTCTAAAAGAAGAGGATCGTTTTGAAGCTAAGGTTGGCTTAAAGCAGATTGAACATCGCCTTCACTTAATTTATGAACTTTAAAAAATGTGCCGCTCTAAATGTAACAGGGTCGGTTGAATACAAAAACTAAATTAGCACACCTATTCGCAACTGAATTAGCCTGCTTCTTTTTGTTGATATATGGGTTTTTAATAAATGACGGGTGAATAAGCCCTGTAATTAGCACCCCTTTTAACCTGATGACATGAATTTTTGTCAGCGTGAGAATTCATATGCTAATTGGTATTCTTATCCTTAATACAGTAATCAGTGACCTATAAAATAAGCGGAGGTTTTCCCGTTAAGTAAAGCAAAATGGTCAATTTTCAGGTTTATTGACTTAAATAGGCGGAATCTTTTCCTCTATTTAAGCTCTGTTTTTGCGATTTTTCTAATTAAGAGGAATTTCTCCGCTTATTTATCAACCATGCAGGTCCGTGAGAGTCCGGTTGGGGTTAAACAGAATATTTAAGAATGGGGATTCGAATGGAACTACCGGGGTGCTTACTCTTCATAAGACTGGTATAAAAAATGCTTGGAGCGTATGTCTCCAGGCATTTTCTTTGCTAATTTACTTACCAATTTGCTTTTCAACTCTAGCGCGACGTACAAATACAATTGGATTTTGCACTTCAAAGTAGCATCTGTTGCTCTTAATGGGCGGCTTTTTTTTCGTTCTGAATGTAGGTTCAACACTTGGCACCTTTCGGTTAACACATATTCTGAGTGCCCTTAGCCTCCTTAATTTTCTCTGATGATAATCTTCCATCGAAATGCATATATATTTTAACAGGTTGAGAGAGGAGACAAGATGTGGCTTACCTTTTTGAGAACGAATGGTTTTTCCTTATGGCCTCAGAAGGTCTTATGTGGGTTTTTGTGTGTCTATTTTTAATTTGCCGCTATAAATTATTATTGGATCGGTTAAGTCAACTTTTCTTAATCTGGATCATTATTTGTGATCTTTTTCAGGCCCTGCTGGTAGGGGTTGATTATTATTTCACAGGAAAGGTTTCGTTTTTTCAAATTGTGACCATTCTATTTTTTATTTATGCAAGTACTTTAGGAAGTTCGGATTTCAAGCGTCTGGATGCGTATATAAAACAAAAATATCATAACAATCAAAGGATCCTCACTGCTTCGATCATAAAGCACCGCAAAAAAATCAATACTTACCGGCGCTATCTTTTTATCGCACACTCAGCTTCATTCTTTCTTGCCCACATACTCTGGTACATAACAGACAGTTCTTTAACCGGTTTTCCAAATTATCATGTGTTTATCTTTAATGAATGGATTCAGTATCCTCATCAAGGCTATTACAGCAATTCGGCAATTAATATTATCAGTTATATGTGGAAAATCTTTTATTCTTTTGATGTGATCGTTTTTCTCATTTATACATTCTGGCAAGTTAAAAGAAAGCAAACAAGGTTGAAATAATTCTCCCTGCGTCAGGAAGATTAACCATGCAACTCTATGTGTAAAAACACAATCTCTTAGAAAAGAGCTTTTTGAAAAAACAAACAGCCAAGAAGCGATAACCTCCTCAGCTGTTTTCCTTAACTAAAACGTTTTAAAACTAGTATCTACTTTGGCCCTCGCAACTTTCCGGTGCCGACGGGGCTTCTGGGGTGGGTTATTATTATAATTACTTTTATATTCAAAATATTTTACATACACATAAACCGTAAACGCCGACCCCGTTATAAATAACAATGCACCAAACCAGCTAGTAGGGAATAGCACTTCCCACATTAAACTTCACCCTTTCGAATTTTATATCGTATTGAGATACTGTTTGTTTTTAAATTATATCATGGTAAGATATAATTATCAAAAGAAAAAGGAAAAGACTGGTGATTTTCATGAGCACTCTTTTGTCAAAGGAAGTATATGAGTATTTAGGCGAGTTCAGGTATCAGTTACGAAAGTTTCTTAAGTTCAGTGAAGCAGCTGCACGCCAGCAAGGGATAACCCCGCAACAGCACCAGCTAATCCTGGCCATTCATGGGTTTCCCGGAAGGAGCATTGTCACCACCAGTGAATTATCCGAACGGCTGCAGATTACCCATCATGCATGCGTAGGATTGATTGACCGCTGTGAGGAGGCTGGGCTGGTTGCCCGAGAAAGTAACCCGGAGGATGGACGAAGTGTCTTAATAAATTTGACGCCCAAAGGATTGGATATCCTTGAGAAACTTTCAGAAATCCACCTAGAAGAAATTAAAAGAATCGATTTATTTAAGCAGTAAACCTTCGCTGTCGAACTGGCAAGCATAGCTTCTTTATGACTTATACGCAACTCCTTTCTTACTTGTTTCTCCAAAATTCAAGTATAAGAGTTAGGATGATTGCGTTTTTTTGCACAGGAGCTTGCAAGCCAAAAATGATTTATAAATCCTTACTAGTCATAAAACAAAAAAGGGCTCCACATCAGGAGTCCTTCGCAATAAAATTTCTAGTATTAATAGCGTGGTGAGAACTTGACCGTGAAGGAATATCCTCTCCAGGCTTTTGGGTCTTCATAAATTTTAGTAGTAATATAAATTCCTTTACCCTTGCTTTTTTTAAAAGCGGAAACCATTTGTTCCCGGTTCTTTACGAAAACATCGTCCGGAACAAATTGAGCAAATGGTCCGAGAGCACGGTCATAAGCCTTTGCAACCAATTTTCTTGAAGCCTCATTCGCCCCAATTGCATTCAATGTATCCCATTTACTCAATGCTCTTGTATTTGTAGTTATCAATTTTTTTGCTGGAGCTTTCTTCTTCTTTTGATAGTCAATATACATGTTTGCACTGCTTTCACTAGGAGCTGCAAATAGACCCAGTCCCATAATGAGTGAAAATGAAATCATTACCGCCATTAATCTTTTCATCATGCATTCACCTCCTGGAATAAATATATAATATATTAAAATTTTGGTAAATCTATTTTTGGTGAATTTTGCTAATCCTTTTCATAGTTCCTTTGATGATCCACTTCTGCTGTCATTTAGTCAGTTGAAGGAGTACTTTTTGCCTTCCGCAGTGAAAAGAAAAATGCAATAGCAAATATTAATGATTTTGTTTTCAGATACATATCTTAATTGTGTTTCTAGAATAGAAATATTCCCGTATAGTAAAAGCACCTTATTCATGCTCCCGACCTACAGCTTACGTTAAAACGCATGTGCTGAGATCAGGAAGCCTTGTAAGGTGCTTTGCTTCCCGGGTTATACTGTGCATCTTGATATGCTCAGTGTCCAGGTTTTATTCTTTTAACAGCTGTATCCACAAGATTATTTAAGGTCGAAACGGTCTGCGTTCATGATCTTGACCCAGGCTGCGATAAAGTCATGAACAAACTTCTCCTTGCTGTCGTCTTGCGCGTACACTTCGACAAGGGCACGGAGAACGGAGTGTGAACCGAAGACCAAGTCCACTCTGGTTGCGGTACGCACTAATTCACCGGTATTGCGGTCTCGTCCTTCATAGACACCGCCCTCTACAGGCTTCCATTCGATTCCCATGTCAAGCAGGTTCACAAAAAAGTCGTTTGTGAGGGTGCCGACACGATCCGTGAAGACACCATGCTGTGTACCTCCGTGGTTCGTCCCAAGAACACGCATGCCGCCAATCAGTACCGTCATTTCATGGGCAGACAGGTCCAGCAGCTGCGCCTTGTCTACAAGAAACTCTTCTGGCTTTATGCTATACTCTTTCTGCTGATAGTTGCGGAAGCCATCTGAAACCGGCTCCATCATTTCAAAATTTTCTAAGTCTGTTTGCTCTTGTGTGGCATCGCCCCGTCCATATGCAAATGGAACTTTTACATCAAAGCCTGCATCCCTTGCCGCTTTTTCGACAGCTGCACTGCCACCCAGTACAATCAAATCAGCCAGGCTGATTTTTTTATCCAGTCTTTTTTGAATGTCTTCGAGAACCGTCAGAACTTCCGCAAGCTGTTCCGGCTCATTTGCTTCCCAGTCTTTCTGTGGAGCAAGACGGATGCGGGCACCATTCGCACCACCACGTTTATCTGATTCGCGGTATGTACTGGCGGAAGCCCAGGCAGTTTTGACAAGTTCACTCACTGTAAGCCCTGAATTCAGGATTTTCACTTTCAGTTCTTCAATTTCAGCTTCTGTTAATTCATAATCAACCGATGGGACAGGGTCTTGCCAAATGAATTCTTCTTCAGGAACTTCCGGACCCAGGTATCTTGCACGTGGACCCATGTCACGGTGGAGGAGCTTGAACCACGCGCGAGCAAAGGCGTCGGCAAACTCTTCTGGGTTCTCGTGAAAACGACGGGAAATTTTTTCATATTCCGAGTCCCTGCGCATCGCCATGTCTGCTGTAGTCATCATCGTCGGAACCCGTTTGGATGAATCTGCTGCATCAGGTGCAAGATGCTCTTTATCCGGATTTATAGGGGCCCACTGGTACGCACCGGCAGGACTCTTCGTCAATTCCCATTCATATCCGAACAGCAAATCAAAATAACTCATATCCCACTTTGTTGGAGTCGGTGTCCATGCACCTTCAATTCCGCTGGTGATGGTGAAAGCACCATGACCAGTTTCATGTTTGCTTTTCCACCCGAAGCCCTGATGCTCAATACCTGCTCCTTCTGGCTCTTCTCCGACATGAGATGGGTCAACTGCACCATGTGCCTTTCCGAAAGTATGGCCGCCGGCTGTGAGTGCCACGGTTTCCTCATCGTTCATTCCCATGCGTTTAAAGGTATCGCGAATATCGTGGGCACTTTTGACAGGATCAGGCTCACCGTTTGGACCTTCCGGATTCACATAAATCAGGCCCATTTGAACGGCAGCAAGCGGCTGCTCCAAATCACGCTCGCCGGAGTACCGATTATCACCGAGCCATTCTTTTTCAGGCCCCCAGTTGACGTCTTCCTCAGGATGCCAGATGTCTTCGCGTCCTCCGCCAAACCCGATGGTCTTTCCGCCCATTGATTCAATCGCCACATTCCCTGTGATTAGGAGAAGGTCCGCCCAGGAGATTTTATTACCGTACTTCTTTTTAATTGGCCAAAGAAGACGACGTGCCTTGTCCAGGTTGCCATTGTCAGGCCAGCTGTTAAGAGGCGCAAAACGCTGTGAGCCACTTCCACCGCCACCGCGGCCGTCTACTGTACGGTACGTGCCTGCCGAATGCCAGGACATTCGGATAAAGAACGGGCCATAATGACCGTAATCCGCAGGCCACCAATCCTGACTGTCTGTCATTAAATTAAGAAGGTCCTTCTTCAGGGCATTGTAATCCAGCTTATTAAATTCTTCTGCATAATTAAAATCTTTTCCCAGTGGGTTTGTCTTCGTGTCATGCTGATGAAGCACATTCAGGTCCAGTTGATTGGGCCACCAGTCTTTGTTTTTCACACCTCTAGAGGGTTTACTAGAACCACTTTCACCCGTAAACGGGCACTTTCCAACGTTCTGATTGTCCTTCATGTCCATACTTTTTCCCCTTTCTGTAATGAGAAGAGTAAATAGCAAACGATAATGCCTATCAACGTACGGAACCGCAAATAAAGAAAATATCTATTCTTACATTGTAATTATAATAAATTACAACTGAAATAAAAAGTAATAAGCAGAAAATTCGGAAAAAATATCAAATACACCTCTAGTAAATAAATGGTTACAGACAGCTTCCGGCAGCCATCTTTAAGGTGAAAGGTGAACTCGGGTGCCTTTCAGAAATGATAAAAACAAAGTCAAACTTTTTTACAATGTATCCTTTTTAAAAAAAGATCAGTCGGAGGTGGGAAGTTTATCGAGTTGCTAAGAGGAAAAGATAGACGCCCGCGGGAAGCAAGCACAGGCAGCTGAAATCAACAAAAAGGTGTAACAGACAGGAAGGGTCTTAGGCTTTGTTCCTTAACCCCTGTGGGTATTCCTTTTGCGGTTTGTTCCCATAGTTGATCATTCCATTTATAACAACCTTTTTCTGGAAAAGAACTGCTGTATCTAATTGATCTAGTACCTGCATATCAGGTTTATTAAATTCCATATAAATATTCTCCTTAAATTGAATTGGGTTCGTTTTTTTTAATAAGATTGTAATAGCTCTCAAGATTAATGTGTAAATTCCCCATAAAAAAACACCATTTCACTCAATAAAATGGTGTTAAAGAAGCATAGCTTTTAAAAATGACCTAATTCAAGCCTATTTGGGCCTGCTTTTTGTCTAATAGCATAGACGGTCGTCTTCAGAAACGGCTCTACTCTAGGCAATCGTTAGTATTAGCTTGATAGGCATGGAGTACCACCAACCAATCAATTTTAAACAAAAACGATACCAACGATCAGATAAAAAACACAAGCAATTGCTGCTACAGTTAACGCATACGGAATCTGTGTTTTGACATGATCCATATGATCAGAGGCTGCACCAGTAGAGGCTAGAACGGTTGTATCTGATAAAGGCGAACAATGATCTCCAAAAACACCTCCGCCTCCAACAGCAGCTATTGTAGCTAAAACAATCGTCGTCACTTCATCTCCTGTATAGTTAAATGCAAGAGGAACTGCTAAAGGCATAACGATTGCAAAAGTCCCCCAAGAAGAACCTGTAGCAAAAGCAATGATCGCAGCAATTATAAAGGTAATGACTGGCAGTAGGCTTGGAGTCAACCAATTTTCGCTGACGGATACAACATAATCAGCTGTCCCAATGTCATCAGTTAGTTTATTCAAGGAATAGGCAAACGCCAAAATGATAATTGCTGGTAAAACACCCTTCATCCCAGCAGTTGCCGTTTTCATAATATCATTAAAAGGGATTCCTTGTATTCGCATAATAACACCTAAAATTACAGAAGCTGCCAAAAACGCTTCCATTGTTTTTGCTGAATCTAAAACAATGAACGTACCTACTGCGATAGAGATCACAATTAAAACAGGCAAGAAAAAATTCAAGAAGACATTAGGTTTTATCCCATCAAAAGGTGGGGTATCTGTTAATTCCTCTCCCATTAACGGTTCGGCCCCGTCGCGTAAAACTTTTCCTTCCTTTTGTGCCCGTTCCTCCGCTTTCTTCATCGGACCAAAATCAGGGATTATTTTCATGGCAATTAATCCTACAAATAGAACCGATAATATCGCATAAAAGTTAAAAGGGATTGATTGAACAAAAACTCCCATCGCCATATCCGGACTTTTTATAGCTCCCATTCCTATCAATAACCCTGAAATAAACACTGCCCATCCTGTGATAGGAACCATGACGCTTACAGGCGCTGAGGTCGAATCCGCTATATAAGACAACTTTTCTCTTGAAATTTTTGCTTTATCAGACAAATTGCGCATTGTCGCACCGACGAATAACGGACTAAAATAGTCACTAAAGAACACGAACATACCTAAAAACCAGGAAACAAGCTGTGTCTTGACCCTGCTCAATTTCTTACGTTCCATGATAAGTGTAAATTGCTGAATCGCACCGGTACGTTGAAAAAATGCAATTAACACCCCTATAAAAAGTTCCAGTAAAAGAATCCACGAAAAACTCGTAGTACCTAATGCTTCTTTCATCAAGTTAGGAAATCCTAATAATCCTTGACCAGCTATAAGCACCCCGATAAAACATGCGACAGCAAGCGAAAAGACGGTGTTTCTTGTTACAAATGCTAATATAATTGCAACCGCTGCAGGAACAAGTGATAGAATACCTAAATCCATGTACTTCCCTCCCTAAAAATAAAGTTTATTTATTTTAACAACTCCTGAGATTTCACCCATTGTCGATTTTGAATATTGCCTGTTTCTTCATGGGTTAACACTCCTTTAAAAGTAGTAAGCCCATTTCGAAGATATTCATCTTCAAGCAAAGCTTTTTCAACCCCTTTTTCGGCAATAGCTAGTATATGTGGGAAAACAGATGCGGCATACGCAATCGATGCCGTGTTTGGAACAGCTCCAGGTATATTATCAACTCCGTAATGGATAATACCATCTACTGTATAAACCGGATCATTAAACGTTGTTGGCCGATAGGTTTCAATAGCTCCTCCAACGTCTGCACTAATATCAACAATCACCGATCCCTTTTGCATCTTACCAAGCATTTCTCTTGTAATCAGATGGTCTGTTCGTTGTTTGGGCCACTTCACACAGTTGATGATAAGGTCCACACTCGGTAAAATTTCTTTAATCGTTTCTTGATTCGAAAATCCTGTCGTAACATTCTTCGGAAAAAGAAACTGAGCCTCTCTTAAGACACCGATATTAATGTCTAGTAACCTCACCTGTGCCCTTAATGAAGCAAGAACGTCAACTGCGCTTTTTCCGACGATTCCTCCTCCTAGCACCAATGCTTGGATTCCGGGAACCCCGCCTACTCCTCCAACTAATTTTCCCATTCCACCATTTGTTGAGAGAAGATACTGGATTCCCATTAATGCACCTAGCTTGCCAGCCACTTCACAATTAGGTGATCCGAAACGATGAGTATCTTCCGCTGTAATAGCAATTACTTCTTTATCTAACAACACATCAACCTCTTCTTTGTTTGCCGCAGGGTGCAGACATGAGAAAAGGATTTGCCCCGGCTTAATAAGTGAATATTCTTTCGGACTAATTTCCTTTACTTTCACAACCATATCGGACTGATCAAAAATATCTTTCGCTTGCTGCATAATCACCGCTCCAGCATCAAGGTAAGATTGATCAGGAAAACCCGCTTTAAGCGCTGCATCTTTTTCTACCAATACCTTGTGGCCTTTACGCGACAGTGCCTTTACTTCATTTGGTGTTAAAATAACACGTGATTCCCCATCCTTAACTTCCTTTAAAACCCCGATTTTCATCTTTGTCCTTCTCTCCTTTTTTAAAAGTTATATACTTTAACGCAAGAATCATGCCAGTTTTTAAAAAAGGGGGGAACTTAATAAAAAAGCAGGCAAAACCCCTTGCAAAAGGATTTTTGCCTACAATAATATGGTTGTGTATATTTTATATGGTATAAAACGAGCAATTTGCTGTTAAGTTTTGGGCACCTATCTATTGATGGTTAGTTAAATCTGTTGTTATTCCGTATTGGTTAATTTTTCTTTGTAATGTTTGTCTAGGGATTTCCAGCAGCCGTGCAGATTTTGATACATTTCCTCTTGTTAGAATCATTACCTGTTCAATTCTTGTTTTTTCTAGATTTGCAATCTCATCTTTTAACGGCCTGATTTTTGTAGAGGAAAAAGACTGTTGTATACCCATTAAATGCTTAATTTGCTGTTCTAAATGATTATATTGTAATGTATCATCACAAGCATCTGTCTGATTTATCGCATATTCGATCACATTTTCGAGCTCCCTGACATTTCCTGGCCAATCATAACTCAGCAAAAACCCTAGTGAATCTCTTGAAATATGAACAATGTTCTTCTTATGGCTTTTATTAAACTTACTAACAAAATAATCAACCAACAGTCGTATATCCTCTTTTCTCTCTCGTAAAGGAGGAATTGCCAATGTCATAACCCCAAGACGATAATAAAGATCTTGGCGCAGCTTTCCATCCCGGACACACTGTGCCGGATGCAGGTTAGTTGCAGTAATGACACGAACATTAACGGCTCTTACCATTTTGTCTCCTAGCCTGCGAACACAGTCATCTTCCAATACTCTTAAAAGTTTTGCCTGTAAATGAATCGGCATCGAATTAATCTCGTCAAGGAAAAGAGTTCCGCCATTTGCCAATTCGAACAAGCCAGGATTATCCTCAGCCCCTGTAAAGCTGCCTCTTTTTGTGCCAAACAAAATACTTTCAATTAAACTCTCAGGAAGTGCAGCACAATTCTGGGTAATAAAGGGTTTTGTGGATCGTTCACTCTCATTATGTATCGCATGGGCAAACAGTTCTTTGCCTGTCCCTGTTTCTCCATAGATAAAAACAGGCGAATCCCCTTTGGCAAACTTCTTGACAGATTCCTTTAAATGATTCATTTCTTCATCAATCGTTATAATATCTTCCAAAAAATAAACAGCTCTTTCCGGCTGAATCTTCGTTTTTAATTGCTTAGTATTAAATGAACTTGAATCAATTTCTATAACCGAATTGAGCGGACGGTCTTCATCGCTTATGTCCTTTGAGAGTTCTATCGAGCCGATAATTTTCCCATGGGCTTTAATAGGTAACGAAACATTTGTGGTTTCTTTTTCAATCCCTCTGAAATCGACTATATTTTGTTTTGCACGGTAAATCGGCTTTCCTGTGTTCATTACCTTAAAAAGAGTACTAGATCGTTCATCAAGCATAGGAAAAGCAGAAAAAAGGTTTAGGCCGATAATCTTCTCATTCTCATCAATTTCTTCGTGAAACCGTGGATTAAATTTAACGGTAAATAAAATTGTTCCTGATGTATCAATTATCGTAATGCCGTCAATATATTTTAAATGGTCCAACACTATAAATCATCCCCGTATATTCACTATATTTTCTACTATATTACAGAACTTTCAGTCAAAAAACATCAAGAGGTTTACGATTAGGATCCTAACTTACCGAAGATTACTTTAAAAAGATTAAAAATTTCGATGATATTGAACAAATTTAAAAGATGCAGTAAAGGTATGGATATTATTTGTTTGGGATGATGGTTATCGTAGTGGTAGTTTAAAAGAGAGATTTGAATGATTTTGTAAAGGGATAATATATAGAAAATAAAAATTGTCCAGCTGGTGAAATATTTTTCTTCTCACAGAAAGGTTATTTTAGATATCTAACTATCTTATATACCAGTATCAAAGAGAGTTTGAATTTAAACTTAGATGTTCAAATTGTCTCAAAAAATGACTCAACAAGATGTTTTAAACACTATTGTCACAAGCTATTTTAAGCATAATGATGTAATAATGACATTTTAATGCTTAAAGTAACAAAAAAAAATAAAAACCACCATAGTATGTATGGTGGAGACGGTGGGACGTGCTATTCCATGCTTTCGACATGGCACTGACTATATCTTGAACCTGCATCGGCAGGCCCTCTGGCGTATTATGCGGAATGTAGTTTTTGCCTGATTCCAGGCAGATCCCGCATCCTAGTACTGCCGCTTGGGCAGCCTATAAGTCGATACACGGCTGTTGGATTGCTCCACATACCGCTCGGCATTGCCTTATCGCCACTTTTCTGCGACTTAGGTTTCACCGATAAAGCCAGATTTTCACTTGCATGTTGCCATACAAGGCGACTATTTACTAATCGAACCCACGTCCAGAAACATCGGCACTTAGGCTTCTACGAGTGTAGTCGACATATTCGTGTTTCGCTAACCCATCTGCCTATCGACAGGCGCCAGGGCAGCTAGTCTGGTTGTTCTCTTCCTTCATCCTCAGACGGTGGAATCCGGCGTAGCCCACTTAGAGTGAGTCCCTTACCCTACCACATGGGCGATGGAGGGAGGAACCGCTACGCGCTAATTAAGCAGCGAAAGCGAGGTTGTTGTTTTGTTTGCCAGTTATTGGCTTTGACGTTTTAACGAGGCCGATCCCCTCGACTCGCAACCTAAGCTCGAACTATCCCTGTCGAATCCGTAGCGTCCCCATGTAAAAAGGAACCAGCTGCACGTATTAGGTGCCACGTCCGGAAGGCTCGGGTAACCGAGCTAAAGCTAAGTGTTGCTGTAGTTACAATACTTATTATAGCACATACAGGCTGATTTTCAATGGAAATGCCTGCCTTACATTTTTTGGCGTTCTTTGAATGCCCGCTGGATATCGCGTTTTGCTTCTTTCTCTTTCAGATCCTCGCGCTTGTCATATTTCTTTTTCCCTTTAGCGAGACCGATTAAAACCTTTGCATACCCATTTTTTAAATAAAGCTTTACTGGGACGAGTGAATAGCCCACTTCTTTTGTTTCGCCAATCAGCTTGCTGATTTCCTTGTTATGCAGAAGCAGCTTTCTAGTCCTGAGCGGGTCATGGTTGAAACGGTTTCCCTGCTCGAAATGGCTGACGTGCATATTATATAAAAAGACCTCACCATTTTGGATACGTGCGAACGCATCCTTAAGGTTTACCCGGCCGCTGCGGATTGCTTTTATTTCTGTTCCCTGCAAGACAATTCCTGCCTCATAAGTATCCTCTATAAAAAAGTCATGGTACGCTTTTTTGTTGTTAGCAATGGTCTTTCCCATTCCTTTAGGCATATGGCTTCCCCCTTTGATCACTGGGCGAACTTTACCCAGTCACCTGTCTATCCTATCTCTTTATTTTATCAAATTTTTGCTGTTCCCACAATTGAACCCTACTTACACATGAAGGTTTTAAAATCCAGTTTCCCTAAAGGAAACAAAGAGCCTGTTTACACAGGCCCCCATGAAGCTCTATCTTCTTTTCTTCCGTTTGCCTTCACGCTTTGCTTTGGAAGCATTATCATAAGATTTTTTCTTTTTTACACCGCTTCGGCTTCCAGTACTGGACTTCTCTTCTGCTTTGCCTCTACGCGGCTTGCGTTCTGAACTTCCAGTTTTAAAGACTTTTGGTGAATCGGAACGCTCTCGTCTTGGAGTGCCCTTCATACCGACAATTTCAAAGTCTATGGCGCGCTCATCTTTATTGACCTTTACGACCTTGATTGTGATTTCATCACCAATCCTGAATACATTGCCAGTTCGTTCACCAATCATAGCTAAGTGGCGCTCATCGTAGCGGTAATAGTCATCGGTCATATAGCTGACATGCACTAGGCCTTCGATTGTGTTCGGAAGCTCTACAAACAAGCCAAAGTTGGTGACAGAACTGATGATGCCATCATATTCCTCGCCAATCTTATCTTCCATATATTCAGCTTTCTTCAGTTCATCCGTTTCACGTTCAGCTTCGACAGCACGGCGCTCCATATTGGAAGAATGCTCAGCAATTTCAGGCAGGCTTGCATCCCATTTTTCCCTTGTAGCCTGATCCAGCTTTCCTTCAATAAGATACGTCCGAATTAAGCGATGAACGATTAAATCCGGGTAACGGCGGATCGGCGATGTGAAATGTGTATAGTAATCCGTCGACAGCCCAAAATGGCCGAGGCTTTCCTCATAATACTTTGCCTGCTGCATGGAGCGAAGCATGACTGTTGAAACAACCATTTCCTCCGGTTTGCCCTGAACTTCCTCAACGATTTCTTGAAGAGCCCGGGGATGAATAGAATTAGCTGTTCCCTTGACGATGTATCCGAAATTTGTAATAAAATCAAAGAAACGTCTTAGTTTATCTTCTTTCGGATCCTCGTGAATTCGGTAAATGAACGGTACTTCCATCCAGTGGAAATGTTCAGCAACCGTTTCATTGGCAGCAAGCATAAATTCTTCAATAAGCTTCTCAGCAACAGAACGTTCACGAAGAACAACCTCATTCGGTTTGCCATCTTCATCAACGAGCACCTTTGATTCTTTAAAATCAAAATCGATCGCTCCACGTGTCATCCGCTTTTTCCTAAGAACCGCAGCGAGTTCTTCCATTAGTTCAAACATCGGGACAAGATTTTCATATCTTGCTCTCTGTTCTTCATCCTTATCGACCAAAATACGATTGACGTCATGGTAGGTCATCCGCTCGGTCGTTTTAATAACACTTTGGAAAATCTCATGACTGACGGCTTCTCCCTCTGGGTTAATTTCCATTGTGCAGGAAAGGGTCAGCCTGTCGACCTTTGGATTTAATGAACAGATCCCGTTTGAAAGTCGATGCGGAATCATTGGGATAACCCGGTCCACCAAGTAGACACTTGTCGCACGTTCTTCAGCTTCGCGATCAAGCGGTGTATTTTCTTTAACATAATAAGTTACGTCTGCAATGTGGACTCCAAGCTTGTAATTGCCATTCTCAAGCTTTGAAACCTGGACAGCATCGTCCAAATCTTTGGCATCTGCGCCATCAATCGTAACGATTACCTCATCGCGCAGATCACGGCGATTCGCAAGTTCGCTTTCATCAATTGAATCTGGTGCTTCATTTGCCTGTTTTAAGACATCTTCAGGAAATTCCATCGGCAGCCCGTGCTTGTGGATAACCGATAGGATATCAACACCCGGATCATTCTTATGCCCAAGGATTTGAATAATTTCCCCCTCAGCACTCTTTTTCCCATCCGGGTAGCTGACAAGTTTAGCAACCACCTTATGTCCCTCTACAGCACCTAGTGAAACACTTTTAGGGATAAAAATATCGCTGGTAAGCTTTTTATCATCTGGAATCACAAATCCAAAGTGCTTGCTTTCCGTGTACGTTCCAACTACTTGCTGAACGCCTCTTTCAATAATACGGACAACCGTTCCTTCTCTTCTAGATCCTGAGCTTTCATTGGCTACGCGTACAAGTACAATATCCCCGTGCATCGCATTTCCTGTTTCATTTGGCGGAATGAAAATATCATCCATGCCTTGCTCCTCGGTTATAACAAAAGCGAATCCCTTCGCATGACCAGTTAATTTTCCTCTGATCAGGTTCATTTTTTCTGGCAAGCCATAGCGGTTGCTCCTAGTGCGGACCACAAGCCCTTTTTCCTCCATGACGACTAGTGCTTTTACAAAATCCTTAAAGGACTCAGAGCCCTCAATCTTAAAGGCTTCCTCAAGCTCTTGTACAGTAAGCGGTTTATATGCTTCGTCCTTCATATAATGAAGGAGCCTGTCGATATGCTCCTTAATTGATTCGTCCATCCTAATCCCTCCTTTTTCTTTCTTCCTATTTATTTATTATTTCCAATTAAGCGTTTCTAAAAACTGATAAATATCTTCATGCAGCTGTTCCCGTTCTTTATCCAGGGTAATGACGTGGCCTGATTCCTCATACCACTTTAAGTCCTTTTGTTCTGATTCGACTTCATTGTATATAATATTTGCACTGTCTGTGTTTATCATATGATCATGGCGGGCTTGAATGATAAAGGTCGGTGCATAGATCAAATCGACAGAGTTGCGCACATCCGATATGAGTCCCTGTAAGGCTTTTAACGTTTTCATAGGTGTCTTTTGAAATTCTTCCATTTCGGATTCAATTTCGCCTTCTGTCTTGCCTTCCCATTTTTTGTACTCCCGAGCATAATCGAGAATTCCACGATACATAACTTCTTCACTTTTTATGTACATTGGAGCACACATCGGAATGATACCCTTTAATGGTACAGTATAACCAAGCTTTAAAGAAAAGACACCGCCAAGGGATAAACCGGCAACGGCAATCTCTTCATATCCCTCTTCTTTTAAAAATTGGTAAGCATCTGTCACATCTTTCCACCAGTCCTCAGGACCTGTATGGACCAATTCCTCGGGTGGAACCCCATGTCCCTTATAAATGGGAGCATGGCATGTATAACCCTTTCCTTGAAGAAACCGGCCGAGCATCCGTACATCTGCCGAGTTTCCGGTAAATCCGTGCAACAGCAGGACAGCCCGCTTCCCACCTTCGAATGTAAATGGTTTTGGCACTAACTTCTTCATTTACCTATCTCCCTCTGCATATATTTAATCTTGTTGTATTAGGTTAGGTCGATTGAGTGGCGAGACTACACATCTTAGTTTGAACTAAATGGCTATTCCCATTCCAAAGTAACTCTTCATTTATTACCACAGCAGGAGTGGTCATATTCCTGTTTTGCCCCTAAAATAATGGGTTATTTATCCAAAAGACAAAATCATGAAAAAACCCGGCTTCGCTCGCCGGGTTTAGAATTTAATTTATAGTTTGAAGTAAGAAACGGCAATAGTTAAAACAAAGAACAATACGGAAAGTACGATCGTGACTCTGTGAAGAACCAAATCGATCCCCCTGGCCTTTTGTTTTCCAAAAAGCGTTTCAGCTCCGCCAGAAATCGCCCCCGAAAGGCCCGCGCTTTTACTAGACTGAAGCAATACGACTACAATAAGAGAAATACAAACGATAACCAATAAGACAACTAAAAATGCGTGCAAAACTACACCTCCATCAAAGCCTGCATATAACAGTATTTTAAATTTATCATATTTTTGTAAATAGAACAATACCAGACTGCACTTGGGATGCATATTAGCTGATTAAATCGTAACCCGTCACCAAATTTACAGATATTAATTTAGGATCAATTCTAGAGCGACCCCATAGGCGGAAAGCCAAGGAGTCTCCCTGGCCCCAAGGAAAGAGAAACGCCTGAAACGAAACACAGTTTGAATAACAGCTCTAAAGAAAAAACTGTAGATAAACTCAATGAAACACAAGTTTATCTACAGTCTGAACGCCAGCACCAAGGACGGGCCGATATTTAGTTACTTCTTTAAGTTGTAGAAAGATTTAATTCCGTTGTAAAGGGCTGTTTCACCAAGCTGATCTTCGATACGAAGAAGCTGGTTGTATTTAGCCACACGGTCTGTACGAGAAGGAGCACCTGTCTTGATTTGCCCAGCATTCGTTGCTACGGCGATATCAGCAATGGTCGCGTCTTCTGTTTCACCAGAACGGTGAGAGATTACTGCTGTATACCCAGCACGCTTCGCCATTTCAATGGCATCAAATGTTTCCGTTAACGTACCGATTTGGTTAACCTTGATCAGGATAGAGTTGCCGACGCCCTGCTCAATTCCTTGAGAAAGCTTTCTAGTGTTTGTAACAAATAAATCATCACCAACAAGCTGGACTTTCCCGCCAAGGCGTTCAGTCAGAAGCTTATGGCCTTCCCAGTCATTTTCATCAAGGCCATCTTCAATTGAAATGATTGGATATTTAGAAGACATCTCTTCATACCAGTCAACCATCTCAGCAGACGTTTTCACAACGCCTTCTCCAGCAAGATGGTATTTGCCGTCCTCTTTGTTGTAGAACTCAGAGGATGCAGCATCCATTGCCAGCATAATTTGCTCGCCCGGCTTGTATCCTGCTTTTTCAATCGCAGTGACGATTGTTTGCAATGCTTCTTCATTAGATCCTAGATTCGGAGCAAATCCGCCTTCATCGCCAACAGCAGTGTTTAAGCCTTTTTCTTTTAAAACACTCTTCAGGCTGTGGAAAATTTCCGCACCCATGCGAAGCGCTTCGCGGAAGTTCTCTGCACCTACAGGCATAACCATGAATTCCTGAATGTCTACATTGTTATCAGCATGCTCTCCACCGTTAACAATGT
The DNA here is from genome assembly GCF_013343715.1 of Mesobacillus harenae. GTDB lineage: Bacteria > Bacillota > Bacilli > Bacillales > Cytobacillaceae > Mesobacillus_A > Mesobacillus_A harenae. The sequence continues at coordinate 151,976 of NZ_JABUNR010000002.1, forward strand.
TCATCATTGGAACTGGAAGCTGCTTTGCGTTAAAGCCACCTAAGTATTGGTATAAAGGTACATCAAGGAAGTTTGCGGCTGCATGAGCAGCTGCCATGGAAACACCAAGGATTGCGTTAGCGCCAAGCTTGCCTTTATTTTCTGTACCGTCAAGCTCGATTAATGCACGGTCAAGCGCAACCTGATCTAATACGTTATATTCTTCACCAACTAAAAATGGTGCAATAATATCATTTACGTTCTCAACAGCTTTTAGAACGCCTTTACCAAGGTAACGATCTTTGTCGCCATCGCGAAGCTCAACTGCTTCATATTCACCTGTTGAAGCACCGCTTGGAACAAGCGCTCGTCCGAATGCACCGGATTCAGTGTGCACTTCTACCTCTACAGTCGGGTTACCGCGGGAATCTAATACTTCACGAGCATAAACATCAATAATATATGGCATATGTTTTCTCTCCTTCAAACTATTTTTTAATTAGTGTAGTGCCAGTCATTTCGGCTGGTTTTTTCACACCTAAAAGGTCAAGCATCGTCGGAGCAAGGTCTCCTAGAATCCCTTCTTGGCGGAGTTCAGCGCCTTCCTTTGTTACAATAACAGGAACAGGGTTCGTCGTATGTGCAGTCATTGGATTGCCCTCGATTGTTACCACTTCATCAGCATTCCCATGATCAGCAGTAATTATCGCTGTTCCGCCCTTCTGGACAATCAGATCGACAATTTTACCTAAGCACTCGTCGACAACTTCAATCGCCTCTATAGTTGGCTCCAGCATACCTGAGTGACCAACCATATCCGGGTTAGCAAAATTTAAAAGAATGGCATCAAATTTATCAGCTTCAATCTCTTTTAACAGAGCGTCTGTAAGCTCATATGCACTCATTTCAGGCTGCAGGTCATATGTCGCTACCTTGGGCGAATTAATTAAGATCCGTTCTTCGCCAGGGAAAACGTTCTCCCGGCCTCCGCTCATAAAGAAGGTTACATGCGGGTACTTTTCCGTTTCCGCAATTCTGAGCTGAGTCATATTATTCTGAGCCAGCACTTCGCCAATCGTGTTATCTAAATTCGTTGATTGGAAAGCTACATATCCATCTACTGTTTCACTAAAATGGGTTAGGCAAACAAAATGCAGATTCTCCGGATGGTTTTCACCGCGATCAAACGCACGGAAATCCTTATTTGTAAACGTGTTAGAAATCTGAATCGCTCTGTCAGGACGGAAGTTATAGAAGATGACAGCATCGTTATCCTGTACTGTGGCGACCGGTGAGCCATCCTTGCGGACAAGTACGGACGGAATCACAAATTCGTCAAAGATCCCGTTGCGATAATTATCTTCAACCAATTCCATGGGATTAGAGTAGGTCGGGCCTTCACCATAAACCATTGACCTGTAAGACTTTTCTACCCTATCCCAGCGCTTGTCACGATCCATCGAATAATAGCGTCCAGAAATTGTCGCAAATTCACCTGTACCCAGCTCGCTCATTTTTTCGAGGGTCTGCTCGATATATCCAGCTGCTGTTTTCGGACCAACATCACGGCCGTCTAAAAATCCGTGGACATAAACCTTCTCCACCCCTTCATCGGCTGCCATTTTTAAAAGAGCAAACATGTGCTCAATATGGCTGTGGACTCCACCGTCAGAAAGGAGGCCGAAGAGATGGAGAGCTGTTCCTTTTTCCTTCACATGCTCGATCGCTTTGCGGAATGTTTCATTTTTCTCGAATTCACCTTCGCGAATGGAGATGTTCACCCTTGTTAAGCTTTGGTACACAATTCTTCCAGCCCCAATGTTTAGGTGGCCCACTTCAGAATTGCCCATCTGCCCTTCAGGAAGGCCAACCGCTTCTCCGCTCGCAATCAGCTTCGCATGGGGATATTTATTCCAGTATCGGTCATAATTCGGTTTGTTCGCCTGGGCGACTGCATTGCCTTCTCGCTCGCCTCTTAACGCAAAGCCGTCCAGGATGATTAAAGCTGTTGGAGAAGTTTTACTCATGTGAACCTGCCTCCAATAATTGCAGGAAGGATTCATGCTCAAGGCTTGCTCCGCCGACTAAAGCTCCATCTATATCAGGCTGCGCCATATACTCCTTAATGTTGGCAGGCTTTACGCTGCCTCCATATTGGATGCGGACAGCATCAGCTGCTTCCTGTGAGAACTCTTCGGCAACTGTTTTACGGATATGCGCACACACTTCGTTTGCATCTTCTGCTGATGAAGATTTGCCAGTCCCAATCGCCCAGATTGGCTCATAGGCAATTACAGTTTGTTTCACTTGCTCGCCAGTCAGACCCGTTAATGCTTTTTTGATTTGCGTGCCAACAAACTCATTTGTTTCACCGTTCTCACGCTGTCCAAGCGTTTCGCCGCAGCAGACAATCGGAGTCAGATTGTGCTTGAAAGCCGCCAGCGTTTTTTTATTTACTGATTCATCTGTTTCTCCAAACATTTCTCTGCGCTCGGAATGACCGAGAATAACGTACTTTACACCAAGATCTGATAAAGCCTCAGGACTGATTTCTCCTGTAAAAGCTCCACTCTCTTCAAAGTGCATATTTTGAGCGCCAACACTCAAGTCTTTTCCGTCTGTCAGCTCGACAAGTCTTTGTAAAAACAGGGCAGGGGCACAGACAACAGAATCAATTTTAGTTGAATCTGGCACTAATCCAGCTGCCTCCTCTACAAATGAACTCGCTTCATCCATCTTCTTATGCATTTTCCAGTTACCTGCAATAATTGGTTTGCGCATGTTCACACTTCCTTTCAGCAATGTTGCTCTCTCTGCTTCCTATTTATCGTTTAGGGCCACAACTCCTGGCAGGGCCTTGCCTTCCATGAATTCCAGGGAAGCTCCGCCGCCAGTTGAAATATGGCTCATTTTATCAGCTAGGTTAAATTTCTCAACCGCAGCAGCCGAATCGCCGCCGCCGATGACTGAATACGTTCCTTCAGCTTCCGCTAAAGCATTTGCAACAGCCTTCGTTCCGCCAGAAAATTTCTCAAATTCAAAAACGCCCATAGGTCCATTCCAGATAACAAGCTTTGAATTCTTAATGACATCTTGATACATCTCAGCTGTTTTAGGTCCAATATCAAGAGCTTCCCAATCGGCCGGGATTTCATCAATTGCGACAACCTTTGTGTTCGCTTCTCTTGAGAAGTCATCAGCTACAATGACATCAACGGGCATATGGAACTTAACACCTTTTTCTTCCGCTTTTTTCATGAAAGATTTCGCAAGGTCAATTTTATCTTCTTCTAAAAGGGATTTCCCTACCTCATGCCCGTTTGCTTTTACAAAGGTATAAGCGAGTCCGCCGCCGATAATCAAATGGTCAACCTTTTCTAGCAGATTATCAATAACGCCGATTTTATCCTTAACCTTTGCCCCGCCGATGATCGCTGTAAACGGACGTTCCGGGTTAGATAATGCCTTTCCAAGTACCTCAAGCTCTTTTTCCATTAACAAACCTGAGACGGCAGGCAGATGCTGGGCAATTCCTTCTGTCGATGCGTGGGCACGGTGTGCAGCTCCAAATGCATCATTTACATAAACATCAGCCAGTGCCGCAAACTTTTTGGCAAGATCACTGTCATTCTTTTCTTCTCCCGGATAAAAGCGAACGTTCTCAAGAAGAAGAACATCACCTTCACTCATAGAGTCAATCTCAGACTTTACAGCGTCGCCGTATGCCTCATCTGTCTTCTTAACACTTTTACCTAGCAGCTCTGAAAGCCGTCCAGCGACGGGTGTTAATCGAAGCTCTTCAACAACTTGTCCTTTCGGGCGGCCGAGATGGCTGGCAAGAATCACCTTTGCACCTTTATCTGCGAGAAATTGAATTGTAGGCAGTGCCGCTCGGATCCGAGTATCATCCGTTACCTTTCCATCGCTCATTGGCACGTTAAAATCAACACGGCAAAAAACTCTTTTCCCTTTAACCTCGATATCTTTAACCGACTTCTTATTCAAGGCTGAGACCTCCTTTTAGTAGAAAACTTGCTGAAATCAGATGCTTTTTTCTTATTTAAACAAAGGGGAGAGGGGACTGGTCCCCACTCCCCTTTTCATCCCTTTTCATTATAGATGTTCGCGAATGATTTTTCCAATATGTGCCTGCCATATCACGAACTTGTTCTAAACAAAAAATGACTGGTTTTTTAACTGGGGCTTAAAGTCCCTGTTTTGCAATATATTCGCATAGGTCAACAACACGGTTTGAATAACCTGTTTCGTTATCATACCAAGAAATAACTTTTACCATGTTGCCTTCCATTACCATTGTAGACAAAGCATCGATAGTTGAAGAAGCTGGTTCGCCGTTATAATCACTAGATACTAGTGGCTCTTCACTGTATGCAAGGATGCCTTTTAAAGCTCCTTCAGAAGCTTCTTTAAATGCTGCGTTAATTTCTTCTGCTGTTACGTCTTTTTCAAGCTCTGCAACTAAGTCAACTAACGAGACGTTTGGAGTTGGAACTCGCATTGCTCCGCCATTTAGTTTTCCTTTCAACTCAGGAAGCACTAGAGATACTGCTTTTGCTGCTCCAGTAGTAGTGGGGATAATGTTTTCAGCTGCTGCACGAGCACGACGGTAATCTTTGTGCGGCAGGTCAAGAATTTGCTGGTCATTTGTATAAGAATGAACTGTCGTCATCATTCCGCGCTTGATTCCAAAGTTGTCGTTTAACACCTTTGCAAATGGAGCTAAACAGTTTGTCGTACAAGATGCATTCGAAATGACATGATGGTTTGCAGCGTCATATTTCTCATGGTTAACACCCATTACTACTGTGATATCTTCGTCATTTGCTGGTGCAGAGATGATAACTTTCTTTGCTCCTGCTTCAAGGTGCTTCGCAGCATCGTCACGCTTTGTGAAACGGCCTGTAGATTCAACGACCACTTCAACACCAAGGTCGCCCCAGCCAAGCTGTGCAGGATCTCTTTCAGCAAGAACCTTTATCTTCTTGCCGCCAACAATAAGGGAGTTCCCATCAACTGAAACATCTTCATTTAATTTTCCATGAACCGTGTCATATTTTAAAAGATGAGCAAGCATGTTTGCATCTGTTAAATCATTTACAGCCACCACTTCAACATTTGGGTTGTTTAGTGCTGCGCGGAATACTACACGTCCAATTCTTCCAAATCCGTTAATACCAATCTTTACTGCCATTATTTTTTCCTCCTTTTAATCATAAGGACATTTTTTTATATAAAGGGAATTACCCTTGTACCAATAGTTTGGCTGCACCTTCATCTGTGATCAAAACCGTCGAGTCTGGGGCTGATTTCATATAGGCTCTAATAGCTTTTGCCTTTGTTGAACCTCCAGCTACCGCGATGACATTGTCAATTTCCGTCAAATCACTTAACTGAAGCCCAATTGTGAGCACTTTATGGACAACTTCACCGGCTTCATTAAAATAATAGCCGAAAGCCTCGCCAACAGCTTTTCCTTCGATAATCTTTTCCATATCCTGACCACGAGTATTACGGCGCTCTGCCATCGCTTTAGCGTCTCCAATTCCATGTAAAACCATGCTCGCCGATTTTATCTGGGTCAAAACCTCATGGATCAATGGTTCTTTTAAGAACGATTCATAAATCTCCGGGCTTACCTGATCAGGGACATACAGAACCTGATGCTTGGAAGCCGTCTTGTCTGCCATAATCGCACATATGGTATTTGCCTGGTTCTTTACATCCTGGCCAATGCCGCCTCTCGCTGGTACAAACATCAAATCTTTTTCCTTAAAAGCAGGCGGAAGCATCTGGGCTATTGCCGCCATAGTTGAGCCGCCAGTTACTGCGATGATATTTTTTCCTGTTAGGAAGTCTTTCATGCAAGATGCTCCTGCTCTTCCCAGCTCACTTTTAACAGTATCGGATTCGTCGCTGTCTCCTGGAACAACAATTGCCTGTTTAATGCCAAGCTGCTTTTGAAGCTGTTGTTCTAGTACATCTATACCCGTCAAGTCACGCATTATTCTATCAAGACTTTCCAGTATATCTTTTCCCTCATCCGTCATGCTCATTCCATGACTTGATATCAAAATAAGATTCTGGTCCTTCAAGAATTCTACTTCACTTCTTAAAACGCGTTCTGTAAGGCCAAGACTTACAGACAGGCTCCTTCGCCCAACTGGCTGCATTAAATTTATGTACTGAAGGATACTGTAACGTTTTTGCATAATCTGAAGCAGATCAGGCAATATTCTTTTTTGAACATCAATAAAGGACTGCATGATGATGGTCTCCTTCATCTTAAAGTAGTGGCCGCCATTCGTCCCGGTTAGACATATTATGTCCCACTAACCCCAAAAAAAATCACTCCTGATTCAATTTTCATTCTAACAGGAGTGGAAACTCAATTCAACTTTTATACTTTACTTTTTTCGATGTAAACGCTTCACTTAGATAATTTTTATTAATTTGCCCATATTGAAGCTCGTCACCGTTTAATTCAACCACCGGAATCATTAGACCATAGAGTTCAGTCAACCTGTCCTCCGCTGCAATATCAACCTCTTCCAACACAAACTCCCAATCATGCTGAAGCTCGATTAGCACATTCTTGGCTTTGTCGCATAACGGGCACTGTTTCCGCGTGTATAGCTTTACCCTATTTTCCACTCTCACTACTCCTTCTTTCACTGCTCGACTGAGGTTGGCATTCTCTCTTTTATTGATGAAATTAAGCAGGTACTTCACTTATTTCAAAAAGGCTTTGCAATACTCACTCATTCAAACCTTTTCCGTTTAGAAGAAGAGGCAATCCCCAGCTGATCTCGGTATTTAGCTACGGTTCTTCTTGAGATCACAATACCCTCTGATTCTTGCAGTAATTCTGCAATCCCTTGGTCTGAGAGAGGCTTACGCTTATCTTCAGACTTCACCAAATTCTCAATCGCGTCCTTTGCCTGCTGGGAAGAGGCATTTTCCTGGTCGGTTGACTGAATCGCACTAGTAAAAAAGGATCTAAGCTCCAGCGTCCCGAATGGAGTTTGGGCATATTTCCCGCGAACAGCACGGCTAACTGTTGATTCGTGGATTCCTAGTTCTTCGGAAACCTCCCGCATTGTCATCGGACGCAAATACTGTGTTCCCAACCGGAAAAATTCCTGCTGTTTTTCAACAATTTTGAGGGCAACCCTAATTAATGTTTCTTTTCGCTGCTCAAGACTTTTTAAAATCCAATGATAATCCTGCTGTTTTTCATGTAAAAACTTAGCAACTTCTCCATCACCATGAGCGGCAAGCTCCTGGTAGTAAGATTCATTAAAGGTAATTTTCGGGACTGTTTCTTCAAAAACACTCACCTCTACTGAATCCTCTACTCTTCTAATCACCACGTCAGGAATAACGTAAACAGATGTTTCACGTTTAAAAACGGCTCCTGGCCGCGGATTGAGTGTTTGAATTTCATCAAATACCTTTTGGATTTCCTTTATATTAACTCCAAGTAAGCTTGCAATTGTTTTCCACTTTTTGTCCGCAAAAAGCATAAAGTGATCAGAAATAATCGAAATGGCTAGTTGATTGACTGGTTTCTTTTTCTCCAACTGAATTTTGAGGCATTCCTGCAAATTTCGTGCCCCAATACCGGCAGGCTCTAAAGCATGAAGAAGTTCAAGGCATTCCTCAACACTTTCAAGCGAAATACCGGACTGCGAAGCGAACTCCTCACAGTTGATCCCAAGGTAACCGTTTTCATCAATGCTTCCAATAAGCTGTTTCAAAATATGTTTTTGCTTATCCGTATATTGAATTAACTGAGATAATAGATGATCTTCAAGGGTGCTGGTTTGTTCCCCAATTTTCTCGATCCAATTTTCAAGCTCCCGTTGGGAAGACTTACTAAAACTCTTGATCCGATCGACTCTCGGATCCATCGCCCGAACATGGGTGGGTTCAACTTGAATCAGGGGATTTTCCATAGCCTTGCTCTCTAAAAAGGCATTTAGCTCCTGGGCAGTATACTGCAAGAGCGCAATGGCCTGCGAAAGCTCCTGCGTCATGGCCAGTTTTAAAGATTGTTTTTGCCATAATCCTGCTTTAAGATCCATACTCTATTCCCCCCCTTTACCATTTTACAGCAAAGTTGAATATTATTGAATGGAAATAAATTGGGTTCGATATTAAAGGGAACGTGAAAGGAAGCATCCTTTTATTCCTGTAAGGAATCCTCTTTTTGGAATAAGGGCTTTATGTGGATAACTGAAGTTATTTATTGATAGAATATTTCCACTTTCGGGTAGAAGCTTTTTCTCATGGATATTTTATCCATATAAAAAGCCCCGTACCCTTTTTAATAAGGATACGAGGCTTTTATAACGCCCTCGGAGGGAATCGAACCCCCATCTCAAGAACCGGAATCTTACGTGCTATCCGTTGCACCACGAGGGCAAATCTGAGCAGTATTATTCAAGTATAATAATTGGTCACCTGAATAGGTGCTACGTTTAACTATTATAGGGCATGTTTACAGTATTGGCAAGTGATCTTTTAGTTTAAAAAAATGTTTCTTGGGTAAGATGGAAACGGAGTGATAAATTGGCAGGTGAAAATTGTCGAACATTTCATTTGCGCTGAGCGAGTGATTCGTTTGACCTTTATTGACCTTCAGTGTATCATAAAAAGTACATAGCAACACGCCCCTATTACTTTAAAGATAGGGCAAACAACGATAGAATAAATATGAACGAGTGAAGTTGAAGGAGGAAAACAAAAATGAACTTGATTCCTACAGTTATTGAACAAACGAATCGTGGCGAGCGTGCATACGACATATACTCCCGCCTGTTAAAGGACCGGATCATTATGCTCGGCAGCGGGATTGATGACCATGTTTCCAATTCGATCGTTGCTCAGTTATTATTCCTAGAAGCAGAAAACCCGGAAAAAGACATATCCATCTACATTAACAGCCCAGGTGGAAGCATTACAGCCGGAATGGCTATCTACGATACAATGCAGTTTATCAGACCTGATGTACAGACAATCTGTATCGGTATGGCTGCATCAATGGGCGCTTTCTTGCTTGCTGCAGGAACAAAGGGCAAGCGTTATGCTCTTCCGAACAGTGAAGTAATGATCCATCAGCCACTTGGAGGCGCGCAAGGCCAGGCAACTGAAATTGAAATTGCAGCCAAACGCATTCTTTTCCTTCGTGAAAAGCTAAATACCATCCTTTCAGAGCGCACAGGCCAGCCTTTAGAAGTAATCTCTAAAGATACGGACCGTGATAACTTCATGACAGCTGAACGAGCATTGGAATATGGTCTTGTCGATCAGATTATCACTCGCAGCCCTTCAGAAGACAAAAAGAAGTAGGAATAACAGCAAAAGCATCCCGCTAATGGTGCTTAGCTTAATTACAACTAAAAAACTCGCACCGTATCTGGTGCGAGTTTTTTTATTTGTCTCAGCCAACCTGCTCAATGTAGTCAGCCAGCTTTTGCAGTGCTTCTTCTTCGTCGTTTCCTTCTGCAATTAAATTGACCGTCGTACCAGATCCCAGTGCAAGACTCATTAAGCCCATTATACTTTTTGCGTTTACCTTTTTTCCGTCTTTCTCCAAAAATATATCAGATGAAAACCTGTTTGCTTCTTGAACAAACAATGCAGCAGGCCGAGCCTGTAATCCAGTTTTTAATTTAATCTCTACTTGTTTTTCAACCATCGATTAATCCTCCTTTTATGTATTTTTTGTTTACAAGGTCACTACTTTAGCTTTTTCACTTATCTAATCGGGTCTCCGGCTCGCAGTTTATCGGCAATTTCATCAATTTTTCTTAGGCGATGATTTATTCCTGACTTACTGATCGTGCTGCCAGATACCATTTCTCCCAGTTCTTTAAGCGTGACATCCTGGTATTCAACACGAAGCTCCGCAATTTCACGCAACCGATCGGGTAATATTTGCAGGCCAATCGTTTCCTGAATATAGCGGATATTTTCCACCTGTCTAAGGGCAGCACCGATGGTTTTATTTAAATTGGCCGTTTCGCAATTGACAAGACGGTTAACGGAATTTCGCATGTCACGGACAATCCGGATATCCTCAAAGCGAAGCAAAGCATTATGAGCACCAATGATATTCAAATACTCAGTAATTTTTTCTGCTTCTTTCAAGTAAGTAATAAACCCCTTTTTACGCTCCAGTGCCTTGCTGTTTAGTCCAAACATATTCATTAATTCACAAAGTGAGTCGTTATGTTCCTGATATAATGAAAAAATCTCCAGATGATAGGAAGATGTCTCAGGGTTGTTAACCGATCCTCCAGCGAGGAATGCTCCTCTCAAGTAAGAACGCTTACAACATTTCTTTTTTACAAGTTCCTCTGAGATTTGATGAATAATAGTAAAGTCCGTACCCAGGATTTTAAGATCTTCTAATATATTACGGGCAGATTCTTTTAAGCGGACAATATAGACATTATTCTTCTTCAGCCTCATCTTTTTCCGGACTAACAGCTCGACTTGGATTGGATAATTTCTTTTAATCAGGATATAAATTCTCCGTGCAATCGCAGCATTCTCCGTTTGAACATCTACGATTAATTTCTTGTTGGAAAAGGAAAGTGCTCCATTCATCCTGATTAAGGCTGAGAGTTCTGCTTTTCCGCAACAGTCTTTTACTTCCAAGTTTGTTAGTTCCTTTTTTGTTTCCGAAGCGAAAGACATCCTCCCACCTCCTGTTCAGACAAACGCTTGCTGTAGTATTTACGCGTTATATGTCGATTTGGTTTCATCTGATAGTAAAGAATATAAAATTTCTGCTACTTTTTTTGTATCATGACGGATCACGTCTCCATCTAAGTTGGCAATTTGAGCTTGAACCACTTCAATGCCCATCTCTTCCAAGCGTTCTATATCAAAATGAACTGGCTTAGCCAGTTCTTCACTGTATCGGTTTCGAACCTCTGAAGGTATCGCTTCGTTGTTCACAAGGACTGTATCTATAAAAGGGCAATCCATATGATCATAGATTGCTTTTACATGATCACTTGCCGTGAAATCGTGTGTTTCCCCAGCCTGAGTCATTAGGTTGCTTATATACACTTTCCTCGCCTTTGCCTGGCAAACTTCATTACCCAACCCAGGTACCATTAAATTCGGCAGGATACTAGTGTATAGGCTGCCAGGTCCGATGATAATTAAGTCTGCCAGCTTAATCTCCTGAACCGTTTCCTGAAGGGGCAAGACATTATCAGGAGTCAGATAGACACGTTTTATTCGTTTTCCTGAATAGGGGATCTTTGATTCTCCGCTGACTATCGTACCGTCTTCCATCTCGGCGTTTAAAACAACACTTTGATTGGCAGCTGGCAGCACCTTCCCGCGGACATTGAGCACCTTGCTCATCTCCTGGATCGCGTGCACAAAGTCTCCTGTGATGGAAGTCATTGCAGCCAGAATTAGATTCCCAAGTGAGTGCCCTGATAATTCATTGGATGTTTTAAAGCGATGCTGAAACATCTCTTCAACAAGTGGCTCCACGTCCGATAAAGCAGCCAGCACATTTCGAATATCTCCCGGGGGCGGAATATGCATTTCATTTCTAATTCGGCCTGAACTTCCCCCGTCATCCGCTACTGTTACTATTGCCGTAATATCAACGGGAAAATTTTTCAGCCCGCGCAGCAGGACAGGCAGCCCGGTTCCCCCTCCTATAATGACTATTCTTGGTTGTTCGTCTGGATTCATGTAACTTTTTCCTTCCTCTTTTCGATATCACGATGTGTGACAACGGTTCGGTAATCGCTCGCAAAGTGTGCGGCGATATGCTCAGAAAGTGCAACAGATCGGTGCTGGCCGCCTGTACAGCCAATTGCAATCACAAGCTGGGACTTCCCTTCACGCTTATAATGCGGAAGCATAAAGCTCAGCAGTTCGGTTACTTTTTCCAGAAACTTGTTTGTTTCATTCCATTTTAAAACATAACTGGATACATCCTCATCCAAACCTGTTTTTGGACGCATATGTTCAATATAGTGTGGGTTCGGAAGAAATCTCACATCAAATACTAAATCAGCATCTATCGGAATGCCATGTTTAAAGCCGAATGATACAAGATTAACAGTAAACGGGATTTTTTTATTCGCTGAAAACTCATTCAGAATTTTTTCACGCAGCTCCCTAGGCTTTAACTCTGAAGTATTGTAAATAAGCTGGGCTCTGCCCTTCAGCTCTTCAAGCAAGTCTCGTTCCATCGCGATTCCCTCAAGCGGAAGCCCTGACGGTGCCAGCGGATGTGAGCGTCTAGTCTCCTTATAGCGGCGAACAAGCGTCGAGTCATTCGCTTCCAAAAAAAGAACTTGCGGAGCCACCCAGGACGTCTCAGCTAGATCGTCCAGTGCCTTGAAAAGGGAATCGAAGAACTCTCGGCCGCGCAGATCCATGACCAGCGCAACCTTATTCATTTTGTGACCTGATTCTTTCATAAGCTCAAGAAACTTGGGAAGCAGTGTAGGCGGAAGGTTATCTACACAGAAAAAGCCGAGATCTTCAAAACTTTGGATCGCAACCGTCTTTCCCGCCCCTGACATCCCGGTAATAATCACCATTTGGGTATCATTTGCCGAACCGATACTCATGTTTTCTTCCCCCCGAAAAAAATTAATTTGGATCTAATCGATATTGAAGCAATTCAAAATCAGGTGTGTATGTGAACGTACCATATATGACGCCTTGGCCATGAACCATATATTCAAGAATATGATGGTCCCCCGCTGCCATAGGAAGATTAGCTATTTCATCTAATTCATGCCATGCTAGTATTCCTTCTTCACACTCATCAACTTGCAATCCATCCGACTCAGTCGCATAAAATGTGAACATCATCCACTCATCTACGACCTGGTTCCCATCCTTCATAATAAAAGAGAAAATCCCTTTAATTTTTGGATTAAGCAAATAAATACCAGTTTCTTCTCTAAATTCACGAACACAGGAATCTTTGATTGTTTCCGACGGTTCCATTTTTCCGCCAGGAGCTACCCACCAATTTCGACGGGGCTTTTGTAATAGCAAAATCTTATTATCTTTTACCAGGACACAGTTTGCGACCCGCTGCATAGCAGTCACCTCGTTGACTTCTTTTAATTGTAGAATGGCTCATCCAGCCATCTTTAACGAACTTCCATTAACTATAAGAGGACTAATAGAAAATTCGCCCGGCCGTTATTTGATTCTTTTCATTATACTATTTTTGCAAACCAGTCACAATGAATCAAAATTGATAATTCTGTGAGGTATGTTTTTTTAACCTGTATGTGTTGTTATATTCGCCCAAGACAGCCTGTAATACTCTTTTTGGACAAAAAAAGAGCACAGGCGAACCTGCGCTGTAAAAGGATTATATTTTTAAAAGGGGGTCAATTTCTACTTTTATAATACCCCATCTTTATTTCACTACTGTTACAGGAAAGTTAAAACGTAATGACGGTTTATTAAGATAAAAAGTCTAAAGGAAAACCCCTCAACAGATTTAGTTAAATGTATGCCCTAAAGGCGGCCCGAATTGTCGTTCCCTGGCACATTACTGTCGCTTGGAAACCGACTACTTATCCGCAAGCATCTCATTTTCAGCCTATTTAAGCACGATAAGGAAAAAAATAAGCCGTTCAAGCTTCAAGCTCGAACGGTTTCATAATTATGCTTTGTTAGCCTTTAATTCTTCAGCCAGTTCCTCTACATAATGCTGAGCAGCCTGGGCGGCAATACTGCCGTCGCCAGTAGCTGTGACAATCTGGCGCAACGTCTTTTCGCGAATATCTCCAGCAGCATAAATGCCAGGGATCTTCGTTTCCATTTGCTCATTTGTTTCAATATAGCCATTTTCATTTGTGATGCCTAGGCTTACAAATGGTTTTGTCAGCGGAAGCATACCGATGTAAATGAAAACACCATCAGTTTTAAATTCCTGCTCTTCACCATTCTCAGTTGAAACAAGAGTTACACTGCCAACCTTGCCGCCGTCTTCGTTGATTTCTTTTACTGTATGATTCCAAATGAAATCAATTTTTTCGTTAGCAAACGCGCGGTCCTGAAGGATTTTCTGGGCACGAAGCTCATCACGGCGATGGACGATTGTTACTTTAGAGGCGAAGCGAGTTAAATAGACTCCCTCTTCGACCGCTGAGTCACCGCCGCCAACAACGACAAGTTCCTTGCCTTTAAAGAAAGCTCCGTCACAGACAGCGCAATAAGAAACTCCGCGTCCGCCAAGCTCTTTTTCACCAGGTACACCGATCTTTTTATATTCTGCACCAGCAGAGATGATAATCGCACGAGCTTTGTATTGTTTAGAACCCGCGACAATAGTTTTATACTCTTTGCCGTCGATGATTTCTTTTACATCGCCGTATGCATATTCAGCACCGAATTTCTTCGCATGATCGAACATTTTAGTAGAAAGGTCAGGGCCTAAAATATGATCAAAGCCCGGATAGTTTTCAACTTCCTCGGTATTTGCCATTTGTCCGCCCGGTACGCCTCGCTCTAACATCAGCGTCGATAAGTTGGCACGCGATGTATAGACAGCCGCAGTCATCCCAGCTGGTCCGGCACCGACAATTATGACGTCATAGATTTTTTCTTCAGACACGGTGAATCAACTCCTTTAATATGCCAATAGATCAAGGATTCTGTTTCCATCGGAAATAGTATTTCCCTTCTATTCATATCCTATAAAACAAAGGAGGAAGAGTCCAAAGATATGCTTAGTTTAAACAGTTATTCACCATTTTGACATACTTTGTGACCGTAGCAGCTGAAAGACCATATTTAGTCGCTACCTTCTGCTTCGAGGCTTTGTTGTGGCGCAGCTGTTCCCAAACATACTCAACCGCAGCAGCCCAGGCTTTTTGATTTTTAAAATCATAGCCGGCCCCCACCGCTTCTTCAAAAACGGAAAACCATAATAAGTAAATGCCCGCTTCCTCTGAATCGGCCGGATAATGATACTCATACAGCAACTTAGCTGTTTCATGAGCGTTCATCAATAGCTTGCTTGCCCCCCGCTTGTTGGAACCGGTCTGGACAAACTCAAAATAATCCTTTTCTGTGGAAGTCAGTTTTACCTTCTTAATCGTTTCGATAATTTCTCTTTTTTTCTCTGATAATGAAGTAAGAAACAGAGCAAATAACCGTTCTTCGGAATACTCACTTTTCAGGCGGGTTAGAATTTCGCTCTCAAACGAATCCCCAGCAGATATTTCATCAGACCACGGCTCGAGTCCGGCTTTTTCAGGATTAAAATCAATCACTTGCTTCCAAGCCCATTTTGCAGTCTGTTGTTTTCCTGTGTGATACGCTGAATGCGCCAGCCAGTAATAGAACGGACCGTCACCATCATAACCAGACTTATGAAGCTTTTTCAGCCACTTGTATGCAAGATCATGCTCACCGATTAAAGCAAACGTTGCTCCAAGCTTGAACTGGTGTTCTGACAGCATTGGATTAACTTTGCTTAACATATTCTTTAATTCTATTACACTGCTAATCTCATTCTCGTAAAAAGCAAACACAAGTCCATTACAAAGCGCATGAAGATTGCCTTGATTTCGTGTCAGCACATCTTCAAGAATTTTTTTGGCTTTAACTGTTTCGCCGAGGTAAAAATAAGCTAACGCAAGATTATTGTAGGCTGACCAGTATTCTGGATATTCCTCAATGATTTGCTCAAATATTTTAATGGCTTCTGGGAATTCGCCGTTTTCAAGCAGCCCTCTAGCCTGATCCTGCTTAACAATTAAATCATCTTCTTCATAGAGGAGTTCATCAAGTTCCTCTGCCTCAACAGCAAGCAGATCCATCAGGTCCTCTGTTTCTTCTAAAAACTCGCCATCTGTATTATGCTCGATATACATATTGGCATGATGATAAGCATCTTTAAATAATCCCATATGGGCATAGTTATTTGCTAAAAAATAATGACATTCCGTCATTTCTTGGTCCAATTCCTCAAGGATCATGTGCAAAAGACGAATCGATTGCTGGTAATCGCCCAGCTCCGTGTAAACAATCGCCAGCTGACAGACAATCATCGGCTCCCCGGGCTCAAGCTGCATAGCACGTTGAAAATACTTGCTGGCTTTTTTCAGATCCCGCCTATGAAATGCCTTGATCCCCTTTGTGAAGTAATATTCACCAGTTGGAACAAACGAAACGACCTGCGCCTTTGGTTTTAGTGCTTTATTGTCTTTTCCCATTGAGCCCTCCGTAAATGATTATTAACTAACGTAGTATATCACAGGTAGAGCCTGTTCAGGAAGGGTATGTGAGAAAGTCTTTTGGATAGGAGGCAGTTTTAATTTGGAGAGCATGGAGTTTTCTGTCAATGCGAATAGGGGCACAATGCTTGAGGCATGGGATAAGACAAACCAGGCAAATACTTGATTAAAATTATATTATAGAATGCAGACATAAACTTCTACACTGCAGGTACTATCCTTTTCCGCTTCAGGCAGTCGCTTTCCGCGGGCAACACTTCAGCTTCCTCGGAAGAAAACCGCTTCCTGCGGGATCTTCAGTTGTTGCTTTTCCCGCTGGAGTCGACTGCCCTTCGCTTCAATCATGATGCCTACTCATTTATAGATGCAACACTAGCGGAGGAAATACACGAAGACTCCTGCGGGATAGCGAAGAAGTTGAGACCCCGCAGTGAGGGACGAACGAGGAGGCTCAGCTCGAGCCCGCGGAAAGCGTAGTGTATTTCCAGAGCTGTAGTTTTGTCGCAGAATGGGTAAAATCAATGTTCAAAATTATATACTTTCTTGTTTTTAAATAAAAACCGGCCTCGTTTTCAGGCCGGTCAGGTCACTTATTTATTGTGTCTTTCTCTTAGAACGCCGAGCACTTCTTTGAGCGGAAGCTTCTGCTCCTGCAATAAAACCAATAAATGATACAGGAGGTCGGCACTTTCCCACTTAAGTTCCTCTGCATCGCGGTTTTTGGCAGCGATAATAACTTCCGATGCTTCTTCCCCGACCTTTTTCAGAATCTTATCGACGCCTTTTTCAAATAAATATGTAGTGTAGGCCCCTTCTGGACGTTCCTTCTCACGGTCGGCAATCAGCCTTTCAAGCTCAATCAGAATAGCAACATCCGAATCAGCAGCTTTTCCTGTTTCTGCAATCCCCTGTGTATCTTCTGCTTTATACAACTCTTCAGAGAAGCAGCTTATAGCACCGGTATGGCAGGCAGGCCCAGTTGGCTTCACTAGCACCACGAGCGCATCCTTGTCACAATCAAGTTTGATCTCTACAATTGTTTGCGTGTTTCCGCTTGTCACTCCCTTATGCCACAGCTCTTGTCGTGAACGGCTGTAGAACCAGGTTTCACCAGTTTCGAGCGACTTTTGCAATGATTCCTCGTTCATATAAGCAAGCGTTAAAACTTCTTTTGAACTGGCATCCTGAACAATCGCCGGGATCAGTCCATTTGCATCATATTTTAATTCCTGCAAACTCATCTTACAGCCACTCCTTTCTCCTTCAAATCTGCTTTCACTTCCTCGATCGATGTTTCTTTATAATGAAAAATTGATGCAGCTAAGGCCGCATCCGCTTTACCTTTTGTAAAAGCTTCCGCAAAATGAGAAGCATTTCCTGCTCCGCCTGATGCAATAACCGGTACGCTGACAGCATCGCTTACTGCCTTTGTCAGGGCAAGATCAAAGCCGTTTTTTTCGCCATCACTGTCCATGCTTGTCAGCAAAATTTCACCAGCACCGCGCAATACTGCTTCTTTCGCCCAATCAATTACTTCCCACTCAGTTGGCTTGCGTCCGCCATGTGTGTAAACGCGCCATGACCCAAGCTCACTATCATATTTTGCATCAATCGCAACAACGATGCACTGTGTTCCAAAGAAATCTGCGCCCTCGGAAATCAATTCCGGATTCAGTACCGCTGCTGTATTCAAACTAACCTTATCAGCTCCAGAACGTAAAATTCGCTTCATGTCTTCCAAAGAATTAATTCCGCCGCCGACAGTAAAAGGTATCGCCAGCTCGGAGGCAACAGCCTGAACCACTTCAACCATTGTTTTACGGCCTTCATGGGACGCCGAAATATCCAGGAACACAAGCTCATCAGCGCCTTGCTTATCATAAAAGCGCGCAAGCTCAACTGGATCACCTGCATCGCGAAGCTGTACAAACTGAATTCCTTTAACAACTCTTCCTTCTTTTACATCAAGACAAGGAATAATTCGTTTTGTCAGCATTTATTCTTTCCCCGTTTCCAAAGCCTGTTTTACAGTAAAGCGGCCCTCATAAATCGCCTTACCGATAATGGCACCATTCACTCCGGTGGCACTTAAATTTTTTAAAGCAGTAAGATCGGCAAGCTCACTTACCCCTCCGGAGGCTATGACACTTTTGCCTGTTTCCAAAGCCATTTGCTTGACCGCCTCTAGATTCGGGCCCGCCAGCGTCCCATCTGTTGCAATATCGGTAAAGATAAACGTCTCAGCCCCGGCTTGCGCAAATCGTTTGCCAAGCTCGACGGCTTTTACCTCTGATGTGCTCATCCAGCCATGGGTTGCTACATAGCCATCTTTCGCATCAATGCCAATGGCAATCTGGCCTGAGTACTTCCGGACCATTTCTTCAGCAAATTCCGGATCCGATACGGCAATACTTCCAATAATCACGCGGGCCACGCCATTATTAAGATAATGGAGAATATCTTCCTCACTGCGAATCCCGCCGCCAATTTGCACTTTGGCTTTTAGTTCGCGTGCTGCCTGAATCACATATTCATCGTTAACACGCTTTCCATCCTTAGCGCCATCCAAATCGACCATATGAATCCATCCTGCACCCTCATCTGCAAACTTTTTTGCCATATCAAAGGGAGAATCTCCATACACTGTTTCTTTATCGTAATCGCCTTGAAGGAGGCGGACGCAGTTTCCGCCCCTCATATCAATTGCCGGGTAGATTGTAAAACTCATTGGACTGCCTTCCTTTCCTCAGCCAGCCTTGTAAAATTCCGTAAAAGTTCCATCCCAAGGCTGCCGCTTTTTTCTGGGTGGAACTGCATACCATATATATTTCCTTTTCCAACTACAGCCGGCACCACTACATCATACTCGGCTGCAGCAATTAGCACATCCTGTTCGTTCGTTTTTACATAAAAGGAATGAACAAAATAAACATAATCCTCTTCAATATTTGTTAAAATATCGGACGAACGGACAAATGAGAGGTTGTTCCAGCCCATATGGGGGACTTTGTACGTATTGCCGTCAGCTGACCGGCCAGGAAACATATGACAGCTTCCCGATAATAAACCGAGCCCTTTTGTTGGGCCATTTTCTTCACTTTCTTCAAATAAAAGCTGCATGCCCAGGCAAATTCCCAGCAATGGTTTCCCTGTTGCGGCAAACTCCTTCACCATTTTCGCGAGCCCTGTTTCACTCAGGCGCTCCATAGCATCCCGATAGGACCCCACCCCTGGTAAAATCAGTGCATCAGCAGCCATTAATTCACTTTCGTCTTCAGATAAAAAATAAGGAACCCCCAGGCGTTCAAGCGCTTTGCTGACACTGAATAAATTCCCCATTCCATAATCCGCGATGCCAATCATATAGAACACCCTTCCATGGAACCGTGTTTTTCTGCTATCTTTTTAGCCGACCCAATAGGGTAACAACTACTCCCTTTAGGTTAATTTTTTACAGCAATCCTTTTGTGGATGGAACTCCTTTTATCCTCGGGTCAATGGTAGTTGCGTCATCCAAGGCACGAGCGAGAGCTTTAAAAATTGCTTCAATAATATGATGAGTGTTATGGCCGTAATGGACAATGACATGAAGGTTCATTCTAGCTTCAAGCGCCAGTTTCCACAGGAATTCATGAACAAGCTCGGTATCAAATGTACCAACTTTTGCAGCCGGGAGATTCGCACGCATTTCGAGGTGCGGACGATTGCTTAAATCAATGACAACCTGCGCCAGTGCATCATCCATCGGCACAAATGCATTTCCATAACGCCTGATGCCACCCTTGTCTCCAAGCGCTTCCCTTAATGCTTGTCCAAGGCAAATCCCGATATCTTCAGTTGTATGATGGTCATCAACATCCGTATCACCATTTGCATTAACGGTCAGATTAAATTGTCCGTGCTTTGTAAAAAGGTCAAGCATATGTGTAAGAAACGGAACCCCAGTTACTAAGTCTGAGCGGCCTTCTCCGTCTACGTCAAAACTTAATTCAATTTGCGTTTCACTTGTTTTTCTGCTGATTGCTGCCGTTCTTTCCATTTCCATTCCTCCATTGCTTCGGCTCTTTAATATTAAAAAACTTTCATATAGTTAAAGTTTATAGGCATTTCTTTTTTTCTGAAGGTAATTAGCAGGACTATTTTTTCAATCTCGACTCCACTGCACGGGCATGAGCTTCAAGCCCTTCCAGGCGGGCGAATCTTGCAATCTTATCTCCATTATCCTTTAATGCTGATTCGCTGTACATTATGATACTTGATTTCTTCTGAAAATCATCGATGTTAAGCGGACTGGAGAAGCGTGCGGTTCCGTTAGTCGGCAGAACATGGTTGGGCCCTGCAAAATAGTCGCCCACAGGCTCAGAGCTGTAACGTCCAAGAAAAATAGCTCCTGCATTGCGAATTTTCCCGAGGAGTTCCATCGGGTTTTCGGTTAGGATCTCCAGATGCTCAGGCGCAATTTTGTTAACCGCAGCAATGGCCTGATCCATTGTTTCTGCTATGTAAATAGCACCAAAATCTTCAATTGACTTCCTGGCAATCTCCTCGCGCGGTAAGCTTGCAAGCTGCTTTTCAACTTCATCTTTAACAGCAGCAGCCAAAAACTCTGAAGTGGTCACGAGAATACTGCATGCACGAGGGTCGTGTTCAGCCTGAGATAACAAATCTGCTGCCACTTCATCCGGAAAAGCTGAATCATCAGCAAGGATCGCGATCTCACTTGGGCCAGCAATCATATCGATGTCGACATCACCGAAAACCTCCCGTTTTGCTAGAGCGACAAAGATATTTCCTGGTCCAACGATCTTGTCAACAGGACGGATCGTTTCAGTACCGTAAGCGAGCCCTGCAATGGCTTGCGCTCCTCCCAGTTTATAGATCTCTTCCACTCCAGCCTCCTTAGCAGCTACCAAAACAGCTGCCGGGAGCTTTCCAGTTTGGTTAGGCGGAGAAACCATGACGATCCGCTCAACTCCGGCAGTTTTTGCAGGAATCACGTTCATGAGAACAGAAGAGGGGTAAGCCGCGGTGCCACCCGGGACATACACGCCAACCGAATCCAGCGCCGTTATTTTTTGCCCAAGAACCGTTCCGTTTTCTTCTGTTGTCATCCATGATGGACGAAGCTGTTTTTCATGAAAGCTGCGGATATTTTGAGCAGCCTCCCTAATGATTACCTGATCTTCGGGTGATACTAGCCCGTATGCCTCCTCGATTTCCTCAGCCTTAACAGCGAAATCAGCAAGTTTCACTCCGTCGAACTTATCGGTAAAAGCTTTTAAAGCCTGGTCTCCGTTCTGTTTCACTTCAGAAATGATCTGTTGGACGGCTGTCCGCTGTTCCTCTGTACCGCCATCAACTGTCCGTTTTATTGATATCTCATTATTTACATTGATAATTTTCATTTTCGCATCCTCATCCTTTTCAAGCTTAGGCCGGGTTTACTACCTTTGAAAGGCGGCTGACAAGCTCACTGATCCGGGCATCCTTCATGCGGTAGCTGACTGGATTGACGATGAGCCTTGAAGTAATGTCAGTAATTTTCTCATATTCAACAAGCCCGTTTTCTTTTAGCGTTTGTCCTGTTGAAACAATATCTACAATCCGATCCGACAGGCCGATAATCGGTGCCAGTTCAATCGAACCGTTCAACTTAATAATTTCAACCTGCTCCCCTTGCTCCCGGAAATACGCTGCTGCTAAATGCGGATATTTCGTGGCTACCTTTGGGGCAACATCGTTCATTTTTTTATCCGGAAGGCCAGCTACTGCCAGGTAGCAGCCGCTGATCTTCAAATCTAGAAGTTCATAAACATCACGCTCTTCCTCAAGCATAACATCCTTGCCGGCAATACCGAGGTCGGCAACACCATGCTCAACATACGTCGGAACGTCCATTGGCTTCGCTAAAATAAACTGAAACTTTTCTTCTTCCACTTCTATTATTAATTTTCTAGAATCATCAAACTCTGGTGGCAGCTCATAACCTGCCCCGCGCAATAGCTCAACAGCTTCCAAAAAAATCCGGCCCTTCGGCATCGCAATTGTCAGCATTTCCTTCATGATAGTGGCCCCTTCCCAGTTTTTCCGACGAGAAAAGTGATGTCGGAAAACTTACTCGTGCAGGCATCAATATCTTTGACCCCGCTAATATCCTGAAGGACAACATTCTCCCCATTTGCCCGCTTTTCAGCCGCTGCCGCAAAGGCTTCCTGTCTGCGTTCAGAACTAAACAGCACACAATGGAGCGGTGTAGTTTCCTGAAGGCCTCCTAGGCTCTCCAGCAGGCGATCCAGGCGGACTGCAAAACCTGTCGCCCCTGTTGGCTTGCCGAATTTTTGCAGAAGGCGGTCATAGCGGCCTCCATTACCGATCGGAAAGCCTACGTTTCCGGCATAAATTTCAAATAAAATGCCAGTATAGTAGCTCATATGGCTTACAAGCGTTAAATCAAATTTTACGGAGGATTCGACTCCATATTCACGGATAATATCCCAAAGGACGCGAAGTTCCCCAATTGCTGCTTTACCTTTCCCATTCTCAACGACTGATAAGGCTTTGTCGATGACTTCTTCTCCGCCGCGCATATCAAGAAAGCTGAATAAGCGCTGCCGGTCAATCGATGATAAGGATAAGGATTGAACATGCTCCCTGTATCCCACATAATTTTTCTCAAATAGATATTTGGTCAAGGTTTGGGCCCGTTCTTCATTTCCGAGAATTTGTAAAAATAAATCCTGAACAAAGCCAATATGCCCGACAGACAATTGGAAATTGGTTAAGCCTGCTTTTTTTAATGAGGAAACAGCAAGGGCAATCATCTCGCCATCAGCACTGATGGTGTTGTCACCAATACATTCAACGCCAACCTGTTCAAACTCAGCCGGCCGCCCCCCCTCGCGCTGCTGAGCCCGGTAAAGGCTCTCCGAGTAGGCCAAACGAAGCGGCAGATCATCATTCAACAGCTTTGAGGCTGCAACGCGTGCAATTGGAGCTGTCATATCAGGGCGGAGCACAAGTGTATGCCCCTGCTGATCAAGGAGTTTAAACAACTGCTGATCCTGGATGGCTGATGCCGTACCAACCGTTTCGTAATATTCCAAAGCAGGTGTCGCAATAAATTGGTAGCCCCACTGCTTCATTTCGGCTTTTATCGATGATCTGGCGCGGCTCTTAGTTTCATATAGATCCGGCAGAGTATCTCTCATACCCAGCGGCTTTTCGAACATAAACAGTTCAGTCATTTATTTCACCCTTTGTCAGAAATAGTAAGTATTTCTATCATATCTTTTTTTAATATAGAATGCATTAAATGGCATTTGCGAAATTTTGCTTTAGTTCGCTAATGTGGTAGCAAGTTGAAGTTATTAGTAGTTTACCGCTCATGACAATCCCCGTCAACCGAAAACTGACAATTCTCAGGCTAAATTGATTTATAATAAATCGGCTTTTAAGCTATCCTAGACAAAAAGGGGGATTGCAATGAATGACAAGGTGACAAAAGTCTTTTGGATATCACTTGTAATAGCAGGTGGTTTTATTGCTTGGGGGGTCGCTTCACCTCAAGAGCTTGAAGCGTCCATGAATGTAGCTAAGAGCTTTTTCCTCGTTAACTTTGGCTGGTTTTATCAGCTGTCTGCAACGTTTTTTCTTGTTTTTGCCTTATTTCTCATTTGCTATTTAAACCGGACCGTTGATTTCCGCTGCAGGCACTCGCTTTTAGCAAGGCGTGCGCTGAATCTCCTCAGCGCTAAAGCGCCTGCGGGGTCCCACCTGTCCCGCTGAACCCGCAGGAGATGGATTGGGCATCCTAGAGTTAACCCACTCTTGAAAAAAAGAATGCATTTTTGAGGAGTCTCATGCTTTCCGCTTCAATCAAGATGCCTATTCATTTATAGATGCAACACTAGCGGAGGAAATACACGAAGACTCCTGCGGGAAAAGCAACAGCTGAAGATCCCGCAGGAAGCGGTTTTCTTCCGAGGAAGCTGAAGCGTTGCCCGCGGAAAGCGTAGTGTATTTCCAGAGCGGCAGTTAGGTCGCTGTATATGTCTATAGTGTTGCTCTAAATCAATAGCAGTAATACAAAAAAGAGCTGTACCTGGGAACTGCATCCCAAAGGAGAGGCAGTTCATAGGGCAGCTCTTTACTGTTTTTTTCCGTAAATGGGATCTTCCGCCCATCGTTTGGCAAGTTCTTCTTTTGTATAGATAACCCGCATTGGGTTGCCGCCGACAAATGCACCGGGCGGCACATCCTTATGGACAAGTGTTCCGGCCGATACGATCGCACCATCGCCGATTGTCACGCCTGGCAGCACTGTTGAATTGGCCCCAATCATAACCTCACTGCCGATCTCGATTGGACCGAGCCTATATTCCTTAATCAAATATTCATGCGCCAGAAGCGTGGTATTATAGCCGATGACAGTATTGCGGCCGACGCTGATTTTTTCAGGAAACATCACATCAAGCATAACCATTAGAGCGAAGGATGTTTGGTCGCCCACCTTCATTCCTAAAAACGTTTTATACATCCAGTTTTTCGCACTTAGAAACGGGGTGTAACGGGCCAGCTGAATAACGACAAAATTGCGGACAACTTTCCAAAACGGAACAGTCTTGTAAACATGCCAGAGGGAATTTGCACCTTCCACAGGATAACGGATTGTTTTTCGCATAGCTACACTCCAACAATATCTAGAAGGTCTGCCATGTTTTCGAGCATAAAATCAGGCTTAAATTCAGCTAGGTAGTCACGGCCTTTAAGTGACCAGGCGACACCGGCTGTTTTTGTCCCGGCATTTTTACCAGCAAGAATGTCATGATAATTATCTCCAACCATAATCGCCTCTTCAGGCTTTGAGTTTAAAAGCCCAAGAGCTTTATAGACTGGCTCGGGATCTGGCTTTTCGTTCGTAACATGATCAAGGCCGATAACCACTTCAAAAAACTCATCTAGTCCGGTCAGCTTCAGGCCCTTGTAAATCGTATCTGAAATTTTCGTTGACACAATCGCTAGCTTATAGCCATTTTCTTTTAACGTCCGGACTGTTTCATAAACTCCGGTAAACTCTTTTACAATCAAATCATGGTTTGCTAAATTATGCTCTCGGTACATCGCAATCATCTCGTCCACTTGTTCAGGGTTCATTTTCCCAAATGTCTCCCACAAGGACGGACCGATAAACGCATAAACATCTTCCCGCTTGTACTGGCGAGGATAATAATGTTCAAGTGTGTGGAGAAAGGATGAAATAATTAGTTCATTTGTATCAATAAGGGTGCCATCCAAATCAAACAGCACGGTGTTAACTTGATTGTTCATAGACTGCAGCTTCCTTTCCTTTAGCAACATCAGCGCGCTTCCAAAAATACACGACCGCCATCGTTAACAAGACTGCGACAACAAGCCGGATGATCAATAATGGAATGACCGGGATTCCAAGGGGAATAAAAATAAGTGTATCTTCAATCACCGCATGGCAGGCCACGAGAAAAATAAACGCGATCGTAGCATCTCTTTTACTGACTCCATCTTCCTTTACCGCCTGAATCATGACGCCTGCACCCATTGCAAGGCCAAATAGCAGGCCGGCCGCAAGTGTCGTCGACGTGTTTTCCTTCATTCCAAGTGCTCGCGTTACAGGAGCCATCCATCTTGAAAATACAGCCAGCCACTTTAAATCTTTTAAAATCTGAATCCCAATCATGAGCGGGATAACAATGATGGCAAGCTGGAAGACTCCGATCCCTGCCTTCTCTAATCCATCAATGATAATGTTTCCCCACCCGGTTACCTGCTGTTCTTTTGGCGGGATAAAACCATATTGTGCAAGCTCTGAGCCTCCGTGCCAGACTAGGTTTATAACAAACCCGGACACTAGCGCGAGTCCAATTCTTACGGTTAAGACAATCCAAAGGCGCACGCCTACTTTTAAAGCAACGCCAGACTCGACTAGTAAGTTATGGGAAAAACTCAGCATAACCGCAATGATAAAAACTTCTTTTACCGTTAGATCGAGCGTTAAAATGGCCCCAATTGCTGCATATAGATTTAATAAATTCCCAAGCACAAGCGGAATGGCCGCATCGCCTGATAATCCCAACAGGGACATCATTGGTTCAATCACCTTAATTAGCCATGGCAAAAAAGGTGTATGCTGGAGAATCGCCACAATCAGCGTTACCGGAAAGATGATCTTTCCGAGCGCCCAAGTGGTTCGCAGGCCAACAAATGTACCTTCTTTTAATGAACCAAGCATTATACGCTCCCCCCTGTTGTTCTTAAATTTAATTGTTAATTCTTTTGTTCTAAGTACCTAATGTCGGCATAACCCTTTTTCCGTCTGTACAAAAGCAATCCAATTGCAAAAACGATCAGTGCCACGGAAATCGTTTGGGCAATTCTTAGATTGTCTGTCAGCATCAGACTGTCCGTCCGCATTCCTTCTACAAAGAAGCGCCCGACCGAGTACCAGATAACGTAAGTCAGGAAGATTTCTCCCCGTCTAAGGTTCACTCTGCGAAGCATCATCAGCAGCACAAATCCAATGAAATTCCAGATCGATTCATATAAAAAAGTCGGATGATAATAAGTTCCCTGTATATACATTTGGTTCACGATAAATTCAGGAAGATACAGGCTTTCCAGGAACGCCCGGGTTACTTCCCCCCCATGCGCCTCTTGGTTCATAAAGTTGCCCCAGCGTCCGATTGCCTGACCCAAAATAATGCTCGGCGCCGCAATATCGGCAAGTTTCCAGAAAGAAACGTTTCGTGATTTTGCGAAAAAATAGGCGGTAGCGACTGCCCCAATTAGAGCACCATGAATGGCAATGCCACCCTCCCAGATTTTAATGATATCTCCTGGACTGTCCTTGTAATGATCCCATTGGAATATCACATAGTAAATACGCGCACAAATAATCGAAATCGGAATTGCCCATAAAAGCAAGTCAGCAAAAATATCTTTTGGAAGGCCGCGGCGGTCACCCTCACGCATTGCCAGCCAAAGTGCAAGTGCAATTCCTACTCCAATGATCAGCCCATACCAGTTCACTTGAATCGGGCCAAGTGATATAGCAACGGGATTGAGCGGCTGAATTTGTTCTTCCACCATTTTAGTTTTCCCCCAGTCAGAAAGTACAGAGTCCAGGCAACCACCGCAATATTAATTTAATAACCCGGAGCGGCAGGCTGCCTTAAAGCTCTGAACTAGACAGTTATCTGTTCATTATTTTTTAAGCAGTAATTCTAAAAAAACTTAATGTTCACCGTCATCTATAACATCTGAAAGCCTCGCTGAGAATTGCTCCGCAGCATTTACACCCATCCGTTTTAAACGGAAGTTCATTGCTGCGACCTCAATTATAACAGCAAGGTTTCGGCCGGGACGAACCGGAACAGTCAGCTTCGTGATATCTGTATCGATAATTTTCATTTTTTCCTCATCCAAGCCAAGGCGATCGTACTGCTTGTTTTGATCCCATAATTCCAGATTAATAACCAAGGTGATCCGTTTATAGCTGCGGACAGCACCTGCTCCAAACAAGGTCATTACATTAATAATGCCTAGTCCGCGAATTTCCAGTAAATGCTCGATCAACTCGGGAGAACTCCCAATTAAAGTATCCTGATCCTCCTGGCGAATCTCAACACAATCATCTGCCACTAAACGATGGCCGCGCTTAACGAGCTCAAGTGCTGTTTCACTTTTACCAACGCCGCTTTTTCCAGTAATTAAGACACCGACACCATAAATATCAACGAGAACTCCATGAACCGCCGTCGTTGGTGCTAGCTTTCCCTCCAGATAGTTAGTCAGGTGGCTCGACAGCCGCGTCGTTTTCAATTTAGAACGCATGACCGGAACGGATTCTCTTTCTGAGGCTTCAAGTAATTCCTCAGGAACCTCCATTCCCCTAGAGATGATGATCCCCGGAGTTATGTCTGTACAAAGCCGCTGGAGCCGGTATTTCCGGTCACCATCATCAAGTTTCCCAATAAAAGTTAACTCTGTCTTTCCAAGCAGCTGAATTCTCTCTTCAGGGTAATAATCAAAAAAACCGGCAATCTCTAAGCCTGGTCTTGATATATCACTTATAGAAATCGGACGGTCAATCCCTTCTTCCCCGCTAATCAGCTCCAAATCAAACTTTTCAATTAAATCCTTTGTGCGAACTTTAACCAAAGAAGCTTCCTCCTTACGTTTTGACACATCTATTTTATTTAAAATAATCGATAGTCAAACAATACTAACTATTTTAGCACTTTTTGGTTCAGAACAAAATGTACTGACTAATTATAAGCGGAGAATTTGCTGCAAAGGCTTAATTAGTTGAGGGAGGACAGCAATCACCTAGTGTTCTTTTAGCAATAATGCCTGTCCTTCTATCCTACTGGTTCATATTATAGGGATGAAACAATCTATAGAGGGGGATGGGTTGGATGAGAATTATGCTCGATGCAGGACATGGCTATACTACACCGGGGAAACGAACGCCAGATGGAATGAGTGAATATGAATTTAACCGAGCTGTAGCCCAATATACTAAAGGCTTACTAGAAGACTATCAACATGTCTTGGTGTATTTTTGTCATGAAGATGAGCGGGATGTGCCGCTGCAAGAACGAACTGATAAAGCAAATCGATTGAAAGTAGATGGTTACGTATCAATTCATGCTAATGCCTATGGAACAGGCTGGAACAACGCCGGTGGAATCGAAACCTACATTTATAAAACGCGTCCAAAAGAAGCAGCAGAACTTGCCCATGAAATTCAGCATAGAATGACTTCCAGGACAGGCTTACGGGACCGGGGAGTTAAGACAGCAGACTTCCATGTCTTAAGAGAGACTAGTATGACAGCCGTCCTCGTGGAATGCGGTTTTATGACCAATCAAAAGGAAGCAGGCCTGCTAAGAGCTGACGCGTTTCGGAGAATGTGTGCAGAAGCCATTGCCACTGCCATTTCCTATACCTATAAGCTAAAAAAATCAGCTCCCTCTCCAGCCGATCAGCAGCTATTTAAGGTACAAGCAGGCGCTTTTAAGGATAAAAGCAAGGCCGAAGAAGTGGCCGCACGTTTAAAGAAAGCTGGCTATGAGGCAATGGTGTTACAGATTAAACATTAAAGCGTTCTTGAGCTCTCGACGCCTAGCGGCTCCTCGCAAGATCCTCACGGAAGCTAGCTCTTGGAGAAAACTGGTTAGGCGCTGGAGCTAGATGCAGACAACTCATACGATTATCGGTTACTTGGAACTTTTATAGTTTCCTTAACACCAAAGCCGGCACTCAACAAAGCGCCGGCCGTTAAACTTAATCCTTTTTTTCAAAAACCGTTTTCTGAATAACAAGGTTTACAACAGACATCAGTATGGCCGCAAAGAAGGCCATCCCAAAACCGTTTATTTCAAATGCTGCCCCCATTAAGCTGTCCGTCAGCAGCAGGGTAATCGCATTAATTACAAATAAAAACAGTCCAAGTGATATAATCGTCACCGGGAGGGTTAAGATGATCAAGATCGGCCGTACAAGTATATTCAAAATGGACAAGATAAAGCTTGCCCCCAGTGCTGCCCCGAATCCAGAGAGGTAGAAGGATTCTTCAAAATACCCGGCAAACGCCATAAATAACACTGCATTTATAACAATCCCAAGCAGCCATCTCATTACCGGTAAACATCCTTTTTCTTCGGCATTAGAAACATTGCTGCAAAGTAAACAATCGTCATTGGAAAGAAGGCGGTTGTAAACAGCAGGATGATAAAGATCACCCTAACTATCGTAGGATTGACACCGATTGATTCTGCAATGCCTCCCAAAACTCCAGCCAGCTTTTTGTTTGTATTTGAACGGGTTAATTTCATCTTTATCCCTCCTTCGTTAGTGTGACTTTTTCACCGAAATACCACCAGTTTTCGTTTCAGCATTCACTTTTAATTGATGCTCTCCTTCGTTAACTGATTCAAATCGTAGAAGCTTTTGCACCATTTCGCTTTTATCTTCTACAATTTTAATACCCTCAAGCTCTACAGAGAAACCGCCAAGATTCGATTTCAAGACACCTTTAACACCAGTTTCTCCAGGAACAAATAATTCGATGCTCCCTGTTGTCGCCTTTGCTTCAATTTCAGCTGCATCATGGTTATTTAATAAGCATGAGATATTTCCATTAAAGGTTTGAACATCAAGCATGTGGTAGCTTCCGTCAAGCTTAATCGCTCCATTTATTGTTTCGGCTTCGAGCTCCTTCACTTTGCTGCCGCTAATCTCAATCGCTCCGTTCGCCGTTTCAGCCTCAAGCTTTCCGCATGACAAAGCCCCCAGCCTAATTTTCCCATTAGCAGTTTTGATTGTGCAATCGTCTGTAATTAGGCGGTCAGCCTGTATCGGTCCGTTGAAAAGGCGCACCTTTACCTTTTTATACTCTTCAGCAGGAACGAAGATGGCGGCATTCACTTTCATGCTTCTTTGCTGCGTTGCAAAGCGCAGCTTCTCCCCTTCAACAGCAAAAAATACCTCCTCGAGAAAACGTTTTCTCGCTGCATCTTGGCCATCCACCCTGTAAACCTTTGCTTCACATTCGACTCTGATATCTTTTTGATCCCATGGAATCAATTTAACCGACCCATTTGCAACATCAATATCAATCTCAGAAAAAGCGGTATTGCCCTGGTGGAATATATGAGACACATTAACCGATTGGCCAAAGTTAAAATCCAGATCAAAATCTTTTATCTTCTTAAATGCCGAATCTACAAAATCCACAAATTTATCCTTCGCAGATTGGAACTTATAATCAGCCTGCTCCTGCTTTTTTTCTTCGTCAAACTTTACAGTGGTGGACAGCTCATTAATTATGTCAGCCTTTTTTTGTTCCATCGACTGGTTAGCCTGCTCAAGCGTCTCAAGCAGTGTGAGCGCCTCCTCAACCGTCAGCTTTCCTTCCTCAACCATTTTAAGTATCCTAATTCTCTCTTCCTTCATTTCAGTTTCCTCCTTGTTTCTAATTCTTTAAAACACGAACGCCCTGAACAAGATTCCAGATTAAAACGATCATACTAAGCAATATACTGATGCCAATGCCAGCTAATACTAATACAGGAAAATCAGTCTGGCCGGTTACAATTAAATGGTAAGCCGAGTATAGCACGAACGGGATTGGAATCAGTGGAATTAACTGCGACAACAAAGCCCGTTTAGCATGCTGTTTTACCTCCATCTCATCCGACGCAAAATAGAGGATCGCGGGAAAAAGAATGCCTGCAAACATAAAACTGAAATACGCTAATGCTGACAGAACTTTCTTCGTTTCCATTCCAAACATCTCCTTAGCGGATTTATATCTAGACGCTTCTATTCTATGAAGCTTTTTATTTGGATACCGTTTAAAATTGGCGGATCAAAAAGGATTCCATATTCCTACTTACGAATCTATAGCCGCTTAAGTTTCATACTCTATGATAATATTCTCCAAATAAGATTCGGATCCATTTTTGTTTCAAGCTGAAGAAGCGAAAATTCTGTGACTTTTACGTTATAGCCGGCAAGAGCGTTGTTCCAGATAAAAAATAGAGACTCCTTGTTAAAGGAGTCTCATAAAATTTTAAACATTAGTTGTACTTGTTTCGCGTTCTTTCACCCGCTTTTGCATCCGCAGGCGGTCTCGCTCAAGAACTGGTTTTAAATATTTGCCGGTATAGGACTCAGGAACCTCTGCAACTTTTTCCGGAGTTCCAGACGCAACGATCATCCCGCCTTTATCTCCGCCTTCCGGACCAAGATCAACGATATAATCGGCGGCCTTGATTATATCAAGGTTATGCTCGATCACCAGTACCGTGTCGCCATTGTCGACAAGGCGCTGGAGAACGACGAGCAGCCGTGAAATATCGTCCACATGCAGTCCTGTGGTCGGCTCATCTAAAATATACAAGGAGCGCCCAGTCGAACGGCGATGCAGCTCAGAGGCCAGCTTAACCCGCTGGGCCTCTCCGCCTGAAAGCGTTGTAGCTGGCTGGCCAAGCGTGATATAGCCAAGTCCGACATCAAAAATGGTCTGGAGCTTGCGGCTGATTTTAGGAATGCTGCCAAAGAACTCTAAGCCATCCTCCACCGTCATCTCAAGGATGTCACTTATATTTTTGCCTTTATATTTCACTTCAAGTGTTTCGCGGTTATAGCGTTTCCCATGGCAAATTTCACAAGGAACGTAAACATCAGGAAGAAAATGCATTTCAATCTTGATGATTCCGTCACCTCGGCAGGCCTCACAACGGCCACCCTTAACATTAAAGCTGAAGCGTCCTTTTTTATAGCCTCTCACCTTTGCTTCATTCGTTGAAGCAAACACATCGCGAATATCATCAAACACGCCCGTGTAGGTGGCAGGGTTTGATCTTGGCGTCCTTCCGATTGGTGACTGATCGATATCGATCACCTTATCAAGATGCTCGACGCCTTTAATCTCACGGAAATTCCCGGGCCTAGTTTTGGCTCTGTGAAGCTTCATTGCCAGCGATTTATGAAGGATCTCATTTATCAGTGTACTTTTTCCTGAACCTGAGACACCGGTAATGGCTGTAAACACGCCGAGCGGAAACTTAAGATTAACGTTCTTTAAGTTGTTTTCTTTAGCACCTTTGACCTCAATATGGCGTCCAGCTGCTTTACGGCGCTCAAGCGGAAGCGGAATGAACCTTTTTCCAGAAAGGTATTGGCCAGTCAAGGAATTCTGGTCATTCATTACTTCTTCCGGAGTTCCTGCTGAAACAATTTCCCCGCCATGTACACCGGCTCCCGGACCAACATCTATCAAATAATCAGCGGCCAGCATCGTGTCCTCATCATGTTCAACAACGATTAGGGTGTTTCCGATATCGCGCATGTTTTTTAGTGTCTCAATCAAGCGGTCATTATCTCGCTGATGAAGGCCGATTGACGGCTCATCCAAAATATAGAGAACACCGGTCAGCCGAGAGCCTATTTGAGTTGCCAGACGAATCCGCTGCGCTTCGCCGCCTGACAAAGTACCAGCCGCACGGCTTAAGGTTAGATAGTCGAGCCCGACATTATTTAAAAAGCCAAGACGTTCACTGATTTCACGAAATATTAAATTCGCAATCTGCATTTCTTTTTCAGAAAGAGTTAGTCCGACAAAAAACTCATGGGCTTCCTGAATGGAAAGCGAAGTTATTTGTCCAATATGGTTCCCGTCCACATGAACAGCCAGGCTCTCCCGCTTCAGGCGATAGCCCTTGCAGGTGGGACAATGATGCTCGGCCATATACTTTTCCATCTGTTCCCGAATGTAATCTGAGCCAGTTTCTTTATAGCGGCGCTCAACATTGCGGAGCACCCCTTCAAACTCGATATAATTTTCACGAATTTGTCCAAAATCATTTTCATAGCGGAAATAAATTCGGTCTGATCCTGATCCATATAAAATTTTATCAAGCATATGCCCTGGAAGGTCGCGAACAGGAACGTCCATATCAATTCCATAATGGTTGCAGATCGATTCAAGCAGCTGTGGGTAGTATTGGGAACTTGTCGGCTCCCACGGTGCAATTGCGTTCTGCCGCAGGCTCAAATCTTTATTAGGCAGGACCAGTTCGAGATCTACCTCAAGCTTTGCGCCAAGACCATCACATTCCGGACATGCTCCAAACGGACTGTTAAATGAAAACATTCTCGGCTCAAGTTCCCCAATTGAAAAGCCGCAAATTGGGCAGGCATGATTTTCACTGAACATGAGCTCTTCTTTTTCCATCACATCCACAATCACATTGCCCTCGCCCAGCTTTAACGCTGTTTCAAGTGAATCGGCAAGCCGAGCCGCGACTCCTTCTTTGACGACAATCCGGTCAATAACAACCTCAATTGAATGCTTTTTATTTTTCTCCAGCTCAATTTCTTCGCTCAGATCAAGCATTTCTCCATTCACTCGAACCCTTACAAAACCCTGTTTCTTAATATCCTCAAGTGTCTTTGCATGGGTCCCTTTTCGCCCCGAAACAAGCGGCGCCAAAATCTGCAGCTTTGTCCGTTCCGGATATTCCATAATTCGGTCGACCATTTGCTCAATCGTTTGCGACGAGATTTCAATATTGTGAATTGGACAGGTAGGCCGGCCTACTCTCGCAAAAAGTAAACGCAAATAATCATAGATTTCTGTCACGGTTCCTACAGTTGAACGCGGGTTTCGGCTTGTCGTCTTTTGGTCGATCGAAATTGCTGGTGACAGACCTTCAATTGCATCCACGTCTGGCTTGTCCATCTGGCCGAGAAACTGCCGGGCATAGGCCGACAAGGATTCCACATAGCGCCGCTGTCCTTCAGCATAAATCGTATCAAAGGCAAGCGAGGACTTTCCTGAACCGGAAAGTCCCGTCAAAACAACAAGCTTATCTCTCGGAATGGTGACATCTATGTTTTTAAGATTATGAGCTCTGGCACCTTTAACTATCAGTTTATCCATCGCCATTTTTTACGTCATCCTCCCGCTTTTAATTCAAGTATAAGATCACGCAGCTCTGCCGCCCTTTCGAAATTGAGGGCTTTTGCTGCTTCTTTCATTTCTATTTCCATTCCAGCAATGACCTCGTCGCGCTCTTTCTTGGTCAGCTTCTTCATCCGTTCTGCTGGTGTATACTCTTCCTGCTCCTCGGCTGCAATCGTTGCTCGAATCACATCGCGGATTTCCTTCTGAATCGTCTGCGGGGTAATGCCATGCTTACGGTTGTATTCCTCTTGTGTCGCTCGGCGCCGCTGGGTTTCACCAATGGCCAGCTCCATAGAATTGGTCATTCGGTCCGCGTACATAATGACATGGCCTCTCTCATTCCGCGCTGCACGGCCCATTGTCTGAATCAAGGAACGCTCTGAACGGAGGAAGCCTTCTTTATCAGCATCCAGAATCGCAACAAGCGAAACCTCCGGAATATCGAGCCCTTCCCTTAAAAGGTTGATGCCAATCAGCACATCATATTTCCCAAGCCGAAGTTCCCGGATAATTTCAATCCGATCAAGCGTTTTAACTTCTGAGTGCAAATATTGAACTTTAATTCCAATCTCTTTTAAGTAATCGGTCAAATCCTCGGACATTTTTTTAGTCAATGTTGTAACCAAAACACGTTCATTCCGTTTAATCCGCTCATTAATTTCGCCGATTAAATCATCAATCTGGCCTTCAATTGGCCGGACATCAATTGTCGGATCAAGCAGCCCAGTCGGACGGATAATCTGTTGTATCATCTCTGGGGTATGTTCAATTTCATATGGACCAGGCGTTGCTGATACATAGACAGCCTGTTTAACATGTCTTTCAAATTCCTGAAATGTGAGTGGACGGTTGTCCATTGCTGAAGGCAGACGGAATCCGTGCTCGACCAACACATTTTTACGGGCCTGGTCACCATTGAACATCCCGCGGACCTGCGGCAGGGTAACATGTGACTCGTCAACAACAATCATGAAATCATCCGGAAAATAATCGATCAATGTATACGGAGTTGAACCTGGCGGCCTTAATGTTAAGTGGCGTGAGTAATTTTCAATACCGGAACAAAAGCCCATTTCTCTCATCATTTCAAGATCATATCGGGTTCGCTGCTCAAGCCGCTGTGCTTCAAGCAGCTTGCCATTTTCACGCATGTCAGCGAGCCTTTCTTCCAGCTCTTTTTCAATATTTCCGATTGCGACTTCCATTTTTTCCTGGCGGGTAACGAAGTGGGAGGCCGGGAAAATCGCTACATGATCCCGCTCGCCGATGATCTCACCTGTCAATGCATCAACTTCACGGATTCGTTCAATTTCATCATCAAAAAACTCCACACGAAGGCAATGTTCATCCCGGGATGCCGGGAAAATTTCTACGACATCCCCGCGCACACGAAACGTTCCGCGCTGGAATGCGATATCATTGCGTTCGTATTGAATGTCCACAAGTTTATGGAGCAGCTGATTGCGCTCAATTTCCATTTCTGTTCTTAGAGATACCACAAGATCGCGGTATTCATCAGGATTACCTAAACCGTATATACAGCTGACACTCGCTATGATAATAACATCCTTCCGTTCAAAGAGAGAGGATGTAGCCGAGTGCCGAAGCTTGTCAATTTCATCATTGATGCTTGCATCTTTTTCTATAAAAGTATCGGTTGATGGTACATAAGCCTCTGGCTGAAAATAATCATAATAGCTGACAAAGTACTCCACCGCATTATTCGGGAAGAATTCTTTGAACTCGCTGTACAGCTGGCCGGCAAGCGTTTTATTATGGGCAATCACCAGCGTCGGCTTATTAACCTCCTTGATTACATTGGAGATCGTAAACGTTTTACCTGTACCTGTTGCTCCAAGCAGGGTTTGATGCTTCTTCCCTGCATTAATGCCTTCCACCAGTTTCTTGATGGCGGCCGGCTGATCTCCCTCAGGAGAATAGCGCGAAACTAATTCAAACTGGTCTTTCACAAACAAGCCCCCTGTTCAAATACAATCTATAACAAAAGCGCAAGCGCCTTGTACAGCCCCGACAAGCGCTGGAGGGCCAGAAGATGATGTCGTTCTTTGACTTCATCAGTTAGGCCGCAGCGATCTCGAGGGGCTAGGCGCTGGAGCTGGATGAAAATGGGCAACCATAATAAAAATAAACGGTCGCCCTTTTCAAAAAAAGACTGACAATTTTTTGTAAACTCATATCACCATTTTACCACAAACAGCATAAAACAAACCAATGAAAAGCGAACGGGTATTCGGGTGGCAAGGTTTTTAGGCAGGGAGATTGTCCACTTTTATTTTTTGAATATTCAGCGTTTAAGAATTATAGAGAAACTCCCGTGAATTAATCTGAAACTCCCCTGAATTATTGCATAACTCCAAGGAATTACTCCTGAACTCCTCGGAATCATCTAGCATTCACAGAATTCCCTCCCGAAATCTGGAACTTTTATAATTTTCTGAGCTATAAAAAAGGGACCAGATCATTGTCTGGTCCCTTTCCCGCTATATTTAGGCTTCTTTTTTAGCTTGCTTTCGCATTTTCGAGGCTAGATAAAACCCTGCCGTCAATGAAAAAGCATCTATGATGATTAAGTGCCATGTATCGGTATATCCCTTATAGGCTGATGCAGCAATGAGTGCAACCGTTAGCAGCAAGCCAATTACGGCATTAAAAGTTACCCTCGTAAATAGCAAAACTAGCAGCCCTGGAAGAATGAAGGCAGATATAATTTGTATCATTGGTTCACACCTCACACCGAAGCAGCCACAAGATTTTTTAAATGCTGACTATTCCGCTTTCTTCCTATAGAATAGCTTTTTTGAACTATTTATTCAAGAACGAACTGATTTGTCACCTTTTAATAAGAGTTTAATTGTTCTTTCAAAAATATCAATAAATGGTCCAAAGGAGTAGGCCACATCAAGACGCTCGGTCCATTGATGGGCATCCTTGCCAAGCGGACCAACATTGATAACGGGTACCTGGAATTTCTCCATTTCCTCGAACGGAACCCAGTAATCCCTGTGCCAAACAGGCATATTCTTAATAAATCGCTCGACAAAAGCCAAAGGCTCCTCAAGGCCGACATAACTTAAATCCGATATCCCGCCAAAATATTGCTGTTGCTTGAAGTCCACTCCATGCTGTTTGCTTGCGTAAGCAGTTAACTCTTTTACCGTTTTTTGAATCACAGGATCGTGGCTTGAGTTAACCGGTGGATAGTAAGGCGGCGCAAAGAATAACACAATCATCGGAGCGAGCTCCTTGCACATGGACCCTAGTTCATCGACAATCTGAATGCTTCTCCGGCGCGGATTTAAGTCTGCTGTCTCCGCTCGCGCAAATATCTCCTGTATCACTTCGGAACCGTGTTGCTTCGTAATGTAACTCACTAAGTCCTGATAATCCAAAACATTGATTCGAACATCGCCAGATTTCGATTTTTCTAATTCCGCAAACTTTTGAGCTCGTAAATGGTATAGTCTTTCTGTTTCCCGAGCCGTTTCTTCGGCCACCTGCAATAACTCTACAATTAACTGGTCAAGCGACTTCTTTTGTAAAAATAAATTAAACAAAGTCGCCGAGCTTTGTGGGATCTTGGCTGAGTACTCTTTTTTAAGATCCATCTGTAAAAGACAGGTTGGCGGCGGACTTACCTCATCATCTGTCTGTTCACAAAAGTCGGTGTTCAGCTCCAGCTTAGCTGCGAGAAGGGACGAAAGCAGCGTTGCATTTAAACCTGAAAACGGCTCCCCAACATGAGCTTCTCTCCCAAAGCAGACAAAGCCGGGCAATACCTTGCCGATTGAACCGGTGTACAGGTAATTGTTCTCATCTCCCGGATACCGGGTAAACTGAGGCTCACTATTCAAGACAGCTTGATAGTCTAACCCAAATTCATCTGCAAGCCTTAGTAAAACAGGGATCGCGCTTCTCATGCCAAGTGAATTGACCTCTTCATCCGGAACTGTTAGAAGCAGAATATTCCCATCAAATTCACCGCTGATCGCCTGCTCAATCATCTCCATATGGATAGCAAGCCCTGCTTTCATATCCATTGTCCCTCTGCCAAACACCCAGCCTTCTGCGCCTATTTCCTTCTGAATCTCATCCGGAAGCAATTCTTTATTTTTATAAAAAAGGTCCGTTAACTCTTTTGGCCGGAACGCCAAATCTTTGAATTGACCGTATTCCTCTACATCCACTACATCAAAATGGCTCACCAAAATGACTGTCTTGGCATGAGAATTCTTTTTCACAAGAGCTGTCAAAAGGTTTCGGCCATCCTCAGTTGGATGGACCTGCAAATAAGAAGGATTAGCCTGAAAGTAAGGGAGTGCGAACAGTTTGTCATAAATCAGATTGTCTATTTCTCTTTCGCCGTCAGAATGGGTAATGCTTTCAAATTCTACTAATTCATAAAGGCGCTCAGTTAGTTTTGTTTTTATGGAAGTCATCAAATCACCTCTAGATCTCAAGAAGTATGGTTCAAAACCTGGCAACGGCAACATTCGGCAATATTTGACGAAATTCTATTTTGTTTACACTTTAGCACAAAAACTGGATTGCTACATTACTATTCTCACGTAATTTAGAACGTTTCAACATCTTCCGGAATTTTCTTACATTGTTACAAGCCTCGTAATATTTTGGACATAGTTTTTTCATATCTTTTGGATAAACTTTCCTTAAGGTACATATCACGATACAAGCCGGAACCAGAACTCTTAGAAATAGAAAAGGAGAAAAGTCATGAATTTTTTTAAAAGAGCTGTTTTAAGTGTAAAAGCCAGGAAAGGGAAAAGCATCCTGCAAATCTTTGTGTTCACCGTTATTTGTGTATTCGTCTTAGCTGGCCTGTCGATTCAGTCCGCTGCGGAAAAATCGGGTGAGCTGGCAAGGAAAAAATTAGGAGCTGACGTTACGCTTCAGGTTGACATGGAAAAAGTTCGTGAACAACAGCAGCAAGTGAATGAAGGAGGGCGGTCTCGTTTCGAAGCCGTACCTATTCCAGTGGAATCTGCTGAGGAACTAACCGCTTACCATGAAATAATAGGATACAATTTTTACTCGTCCACAACTGGGACGGCATCTGGCTTCAATCCTATTGAAAACGAAGCTGCCGACACGGAGACAGAGGAACCTACAGCCGACAGCTCAGGGAGAAACATGCAGGGCGGCGGGATGGCACAAGGGGATGTTAGCCTCCAGGGTGCAGCCTTTACGGATTCCATTAGTGAATTTGTGGACCAAACATCCATCATTATAGAAGGCGAGCATCTAACTGCAGAGGATACGGGAACAAATGTCACCCTTATTGAGCAAACATTAGCAGAAGAGAACGGCCTCAAACTTGGAGACACCATTACAGTTACCAATCCAAGGGACGACTCATTGACTATAGACCTCGAGATTGCAGGAATTTATAAAACAACATCAATGGGCCCTGAACAGGCAATGAACTTCACAGCATTAATTCCGTACAACAAGCTTTACGTACCTTATACAGCTGCTTCTTCATTAAAGGGAGAAGGCTCCGAAAATACAATAGACAGTGCTATCTACTATATCGACGACCCAGCTGATATGCAGAGCTTTATTGACACAGCAAAAGCAAGCAGCACGATCGACTTTGAAATGTTTAAACTTGATGCTGATGACCAGTTATATCAGCAAATGGTAGGGCCGATTGATAATGTCGCAGCCTTCTCGAAAAATATCGTCTATCTTGTGTCGATTGCCGGAGCAGTCATACTAGGTCTTATCGTGATGATGTCCATACGTGAACGAAAATATGAAATGGGAGTTCTCCTGTCACTTGGGGAGAAAAGATGGAAGCTTTCCGGACAGTTTGTTACCGAAATCCTCATGGTGGCGGTACTTTCGCTTGGTTTAGCAACTGTGACAGGAAACGTTATCGCTGATCAAATTGGAAATCAGCTGTTGAATCAAGAACTAGCTTCAGTAGATGCATTGAATACTCCTGATTCGTTTAGAGGCAGGGGAATGGAAGGATTTGGACCAGGGATGCAGCAGATGCAGACACAGCCGGTCGAAACCATTGAAGAACTTAATGTTACGGTTACCGGCAATGACTTAAGCAGATTGTCTTTAATCGGGCTGTTGATCGCCATCATCTCCGCCCTCCTTCCGTCTTTATCAGTGCTTCGTCTGCAGCCAAAGACTATTTTAAGCAGGCAGGACTAAAGAACCAGTCTATAGTAAAGTAATGCATATCTGATCCTATGGACTGAAGTCAAACAAATTTTTCTTAAAAGAGGAGATCAAAAAATGGGTGCACTGCTCGAGTTTACTGATATTAGCTACTGGTATAAACAAGATAATAAACAGCATGATATTTTAAAAAACATCAATGTGAGCTTTAACAAAGGATCCTTTTACACAATCACTGGCCCGTCCGGCTCTGGAAAAACAACCTTTCTTGCTCTTGCAAGCGCGCTGGATGCACCAAAAGAAGGTACGATTTATTATGAGGGGAAAGATATTAATAAAATCGGGCTCACAAAATTTAGAAACAAGTATGTTTCCATCGTCTTTCAATCTTATAATCTTCTTCCTTACATGACAGGCTTGCAAAACGTTTTGACTGCCATGGAAATTACCGGTTCAAAGCAAAAGAATAAGAAAGAATTTGCATTGAAAATGCTTGAGCAAGTTGGTATAACTGAAACGCAAGCCAGACAAAAAGTACTGACTCTTAGTGGAGGCCAGCAGCAGCGTGTCTCCATTGCACGTGCCCTCAGCTGTGAATCCGATTTAATCGTCGCAGATGAGCCAACAGGAAACCTTGATGAAGATACCGCAGCAGAGATTATCCTGTTATTGAAAAATGTAGCCCAAAATGAAGGGAAATGCGTCATTGTCGTTACCCATGACCTTAATATTGCCAAATCTTCAGATCGAACGGTTAGACTATCTAAGGGTACAATAACCGTGATAGATAACAAGCAGCCCTCCATATCTATTTAAACAACAAAACCACCTCTCCTGCTACAAGAAGAGGTGGTTATCTGTTTGAGTGGCCGAACTCACTCTTTATTCAAATTCAATTAAATCCCCCACAATCAATTCCTTTTGGACGCTAACACCTTCGGCTGTCTGCCACGAAGCACTGACCCGTATAGAATTGAAGGCTTCTCTTATTTCTTTTTCACTTAATCCTTTAGCATAAAAGACAAACTCAATAGCCCGGTTTGCTGGCTCCTCACTGGTAGTAGTCTGGTTGGAATCACTTCCAAACCAGTAGCGGTCCTGCCCCAAAGAGTTTATAGCAGTTTTCCAGACGTTCAACTCAGGGATATCGATCGTCCTAGAGAGCAGTTTATCTGAAGAACCCATACCAAAATCAAACGTAAATTTCCTGAAATCAGCTTTGTCACGATTCTCGATTCCTGCCGCTCCGACTTCCGTAAACTCCTGGTCTGTTAACTCGGAAACATTTGCTTCTAAAGTCATTTCATGGGCTGCCAATTGGCTTAAAGGGTAACGGCCGATTTCTTCATCCTTACTATAAAGGACAAGGGTTGATTCTAATGCATGTTTTAAGAGCTCTTTCATTTGGTCCTGAGAGGGAGCCAGTCTCACCTCCGGATTTTTCTCAAGAGCCCCCAAGGTAAAGTCAAGTTTATATTCGCCGGAAGCACCCGGTTCAAGGATGGGGCTTCCTGAGCTGCCTTGACCAAGCCGAGCTTCGACTCTTGCGGATTCATTAAACAGATTAAAGCCCATAACTTCCTCAGAAACTTGGATTAGCTGGTCATCAGGTAATATCTCTATTCTTATGCCATCGTCGTATTCAAAGACTTCTCGATTTGGTTCTTCCATGCCTCCAATGGTGTTCTTGCCATAATTTTTTATAGAAAACGTGTAGCCAAGAGCAACAGGATAAATGATGTCACCTGCTTTTTCTCCGTACATGATCCCTACTCCGCCCTTGTCATTTTTAAGGTCTACCGAAACACTGGTAAGCTCCAAAGCTGCCGAGCCTGTAAAACTACTTGGAGCATCCTTGCCTGGATTAAGAAGGTTTAAATCATTGCTAAGCAGGATAACGGAAAACAGCACCATTGCAGCAACGCTGGCTATTCCAATCATCGACTTTTTAAAAATGCCTTCTGTTAAAGACGTTTTCTTATGGTCCACTAATAGCTCCGCTTCCAGTGCGCTGGCTATATTCGCTTTTACATTATGGTCCATTTTTTTATCCTTCGGGAAAGAATTTAGTTCTTCTGAAAGCTTACGATGATCCATCAAGAATCCCTCCCAGTTTTTTTTCGAGCGCTTTTACAGCACGGTGATACGTCACTTTTACCTTATTCTCATTCCAGCCAAGCACTTCAGCCGCTTCCTGGACGGTGAGCTCTTTGATTCCCTTTAAAATAAGCACATCATGATACGATTGCTTTAAGCTTTTGGTCCCACGGTAGATTTCCTGCTTCCTTTCATTTAATTGAAAGATTTCCTCTGGTGTATTCGGGTTTGGCTGGTCACTGAAAGCTAAAGCTTTATCCATTTTCTCTGTTTCTTTTTTTCGCTTCCGCATCTCATCAATAGCAGCATGGCGGGCAATACTGAAGAGCCATGTTTTCGGACTGGACCTTGCGTCAAATGTATCCAGCTTGCGGATTGCCTTGACAAAAACCTCCTGTACCATATCCTCTCATCGCCCGTGCCTGTATAATAAATCAAGAAATTATATACATCATCCCCATATTCCTCAAACCATCTCGTTATCATCTTTTTATCTGTCACGGATTTCTCCTCCCGTTGTGTTCCTTGTATATAAGACGAAAGATTATTCGGATAATTACACTTTACTTTTCATATAAAAATAGGCCAGCCAGAATATCTGGCTGACCATTTGATTATAGACTAGGTACAAGAGTTCGTTGACCACGAGCTCTACCGGGCTGAAAATTACCCAGAACCTTAAAGTCTTTTTACGAGCATCTAAATACTAAGGATTCGTATGGACGCAGCTTAATTGCAGCCAAACTTTGATCTTCATTAACCGGATAGTTGCTAATTAGCAGTTCTGCTTTGGTGTACTGAATATCTTCAGGCAGCTCAAAGCGGGTTTCTTTTTCGTAAAAATTATTGATGATAATGAGCCTTTCATTCCCAAGTGTCCGGGTATACGCAAAAATCGAGTCATGATCTTCAAGAATCAGATCATAAGATCCATAAACAATAATTTCGTGTTGTTTACGAAGACTGATTAATTTTTGGTAATGGTAAAAGATTGAGTTTTGATCTTCAAGCGCTTTTGCCGCGTTGATTTCTGGATAATTCGGGTTTAGCTGAAGCCACGGAGTGCCAGCTGTGAAACCGGCATTAGCTGAACTCTCCCACTGCATTGGAGTTCTGGCATTATCCCGTCCCTTTGTGTAAATCGATTCCATTACTTCGTTCGGATCGTAACTCTGCTCTAATACTCGTTCTTTATAAATGTTTAGACTTTCAATATCGTTATAATCATAAATAGAAGAAAATCTTACATTTGTCATGCCGATTTCTTCCCCCTGGTAAATGTACGGAGTCCCTTGCATCATATGGAGAAGTGTTCCGAGCATCTTTGCTGATTCAACCCGATATTCTCCGTCATTTCCGAATCGCGAAACAATCCGGGGCTGGTCATGGTTGTTCCAGTATAAGCTGTTCCAGCCTTTATTCTCGAGCTGTTTTTGCCATTTCGATAAATTTGCCTTTAGGTCCTTTAAGTCCAGTGGCTTCAAGT
This sequence comes from Mesobacillus harenae, assembly GCF_013343715.1. GTDB lineage: Bacteria > Bacillota > Bacilli > Bacillales > Cytobacillaceae > Mesobacillus_A > Mesobacillus_A harenae. Next base: position 196,497 of record NZ_JABUNR010000002.1, read on the forward strand.
CCCATTTTTGCTTGCCCGGCTGTTTATCAAGGCTCATATGTTCAAATTGAAACACCATGTTCAGCTCTTTGCGATCTTCGCCAGTATAAAGCTCGGCTTGCTCCGGCGATACACCAGGGCATTCTCCGACAGTCATGATGTCATACTCTGACAAGACTTCTTTGTTCATTTCCTGAAGAAAATCATGGACTCGTTCTCCATTAGGCTCATACTCTTTATTAACCGGGTCTCCTGAAATAAAGTCTTCATACGGGGCGAGGAATTCCTTTTTTGAGATCATATTAATGACATCCATTCGGAATCCATCAACACCTTTATCAAGCCAGAACTTCATCATTTTATAAATTTCATCCCGCAGCTCGGGGTTCTCCCAGTTAACATCTGGCTGTTTTTTGGAGAACATATGCAGGTAATATTCACCCGTCTGGTCATCGTACTCCCAGGCCGAGCCACCGAAGACGGCAGTCCAGTCCGTTGGTGCCTTCCCATTTAAAGGCGGACGCCAAATATAATAATCACGATAAGGATTATCTTTTGGTTTACGGGCTTCCGTAAACCATTGATGTTCATCTGAAGTATGGTTAACAACCAGATCCATAACCAGCTTAATGCCACGGTTATGCATCTCTTCAAGCAGTTCCTCCCAATCCTTTAACGTACCAAACTCGTCCATAATGTCCTCATAGTTACTGATATCATAACCATTATCATCATTGGGTGATTTATAGACAGGAGAAAGCCAGACCACATCAACCCCAAGCTTCTTCAAGTAATCAAGCTTAGAAATAATCCCACGAATGTCCCCGATCCCATCTCCATTGCTGTCCATGAAACTCCGTGGGTAAATTTGATAGATAACACTCTCTTTCCACCACTGTTTTCCTTTCATACTATCTCTCCTTTTCTAATTAAATACTAGTTCGCAAACTAGTAAGGCAGGTATCCTAATCTAACTTTTCCTTAAGTAATAAGTGAACTTGTTCTGTATTTAAAAGGTTTTTTATTTATTATTTAAAATTACCCTCTTGCTCTTTATATCCAAAAACCCCAGTTGTTTTTTCTTCAATAACACTTTGCACCTGTTGTGAAAGGTCAGATCCCACGCCTTCACAAGGAGAAATACTGCCTGAAAAAACCTATCCATAATACTAACAAGTAGCTCTAGTCCAGTGAAAAACCAAAAGCTTTGAAGCACTTGTAACATCAGTGATTATTGGCACACCCTCATCTCTCTGTACACTAATTTTAAGTATACATCAAAAAAGGAACAGGATGAATCGTGTTAGTTAAAGTAAAACCGTGGGTTTATTTGAGGTTAGGATTGTATTTTTAAATTTATATACTTTTTGGCAGGACTGGCATGCCTTATTAATACTCTAAGAACAAATTTTAAAAAGAGAGCCTCTCCGACTATCTTTCAACAGAGGTATAATTTGTATTACAGGTTTCTGTACCGAAAACTTATTAGGTTCTTTTTAAAATAAATAAAATGCTTGAAACTTTTTCAAACTCTCTGTCCACTAATAGTCAGAAAGGAGTTGTGAAATGAAGAATCAGAATATCAAGCTTGTCAAAAAAGCAATTAACGGAAACACAAAAGCTTTTGAACTTTTAATCAAACAGCATTATGAACAACTTTACAGGACAGCTTTCTTGTACGTACATAACCAGGAAGACTCGCTCGATATTGTCCAGGAAACGACTTATCAGGCTTTTAAATCTATTCACACATTAAAAAACCCTGAATATTTCATGACATGGCTAACTCGGATTTTGATTAGATGCTCAAGGGATTTGCAGATTAAAAGTAAAACGGTTATTCCATTGACAGAAAACATGCTGTCCGCTGTCAAACCCTTCCCGGAGATTAAAAATGAAGACTCAACTATGCTTCTCGAGATAATCGCAAATCTTGATAAACGTTACCGAACTGCAATCATCCTGTTTTATTACCATGATCATTCTATAAGAACCATCAGTGAACTCATGGAGATTCCCGAGGGAACGGTTAAAACCTATTTAAGCAGAGGTAAGGAAGCACTTAGAAAAATTTTGATAAAGGAGCAGTGCCATGGATAACAACAAAATGAAGGACGCAATAGACCAAATTGATGTTCCAAAGGAAGCTGTTATGAAGGCAATTGAAAAAGGAATCGCACAAGGACGCCAGGCAACTAGAAAGCCAAGGAAAAAGGTATTCATCACAACCATCGCTGCAGCCTCGCTTATTGGATTAACTCTTTCATCCGGTCTTATCAATCCGAGCATGAATCGTGTGCTGGCTGCTGCCCCGTTAATTGGAGGAATTTACGAAGAATTCGGAGACAAGCTGGGTATGCATCTGTCCGCACAGAACCTTGTATCTGATTTGAATATGGCCGCAACTGCAAACGGTATGACAGTTGAACTGAATAACGCCTACTTTGACGGCGACTCGGTTTCCGTTACTGGCGATATAACAGGAGATCTTGATAAAGGAACGAATGAGACTGGCGAACTAAGCTTCGATATGAATTTTGAAAACAATAATGGTGATAGCGATCCTTGGCTAAACGGGATGTCAACCGCATCAAAAAGAACTAAAAGCGGCTATAAGTTTCAATGGAAGCTGGCATACCCCTATGAAACCATTCATAAAGGATTTACTCTTCCGATTACGATCCATTATATAAACGGGATAAAAGGTGAGTGGACGTTTAACATACCAATCTCACAGGATAAGATTGAAACGATCGCCATCGATCAATCCCAAGCGTATGAAGGGCTTCAGATCTACATAAAAGAAATCCTTTTGGCCAATGCTTCAACAACTCTCGAATTTAAGACAATATCAGCATTTGAGAGAGATCATATAGACCTTTATAAAGCAGTAGACGACTTAGGGAATGAGTTGTTCTACTATGAAAACAACACTACACTTTCCAGAACAGCGGAGCAAGATGGCTTTCACACCAACCTCCGCAAGAACATGGAAAAACTTAATGGGAAGGCTCAATCGATTACCTTATACCCTTCAGTCTCAATTTCTGATCCTCCGGTCCGCAAACTGCTTAATGCCGGTTCTTTTACATTGGAAAGTGAGCGTTCGAATCTTGGAATAAAAGTTAACAAAATCAAGGAAGTGGGCAAGACATTACTATTAGATTATGAGTTTACAGGCATGCCAGAGGATATTAGCAAAAACCAATTAGCTATTCTTTTAAACAATTTATCCTATAGCCTTACTTTGATTGATAGGGAGTTTGCGGATAAAATTGACCCTGCCAATCCTGTACCTCCTGCCAGTCACAGTATTTCAAAAAATGAAGTGACGCTGTTAGATAAAGAGACACTGCGTTTCCAGTCGGTATTTGACCTGGATGGGGAAGATCATATTAAAAACTATTCGTTGGAAAATACCCTTCTTCAAATTGATTTTTCAAGTTTTATAGAAACAAAAAAATTAGCACCTTTTAAAGTAACACTGCCGAAATAATAAAAACCTCCTATCCATTTGGCTAGGAGGTTTATGTGGTACAGGCACCATCCAGAAAAATGGATGGTGCCTGTCACCCGAACCTATATTAAGTTTCTACTTCATTGCCAGTCTTTGATCCGATTAATTCTCCAAATAGTACGTACCGTTCTGGAGCGTCGCCGATATAGGTGAATGGATAACAGGTTGTTACGGTGAGTGACGCCTCGGGTTTTGGTACAATAACCGTTCTGTCATCTGCATCGACAATACGAATTTTTTTAACCCTGTAGGTAAACTCGCCTGCTGATGTTTCAACTATTATCACATCTCCCTCATCCACTTCACCTAATCTGCGAAAGACAGTATCTCTATGGCCGGAAAGGACACTATTGTTATTTTCACCAGGGAGAACACTCCCTGAGAAATGGCCAACTCCTTTTTCAAGCTGAGCTTCAGCTGTTCCTTCAAAGACCGAGATCGAAATCTCAAGCTTTGGAATACTTATACTGCCTATTTCCTGACCCTCACTGGGCTGTTCTGAATATAAGCTGCTTCCATCACCTTGATGTATATCGTTTCCCGGCTCTAGTGAAGTAACATCCTCGCTTGCACTGGTTTGCTCAACGGCCATATACCCTTTTGTCCACTTTATGGTATGTGATACAGCCATATACACGCCGGAAGCAATCAGAAACCAGGCAATGAATAAAACGAAGGTCCGTTTGTTTATTTTTCTTTCCTTATCGTTCCGACCCATTAATGTTCACCGTATTTTCTCCTGCCTTTAAGCATGAATCCACCAAGCATTACGGCTCCCATTCCCATTAAAATATAAGCTACAGAACTTGACGCTGTATCGGGCATCTCTGCGCCCTGCTCAGTTTCAGCCTGGCTTGGTTGTTCACTGGTGTAATACTCTAATGAATCATCCAGATCATAAACAAAATCATAATCTTCTGGTGTTTCTCCATATTCATTAAGAAGACCCACATACTCATCGTGTGTAAGATCATATTCCCCAATCAGTTCTTGCTCATTTTCATCGGTTAGCACCGGTCCTACCGTTGCTTCAAGATCTTCAAATAAATTTAAGTCGTTTAAATTCATATCATAGGTATCGTCTAGATATCTATTAAACTCGTCAACCGACCATCCAAGTGGCACTAAATAAGTCTCCTCTAGTTCTGACTGATCAATTCCAGATTCATCAGATGTTGCTTGGTCACTTGTTGAATCTCCAGAATTCACCTGGTCATTGCCTGACTCCGATGTGGATTGATCAGTTACAGTAGTCTGCTCGTTATCCGAATCTCCAGTTGTTGCTTGGTCATTACCCGACCCTTCATTTACCGGAGTCTGACCACTATCTTGTAATGCATTTTCTAGATCCCCGACAAAGTGAATATTATCACGATTATCATAAGCTGCGAGAAATGAGACAAGTTCATCCGTATTTAAATTATATTTTTCCATGATGTCCAGGATATTGGGATCTTCAGTATCTGTATTTCCTATCATATCTACATCAATCGGCTCTCCTATGTCAGCCTCAAGATCCCCGGTTGTAGTGTAGTCACTTAGGGAAGTACCATAATTATCTTCAAGGTAGCTGTTCCAATCGCTTTCTGACCATCCAGTTAGAGCAGGATATTGATCCTGTACTTCATTGTATTCAATTGCGCCCGCTGAAAGGGGAGCAATTCCGAAAGCTAACACTGAAGCCGCCGCAATCGGCTTAATTTGTTTTTTCATGTTGAACTCCTCCTTGTTAAAATTTGGCAGATGTGTAACAGCATTTTTAGAGCCTGCAGCAAAGCTGCGATATATATTCCTTTTGCTCCTATTATTCAACTACCCTGAAGAAAAGCTCCTAAACGGGAAATTAATATATCCCCGCTTTACCCTCTAAACTTTCAGAAAGAAATCTTTTTAAAAGTTCACGATGTACGCTTTCTGCAATATAATGATAATGAGGTGAAAATCCAGTGTGTGTTTCTAATAATGCAATAGAACAACAAGCTTATAGCTTTGCAACAAAGATATGCAAACAATCACTTTATAAACCATTACGATTTGACACTATTGGAAATACAAGCATTCTTATAGAAACTAAAAGCTCCCATCCAAATAGCTTTGACTCCTTGAAAGAGGAGGCGCTGCCTTTGATAACAAAGGTGATTTTGGAAGATAAGTATGGTCGGCTTTTCTCTATTGAACCAAACGATATAGGATTGAGATTTGCTAAAGGGGACATCACCTATAACGATTACTTACGGTTACAAAAGAAAGGCAACAGGCAGCTGATTCTCATTTTTCTTGGGGTTACCGGTTTATTCTCCGGTATGAGCTGGGTGTTTATAAATTTATTAATATAAAGGATTTTTTTAAAGATAAAGCTTGTAAAACTAAAAGGTAAAAAGTGCAGTGAATCAAAATGATTCACTGCACTTTAAGTTTCTATTTAAATCAGGAGGTTAAAGTAAACAAGCTAATCTCAGGGAGACAATTTATACGGATCGGCACATCACTGAAACCTACTCCACGATTAACATATAACCGATTTCCTGAAGCACCATATCCATCTATCCAGCCATCAGCGTGCACCTCATCCTTCTTGGTGTATGTCATATACGTCCATTCCGGAGCAAATGGAATCCGAACTTGTCCCCCGTGAGTATGGCCGGCAACGGTAAACGGAGCGGCATCGGCCGGCAGCTTCCCGAAAGTATCTGGGTTATGCATCATTACCATACGGGGTGAAGAACTAGGGATTTCTTCAAGAGCTTTAGCTGGATCCGCTTCGTTTGGCCAGGCTGCTCCAATCCCCGCAAGATACAGGCTATCCGAGGACGGGTTACCTATTTCAACCTGATCCCCCTCTGAAAGTGTCAATGGCACAGATTCATTATGAAGTACCTCAATTCCCATTTCATTTAGTGTAGAAGTTACGTTCTGAGCTGCTTGATCGTTCGGTTCATCAGTTCTAAGTTTCATAGCATAATCATGATTGCCAAGCACTGCAAAAACAGGAATGTCTGTTTTAGTCAAAGGACGTAAAAGTTCTTTTACGTGTTTCATTTCTTTGTCTGAATCCTTTACGGCATGATAGATAAAATCACCCAGTATCAAGACGGCAGCCGGTTCCATGCTCGCAAGTTTTTCGGAAATACGGGTAACAGTCGCTGTGTTATCCATCCACATTCCAACCTGAAAATCCCCGACAACGGCTACTTCCTTTCCTTCCCATTCAGCCGGCAAATTCTCTATAACTGCTTCTTCTTCTTGTATATCGATAAAATATGGTTCTGCAAGACCCCATACTAATATGAGTAGAATTAATACTCCTAATACAATACCGATTATGTTCGATTTGAATTTCATCTTGTCATATTCTCCTCCTGTCAGTTATCTTAGGAAGCGCGATTAAAATTTATGTTGGAAAAATTCCCGAATGGTTTTTAATGGCCTGATCGAATTTGCAGTTTGCCATTGCACCCATTCCAAGGCAAGAATCGATAGAATCATCCAAATAGCTCCAGCTAGGTGCCCAGCGATAACGTCACTCGGAAAATGAGCTCCCAGGTAGATCCGCGACATCCCAATCAGTACAACTAACAATCCAGCAAGACATGCGGCGACCCATTTAATCGACTTTTTCAGCTCTGAACGAATAATAAAATAGGTGATAAACCCGTAGAAAATAAGGGAACCAAGAGAATGCCCACTGGGAAAGCTATAGCCAATTGCGTCTATTTCTGGATTAATAGAAGGACGTCCTCTTCCATAGTAATATTTTAATAGCCTAGTCAGTAACCCGCCTCCGCCAATACCGATAATGAAAAAAAGAATCCCCCATTTATCTTTCACTTTTATCCACAGAGTCAGAATAGTGATTATAGATAATGTTGCTAAAAACCAGACAGATCCTAGTTCTGTTATAAAAATCATTGCCTGATTGAGCGTACTACTTTCAATAGCTCTAAAAAAACCTATTACAGCATCATCAAAAGTTTTCAGCTCCTGTTCCAACATTTCCTCTGCAATTTCTGCAAATAAATAGACAAAAAACATGGATGTTACTAAACCCGTTAGCACTAAGAGTACAGGAAAAGCTGCTTTTTTCATCTTTTCTTTATTTGTTTCCAAGTATTTGTCCCCCCTTGCCATTAATATTTTTTGCATCTAGCCTTGTAAATTATAAAAAGTCAGAGAATAAATGGGCTGCTGCTCTCTTTGTTTTAGTTAAAACATTCTTTGCTTTTATGTCTGATAACGATTGTTTCTCGGAATGAAGTAAATCCTCTTGTAAATTTTCTTCAATTTTACCAAGAAAGTTCTTGTCACTTGTGAACAAGATCAATTCATCATTGGTACGAAAGCTTCTAATATCAAAGTTGGAGGTCCCAACATAAGCAGCATTCTGGTCAACCAGCATGATCTTTGCATGATAAAATCCATTTTTATAGAGAAATAGCTGTATCCCTTTTTCCATAAGGTAAGAAAACTCTGAAAAAGCTCTTTCTTTTACAAGAGGCTGATCAGCCTTTTCAGGTATAATAACTTTGATTTCCACCCCACGTTTTGCTGCTTCTAATAAAGCAATTTTTACCTTCGGTGTTGGAATGAAGTATGGGGAACCTATTAATATCCTGTTCTTTGCTGACTTTATTAAGTTAATCACCTTGGAGTCAAAAAAACCTCCGTTCGAGGCAAAAAGCTGAAAGCTGGACTTCCCTTCACTTAAATCAGGTAATACAGTTTCCTTTGTTACGCCATCCCTACCTGATTTGTACCAATGGCTTAAGAACTGATCTTGTAAGTCTTCAACTCCACTTCCTTTCACCCTAACCATATAGTCTCGCCAAAATCCGATATTAGGATTTTTTTCTGCATAATTATCTCCAACATTAAAGCCGCCAACAAATCCAATCTTTCCGTCGATAACAATAATTTTATGGTGATTTCTCCTATTAAGCGAAGTAAAGAAAAAAGGAAAAGAGGGTCTATGAGAATAAACAAGTTCTACCCCATGCTTTTTTAAATCTCTAGCCTCTTTTTTAGGAAAGCTGACACTTCCTACAAAGTCTAAGAGCAATCGTACTTTTACATTCTCCTTTGCCTTCGTCTTTAAAAGCTGTAGAAACTCCTTCCCAACTGAATCATGTTTAAACCGGTAAAAAGATAGATGAACATACGATTCCGCGTTTGAGACATCCTTAAAAAGTGTTGAAAAATAGTAAGTACCATTCCCAAAAAACTCAACATCCCCTTTCCGCACAGGATATTCTTTCAGCATGTGAGTTGTTTTTCGTTTGCCCAGATAAAAATCTGCCTTCATCCAGAGAATAATGAAAATAATCAACATTATAATGACAATGAGAATCACCTCTTTAGAAAAAACCACGCCTGCATAAAGAACAGGCGAGGTTTCTTAAATATATGAATGGCGTGCTGAGAGCGAATTAAACAAATTCAAATGAAGTTTAAGTGATACTGATCCAAATTTTTATACCTTACTTTCTTATGGGCAGTTAGAGATTTTCGTCTTCTGTAGTAGCTGTATTTTCTTCATCAAGTCTAAAATTCTCATCCTCGAATTCTGATCCTGTTTCCTCGACCGGTCGTTCATCACTTGGTGACTCTTCACTTGACGTCTCTAATATTTCCTGCTCCGAGTTTTCATCCCCATTGCCGGTACAGCCGCTAAGAACGAGTGAAAGTCCAATAGGTATAGAAAATAGTAGTCTTTTTGTCAAAATAACACTTCCTTTCAGTTTGTACTTCATCTTTAAATAGGATTTGGATCTTTTCAATTCTATAAATTTCTTCTTTAAACCCATACCCGGCAGCTAGTCCAGTAAACGTTACCGCCCTCGTTAATAGAGTCTAATGAACTTACAGTGTGAAAGGTGATCTGATTGCCAGAAAATATAGGAATCAAAAAGAGCTGCGGGCAGCAGCTCTTTAATAAACTTATTAAAAATACCATTTCAAATTATGCTATTCCTCTGCATAAAAGAATTATGCTATTCCTCTGCATAAAAGTTTAATAGTATAAAAGCTTCCGCTACACCGCCTGATTCTTGCGGCCTTTGCCTTCATGAATGAACAAGATGCCTAATTCATGATGGTCACCTTCGTACAAGGCCCGCTGAACAAAACGAATTTGGTCGTTTGTATCGAGAACTTCCAGCTTGCAATGAGCACGATTACGCTGAAGTGCTTCATAGAACGGTTTTTCGTCCCGAATTTTCACGCCATTTACTTTTGTAATCAGCTCGCCCGCCTTCAAGCCCATCTTGCTCGCAGGGGAATTTGGCATAACTCCAAGAATCATTAAACCATGATCGCGATTGGAAAAGTAAAAAGGCAGATTTTCTTCCCGGATCCGCTGCCGCTGAGTAATAAACTCCCGTCCAATCACTGCAAGAGCCACCGCTCCAATCGAAATTACCGGGTACCAGTATCCTCCTGCAGCTAAAAACAGGATCAGGACACCAAGCCAGACCACTTTCCTTCCAACCATTCGGACGGCCAATTTGGGCAGCAGCCCTTGTATTTGCTGATGGAAGCCGACTGCAAACGGAAAAAGCAGTAAACCATATGTTTGCGCACCAATTGAAAATACCGGCCACCATTCAAAAGGTGCTGTCAGCACTTCCCCTGGAACGAGAAGGAATACCGGAAGCATCCACATCCGTCTTGACTCATGAACCCCTACAGGCAGACCCCGCTTGCTTTTAATTAGCTTTGGAGAAGTAGCTTTGTGCCCGTTCAGTAATATAAAGATTCCTTCCCCGATGATCAGCAGTGCCAAAACAATCGCTAACGATGGATAAACCTTTTCATCTATAGCTGAAAATTCTTGATTAAAAACGGGTAAGGAGAAATCCCTGCTGCTTATAAAAATCAGTGCAAAGAACGCAGCACCAACCGTATAGGCCGGCGACAAAAGCCTTATCTTTGTGGTCAAACTCCATAAAAACGTGACCACCGCAGTTAAAATAACCACAGCCACAGGTACAGTCAGACCGGCTGACAGTACAACGAGCGAAACGCCTAATCCAATCACTGCACCGAGAGGGATTAGCTGTCTCAGCTCAAAATAGGCATCTTCAACTCGAAGATGAAAATTCCGCCGCTCCCTCTTCACACGCATAACTCCAAGAACTGCTGCTATAAAAAACAAAAAATAGAACAGAGGGTGAAGAAACAACATACCCGTCCCTTTTAAAAATTCAAACAGTATTTCCTGCGTCACCCAATATTCACCAGCCTCTATGTAAAATAGTCCAACACAATAAGTTTAGTTAAAACCATTCTACCAAAATTCCCTAGCAAAACATATTACTAGTTTTACCAAAACCTAAAAAGGTGACAGGCACCATCCAGTAAACTGGATGGTGCCTGTCACCTTAGTTCTTATTTTGCTAGATAACGGATGGCAGTTTGGAGCTGGATGTCGTTTTCTTCTTTGCGCATTTCTTTTAAGACGGCCTGCTCTAGGGCAGCAGCAGTTTTTGAATCAATGACGCCTGTTCGCTCGAGTTCATTCTGCATTTGAAATGCCTTAACGGCTGTCTCGGTCCGTTCATTAAAATAACCATCCGTCCGGCCTGGGGAAAACCCAATTGCTTCAAGCATCATTTGCGCATTCTTTACCTGCTCATTATTCATATCCCTTTTAAGCGGATCTTCCACTTGAAGCGGGTGTGTTTCAAATACCTCAGGCTGTTTTACCTCGTAAGTTGGCTTAATTCCATCTTTATGAATCCAGTTCCCATCAGGGGTCAGCCACTTAAACAAAGTTAACTTAATATTACTGCCATCCCCCATCGGCACAGCCTGCTGGACAGTTCCTTTCCCAAACGTATTTTCTCCGATCAGCGCATATCCGCCAGCTTCCTTTAGAGCTCCGGCTAAAATCTCAGAGGCAGATGCACTGCCTTTATCAATTAAGACTGCAATAGGATAATCCTTTGGCTTCTTAAGGGTTGAAAAATACCTGGTTTTTTCACCATTACGCTCTTGTATCTGCACATATGGCTTCTTTTCCGTAACAAGCTCTTTTAAAATTTCTTCAACACTAAGCAGCAGTCCTCCTGGATTGCCGCGAACATCAATAACCAGTCCCTCAATATCTTTCTCCTCTAAATCTCTTAGCTCTTTTTGGAACTCTTTTGAAGTTTCCTCTGAAAAGGTGGTAATTTCGAGATAGCCTATATTTTTCCCATTTTGCTTTTTAACATCAGAATAGACCGTAATCTGTGGGATCTCATCCCGTTTCACCTCGACCACTAGAGGGTCCTTAACTCCATGGCGTCTTATTTCCAATTTAACAACTGTTCCCTTTTCACCGCGTATTTTCAAAGTAGCCTCATATAAGTCCAGCCCTTCAATACTTTCCCCGTCTACTTTGAGTATCTGGTCCTTTGGCTTTAAACCGGCTTTTTCAGCAGGCGAATCTTTAAATGGAGATACAATCACGATCTCTCCATCCACGACGCTTACCTCAGCCCCTATTCCTTCAAAAGAAGATTCCAGTGTATCGTTGAATTGCTTGGCAGTCTCTTTATCCATATATACTGAATAAGGGTCTTCAAGCGTTGAAAGCATTCCTTGGATCGCTCCCTCTACAAGCTGGCCTTCTTCGACTTCTTCTACATACTTATCTAATATTAAGCCATAGGCTTGTTCCACCTTTGCCAGAGTATCCCCATTCTCTGAACTATTTTTCAAGCCAGATCCCAACTCGGCTGTCCCTTGGTTAAGGTCTGAGCCATCTTCTTGTTGATACCATTGCATTCCTGCATAGGTTCCACCGGCACCCGTTAACATCGATCCAGTCATTAACAGCGCCAACCACTTTCTATTCATGCATATCCCCCTCGCAGCCTTGTCCCTCACTCTGATTCTCTTAAAATTTATTATCGGCTGTTTTAAATTATGACCGTCCAGCCTCTTCTTCAGTAATTGTATGTTCTCCATTATATGTGATAGATGGACAGGGTATGAAGATTTTTCTCTAAAGAGGGCGCTAAATAGAAATGTAAATTAACTGTAAAAAGGGTTTTTTCTCTATAAAATGGGGTAAATAAAAAGGAAGAAGCAATGAGCGCTTCTTCCTTAAGTTCTGTTTACATAGGAATATAATTTAAAGGATTAACTGCGTTTGATTTTGATGGATTCCAAGAACCTTTATGCAGTTCAAAATGCAAATGCTGACCTTGAGAGTCGCCTGTATTACCCATGTTGCCAAGCTTAGTCCCTTTTGGAACGAATTCTCCGCTGGAAACAGTACGATTCCTCATATGAGCGTATACGGTTGTAAAGATCTGCCCATTAATAGAATGGGAAATAAACACAGCATGGCCATAACTAGGAGAATAATAGGAACGGATAACGACTCCATCAGCTGCCGCTACGATCGGTACAATTCCACCTTGAGCAATATCGATTCCTGCATGGTAAGTTCCCCAGCGAGGTCCTATGCCTGAAGTTACACGTCCAGCTGCAGGCCTTGTCCATGTTCCGTTCGAAACCACTGGAGTCGGAGCGGGAGCTGGTGCCGGGGCTGCTACAACCGGAGCGGGTGCACTGCTGCCGCCGTTATTTTTTGCTGCTTCTGCAGCTGCGGCTGCTGCTGCCGCAGCTTCAGCCGCCTTTCTTCTCTCTTCTTCTGCTTTTCTGGCGATCTCAGCCTGTCTTGCAATCTCAGCCTGTCGGGCCTGCTCCATTTCAATTGCCTTTTTAATGGCACCTTCCTGAGCTGCAAGCATTGCGCTTTCTTCCTCAGCTTCCAGTTTGGCCGCATGAGCATGGCCTTCTTCTTCTTTTAACTCGGCCATCAACTTGTCTTTTTCAGCACTCTGTTTTTTAAGCTCGGCCCTTAAGCCTTCTAATTCTTGTTTCATTTGTTGAAGACTAGCAAGCTTTCCTTTAACTTCCTGCTGTTTTCGTTCCAAATCATCTTTATCTTTCTGGTGCTGCTCAAGGATGTCTTTATCAGCATCAACGATAGTTGCAACAGCCGTTACACGGTCAACAAAGTCACTAAAGCTTTGTGCTCCTAAAAGCACGTCCAGGTAGCTGACGCTTCCGCCATTCTCCTGGAAGGAGCGGGCACGATTTTTCAGAAGTTCATTTCGCTTGTCAATCCGCTCTTCTAGCTCTTTGATTTCGATGTTTAACTGGTCAATTTCTTTATTTGTCTGGGCAATCTGAGCATTTTTTTCCTCAATTTTAGAGGCTGCATCGCCAATAGCGATTTCCAGTCGTTGCTTTTCAGCGTGGACTCTATCTTGTTCACTCTTAATTTCGTTAATTTCAGCTTCTTTTTCTTTAATGTTTTCGGTTACAGAAGAGCGTTCCTCCGTCACCTTTTTTCTTTCGTTTTCAAGATCGGTAATCTTGTTAGCATCAGCATGTTGAATTGTTGGGCTTACCAATGAACCCAGGCTTAAAGTACTGACTATTGCTAGTGAGAGTATCTGTTTTTTCACTAGAACTTACCCCTCTCTTACTTTTGATAGTTTCGTAACTTTCTCTATGGTTATCGTCAGCGCCCAACCCGGGCTAACATCAGATTACACTTTTAAAAACTTTCGGACGGACATGAGGCTTCCCCAGATTCCAATTGCCGCTCCCATAATAATCAGAATGGCAGACAGCTGATACACAAATGGGTCAAACTCTATCAGCTGGATGAAATGATCCTTCAGTTTTGGTTCAATAATTCCATAAGCATAGTAATAGGCAGAGGACACGGCTGCAATCGGCACAAGGGATCCTAAGATTCCGAGCCAAAGTCCTTCGAGAAAAAATGGCCAGCGGATAAATGAATTTGTAGCACCGACAAGCCTCATAATTTCAATTTCACGGCGCCGGGCAACGATTGTAATTTTAATTGTATTAGAGATTAAAAACATGGCAGTAAACAATAAGCCGACAATCAAGGCAAGTCCTACATTTCGGCTGACATTGATAATTTTAAAAAGCTGTTCAATTTTACCCTGGCCGTATTTGACAGTGGCTACATAATTAAATGCCTCGATCTCCTCGGCAACCTCCATTGTATCAGTAGGCTCTGTCGTCTTAATGACAAAGACATCGTTTAATGGATTATCCTGTTCGAAAAGCTTAAAAGCTTCTCCCTCAGTTCCAAGGCTTTCTATCAAATTATCAAGTTCCTTGTCCTTTGGAGAAAACTGAACGGTTTTTACTCCAGCGAGCTGAGTGATCTGCTCGCCAAGTGCTTCGCGATCCTGTTCATTTGCAGCTACATCGACATGGACTCTTATTTCCACATCCTCTTCAATCGTAGTAGCCACATTATTTAAGTTCATCATGATAACAAAGAATACACCGACTAAAAGGAGAGTTACAGTAACAGCACTGACGGACGCGAATGTCATCCATCCGTTCCTTGCTAAACTCTTGAAACTTTCACGAATATGCCGGGAAAAAGTTCTAGGCTTCATATCCGTAATCACCCTTCTGCTGATCTCGCGCAATCCGGCCGCCCTCAATGGCGACAACGCGGTGCTTGATCGTGTTAACTATATCTTTGTTGTGGGTGGCCATGACAATGGTTGTCCCTCTCATATTGATCTCTTCAAAGACGTTCATAATATCCCAGGAAGTATCAGGGTCAAGGTTTCCAGTAGGCTCATCAGCAATAACAACCTTTGGTGCATTTACGATTGAACGGGCAATCGACACACGCTGCTGCTCTCCCCCTGACAGTTCAGTGGGCAGCATGCGGGCCTTGTTTTTCAGCCCGACAAGCTCGAGTGTCTCCATCACACGCTTCTTTATATAGCTTGGCTGCTCCTCAATTACCTCGAGAGCAAAAGCGACATTCTCGTATACGTTTAACGTGTTTAAAAGCTTAAAGTCCTGAAAGACAACGCCTATATTGCGGCGGAGCAAAGGTACTTTGCTATCCCTCAGCTTGGAAAGATTAACACCGTTTATCGTAATCGTTCCTGACGTTGGCCTTACTTCTCGATACATCATTTTTATAAAGGTAGATTTTCCGGCTCCACTTGGGCCGACCACATATAAAAATTCGCCTGCATCAATTTTTATATTTAAACCGTTCGCAGCTGTCACACCGTTTCGGTATGTTTTATATACGTCTTGCATTTCTATCATTTAGGAATCACCTTATAAGTAAGTCGTATTCACAGAGTCTATTAGCAGTAATTTAACAACAAACCAATTATATCACCATCATCCGACAAAAAAACCCCTTTTAATATTACAGTTTCTTTTCAAATACACCAAACTTCCCCATAATACACCTATTATGGTAAATTAAACCTATATAAATGGATGTTATTGGAATGTGTTCTATAAAATTACTGTCGTTAGTGAGCGAGATTGGGAGAAATAGTAGAGGGATCCCAAGTTGAAGGTAGTAAGAGAATTTATATGAATGAGTCGTCAAAAATAAAAAGCACTCCGTTTTTCGGAATGCTTAGGAAACCAAATTTATTTTTTACCTGCCAGCCACTCAGCGACAGCCGTAGCATCTTCACCTTTTAATAATCCTGGAGGCATGCTGCCTTGCCCATTAGCAATTACAGATTCGATTTCTTCCTGGGATAATCGTGCACCTACATCACTAAGCTTCGGTCCCGCTCCACCCTGCAAGTCACCGCCGTGACAGCTCGAACATTTTTGGTTATAAAGCTTTTCTGGATCCCCTGCGTTTGCTCCGCCAGTCGCTTCATCTTCCCCGCCGCCACAGGCAGCAAGTACTAGTGAGGTACCCATCATTAAAGCTAGCAACTTCTTTTTCACTATAAATCCCCCTTTTTAACATAAATTACATACGCTCCTATTTTATACCATGCTTACCCTCTTTTGAAACCCTCTCCCAATACCTCTGAGGCATCTGTTACGATCACAAATGCAGACGGGTCAATGGTTTTGACCAATTGTTTCAATTTAGTGAACTCTGTCTGATCCACGACACACATGAGTATTGGGCGCACTTGGTCGGTATAGCCACCATATGCTGATAGTTTTGTCACACCACGGTCAATTTTATTCAAAACACCTTCGCGAACTTCTTCTTCTTTGCAAGTGATGATTAATGCCATCTTGGATCGGCCAAAGCCAACCTGCACTAAATCAATCGTTTTACTCGTTACATAAAGCCCGATCATTGCGTACAGGCCTCTTTCAATATCAAATATAATTGCTGCGGCAAGGACAATCATGCCATCAATGAGCGCTACACAGGTACCCAGCGATAAACCCGTGTACTTTTGGATAATTTGCGCAGCAAGGTCAGTTCCCCCCGTACTCGCTTTGCCGCGAAAAGCAATCCCAAGCCCAAGTCCCACTCCAATCCCGCCAAACAACGCACCCAGCAGCGGGTCAAGTGTCCATGGTTCCACATCGCTCGTTAAGAACACAACAAAGGGCAAAAACAGCGTTCCAACCAACGTTTTTAAACCATATGCTCCGCCCAGCAGCACAACACCCGATATGAACAAGGGAATGTTAAAGGCCCATTGCACAAAGGCCGGCTCCCAGCCAAACAACGCATCAAAAATTGTACTGATCCCGCTCACTCCGCCTGATGCAATCCGATTAGGAAGCAAGAAAACATTAAAAGCCACGGCAACAATAGATGAACCGACGATGACATATATGTATTCAAGCAGACGTTCCAGCTTAGGATTAACAGTTTGAGTTTTTCTCTTTTTCATATAAAGTATCCCCTTTAGTCCTAATATCTGACAGTGAGTATAGCATGGGGATAAAAGGGTGTAAATGCCACTAGGGTGCCGTATTAAAGGACTAAAAGCGGAATCAGGAACAAGATGCTGTTGATTAGTTTTACCAAATAAATTGGATTGATGCGTTTATTAGGGTTTTACTTCCGGAACTAGACACTTTCTGACGTTCAAACTGCAGTTTACTGGTGGAGAGAGCCCGTTTATTTGCACTCGTTAAAATCAAAAAGCCTTCACCGGCAAAAGGCGGCGAAGGCTTAACAAATTATAATCAAAGCTTGGAACGGAGGTAGGCATCGATAAATGCGTCGAGTTCTCCATCCATGACGGCTTGGACGTTCCCAACCTCAGTACTGGTGCGGTGGTCTTTTACCATTGAGTACGGATGGAAAACATAGGAGCGAATTTGGCTGCCCCAGCCGATTTCCTTTTGCTCGCCGCGGATTTCAGCAAGCTCTTGTTCCTGCTCTTCAACCCGGCGCTGATAGAGCTTCGCTTTCAGCATCTTCATCGCCCGATCGCGGTTTTTAATCTGAGAGCGCTCAGTTTGGCATGTCACAACGACTCCGCTTGGCAGATGGGTTATCCTTATGGCAGAGTCTGTCGTGTTGATATGCTGCCCGCCTGCTCCGCTGGCACGGTACGTATCAACCTTTAAATCCTCTGTCCGGATATCAATTTCAATTTCATCGTTTAACTCCGGCATCACTTCACATGATACAAACGAGGTATGCCGGCGGCCAGATGAATCGAATGGGGAGATCCGCACAAGACGGTGCACTCCTTTTTCCGCTTTCAAATAGCCATAAGCATTATGCCCCTTAATCGCAAGCGTGACACTCTTGATCCCCGCCTCATCACCTGGCAGATAATCAAGCGTTTCCACTTTAAAACCTTTCTTCTCAGCCCAGCGAGTATACATCCTAAGCAGCATGGAACCCCAGTCCTGTGATTCCGTTCCGCCCGCTCCAGGATGTAATTCGAGAATTGCATTATTTTTGTCATGCTCCTCGCTAAGCAGGAGCTGAAGTTCAAATTCATCCAGGCGTTTGGTCAGCTTGGACAGCTCACTTTCAAGCTCTGCCTGCAGCTCTGCATCACTTTCTTCCTTTACAAGCTCAAAAGTCAGCTCAAGATCCTCAAATGCTGCAAATAAATCATGAAACTCATGGACCTGGTCCTTCAATGCGTTCCCTTCATTAATAACTGTTTGAGCCTGTTGCTGATCATTCCAGAAATCGGGGGCAAGCATCACGTCATCAAGCTCAGCAATTCTCGCTTCTTTATTGTCTAAGTCAAAGAGACCCCCTAAAGTTCGCTAAACGTTTGGATGTTCTTTCAAGTTCGTTGCGTATATCTGCTAATTCCATATAAAACCCACCTCATAATTTTGTTATCTTCTATTATATGTGTTCAAACCTTAAGGTCATAACTTTGCAAACTTTGTTGCTATTTAACAAGCAGTCGTTGATTTCCGCTTCCGATGCTCACTTTCCGCGGGGCGGACGGTGAGCTTCGGAAGCGCAATGGCGCCTGTGGGGTCTCACCTGTACCGCTGATAAGGCCACTCAAAAAGTGCTTTAAGGATAGCTTTGTTAAATAAACCGGTTGATTTCCGCTCCAGGATGCTCGCTTTCCGCGGGGCGGGCGGTGAGCCTCCTCAGTGCTAAAGCACTTCCGGGGTCTCACCTGTCCCACTGATCCCGCAGGAGTCTCACACCTTCTTCTCCAATCAACCTGGTACTACCAAACCTAACTAAGGATAAAACTCAATAAGAAAACTGCCGAATTATTTCCAAGTTACGGAATAAAAAGCCAACTTTTCATATCAGGACTCCTGAGGAAAACTTAAAATCAGGAGATATTCAGTGGCCTCCCGCTGATCCCGCAGGAGTCTCGCATCTACAGCTCCAATCAACCTTTATTCTCACAACTCATGCAAGAACAACAATCTTTTAAAAAAGAGGCTTCTAAAAGACATTAATAGTTAAAAGGAGAGTCGGCATCCCGCCGGCTCTCCTGGAAAAGCGGGCTACGAGGTCTGAAGCAATTGCTTCGGAAGGCAAAAACGCCTACTGTCAGCGCTCGTCTTAAGCTTGTCGCCGATAGACGGGCGCTTTTAATAGCCCTTTTTCCGGAAAATGCCCGGGCAGTCATCCTCCCAGGCACCCCGAAATACTGCTATTCCACTTTCCCGCAGCAGTTTTTATACTTTTTGCCGCTGCCGCAAATACATGGGTCATTGCGGCCGACATCCATTACCTTCGTAACTGGTTTTTTCTTTGGCTTGCCGCCCTCTTCTTTCGGGTTAACCGCATGGCCTTTCACCACTTCCTGGCGCTCAAGGTTATTGCGGATTTCAGCCTTCATGATGTACTTGGCAGCATATTCTTCAATGGACGCAACCATCTGTTCAAACATCGCGAAGCCTTCCTGCTGGTACTCACGAAGCGGGTCAATCTGTCCGTAAGCGCGCAGGTGGATACCTTGGCGAAGCTGATCCATTTGGTCAATATGGTCAATCCATTTTGAATCGACCGCGCGAAGTACGATAACTTTTTCAAATTCGCGCATTTGCTCCGTTCCTAGCAGTTCTTCCTTTTCATTGTACCGTTCTTTTATTTTTGCAAGAATTGTTTCAATGATTTCCTGGCCATCCTTACCGCGGATATCTTCTATTGTAATATCACCTTCATTAAGAAGGTTTCCATTCACATAATCAATAACGGCCTCAAGGTTCCACTCTTCCTCATCTTCACTGGCAGGAGTATGGACAAGCACATTGCGCTCAAGAGAAGAGATAATCATCTGCTCAACAATTTCTTTTAAATTCTCTGCATCAAGGACTTCATTCCGCTGCTTGTAAATAATTTCACGCTGCTGGCGGAGAACATCATCATATTGAAGGAGCTGCTTACGAGCATCAAAGTTGTTGCCCTCAACACGTTTCTGTGCTGATTCAACCGCTCTGGAAACCATTTTGCTTTGGATTGGCTGGGTATCATCCATTCCAAGGCGCTCCATCATTGATTTCATGTTGTCCGATCCGAAACGGCGCATTAATTCATCTTCCATTGAAAGGTAGAATTGAGTTACACCAGGGTCTCCCTGACGTCCAGAACGTCCGCGAAGCTGGTTATCAATCCGGCGGCTTTCATGGCGTTCTGTACCAATAACAGCTAGCCCGCCAACATCGACGACCCCTTCGCCCAGCTTAATGTCTGTACCGCGGCCGGCCATGTTTGTTGCGATCGTAACCGCGCCCTTTGTGCCTGCTTCTGCAATAATTTCAGCTTCACGGCCATGGTTTTTCGCATTTAATACATTATGGCGAATGCCTTTTTTCGTTAAATATCTTGAAATCAATTCAGAGGTTTCAATTGCGACTGTACCTACGAGCACAGGCTGGCCCTTTTCATTACGCTCGGCAATGTCCTCACAAACAGCGCGAAACTTCCCTTCTGTTGAAGCGTAAATCAAATCAGCTCGGTCATCTCGAATGATTTCTTTATTCGTTGGAATGACAACTACATTCATATTATAGATATTCCGGAATTCTTCTTCTTCCGTCTTCGCTGTACCGGTCATCCCGGCCAGTTTTTCGTAGCGGCGGAAGTAGTTCTGGAACGTAATCGTTGCCAAAGTCATGCTTTCGTTCTGAATTTCAAGGCCTTCTTTCGCCTCAATGGCCTGATGGAGACCTTCGCTGTAGCGGCGGCCTTTCATCAAACGGCCTGTAAACTGGTCAACGATGACAATTTCGCCATCCTGAACCACATAATCCACATCCAAGTGCATGCTTGCATGGGCTTTTAACGCCTGGTTAATATGGTGGTTAAGGGTAACGTGATTGATGTCAAACAAATTTTCAATCCCAAAAGCGCGCTCAGACTTCGTAATTCCTTCTTCCGTCAGCTGGACGCCTTTTGTTTTTTCATCATATGTGAAGTCCTCATCCTTTTTCAGCGTACGGACAAATGCATTTGCCTGGACATAAAGCTGTGCTGACTTTTGAGCTGTACCTGAAATAATCAGCGGTGTCCGCGCTTCATCAATAAGGATGGAGTCAACTTCATCAATAACAGCATAATTAAGCGGGCGTTGAACCTTCTGGTTGTTGTACAGCACCATGTTGTCGCGCAAGTAGTCAAAACCATATTCGTTATTTGTTCCGTATGTGATATCAGCAGCATAGGCAGCCTGTTTTTCTTCCTTAGACATTCCGTTCAGGTTCAAGCCGACACTTAGGCCAAGGAACTCATATAATTGTCCCATTTCATGGGCATCACGGCTGGCAAGATATTCATTGACCGTGATAACATGTACACCTTTTCCGGATAACGCATTTAAATAAACCGGCATCGTCGCCGTCAGCGTTTTACCTTCCCCGGTTTTCATTTCAGAGATATTTCCTTCATGGAGGGACACACCACCCATTAACTGAACCTTATAAGGATGAAGACCAAGCACACGGCGAGCTCCTTCACGGACTACAGCAAAAGCTTCAGGAAGGATCTCATCGAGAGTTTCTCCTTTTTCATAGCGCCCTTTAAATTCCTCTGTTTTTCCTTTAAGCTGCTCGTCGGATAGCTTTTCGATATCCACAGCAAGTGAATCAATTTGGTCAGCCAGCTTTGCTAGGCGTTTCACTTCGCGCTTATTCTGGTCGAAAATTTTATTTAAAATCCCCATTATGACGCTCCTTTTTATCTATTCAAACTAAAGAGATAAAGATGATAGTTGATTTTTTAAAAATATCCTGTTAGTAAACATGGACTCGAGATAATAGAAATTCGCTTCGTGCCTTGCAAATCCCTTTTAAAAAAATTCGATAATTCCCTCTACAATTTTACCACTTCCAATATAGGGTGACAACTGACGGTGCTAGGAAGGCAATGTTTGACAATAGAATCTTCTTAAATCAGCTATGTTTTTTCTTCAAAAAAGTCGAAACTTTTACAACCTGTGCCGAAACAAACTGCAGCTGAGGCGCCACAAAAAACGCAACAACCGCCACAACGACAAAACCACCCTTCTTTTTCAGAAAAGGTGGCTTTGCATTCTATTGCTTTCTCATAAACTCTAAAACTTCCAAATCAATTTTTCCTGTTTCCTGCTCACGTTCTTCAAAGTTCTCTGTATGAATATAAGCTGTTAAAGCTTTGTATAATTCTTCATCATTCTCAAGCTCTGCTTTTAAATAATTCAGCCTTAGAAGGTTGGCTGTAAGCTCTTCTTTAAGCGACCCTTCAACTGCAGCAACGTTCTCTGGCTTGGATGGAGCGAAGTAAAGCTGCTGAAGCCTGAAGACACGAATCAGCTCAGTGATTGGCTCAGCATGATCATCAACACGCAAATCAATGTACCGGTCATTAAAGCCGCCATAGCCGCCCTTTTCTTTGACGACTAAGAGTGCAGCTGACTGTTCGCCTCTGCTGTCCCCGCCAGCTTCCTGTCCCGCATTAAGAGCTGAGAGGAGACGCTCGGCAAGGCTGCCTTCTGTTTCGATAAACGTGTCCGCCATCGCTTGAACTGTTTTTTCATCTACCAAAATATTACCCTGCGCTGCAAAATTCTTTCCTGTAACACCGCCTGCCCAGTTGTAGCACTTGCTTCCTGTAAAAGTAGCCGGATTTCCAGATGCATCAATAAGGCCAACCTGGCGAAGCTCCTTGTCTGCATCATCTTTCGTGATAAGTTCCATCGCCTCTTCTGCTGACTTCCCTGCCGCCATTAATTCTAGCGCTTGGGGTCCGTAGGAAGTATTAGCGTAGGACTGAGTTGCTACTGCTCCGGTACCTGCTTTTGCAAATGGAACAACAGCACCAACGCCGACAAACTTAGATTGAACCGCAATGCCCCACTCTTTTTCCTTTGCATCGTATCCTACAATTGAAAATGTCACTTTTCTTCCTCCCTCTTAGCCTAAAAAAATGCCGCCATACAAAAGTGCACCTGCAATCACATAGGCAGGGTGAACCTTCAACTTTTCCATCAATATGTAACTCGCTCCACCAATAAACACTGTTTGCAGCATTCCAACGCTCTCATAAGATGTGAAAAAGAAATCGTAAGTCATAATTCCGAGAAGTACAGCGATAATCGGCCTGACAACAATCGTCATTCTTTTTACCCTAGGCGACTCCTTGTATTTCATAAGCAGGCTCAGGAGGCTAATCATCAAGATCAAGGATGGAGCCACTGTAGCAAAAATCGCCACGACCGCACCTGTAATCCCGGCCTGGTCATAGCCGATATAGCCAGCCATTTTCGTGGCAATCGGGCCAGGCAAAGCATTGCCCATCGCAAGCACTTCACTGAACTCTTTTACAGACAGCCATTCATAGCGGTCAACCACTTCATTTTCAACAAGCGGAATAGAAGAAGGCCCGCCGCCATACCCAAGAATTCCGGGAATGAAAAAGGCCAAAAACAGATGGATATAAATCACGATGAGCTCCCCTCCTGTTCGGCAGGGGAATTCTTTTTCAAAAGAGCCCCCAGCAATAACGCAAAAATGATCATCGCAGGGTGAACATTAACTACCTCTAACAGCAGCAAACTTCCGGCGACAAACAGGAGTGACCACATCCAGCCAAGCTTTGATTTCCCTGATTTGCTGAAGAAATCCCAGGTCAGCTTTCCGAGCATAACCGCAACAACAGGGATGACAGCACTCGACATTCCGCTGACCCACGGTTTATCCTTGAAGGTATTTAGAGCTGTAAGCAGGATAATCATGAGAATCACTGTGGGCAGGACTGACGCTGTAAGGGCTACAACCATGCCAGAAAGCCCGCCAACGCGGTATCCGATGTATCCGGCCATTTTCGTGGCAATAGGTCCTGGAAGAGCATTTCCGAGCGCCAATACATCGGCAAATTCATCAGAATCCATCCATTTAAACGTTTCAACCACTTCCTTGTGAACGAGAGGAATCGACGACGGTCCGCCGCCATACCCAAGAATCCCCGACCGAAAAAAGGCAATAAAGATATTGAGATGCTTCATATGTATAACCCTTTCCTACCCTTTTCTACTACTATATCATTTTTAGGTTTAGAATAAGAACAAAAGCGTAAGCGCCCGTAAAACGGCGTATGGACTGAAGCACACCGACTGAGATAAAGGAAACACGAAGAGCGAACGCGATTCGATGTTGACTTATCATAGGGAGGTGGGCGAAGTACGCTGGACCTGGATGATGACAATACCTGCGACTATCCACAACCTGGAACTTTTATAGTACGCTGAACAAATAAAAAGCCCGCAGCCAACGTGACTGCGAGCTTGCATTCTTGCTTTAATGAGCTTCAATCAAGCCGTAGCGGCCATCTTTACGCTTATATACAACGTTTGTATCGTTCGTTTCTGCATTAGTGAAAACGTAGAAGTTGTGGCCCAGCATGTTCATTTGCAGGATCGCTTCCTCGCTGTCCATCGGCTTTAAATCAAAACTCTTCGTCCGGACAACTTCCAGTTCATCTTGATCCTCAAGCTCATCTACTTCAGTAAAAATTGGAGCAAAATCCACCATGTTGGCTTTCTCACGGAATTTGCGGTTTACCTTTGTTTTGTGCTTGCGAATCTGGCGTTCTAATTTATCTGTAATTAGGTCAATTGCTGCGTACATATCTTCATGGTTTTCTTCAGCACGAAGGACCAGGTTTTGCATTGGAATTGTTACTTCCACTTTGGAGCGTTTATCTTGAAACGTTTTTAAGTTAACATTTACGTTTGCGTTTGGTGATTCTGTAAAGTAGCGGTCAAGCTTGGCAATTTTTTTCTCGACATAATCTCTAATTGCCGGAGTTACCTCAATGTTTTCCCCACGAATGTTATAATCCATATGCGAACTCCTCCTTTGAAAATGCTATGTAGTTACATTTCTATTTTACCCTAACAATCTCCTGCAAAAACAGCTATAAGTTTTGACGAATTAATGACGTTTTGCAAGGTCGGCATAGTAATAACCTTATAGACTGCCCGCTAATTCTGTCGAATTATGCCTAAAACCCTAGTCTCCCATGGCTTTGTGAGAATTCATCTGTTTTGGGGTTGATAGTTCAATCTATTACATAATTTGGACACATATGACTGATGTTTGGACAAACTTTTATTGCGGGCTTGGAAAAAGTGATGGGTTTAACTTAATCCTCTGAAACGGTGCTGTTGATCTCCGCTCCAGACGCTTGCTTTCCGCGGGGCGGGCGGTGAGCCTCCTCAGCGCTAAAGCGCCTGTGGGGTCTCTCCTGTCCCGCTGCTCCCGCTGGAGTCAAGCGCCTTCTGCTCCAATCAACAGAGAACAAAAATCAACATTTCCAATAAAGCAGAAAAATAACGCGCAAACCTTCATCAATCGTAAAGAGTGACTGGCGATATTTCCACACACAATTAAACAATTTAAATCCTTTTTCGGATTTTCACACCCTTTGAATATTCACACTTCTTTTAGGAAGTTTGGGCGGAATTGATTTGCATTTCTCTTCCCCGCATAAAATACGAATCATATAAATTCTGATATTATGAGAAAAACCGCCTGGGTTTCAGACGGTTAAGATTGTATGTATGGATTTAATTCTTTTTGAACAGCTGTGCTCCACTCTATAAAGGCAGGGTACAGTTGTTCATGGATAAATTGCTGCTTTGCCCATTCAGTGGCGACCATGCTGTGCAGACGTTCTGACAGCTTGGCGACCTCTTCAAATTCAGCCAGGACATTTAATACAGCTGGCTTATCCCTAAAGTAATAGCCTAAGAGAAAATGAGTTTCCATGATTTGTGAGAAAGCCTTAAAGGTATCTTTCACCAGCTCTTCTGAACCGGTTAAATCATGGGCCTCATAACCCTCAGAGATGAATTCAAACGCTTCCTCTACAGTATGTAAAATTTGCATGTACTTCTTGATTAGTTCAAATGTTTCCTCTTTTAAAGTGAACACTCTTTCACCTATTTTCGCTTGTCATAAAACATCCCGTCAACCGACACATTTTCATAAGGATTGGTGTATTTAAGGTTCGATTCCTTTTTATTGCTTAAATCCTTCATATCCTTTTGAATCAAAAGCTTTTCCCTTGATAGCAAGCCGGTTAACTGGCGGTTTAGGTCAATCAATGATTTTCCGAGCGCTTTTTCATCGTCAGAATAGGGAGGAACGATTCTGACCATCGCTTGCTCCCGCTGCTCCAAAAGCGCCTCTACTTGAAGAATTTTTTCATCGCGGTCCGTTTTCATTTGAAGCAGATCGATTAATTCGGTTGTTAGCTGATGAAATTCACGGACAGCGCTCATTAGACTCGGCCGCCAAGCTCAAACTGCTTTTTGCGGTTCATCTGGATCACTTGCTTCCACGTATCGCGAAAATCTGTTACGAGCCCCTCAACCTCCTCAAGAATAGCCACGTCATTTTGAATATTTGCTTCAACCAGGCGGCGGTTGATGTAGTCATATAATGACATCATATCCTTTGAGACGTCAAGGTCCATGTTTAGGGTGACCATCAGTTCCTGAATAATGTTCTGTGCCTTTTGGATATTCGTGTTCTTCGTTTCGATCTGCTTTTCACTGATCGCATGCTTGGCGATACTGATAAATTTCAGGCAGCCGTTATACAGCATCAAAGTTAAATCGCCCGGTGAAGCGGTATTAACTGAGTTTTGCTGATAGCTTTTGTAGGGGTTATTGATTGCCACAAGGTACACTCCTTTTAAACTGCGTGCTTTCTTTATTTGTTAAAAATGTTCTTCATAAAAGTCTACATTGAGAACTGCTGCATTAAATACGATGATTGGCTATTCGCCTTCTGAATCGCTTTTTCCATCGCTGTAAATTGGCGCCAGTAGCGGTCCTCAACTGTCTTCATCCGATCCTCAAACCTGTTGATCTGCTTATCAACATTGGAAAGCTGGCGGCCAAGCATAAACTGCTGGTTGGTGGAAAAAGTATTTCCAGCGCGCTCCTTGAGTTTATTCATTGCTTCATTCGTGGTATCTGTTAAACGGTGCAGAATTCCCTTTTCCGAATCCGTTGTGCCTGTAGCACGGAATAAATTCTCTACAGATGTCGGATCCTCTTCAATCGCTTTTTTCAGCTTCGCTTCATCAATTTGAAGCTTCCCGCCTTCCAAATAGTTGGCGGTTGTTTTAATGCCGATACTTGCAAGCTGATTAAACAGCGGATTGACGTCGGCATTTTGGACCGGTGCGTAAAAATCAGATCGCATGCCGCTCAGCGCCTGGCTAAGGATTGGGTCTCGGCGCAGCAAGCCGCTTTTCGCCATCTCTTCCCACTTTTCCTGCTGTTTATCTGACAGGTCCTCACGCTGCTGATCTGTCAGCGGCGAATAAGAACGGTAATATTCCTCAGACGTTTTCTTTGAAATTTTATCGATTAATTCATTGTATTTGTCAATGAACCCTTTAATATTATCAAAAACTTTAGTTGTATCATTGCTGACATTAATCGACACAGCGTTCCCGTCTGTAAAGGTTTGCTTTAGTGTGAAGGTTACGCCGTCCATTGTAAATGTATTCGTGTTTCGTTCCGTCTGTAGCCCGTTGATCGTGAATATAGCATTCTGGCCGCCTGTTTCAGTTGAGCCTGAAAATTTAAGCAGGTCGGCTGCAAACGTGCCTGTGGCAGAAATTTCGTTTCCTGCTCCAGCTAAAAAGTCACCCGTTTCTTTCCGGGTAAGCGAAACCTTATCGGAAAAGCTATCATAAAACATTGACACACCTGCATTTGAGCTGTTCACCTTACTGACAACTTGGCTAAGCGATTCTGAAGAGGCCACAAGGAAGTTTTCACTAACAGCACCCTTCGATGTTTGCGAAGTTATATTAAAAGCTGAATATTGCTGTTTGTAGGTTGCACTAAGCTCAGTGCCAACAGCTTGCGGTTCGTTAAAAACGACCTTCCCTGTATCAAGATTGATTTTGCCAAGAACAGTGGTCGGATCACCATTTGCAACAAGCTGCGTAAACCCTTCTGCATCAGCTGCACCGTTCGTAACATACGAGGCTGTTCCAACTTGCAGGCTCAGACTAGCACCCGTTATACCCCCGCCAAGCTGCCATTCACTGGTTTCGGCGGTTAAGGTGTTTGAGGTCACTTTTTGATCAGTGATATAGTCAACTTTAATACTGGAATCCTTCGCTAAAGCATTACTAAAGGTTAAAGAACCATCAGTTCCAAGGAGAACCTGGTTACTGGTCAGTGTGGCAGCAGGGTCGGTTACGATCTGGTAGGCTGCACCGTTTACTTTTACTGACATTTTCGATGCTTCTGCAGTGAGGATTTGCTCTCCTGCATTAAGACCTAACGAAAAGGTAGTGCTTGTACCATCAGCAGCAATTGTTTTGGATCCAACACTTCCTTCAGACCATGTAAAACCTGATGTACTGTCCAGCTTCGCCTGCTGACTGTATAGGGACTTGGATGCATCGATTTTATTTGTTGAATCTGCCGAAATCCCTTCGTTGGTAATTCTTGTTGCTGCACTTGCGAGCTGATCAACTCGGCTGATTGAGTAAGATGACTGAGAAGCAGCACTGCTGGCTGTTGCCGTAACACGATCCGTGTTCGTTGAACTTGTAGTTCGCGCCCGGTAGGCAGTGGATAATTTCATGTTCGTCAGTTCCTGCCTGAAGTTTAACAACATGCTGTTCATGGAGCGGTAATCATCCCGCTGCCATTCAATCACTTGTCTTTTCTGTTTTAATTTATCCAGTGGCATCCTTTGTGCCTTCATTAATTCGCCAACGATTGAATCAATATCCATTCCGCTGGCCAGTCCGCCGATTCTCATTTATATCACCCTTTATATCTTTTTATCGACCATCAGTCCAAGAAACTCCGTCATGGCTGCATATGTATCCAAAAGCTTTTTCGCAGGAATTTCCCGTACGACTTCGCTCGTTTTATCATCAATAATCGTTACATAATACTGATTCAGTTTTTCATGAAATTCAAATTTTAGTGAGGTATGGGCCGGTTCCAAAAACCCGTTCAATCCTTGGATAGCTTCCTCAACCTTCTCTCTTGAAGGGGGAGATTGTTCATTTTCACTAGAAGTAATTGCTTTAATGACTTCCTTTTCGGCCTTTTGTTGTTTTGGTTGTACTCCATTTGCCCCATCAATGTGTGTGATTCTATGCTGTACGGGGACAGACGCCGTTGACAGACGCTCCATCATGAATCCCCCTAAATATTTCGAATGATAATCTAATAGTATTATCGGCATGAAAGAAAAGTTTTTAAGTTTTATGTTATTAGAGGTTCACTCACAATAAAAAGCCCCTCTGTCTGTGTAGAGTGACCCGTTCGGTTGAGGGTAATTCGCACCTTCTTTTTTATTGTTTTATTTATTAATGGGTAGACTGGTTTTACAATAAGGAAATAGTAATGAAATTTATTGAACCAGGAATATCAATGCAGATAAGGTGGATTGGCTTATTTCAAAACGCGCAAGAGTTATTATCTCTTACTATGCTAAATATATGGAGTACACAGAAATTGACGTTGTAGATAAACTGCTCCTCAAGCTTTTAATAGATGAAACTTCATTGGAATGGATTTAAAGATAAACAAAATAACAGACACTTAAAAGGAGCTTGGATTAGATTCCAGAGCTCCTTTTAAGTAAAAAATATCTTCTTGAACTAACGCCAACGTTACTTCGCCTTGGTCTCCAAGCGAACTAGCAGGGTTAACTCTCAAATTGTTGAAAAGTTTTATTATAGACCTACACTGTCAGCAGCGTAAGTAGCATCATTATTACTAAAACCTTCAAATACTAACTGTTCTATTAAGCCACTTTTTGAAAAGGCAGTATAATCTAGGTAATCTTCAGCCATTTTAACTGCTTGTTCTTTCCAATCTACATTGATTTTTTCTACTGCATAAGTAGCATCATCATTACTAAAACCTTCAAATACTAACTGTTCTGCTAAGCCACTTTTTGAAAAGGCAGTATAATCTAGGTAATCTTCAGCCATTATTACTGCCTGTTGCTGTGACATCGTTTCTGCTTCTTTCTTAGCTTGTTCTTCTGCTTCTTTCTTAGCTTGCTCTTCTGCCTCTTTCTTAGCCTGCTCTTCTGCCTCTTTCTTAGCTTGCTCTTCTGCCTCTTTCTTGGCTTGCTTTTCTGCTTCTAGCTTAGCTGCCTCTTCTGCTTCTTTCTTAGCTTGCTCTTCTGCCTCTAGCTTAGCTGCCTCTTCTGCTTCTTTCTTAGCTTGCTCTTCTGCCTCTAGCTTAGCTGCCTCTTCTTCTTTTTCTATTTTATCTTCATTCTCACTCTCTATTTGTTCGCTGTTAACAGCACTCTCGTTTGTGGGAGGTGTAGTTACTCCAAATAAAATGAAAAATACTACTGTTGCAATACCAAAATACATCGCCACATATTTCCTATTTCTTTTGGCTGCTGGAGACCACGATAATACAATATTAGGTTTAATTAAGCCTATAATAAGTGCTAATGTAGATATAAAAAACAATATTAAAAATAAATCATCCATCTCTTTCCCCCCTATATTATATAAAAATAACAATACTTCAAATTATAACACCTTTATTATAACATTTATAAGTAAAATATTACCAAATTCAACAAGGAAAACAGGCCTTGCGATTTGGCCTGTTAATTACCTTGTTAAACAAGGAGTTATTCTGATTGTGAATTACGTTTTTCTCTCTTTAAACCGAACGGGTTATCTACGAGGTAGAGAGACAAAGATATTACTTTTTAACTATTACTGTGGTATGTCCAATAACCAGGTATCCGTTAACCAGCGAGCGAAATTCAACAGAAACTTCCGGCGCAGCCCAATTGAAATCGGAGCGTTCGAACTTGAACTGGCCTAGCTTCGCCTGATTATAGTAGCCCTTGTTAGTTGCTAATGCCTTCACTCCATTTAAAGTCGCTGCATCAAGATTAAGCTGACCAACGTAGTTTTCAGGAACTTCAACGCGGACAGTAAATACACCTTTGTTTCCTTTTACTACTTTTGGAGTTACTTCTACAGTTGCTGGAATATAAACTGTAAATTGCTTTTTCACTGATGTAATATTACCGGCGTGATCTTTAGCAATGATGATAACTGTGTAATCGCCTGGCTGGTCTAAAGTTAAATTTGAACCTTTATAAATCTCTGTGCCCAGAAGTTCGCCCGGACGTGAGAAGATTACCGTTTCAGAGGCGATTCCAGACAATTCATCTAATGTCTTGTAATCCAACTGGAGTGTACTGCCCAGTTCGTACAATTCATTAAAGTTTGTAGTGATCACAGGAAGAGTCTTATCAATTTTCACCTCATCAGTCTTCGTTTCTTCTTTGTTGCCGGCATGGTCGATTGAGTAATAAGAAATTTCGTTGACTCCCTCTTGATCAACAACAATCGAAGAGCCTTCCGCAAATTCTGATCCATTGATGGAATAATATGTTTTAGCGATTCCACTATGATCATCAGCGGCCGTTAAAGTTACAGCTACATCTTCATTAACCCAGACGTCTGGAGCATTAGAAGAAATCACGCCAGCTGTTTTATCAATCATTACTTCAGCCATCTTTGTTGCTTCCTTATTACCTGCCTCATCTACAGAATAATAATAAACCTTATTGATTCCCTCTTCAGTTACATTGAAGGAAGTTCCTTCGGTAAACTCTGAACCATTGATAGAATAGTAGGTTGCAGTTATTCCGCTGTGACTGTCTGTTGCAGTTAAAGTGATCGTTACATCTTCGTTGACCCAAACGGCAGGTTCATTCGAAGCAGTTTTTGGAGAAGTTTTATCAATTTTCACCTCTGCTGTTTTAGCTTCTTCCTGATTGCCCGCTTCATCAACAGTGTAATAAGAGACCTTGTTGATTCCTTCTTCTGTTACAGTGAAGGAAGTTCCGTCGGTGAACTCTGAACCATTGATAGAATAATAGGTTGCAGCTATTCCGCTGTGCTCGTCCGCTGCAGTCAGAGTGATCGTTACATCCTCACTCACCCAGGCAGCAGGGAGCTCCGCAGCCGTTTCAGGCGAAGTTTTATCAATCTTTACTTCAACTGTTTTTGCTTCTTCCTTGTTTCCAACCTTATCAACTGAATAGAAGGAAATCTTATTTACGCCTTCTTCTTTAACCTCGACTTGAGTGCCTTCCACAAATCCGCTGCCATTCAGGGAATAGAATGTCTTATCGACACCTGTTTCATCGTCAGTTGCTTTTAGGGTAACAGCCTGACTTTCCTTCACCCAGTCCTTCGGAGCATCTGAAGTCGTTTCAGGTGCAACCTCATCAATGATCAATTTCGCCAGAACTGTCTCTGATGGATCTGATTCGCCAAAAGAGTTGCTGTAGGAAGTTACATAATAAAGATGGTTGGCGTACGACAAGTTTTTAAACGTATAAGACAGGTTGTTAACCTTTTCGGCAACCAGCACTGCCTCTCCGTCAATGATTTCATAAATATTGTAGCCATTTGCATAAGTGACAAAGTCCCACATGATTCTTGCGCTTGTTTCGCTTAAAAGTGTAAGGCTTGCCTTTGGAGCTTCCATTTCAGGATAGACGATTGTTTCTGAATAACGATTCGAAACAACAGATTCACCAAACCGAGTGCTATAGGCTGTTACTTCAAAGGAATGGCTTTCTTCCGTCAAATTATAGACACTGTAGGTTAAAGCTGTACCTTTATAGATCAGGGTCTTTTCATCTCCGCCTACCTTGTAGACGCGGTATTCATTTGCCCACGGTACAGACTTCCAAGTCAGCTTGACATTATTCGCATTGAACACAGTGCCCACTATAACCGGAGCCACCACTTCCGGCCAGGTTAAATTAAATGTTGCCTCACTCGATTCCGGTGATTCACCAAACCGAGTGCTGTAGGAATGGATTTCATACTGATAATCCCCTTCCGGCATATTGGTAAATGCAGTTGAAATACTCGTTACCTGCCGCTGAAACACTTTCTCTCCATCAATAATCTGATAGATCTTATAACCTGTAGCATAAGTTGATGCGCTCCACCTAAGAACAATATCATTTCCATTTGTAATCGTATTTGTAGGATTGACAGGTGCCTGCATAATCGGATGCACCAGGGTATGAGTTAGCTTGCTTGCTTCAGGTGATTCACCGAAACGGGAGCTGTAAGAATGAACCTCATACTCATAGTCACCCTCAGGCATATTTGCAAACGTAGTGCCCGTACCTGTCACCTGCCGCTGAAATACTTTCTCTCCATCAATAATTTGATAGACCTTATAGGCTGTCGCATAGGTTGATACGTTCCATTTCAAGGCAATGTCATTTCCGTTATAAATGTTAACCGTCACGTTTTCCGGAGCTTCCATAATTGGATGAACGATTGTAACCGATATTTTACTTCCCTCAGGTGAATCCCCGTATCGAACGCTGGAAGAATGGACGATAAAGTCATAATCCCCTTCTGGCAAATTCGAGAAGATGGTGGATGTGCCTGATACAGTCTTCTTTAATATTTTCTCTCCATCAATAATCTCGTAGATTTTGTAGCCTGATGGATAGCTAACCGCAGTCCATTTAAGTGTTAAGTCATTACCATTTGTGATGGTGTGTGTCAGGCCAGCAGGTTCTTCTAACTCCGGAAAAACAACCGAAACACTAACTTCAGCACCTTCTACGGACTCGCCAAACCGTGAGCTGACTGAGCGGACTACATAATTATGGGTGCCTTCTGTAACATTGCTCAGGCTTGTTGATAGCGAAGATAATGTCTTGATTAGTTCTTCTTTATCCCCAATTTTTTCGTATATCTTGTAGCTGGTTGCATATTGGACAGATCCCCAATTTAAAACTACATCATTATAGTTTTGAACCTTGGCCGTGAAAGCAGCAGGCTGCAGCATTTCAGGGAAGGTGATGTTAACATTCTCTTCAGATCCTTCAGGTGATTCACCTAAAAGATTCGAGACGGATGTCACTAAAAACTGATGATCGCCTTCAGGCATATTTGAAAAAACGGCAGTTGTTCCAGTTAGGGTCCTTGCTAAAACTCTTTCCCCATCAACAACCTGATAGATTTTATAGCTGTTGGCATATTCGGCTGTATTCCATTTAAGCGTTACATCATTTCCATTCGCAAGCGTCAAAGTCAAGTTTGCTGGTGGTTCCATTGTTTGGCCGTTTAGGGTAACTTGAACTTTCGATCCTGCCTTGGACTCTCCAAAACGGGTCGAGTAGGAATAAACTTCATAATTGTAAACGCCAGGAAGCATGTTCGAATAGGTGACCGTTTTTCCTGTTGTTGTAGTTTTTAATTTCTTTTGTCCATCTATAATCTCATAAATTCGATAATTGGCTGCATAAAGCGATGCATCCCAGCTTATTGCAAACTGAGTTGGACTTTTGATTGATTGAATCACATTTTCAGGAGACTGCATCTCTGGGTGTACTAATGAAAATGCTTGGCGCGCACCTTCCTGAGATTCCCCGAACCGAGTGCTGTAGGAATAAATTTCGTATGAATAGTCCCCGTCCGGCAGGTTTGTAAATGTTGCCGTTGTGCCTGTCGGTGAACTCTTTAATATCTTTTCACCATTTATTATTTGATAGACCTTGTAGTTGTTGGCATTGGTTGTTGCATCCCACGTTAAAACAAGATCGTTTCCATTTTGTATTTTATAAGAGCTGTTTTGTGGCGCTTCCATCGTAACCGTTTCAATCGTTGCTGAAACCGGAGCTCCTTGTTCAGATTCACCATACCGGTCGCTGTATGAGTACACTTCATAGGTGTATTCTCCGCCGGGAAGGTTCGTAAAGGTAACAGAAGTGCCTGTTACTGTATTCTTTAGTACTCTTTCACCGTTAATTACCTGATAAATTTTATAGCCGGTAGCATATGGAGAAGTCCCCCATGATAACGTCAGGTCATTAATATTTTGGATTTTCGGTGTGACACTTGAAGGAGGTACCATTGTGATTTCACTGACGGTCAATTCCGCCTGGCTGCCCTCTGCAGACTCACCGAAACGATCATTATAGGAGTACACCTTATAGATGTAATCCCCGGCCGGAACATTGCTGAATTTGGCACTTGTTCCAGTGACTGTTTGTTTCAGTTCTAGATTCCCATCAACAACCTGGTAAACCTTGTAGCTTGCAGCATAGTCAGCAGCCTTCCAGCTTAAGTTAATATCACTTCCGTTCGTAATCGTAAAAGTGAGATTAGCAGGATTCACCATAATTGGGTGCACCAATTGAACCTCTAAAGGTGATGATATATAGGATTCGCCATATAAGGGATTTACAGATTTAACTGCGTACGTAAACTTTCCTTCAGGCGCGTTTTCAATTGTGTAGGTACGATTTGAGGTTGTGGTTAACAGAGCAGCATGACCATCCTCCGCTAACTCAAAAACTTTGTACTGCTCTGCGTATTGTGCAGCAGTCCAGCTAAGGACAATATCGCTCCCCTTTTGAATCGTGTGGGTCAGGGTGTCTGGGGCCAGCATTTCCGGGTATTCGATGTTCACATCAATCGGGGCAGACGGCCCAGATTCTCCATCGGCACTTAATGTGGACACCACATACCTGTACGATCCTTCAGCAAGATCATTAAGGCTGTAGCTCGCTGCTGTTGTTTTTGCCAGCAGGGTAATTTGCCCTTCTTTAATTTCGTAGACATTGTATCCAGTTGCTCCATAGACAGCACTCCAATTGAGCTTCCCATCGTCTGGCGTGACAGTTTGATAAACCAGATTACTAGGAGGCAAAAGAGTAGAGTTTGCGGCTGCTTTCATACTCCCAATCGGCAAAAGAAATTGGGATAAAAGTAACACAACGACCAAAAACGATTGAATACTAAAAAGACTCTTGTTCAAGACTATTTTCCTACCCTTCTCGGAAAAGGCAATAAAAAAACCCTCCAAGGGTCCAGCTGAAAATCACACTGATATCCTTGTGGCAACCGGCTGCCATCCATACAAATGCGTATGGGTCAGGCCCTTGGCTTTGCGTCTCACGGTTTCCCATGATTTGCCCTTTTCACTAAAATTTAACTTTATTATAATCTATTATCCTTATAATCGGCTAGTTCTTTTTATCTAAATATAGGTCTTTTTAACTATTTAAAGGTAAAAAATAAGAGGCTTGCCTTGGGGACAAACCTCTTAAGATTAATTTAACGAAGAAGTTGTAGAACTCCTTGTGGCTGTTGGTTGGCTTGAGCCAACATTGCTTGTGCTGCTTGAGAAAGAATAGAATTCTTAGTTTGCTCCATCATTTCTTTCGCCATGTCAACGTCACGTACACGTGATTCAGCAGCAGTTAGGTTTTCAGAAGAAGTGTTCAAGTTGTTGATAGTATGTTCTAAGCGGTTTTGGGTCGCACCTAGGTAACTGCGACCGGAAGAAACCGTTCCGATTTGAGTATCAAGTGCTGTTACAGCAGCTTGCGCTCCTGCTAAGTCTGAAATATCCAATCCATTAACAGCAGTATCAAGGGCTGTTAAATCTACACCAGCAGTTGCAAGATTAATGTCCATTGTTTGAGCTGAATTGGCACCCACTTGAATTTTTAGTACCCCAGCTGCTCCAGCAGATGCATCCAACAAATTCATTGTATTAAATTCAGTATTACCTTTAATTCTTGTAATTTCTTGACTTAACTGGTCAAATTCATCATTTAAAGCAGTTCTATCAGCCGCAACATTTGTGTCAGAGGACGCTTGTATAGCAAGCTCCCTTTGTCTTTGAAGAATTGAATGGACTTCGTTCAAAGCTCCCTCGGCAGTTTGGATGAGGCTAATTCCGTCCTGTGAATTCTTAGAAGCCATATCTAACCCACGAACCTGACCACGCATTTTTTCGGAGATTGCAAGACCTGCTGCATCATCACCAGCACGGTTGATACGAAGACCTGAAGATAATTTTTCCATAGATTTGCTTTGTGCGTTAGTTGCGCTGTTTAACTGGCGGTGTGTGTTAAGTGCCGCGATATTGTGATTAATTCTCATTGTAATTTTTCCTCCTTGAATGTGTTGTTCACGTCCTTGTGAACAATTAGGTTTTGCTTGAGCGATCTGGTCGGCCGCCCTGATCAACTCTTACACTATACTTATCGTCTGAATGCTGAAGGAGTTTAATAGTTTAGTGAAATATTTTTTTATTTATCTTTTTTTCTCAAAAGGTCTATTAAGCTAGAGACATCCTTGGATGCTTGTTCGTTTTCAGTTTGGATTTGATCAAATAGTTCTTTACGAAAGACCTCGATATTTTTCGGTGCTTTGATACCGATTTTAACCTGGTCATTTTTCGAGCTAATGACGGTAATTTCAATATCATCACCAATTTTGATTGTTTCTCCGTTTCTTCGGGTTAGCACTAGCATGTCTTCACCCCTTTGCAGATGTAGCTTTAGTATTTTCAAAAATCGGATGCTTCGTTTTATAGGTTTCACCATGCAGGATAACCTGCTTGGCCCTTTTGTTTTTCATGTTTACAATGACAGGTGCCTGAAGATTGGCGGTTGTTTTACTAAATGGATCTTCGACAGTGAGGACTGAATAAACCTGAACATCCTGATCAGACTCGATTGCCAATTCTTCAACGACTCCGTCTTCTAATTTGAAATCATAACTCTTAAAAAACACAAACGGATTCGCCACAATAAACGCGAGCTGAGGGGTAGTAAGTGACTGGAGTGAGAAATAGATTTGCTCCTCGGTTAACGGAAGAACAATAAATTTCTTCTCATCAGAAAAACCCGGCAGTCCTTTTTCAAAAGTTAAAATATCTTTTTCATCTATTTCAATCTCGCTATGATATTTTGTTTGGAGTTTCATTTTGTATCATTCCTTTTAAATAGATTGTTCATAATTGGTACCAACAAATTTCAAGTTTTCAAAGTCAATTTTTAGCGAGGCATGGTTCTTTAATGAGATATCCACTTTCCCTGGAGAATATTGATAGACTTCCTGCTTGGTTACGTTGCTCGAAATGATCGGCTTATTCACCTTCCAGTCAATATCAATTTTGCTTGCCTTGTAATCGATCTTTACGCTTCCCTGTGTTGGAATCCAGCCGATATTAAACTCATAGCTTGTGGGTTCACTGTTCCGTCTAGCTTGTTCGGGAATCGGACTGCCTCCGTTTTCAATCTTCATTAGCTCATCGCCCTCCTGGGAGACACGGGCGACCCCTTCGAGCCAAGCCTGATAGCCCTCATGTTTTGCATCCTCAACCAGCCTTGGAATACTTTTAAAGCCTAGCTGTGCCCAAGCTTCTGTCTGGTCAATTGTCAGCTTGGAAGGAGTATGGGAAACCTCCATTTTAGCTTGAGGTTGTTCGATGCTTAATTCGGCTTTGGACTTTTCCATGTCAAGCCTGGCAGGAGTCGTCTGAATTTGTGTTTGGGCAAACGTGGATTGTAAGCGGATTTGCGGCATCTGCATAGCTGCCTCTCCTTCCTAGAGAAAAAAGCTATTCTATGGGAGAATAGCCTTTATCGTAAAAAGTCCATTAAGGTTGGTTTTATAATTTGTGCGGACGTGCTGAGCGCAGCCCGGTGTACACTTTCCTGTGTTTTAAAATCGGTCACGACACGTTCAAAATCGATATCCTCTGTATCAGAAAGAATTCTTGTTGCCATAACTTCCTGCTGAGCCAGCCTGTTATCAACCATTTCCAAACGGTTAAAACGCGCGCCGAGCTCGGATCGTTCAGCAGTCAGATTGTTCATCACCTTATCAAGACGTCCAAATAAATCATCCAAGCCTGCCGCATCATTTTCCAAGCTCGTTTGGATTCCTTGTACGACATCGAATAGTTCTTTATTAAAAACATTAGCAGGATTTACGTTTGCCTGCAAAGAAACACCCCGGGATACCTCGACCTTGTACTGGCCTATCGCAGGATCAGTTAAATTAGCGGCTACAATAGGCGGATTACCCTCTGCTACCGGTGCATTGGCAGTATCCGTGCCATGGTAAATATAGCGGCCCGCGACCTGGGTATTGGCTACTTGAACAAGGTCATTCTTAATCTGTTCGAC
The DNA here is from genome assembly GCF_013343715.1 of Mesobacillus harenae. Lineage (GTDB taxonomy): Bacteria > Bacillota > Bacilli > Bacillales > Cytobacillaceae > Mesobacillus_A > Mesobacillus_A harenae. The sequence continues at coordinate 235,723 of NZ_JABUNR010000002.1, forward strand.
TTCACGGGCGATCGATTTCTTATCATCCGGACTTAATGCTCCGTTGCTCCCCTGAACAACAAGCTCCCGAACACGCTGCAAACCATTGTTAGCATGTTCAATCCCGGCTTCAGAGTTCTCCATCCAAAGGTACAGCTCGGAAAGATTCCGTTTATACTGCTCGACCTCTGTAAGGTTGGAACGGTAAAACATCCCCTTCATCGCAACGACCGGATCATCGGATGGCTTAGTAATTTTTGTACCAGTCGACATTTGATCCTGATACTTCGCCATTTTCAAGTAACTGTTATTTAAATTACGCAGCGAATTGGCTGAAAGCATGCTTTGAGTGACACGCATTTACTTCACCTATCTTCCTCCGGTACCCATACCGTTAATAATTTTATCAAGCAGCTCATCCGTCAAAGAAATCATCCGCGCTGATGCGTTGTAGGCATGCTGGAATTGAATCATATTCGTCATTTCTTCATCAAGCGATACCGCACTGACCGATTGGCGTCTTGTTTCAACTGACTCTCTTAAAGCACTGCTGTTTTGCGTTAGCCGGACTGCCTCTTGTGATAACACGGCCATGCCGCCGATCACACCTTCATAATAGTTACGGAAATTGGCCTGCTGCTGGTTGTTTTCTGCATAGTTCAATTTCTGATTGATGACATCTGCCAGCTTTACGATGTTTTGCGCATCACCAATCGTAGCTGAACCTGGTTCACCGCTCGCTGTTGCAATATTATCGAGACTAGCAACGATGGCGTCTGCAATGACCAGTCGGCCGGCTAAGCCAGTTCGTTCAAGGGTATCATCACTTGCTGAATCAGCAAAAAACGAATTAGCCGCTTTTTCCTCATTTAAAATATCATTCGGACTCATGCCATCCTTATGGACGTTATTAAATTCTGTCGCAAACGTAAACGCCAGGTTATCGAGTTCTCTTAGCATGTCAGGGTAAATACCTGTAACCCCGCCGGTTTTTTCATAACCGAATGACTCGATTAAGCCTTTGAGTTTCCCGCTTGATTTTACATCATTAAAATCGTAAGGAGTTCCAGCGATCGTGACTGTCTTAACCGAGCCGTCTTGCCCGTCAAAATCAACTTTTAAAGCATTGAAGCCTTTAGGATCAACAAGCACACCAAGCTCATCACGTGTCGCGTCGGTGATCATCGTGATGGTCACTTTCCCTTCGGCTTGAGTGGATGCATTTCCGCCAGTAGGGGTGTAGTCGACCTTAATGTTAACGAGTGTTGATAGCTGGTCAATCAGCCGGTCCCGTTCATCATACAAATCGTTCGGGAGGTAGCCATGCGGCTCGACGGCCCCAATCTGATCATTGATTTTACTCACTTGATTTAAAATCGAATTGATTTCTTTTTCTGTAACGCCAATTTCATTTTTCAAATCGGCCTGAATATCTTTTAAGGTGCTGTTTAAATAATTAAACGTCTCTGCAACGGCAATTCCGCGCTGGCGGACAACTGACCGGGCTCCGGAATTCGTCGGGTTAACAGCTAAATCTTGAAGTGATTGCCAGAACTGATCCATTGTTTTTGCAAGGCCAGAATCGGAAGGCTCGTTCATCACTTCCTCCAGCTTGCTGTACGCCTCTGCTCTAGATTCCCAGTATCCTAGTTTGTTATTTTCGCCGCGGTACTGCACATCCAGAAAGCTTTCGCGGACTCGCTGTACAGATCCCGCTTCCACGCCGGTTCCAATTTGTCCTGGAAGCTGCGGTCTGTTCATTCCTGCAGCTGGATACGGTTCTGTTGGCTGAAAGTTCACGCGCTGGCGTGTATAACCCGGTGTATTGGCGTTAGCAATATTATGTCCGGTTGTATGTAAGGCGCTTTGCTGAGTAAACATCCCGCGCCGTGCTGTTTCTAATCCCATAAAGGTTGAACGCATGTCCGTGCCTCCTACGCTTTTGTATTGAACATACCGGCTGGGGAGTTAACTTTTCCTTGTTTCCCTTGGGGCGGTCCATAATTATAATTTTCCGCCTGAGGCATAACAAGGCTCATCGAAAAATTGAGAAATTGAATTGATTGGAGCAGAAGCTGCTGGTTTAGCTGATTTTGACTTTGGATCTTTAAAACTACGTCCATAAGACCGTCTCTTAAGCTGCTGAGTTTTTCTTTTTCCGGTGTTTCTAGATGTTCGAACAAATCGGCTATGCTTGGGTTGTTGATGCCAGGAACAAGCTTTGAAGCCTGGATGGCTCTTTCCTGCTCAAGCTTGCTGATCGCCGCAATATGGGTCTGCTCATCCTTGATCAGTGTGTTCATGGATTCTATGTCGCCCTTTTTGATGATGTCTGTCTTTTTGACCGACAAATCAAACAGGCTTTTATGAAGTTTAATAAGTTTTGTCATGGTGCTTACGATGGCTTCTAAATTCATAGAACACCCTCCGATCCGATTTAGCAGAAATTACTTTTTAAAATAAAAGTTGTATATGCTGTTGGCGACTTCCTTTGGGTTAACCGAATACGTTCCAGCTTCAACCTGAAGCTTAATGTCTTCGACTTTCTTTTCACGCTGGGCCTGCACCTGTGAACCTTGCTGCAGTTCCTTTGCCGTCGACGAAATTTCCACCTTATCTGAACCCTTAGCCTTTGACGTTCCGGCTGTTTCAGGGTTATTCATTTGTCGCTTATATGGATTGATTCCGGATGGACCAATGTTATTTATTTTCATAACTACACCTCCGAACGTGTGCTTTCTATATCTATTATCGGCTTATGTTTAATAATCTTTACTATAAAGTAATTATATCATTTTCAAGGGCGGCTAGCGTTAGTTGCGGGATAGGTAGGTCTTCCCATGCGCCTTTTTCCGTGCCTGTTCTTGGTCGAATTCATCGAGATCCTGCTTTAATACTGTCGAACATGGTTCACATAGTTTACCGGTGCGGATAACCTTTCCGCATTTGTCGCAAGGGTAGCCAAGGTTAGGAAATTGGGCAATCTGCAATCTTCCGGTTTTAATAAACTTGAGGATGGTCTCTTCTGGAACGCCTGTCGCCTCCACGATTTGGTTCATGGTCGCTGCCCGGTTTTCACGCTTTCTCATGTACTGATAAACCGTTTCATACAGCTTCTCTTCTTCTTTCTTACACTTCGGGCATAGCTGATTAAATTGATTCTTATAAAAAATACTGCCGCAAACAGGACAATTATCGAGCTCCATTAAAATTCCTCCTACTATATTTCCATTTACCTTGAAGGTGCCTGTCACCTGGAAAATTCCTGGATGGTGCCTGTCACCTTTCAAGGTTTGGTAATTACCTTGCGATGGTGAGAGATTGGACTTGTGTGGCGCCGGCTTGTTTTAGAATTTTTCCGGCGTGGCGTAAAGTTGATCCGGTAGTGTATATATCGTCAATTAGGAGGATTTTTTTACTTGCTATGGTATCGGTGTCAGTTATTTTAAAAACTTGCTGCAGATGGATGCGTTCGTCTCGGGATTTTTTCGATTGTTTTTCCGTGTGGATCCGTTCAAGGAGATGGGAAGGGGTGTGGTTAACTTCTATAATCAGAGCCTCCGACTGGTTAAAGCCTCTTTCGTATAAACGTTCCGAGCTAAGCGGAATTGGGACAATTAGGTCTGGGGCTGCCCGCTTGATTTTAGTTTGAAGCTGTACAGCAAAAATTTTAGCCAGAACATAATCTCCCCGAAATTTATAGCGTGATAGCAGCTCTTTTAAAAAATCATTGTAGCTGTACAGAGCAATGTTTTTATCCAGACAGCCGCTCCAGTTCGAGTCCTTTTCCCAGCGGACACAATCGAGGCACCTGTCGCCTTCTATAAATTTTGAGTCTAGCTCATCCAGCGGCCGGCTGCACATCGAGCAGATATCTCCATGGATTACCATAAGCTTCGCTTTACAAGCTCCGCAAAGCAGATCACTCTCTCCCTTCCAAAACAAGGCCGTCCAGCTTACCGCCTGTTCCTTTTTCCCATGACAATATAAGCATCTTTCTGAAAACATCTTACACCCGCCTCCCGCTAATCTAACAGCCCTCTCTGTTTTCCCACCTGATTCATTTTTAGGATTTGGTTTCTAGCACGCACCATTGCCTCCGTTTTTCCATAATGAAAAAACGTAACGTCTCCACTTGGAAAATTCTTGCTTCGTCCTGCCCGGCCAGCAATCTGGACAAGTGCACTCTCTGCAAAAATCCGGTCTTCTGCACCAAGAACGGCCACATCAATGTTTGGAAAGGTAACGCCTCTCTCTAAAATGGTTGTCGTCAGCAGGATGGGAACTTCTTTATTCCGCATCTTTTGGACCTTTTCCTTTCGGTAGGGGTCTTCAGCATGGACGGATAAAATATCTGGATGAAGTGTTTGCAGGAGCGGGAGCAGCTTCTCCATCTGTTCAATTTGCGGGACAAAGACGAGGGCTTGGTTGCCGGAATTGATCCGGTGTTTTATCCAATTAAGAACATTTGACGGGAGTTTATTTTTCTGGAGATGTTTTTGCCAGTTCCCGCACCATACAAACACTGGAACGGGCAGCGGAAAACGATGATACCGGGCGGGGATGGTGACAAATGCCCGCTTTTTCGAGAGGCATTCCTGCTGCCATTTTTGGTTTGGAGTGGCAGTCAAAAATACGAGGGCTGAGCCTTGTTTCCTTGCCTGTTTGACAGCATATTGGAGCGCAGCATCAACTGAATACGGGAAGGCATCCACTTCGTCGACGACCATGAAATCAAATGCCTGATAAAACCGCAGAAGCTGATGCGTCGTTGCAATCGTTAGCTGGGCATGCTTCTGGCGATCCTCACTCCCGCCGTAAAGGGAAGCGATCGTTGTGTGAGGAAAGACAGCTTTAAACCTTGGAGTCAGCTCGAGCACCACGTCTGTCCTGGGTGTCGCAACACAAACCCGTTTACCCTCAGCAAGAGCTGCGGCAATCCCGGCAAACAGCACCTCCGTTTTACCAGCACCACATACGGCCCAAACGAGGAGCTCGGAGTCTGTCTCTACCGCCTCAACAACACGGGAGGAAGCCTCTTTTTGTCCTTTAGATAATGAGCCTGCCCAGTTTAGAATCCTTTCAGCAGGTTGTGCTTCAGGCTCAGGTCCTGTCCAGCTGATCAGCGGCGTGCAGCTGCTCACTCGGCCCATCATCAAACATTGTCGGCAATATGTACAGCTTTCCTTGCAACGGGCACAAGGGTAGCTGGCAAACCATGCCGGGTCCTTCGTGCCGCAACGAATACAGATAGCCTGCTTGCCTTTTAATTCAATTGATTTTCGGTAGGCAAGAAAGCCGTTCTCGTAGTGGGTTTGAATTTCTTCTAGTTCAAAGGGAAGTTCGTCTAAAAGGAGCTGTTTGCCTGTAAGTATCGTTTGGAGGTCGGGATTAAAAGGGAAATCAGGATTAAGGGGTTGAAGCGGGATTGTCGGCAGCTTTGAGATAGGTTCAGTTTTTTCTGCAGAGGGGAGAAGTGGTTCCGGAACTAGCCGGTTATTATAAACAGCAAATCTCAATAATCGATCACCTCTTTTACTATACTCCCCTATTAATTTGCTAGCCCTTTGCTAAAATCCTGCTAGATGAATGATAGATTCGGAATTATTATTTCCGACTTCTTAGACTGTGAATTAAAGGAATGATCGCTGGTAACAACGAATAAGATTTGAAAAAGTTATTATGGAGGTAGTATGTTCGAGGCTAATTTAATAAAATCCAACAAAATCTTAGTTCCTTTTATCTTGTTATTCATCATACCCGTATTAGGTTTTATCGCGGATTTAAATTTTCAATATATCGCACATGAAATGGAAGATACCTGGACACAAGATGTATTTTACAATGTTTATAGTAAGTCTTTTTACATAGCTCCTTTGACAAATATCATCCAATTCATTTACTTTATTTTATTAATGGTTGTATCCGTTCGAGCAAAACACACTACGTTCATCATCTTATCGGCTTTCCTTATTGCATTTAACTGTATAACCGGATTTTCTATTTTGATAAGATTCCTGCCCGCAGCTGCAGGTATCTAGTATTTATAATACAGGAAAACTTTTGATTTCCTCTCCAGGCACTTCACTTTCCGCAGGCAGTCCGGGAGCCTCCTCGGCGCTAATGCGCCTGTGGGGTCTCCCCTTGGCCTTGCAATCCCGCAGAATATACTCCTTACTCGACTATTATGACTTTTATTGAGTAAATCCTTCGGTCTTCCGCTCAAAGAAATGGTTCCTTACGTAAAGTGTATACACTAAAACAATCAACGACCAGATAAAGTTCCCAATGTAAGGCTGCTGGCTATGTTCCAGGGCCAGCAGTAAACTGACTCCCCCAAACACGACGGAATAAGCAAGCATCAGCCAAAAACCCCACACCTTCAATGATCCATAACCAATGACCATAATGAGTGAAAAGATCGCTAAAGCGATCCTTACAGGCTGCTCAGGGACATTTTCCAGCCCAAGTCTAGCGGCCATACCGATATCTTCTATAGCACCGTTATTAAAAATGGCGGTGTATAACAAAACTAAAGCACCAAAAATATAATAAAAGCTGATAACAGCAACACCTAAAGGCCTTTTCACAACATACCATCCCTCTTCTTCGTAAGTGTTGGTTTAACATACCAATGCAAGCTTTTTTCAAAACTTTAAAAATCTTCGTTAAAAAACACCCGCCCTAAAATCGGTCAGGTGCTTCCTCTGATTACTTCTTATACCATCCCATACCCATCGAACCTTCACCGAGATGGGTCCCGATGACGGGCCCAAAATAGCTGATAGAAAACTCAACATTAGGATATTTGGCTTCAAGATCAGCCTTCCATTCTTTCGCTTCTTTCTCTCGCTTTGCATGAATCACGACAGCACGGTAGGCTTCGCCGCTCTTGGCATCTTCGCCTAGCAGATCGACGATCCGGTTCCATGCCTTTTTCCGGGTCCGGATTTTTTCAAAAGGAACGATTTTCTTGTCTACAAAGTGAAGAAGCGGTTTTACCTGAAGCAGGCTTCCGATAAACGCTTGAGCACCGGACAGTCGGCCGCCTCGCTGAAGATGGCTTAAATCGTCAGCCAGGAAATAAGCACGCGTTGTGTTCTTCATTTCCGATAGACGAGAGATGATTTCTTCCGGGTCTTTCCCCTCATTGGCCATCTCTGCTGCTTCGAGCGCATAAAAGCCTTGCACCATTGCACTGATTTCAGTGTCAAATGGGTATACCTTAATGCTATCAACCATTTCCCCTGCAGCAACAGCGCCTTGAAAGGTTCCGCTAATAGCGCTTGACAGATGAATGCTTATAACAGCATCGTATTCTTTCGAAAGCTGTTCAAACAGTTCAACAAACTCGCCGATTGGCGGCTGGGAGGTTGTCGGAAGATCTTTTGTTTTTACTTCTTCATAAAAGTCATCTGCAGTGATGTCTATTTCCTCGCGGTACGTTTCTGCTCCAAATATAACGCTTAGCGGGATCATATGTATATTAAGTTTATCTCGCAATTCTTTAGGGATATATGCAGTACTATCTGTTACAACTGCCGTTTTCATGATAGGTACCTTCCTCACTCTTATTATCTGCTAATTAGTATATCCATTATTTTATATGAGTTTTAGCCAAAATGCATTACATAACGGCAAAACGGGGTAATTAGGCGCATACATCTTTCTAGTTCATATGAAAAGAATCATGACTCAGTTCCTCGCCAAAAATCAAAATGCTGCCGGCTCACCAGCCAGCAGCAACCTATTAAGCCTTTACCTCGGACAAATCTAAAAGACCTCGCTTGTTAATCTCGTGTTCTAGGATGTTAAGGAAGTTCTCTTCAAGATTTAACAAAGTTGCTCTTCTATAGACCTCGAGCAAGTCCGAATCCGACAGATTACTTAACCCACAAATGATAACCACCCCTTCATAGTACATTGGGACTATTATACCAGAAACAAAAGGAGTATTGTCAAATAATTAATAATATTGTAAAAATTAGTCAGATTCCAGGACAAATTAAATAGTTGTTTTATCATATAACCGGGAGCTAAAAGGCTTATTGGTTCCTCTGCCTAAAACAAAGTACCTGGAGCGCAAATCAACTGGCAGGTTTAACACAGCCATAAAACAAAAAAGCACATTGCCTCTCAACAAATGTGCTCTGGTTCTATTAAATATGTAATAGTAATTATATTGAAAAACTACTTTACCTCTACCCATCCATTTTTTATGGCAACGACGACTGCTTGTGTACGGTCGTTGACACTCATTTTTTGCAGAATGTTGCTGACATGGTTTTTAACGGTTTTCTCGCTAATAAACAACGCTTCGCCAATTCCGCGGTTGCTTTTGCCGTCAGCAAGAAGCTGAAGCACTTCGCATTCCCGGCGTGTCAGTAAGTGAAGCGGACGGCGGATTTCAATATGCTGGTTATAGCCTTCGCCGTTGCTGGACTTCTCTGAAGACAATCTGCGATATTCTTTTACTAAATTATGAGTAACTCTCGGATGTAAGTAAGATCCTCCATCAGCGACTACCTTTACGGCCTCAATCAGTGCGTCTGCATCCATTTCTTTCAGTAAATAGCCGCTTGCCCCTGTTTTTAACGCATGGGTTACATAGTTTTCATCATCATGAATCGATAGGATAATAACCTTTGAATCAGGGTATTTCTCAATTAAATGGCCTGTAGCCTCTACCCCGTTAATATGGGGCATGTTGATATCCATGATAACTACATCAGGCTGATGTTCTTCAACAAGCGAAAGCGCCTCGCTGCCGTCATCCCCCTCTGCTGCTACTTCGAATGATTTTTCAAAATCGAGAATTCGTTTTACACCTTCTCTGAATAATTGATGGTCGTCAATAATGACAATCTTTGTTGTCAATCCATTCGCCTCCCCTACGCCTGATGTTCTCTATTTTTATTGAAACGTTAAAGGTACTTGTATGATGACTACAGTTCCGGCACCTGGCTTTGATTGAAGAGTCAGCTCGCCTTCGAGAAGGTCAACTCGCTCCCTGATCCCTAGAATACCGAAAGACTCAGGCTTCTTTTCATTGATATCGAAGCCTGTTCCATCATCTTTTACAATGACAGTAACTGCGGTCTTTTTAATCTCTATTTTCACTTGAATATTTTTGGCTTTGGCATGCTTCAGACCGTTTTGTACAGACTCCTGAATCATCCGGAACAAGGCAACCTCGTATTTCGACGGCAATCTTGTATCCTCACCAATGTTCGCAAAATGAATTCTCGTTGTTTTATGATATTCTTCGATGGTCTGTAAGTATTTTCTGAGGGTAGGTACTAAACCTAAGTCATCAAGAGCCATTGGCCGCAAATCATAAATAATCCTGCGAACCTCATATAAAGCCGAGCGAACCATCACTTTTAAATCGCGAATTTCACTAATCGCTTCATCGGGACTTCTTTCACGATGAATCCGTTCGATCAAATCAGAACGCATCATCACGTTCGCCATCATTTGTGCTGGCCCGTCATGAATTTCCCTTGATAACCTCTTCCGTTCTTCTTCCTGGGCTTCAATAATTTTCAAGCCGAAATCCTGCTTCAGTTTAGCGTTTTCAAGAGCTTCACCAACTAGCTTCAAATCACTCATCATGTAATTCATCACAACATTGATTTGGGACACAAGCTGCTCAGCCCGATCAATTGTCTCATTGAGCCCTAGCATTCGGCGCTCAAGATCATCTCTCCGCAGACGCATTTGTTTTTCCATCTGACGGTTCATCGTCAAATCCATTTGCAGCTTATGGGCCGACTCATAAGCTTCACGAACTTGAGACTCGGTGTAATCCTTAAAGTGCATGCTGACCTCGGACAAACGTTTACGCGCTAACCGGACCTGGACTTCAAGCTTGTCCCCTTCAGAAATGATTTTGGCAACAGACAGCTTAACTTCCTTTAACTCCTCCGTAATTGAGTCAAAGTCCTGCCTGCATTGCTCCCCGATCCGAAAAATTTCGCTCTTGCTGTTTCCGACCGTTTCAATCATTTGCTCAAGGATAAAATCCAAAGCTTTTGTATCAATTTTCTTGATTGCCATAAAAATTCCCCCAGGGGCTATGGTACCCTATCAGTACTTGTCTTCATTTTATCGTGAAAGACTCGTAGACTGTATGTAAAACCTACCAACTTTCTAAAAAATCGGTAAATAGGCACAGATTTGTTTTTTGGCCCTAAGTCATTTATCCTATTTTATTAAGGATGAAACCTAAAGTCATATAAGAATTTACCCCGATGATCCTTATGTAAAAAACCTTGTGAAACGAATTTACTCTATTATATCACGGACATCATTTTTCCATATTAAAATTACATTACAAGGAACTGACAGATTGTGATACCAGACCTGTCGAATTATAATGGATATTGGAACTTTAAGAGAGATATAAAAAGCAGGCTTGGCAGTCTAGCACAATGACTTAAATAATAGATTGTACAGAGAAAGATCAATTAGGAGAGGAGCGAGGTCGATGCTATCCCGATACCATACTGTTAAGGGTGAAGGCGGAACAGAATTTATTATCCAAAAGTCACGGTTTATCGCCTATGTAAACAGAGCGGAAACAGAGGAAGAAGCACAAGAATTCATCCGTAAAATTAAAAAGCAGCATGGCAATGCAAATCATAATTGCTCAGCCTACTTGATCGGCGAGCATGACCAAATCCAAAAAGCAAACGACGATGGCGAACCAAGCGGCACAGCTGGCGTCCCAATCCTCGAGGTTTTGAAAAAACAACAGCTAAAGGATACCGTAGTTGTCATCACCCGTTATTTCGGCGGTATAAAACTAGGCGGCGGCGGACTAATCCGGGCTTATGGCAAAGCCACTACCGAAGGCATCGCTGCAACAGGTGTCGTCGAACGAAAGCTTATGCGGATTATGCATACCACGATCGATTATACCTGGCTCGGAAAAGTCGAGAACGAGCTGAGGAATTCTGAGTATATCCTAAAAGATATATTTTATTTGGATAAGGTGGAAATAAAAACTTATGTAGAAGAACAGCACAAGGATATATTTTTAAATTGGATTATTGAACTAACCAATGGAAATGGTAAAATTAAATATGGAGAAAATGAATATCTTGAAAGTAACTCAATATGTTAGGAGATTAATATGAACGACACTAGATATAAAAAGCGCAAAAAGAAGGGCCGTTTACGGATAAAACGGCTTATTATGATAATAGTAATCTTCACTTTAGTTCCTGTTAGTTCCTATTTCGCATTTGTTGCCTATAAGACATACGAAGCCGCAGAGAAATCATATAACGAACTCGAACGGGGGAACCAATCCAAACTTAGAGAAAAAGAAGTTAAGATAAATACAGACCCAGTTTCAATTCTCTTAGTTGGTCTTGAAAATTATACAACAAATTACACAGGAGGCAGAACAGATACCTTAATGGTGGCAACTTTTAATCCTGAACTTAAAACGATGAAATTATTAAGTATTCCGCGTGACACTTATGTATATATAGAGGCCGAAGGTAAAAACGACAAAATCACTCATGCATACGGTGCAGGCGGCAGGGATGAAACAATAAGAACTGTTGAGGATTTCTTGGACATTCCAATTGATTATTATGTAGAAGTAAACTTCGATGGATTTAAAGAGATAGTTGATGAAGTAGGTGGTATTGAAGTTGAAGTACCATTTGATTTTACTGAATGGACAGATACTCATCCTAGAAAACAACTTTCCTTTGAAGAAGGTTCTGCTACACTTGATGGCTTAGAAGCTCTAGCTTACGCAAGAATGAGAAAGCAAGATCCTAGAGGGGACTTCGGAAGAAACGATAGACAAAAAGAGGTAATTAAAGCACTCGTTGATAAGCTATCTTCTCCAAGTAATGTATTGAAAATTGATGAACTTGCTTCGCACCTTGGAGAGAATGTTCAAACAAACATGAAAATGTCAGATCCTCTCTACTTTTTTAAAAAATATAAGGGGTTTTCCTCTAATAACATAGAAACTCTTAGATTTGATGGGGAAAACTCAACTATTAACGGAATTTATTACTTTGAAGCAGATGAACAAAGCTTGGCTTCTGTTAAATCAGATTTACAGACACATCTTGAATATCAAGGAATTAATGATAATTAAAATTAAAACGTCTTTATAGGCGTTTTTTTGTATGATTTAAATCAATCTAGAGATAATAAAATAAATGCATCGAATCAATTGATTCGATGCATTTATTTTTACATATGACGTCTTCCAGCCAGTTTCCTAATTAGTTTAGAATAGGTTTTATGACGTTCGCTAACCAACCCAACCAGCTCTGCGATAATATGCAGAACTATAAATAAAACAAATAGGATGATCAGCGATACCCATAATTCAGCAGAAGATAATAGGATCGCAGCTACACTAAACAAAATTCCCAGTCCATAAATAACCAGTACAGTATTCCGGTGCGAAAGGCCCAGTTCCATGATTCGATGATGGAGATGCGATTTATCCGGAGCTGATATTGGCTGCTTATTAATCAGTCTCCGAATAATGGCAAAAGTGGTGTCAAAGACTGGAACACCTAGAATAATGATGGGAATAATTATACTAAATAGGGTTACACTCTTATATAAGCCGAGTAAAGAGAGTATTGAAATACTATACCCTAAAAACAGGGCTCCAGTATCACCCATAAAGATTTTGGCTGGGTGAAAATTGTAAAACAAAAATCCAAGGGTACTGGCCAGGACAATTAACGAAAGTGTTAAGATTAACCCCTTCCCTGATAACCCAGCTAAGATGGCAATAGCAGCAAGTCCAATGGTTGAGATACCAGCTGCAAGCCCGTCTAAACCATCAATAAGGTTAACGGCATTCGTTATACCTACGATCCAGAATACGGTTATTGGATAAGCCAGCCAGCCCAATTCCATTCTTTCAACAATGAAAGGAATAGTTAAAAAATCTATGGTTAATCCGGAACTCACAATTAGGATTGCGATCAAAATTTGACCGGAAAACTTTACCTTTGCCGATAATTCATAAAGATCATCCAATATTCCCACGGCAATGATAAGGATTGCTCCCAAGCTTATAGTCAAAATTCTTTCCGAATATAATCCAGAAGCAAAATATCCCGCAACAACACCAATGAAAATGGCTAGCCCGCCTAAACGAGGCATTACCTTTTGATGGACCTTCCTATGGTTAGGCTTGTCTGTAGCGCCAATCTTGACTGCAAACTTTATCACCAAAGGTGTTATGATCAAAACAGTAACAAAGGACGTTACAAATGCTAAGATGTTTTGCAAATCCATAATTGAAATCTCCTTTTTTATGGATTATGAATATTTTTATCTAAAATCCATATTTAATACGAATAAATATATGGCAGTAGCATTAAATAAAAAAATCACATAATCCAAAATAACTTTGAAGCTTATCTAACTTACAATCTATTACTTTATTTGACAAATTTCTGTAAACGAACATACAAAACCATATTCATTTTACCACTTCACTATCCGTTTTGCTAGATAAAAATAAACGAATTAACTTGGTACCTTTTAAGTTATGAATATACTATCCTAATACCCCGATAACAATAAAATTAACAAAGGAAAAAACCTCCATATTCGTAAAGAGGCTTTTTCCTTTGTTAAAGCGATTTTCTTAAGGCATTATATGCATACCCGCAAAAGCAATATATTGCTTTTGGCAATGGCAATCCTTCAATTTCTCTGTATACTTTCCAATTTCTTTTGGCCGTCTTAATCTTATTACTAGAAATCGACCCTTCAACCTTCCTGTAATATGCTAAGGGCTCATCTATTCCATATGCTATATGACCTCTTTTAAGTATATCCAGCCAAAGTACGAAATCCTGTCTGGTTCGAATATTAACCATTTCGATTTTTCCAATTGCATGTTTATCAAGCATTACAGTTAGACAGCCAATTATTGTATTCTTCAGCAGCCCATTATAATTTATCTCTTGAGGCACATGAACAATCTTCCCAGTCTTGGTTCCGTCCTCCTTCATAATTTCATACCCAGTAAAGGAAAATTCAATGTTGTTTTCTAACATAAACTGAACCTGGCGCTCAAGTTTCTCTGGCTGCCAAAGATCATCACTGTCCAGAAAAGCGATATATTTCCCGTTGGAATTTTCTATAGCCGTATTTCTAGCTATAGCTGCCCCGCTATTTTTCTCAAGTTGGATAAGGCGCACTCTGTTATCCTTTTCTGAAATTCGGTCAATAATTTGCTTACTATTATCTGGCGACAGATCGTCAACTAAAATCATTTCCCAATTGGTGTATGTTTGCGACTGTACAGAATTTATAGTCTGCTCAATAAATTCTTCTGCTTTATATACCGGAGTTATTATGGAAACTAATGGTTGGCTATCCAATATAAATTGCTCCAATCTCTTTTGAAATCTATAAGATAAAAATCCTGTAAAGAAGTTTTCACAGGATTTTTTTTGCTAACTAAAAGTAATTAATTGTTTTTGCTAATATTTTATCCTTAAATCACACTATTATTAGGTAAAACCTCTTAATTCCTTTAATACCACGCTCGTGCTTAATTTAATGCCTCCTAAATAAGCCAGAAAGAAGTTAATATTCCTTCTTACCTCCTACAACAGGACGCCCAACCGATACGTAATAAAAACCGTGGTTTTCCATATCCTGAGGATCAAGCATATTTCTGCCATCAAAGATAATCTTCTGATTCATAAGCTTTCCCTTGCGTTGAATATCAAGATTTTTAAATTCTTCCCAATCCGTTATGACAACCACCGCTTCAGCCTCTTCAAACACTTCATCAACTGAATCAGCCAAGTTTAGGTCCTTTATAACTTTCTTTGCCTGTTCGCCTGCAACGGGGTCAAACGCAACAACATTTGCTCCTTTTTCATTTAAGGCATGAATAATTTCAATTGAAGGAGCATCCCGCATATCATCAGTGTTAGGTTTAAATGCAAGTCCAAGTACACCAATTTTTTTACCCTCAAGGTTATTTTTAAATGTTTCGGTAATCTTATTTATAAAATTTATTCTTTGGAGGTAATTTACCTCTTCAGCTGATGGCACTATTTTCATGTCATATCCAGCCTTCTTAGATATGTGAATAAGAGCGCTAGTATCCTTAGGGAAACAAGAGCCTCCATAGCCAAGGCCTGCCTGAAGGAACGCTCCACCAATTCTTTGGTCAAGCCCCATTCCCCTGGCAACCTGAGTTACATCTGCCCCAACCCTTTCACATACATTTGCCATCTCGTTAATAAAGCTGATTTTTGTAGCTAAAAAAGCATTTGCAGCATACTTGATCATTTCAGCAGTTTCAATATTTGTTTCAACAATTTCTGTATTGAATGGTTTATGAAGCTCGTTAAGAATTTCTGATGCTTTGGAACTTTCAACACCGATAATTGCTCTTTCCATGTTCAAAGTATCGTCAATTGCAGAGCCTTCTCGTAAAAATTCAGGATTAGAGCCGATGTCAAAGTCCATAACCTTTGAAGCATTGTCTTTTATAATCTGTTTAATATATTGGCCTGTACCAACAGGGACAGTGCTTTTAGTGACGACAAGCTTGTACTCATTAATATATTTCCCAATATCTGCTGCTACCTGGTGCACAAAACGAAGATCAGCCTCACCATTTTCTTTTGGAGGTGTCCCTACAGCGATGAAAATCACCTCTGATGTTTGTACCCCTTCTTGTATATCAGTTGAAAAACGCAAGCGGTCTAATTCAATATTTTTCTTCATCATATTTTCAAGTCCAGGCTCATAGATTGGAGAAATCCCCTTTGACATTGCCTCGACTTTTTCTTTATCAATATCAATACATAGAACATTGTTTCCCATTTCACTAAACACAACACCAGAAACCAGACCTACGTATCCTGTTCCAATCACTGTAATATTCATGTTTTCAAGCCTCTCGTTTCCAGTTTATTACTTTGAAAGTGAATTTATTAGTCTTTGGACATCTTCTTTTAAGTCATTACGCATTAATGCAAACTCAAGAGTAGCCTCAATAAAACCAAGCTTATTACCAATATCGTAGCGTTTCCCATCAAATTGGTAACCATAAATGCTTTGTGAACCGAGCAGCTCCTTCAATGCATCTGTAAGTTGAATTTCATTACCTGCTCCCGGCTTTGTATTTTCTAGAATATCAAGCACTTCGGGGGTCAGGATATAACGGCCCATAATGGCATAGTTAGACGGTGCATCTTCTATCTTAGGTTTTTCTACAAGATCATTAATCTTAAAAAGATTCTCAGAACTTGAGCTCTTATCATAGGAAATAACCCCATAGCTTGAGAGCATATCTCTAGGTACTTCCTGTACGCCAATAATACTGCTTTCAGTCTCTTCAAACCTTTGTATCATTTGCTCGAGGCAAGGTTTTCCGTTAGGCACAACTATATCGTCTCCAAGAAGAACAGCGAATGGTTCATTACCGATGAACTTCTTTGCACACCAAATAGCATGGCCTAGACCTCTTGGCTCTTTTTGTCGAATATAATGAATATCTGCTAGGTTTGAAATTCTCTTCATTTCTTCCAGCATGTCATACTTTTGTTTACTTTCTAGTGTTTCTTCAAGCTCATAGGCACGGTCAAAGTGGTCCTCAATAGCTCTTTTCCCCCGTCCAGTTACAATGAGGATATCTTCGATACCTGATTCAACTGCTTCTTCAATTATATATTGAATAGTGGGGCGGTCAACGATTGGAAGCATTTCTTTTGGCTGCGCTTTTGTGGCAGGCAAAAATCTAGTTCCAAGTCCCGCAGCAGGTATAACTGCTTTTTTAATCTTCATTTTTTCACTCCTAAATGTTATTGGTTCGTTTATAAGCATACATTTCCTTTAAGGCAGCTAAATAAAACGTAAAAGGTTTCTCTAAATCCGGAATTTTTTTTAGAAATAAAGCGGAAAGCATTAAAAATCCAGTATATGGACCGAAAATTTCCTTTAATAATGGACCCTTGCTTTTAAAAGTATTCAAATTCAGCCTGGATTTCTGTGAAGGTTTGGCATGGTATACAACCACCCGATTCTCATATGATATCTTGTATCCCTTCCTAAACAAACAGGAAAGCATGATATTTTCTTCACCGCTAGGATACCTGGCTCCGAGCCCGAAATTTTCATTAAATCGAAGATCTTCTTTTTTTAGTCTGCTTAACTGAATAAAGATTTCGATTGATGACCTTTGAAAGACCTGTCTCATCTTTATTTCTGGAATATCAGTTTGCGGGTAGGGTTTATAGTATGACTCTTGTACAGGATCATATATTTGAAAGCATATGACATCTGATTCCTTCTGTCCATCAAAAGACTTTGCCACTTTATTGAGAGCATCTTCCGGATACCAACAATCATCATCCGAGAATGTAACTACATCCCCATTAATAAATGGGATTGCTTTGTTCCTTGCCAGCGAAAGCCCCTTCTCTTCAGATTTTATATGCTTAACAGCCAAGGAAGGAAACTTTTCAATCATATTTTGTACATTCTTATGATTATCCTGGGAAACAATAATAACCTCGATATCTTTGTGTGTCTGAGATTCCAGGCTGCTCAGCAGCCTGGAAAACTCTTCCTCTCTCAAACCCAGAGTTGGAATTATTATGCTGAAACGCACTTCTGTTCACCTCTTTTTTTTCAACAGGTGTAACTTTTTGTTGTTTTATGTCAAGACTCATATTGCATTATAACAGAAAGATAATTTTTATTGAAATATCTTTCTAATGACAAAAAAAGACATCCCGACTGGGATGCCTTCCAAAAAATGAGTTTATTTTTTTCCTATTTCATTTATATAGGTTGATCCTCCTCCAACCCAGCCAAGGAGACTGGTTGAAGGAATATGAACATGGTACCAGTTGTTTGTTGAATCTTTAATATAACTTCCATTAGCATCTGTAGCTGCTTTAATATAGGTACCATTAGCCACTCCGCCAACAACTTCCGCGGAAGTACTTGGTTCGTTTCTTATCCTTAAAGTAGAACCTGATTCAATATTCTTAACCTGAAGTAAGTTCTTTACATTTACATAATCAGAGTGAAGCCATCCTATCTTATCGCCTACTTTCACCTTATACCATCCATTGTTGTTTTGGCCAAGGACAGCTACTGAGGTGTTCGCAGATAGTGTCTGGATATAGGTGGAGTCACTTACAACAGGCTCGGTACGGAAGTTAACATTGCTAGTAGTGGCCCCCTGGATGCCATCAGGGAATACATCAAGAGTTTCTTCCCCTGGCATGTCTCTTCCTGGGGTAGGTGGAGAATCAGGATTAGCCGGTAAGAGTGAAGCATTAGCATATTCCGTAGAATTATAACCATGCATCCTATGCATTAAGCCAGAAATTTTCTCTGCCCAATCCATATCTGTAGCGTAACGGACATTCATCCCTTTCAAGTTTGGAGCACCACCATACCATTTACCATCACTGTTTAGATAGTTCTTCCTAACATACCATGCTACATATTCAATGCTTTCGTTAAAAGATGGGAAATAATAGGCACATTCGAATGGGCAGTTATCATATGCACCGAAACCAAAGAGGTTATGTTTTTCCCTTGCAAGCCTTGATCTTCCCCAATTACTTTCAACTAAAGAGTGAGCAACCAAATATAAAGCGTTAACCCCATATTTTGACTGGGCATTCAGAAATGCCTGTCCGTATCCAATAAGCGGACTGTCAGGGACGACTCCTTTGATGTAATTGTTAATTCTGTCGGCTGATACCATTGAACCAGTACGCAAATCAATTCCCTTATACGGCGGAAGGTAGTGGCCCACATACACATCATTTACGTCTGTTCGCAAGTAAAATTTATCAGCTGAATCCTTTACATACACCTTTCCTCCCGTTAAGAAAGAGGGTGCTGGTCCGATGTAAATAGTAGCAGTCGTGCTTCCAGGAATGCCGAGATAGTGATATAAAATCCCGTTTTTAACCTCATAGAAATCTGGACCGTACGGGGCAGGCCTGTCTGCGACCCTGAATCCGTTATCCTCAAATAGATTAATATCAAGGTAAGCATTGCCGATATTTTCAAAGTAATCGACCGTTATTTCATGCTGCCCTTCTGTCAGATTGAGTTTTACAGTCTTTTTCGTGCCATATTGACCGGTATTGTACCATTCATCAATAAGTAACTTGCCGTCCACCCATACCTTAGCCCCATCGTCAAAATGGCCGCTAAGAATATAAGGACCAGCCTTAAAAGATCCCTTATATTTGAATTTTGCAGAAAAGCCATCAGCCGGAATCATCGGACTTGGTGAGCCGGCCTTCCAATCCTGCTTTAGGTGGCTTGTGCCCCCTAATCCAGTTATAACAGCAGGAGTACCTGATAAAGTTTTATTTGGATATATAAATCCAGCCCATTGGCCTTGATAAATGTTTGAATTATATGGTTCCAGGGTAAACTCTATACTGCTGGCCCCGCTTGCTTCAAAGTAATCAATTTCAATCCAGTGAACGTTTTCCTGTCCAGCAGGAACATTTTGCTTCTGGTTCACTTTCAATAGGATGGTATCTTCACGAACCGACGAATTCGTCCATCGGTCTAAAACGAGTTCTCCATCTACATATACTCTTACTCCATCGTCCGCATGGGTTTTAAGAAGATAATCCCCAGGAGCAATGGTGGCAGCGGTGGTATATTTAGCCGAGAAGCTATCGGACCCAATCACCTGTGCAGCCGGGCTTCCATTTCCGTTATCTTCTGACAGCCCAATGTTGCCAACAGGCTGTATCTTTTTGGAGGCAACAGGCAGGCCTGCCAGGTTTTGATTAGGATAATAGTAAGCAAGCCAGTTGTTAAAAGGAACGATGTTAGAAAATAAAGCCGCATTTCCAGTCTTGTCGTAATAATGAGTTTTAACCGAATGGTTGCCAGCAGTGGCATTTAACCATAAAGCTCTGTCGATTTTTCCGTCAGAGTCCGCCCAACGGTTAATGAGGAACTGTCCATTTACCTCTACTTTTACTCCATCATCCGCTAGTGTTTGAACAAAGTAATTCCCAGCTCCTAGCCGTTGTGATTGATCAAAAAGCGCAGTAAAGTTGTCAGACGGAATGTCCTCTGCAGGGCTTCCTGATCCCCAGTTAAATTGAACATCAGTTGTTTTGTTAAAGTAAAAGTTGTCATCAACCTTTTTATACTCAGCCTTTAACAAAGCATTTCCGCTATTTTCATAGTACTTAACTTCTACACTATGTAATCCTGCGGACAGGTTTACTACAGCGCTTCTAGTTTCTCCTGAACTAGCATGCCATGAGTCTATGACTATTTGCCCATCAATGATTAGCTGTACGCCATCATCGGCTGTCACATCAAACATGTATTTACCAGGCACAGTGATGTCAATGTTTCGTTTGAAAACGGCTGAAAATCTGTTTATTGGAATCGTTTTATGCGGGCTTCCGCTCCCCCAATTAAAGTTCAATTCCGGAATTTTCACAGCTGCGTTCTTGCCTCCCAAAACAATTGGAGTACCGCTAAAGTCCATTGCAGGATAAATTTCCCCAATCCACCCAGCGTCATCAATTGCAGCACTATAGGGCTCAATCAAAAAATCAATTTTACTGTTACCACTTCCTTCATAATACTCAACCTCTATCCAGTGTATATCTCGTTCAGCAGCAGGTACACTAGCTTTATCACCAATCACTAGCTTAATGGCATCCTCCGACTTAAAATCGTTTGGACCCCAGTGATCCATGACTAGCTTTCCATCCACATAAACACGATACCCGTCATCAGCCCGCGTACGCAAAACATACTCTCCTGCCTTCAAGCGTTTAGATGTTACATACTTTGCCGAGAACCAATCTTTCGGAATCCCTCCAGCAGGAGAATTTAAACCATGGTCTTCCGTAAGCCGGTCAAAATGAATCTGTTTGGCAGCTGCAGGCGTCCCTTCTAGATTGGGATTAGGATAGTAATAGGCCAGCCACGAATCCAATGGAACAATATCAGAGAATAACAGCGCATTACCCTTATCTTCGTAGTAATGGGTTTTAACCGTGTGTTCTCCTTCACCCACTCCAAGCCAAAGGGCCCGATTCAATGTTCCTCCGGAAGGTGCCCATCGATTGATAAGCCAGTTTCCATCTGCTTCAACCTTAACACCATCATCCGCTAGAGTCTGGACAAAGTAGTCCCCAGCTGCATAGCTTCCAGATTGATTAAACACAGCAGTGAATTGGTCTTTATTTACTGAAGCATCCGGGCTTCCGCCTCCCCAATTGAAGTGGACCTCCCTTGCATCAGCTTCAAAAGAGGAATTAGGTGTCTTAAAGTAGTTAAGTTTCAGGTTAGCACGTTGAGTATTATCAAAGTATTCAACTTTGATTTTATGAACCCCTTTTTCTAGCAAAACCTTCCCCTGTTTCAGGGTGCCATCGCTATTTTTCCAGGAATCTATGACGATTCTGTCATCTACCCAGATACGCACCCCATCGTCTGAGACAGCGTGAAAGGTATAATAGCCAGTTTCAAATGTTTCTTCTCTTGTAAACCGTGCTGAAAACTTATCACTCGGTATTAAGTAATGCGGAGAATTCCAGCCCCAATTCATGTCAAGCTCTGAAATACGATTGGCCGAGTTTTTTCCCCCAAGGATGACTGGCGTTCCGCCTAGAGAAAGATTCGGGTAAAGCTCTCCAGTCCACCCGTTTGGATCATTCATTCCATTCATTGGCTCTAGGAACAAATCTATCTTACTGTTTCCCGACCCTTCATAATAATGAACTTCAACCCAGTGGATATCCCTTTCACCGGCCTTTGCGCCAGCATTGTCGCTGACCGACACTTTAATTGCATCTTCAGTGCGTCCATCATTTGCCTTCCAGTGTTCGAGGACCAATTTCCCGTCCACATACACCCGATAACCATCGTCAGCTTTTGCTCTCAGGATATAGTCCCCTGCAGGCATTCTCTTGGCAGTTGTATATCTGGCAGAAAAATTGTCCTTTGGAATCCCGGGTGCAGGGCTGTTCAACCCATGGTCATCAACCAGCTTTTTGAGGCTGCCGCTTGGACTAATAACTTTGGCCGCTTCAGGAGTTCCTTGCACGCCAATATTGGGATAGTAATAAGCAACCCAATGGTCCAAAGGGACTACATCCGAAAATAACACAGCATTCCCGCGCTCTTCATAATAATTGGTTTTAACGTCATGTTGTCCTTCGGTAACATTCAGCCAAAGCGCTCTGTCAATCTTTCCGCCTGAAGCCGCCCAGCGATCAATCAGCATATTCCCATCCACTTCTACTTTCACACCGTCATCGGCCAGGGTTTGGATAAAATAGTCCCCTGGAGCAAAGTGACCTGACTGGTCAAATAATGCAGTAAAATGATCTTTAGGAACATTGGCTGCCGGACTTCCACTCCCCCAGTTATAGTGGACCACACTAGTTTTTTCGGTGTAATTAAAATCAGAAGCCTCAGCAGAAGGCAAATTCCACAAAAAACACACAGATATCCCGGAAGCAACAATAGTATTTAATTTTCGAAACTTCAAAACTATGAAAACACCCCTTATTAATTTATTAATTTACAATATTGCCAAATACAGCATTATCATATCACATATATCGACAAATTCTATCGACTTTTGAACCATTTTGACTAAATGGTTATATTTGGTTTTCGAAGTTTTATAGCTGCAGGAAATTGCCTGATGGCAACTGGAAAATGCACAAAAAACCCCTCAACGTCTGACACAGCCGTTAAAGGGGGTCTATAAATTATTCTAAATCAAACAGTATCGACTTGCTGTATTGTTCTCCTACTAATAAATCGTATTGAATTAATTTATACTGTTCCAGCAAAACCTTTTGTTCATCCGTAAAATTTTCTATTTCATTATTACTGGAATCTATATATAAATCTCTTTTCAGCCCGGGAATTTCCTGTCTAAGTCTAGTTAAAAAATTATAAAACGGCGCGCTTTTAAGGCCAGTAATTTCAAAAACTATAGGGCCAAGATATATAGGGCTTATCGGTGCCTCATTTTCCAGCTTGGGAATATTAAAGTTTGCAAATACAAAATAAGGTGTTTCGAAATATTCCCTTGTTTCTTCATTCGTTTTAGTAATCCCTGCAAAGTCAGCTTCTTTATATAGAGCTTTATCACTCCCTAGAATAGGAAGGTGATCGCCCCAAAACACCAGAATAGTTGGTTCGTTTAATTTCTCTATTTCTTCAGTTAATCTCTTTACTGCATCGTCAGCCTGTCTAATTCCTTCAGTAAATACCTCAAGCATATCGTTAGAGGACTCAGAAAGCCCGTCAACTGAAACTTCATTTTTAGGATAACGGCCTTTATCATATGGAAAATGGTTCTGCATACTCACAGCATGAATAAACATTGATTCATTATTTCCTTTTAGCTCATTGATAATTTGATCAGTCAGGGCTTCATCTGAAACAAATGGTCCAGATCTTTGTTGGTAATCCATATCCTCTACCCCAAGGAACCGGTCAAAGCCGAGGGAACTATACACGCGATTGCGTTTATACACATACTTCTCGTAGGGATGAATAGCCAAAGTTGAATACCCTTTATCTTTAAGGGATCCTACGAATGACATAATTCCTGGCTGCATATCTACTAACTGTTGATACGGAATAGCACCTGGCTGCAAAAAGGACATTGAATAACCTGTTAAGGCCTCAAATTCAACATTGGCCGTTCCGCCGCCAAACATCGGGGAGAGAAGATCCCCTCCCATTCCTTCATTCATATGGGATCGGACAGTCTTTAAAGGATCCTCACTAAATTCTGCATTCAGTCTAGTCGGATCCCAGAAAGATTCGTTCATTAAAAATATCACATTGGGTGAATTAATTTCTTTATTGTATTTCGGCAACACATTTTTTGCATTTGCCTCTTTTATTTCGGAAGCAACCTTTAAAACATAATTTTTCGAATAGCCTTCTGGCTCTTCAAAAACATCAATGTATAAATTTGATATAAAGGCTGCCAGAAATCCATTATTAATATAGTTTGTCAACTGGTTCCAAGGCGTAATTTGAATATTAGCCATCTCTGCAAAAGATTTCATGTAAGTCTTTGGGTGATAGATAAGAGAATAGGTCATAACAAGAGACAGGAGCAATAATAAAAACCTGTACCTTAGTCTAATGTTCAATTTGGGAAGGAACCTAATCAGTAAAAATAAGAACACAACTCCTGCTAAAGCCGCAATAAGGAGTGGAACTGAAACAAATCCCTCAATCATCGGTATAACATTCTGTATATGTGTTACCTGAAGGAAGTCTGATGGAAAAAGCGGATCTCCAAGTAAATTGCGCTTTTGATAGTTTGTAAAGCTGAATAAGCCTGCAAATGAAAGAAATACCATTGCACTGCCAAAGATGTTTCCAAAAATGCTATAAAAAAGCAAAATAATAAAAAACAACATGACGGAATTATAGATAAAGATTCCTTTATGCTGAGTAATCCATACTGTCGAGTTAAAGGCATTGCCCAATTTATAAGAAAACTCTAAAAGAAAGGCACCTGTCATCGCAGCAAGCACACCCACAAACAATACAAGTATAAACTTGAAAAGTGTACCCTGGGTGAATCGGCTCCTTCTCAGATCGTCATATACTCTTGATTCAACTTTATAAAAAAGACTGATTATAAAAAACAGCAGCAAAATAATTACAGCCGTCTGTTTTGTACTGTCTTGGAATGTTTGAGCTAGCAGGGCAACATAAAAGCGATTTGTAATTAGAAAGAAAAATGAGTAAATAAATATACTCGCCATAATATTAAAAATAACTATTTGAATTGTTTTATCTAAGCTCTTTATACAGCACACCGCCTTTTTCTTTTATATACCCAATTGTAAAAATTATTTCTAAATTATAAATTAATGTAAATTTGCTTAATATGCAAACAAAATTATTATTTCTTGCTGGAAAAGCCTGCTTCGGCAATTAACTAGCTCTTAAATTTCTTGCGGCTTCTTCCCTGTCATAAAGCAATAGAATACTCCAATACAGCTGAGAGGAACCTTTGAAAAACCAAGCCGGCTATTGTCTGTAAGCTACCCAATGGGTTTACCTGCTAGATAGTTTAAGGTATCCTTTATATGTTTCATTATTAAATAATATATAAATAAAATGAGCAGGTGTATGACCTTGAAAAAAAACAGCATCATTATTAACGCAGTATATTTGTTTTCCGGGAACGTTTTAGTAAGGTTTTTAACCGCGGCTTCTACTATTCTTATTGCACGCTATTTGGGGGCTGAAGATTATGGAATCTTAAGTATAGCTCTTGCATATGCAGCTGTGGCCGCATACTTTACCGATCTTGGATTGACACATACTCTTATTCGGGAAGGAACAAAAGAGCAGACATCTATTCCAGTGCTGATGAGCAGCTTCTTTCGTATTCGAATGGTTCTATCCCTAGCGACTATTCTTTTATCAGTGTTAATCATTGAAGGGCTTTATGAGGACCCTTACTTGAAAAGAATTTTATATATCGTTTTGATTCCAACTATAATAGGGGCAGCTCTCCAAGGAGTTGGGGCAGCATACTATCAGATGATTGAAAAAATGCATCTAACAGCTTTAATCAGAGCTATAGCTGGTTTTACAACCGCTGCTGCCTTGATAGCCGGTATTATATTTAAATGGCCTTTACTCTATATTGCCCCGGTATACGGACTGGCTAATATAACGGCTGGGCTATTTTCTCTGTTTATTGTTATCAGGAATGTAAACATATTTAAAGGCTGGGATAAAAGCTTGCTGCAGGGCCTATTTAGCTTCACTATAAGCGGGCTAACGATAATGTTGCTTCCTCAGATAGGTCCTATAATAATAGAAAGAGCCTCAGACCTGAAAGAAGCTGGCTATTTCTCCGCCGCTTATCGAATCCCCGCCCTTCTGTATCAAATTCCTGGTGTAGTAGCTGCTGCATTTTATCCGGTTCTCTTCAGGCTAGGTAACAATAAAGAATTTGATCAACACTTGGACCTAAATAGAAAACAATTAAAAACGATGAGCTTTTTAGGAATTGCCATGGCTATCCCTTTCCTATACTACGCTGATTGGTGGATATCGTTTTTGTTTGGCAATGAGTGGCAAAGCGCTGCTTTGCCTCTATCAATATTAGCATTTGTAGTTATATTGCAATCCTTTAATTATCCGATGGCAGATGCTCTCACCACAACAGGGAGGCAAACGATTAGAACCTATATCCAATCAGCAGCTTTATTAATTGGTATTGCTCTTTATTATGTCCTAAGTTCCCGTTTCGGCAGTACGGGAGGGGCAATAGCTGCTGTGACCATTGAATTAATGCTTTTTACTGGCTTCGCTATTTTTCAGGGTAAAAACTTTGTTTCTTTAATGCTAAGTAGTTCCAAAGTACTAATTGCTTTCGCTGGTACCTCCATTCTTTTCATTACAGTCGGTTCAAGGGTTCACCCTTTCATCGGAAGCATAGCCCTTGATTTATTATTTATTATGTTCATATTAATGGTTGATACTGATATAAGAAGGGAAGTTATAAAAAGGATAGCTTCCATAACATCGAAAAGAAAACGAGGGGTTAAGTAATATGAAAGTAACGGTGGTCATTCCAACATACAACGTTGAAAACTATATTGTCCAGTGTCTGAAATCAGTACTGAATCAATCACTTACAGACTTTGAAATAATCGTTATTGATGATGTTAGTTCAGATCGCACTGTTGAACTTATTAAAACTCTAGCTGAAAAGGACCCTAGAATTAAATTGTTGATAAACAAGAAAAACAGCGGTCCTGCTCACTCTCGAAACCGGGGAATAAAGGAGGCTGCGGGCGATTATGTAGCATTTCTTGATAGCGACGACTGGTGGGATCATGATCGATTAAACGAAATGGTCGGCATTGCGGAAAAGTTCGATGCGGAGATGGTATGTGACGATCAAATGCTGATTGACGACAATAAAACTGTCCCGTGGGGCACGGTGTTTACGAACGGCGGTCTTATAATTGCTGAGCCCACTAAGTTTAGTGCTGCTGATTTCATCAATAATAATATGGGTTTAAAGCCCCTGCTAAAAACAAACTTCCTGCACAGAAATAACATTTTATTCAACGAAGATTTAAGATATGGAGAGGACTATCTTTTGTTTTTGGACTGCCTGCTTCACAGAGCAGATGCATACTTACTGCCAGTAGCTTATTACTATTACCGGGCCAGAGAAGGTTCGTTAGTGACAAATAATATGAAGCTCCTTGAACAAACTTTACAAACAACAGAAAAACTTTTGAGAGATCCATTTTATGTAAATGACACATCTGTAAAAGAAGCGCTAAAAAAGAGAAAAAAAGATATTAAAGAAGCAATAAAGTACTATAAATTTATGCAGCCAATAAAAGACGGAAAAACCACGGAAGGTATTGGACAGTTAATAAAATCACCAGCCACCCTGCTAATCTTTGCCAGACGTTTGCCAAAAATATTTAAAAATCGTGTTTATAGAAAAATGAAAAATAGGTGAATAATTTGAAAAACGACCTTCGAATTTCATTTCTCCTTCCGTCCTTTGATGATGGAGGTGTCGAAAAAGTAACCATCAACCTTGCATCGGAATTAAAAAACCAAGGATACTTGGTTGAGTTTGTTTGTTTTAATAAAAAAGGGCCTTTTTTGTCTGAACTGGATGCAGATATGGGTATATATGAATTAGGTACAAGCCGTGCAGCCGAAAGCATCCCTAAGCTCATCAAATACCTCAAGTTAAAAAAACCCGATATTCTGGTTTCAGCCAAGCATTACATTAATACATCAGTTCTAATAGCAAAAGCCCTGTCTAGGACTAGCACAAAAGTGATTGTAAGCGGGCATGGCATGTATAACGGCAATAAATCTGGAGCCCTGCCTTTCTTAATGAGGAGACTTTATCCAAAGGCAGATGCAATAATAGCCGTTTCTAAAGGTGTTGCAAATAATATTAGCGAGGTTGCAAACATTCCTCGTGAACAAATTAAAGTAATCTATAATCCAGTTATAACTGACGGGTTTTTAAAAATGTATGAAAGCACAAACTCTGTTAATAAGGCCTTTGAAAAGCAACTAGTTTCGATCGGAAGACTTTCTAAGGAAAAAGACTTTGTTACACTGATACACGCTTTCAAATTATTAAAGAACACAGTACCTTCAAAATTAACGATTGTAGGTGAAGGTTTAGAGAGAGCAAAGCTAGAAAGTTTAATAAAAGAACTCAATCTTGAAGAATATGTAAGTCTGCCCGGTTATACGGGTAATCCCCTAGAATTTTTAAAAGGCGCTGATGCATTTATTTTATCATCGGTCACTGAAGGCCTTCCAACCGTTCTTATTGAAGCTCTTTATACTGGGTTACCCATTGTTTCTACTGACTGTCCAAGCGGTCCCGAGGAAATATTAGAAGGAGGCAAATTTGGAGTACTTACGCCAGTTGGGAATGCTGAGGCCTTGGCAAAAGGCATTGAGAAAGCACTTTCAAATCCTCCCGACCCCAATACCCAACAGATAAGGGCGTTGGATTTTACTAGTGAGAAAGCGATTGCCGGTTATAAGCAACTCTTAACGTCGTTACATACAGAAAGAAAGAAATAAAAGATATACTCTTGTCCTGTATGAAATGGCTTTTATTAAATGCTCTCTAATAACAACCTCTTCCTAATTGGCAGTAATGGATACTGCTAAACGAACCGAATCTCTAATAAGAAATGGAAGGAGTAGTTTAATTGAGGACAATATCTATTCTTATACCCTGCTATAATGAACAAGAGGTTTTACACGATTTATACGACCGTTTATCTATGGTAATGAGAAAAATAGACAACTATAACTTTGAAGTCTTATTCATAAACGACGGCAGTAAAGACAGGACCTTAGATATAATCAAAAGTTTACGTGATTTTGACAAACGAATATCATATGTGGATCTTTCCAGAAATTTCGGGAAAGAAACAGCCATGATTGCAGGTCTCGACTACGCAAAAGGAGATGCAGTGGTTATCCTTGACGCTGACCTCCAAGATCCTCCTGAATTAATATCCGAAATGATTGATTACTGGGAGCAAGGCTATGATGATGTTTTTGCTAAGCGAAGGAGCCGTGCTGGAGAAACGTGGTTAAAAAAACGGACCGCAAAAATATTCTATAGCCTTCTAAAGAAGACAACTAAATTCTCCGTTCAGGAAAACACAGGGGATTTTAGACTGCTGGACCGGAGATGTGTTGAAGCTTTAAGGCAGCTTCGAGAATCCCAACGATATACAAAGGGAATGTTTAGCTGGATTGGTTATAATAAAAAAGAAATACTATTTGACCGGGATCCCAGGATAGCTGGTGAAACAAAGTGGAACTATTTGAAGTTGTTTGACTTAGCCATTGAAGGAATTACATCCTTTACTAAGGCCCCCTTAAGATTATCAACTCTAATCGGGACAGCTGTATCCGCGTTTGCATTTATTTATATGATTATTATAATCATGAAAACTCTGTTTTGGGGAGAATCGGTCCAAGGTTACCCCTCACTGATGGTTGTAATCCTTTTCCTAGGCGGAATACAATTAATCTCCTTAGGCCTTCTAGGCGAATATATAGGCCGGATTTTTAATGAAACAAAAAATAGGCCGCTTTATTTTATCGATGAATATAATGATGAGAAAATCAACTTACTTGGCCACGACAAACACCCTGTTAAAAAAGGGAATTAAAAAGGAAATTAGAAAAAACCTTGAGATTTGTTCTATATGAATCAGAACGAATCTCAAGGTTTTTATCGATCTTTGATTTAGCTTTATTAAAGCAGACACATAGAATTATTAAGGCAAATCCTTACCCGTAATCAGCACTTCGGATACCACGCCATTCTCATGATAAATGCTCAGTGAATATTGACCAAATTCCTGGTTCTCCGCACTTGCAAGACCTTGGGCTTTCAAGAAATCCTCAACTTTTACATTTACCGGCATTTTCAAGATTTTAAGCCTTTCATTTTCATCAAACCCTAAATAAAGATTGAATCGCTTATAATAGTAATAGGAACCCTTTCCATCTTCCCCTTTAAAGATATAGTTAGGAGTCCCAAACCTCCTAGAAAGCTCATACTTACTGGTACCAATTGGCAAAGGAACTCCTTCTATTAAACCAATCTTTGCATACTCTAAAAATTCTTTTGAAAGTAACTTTTCATTATTTGTCCCAATATCAAGTTTAAATGATAAAAACTTTGATTGGGAAAACAACTCTTCATCTGAATACATGTCCTGACCTTCGGATTTCAATCCTAAAAGCTCTGCAAAAGATACATCCTGCTTCCCTAAAATAATTTCATTCACTTCATTATTCTTCATGTTTAGGACTATTTTTTGATTACCCGCTGTCAGAAAGATAGAAGGATCCTCTCGCCCTTCCACAGTGTACTCAAATAAATCAAGATTCGGGAAATCATTAATTAGTACTTCCCTGTGCATACCTACTTTTATATCATCAAGTATGGCAAATTCATTATTTTTAGTCGCAATAAATCTTGAATGATTATGCTGATAATATACCTTCAAGTCCTCGCCAGGAAAATAATGAAAAGTTTCTTTCTTTTCTCCGGACTCTCCAATGACATCAACAATATTGCTCATGCTTTCTCCAATACCAAAACCAAATACCTTCATTTCATTACCAACTGACCGATACTCGGACTCTACAATTTCCTTTGTTTTTAGTTTCAGGCTACAGCCCGAGACTAGAATTACAAAAGAAATTAAAAACAGCAGCACTTTTCTAACCGTCAATGACATCCACTCCGTTCCTGCTGTTTTTCCCCTTTTCTTTCATTTCTCCAAATCTATTCAATAGAAAAATGATTAACAGAACACCCCAAAATCGAGGGGTAACGAAATCTGCTCGATAAAGAGACGTAATCAATAAATGGGTTAATTCCAGGAGAGCTATAAAATAATAAATATTCTTTCGTGCATTTTTAAACAAGGAGAGAAGAAGTATCCCAAGGCCCAGAACAATTAGGCTAAAACCTATTAATCCATTTTCAAATAATAAGTCAATATACATATTATTTGAAGATGTACTCACACTTCCGGTGTTCGGCAGTATTTTGCTGCTAGCCAGAAATTCAAAAGAACCAGGTCCGTAACCAAATAGTGCAGAAATAATGGAATGGTCGAACAACCAAAATATCGGCATTACATACATATAAATTCTGCTCGATTCTTCTGGATTAAAAAGACTGTCTAAACGTCCAATAATCGGGCTGAAAAAACTTGCAACGAGTCCAGGCTTCGCAAGGACTACAATCACTATTCCCGCAAAGGTAAAGGCGAGCAAGTACCACAAATATCTTTTAGGAAATTTCGGATGAAACAT
This sequence comes from Mesobacillus harenae, assembly GCF_013343715.1. Lineage (GTDB taxonomy): Bacteria > Bacillota > Bacilli > Bacillales > Cytobacillaceae > Mesobacillus_A > Mesobacillus_A harenae. The sequence goes on from NZ_JABUNR010000002.1 coordinate 267,112, forward strand.
TAGAAAGACAATAATAAAGGCAACTAATATAGCCAAATTCAAGTAAGCACTCACAGAAAAAGAAAATAAGAGCACAACTATAGAGGGTATGGCCAGTAGGAGTACATAAATCCATTTTCTTTTAAAAGCAAGATATCCGAGTACCAGCATATCAATAATGATTGGACCAAGATAGCTCGGTTCATCCGCAAAGGATGTTAGCCGGAAATTAAAGAAAGTTATGCCGCTTACGCTATGAACGTATGATCGGGTATCAATATCCAGGAAGGGAATTCCAAATAAAAAATAGGTTAACTGCCAAAGGCCGATAGCTACCATGAGAAATATAGATAATGGATACGCTAATATTGTCCTAAGAGTTTTAATTCTCCCAATTTGGCTTAACGAATGGTACCCAAAGTAGACCATTGCAATAAAGGCACCGTAGTAAAGCATTCTGGTAACCATTGATTTTTTCAAGTATGCTGTATATTCTGTACTATTAATTGTTATTTGAGTATAAAATGCTGATAAAAAAGATAACAAAATCGAAAGCGTGAATAGTAGCATAAATATCTTTATCAGTCTGTCGGCGTCGTATGAAGATCGATTATTCCTCCATAAAAAACAATAAACTAGGAATAAAAAAGCCATACCGAGGGTAAGCACTGCAGGGGTAGGAATTGGCAGCAAATGAATGTATGGGTAAGAAGTTGTAAACTGTATCAACGATAGATATACTGCAAAGATGACTAATATAACAATCTCAAAGACTGATTTGACTCCGGGAGTCTTTAGGCGGTTTTTCATAGATAAACTCCTTTATTGTTAGACCGGTTAGTTATTCGGAATATAAGAAATTTCTTTTAGATAGAGCAGGTTATCAACTTCTTCCCACTCGGTCATATACATAAGATTTTGATTTTTTCTAAACCTGTAAAGCTTATTTTCGACTACTATATAGGAAGTACTATATTTCGAGGATAGTTCCTCTTTAAGATATTGGAATTCATCAACTGTAACTGTATCTTCATTACCAAGAATTTGTTTAAATTCATTCCACTCCATTGAGGGGACATTATTCCTTATATATTGATCTGCTTCAAGTAAATTTCTAAACTTTAAAGGTTCCTGTTCACAAGCAGATAAAATAGAAATTAGCAATAATCCAAGCAAAAAATTGCGTAAAAATTTCAAAGCTGTCACTCCTCTTAAGTCATATTCCCCTAATTACTTTAACAAAATAATTCATTTTTCTCCAATAAAGATTAAGTTTCGATAAAAAAAAACAAAACTTTCCATGCTTCTAGGTAATAAATAGTATATTTTTACACTGTAATACCCGTCTTATTGGAAGAAGAGATGTTGATGAATGAGGATTGATGCACATTTAGACCAACCATAAAAATAACAAAACAAAAAAATCCTAACTCAATAAATCGCAGCTGAAGACTGCGTCAATTAGCGTACTCTAAAGTTTCCCCCCAGATACAGAATATACTCCAATTTGAGGAATAATATAGTTAGGCAGTTTCTATTTTAAAATGCGCGAGTCGCTTTTTGTGTCGATATTGCACGAAGTTTTCAAAAACGATTACAGGCAAACATTCGCTACCCGCAAATAATGTAAAGATTATAAGCATGTAATATTATTATCTTACCAACGACGTAAAAATCGTGTGGATTTTGAATGTAAAAGCGCTAATTGAATAACTAAGCATTCGGAGAGTATATAAGTAAAAATCAGGGTATACAAAATTATACCCAAAACCTGCAATAACCAGGTAAATCGATTCAAGTTTTAAAACATTATTCTAGGATTATTAGAGCCTTTCCTAATCTGTAAATCTATTGATTTTCGAGGATCATATTCCTTAATACCGATTCAAGTGCAAAAAGAAGATCGGTTCGGACTGTCCGTAAGACATAGTGAGCCTGATACTGTTAAATAGTTAATTTTTTTGTACTCACCCTTACAGACAACACAAATGCAAGGTTGAATCAAAACCAAACAATGGTAAGTTCATTTCATTTAGGTGTTTGCTGTTTTAGCAAATGTCTCTATCTAGATCAAAGGACAAGGCTATCACTTTTTTAGTTTTTCCTGCTTAGAAAATAGAATACTCTTAAAGGATGAAAAGTATGAAACCAAGCCTGTCAATTTTCAAAGACAAACAAATTATTAATTACCTTATTTTCGGAGTATTAACCACTCTTGTCAACTTTACTGTATTTATTGCTAGTTTTAAATTACTGAACATTAACTACCAAACTTCTACTGTAATTGCTTGGTTTTTGGCTGTCCTGTTTGCTTTTATAACAAACAAGCTATTCGTATTTAATTCGAGGTCATTTAGCCTCCAATCTCTTTCTAGAGAGTTTTTGACTTTTTCAGCCTTCAGGATATTAAGTTTAGGAATCGACCTTTCGATTATGTTTATAATGATCGACCTGCTTACAGCCGGAGAAATTTTTTCAAAGATTACTGCTAATGTAATTATTGTCTTTTTCAATTATACAGCTAGTAAATCCTATATTTTCAAGAATGAGAACGCAGCTAGCTAACAAAAGGAAAGTTGCTTAGACTACCTTTGAAGGATGTGATTATCTTGCATAAAAATAAAATAAACACATTCCTGCTTTATTGCGCTGTTTTCTTCATCCCAATTATTATATTTGGCGTTTCAATGGCAAATCAAGAAATTTACCCTTTCGGCGGGAAAACGTTATTAATCTCTGACATGAACAACCAATATATCGAGTTTTATGCTCACCTTCATAATGTTTTAAATGGAGAAAAAAGTTTGCTATACAGCTGGGAAGCAGGCCTTGGAGTGAATTTCATTGGTATTTTTGCTTACTACTTGGCCAGTCCCTTTTCACTTTTGATTGTTTTTTTTAACCAAGACCAATTACCAGAAGCGATCATTTTAATTACATTAGCGAAAATAGGTACCTCTGCGATGACCAGCTTTTGGTTTATGAACCATTTATATAGAAGCCGATTTAGTACTTTCATTTTTTCTATAATTTATTCACTTATTTCTTTTAACATTGTTTATTCATTTAATATTATGTGGTTGGATGGAGTAGTTTTTCTGCCAGTAATTCTCTTGGGAATAGAAAAGTTACTGAAGAACAATGATATTAGACTGCTAACCCTTAGCCTGGCACTCGTTTTTATTGCGAATTTTTATATTTCTTATATGACAGGACTTTTCGCTGCTATTTATTTTATATATCGGCTGATCATTAGCCAACCTTCAATAAAGCTGTTTTTAAAAAAAGGAGTGTTTTTTTTCGCTTCAGTGTTTTTAGCTGCGGGATTAGCAAGCATTTTGATATTGCCGACATATATGGCATTACAAAACTCCCCCAATAGTCCTCTGAGCCCAGACACCAATTTCATTTTCTTATTTGATTTATGGGACTTATATGGAAAGCTTTATAATGGTACATATGATTCGTTAATTCATGGGCTTCCCAATATTTATGCCGGTTTATTTGTACTGGTCCTTCTGCCCGTTTATTTCATCAATAATAAAATTTCAGTAAAAGAAAAACTGCTCTCTCTTTTAATAGCTGTAGGATTAGTACTTAGCTTTGAATTAACTTTTTTGAATTTAGTCTGGCATGGTTTTGATCTTCCAACATGGTTTCCTTACCGGTATTCTTTTGTTTTTTCTTTTTTTATCATCTTCCTGGCTGCACGGGTATATTCTGTATTTGATAAAACAATGAATTTTGCTATTCTTATTTCTCTTTCATTCAATTTGTTTATGATAGTTTTTCTAAGCCGATTTTCAGCTAATGTAATGAAACCGGAACTAGTTTGGTTTAATATTTTGTTCACTATAATTTTCAGTGGCTTGCTGTTTTTTCAAACAAAATTACCTGAGAAAAAGAAAGTTGTTCAAATCTTAATCTTACTAGCTGTCTCGTTAGATTTATTAAGAAATACTGGAATAATGATGAATGAAATGGACAGTCAATTTGGTTATTCTTCGAAAGGGAGTTACCATTCGTTCCCTGCCGAATATGAGGAAATGATTCTGGAGATTCAAAATAAAGATAAATCATTTTACCGTATGATTCCAACAATTAAGAGAGGACACAATGATTCTTTTAGATTGGGGTATAAAGGTATCGATCACTTTAGTTCGATGGCAAATGGCGAATTGCATCATTTTCTGAATAAAGCTGGGTTTACTGCGCTTGGAAATTATTTTTGGGTATCTTCGACCGGTTCTACCATTGTGACTGAGTCATTATTTTCCATTAAATATATAGCCTCCAACCACCTTGTAACCAAATACGGTTACAAACTTAACAGTAGTGAAAATAGTTATTACCTTTATGAAAATGATTTGTATCTTCCGATTGGGTTTATGCTCAATCAAGGGCTCCTTTCAAATACTGCACTGGAGCAAAATCCTTTTGAAATCCAAAACAGCCTGTTGGGATCAGATAATGGAAAAAAAGAATACTTCCAAGAGATCATGCCTGTAAAAACCACTTTTACGAATTTAGAGGCTATATCAAGCAAGGATAATATCCAACAATATAAGAAAAAGACAGATATGGAGGATGGTCAAATAGAGTTAAAATTTAACCTGGATAAAAATCAGACAATTTATACTCACTACAGCGGGACCGATGCTGAATTAGAAGTAAACGGCAAGGAATACGGGATCTATCCCCGCACCAATAATAATGGGGCTCTATCATTAAAAGCCGAAGAGAATCCATTAAGCATCAGGCTGAAATTCAAAGAACAGGATATCATATTAACTGGATTAAAATTTTACGTTCTCGACAAACAGCTGTTTGAAAAGAGGGTAACAGAACTGCAAAATAACTCTTTTGAAGTGTTGGATTGGTCAAACCGGTCGATAAAGGGGAAAATTGATGTAGCGAACGAGAATCTTCTTTTCTTATCCATTCCCTATGACCCAGGATGGTCTGTAACAGTGGATGGGAAACCAGCAGCGGCGGAGAAAGTCTTCGGGGCTTTTATAGGAATACAGCTAGACTCAGGCGAACGGGAAGTAGAACTTGTCTATACACCTCCCGGACTGAAATCCGGAATAACCGTTTCAAGCCTTAGCCTTTTGGTTTTCATTTTTTACTGTTTATTCCGTAGAAAATCTAAACAGAAATAAACAATCCAAACCCGAAATTCCGGATTTGGATTGTTTAACTTTAAATTTAGAGTTGTTCTTAGACTCTGTCATAATAACTATCGTCTTTTCTAGACAGAGCTCCTGAATTATCTGACTATATTCTCCAAAATTAACTCTACCTTGCCATATCCGGTGTTATCAAAATATTGGACTTCAATCCAATGTGTATTCTGATGGCCGTTCTCTGACATAGCGCCGTCAACAATATTTACTGCTGCAATATCCTCACGGAAGGCACTATTGCTCCACCGGTCCAATACCAGCTTCCCATCCACATAGACACGAATTCCGTCATCTGCTCTCGCACGCAGGATATACTCTCCAGCTGGGATTCGTTTTGCCGTAGTGTAACGCGCCGAAAAATGATCTGCCGGGACTCCCTTGCCAGGACTGCCGAGCCCAAAGTCCTCAAGCAGGTTCTTCGACTCGCCAACAGGAGCGAGAGTCCTGGCCGCAACTGGAACTCCCTTTAAACCGCTGTTCGGATAATAGTACGCAAGCCAGGAGTCCAATTGGACCACATCAGAGAACACGGCCGCATTTCCGGTACTTTCATAGTAATGGGTTTTGATTTTGTGCTCCCCCTCCGTTACATCCGTCCATAAAGACCTGTTAATAGCACCGCCAGAGTCTCCCCAACGGTTAATGAGCCATTTTCCGTCTGCTTCAACCTTTATACCATCATCGGCCAGTGTCTGGATGAAATAATCCCCAGCTCCGTAATGCTGTGTTTGGTCAAACTCTGCCAGGAAGTAATCCGCCGGAACTCCTGCTCCGGGACTGCCTGCTCCCCAATTATAATGAACCTCCCCGCCTGCTTGGACAGGACTTTTTACGAATGGTTTGTAATTAAGCTCCAAAAGAGCAGCGCCGGAATTTTCGAAATACTCTACCTTGATGGTATGCTGTCCTTCTGTTATAGCTGCTTTTCCTGTTTTTAGGGTTCCAGATGAGTTGGCCCATGAATTAATAACCAGCTGGTCATCCACCCAAATCCGAATTCCATCATCAGATTTTGCCTCAAATAAATATAACCCTTCCTCGAAATATTCCCTTTTCGTAAATCTTGCGGAAAACTGGTCTGACTGTATAGCTGGAAGCGGGGAACCATATCCCCAATTAAAATTGAGGTGTTCTACTTGATTAGTTGAATCGTCACCCCCTATTATATACGGAGCCCCCTGGAGAGACATGTTTGGATAATATTCTCCAATCCATGTTCCTTCATTGTTAAAAGGCTGCAAATAGAATTCTACTTTTCCTTTACCTAAAGAGTCATAGTACTGAACTTCAATCCAATGTACATCTTTTTCTCTCTCATGGGCTTCCTGCCGGTCTGATAAAGAAATTTTTATAGCATCCTCCCGGAAAGCACTATCACTCCATCGGTTCAATACCAGCTTGCCATCAACATATACCCTAATTCCGTCATCAGCCTTCGCCCGCAGGATATACTCTCCAGCTGGGATTCGTTTTGCCGTAGTGTAACGCGCCGAAAAATGATCTGCCGGGACTCCCTTGCCAGGACTGCCGAGCCCAAAGTCCTCAAGCAGGTTCTTCGACTCGCCAACAGGAGCGAGGGTCCTGGCCGCAACTGGAACTCCCTTTAAACCGCTGTTCGGATAATAGTACGCAAGCCAGGAGTCCAATTGGACCACATCAGAGAAAACCGCCGCATTTCCGGTACTTTCATAGTAATGGGTTTTGATTCTGTGCTCCCCCTCCGTTACATCCGTCCATAAAGACCTGTTAATAGCACCGCCGGAGTTTCCCCAGCGGTTAATGAGCCATTTTCCGTCTACTTCAACCTTTATACCATCATCGGCCAGTGTCTGGATGAAATAATCCCCAGCTCCGTAATGCTGTGTTTGGTCAAACTCTGCTTGGAAGTAATCTGCCGGAACTCCTGCTCCGGGACTGCCTGCTCCCCAATTATAATGAACCTCCCCGCCCGCTTGGACAGGACTTTTTACGAATGGTTTGTAATTAAGCTCCAAAAGAGCAGCGCCGGTATTTTCAAAATACTCTACCTTGATGATATGCTGTCCTTCTGTTATAGCTGCTTTTCCTGTTTTCAGGGACCCAGATGAGTTGCCCCATGAATTAATAACCAGTTGCTCATCCACCCAAATACGAATTCCATCATCAGATTTTACCTCGAATAGATATAACCCTTCCTGGAAATATTCCCTTTTCGTAAATCTTGCGGAAAACTGGTCTGACTGAATAGTTGGAAGCGGGGAGCCATACCCCCAGTAAAAACTGATATCATCGATTTTATTAGCTGAGTTTTTCCCTCCCAATATGTATGGAATACCTTGGAGGGATAAGTTTGGATAAAACTCGCCAACCCAAGTGTCCTCTGCTACATTGTCGGCAGGCTCCAGCCCGAATTCTACTTTTCCTTTACCTAAAGAGTCATAGTACTGAACTTCAATCCAATGAATATCTCTTTCTCCCATTTGAGCTTCCTTCTGATCTGATATCGCCATTTTTATGGCATCCTCACGGAAGGCGCTGTTCGTCCATCTGTCCAAAACCAATTTACCGTCCACATATACCCGTATGCCGTCATCAGCCCTCACTCGCAAGATATATTCTCCAGCCGGGATTCGTTTTACCGTAGTGTAACGGGCCGAAAAATGATCTGCCGGTACTCCTTTGCCAGGACTGCCGAGCCCAAAGTCCTCAAACAGGTTCTTCGACTCGCCAATAGGATCGAAAGTTCTGGCTTCAACTGGAACTCCCTTTAAACCGCTGTTCGGGTAATAGTACGCAAGCCAGGAGTCAAATTGGACAATATGTGAAAAAACAGCTGCATTACCTGCCTTTTCATAATAATGGGTTTTGACATTATGCTCACCTTCTGTAACATTGCTCCAAATAGCACGATCAATCGCTCCGCCGGAGTCACTCCACCGATTAATAAGCCACTGATTGTCAACTTCAACCTTTATGCCATCATCTGCAAGTGTTTGAATAAAGTAGTCACCAGTATGGTAGTAACCAGACTGATTAAAAAGAGCCTCAAAATGATCTGCCGGAATCCAGGGTTCGGGATTTCCAGATCCCCAATTATACTGAACATCTTTGTTGAAAACCGATGGCGTGTAGACATTTGTTTTTGCCAAGGCAATATCTGCGTTTATTCTCCCATATCCATAATATGGGTCCCATCCGGCAGCCCCTAAATCATCCACGCTATTTTTCAATTTTGATTGAATTTGCTCACTAGTGCATTCAGAACATTGTGACCATACAAGAGCAGCTATACCAGCTACCAAAGGGGATGCCATTGAAGTCCCACTCATATAGCCGTAATTATTATTTGGAAAGGTTGAAAGAATGCTAGTGCCTGGAGCAGCAAAATCTATATTGTATCCAAAATTCGAAAAACTTGACAGCTGATCATAAGAATCTGTTGAACTCACTGAAATTACATTAGGAAGGGATGCAGGATAAAATTTCAAATTGCTGGAATCATTGCCGGCAGATGCAACTATGATTACTCCTTGTCGATTTGCCTCCTGTATCGCTTCATCTAATGCCCGTGAATACTCCGGGCTACCGAGACTTAAGTTTATAATATTGGCCCCGTTATTTACCGCATAACCTATAGCTTCAATTAAATCCGAAGTTTTTGCACTGTCACCAGCAAAAATATTGATGGGCATGATCTTTACACTTGGGGCTATACCGGTGCCTCCTATCCCGTTATCCATTGTGGCGGCTATTATACCAGCTACATGAGTCCCATGTTTACCTACAGTGACATATTCGCTCGTGTTATAAACTGCGTCATAAGGGGAAACAATCTTGCCAATTAAATCTTCATGATTTAAATCAATTCCATCATCAACCACTGCCACTGTAATTTTATTAGAGCCCCTTGTTTGATCCCAGGCTTTTTCAGCTTCTACTTTTTTTAAGTGCCACTGTGATTGATATCTCGGATCGCTGGGCACACGGGTAAGTTTAATCTTATAGTCTGGTTCTGCATATAAAACATCTTTTCTTTTCTCAAGTTCTTTAATGAAATTTTTCATACTCTTACTTTTAGGGACTTTGACAGCTTTAACTGTTGGATTTGCCCCTACAGCATTTTCGGTAACCGTATAAGTCTTAAGAGCAGAATGTTTTGGTTCATTTTTAAACATAACAATAACCTGGTTAGACTCATTTGATAGGAGCGGAGTTTCTGTTGAAAAGCCAATCTCGTAATTAAAATTAATATTTAGTGCAAATAGAATAAAAAATATTAATAAAAATTTTTTCATGGGTTCACCTTCCTTAACATTGTTGCTGTCGCCTCAATTTATTTATCGGTTATAAATTATATATTAATAGAAATACATTCAATATTTTAATAGGTATAAATTGGTATAAACCTCAAGTTACTTTATGCAGCTTTTAGTGTTTTGAAAAATACCAGCTAGTGAGGAGCCAGGTAACCCAAATTTATCTATACCTTTTTATCCCCTTTTCTGATAATCTATTGTCAGACATAAAAATCATGTTTACTGGGGGCTATTCTATTAATGAGGAATACGAATAGAAAAAAGAGAAAATGGTTGAAATTTTTTGGTTTTTTTCTTCTATTTCTACTTATCATAGTGGGTGCGTACAGTTATTCTATGTATAAATCCCTAACAGATGCTGTGGACACAATGCACGAACCTACTGATAGAGAAAGCTCCGATAAAAGACTAGAAGAACTACAATTAAAAGGAGAACCTTTTTCTGTATTGATATTAGGAGTTGACGAGCGCTCAGGGGATAAAGGCCGCTCAGACACAATGATCGTTATGACGGTTAATCCTAAAACAAATTCATCAAAAATGGTGAGTATTCCGCGCGATACCCGCACTGAGATTATTGGAAGAGGGTCAGAAGATAAAATTAATCACGCCTATGCATTTGGCGGAGTTGATATGTCAATTGCTACTGTCGAGAACTTCCTTGATATTCCGATTGATTATTATATGAAAATCAATATGGATGGGTTTAAGGATATTGTTGATGCAGTGGGAGGAATCACGGTAAACAACTCATTCGAGTTCTCTGAAGGCGGACATCATTATGCAAAAGGAAATATTTCACTAAATGGTGATGAGGCACTAGCGTATGTTCGAATGAGAAAGCAAGACCCTAACGGGGACTTTGGCCGTAATACAAGGCAGCGCCAAGTTATTCAGGGAGTCCTCAGAGAAGGAGCCAGTATATCTTCGCTAACTAATTATGGTGATATCTTTGCAGCATTAGGAACTAACATTAAAACTGACGTCGCTTTTGATGAAATGATAGAGATTCAAAAGAACTACAAAGCAGCGGCAAAAAACATTGAACAGTTAACCATTGAAGGCAATGCCACTACCATAAGCGGGATCTATTATTTAGTAGTCCCTGATGAGGAAAAGCAGAGGATTCATTCTGAATTAAAATCACACTTGGAGTTATAGAAAATACAGTTGGACTGTCCTAAGTCATTACAATCGACTTTTGACAGTCCTTTTTCTACTTAAAAAGCGGCTCCAATAACAAAATGCAACCATAAATATAGGAGCAGTTTTTTGACAGGAATGAATTAAAGCGCATGGAACAAGGCATACCATCTTGGCTGGGTAAGGAGAAATAGGACTATTTAAAGAATCTAGCAAAGCGATCTAACTCGGCATCCCAATCTAGGCTAACCTGGGTTTTTTAAGTGCTTGTCGTTAAAATTTGTTGTATACTATAGATTAGATTTCTCTAACTAGGAGGATTAAAATGGCTATACTTGTTACTGGCGGTGCTGGTTATATTGGTACGCATACTTGTATTGAACTGCTAAATGCTAATTATGAAATAGTAGTGGTAGATAATTTTTCTAACAGTAAGCCTGAGGCACTCAAGCGCGTAAGTGAATTAACTGGCAAAAGCTTTAAAACATATGATGTTGACTTACTTGACCGGGAAGGGCTTGAAGAAGTCTTTAATGAAAATCATATTGAAGCAGTCATTCATTTTGCCGGCTTAAAAGCGGTTGGTGAGTCCGTTTCGATCCCGCTCCGTTATTATCATAATAATATAACTGGTACGCTCATACTTTGTGAAGTTATGAAGGATAAGAACGTTAAAAATTTAGTATTCAGCTCTTCAGCTACCGTTTATGGAATGGCTGAAGAAGTTCCTATATCAGAGCACTTCCCGTTAAGTGCTACTAATCCGTACGGCCAGACCAAACTTATGATTGAGGAAATCCTAAGAGATTTATATGTATCCGATAATAGCTGGAGCATTGCTCTATTGCGTTACTTTAATCCAATTGGAGCACATGAAAGTGGACGTATCGGTGAAGATCCGAATGGAATTCCAAATAACCTTATGCCCTTCATTACTCAAGTGGCAGTAGGAAAACTAGCTGAACTTAAAGTGTACGGTAATGATTATCCAACAGTTGATGGAACAGGCGTCAGGGACTACATTCATGTTGTCGACTTGGCTCAAGGACACCTAAAAGCCTTGGAGAAAGTAGTGTCAACTACTGGAGCGGAACCTTACAACCTTGGAACTGGCAGAGGCTACAGCGTGTTGGAAGTTGTTAAAGCATTTGAAAAAGCATCAGGAAAAAGCATTTCTTATTCAATAGTGGATCGCAGGGCTGGAGACATCGCTGAATGCTATGCTAATCCAGAAAAAGCTAAAAATGAATTAGGTTGGAGCGCCAAAAAAGGGATCCAAGAAATGTGTGCTGATTCATGGAAATGGCAGTCAAATAATTTAAATGGATACGAATAAAAATATTCAAGGTAAAATTTGAAGACCAGAGCGTTAGCGCTCTGGTTTCGTTTTGTTCTGTTTTGTTTTTCCTACAATTATCAACCCATTAAACATAAATAGTATCCATTAATAAAGTAACCAGACCCTCTTTATATATCCCCTTTTTTTCTCTATCAATAGACGTTATTCTAATTTAATCCCAGTAAAACAGAGATTATTTTGCCGAACTATGTTGTATTTAATCGAGAACAATATGTATTAAAACGTTCTTTATTTCGGTAAAATTAAGTAACAAAGATTACAGGGGGAAAAGATACATGCCTTTATTGCAGATGAAAGAAATGGTTACTCCTTTAAAGCTTATCGGAATAAAACTCTTCAAATGTAATGAAGGGCATTTGTACGTTAAACTATGGAGCAGACCTCGTAAGCGTATTTTCGGATAAGAAACCTATTTCTATTAATAAGAGCAAGACCATCACTTGGTCTTGCTTTTTTCGTGTTTTATGATACTTTTGTAATATTGTAAAATGGAAATAATTTTACATTAAAAGTTTATTAAAATCAATACTATTTATTTTAGATTTTTAGGATTATATTAATATATGTTATATACATTATTTACAAATGGAGGAAATGAATTTGAAGCGTGTTGCATCTTTATTAATGGCGGTCACTTTGGCTTTTGGACTTTTGGTACCATCTGTTTCACTCGCTGCAATTCCGAGTGGCGAATTGGAGACTTTTTTAACTGAAAACGAGGTAACAGAGGATGAACTGTCAGCACACCTTGACTATTATCATTATGTGACTTTAGAAGACTTTGAAACTGCGGACGAGCTTTCCGATTTTCTTGGTGAACTGATTAACATTGAAAACCTGACAGTCCTTTTAACCGAGTACGGTTTTGCCGATGAGGCGGAACTGATCGCCTTTTTAATGGAGTATGATGAAATAGACGAAAACACAACGGTAGCTGATCAATTCCTTTTCATCAATGCTTTGACGGAAACGATTGATTTTTACTCAGGTACCCCTATTAATGACGAAAACCTGCAGCAGCTTCTTAAGGATTTTGAGTTAACTTTGGATGAGTTAGAGGAACTTCTTTCTCAAAATAATGATTCTCTAGAAAACTATGAATTTATTGAGGACCTTGAATTTGCAGTTGTTGAATATCTGGTTCCTAATATGTTTGGAGAACTTGGAATAACTGATGAGGAATTTGCTAACTTGACAAACCATTTCTTGTCATTAACTGATTTGGATCCATTGGTAATGGAGCAGAATATGACAGAAATCATGGAGCGAATGGATGCTCTAGGTGATTTCGAAAGCGCTGAAGAGTTAACTGAAGAGGAAATTGCGGAGTTAATGGATATCATGTATGACATGCTAGCTGTTTTTGAATTAAATGCTGAGTTTTACCTTGTAAAGGGCGGAACTAAAACAGCTCTGTCAGATGCAGAACTAGCAAAACTCCAATCTACTAATGGCGCAGATATGCTGATTGAATTATACAACCTTGAAGGTACTTTCCTGGCTGATGTAATTTTAACGGCTGACTTGTTTGGCTCAGACCTAATTGAAGATATTACGACACAGCCTGTAAAAGTTGTTGATAAAGTAAAGAATCCTAAAACCGTCAAAGGCGGCAAACTCCCTAACACTGCTGGAAATTATACAGAAGGTGCTCTTTTAGGTTTTGGATTATTATTGGCAGGAGCTTTTATGTTCCGTAAACGGACTGCTTTTAAAGCATGATTCAAAAAGGATTCAAGCTTATCAGCATTGTTTTGATGCTAGCGGGAGTCTATCTTTTATGGATTAATGCTGCTCCCCTGCTGAAGGACAATGCTAGGGCACCAAAAGAGCCTTCAGCAACAGCAGTAGCCAAGATGGCTGAACAGGAAACAGAATCCGATGTTTCTGCTATCTATTCTCAACGCCCTAAAATCGGTGAAGAGTTTGGAACACTTGTAATCCCCAAGCTATCTGCGGAGCTGCCGATCTTTCATGGAACAGATGAAGATGAACTGGAAAAAGGCGTGGGCCACTTCGCTGGCAGTGTCCTTCCAGGTGAAAAGGATAATTCTGTGCTTTCTGGACATCGCGATACCGTTTTTAGAGAGCTGGGCAAGGTCGGTGAAGGTGATTTGCTGGTAGTGAACACTTCTGCTGGAGAGTTTACCTATAAAGTTCGGAAGGTTCGGATTGTTGATGCTGATGACCGAACTGTTATCGTTCCTAAACCAAGGGCAACCTTAACTGTAACAACGTGCTATCCATTTAACTTTATTGGCGACGCACCACAGCGGTATATTTTAGTAGCCGATTTACAAAAAAATTAGACTTGGTTAAACTTCCTTCAGAGTGAGGTTATGGACATGTACCCATGTTCCTAATATAAAACTCTGAAGTTTTTTTATTTAGATGTATTCTAAAACCTTTTTTAATAGAAAAATAAAGAAAAGGATTCGTCATCAACCTGCAAGATCTTTTATGAAATGCTACTACATAAACGGAAATCAATGCCATTCTGAGCAATTGTGACATAAACACAATCATTTCTCGGGAAATACGGAGGATTTTGTAGATATTTTTGTTGTTTCGATTGATAGATTAGGGTTATTTATTAAGTATATGAAAATACTGGAATCTGACGAACCGGCATCTTAGATGATAAATATTCTATCAAAAAAGGATGTGATCTCTGTGAAGATTAAGGCTGGAAGTTGGAGTATGTTATCGAAGCAGGATAAATTGTTTATTTTAAAAGCCGTCAGTGCTCGTTCGAAGTTATTAATCGGGGCGTAGGTTAGCTTTATTCTGGTACAAAGGCTGAGTTAAATAGATAAAATTAGGATACTCCTCGAAAAAACGAGCCAGCATGAGCCGGCAGCGAGGTACGAGCGAGAGAGCTCTAAGCTGTGTCCGTGGAAAGAGAGCTGCTTTTACAGAGCCCACAGTAAAAGCTGCTTGATAAACAAGCAGCCCGTTGGTTAATTGAGTTTTGATGTTAACAACGTTGCTATTTGGCCGTGGTAGCTGGCCTTTGCTTTTAATCTTGATTTCAGGTCGTCACTGAGCGCATCTTGAACTAAAGCTTCATTATGCCTTTGCAAGAATAAATGGAACTTGCACTTCATTTTAACTAGTAAATTCAACACAAAAACTCCTCCTTTTAGCCACATAAACCGCAGGAGAATCGTATTCGGAAGCTGGCTGACATCGTTACCTTTTGATAACATTAGTCCCTAAAGCTTTGCGTCACCACTTTTCAGTGATTTTGCCGTTATCGTACGATCTATGTGTTATAAATTTAAATTATCAAACATTTTCCAATAAGTAAAGATTTTTCCATCTTTACAGTGGAATTTGCCGAATAACCGGATTATGTGTAATTGAAGCCTTTTTTCTTAAATTCCCAGGTTTTATTATCACTAAACCGTTCCATATAAAAATGATTCCAAAGACCTGTATATCTAATTGGGTGACAGACACCTTATTGGTGGCCTTTTTGGATTACTTATTATAATCCCATAATATTCGCCATTCGTCTTTTTCTTTGGCGGTGTAAATGTTTTGATGGAGATCAAAGTGTCCGTATTTACCTTTATAGGTTTGGGTTACTGAGAATTTATAAATGTTCTGCATTTCTTCTGCTTCTTTTGATAGCTTCCATTGTTTAAGCTCCTCAGGCTCGCTAATAGTAAAAGTAAATGTCTCGACACCAAAATGATTCATGAAGACATGGGCTCTATCTTGAATATAATGGCCCTTTGTGAATTTTTCTTTCATGAGCGGATGAAATAGATTCCAGGAGTTAGAAAAGTCCCCTTCTTGCTCATAAAGATAAAATTCTTCAACTGTTGCTTTTGCTTGGTTGGCCGGTGAAAAGAATAAAATTCGTACAACAAGAACAATCGCGACAACAATTATTATGGCACCAATCCCAATGAATAAGCCCGCTGCTGGCTGAAACCTTCTGCGCATTCTAAGCCTCCTCCTTGAACAAGTCCCTTGTTCAAGAATATGTACGGCCTACTGCAAATAGACATGATTCAGACAACTGCTGAATCTCATTGAATACGTGAACTGGAAATCCTTTGGATGGTGCCATCCGGAAATCTCTATCCAGAATATGGATGGTGACAGGCACCTCACAGGTAATTCCCAAAAATAAAGACGGCCAAGGATTTGGCCGTCTACGTTATTTTGCGATTTTAAAAGTTGAAGTTGTCTGGATCTGCACCGATCCGTTCATTTTTGTTTAATCCATTAAGCTGTTTCATTTCTTCTGCTGTTAATTCAAAATCAAAGATATCCGCATTTTCAATGATACGGTGTTCTTTAATCGACTTTGGAATGGTTACGACCTCGTTTTGCAGGTCCCATCTTAGGATAATTTGAGCCGCCGACTTGCCATGTTTTTCTGCAATTTTGATAATCACTGGCTCAGACAAAAGCTCCCCTTGCTTCAGCGGGGACCATGCCTCCATCTGGATGCCTTCTTTTCGGCAGAACTCACGAACCTCAGGCTGAGCCAAATGCGGATGGTATTCAATTTGGTTAACCATTGGTTTGATTTCAGCATCAGCTAGCACGTCTTCAAGGTGATGAACGTGAAAATTACTTACGCCGATCGCTCGAACACGGCCATCTTTGTATAACTTCTCCATTGCTTTCCAGGTTTCTTTGTATTTCCCTTTTACAGGCCAGTGCACCAGATAAAGATCCAAATATTCAAGGCCAAGTTTTTTTAAACTTGTTTCATATGCTTCAAGCGTGGATTCATAGCCTTGATCGGAGTTCCAGACCTTTGATGTAATAAATAGTTCCTCACGAGGAATTCCTGCTTCTCGAATTCCTTGGCCTACACCTTCTTCGTTTTTGTAGATGGCTGCGGTATCTATGCTGCGATAGCCATTTTTAATGGCATTCCTTACTGAATCAACGACTTCTGAGCCTTCCTTAACTTTAAAAACTCCCAGCCCGAACCACGGCATTTTTACACCATTATGTAATGTAGTTGTATCCTGTAAACTCTTCGGCATACTATCCCCTCCTATTTCATCTCTTACCGATTATATTCTCTCATATTTTTACAAAAAGTATTAATTATAAGCTCTAGACACTAACTAAATATTTTCCTGTTTATAGAGTTAACCCTTCAATCGTTTCCTTATATAGTCAGTTTCTCTCACCCTTAAAAGCAACCTTATTAGACACGAGATCCTCCCATTGTCTGGTTCTCACAATTCAGACACAGGTTTGGCAATAAAACTGGTTTTGTGATGCATAAATCAAAGTGAATGATGGATAAATCGCCTTGATTGATACATAAATCTCTTTTAATGATGGATTAATTCAAAAAAGACTTTAAATCATAAAAAATCGTATCAAAGGGAGGATTTTATTGATCAAGTCTGTCGAACAACCTGACAGGTCGATAAAATACTGGTTCTCCTAACTACGACAATCTTACAGTTTAGCCTTTTAAGGAGGGGGGATTAAATTGAACTAATGATTAATAGGTAAGTAGAGCTTACCACTTGTCCGAATAGGAAATTTTTCCGTGTCTAAAGTTGGGAATATTGAAAAATCTGTTGTAATTTGTCACTGTAAATTTTATGATGAAATTATAAATATTTACTTTTATCAGGTAATAGATTGAAGTAGTGATTTGTACCTACCATTCTATTAAATTTAAAAGTTATAGGTGGGAACAATAGAGCATGGTATTCGACGGAATAATATTATCATTTATTGTAGGGTTTTTGCGAAAAGGCAATTTAAAGGCCATGTATACGTTACAACTCAATTGGGGCTGGGTGTTCCCTTTGTTGCTGGTGTTTCAGATTGGTGTATTCTCACTGCAAAATAAAATTGAAACCCTTGGCCAGATCAGCGGTTACCTTTACATCGCTGTATATATAGTAGGGTTAACTTTCTTATTCCTAAACCGAAATCACCCTGGATTTAACTTAATTTTAGCGGGGGTATTTCTTAACTTTCTTGTCATGGTGGTAAACGGAGGCAGGATGCCCGTTTCTGCGGAAGCGGCAGCCGTATTGGACCCCAGCTATATTGCCGCCCTTAAAGACGGATTGTACGCTAAGCATGCGCTTTTAACTGAAGCTTCCAAACTCGGATTTTTAGGTGATATTATTCCTTTATCTGATCCTTATCCACGTACCCAGATTATCAGCATCGGCGATGTTATAATGAACGTGGGAATTTTCTTATTTATCCAGCATTTGATGCTCGATCATCTCAAAGAAGGAAACGATACTGATGATGCTGCCGCCCCTCTTTTAAAAGGAGGTGAGATAAGTTGAAAAAGACAACATTATTATATAATGCAATTATTCTAGGTTCTTTAATTATTGCACTAACTTCTGGTTTCAAGCTAACCTAACACTGAA
This sequence comes from Mesobacillus harenae, assembly GCF_013343715.1. Taxonomy (GTDB): domain Bacteria; phylum Bacillota; class Bacilli; order Bacillales; family Cytobacillaceae; genus Mesobacillus_A; species Mesobacillus_A harenae. Next base: position 285,461 of record NZ_JABUNR010000002.1, read on the forward strand.
ATAGGGAGAAGCTGATGTTACAATCACTTCTCCCTTCTATTTTATAAATGAGAGTGATTTTATCATGCAGGCATTAAAAAAATCATATAATTTATACTTGTTATTCATTGCCGTTGTTGGTATCGGTACTTTTTTAAAGTTTACTCAAGTTCAGTTGGACCCAAATGGGCAGACTGTGACAATTTTCGCTCTTGTTGGCTCAATTCTTCTTTTAAATCACTATAGAATTATCATTCCTCCAAATGGAAACTGTATTTCTATGGATTCGGCAATTTTTCTGGCAAGTATTTTTTTGTTTGGTCTTGACCTAACTTTAAACATTTTATTTCTTTATACCGTAATATATTGGGTCTATCAATGGAAGGTAGAATGGTGGAAGCACGTTTTTAACTTTTCAACCTATAGCATAATGATTATTTTAGCCGACTTTTCGTTTATCTTTACCGGAGGCCAGGTTGGCAGTATTGATACTTCTAATCTCTTCCCATATATTGTATCGATGACCGTTTATTTTCTTTTAAACACGATCCTTATTTCTATTTATTTTCTTCTGGCTGAACGTGATGGCCTTAAGAATTTACTATCAGAACTCATGAAGGACAAGACCTTCATGGTTAGCTACTTCAATATCTTTCTGCTTTCTTTTGTTGTGGCTATACTACTAGATTCTGTAGGCCTGTTTGGGCTATTTCTGTTTGTCAGTATTGCTATGCTGCTGTCCATTGCGTTTATTCAGCATTTCGAGCAATATCAGGAGGTTTCCAACAAAGCGAACAAAGACTATTTAACGGGCTTAAATAACCATGGCTATTTTAAAGAGATATTAGAAACCCAGATCACTGATGCAAAAGAAACTGGCCAGGTACTAAGCTTGTCCCTAATTGACCTTGATGATTTTAAAAAATATAACGATGTATACGGGCATATCCAGGGAGATAAGCTTCTGAGAGATTTCGGAACTCTAATCGAAGCGCAAGCCCAAGCAGATGATTATACTGTTGCCCGTTATGGCGGTGAAGAGTTTGCGATACTAATGCCTGCTGCAGACAAGAACGCTGCTTTGATATTTATGGACAGACTAAGGAAGCTTGTAAATGACACCCACTTCGATGGGGTTGAAGCTCTTCCCTATGGCTGTTTATCCTTTTCGGCTGGTATTGCTCAGCTAGAAAAAGGAACCTATAACAGTGCCGAAATTCTCACCAAAGCAGATCAAGCCATGTATCATGCCAAATCACTTGGTAAGAACCTGGTTGAAATATACAATGAACAAACAGAATACCTGACTGAAGACTCTCAGACTTTTGCGAAACAGCTTGAAGAAGCAGAACAGCAGCTCAAAATCTTTCTTTCAAAAGACGTATACACCTACCGGCACAGTAAACGTGTGTTCCAATATGCCGTTGATTTTGGAAGGAAGCTGAATTTAAGCGAACATGAGCGTAAAGTTTTAACGCTTGGTGCTTTGGTTCATGATATCGGAAAGCTCGAGGTACCGCGCGATATCATCAATAAGAAGGGAAAGCTTGAGCCAATTGAATGGGAAATTATGAAAAAGCATGTTATTTTCGGCAAAGAAATTATCTCGACAAACAAACAGCTTGAAGAGTTGATTCCGCTCGTTGAGCTTCATCATGAACGCTTAGATGGCAAAGGCTACCCACATGGATTAAAGGGTGACAACATTCCTAAGCTGGCCCGGATTTTGTGTATTATTGATTCCTTCGATGCTATGACAACAGAACGCCCATACCAAAAAACAAAAACATTCGAAGAAGCGATACGAGAATTAAGAGAATGCTCCGGAAAACAATTCGATCCCGCCTACGTCGAACCATTCATCCAGCTAATCCAGCAAAACCATAAATTCACCAAAATAGGATAACTGGTGACGATAACTGGTGACAGGCACCATCCAATTATTTTCCAAACAAATAGAGCTGGCAACCTGCCAGCTCTATTTTTTTATTGAAGACAAAGGATATATGGAGATTTACCAAGTGATTACCAGGTCATTACCAAGTAATTACACGGTGACAGGCACCATCCATAAATTTACTTTCTCAGCTCACTGTACTGGACAGCAATTCTATTCTCCGGGTTCTTGTCCACGGTGTACAATACAAGGAGGAAAAGCCATTCTATTGGTTTCATTAAGAGATAGACGATGTCAGCTGACCATTCTGTGTTAATATGCCTGCTGATTGGATATCCGTAACTGTTATATAAACCGCGGATCACTTTGTGCGTATTTGGCATTTGAGAATGTTTTGAAAGGAATTTGCAGCCGGAATCGGGCGGTGATAATTTATAAGGATTTTTCAACAAAACATGAAGATACTAAACAGTGTCTCAGCTAGAAAAGGAATTTATTACATCAAACCTGCTCTATTCTTTTCGTTAATACTTTGAATCACAACAGTAGACTCGAAGCTGTCTCTATGAATCGGCCAAATTGCAAACAGGTTTAGAAAGTGACTCGGACGTGAAAAGAAACAAGTGATTGCATAGAAAAAAGGCTAATCACAAAGGACCACCTCAAAAAGAAAGACAGTAATTGATATTCATTGGTATGGATTAATCTACTTTGAGGGGAAATTATAAGTAATGGAGGAAAGCTATATGGCAAAAGTTTTAGCAGTGCTATCAAGCGGCTACAAGGATGAGAAAAATAAATACGAAACTGGCTGGTGGGGAGAAGAACTTTTTGCTCCGTTAGAAGCTCTTGAAAAGGCAGGTCACCAGGTTGACCTTGCTTCCCCGCTAGGAGGAAATCCAGACGTAGATCAGGTTAGTCTTTTACCTGAATATGACCCAGAAGGCACTTACAAGGCCCTATATGAGTCAGGAAGAGCAGAAGATACGCAAAAAATATCTGACATAAATCCAAAAGAATATGATGTAGTTTTAATAGTTGGTGGCCATGGTGCTATGTACGATCTAGCAAGAGATGAGGACCTTCATCGTATTATTAATACGATTTATGATAATGGAGGAATCGTCGCTGCTGAATGTCATGGACCAGCCCCTCTTATATGGACATTAAGGCCCGATGGAAAGAGTATAATAGCAGGAAAAAAAGTGACTGGCTACCCGGATGAAATTGAGCCAGAGGGCCTGCTGGAAATTTTACCATTTAGCCTTGAACAAGAAATGGCCAATATCGCTTCGTACGATAAAGGTGACTTAAGTAAACAGGGATACGCTGTATGGGCTGATGAGCAAATTATTACAAGCCGGGACCCTTTCTCTTCTGAATTAATGGGTGAGGAACTGGTTAAAGCTCTTGAAAACAAATAACTATGAGGTTAATTAGCAGAAAAATCCCAGCAATTTACCAGATCGTTCTCTAAATCTTCCAAATAAAAAGCCTGCTCCCCTATGCCAAGGTGAGCAGGCTTATTCGCTTCTATTATTCTACATTTAATGTAGACTGTCTCGGCGGGAGCAGGTGTTTACCCCCAGCTTCATTTTCCAATCACTCTATTCAAACAGGCTGACTTGATAGGCATCTAATATATATTTTGGAACTAAAAACCTTGCAGTGATTAGTGGATCAACAATTTGTGATACTTGGACCTGTCCAGCAGCACTGAAAAGCATAGTCAGTTCAGCTATCGTCAAATCTGTATGCGGTAGCAAGGTATCAACGAAAAGCTCGACTGCTTTTTTAGCAGCTTCGTCAAGTGTCTCCATTGAAACAATGGCTGCTACACCCTCGTCATTTTCTACAAATGGGAAAGGAATTGATTTTCCTTTAATAACTTCCAATGTTACCGTTACTTTTCCGGGAATCTCCACGCCTGAGACGCCAATTTCTCCGTCACCCATGGCTGCGTGCAAATCTCCAAGTCCAAACAAGGCACCCTCTTGAAAAACAGGGAAATACAGAGTCGCTCCTGTAGTAATGGACTTCGTGTCCATGTTGCCGCCATGCGCACCTGGAGTACCACAGGAGACCGGCTCTCCTTCTGGGGCAACACCAATTACACCGATCATCGGATTTAATGGGAGTTTTAGCTTCTCATTGAATACCGCTTTCCCATCCACAATGGGCACCATTTTTACCGTGAATTCGTCAATTCGATGACCCATAACGCCTAGCCCAGGTCCTGTAGCGAGAACTCCTTTGTTGCCTAGCTCGATATTATCAATTTTCACCTTTAAAATATCACCTGGCTGAGCATCTTCCACATAAATTGACCCAGTGGCAGGGTTAATCTGATTCCAATCAATCGAATTAAACGATGCGTCCTCAGACTCAATTTGGTTCTGGAAGCAATCATACGTCTCAACCACCACCTGAGAACCGGACGGCACCTTCAGCGCAGTTTGATTTTCTTTACTGAACGCATAGAAATAGGTTTCCTTTGCTAATGTTTGTGGCATGTTGCTACTCCCCTTTTAAAACTCTTTTATTTATTATAAAACAATAGAGTGTATTTTGCGTAATCATTAGACTATTTTCATAACTCCGCTATTCGTATACCAAGCATAGCTTAATGGCCTAAGCGGTTAAAGGTTGTTCAACACGAACCAAACGGCAACCTGGGCAAGCTCAATTTAGTTCTTTTTCGTATAATTCCCGCCAAAGGAGACGTTCAGTCCGCCATATACGGTGCACTCGTCGCTTGCTTCAATGGCTAGGACTCCGTCATTCCCCATAACAAACTCTAACCGGCAGCCCTCGCCCCAGTTTGTCGGGTCCTCAACTCGGTCATCAAATACAGCGGTATCATTGCTAGTATAATAGGCTATACCTTCAATATCTCCTATGTTTTGTCCAAGCATAGAATGTAAATGGAAAGAAAATCGGAGCGGATTCGTGTTGGTAATTTTAATTTCTTCTATATACCCTTCCTTGTTTTCAACAGTGTGATCCCATGTTCCTTCCCATATCGAAAACTCTGTATTTCGGTATGGCTTCGGACGGGATACTTTTTCCGGAGGCTTCTCGGTATGCACAATCGTTCCATTACCGCGGAAAATCATTTTATATTTATCGAAATCTTCTATACTATTCGTTACTTCATATACAAAAACATCTTCAGTACCGGTGCCCAGGAGGGAATCTGCATGGTTTATAAATAAGGGGTGAAATTCCTCTTAATTAGAAAAAAGCTCAAAATGGAGGATTAAATAGAGGGAAAGATTCCGCCTATTTAAGTCAAAAACCTAAAAATCGATCATTTTGCTTTACTTAACGGGAAAATCTCCGCTTACATACCCAAACCGAGCTCTATTCTGCAGTATAACGGTAAAATTTCCGCTTATTTTATAGATCACTGATTACTGAATTAAGGATAAACATAACAATTAGCATATGAATTCTCACGCTGACAAAAATTCATGTCATCATGTTAAAAGGGGTGAGAATTACAAGGTTTTTTCACCGTTCATTTTATTAAAAACCCAGATTTATCAACAAAAAAGAAGCAGTCTAATTCAGTTGCGAATGGGAGTGCTAATTGGTGTGCTAATTTAGTTTTAGTATTCGAAAACCGAACCCGTTACGATAAGGCATCTGCGTTTGTTAATTAAATATCGGCACGAAGTACAACCGGCAATCTCACTCTGATTTTTCACATTTTATAATTCTGTTCCGAGATGGAGTTGTGAAGCGGAATAACTGTGGCTTGCTCCATTTGAATCTGTTTGAACCCGGTTATCTCTTTTAGGGAAGCGTTCATAACACCCATAGCAATAATCCACGAAATGGCTGTTAGGCAAATCTGGGCAAAAGGGAGGCCTAGAACTTGCGGCCATTCTGTATTCCACATGGCATGCATGAATACAACAATCGCAAATATCCTTAAAAATCGGCTATCCTTCAGCATAGACCATTCAAACGCCTTGTCCCCTTTTACCATACAAATCGCCGCTCCTGATAAAGCCGCCCAGACAATATGGCCCCCAGGTGCTAATACCCCTCGCCAAAAGATGGTTGAATACATAGATTCCAGGGTACCAGTATACAAGACCATTCTTAACGCATACCCTGCTGACTCAAAGGCAGAAAACCTGTGCCGACGGCAGCACCGATTAACAATCCGTTGAATATGTATTTAACCTGTCTGTCTTTTAAAAACCAAATAATAGCGAGTACCTTGGCCGCTTCTTCAACTATTCCGACCATGATCACACTAGTACTGCCAGAGAACTCGAACAGAAAAACGGCGATTATGAGTGATAAAATCCCGCCAGTAAATAAGATCTTCGTTATTTTATAAATTGAGATGTTTTGAGGGACATTCATTTCCCAAAAGAAAATTAGAATAGTCAGCGGAACCATGAATGAGCCAAGAATAATCAGCCCCGGAAGAAAATTAGGGTTTTAAACTCTTCAACACCAATGTACATACCAAAATAAAGCAGGCCGACAATCAGGAAAACCTGGGCAAACAGCCAATGCCGCGGCCAGCTGTCCAGCACGTTCTCAATTGCTGGCGTTGTTTGGCTCGTTCCTACAAAGAAAAGTTTCTCGGCGTCTTCTTCCGTATGCTTTATAAAAACGCTTGAAAAAACTTCTTTGATTTCATATCAATTGGGGTGTTAATGCCCGCAACTGCATTACTCCTGCTGGCGATTCCGCTAAATCTTATAGGCGACTCATTAAGCTCAAATGGTTGTGCGGCTCCTGGTTGGAGAGATGCTCCGCAATTGGTACAAAATTTGGCATCACCATCGTTAGCTTCGTGGCAGCTTTCACATAACATACCTGATTCCCCCTTTTACCCTATCCATAATATCGAATAAGATGAACAAATTTTTATATTTAATCTATTCGACAAAATTCGATATGGTAAAATAGAGTTGGGCAAATTTTACGAAAGTAAAAGACGCAAAGCCACGGGCCTAAACCATATAAAATGACACGGCAGCCGGGTTGCCAAGATGGCAAATCTTGATAAAGAGAGGGACCCCCATGTATCTTCCTACTATAACTGATCAAGCAAGTGAAAAAAGGCATATCGTTAGAGATCAGAAAAAGTGTCAATGCGGATTCACTTATAATCACTTTTATACTTTTACCAAAAAGGATTTTAAGAAAATCAAATTTAAACACCTGAATGATGTAACCTGTTACCAGTGCAAATCCACAGTTTTATAAGTAACGTTTCCTATTTTGATCCATATAAAATCGCCCTAAAATCCAAAAGCCAGCACAGGAATTTTCCAGTGCAGGCCTTTTTTATGTCTGGAAGTAACCTGCTACATTTAATCAAACGTTTGATTAATAAAACAATGGCACTTTTAAAAAAGCGCAGCGACGTATGCCGGAGCCGACACGAAGACCGGAAGCGATTCGGTGTTAACTTATCGTAGAGAGGCGGTCGGTGTATTCGAGTCGCTGGGCACTACAACTTATAAGTTTCCTCACGATAAAAAAAAGCCTGGCCGAGAGCTCGTCCCGGGCCAGACTCTGTATTATTCACCTTTTATTTCAAGCAGCTTTTGCCTTAGTTCGTCTTCCATGCTTGCTAGTTCTGTTTCAGCATGCCGGCGCTTGTTGCGGCCTTCCTGCTGGATCCTGAGCGTTTCTTCAAGAGTGGACATCAAGCTTTCCTGAGTTTTCTTTAAAGTGTCAATATCAACAAGGCCGCGTTCATTTTCTTTGGCCGTTTCAATTGTGTTCGTTTTTAACATTTCAGCATTTTTAAGCAGCAATTCGTTCGTTGTCTTTGAAACCTGCTTTTGAGCCTCAACAGCATGGCGCTGCCTAATCAGAGTCAATGCAATCGCCACCTGGTTTTTCCAAAGTGGTATAGCCGTTACGATTGAGGACTGGATTTTTTCCACTAGCGCCTGATTGGTATTTTGGATCAGACGAATTTGCGGAGCACTTTGGATCGTTATTTCGCGGCTCAGCTTTAAATCGTAAAGCCGTTTATCAAGGCGGTCAGCGAACTGAATCATATCATTAACATCCTGATACTTCATTTGATCGTTTGTTTCTTGGGCCGTCTTTTTCAGTTCTGGAATGGTCTTTCCATGAAGCTCCTCAAGCTTTATTTCCCCCGCTGCAATATAAACGTTTAAAGCATGGAAATACTCCTTATTGGTTTCATAAAGCTGCTCCAACAGAGAAATGTCGGATAACAGGGCATTCTTGCTGCGGTCAAGCTTTACGCTGATTCGATCAATCTGAGCTCCCGTTTTTTGATACTTGGACATTACTTCCTGAACCGAGCCGGTAATTTTCCCGAACATACGCCCGAGGAGGCCTTTCTTCCCTTGCTTTAATTCGTCAGGATTCACATCATTCAAATGCTTCATCAGATCATTAATGATGTTCCCAACTTCGCCAACATCCTTCTTCTGGACATGTTCAAGCATGGCATGAGAAAAAGTTAAGAGCTTGCCTTGAGCCTGGGTGCCATACAGGATCATCGCCTGGTGATTTTTCGGGTCAATCTGCTCCGCAAGCTCGTAGGCCTTAGCGCGATTTTCTTCTGGGAGCACGTCAATCAGCTTTACAGGCTTCCCATTTTCTGAAGTTTGTGTCTGGCGCTGAGGCTGGGCAACTGGATCCGTTAATTCATTTGTATCCCCGAAAGGATTGGCTAAAATATCATCTAATGCAGTGCCCGTATTATTTAACAGGTTTGGATTTTTTTCACTCATAATTATTTTAACCTCCTGTTTTCTTCAATTGCTTGTGTTTCATGATGCGTTTTGATTGTATGCTTGGCCACATCAATTTCAAAATTCAAATGATCAAGATCATCTGAAATGATTTGATCTAAATCTCGTTCAACGGCCTGGGTCAATTCATACAGCGTTTGGCGTGTTTCGAACAAGGAATGTTCGAGTTCACGGTTTTTTGTCGGCTGCGATGCTAAAAACGCATATTTTTCACTGAGCTCCAAGACTGAATCTAGATGCGAAAAATAAAATGTCTCAGCCTTGTAAAATCGTTTAGGTTCCTTTAGCGTCAGCTTATAAATTTTTCGTGTCATTCTTAGCAGATCCATCCTCTGCTTTAGGCTTGGGACATGGCGGATCTTAAACAGGACTTTGTGCAGACGCTTTAATTTATGTTTTGCTTCTTCTGTATTCTTTTTAATGTATTGGTATTCTTTCCTTGTAAGCTGATGCCGCTTCAGGAATCGTCCCTTTAAAACAACAGCCGTCAGCCAATAAGTGGCTGCCCCTCCTGTTAAGGAAATGAGGGATGAGAGCATGAAAGCTTGGTCAAAGCCAAAAAAGCTTACAAACCAAACTGTTATAGCAACAGGAATAGCTGCGAACGCTCCTGCAAGAAAGGTTATAAATGGATTCATTATAATCGACTCCTGACTTCATCTTATCTATTCATACGAATGAACCAGCACAGAGTTTCACTAAAATAATGGGAATTTCCTGTGAAGAGAAAAACTTCTCCCAATACCTCTACATTACACCACTATACCCTTCTTTCCAACAGCCCAACACCCTACAGCACACTAAGACCAGAGACCGATATTTCCCAGGTGACAGGCACCACCCATTTAAATGGAAATCAATCCTTGATCCTTACTATACAAAAAACCAGCTCCCGATTGGAAACTGGTTTGTGAATGTGTATGTACAGCCGCAATTGCCGTAATAAATATAAGAAAGTTTTAAACCACCACTCCTCAAAGTGGGTGTTCGCAGAAACCTTCCTGCATGTCCTCCTTGTCGTATAGACAGAGGCTTGTCATTTCGGCTTCAATTAAAACTCCCTATTACAGCTTAAAGGTTAAAACTTTATTATGGTTACGAACAATGCAGCTAGTAATATTATAGTAACTGATTTGAATGATCTTTTCAAGTCCCAAAAAATGGATGGTTCCTGTCACCTTTTCGGATGACTTCTGTAGAGTTATCTTACCCATTTTTGTTTGGTTTATCAATGCCCAATATATGGAGCAGGCGGGATGTTTCCAGATATTTGGATGGTGCCTGTCACCCAAAGACGCACCCAAATTCGTATTTTTATGCAATAATAGTTAAGGGGGCCGTTTAGCCTACCGATAAGAATAAAGACATTAATGATAGACCATATATACTTCTAGAGGGGCGATCTTATATGAATTCCTGCACAGCGAGTGGGATTGAGGGACTAGATTTTGTTATAAGCGGAGGGTTTCCGACTGGTTCCACGGTTTTAGTGGAAGGTCTGCCTGGTACTGGGAAAACAATTTTAGGAATGCAGTTTCTTTATCATGGTGCTGTTGACCATAATGAACCAGGAATTTTTATTACCTTCGAAGAGTTTCCTGACCAGCTTTACGCTGAATTACTGGCCTTTGGATGGGATCTTAAGGCTTTAGAAAGAGCCAATATGCTGCGGGTCATTTGTATCTCTCCAGAAATCTTGATAGAGCAAATGGAGCAGCCGAATGGGCTTTTTGAAAATATTGTTAATGAAATTGGCTGTAAAAGAATTGTCATTGACAGCGTCAGCCTTTTTCAATTCGCATCTAATGATTTAAAAGAGAGCAGAAACACGCTTTATAAACTCCGGAACATATTGAGAAAGCTAAAACTTACCTCTCTTCTCATTCAGGAATCCAATTCATCAGAACAGAGTGAAGTACCATTCGTAAATTACCTTGTTGATGGTGTCGTGAGGCTTTCCCTTAAAACCCACCTGAATGAATACAGGAAAAGGACGCTGGAAGTTTTAAAAATGCGCGGCTGCAAAATAACGGAAGGGGAACACATTTACCGAATCAACGAGCAAGGAATTCATTTGGTTCCTGCCTTGTCAATGATTGAAGACAAAACCGCTATGCAATTGCAGTCGTTTGGCAGCACTGGCATTGCAAAATTGGACGAACTTCTCACAGGAGGAATCCCAAAAGGTTCCTGCTTCATGCTGGATACAAATAGCAAAGCTAACTATAGGTATATAATTGCCTCGGTTATCGTAACCCGGCTGCTTAAGGGTGATCATGTTGCACTTTTGTTATCCAGTTTGGTTGATCTATATGATCTAAAGTATTTATGCCAGCTCTTTGGTCTCGACCTTGACGATTATGTTAAAAGCGGGCACGTTATTTTTATAGAACATTATGAACGCCAACGGCCGCCTGGCTATGAATCCTCAACCATTCATGCCGGAAACATGACCAATCAGGAATTTAAAAACACGATAAACGAAAAACTCGGTTACGCTTCTTCCCATCGTAATGAGTCAGGAGACGAGTGGTTCCTTTATTATGATTTAAATACGATTGTCTCCCAAAGAGGGAAAGAGTTTGTTATTAAATATTTTGCAGAAGAAGTTTCCAAGATAAGCTCAGCAGGAATGAGCATGCTCGCTCTATCCAATTTCACTGAAATCGGCTACGAAACAGCCAGTTTTCTCGAAAGAACTTCGCATGGGGTCATTAAAACCTGGGTCGACGGCAGCTATCAGTATCTTCAAGTATTAAAATCGCCGCAGGGCAATATGTCCAGTCCATTTCTCGTTGAAAACATTATGACAAAACCATTCATCCGACTGGTTTAGGGAGGCTCACGATATGAATTTCACGATCAATCTTCCGTTACAGATGGAATGCACGTTGTTTTTTCAGGAAAATCCCTACATGTTTGAGACATTGGATGGCATTGCCCTTAGGCTGGGCCGAAAAAGAGAAGATATAGATCCAGTTGTCAAACAACTGGTCTCTAATTCCCTCCTTGAAAAAATTGGCGATGGTGACCAAGCGATCTATCGATACATTCAACCAGATACTAGCTCAGGTTTGGTTTAGGTATGATTTTAGCGGATCAAGATTTTTTTCAGGACGTGCAAGACGTATATTCAGATTTGACGGATTTAACAATGGTTATAACAGATAATATAGGCGAAATGATTACTAATTTCACAGGGAACAAAAATTTGTTAGATCTTGTTTACGAATACAAATCGATCAATGAAGCCCTATGCCAGCGTGTCAAAAATTTTTCTAAGATAACCGGACCTGTTCTTTATGATGCGCTTCCGGGTGTAAAGGTAGTCGTTTGTCCAGTAACCGTCAACAATACTAACACCTATTTTATTTTTGCCGGCATGATTATAAAAAAAACCGAAAAAGACTCCGTGATTTCATACTTAAAACAAGAGTTAAATGCCCCGGCTGAAATTCTTGCTGAAATACCCGAAAGCTCAGCCGAAGAAATTCAGACCAAGATTGATAAGTTAAAAAAAATGGCTGCAATCCTTTCAAAGCAGTTAGCTTCACAAAAAGCAGCAAGTGAACGGTCGCGGAAGGAAGCTAGCATAGATTCCTTCTTGCAATTGATAGAGGCGGGAAATACTGATATTAATACTTTTCTTAAAACCTTTTCTAATTCAAATCAGGAAGTTGATTTGGTTGGCTTTGCGCGAAAAACTGAAGGCGACCAGCTCGTCATTGAAGAAATCCTCCAATCGGGGAACAGTTCCCTTAAGGGATCAACTTTTTCCACTGGTGAAGGCCTATTAGGCCAAGTTGTTGCAACTAACAAAAAGCGCTACTGGGAAAAGGTTTACCGTGATCCCCGAATCAGTTATTTTAGCCAAAAAGGAATTGTCCCCAAATCCCTCGCTGCTGTCCCGATTTTAAAGGGCGGACAGCAATGCGGCTTATTATTTTGGGGGAGTTCTGCAAATGAACAGCTATCGAAGCCAACAAACACGGAGGGCTCAATTGCAGCCTCTTTTCTGTCAATAATGGAAAGCACTTTAGCTTTGCGTTTAAAAGCTTCCAACAACCTGATGAAATTAACGACCTTAAATGAAATCTTTCAGGTTATGGCTGCTGTTCAGGATGAAAAAAGAATTTTGCTTATTTTACTAGATATGAGCATGAATCTAATTCGTGGTCCGTTCGTTAGTGTCATACTCAGACAGCCGTTAAAAAATTCTCTGGAGATTGTCTCAAGAGGCTTAACGAGCGAGCAAATTGACTCTTATTCCAAGGATGTGAGCGGCCGTTTCTCCATAAACGAGGAAGATAAGCTCTCCACGCATGTTACTGGCTGGGGTGCAGCCGTATATGAAATTCCCTTGCGATATCAAAATCATAGCTATGGTTACCTCAGTATCGGCTGCAATGGTACAGATATCGATGAAGAGGATCTTTCCTTTCTAAATAGCCTTTCGTTTGCCGGTGGGATTTCCATTCACCTTATCAGATCAATGAAGGAAGAAAGCAAGCAAAGCTCAGCAGCTGGCGTTTTAGTTGAGCTTGTCGAGCTAATCGAACCGGGACATTCTCTGCTTGCTGCCAAGGCTAGTAAATTAATAGAATCATTTTGTGAGAGTACAAGTATTCCAGTTTCCAATAGAGCAGATTTGAAAGACTCATGCTACTTGATCGCCTATCCGATTAACCTTTTAAAAAAGAACATAGGAAAACCGTCTGTCCTGAGCTTGATTGAGGAATACCATTCTATAGAAGAAAATAAACCTTCAATCCCAACAGCATCCATTCAAGCTCAACTGCTCCACCTTGTCTGGACCTACATCAAACAAGGAGAAAAGATCGAGAACCTCATGCAAATCACGGCGGTTAATCGCAGTTTGTTGAATGAATTCATTTCTTATTTAAACCATACAAACATTGTTGTAAAAGAAATACAATTGGCAGACCCTGTTTCAAGGCAGCCAGAAATTAGCCATGATTTAAATTTATCAAAACGTGAATCTGAAGTGATGAAATTAGTGGTAAAGGGACTGAACAATCGCGACATTGCCAGTCATTTATATATTAGTGAGCATACCGTCAAAAACCATATGACTAACATTTTTCAGAAAATGAATGTAACGGATCGGTCCCAGGCAATTGCCAAAATATATCAAAGTGGATGGGACTTTATAAAAGGGCTATAGCCCTTTTTTTGTTGTTTATGAAACTATAAAAGTTTCAGTGTGGATCATAGTAAGGGTTGTCTACATCCAGCTCCAGCGCCCAGCTTACTTGTGTACTTCGTCCGCCTCCCTTTGATAAGTCAACATCGAATCGCTTCCGCTCTTCGTGTTTCCTTTATCTCAGTCGGTTTCCTTCAGTCCATACGTCGCTTAACGGGCGCTTGCGCTTTTGTTCTTGGATTTTTTCTCATTTTTAGACACAGGAGCCTTGCACAATCGCTAAAGATTTTTTGTGCTATGAGAAACTGTTCCTATTAGGCTGTCTAACAAAAATGAGAACAGACTCTCATTTATTTATCCTTCTTTTTCAGGCAAGATAATGACATAAACTAAGTTAAACGCAAAGGAACTAACCCTATTATGTATGAACATAACCTGCAAATAAAAAGCCAGTGTCTCGTCCTTTTAGAAGCCAACCAGTCTAGTTTTCAATCCATCCCTAACTTCGCTGATGCACTCGGCCAAAATCCTGACCAGATTGAAGTCTCTTTAAAAGAACTCGCGGATTTGCAGATCATTAGAAAAGTAGAATTTAACGGGAAAACAATATATCATTATCAGCCTCCTATTTTCAGGAAGGTAGATTTCCCTGAAAAATAGGAGCCGGTTCCTATTTTGTTTTTTCGATTTTTTATTTAACACAATTTATCAGAATAGTAAAAACCATAAAAATTAACTAGGTCGGAGGAGTATCCTATGCAGAATACGTATAAAAATCAATTGTCAGAGCAAATTCACCTTAAAAAGTTAGAGCTTTTTCAATTGGTATCCCTGTACGGATTAAATAGTATTATGGTGCTAAACTCCAGCCGAAAATTAGACAAGCTGATTAACGAATACCAACTCAAATCACTACTAGAAAACGAACAAAATACTGACCTGGTTGAAAAGGAGAGACAATAGATGAGCTTACTTAATCTTACGCGCAAAAGAAACCGGACTAATTCTAAATCAAGGCGGACTGGTTCAGCTGTTCTTACTATTCCACAGTCTCTGTCCGACCAAGCACAAATCGATTCCTACCACTCTCTATTCGTACACCATCCGGATACGATCATAACCATGGATTTAGAAGGCATAATTACAAGCTGTAATAAACATAGCGAAAGTTTAATTGGACTGTTGCCGGAGGAAATTGAGGGCCCGTTCCACCAGTTCGTTGTAGAAGATTATCTAGCACAAGTCGTCTATCATTTTACATTGGCAGCTCAGGGGAAAGCACAAAACTACTATTGCCAGGCAATCCATAGAGATGGCCACATTGTTGATCTGAGCGTTACAAGCATTCCCATGTATACAGATGGCAAGATCACTGGTGTTTACGGAATTATTAAAGATATAACCGAGAGAAAAGACAAAAACCGTGAATTGACAAATATGAAAAACAGCCTGAACCGCGCCCAGGAGGTTGCCAATATCGGCAGCTGGGAATATGACATAAAGTCAGGCAAGGTGTTTTGCTCAGAACAAACACACCGCATAATGGGTGTGCCTTTGGAAGCGGAGTTAACAAACGGTTTTTTGGATATGGTACATCCAAAGGATTTGGATCGCCTGAATAAAACCTTTAGTGAAGCTTGTACTTCAGCGACAGGGATTGTTACTGAATTTTATATTATTCGTCAAGATAGCACAGAAAGATTCATCAACTTAAAAGCAGATTTTATTTTGGATGATAGTGGACAAGCAGCTCGATTAATTGGCACGTTCCATGATATTACTGAACATAAGCTGGCTGAACAACGGCTAATGGAGAATCAAAAGCAGTTAAGAACGATTTCAGATGCGTTTGATGTAGGGATAAGGTCTCTCGACTTCCGTACTAATACGTTGGTTTATGCTTCCTCCGGAATGGAACCATTATTTGGAGTTCACCCTACCGAACTGCTGGGTATGAGCTTGAAATGGACGGATTATATCCATCCTGATGATGTAGAAAATTTCAACAAGCACTTTGAAGGGTTAGCCTCAGGTGTTCCTGCACAGCTGCAGTATAGGATTTATGATAAATTCGGAAACATTAAATGGGTCGACGACCGGCTCTTCCCTTCTCTTGATTCTTCAGGAGATTTGATCCGGGTTGATGGTCTAATGACTGATATACATGAACAGAAGCTGCATGAAGAGAAAATTAATTTTTACGCCTATCATGACTATTTAACCGGTCTGCCTAACAGACATATGTACGAAGAAGAGCTAAGAGATCTAATTAGGCTTGGCAAAAACTTCGCTCTGCTTTTTTTGGATATGGATCGCTTCAAATTTGTAAATGATACACTAGGCCATTCTATTGGGGATGAACTTTTAAAAGCACTGTCAAAAAGGCTTGCAACACACATAACCAAGGATGATTTATTGGTTAGGCTGGGCGGAGACGAATTTGCAATTCTTCTGTCCAATTATGGAGAAGAATCAGAAGCCATCCGAATCGCCGGAGATATCATTGAAGATATTGAAAAAACATTTATGATCGAAGACTACGAATTGCACATAACAACGAGTATTGGGATTGGGTTCTTTCCTCAGGATGGACAGACGGTTAAAGAGTTAACTGCTAATGCTGATTTAGCCTTATATCGGGCCAAGGACGCAGGAAAAAACAACCTGCAGCTGTACACTCCCTCACTTAATATTGAAACTTATAAGTCCTTCCTGTTTGAAAATGACTTGCGAAAAGCGATTACAGAGGAACAATTTTTGCTTCATTTCCAGCCAAAGGTAGATCCAATAACTTCTAAGATTATTGGGGCTGAAGCGTTAATTCGCTGGATTCATCCGGAGTGGGGAATCTTATCTCCTGGGGAATTTATTCCAATTGCAGAAGGAAGCAATTTAATCCTTGAAATTGGTGACTGGGTATTACGCTCTGTTTGCAAGCAGATCAATGAATGGCAGGCAAACGGCGTTAACCTTGTTCCGATCAGCATCAACGTCAGTCCGAAACGATTTAACAAAGGAGATCTCGCCCTCAAAGTATCGAGCATACTAGCGGAAATGAATATAGACCCTAAATGGATTGAGTTTGAAATAACGGAAACCTCTTTAATCCAGTATGAAGAAAAGGTTTTAGCAGCTATCGCCACGTTAAAAGAAATGGGCATTGCGATTTCTTTAGATGACTTTGGAACCGGATATTCCTCAATTGGCTATTTGAAAAAATTTAAAGCCGACTATTTGAAAATTGATCGCTCTTTCATTAGCGGCATCACTCCCAACGCTGAAGACAAAGCGATCGTTAAATCAATCCTATCGCTTGCACACGGTCTTAATATGAAGGTAGTTGCCGAAGGAGTCGAAACGGCTGAGGAAGCTGCTTTCCTGGTTGAAAATAAATGTGACTTTATTCAAGGGTTCCTGTTCAGTAAACCATTACAAGCTGATGACTTTGCCGGTATGCTTGCTAAAGGGACAACCCTTTTCCCAGCTGCTTTAAAAGCAGAATCGAGACCAGCCGAAAACAGACGAGAATACTTTAGGATCCAATTGCCGGAACCACTAGATTCCTTAATGACGATTGTTAAAATCAATGGAAAAACTATTCGACTTGGAAAGACGAAGGTTGAAATAGATGATATTGGCTTAGGGGGCCTAAGATTTAACTCATCTTTAAAAATCCCAGAGTCCAAGGACTTCTTATTGCGGTTTGAATTTGAAGTACTAGAGAATCCCTTTACTTTCGAAGGTAACGTGGCGTGGAAACAAACATTAAATGACGATCTTCAACAATATGGAGTCGAATTTAACATCACCGAAAAAGAACGCGAAAACCTAGCCGCCACACTCAATAAACTCGCAATCAAAGTTCGCAAATAAAAGGTGACAGGCACCATCCAGAAAACTGGATGGTGCCTGTCACCTTTTCATTTTTAGATTAGCTCTTTTATTTTTTGGCTTGCGGTTTTTGGGTTGCTGCTGGCTGTGATTGCGCTGCCGACGATGGCAATGTCGACTGGTGTTTCTTTTAATGCTCCGATTGTTTGTTCAGAGATTCCCCCAGCGATTGCCACCTGGATGCCTTCAAGTCCTTCCACTAGCTGGTAGAGGGATGGGTCGGCTAATCCGCCTTCCTTTTGCATGTCCTTCCCAACGTGGAGACAAAATAAATCGACTCCAAGCTTGTGAAGCTCTTCTACCCGTTCCTTCTCAGTAATCCCAAGCAGATCAATCATAATCTTCTTATTGTAATCCCGTGCTGCCTTGAGCGTTTCCGTCACGGTTCCATTGTATGAAAAACCCATTACAGTAATAATATCAGCGCCTGCCTCGAAGGCCTGAATAGCTTCATGCTTCCCGGCATCGCATGTTTTCATATCGGCAACAATCGTTTTTTCTGGGTATTTCTTTTTCAGTTTTCGTACAATCTCCATGCCGTACTCTTTAATGACACCAGTTCCAATCTCAATCCAATCTATCTGATCTACAGTCTCTTCAACAATATGAAAGCATGCTTCCTCTGTCAGACGGTCTAAAGCCAATTGTATCTTCATGATTGCCTCCTTGCCTGAAATTAGATTTCCCTTTTAAAAAGGAAAAACCACAGGAAATTCTCCTATGGATCTTGCCTTTATTACTATTAAACTCCTGAATAAGCCATAAATCCGCCATCAACTGGAACAGTGATGCCTGTTATGAAACGGGAATAGTCTGGATCAACAAGCCACAGCAAAGCACCAATTAAATCGGTTGGTTCACCAAAACGTTTCATCGGTGTGTTTGTCAAAATCTTTTGGGCTCTTGCAGTAGGTGTGCCGTCTTCGTTCTGAAGCAGCTTTTCATTTTGAGTTGTCAGGAAGAATCCTGGTGCAATTGCATTAACACGAAGACCAGTTTCTGCAAAATGAACAGCCATCCACATCGTGAAATTGTTAATTGCCGATTTAGCCGCACTATAGGCCGGAACCTTTGTCATTGGTGAGTAAGCACTCATTGAAGATACGTTGATGATAACAGGCGCCTCCTTCTTAAGCAGCTCCTGACCAAAAACTTGGCTAGCCATAAACGATCCGGTAAAATTGCTAGCAAAAACCTGAGAGAATCCACTTTCATCCAAATCAAAGAATGATTTCCCTGTACTGTTTTCATCATAGGTCTCAGCTGCTGTAATGGCGTCGGGATGGTTCCCGCCTGCACCATTGATTAAAATATCGATTCCGCCAAATGCATCCATTACAGTCTTTCTTGCATTTTCAAGCGAAGCTCGGTCAAGTACATCTGCTGCAACAGCCAGAGCTGACCCTCCTGCATTTTTAATTTCTGAAGCAACCACTTCGCCTTTTTCAGCTGTACGGTTAAGAATCGCAACGTTTACGCCTTGGCGTGCCAGTTCACGTGCCATTTCTGAACAAAGAACGCCGCTGCCGCCTGTAATTACTGCTGTTTTTCCTTTTAAATTTTCATGAATTGGGAACATCTTGATTCCTCCTTTTTAAGATTGGTAAGCATCCCATAGGCCATGTAAATACATGATTCCTAACGCTCTGTCGTATAATCCGTAACCAGGCCTGCATTTTTCATTCCAAAGGTGACGTCCGTGATCAGGGCGTACATAGCCGTCATACTGAATATCGGATAATTCCTTCACGACCCTTTTAAGATCAATGGATCCGTCAGCGGTTAAATGGGAGGTTTCGATGAAGTCGCCATTCTCATAAATCTTAACGTTTCGGATGTGTGCAAACGGTGACCGGCCAGCAAACTCAGCAGCGAGCGCTACCATGTCATTATCCGGATTTGCCCCAAGCGAGCCCGTGCAGAATGTAATACCGTTTGATGGTGAATCAGATATCCCAAGGAGTTTCTCTAAGCTGTTTCTTCCTGTCATGATGCGTGGCAGTCCGAAGATGGACCAAGGCGGATCATCCGGATGAATCGCCATTTTAATCCCAGCCTGCTCCGCTACTGGCAGAATCTCTTGAAGGAAGTAACCAAGGTTCTCCCATAGATCGTCTTCCGTCACATTTTCATAAGCAGCAAACAATTCTTTAATTTGAGCCATTTTTTCCGGTTCCCAGCCAGGCAGCGTTAAGTTACCTGCTGAAGAAATCGTATCAACAAGCTCTTGGGGGTCTAAGTTTTCCACTTTAGCTTTTTCATAAAATAGCGCAGTTGAACCATCTGGAAGTTCTTTAAATAGGTCGGTACGCGTCCAGTCAAAAATCGGCATGAAATTATAGCAAATGACCTTAACTCCATATTCACCAAGATGACGAATCGTTTGTTTGTAGTTCTCGATGTAGCGGTCCCTGTCTTCATTGCCAAGCTTGATTGCTTCATGGATATTCACACTTTCAACAACATCACCATGAAAGCCATAAGACTGGATATACTTCATTTCAGCTTCGATTTCAGCCTTTTCCCATAACTCCCCAACCGGTTTCTGGTGCAGTCCCCAGACAATACCCTTTACACCGGGAATCTGTTTAACCTGTTCAAGCGTTACCGTGTCATTGCCTCGACCGTACCAGCGGAATGTCATATTCATTATCGTTCACCGCTAACTGTATCAGTATATTTTTGGCAAAGCTCTTGTACAGCTGCTTTGCCGCCTGAACGGTAGGCCTTATTTAGATCGCTTCCGATGCCAGCAGCAACTGCCCCTGCATTGAGCCAATCATTTACATTATTAAGATTCACTCCGCCTGTAGGCATAACCTTAACGTTTGGCAGCGGTCCATTAACCGCACCAATGAAGGAAGGATCAAAACGGTTGGCTGGGAATAGCTTGACGATATCACAGCCGCTTTCAAGAGCCGTCACGATTTCAGTTATTGTCATGCAGCCTGGCAAATAGGCAACGCTGTACCGATTGCACAATACCGCTATTTCCTTGTTGAAATGCGGGCTTACAACAAACTTCGCTCCACTTAAAATGGCATGACGGGCTGTTTCTGGATCAAGGACTGTTCCAGCGCCTAAAACGGCATCTGATCCCTTTAATGCTTCAAATACCTTTGCAATATCTGGAGTCGTATAGGTTAACTCAATCGCCCGAAATCCGCCGCTGATGGCACCTTCAGAAATTGCGATCGCTTCATCTGCATCCGCTCCCCTGACAACAGCCACTACCTTTGATTCGACTAATTCATTTAAAACTTCTATTTTAATATTCATCCAATCACTCCTTATTCAAAAACGATAACAGCTTTACGAACCTGATCCGGATTTTTTTCGACAAACTCAAACGCTTCCTTTACTTGCTCTAACGGAAATTGATGCGATATAAAGCCATTTGCTTTGATTTTTCTCTCGTTAAGTAAGGACACAACTTTTTCAAATTGGTTGGTTTGTAAACGCGAGCCTACAATGGTCACTTCTTTTTTTGTAATTGGCAGCTGTGAAATTGCGGACGGGCGCTCATCAAAGCCAAGCACAACAACGGTTCCGGCTGGAGACACAAGCTCGACTCCAAGTTCAAAAGTTGACGGCAGGCATACCGCATCGATCACAACATTGGGACCTTCCCCATCCGTTATTTCCATTACTCTGTCTCCAACAGGTTCCTTTGAAGCATTAATTGTAACATCTGCTCCATTTTCCTTTGCAAAAGCAAGGCGTTCTTCTTTTAAATCTGTAATAATGACCTTCGCACCTTGAAGCTTCGCCATTTTTAAAATACAAATCCCAATTGGACCGCTGCCTTGAATTAATACAGTGTCACCATCCTGGACTCCGCCCCGCCAAACAGCCTGGGCACCAATTGTATAAGGTTCAGCCAGCACAATTTCATCCCAATCCAGCGAGGAATCAACTGGATGAAGCTGTTTTTCCGGTAAAACGAAGGATTCGCGCATTCCGCCGTCTTCATGGACACCAAAAACAGACAGTGATTCACAAACATTTGGCCGGCCTTTACGGCAAGCATAACATTCACCGCAGTAGCGGATCGGCTCGACAACCACATGGTCACCGACTTTTACGTTCTTTACATTTGTGCCAATTTCAACAACTTCGCCAGCGACTTCATGGCCGACGATTCTCGGATATGTGGCAAGCGGGTTTGTACCATGGTAGATATGCATATCAGAGCCGCAAATACCGACTCGCTTTACTTTTACAAGTACATCATCGGAATTTTTTATAACGGGTTGTTCTAATTCGAGAATTTCCAGTTCCATCGCTTTCGGGACTTGGACTGCTTTCATTTTAAAACCACCTATTCAAATAGACTTGGAAGAAATAGTGAAACCTGTGGCACAAACGCCACTAGCATTAATACAATTAAACTTACCCCAAGGAAAGGCACAAGTTCTCTTGCTGTTTTTCCGATTGGAACTTTACCAATCTGAGAAGCAACAAACAAACAGACACCGACTGGAGGGGTTACTAGGCCGATTACAAGGTTCAATACCATCATAACGCCAAACTGTACTGGGTCCATTCCTACCGAGGATGCGACCGGCATTAGCACAGGGAATAAAATAACAAGCGCTGCAATTGTTTCCATGAATGTTCCGACAAACAGCAGCAGCAAGTTAATTAACAGGATAACAACAATCGGGTTCGACGAAATGCCCAAAATCGCATCTGCAACCATTTGCGGAATTTGCTCACTGACCATAATCCAGCCAAACAAATTGGCAAAACCGACAAGCAGCATAATGGATGCAGTCGTTGTCATAGTCGACAGCATGATACTAGGAATCTTTCTAATTGGCAATTCTTTATAAACAAAAATTCCAATCACCAATGCATATAGTGCAGCAATAATGGAAGCCTCTGTTGGTGTAAAGTAACCGCCAAGGATACCCCATAAAATGATCACTGTCATAAACAGTGCCCAGAAGGCTCCCGTAAAGCTAGTCCAAATTTCCTTAAGTGATTTCCGTGTTCCTTTTGGATAATTCCGTTTCACAGAAATAATATAAGTTGGAATCATTAATCCTACCCCAAGCAATAAACCAGGAAGCGCTCCTGCTAAAAACAAATCTCCAATCGAAACAGAAGCTAACGTTCCAACAATAATCATTGGCAAGGATGGAGGAATAATCGGCCCAACTGTAGAGGATGAAGCCGTTACAGCCGCAGAAAAGCCCGCTCCATAACCTTCTTTTTTCATAGCGGGAATCATGACTGAACCGATGCTCGCAGTATCTGCTAGTGCTGTACCCGAAATTCCGGCAAAGCCCATCGATGAACCAACATTAGCAAGTCCCAGCCCACCGCGAATATGACCCAAAATATTGTTCGCAAACTGAATGATCCGCTCAGTAATACCACCTGCGTTCATTAGGTTACCTGCAAGGATAAAGCCAGGAATACAAAGCAGGACGAACGAGTTAAGCCCTGCAAACATTTTTTGAGGAATAATGGTAAGCGGTATCTCAGCAATAATTAAGTAAACCAAGGAAGACAAACCAAGGCTGAAAGCTACTGGCACGCCTAGAAAAATGAGCAATATAAACGAGATGAAAAGTACGGCAGCCATTATAGTTCTCCACCACCCATTTGCGAATTAAAGTCCTCTTGATCCCGTAAGAGGCGAATGATTTTAAAAATTGAATATAGAACTAAAAATAAACTCATTAAGAAAATGGACACATGAATGACAGACATTTGGAATGGCATCGTGGCTGAGGTCTGGACATTTCCGACAAGTGTAAAAGCCCATCCTTCCTTAACCATTACTAAGTTCAATCCAATGATTGCTAGGTAAATAACAATCTCATAGTAACGCCTGAAATTATGGGACATTTTCGTTAAGATCATATCCACGTTAATGAACTCACCTTTAAGCAAAGCCAGCGGGGCTCCAAAACATATAGAATAAAGAAATAAATATCGTGTAAGTTCTTCCGTCCAAATGGCTGTGTAAGGGAAGTACCGTGACATGATCTGAATCATGACAACAACGATAACACCGGCAAAGCTTAGAACAGTTAATATGGATAAAAGCATATCCAGCCACTTACGAACTTTCATTCGTTTCATTCCTTTCTTAAGGGAAAGGCACGGCTGGCCAAGACGGCCAAGCTGTGCCTTTTAAAATGATTACTCTACTTCAAGAATTTGCTCATATAATTCAAACTGCTCAGGCTTTAGAGAATCTTTAATTGCTGGGATCATTGCTTCACGGAATGCATCCTGGTCAACATCAACAAACTCCATGCCTTCTGCTTTTAGGTCTTCTTCAATTTGTGAAATCTCACTGTTGTAAAGCTCTTCACCAAAAGCTTGTGCTTCAGCAGCTGCTTCAGTTACAGCTTTCTTTTGATCTTCATTAAGTGCTTCGAACTGTTTGTTTCCAACAAGGATATAAATCCAAGAATATACATGCTCAGTACGGTTTACGTAGTCTTGAACTTCATATAGTCCACCGCTCTTGATAAGGTCAACTGGGTTTTCCTGACCATCGATAACGCCCTGCTGAAGTCCTGTAAATACTTCGTTAAAGTCCATAACTTGCGGCTTTGCACCTGCAGCTTCCCAAACTTTTAAGAACAATGGAACGTTCGGTACACGCATGCTGAAGCCTTTTAAATCTGCAGGCGTTTTGATTTCTTTATTAGAAGTCAAGTTACGCGGTGCACGAGTATGGTAATACAATGGAGTTAGTCCAGCTTTTTCAGTGATCTCAGCTTCGATTTGCTCCCCAATTTCACCTTCAACAACAGATTGTACATGGTCTAAGTCGCGGAATGCGTATGGTACTGCCATCAAGGCTGCTTTTGGAGCCCAGTTTTGCAGGGTTTCACCGGAAATGACCATATCAGCTGTTCCAGATTGAATCGCATTGATTGTATCTGTTTCTCCGCCAAGTGAGTTACTTGGGTAAATTTGAATTTGAATCCCGCCATCCGTTTTTTCATCAACAAGCTCAGCATATTTTTCAGCTGTTTTGTGCCAGATGTGGTTTTCATCAGCCAGGTGACCGAACTTCCACTTAATTACCTCTTGCTCTCCGCCAGCGCTGTCTGAGCTGCCAGAATCTCCTGAACCACAAGCGCTTAGCAGTAAGCTAGCAGCTAGAATACCAGATAACCATTTTACTTTTTTCATATTAATTCTCCCCTTTTTCCTTTAATATTTATTTTGTTAAAAATTGATGCACAGTAGAAGCAATCGTGATGCCATTTTCAAGGTTTCTTTCTTCATTCTTCTGTTCAATTTCACCAGGTACCATAACACTTGAGAATCCAGGTGCTGGCGGCACTTGACGAACCTCATCCATCATTTGATCCATTCCTGCCAAGAAGTCATCAACATTAGTGAAAAATGCTGGGTTTATAGCACAGAAGTAATGTCCAAGCTTACGCTTTTTGTCTAAGTCTCCATACATTTTTGCTACATGCGGCCCAAAAGCAGCTCCTGCCAGCAAACCTGAGAAGATGTCGACAATCATAGACAGGCCATAGCCTTTTGGCCCTCCAAATGGCAGCAATGACACGACCTTTGATGGGTCACTAACCGTTTCACCGTTTTCATCAACCCCCCAGCCTGGCGGGATATCCTTTCCTTCTTCCTTATACTGAAGGATTTTACCAAACGCAACGTTTGAGGTCGCCATGTCTAAGATAAAAGGTTTATTCGTTTTAGCGGGAATGCCGTATGCAATTGGGTTGGTTCCAAGGAAAGCTTCCTTGCCTCCAAATGGGACAACAATTTTGTCCGTGTGGGTCATGGCAATTCCAATCAGGTTTTGTTCAGCTGCTCTTTCAACAAAATAGCTAAGTGCTCCGCAGTGGCTGCTGTTGATTGCCGTAATCATTCCGATGCCATTTTCCTTCGCCATCTCAATAGCCTGGTTCATAGCGACATCACCAATTACGTGGCCAAAGCCGTCATCGCCGTCCACTACTCCGGTAACCGGGCCTGTTTTGTTGAACTCAATATTTGCATTAGGATTGATACCGCCTTCATTCAAGCGGTTCACATAATGCTCGGTCCGCAGAACCCCATGTGAGTTAACGTTGCGCAAGTCTGCATGAACAAGAATTTCCGCCACCTTTTCAGCGTGGTCTTTGTTCAATCCTGCTTCGCTTAATTTTTTAACAACTAATGCTTTTGCTTCTTCATGTGAAAGGGTAACCGTTGACATCCCCATTCCTCCTACTCCAGATTCGCATGCTGTTTTCTTAATTCTTCGTTAGATTTTTCGGCTGCCAGACTATCAATTATGGCCGCGTCCATGATCAAATGGGCCGCCTGGTCAAATTGATTTCCGAGAGGCTGAATCGTATTCGGCTCATTTGGCAAACGATATTTGGTCGCGGCTGGAATTAATAATCCGCCTGAAACCCAACCCTCATGATCAAGTACCTCTTTATTTGTAGTAATAAGGAACACTGTTGCTCCTGCTTTAGAAGCGCTTTCTGATACGTTAACCGTTTGCGCAGTTTTCGCAGAACCTGACAGCACTACTAAAATATCATTTTCCTTGATAGCTGGTGTTGTTGTTTCTCCGACAACATGAACTGATTTGCCGCTGTGCATTAAACGCATCGCGATTGCCTTGGCAACAAATCCGGAACGGCCCTCGCCGGTGAAGAAAAACCGTTTGTTTTCTTTAAGCAATTCAACAAATGAGGCGTACTGCTTTTGTTCAACCTTCTTGCAGACTGCCAGCATTTCGTTTAAAACGGTTGAAATAGTTTCCATTGTCTCACCCCTTTACCGCTCGATAATGGCTTCATCATTGATAAAAGCGCTTACCTCTTCCAAATAAGGAAGGCCTTCATTATCTCCTGAAACGGTCGTTACAAGTGCTCCGACACCGTTCGCAAAACGGAGAAGCTCTTCTGGAGAATACCCGTGAAGCCAACCGTAGACATAACCTGAATCAAAGCCATCTCCTGCTCCAACCGTGTCGACTGGTGTGACCTTGAAGCTGGATCCGTGGACCCACTCTCCGTTGCGCAATAGTTTTGACCCATTCGCCCCATCCTTGATCACAAGGTCTTTAATGCTGTATTCGCTTGCAAACTCCTTTAAATCTTCTTCAGAATCCTTGCCTGCGATCAACTTGATCTCGTCAAGGCCTGTCAACAAGATATCTATATGGGGGAAGATTGACTCATATGCTTTTCTGGCTTCCTCAATTGTCCAAAGCTTAAGTCTGATGTTTGGGTCAAAAGAAATTGGGATCCCTTTCTGTTTAGCGACCTCGATAATTCTTTGAGCAATAGCGAGGTTATTTTTATCGATTGCAAGAAATACACCGGTTAAATGGATGAGGCTGACCTCTTCAAATAAGTCTGCTGTGATATCTTCTGGTGATAATGTTGAAATCGGTGATTTAAAGCGGTAGTAAAAGGTTTTTCCTGAACCATCTTCATTGATTTCTTTGAAGTTTAGCGAAGTAGGGTACCCTTCAACAAACTCGACTGCCGACACATCTACACCTTCACCGCGAGTGAAGTTATAGATGACCCGGCCAAACTCATCTTTGCCAAGCCGGCTGACCCACTTGCTGTTTAAACCAAGCCGTGCACACCCGATAGCAAAGTTCAGCTCTGCCCCGCCTACCTTTCGATCGAAACTGCCCACGAAACGCAAAGGACCTTTGGCAGCAGGATTAAATGTGATCATTGCATCGCCTATTGTCATAACTTTAAATGGTGATGGCATTACTTTTCCCTCCTAACACTCTTAAACAGATTCACGCTCGATTAAATGCGGAGTGTATCTTTTTATTTCATATGAATCTTCTAATTTTTCCGCTGCTATCATGTTTAGCAGTGCTTCAGCCGCATCCTTGCCGATTTGGAAGGTTGGCTGCTTAATTGCGGTAATCGGTGTTGATACAATTTCCAAAAAGTCTGAATCATCAATCGCTATAACGCTTACATCTTGGGGAATGCGAATATTTATTTTTCTAAAAAATTTAAGTAGTTCTATGAGAGATAAATCATTTGTCGCAAAGAATGCTTCCGGCCTGTCTTCTCCAAGCCAGATTTTTTCCAGTTCGGATATAATATCGGTCCGGTGTGTTGCAACAATCCAATTATCATTTGGAACGATACCATTTGCCGTTAATGTTTTTTTAAATCCCTCAATTCGTTCAATCCTTGGTGAAACATTAAGGGTGATCGACATCGAGACAGAACCGATCTTTGTTAGTCCTTTTTGAATCAGCCGCTTTATAGCAATTTCTGCAGCTTTTTCATTATCGAGCATCAAAACAGGGTATATCGGCTGTTCCAGTTTCCTGTCTACAAACACTAGCGGGAAATTGGAGTGTTTCAGCTGCTCATACAAAAACATATTGGCGTCCGTTGGAAAGATAATCAGACCATCAACCTGTTTTGCTAAAAGCATCTCAATATACTCGCGTTCCTTCACAGGATTGTCATCTGCATTACATACGAATAACTGTAAATGGTTTTCTTCACATACATCTTCAATGGCTCTGATAATTTCAGTTGAAAAAGTATGGAGAATATTGGCGACAATCACACCAATTGTTGATGTTTTTTTCAGCTTCAGGCTTTTAGCAACAGAGTTCGGTATGTAACCAAGCTCCCGTATCGCTTCCTGAATGCGAAGCTTTGTTGACTCTCCCATATATTCATAGCGGCTATTAATATACTGCGACACAGTGCTCTTAGAAACACCAGCTTTTTCAGCTACATCCTGCATAGTTACACTTCTCATTTTTCATCGCCTCGCTACTACTAAACCGATTTAGTAAACCGATTTAGTAGAATTATAGAATGAAACCCCTTTCACTGTCAAGAACTTTTCTAATATAACGAAAATACTAAAAAAGGTGACAGGCACCATCCAGTTTTCTGGATGGTGCCTGTCACCTTTTTGGCTTCGATCCCGTTCAGGTTATCTTTCGTACTGTGTTTCTTCTTTTGCGGCTTCTTTTTCTTCATGCCAGTTTTTGTATTGGGTAAACATCGCAAAAAGCATGAAAAAGTTCATCGCCCAAACATTCACAAAGGGGGCGACGCCTCCGAATTCGATTGAATGATAATTTTTTAACTTCATAACAATAAAGGTTTCAATAAAGACAAGAATAAAACCGCCAATACCTGCAACTGACATCCGAATCATTGTATCCCGCCTTTTGTATTTTTTGTCTATTTTATGATTATTATATGTCTTTTTTGTGGCACACGCAAACTATAAGTGAATTTTCTGAAAACTTTATATTTCATAGTGGGTTTGTTCGTGCTGGCAAGCCTTCCAAGCTCAGCATTTATCTCAGCAAAGCTGTTCGGTTGTAATCCTAGCTTACAAAAAAGTAAAATGGAGAAACAGAGATATGTCAGATTTTTCGAGGAGAAAACATGGGTCTTTTTGATTTTTTCAACAACAAATGTGTGATCTGCAAAAGAAAAATCAAGCCATTGCGAAAGTACATTGATGACAATGACAAAACCATAAAAGTCTGCATCCCCTGTTCCGAATACGCCGAACGCCGAGCATATCGAAAAGTAAAGTAGTAGTAGACTTAAAGGTGACAGGCACCATCCAGTTTTCTGGATGGTGCCTGTCACCTTTTATTCGTCCTCGGACTCGACGTATTCACAATAATGTGTAAGAGACTTTTCTGATGGAGAGGTGAAATTAGTGGGGAGATCCTGAGTGGTGATGAAAGGGAATGGCGGTATAATGGTTTTTTTGTAGTATTGGTAGCTGCTGTAGGGGTAATCTTCCATTCGTTTCACCAGTGGTTCTTTCGTGCTAATCGGATTCCGGTGAATGTACCTGCTAACATACAGGAGATCTTGGGGGTACAGAACAGGACTACTGTTGAAACGTTGCTGATACAGATGGCCAATATGCTCATACTTGCGATTGTAATAGTCTGTATAGCGTTTGTTAAAGGTGCTCATTACATCAGAGATAGATAATTTCTCCGATTTTAACAGGAAGTGATAATGGTTTGTCATGAGACAGAAGGCTGAAATCGAAATTGGACTCTTTTCATGAATCATCGTCAACAGCCTAAATACCTCGGCCACGTCGATTTCATCCCGGAAAATAACTTGCCGATTGTTTCCTCTTGAATAAATATGATGGTAGGCCTCTGGAACCCACACTCTCTTCTTTCTTCCCATATTCTGCTCCTTTCGGAAGTTTATTTCCAATAAATTGGGTGGTGCCTGTCACCTGACTGGACCACCTACCTCAAATTATATATCAGCCGAATTGGCGAGAATACCTCAAAAGATGAGCAATTTTTGTTGGATTTTATCTCTATTGTGATGGCAGCATCTTTCAGTTCCTAGTGCGGAGCCTTTCATGAAATAATAGTTTCCAATCTTCTGGATGGTGCCTGTCACCTTCCAGGAGTTTCCCTCCTGAAATTTGTCATATTGAACTTGTCCTCTCCATAGCATGTACTGACAACATGAAGGGGAGAGTGAATTATGTTAAACAGGATGGCTAATCGTTTTTCGAAGCTTGTTGAGAAGTATCTGCCGGATGCGTTTGTTATTGCCGTGCTTATGACCCTATTTGTTTTTATCCTTGGCTTTTTTATGAAGCCGTCTGAGCCTGTTGAACTTTTTAAATCTTTCGGTGATGGCTTCTGGGTATATCTTGCTTTTACGATGCAAATGGTCCTTTTACTTATGACAGGGATGGCGCTAGCCTCTGTGCCGATGATCCAGCGTTTGCTAGAAGCCTTATCATCAAAGGCTAAAACAGCCAACCAAGCTTATGTTTTAACATTCTTTGTCGCATCTGCAGCCTACTATATAAACTGGGGGCTCGCGGTTGTTGTGGGAGCCATTATTGCCCGTGAAGTTGGTAAAAGAAATAAGAATGCCCACTTCCCCCTATTGGTAGCATCTGCATATGCACCAACAGTTTTGTACACAGCTGGCCTCTCAAGTTCCATCGGACTTACAGTCGCAACAAAGGGGCACTTTCTCGAAGGAATTTCGGGTGTGATACCAACCTCCGAGACAATTTTCCACCCTGGAACGATCACGATTTTAATTGCTCTGTTAATTACAATTCCGATTTTTATTGTTTTAATGGCTCCTAAAAAAGGAATCATCCCCTATGCTCCTCCCTCCATCAAGCAGAAACAGACGGAATCGTTGGATGAAACGTCAGGAACACCAGCTGGCCGATTGGAAAACAGCCCTATTCTTGGAATCCTAACTGGAATTATAGGTTTCGTTTACCTTATCTATGAATTTATAAATGGAAGAGATTTAGATTTAAATATTATTAATATTCTATTCTTATCACTCGGTCTCTTTTTGCACAAATCACTTATTCAATATGCAAAAGCATTTAAAGCTGCAGCATCTGCTATATCACCTATTATTCTTCAGTTCCCATTCTATGCTGGAATCATTGCGGTACTTGGGAGTTCTGGTTTAGGTGAGTCTATTATTAATGGCATGGCTTCCGTGGCTACTAAAGAAACATTTGATCTTTTTACCTATTGGTCTGCAGGACTTGTTAACATTCTTGCTCCTTCAGGCGGAGGCCAGTGGGCTTTACAAGGACCTTTGCAAGTTCCTGCGGGCTTACAGCTCGGTGTCGAGCCAGCAGTAACAGCCATGGCCGTTGGATGGGGAGATGCATGGACGAACCTAATCCAGCCATTCTGGGCATTGCCAATACTGAGTGTCGTCGGGCTCCACATTCGCCACATCATGGGCTACTGCATCCTGCTAGGAATCTGGGTCGGAATTATCACCTCAATATTAATGTTGTTTGTTTACTAAAAAGGTAGGCACTACTAAAAAGGTGACAGGCACCATCCATTATGTGGAAAAATCAGTCTAACTCACTTAAATCCATCTCTAAGCATTTGTTCATCAATCCTATGTTTTAGTTTTTGTATCAAGGTTTATATATCCTACCTCATTCAAAAACTAGGCACCTTCCAGAAATTTGGATGGTGCCTGTCACCATATTCGGCATAGGAGCCTTCTTTGGTTTACAATTAAGAAAATATCATGCCAAGGAGAATTAGGATGGAAGCTGAAAATACGGTTGTATTAAAACACTACGCACCGGGTTATTATGAACACCTAAAAAATTTCACACTGCCTGAGGAGCAAGAGAGATTTACAGCTAAGCCTGTTGACATGCTTGAAGCTTCAGCAGAGCGGTTCCCTATTGTTATTGTAAGCGGTGTGGAACCAGTCGGTTTCTTTGTTTTGCACTCTAGCGCTCGAGTAAACGAGTATACAGATAATCCGAATGCCATGTTATTAACAGCTTTTTCGATTGAATACACGCAGCAGGGCAAGGGCTTGGCCCAGAAAGGGATGCTAGGGGTAAGGGATTTCTTGAAAGAGGAGTTTCCTTGGTGCAATGAGATCATTCTTGCGGTTAACCATAAAAACATTCCTGCCCAAAACCTATATAAGAAAGTCGGCTATAAAGACACCGGCCGACGAAAGCTAGGCCCCATCGGCGAACAATTCATCTATAGCCTGTCAATTTAAATGGTGACAGGCACCGCCCATTAACTGGAAAAATCCAGTCAACTTTTAGCACACCACTCCCAATATTCAACTAATCAAACGTTTGATTAGTTGATGTATCAATGTTTTGGAACCTTAGCCCATCAAAAACAGGCACCTTCCAGAAAATTGGATGGTGCCTGTCACCTAACCTCTCCCCTACCCGAGTTGCTGGTCGGCGAGTTGTTTGTATAATGAATGGGTTTGCATGAGTTGGTGGTGGGTGCCTGTGCCGGTTATTTGGCCATTTTCGACGACGGCGATTTGTTCTGCTTCGATGACGGTTGAGAGGCGGTGTGCTATAACGAGAGTTGTCCTCCCTGCCATCAGCCGCTGGAGAGCCTTTTGCACTAAGAGCTCTGAAGCACTATCCAAGTTGGAGGTGGCCTCATCCAGCAGCAGAATTTGCGGATTTCGGATGATCGCTCGAGCGATTGCGATCCGCTGCCGCTGTCCCCCCGAAAGCTTCATCCCTCGTTCCCCCACTTGAGTTTCATACCCTTCAGGCAGCCTCTCAATGAACTCTGCGGCATTCGCGAGCTCAGCTGCCTGCTTGATCTCCTCATCCGAGACTTCTTCGTCTATTCCATACTTTATATTGTCTTTAACTGTTCCTGACATAATCGGGCTTTCCTGCGATACGTAGCCAATCTGAGTTCGCCAAGATCCGAGATTGAAATCTGTTATACTGGTATTTCCCAGTAAAATTTCTCCTGAATCAAGTTTATAAAACCGCTCCAGCAACGCGAACAAGGTCGTTTTTCCGCCTCCGCTCGGCCCAACAAAGGCCGTTGTTTTCCCGGCAGGCACCATAAGAGAAATACCATTTATAATTGGGGTTTCCTTATATGAAAAAGAAAGATTCCGAAACTCGATATCCTGTGCTGGATCTGCCACTTCTAATTTCTGTTCAGACGTCTCTTTGTCCAAACCTAAAATGTCCTGGATACGTTCGGTCGCTCCTATTGCCTTTTGGAAGCTAGTAAAAAAGGAGGCCATTCGTGTAAAGGGTACGACTATCTGAAACATGTAAATAATAATTGCCACTAAAGATCCCGCCGACAAGTCCCCTGATGCTACTCGGACGCCTCCATAGCCGATTAAAATAACCAGCACAAGCATCATTATGAACGTCATAAAAGGTGAAATGACTGCCTGAATTTTCGCCTCCTTCATGCCGAATCCAAATAGGTGCCTAATGCCCTTCTCTCCGTTTTCTTTTTCGGCATTCTCAGCATGGTAAGCTTTCACGAGCCTAATGTCCGACAGCACTCTGCCTAAATTCCCTGAAAAGCTCGCCATCTCATCCTGGGTGGCTCTTGAAATTTTATAAATCTTCCGTCCCAGTGGCATCATGATTCCAAGTGAAAGCGGGACAGCAAGCAGCATGATGAGCGTCATTCGCCAGTCAATTACGAGAAGGATCGCCACAGCACCGATAATTGATATAATTCCAGTAATAAAAGAAATTAAATGCTGAGTGATTAGATTTTTGACGATGTTAGTATCCTGGGTCACCCGGCTCATCGTTTCCCCTGATTGATGGCTATCAAAGAAAGACACCGGCAGGTTTAAGATCTGCTGCCATAGCCTCTTCCGAATCGACGCAACAACTGATTCTCCTATGTAACTTAAAAAGTAAAACGAAAATCCTGACGAAATCGTCTGGATGATAAATGCAGCCGCCAGCATTAAGATCAGAGAGGCTTCGAGTGAAGCTTCTGCGATCTGGTCGACAAGCGATTTTGTAAAAAGCGGCACAATTAAAGCGGCAGCTGTTTCAAGTAAACTTAATACGATCGCCACAATCAAAATCCACTTAGGCGGATTCGACTCTTTTAACAATTGCCAGAAAGCCTTCCAATTACTGGAGTTCAATTTCTCAGTCCCCGCTTTATCTTCCATACAGGTCACACCTTTTCAACTGTTACATTTTATTTAGATTCAGCTAAAATTATATAGACTTTATCTGCCATTACCAAATTATAGACTCAGTTCCTATATAAAATTGGTCCACCATACAGTGTGTCTGCGCCTACTAAACAGCAAAAAAAATAGCGATCCCATTTAAGATCGCTACAACTGTATTAGTAAAGTTAAAGGGCCCTTCCATTACCTTGGCCTTATACTGGTTATCTTACTTAAGATAGATAATCCACTACTTCTGCTAGTGCTTCTTCACAATCTTCCCCGATTGCTTTGATGTTAATACTGTCACCGTTTTTTAACTGCAATGTAATTAAACCAAGAAAGCTTTTCAGGTTAATTTCATGGGGAATGCCATTCACCGTTTTTTCAAGTAAGATATCAGAATGATACTTTTGGGTAGCTTTACTTACTTCTGAGATTGTTACACTTTCGGAAATGTTCACAATAATTTTTTGACTCTTGCTTTTTTCCATTTGCCTATCTCCTTTAGGTTTATAGTGATTTTCCTTTTAAGCAATGACGCTAATTCCAGCAAGCTTCGGGGCAATCGTTCGTTAAGCCCCTCACCTGGGTAAATCACCTTATTCCTTATCTTTAAGACTTACTTTTTCTTTTACATTCCTGTTAACTAAATAGGTTGGGTAATAACCAGATAACACATCTGCAACGTTTTGAGCAACTTTTCGTTTTAGTTCCGCTTCTGCTTCCACTGAATAAAAAGCAGCATGAGGATTGAGGATCACATGATCCATTTTTAACAAAGGGTTGTCAGGTTTAATCGGTTCAATCTCAAGAACATCCAGGCCGGCACCAGCGATCTTTTCCTCCTGCAATGCAGCAATGAGAGCTGCTTCATCGATGACAGGACCGCGTGCCGTGTTAATGATAAAGGCTTCTTTTTTCATTTTATTAAACTGGTCATAGCTAATCATACCTTGTGTATGTTGATTTAGCGGAGCATGAACGGATATGAAGTCCGACCTTTCACATAATTCATCCAAGGTAACAAGTTTTACATTCATCTGGTTTGCAGCCGTTTCGGGCACAAATGGGTCATATGCAATAACGTTCAAACCAAACGCCTGTGCTTTTTTTGCAACAGTTTGAGGAATATTTCCAAACCCAACGAGACCTAAAGTACGCCCTCTTAAGCGAAAGATCGGGATACTTACCTTATAATCCCAGGTTCCACCCTTCACTGTATTGTTTAACATGGTCACTTTACGTGCAGATGAAAGCAGCAAAGCCATTGCATGATCGGAAACTTCGTCCAAACAATAATCTGTTACATTTCCGACGATGATCCCTTTTTCGGTAGCTGCATCCACATCGATTGTGTTAAATCCAATGCCATACCGTGAGATAACTTTACATTTTTCCAGACTTTCAATAACCTTGCGTGAGATAGGAGCATACTGATTGATCAGAGCATCAGCATCTTTGGCAGCCTCGATTACCTCATCTTCTGTCCGGCATTGAGCAAAAGTTAACTCAATTCCGAGTTTATCTAATACCTCTTGTTCAGGTGCAAAGGTATCATATTCAAAATCTGTAACGAGTACTTTGAAACGACTCATTTCTGACACTCCTCAGATAGTAAATTATCCTAATATGATTAGCAGCGTAGTGATTGAAAAGATACTAATCAAGGTAGTGATTAAGGTGATACTGGACACAAGCTCAGGCTCTGTATCAAATTGAACCGCATATAATACCGTCGTAGCGGCAGATGGCATCGCTGCTGAAAGGATTAGTACCTTTTGTAAAATAGGGTCCATTGGAATTAATAAAATAATGCCAAATGCGATAATAGGGGACAAAAATAACCTGGCTATTACTCCAAAAGAGATTTTATCCAATTCCATGTTTGTTAATTTAATTTCTGCAAGCTGCATACCTAGTATTACCATTACAAGCGGGATTGTTGCCGGTCCTACAAGGTCTACGGCCGACAAAATATTTTCCGGGACTTTTATTCCGCCCAAATTTAGTATTAGGGCAATAATTACCGCATAGGTAGGTGGCATTTCAAAGACGGCCTTTAAAGCAAATTTAAACCCTGCTTTTCCTCTGGCAGCATAGTAAATCCCAAAGAAATTCATAATTATCGCCTGTAAGACCAAAAAAGAAACCGCATAGGCAAATCCGGTATTTCCGTAAGCAAATAACACAATTGGTGCCCCATAATTACCCGAATTCATAAATGCCGTTGATAATATAAGCCCACTCTCTACCGATGAATCGTGTTTTCTTATTTTACAATAAATCTTATTTACAATAATTAATGCAATTAATAGTAGGGCCGAGAATAAGACCATAATGGCGTATTGTTTATTTAACTCTGCCCGATAAAATGTCTGGAACACCAGCAACGGCGTAAAGATATAGATAGCTACTGTTGAAAGGGGCCTTATATCAAGCCTTTTCCACTTTTGAATGCCATACCCTAATAGGAATATAAGGAGGACAGGCATTACAACTTGAATAAAAATAGTCATCTAGTTACCACTCAGCAATCGTACCATCTTTATGACGCCATACAGGATTTTTCCAATTATGTCCTTGCTCTGCCTGTTTCCTTACAAATTCTTCATTAATAGAAATACCTAACCCTGGTTTATGTAACATATCAACATACCCATCCTTGTACTCAAACACCTGTTTATCTTCGAGATAATCAAGCAAATCACTGCCCTGGTTATAATGAATCCCCAGGCTTTGCTCTTGAATAAACACATTATGCGAGGTTGCATCTACCTGTAAACATGATGCTAATGCAATAGGTCCTAGTGGACAATGAGGAGCAACCGCTACATCATAAGCTTCAGCCATAGCAAATATTTTCTTACACTCTGTTATTCCTCCAGCATGAGATAAATCAGGCTGAATGATATCTACATAACCATCTTCAAGTAATTTTTTAAAATCCCACTTTGAATACATTCTTTCTCCAGTAGCGATTGGAATATTCGTTGCATGTGCAATCTCACGAAGAGCTTCATTATTTTCGGGCAGGACTGGTTCTTCGATAAACATGGGTCTGAACTGTTCTAGTTCGCGCGCTAAAATTTTCGCCATTGGCTTATGGACTCTGCCGTGGAAGTCTATCCCGATTCCTATATAATCTCCTACAGCTTCACGAACAGCTGCAATTCTTTCTACAGCCTCATCAATCTTTTGATATGAATCAATGTATTGCAGTTCCTCTGTTCCATTCATTTTCACTGCTGTAAAACCTGCTTCTACTGCGGCTTTAGCAGCCATTCCTACATCGCTTGGCCTGTCCCCGCCAATCCAAGAATAGACCCGAACCGAATCACGGCATGCTCCACCCATCAATTCGTAGACAGGTGCATTATGGTATTTTCCTTTGATATCCCAAAGGGCTTGATCGATCCCTGAGATTGCGCTCATTAGGATTGGCCCTCCGCGATAAAAGCCTGAACGGTACATCATTTGCCAATGATCCTCAATTCTTAGCGGATCCTTGCCAATTAGATAGTCACTTAATTCTTCTACAGCTGCCTTGACAGTGGCAGCACGACCTTCAACGATTGGTTCACCCCACCCGACAATTCCTTCATCTGTTTCAATTTTTAAG
Source organism: Mesobacillus harenae (assembly GCF_013343715.1). Classification (GTDB taxonomy): domain Bacteria; phylum Bacillota; class Bacilli; order Bacillales; family Cytobacillaceae; genus Mesobacillus_A; species Mesobacillus_A harenae. The sequence goes on from NZ_JABUNR010000002.1 coordinate 323,244, forward strand.
AATAGCCATCTCGGCGGGACAATGAATGTTTCAAATTTCGTGATTTTCATATTGTAACCCTCACTTCTTTTTAGGGGATCCCCGTTTCAGCTTCTTGCATTTTGAATTTTTGTTATGAATTCCTGTGCGATTTCTGTTAATACTTCATAGCGCTCTTCAGCAATAGCCTTGCTGTCTACAAGAGTTCCGCCGGCACCAACAGCTACTGCACCGTTTTTAATAAATGCTTCAACGTTGTCAAGGCTTACACCTCCTGTTGGCATCATTGGAATATGGGGCAGCGGCCCTTTGAGGTTCTTAATGTAATTAATACCAAGCGAATCTCCGGGAAACACCTTGAGTAAGTCTGCTCCTGCAGAATAGGCCTGAACAACTTCAGTTGGGGTCATAACACCAGGGATCGAAATTCTCCCATAACGATTTGTTAATTGAATGGTTTCAATATCGAAAATCGGTGAAAAAATAAAGTCAGCTCCTGCGTCTATTGCACTCTTTGCCGATACCGCATCAAGGACTGTTCCGGCACCTACAAGGACTTTATCTTTAAAGTTATCCTTTAAACTATTAATCATCTCCAAAGCTCCAGGTGTATCAACAGTGATTTCTAAAGCGCCAACACCGCCGTTTACAAGTGCTTCTGCAATGGAATGAATTTGTGATTGCTTCGGTCTGCGAATAACAGCAACAAGACCCGATTCTTTGAGTCGAATTAAGTCTTCCCATTTTTTCATAGTCACCTAGCTCCCTTCGCTTATCTTTTTACATCTCTGGAACTAAAATCAGGGTTCATGAATCTTTCAACATCAATCATTGTCGGTAAACCCTCGACATCTCCGCTTACCCCAACTACCATTGCTCCTATTGCATTTGCTCTTTTTACAACAAGCTCTATCGGGTCATTACGTAAAATACCACTTATAATCCCTGCAGCAAAACCATCTCCCGCACCTACGGGATCAATGATTCTTGAGACCGGGAAGCCCGCAACATACCCTTTTTCTTTATTAGTTTGATAGTACGCCCCCTCACTTCCGAGCTTAATGATAATGGTCTTATCCTTGTTCCCCAGAAGTGCTTCTGCAACATCTTCAACTTCATTTTCACCTGTCATAAATTGGCCTTCATCAAGGCCTGGCAAAATCACATCAGCCTGTGAGGCAATTTCATTAAACACTTTTTTAGCTTGCTGAGCAGACCAAAGCTTCAAACGTAAATTAGGATCAAAAACGATCGTCATTTCGTTTCGTTTGGCTATTTCTATCGCTGCTAAAACGGTTTGATAGCATGACTCACTGAGGGCTGGTGTAATGCCAGTAATATGTAGTATTTTCGCTTGTGCTATGTACTGCTCATTTAAATCGGCGGGCTCCATTAAGGAAGCCGCCGAATTTTTCCGGTAATAATACACATTAACGTCTTCTGGAGATAATCTTTCTTTAAAGAAAATTCCAGTTTGAGCTTTTTCTGTAAAAAGACAGGAAGATGTATCTACACCTTCCCCACGAATGTATTTAAGAACATAGCGACCAAATGGGTCATTTCCTAGCTTGCTGGCCCAGCCGACTGAATGGCCTAGCCTTGTTAATCCAATGGCCATGTTCGATTCTGCACCGCCAATTTGTTTTGGGAATTGGTGAACATACTCCAGTGGCAGCATTTGATCTGCTTGAAAAAGTACCATCGTTTCACCGAACGTAAATACATCAATTTTATTCATTTATAAAACCTTCTTTATCTAGTTTGATTATCCACCTAGATTCACAAGAAACAGTGAAATCTGCGGCATAAATGTGATGAACAATAAGGTAATTACCATCGCAAAGAAATACGGAACAATTGCCTTTGATAATGTTTCTATTGATAATCCAGATATCCCTGATGCAACAAACAAGTTAACACCTAATGGCGGTGTAATAAAGCCAATGGCTAAATTGACAACCATGATAATCCCAAAATGAATTGGATCATAGCCAATTTGCAGGGCGATTGGAAGTAGTATTGGTGTTAAGATAATGATCGCTGCTAATGTGTCCATAAAAGTACCGACAATTAACAACAAAATGGTAATCAGTATAATAATGACCAGCGGCTCACTTGAAATAGAAAGCATTGCATTTGCCACTTTTGTTGGAATCTGTTCAATTGTTAAGAACCGTCCAAATGCTGTTGCTGTTCCAACAATAATTAAAATGGTAGCCGTTGTTAAAGCTGCGTCAGCCAATATTTTAGGCAGGTCTTTTATCCGGAGTTCACGATATAATACAACCCCTGCAAATAAACCGTATACGACCGCTATAACTGCTGCCTCTGTTGGAGTAAAGATTCCTCCATAAATTCCTCCAAGGATAATAATTGGAATCAATAATGCCCACTTTGCATCCCAAAAAGCTTCCCCTATTTTCTTTAAAGAAGTTGGCTCGTCTAAACCTTTATATCCTTTTTTCTTGGAGTGTACGTATGCCCAGACCATCATAGCTAAACCTACTAAAACACCAGGGACAATACCAGCAATAAATAAATCACCGATAGAAGCATTCCCGACAACACCATAGATAACCATTGGAATACTTGGCGGTATAATAACCCCAATAGAACCTGCAGCTGCTACTGTAGCAGTAGCGAACTTTTTATCATAGCCATTACGAACCATCGCTGGAATCATAATTCCGCCGATAGCAGCAACGGTCGCAGGACCTGAACCTGATATGGCAGCAAAGAACATACACGTAACAATTGTTGCGATCGCAAAGCCGCCTGTTTTGTTACCAACTAGTGCATTTGCTACTTTAAAAAGCCTTTCGGATATACCGCCTTTACCCATTATTTCTCCAGCCAGGATAAAGAATGGAACTGCCATTAACGGAAACGAGTCTACAGAAGTAATAAGTTCTTTTGCTAAAAATTCTACCGGCAGGCTCCCCGAGTAAAAAATGGTAATTAGGGTAGCTAGCCCAATAGCTATTCCAATAGGAACTGTTAGAAATAATAAGATCGCAAAACTACCAAACAACACGGCAGCAGTCATGTTAGAAACCCCCTAAATTAATCACGAACATTTTCTATAACTCTTTCAGCTTCAGACCGATCGTCTATTTCTCCCTTACCTAGTAAGGCTTTAACATATTTAATGAGATTTTGAATAAGCCGAATGAGAGTCAACCCAATGCCTATTGGTGTCGCCATATAAACTAGTCCCATTGGAATGTGCAGCGCAGGAGACTGCTGACCAAAAGCTAATAACTTACTTGCAATATCATACCCGTAGCGAATGATAAATAGTGCAAAGATGATAAATAGTAGATTTGCAATTATCGTTAGAATGATTTTCCCTTTTTCTTTAAGAAGCATGAAGGCTACATCCACTTTTATATGTCTTTGCTTTTTAACACCATAACTGATACCGATATACACCATCCAAATAAAGCAGTATCTCGCTAGCTCTTCAGACCAGGATAATGAATTATCTAAAAGCCTCATTATTACTTGTAAAAAAATGACAGATACCATAACCGAAGAAAAGAGTACTAATAAAGCCTCTTCTATATGTCGATCAAACCATCGAATGATTTTCATTTTGATCTCCTCTTTACTAAAGAATTAAACTAGAGAAATTAAATAAACCTTTGCTTGTGCCAAGTTTGGCCTAAGCCTAGTGTGCTCACCTGCGAAAGAGTTATCCTGCTTATGGGGAAAAAAAAGACTTTGAGAATAACTCGTCCCCAAAGTCTTTTTAATTAATTATTCCTTAGAAGCAGCTTCGATTGCATCGTATACTTCTTGAACTGTATCTTTACCAATTTTGTCAGCATACTTATCGATTACTGGCTGAACAAGCTCTTTCATTTCTGCATGCTGTTCAGGAGCGATTTCAGTGTAAGTTACACCTTCAGCTTGTAGATCTTGTAGGTATTGCTCATTTGCTTCACGGTTTAACTGACGCTCGTATACTCCAGCTTCAACAGAAGCTTCTCTTACGATTTGCTGTTGCTCTTCTGTTAATCCATCATAGAAAGTTTTGCTCATTAGGAATACAAACGGGCTATAAATATGGTTTGTATTTGATACATGATCTTGTACTTCATAGAATTTTGATAGGTAAATGGTTGCAAATGGGTTTTCTTGCCCATCAACAGTACCTTGCTGCATTGCAGTAAATAGTTCAGTAAATGCCATTGGAGTTGGGTTTGCACCTAGCGCACGGAACGCTTCTAAGTGTAAATCATTTTCCATTGTACGAAGCTTCAAGCCTTTAAAGTCAGCTGCACTAGCAATTGCTCTTTCGCTATTTGATACTTGGCGGAATCCATTTTCCCAATATGATAAACCAATTAAGTTTTGATCCTCTAATTTATCTAGGAATTTCTGTCCAACTTCACCGTCTAATACTTTATCAGCCACTTCTTCACTTGGGAACAAGAATGGGAAGTCGAATACGCTGAATTCAGGAACAAAGTTAGCTAAAGGTGCTGTTGAAGGAATTACTACCTCTTGGCTTCCTAATTGCAATGCTTCCGTCATAGTACGGTCATCACCAAGCTGTCCACTGTGATAAGTTTCAACAACAATTTGGCCATCTGTTTTCTCTTCAACGATTTCTTTAAACTTTAAAAGTCCTTTATATTGTGGATGTGAATCATTTAATCCAATTCCAGCGCGGATCGTTTTCTTTTCAGCAGTGTCAGCGCTTTCTTTATCGTCAGCATTTTCTCCACCTTCGTTATTCCCCCCGCCACAGGCTGCAAGAGCAAGAACAAGAAATGCAGTTAAGATTAATCCAAGAAACTTTTTCATTTGTAAATCCCCCTAATTAGTATATTTATGATAATTTAATAATTATTTCAGCTTTATCATTGGCAGCGTAGTATCGATTCCTCACCTCCTACAAATATCACAGACTGTTCCACCCCACTAAGCAACAGGATGTCTGCTCAGCAGAGTTTTCCAGCTCGTGTTAAGTCCAGCAGAATTATTTTTTAACTACAGCATGGCCGCCAAACTCATTGCGCAATGCTGCTACTACTTTTCCAGTAAAAGTATCATCCTCTAGTGAGCGGTATCTCATTAATAATGAAAGAGTGATAACCGGTGCTGGCACTTGTAAATCTAAAGCAGTTTCAACAGTCCATTTACCTTCACCCGAAGAATTCATAACCCCGCGAATTTCTTCTAGCTTTGGATCTTTAGAGAAGGCGTTTTCGGTTAATTCCATTAACCAGGACCTGACAACAGAACCGTTATTCCATACTTTAGCTACACCTTCATAATCGTAATCGAATTCGCTTTTTTCAAGAATATCAAAGCCTTCTGCAATTGCTTGCATCATGCCATATTCAATTCCATTATGAATCATTTTTAAAAAGTGGCCGCTGCCTAAAGGACCCGAATAGAAGTAGCCGTTTTCTACTGTAATATCTTTAAAAAGAGGTTCAATCGTCTTAAAGACGTCTTTGTCTCCTCCAACCATTAAGCAAGCACCATTTCGCGCACCGTCTACCCCGCCGCTAGTACCGCAATCATAAAAATAGATTCCTTTTTCAAGGAGTCTGTTTCCTTGTTGGACCGAATTCTTATAATTTGAATTCCCACCGTCAATGATAATATCACCTGGTTCTAAGAGCGTTTCTAATGTAGAGATCACTCTTTCCGTAATATCACCCGCAGGAACCATTAACCAAATTATTCTTGGGGTTTCTAGCTGCTGAACAACTTCTTCTAAGCTAAAGGCTCCAATAGCACCTTTGGCAGAAATGTTTGTTACCTGTTCTGCGTTAACATCATTGGCAACTACCTCATGGCCATGATCCAGTAAGTTAAGCGCTAAGTTATAACCCATTTTCCCAAGGCCGACCATTGCTAATTTCATATATCTGTAACCCCTTTCACAGCATTGTGTGAAAATTTATTTCTTATGAACTCATTATATAACGAATATTTTTTATTTCAAGCGTTTACATGAAAAAATATTTTTTTATTAGTTTTTGTTTCGTGAAAAATATTTTTTTTTTGATTTTTGTATTATGATAGATATAACTCTTAATGGAAGCGATTACGGCAGCTATTGTTTTTCACTGACTATCTTTTTAAAACCCATCTGTGACGCTTTAATTCTGTTTAAAAGGAGAATACATGATGATTGAATCACAATCACCTTATTGCTTTACTAGGATCCGCGCTGTATATTCGCAATTAAGCATCAAAGAAAAGACGGTAGCCAAGTATATTTTGGACCATCCTGATAAAATTATTCATTCTACAATAAGTCAGATTGCTGAAGATCTAAACGTCGCTGATGCAACTGTATTTCGTCTTTGTAAGCGTTTAGGATTTAAAGGTTATCAAGCAATGAAAATTGCCCTAGCTTCTGAAATGACTTCTCCGATGAATGACATTCACGAAACCATTTCATTGGATGATGACGAAGGAACGATCGCTGAAAAAATTTTTAAAGCCAATATCAGAACGCTCGAGGACACCTTGCAAATAATAGATGGAAAGCAGTTTAAAAAAGCGGTAGAAGCATTGACAAAGGCTAGGAAGGTTGATTTTTACGGGAGTGGCGGATCAGGAGCCATTGCTATGGATGCTAACCATAAGTTTATGCGAAGTGGGTTGCTAACGAGCTGCTATACGGACGCACATCTTCAAATCATGAGCGCTTCTCAGCTAACAAATCAGGATGTTGTGGTTTGTATCTCTCATTCTGGGGCAAGTAAAGATATTCTGGACTCAGTAGACGTAGCTAAGGCAAGCGGAGCAACGATTATAGGAATTACCCATTTCGCTAAGACACCTTTAACTGCGAAGGCAGACATCTCGCTGCTTACTGTCTCGGAAGAAACAGAATTCAGATCAGAGGCACTAGCCTCCCGTCTTGCGCAATTAAGCATTATCGATGCATTATTTGTGAATGTGAGTGTAAAACTACAAGATAAATTAAAACCATCTTTACGAAAGATGCGAGCTGCCATTTCTCTTAAACGAATCTAATAATTTGGCTATTTTCTAAAAGATTGTTGTTTTTGCATGAGTTGTGAAAACTAAAGTTGATTGGAGCGGAAGGTGCGAGACTCCTCGAAATTCCTTATTATGCTATAGCATAATTTCGTGCCATGTAAATTCACGGATGCTCTTGTGCTATCGCATTTCCTTCGTGCGTGGGCTTACTCGAGGAAGTTCTTCAATGTCCAGCGGGATCTGCGGGACAGTGAGACCCCACAGACGCTAATGCGAGGCCACTGAAAATCTCCTGATTTTAAGTTTTCCTCAGGAGTCCTGATATGAAAAGTTGGCTTTCTATTCCGTAACTTGGAAATAATTCGGCAGTTTTCTTATTATAAAGAATTTGAGTTTTATCCTTAGTTAGGTTTGGTAGCACCAGGTTGATTGGAGCAGAAGGTGCGAGACTCCTGCGGGATCAGTGGGACAGGTGAGACCCCGGAAGTGCTTTAGCACTGAGGAGGCTCACCGCCCGCCCCGCGGAAAGCGAAGTGCCTGGAGTGTAAATCAACCGGCAAGTTTACAGAGCCAAAAAGATTAATAAAGAAGGTGCCATTTTTTGAATAAATCAATTGTAATTGGACTTGATATAGGAACAACTAGTGTTAAAGCAATCGCTTTTAATACTAGAGGCAATGTAGTTGGAGAAAAAGAAGTTGAATACCCGCTTTACACACCACATCCGAACTGGGCCGAACAAGATCCTTTAGAAATCGAAAACGCAACAATAAACGCCATACACCAATTAGTAAAATCACATAATCTTGATCCTGCTTCTTTACTCGCTATCGGGCTCTCAAGTGCCATGCACTCCCTTATCTGTATGGACAAAAATGGTGAACCATTATCTCCATCTATTACATGGGCGGATGGACGCGCTTCAAATCAGGCTGCGCTACTGCGAGAGCATGGCGGGCTCCTATATCAGGCAACCGGGACTCCTATTCATCCTATGTCTCCCTTAGTTAAGCTTATATGGATGAAGGAACATAATTACGAACCATATTTATCAGCGGCAAAATTTGTCTCTATTAAAGAATTCTTATTATATCGCTGGTTCGGAACCGAGATCGTTGATTATTCCATTGCGTCTGCAACTGGTTTATTCGATTTAACAAGTAAACAATGGAATGATGACGCACTCCAAGCAGCTGGAATTACAAAAGATAAACTCTTTAAACCTGTTCCCCCTTCAGAAGTTATAACAGGTTTAAACAAGGAAGTTGCTCAGAAACTTGGAATTCCAGCCGACACCCCATTTGTTATAGGTGCAAGTGATGGTCCATTGGCAAACCTGGGAATCGGAGCGATCAACCCTGGAGAAGTGGCCATCACTATCGGTACAAGTGGTGCAATTAGGCAAATTGTGTCTGCACCTAAAACAGATGAGTTACAGGAAACCTTTTGTTATAACTTCACAGAATCACTTTCTCTGATCGGCGGGCCAACGAATAATGGCGGAATTGTGCTGAGATGGCTAAGAGATACACTAGGCTATAATGATAGCTATGAAAACCTTACTTCCCTTGCAGCAAAAGTAGACCCTGGCGCAGAAGGATTAATATTCCTTCCATATCTAAATGGAGAAAGAGCACCGATGTGGAACTCTCAATTAAGAGGCAATTTATTCGGTTTATCATTACGACACGGAAAAGAGCATATTGTGAGAGCAGGTTTGGAAGGTGTCATATACAGTATTTTTCATGTTGGACAAGCACTAGAACGGCTTGCAGGAGAACCAACAAAAATACTCGCAAGTGGCGGGTTTGCCCGATCACCGTTGTGGCTTCAAATCCTTGCTGACGTCTTCAACCAGGAAGTACAGGTTCCGATAAGTTATCAGAGCTCAGCATGGGGTGCTGCATGGGTAGCCTTATATGGTATAGGTGAAGTCAAAGACCTCGCCTCGATCAAAGAACACATCCCAATGCAAGGCCATTATACCCCAAACGCAGACAACCATAAGATTTACAAAGAAAGATTCTCAGTCTACAAAGAACTCTCAGAAGTCATCAATAAGCAATACTTGTAGGCAGGTAATAAATGGATGGTGCCTGGCACTAAATGGATGGTGCCTGGCACCGCCCATTTAGTGTAAAATCACCTTCAATTTAACGCTAATTCTTTGTTAATCAAACGATTGATTAGCTGATTTATCAATGTTTTCGGAACCTTATTAGATAAAAAACAGGCACCTTCCAGAAAGCTGGAAGGTGCCTGTCACCGTTTAGTATAAATGGCATGCTACAAAGTGGTCTTTTTGGACTTCTTTTAGTTCGGGACGCTGTTCTTTGCAGATGGCCATGCAGGCTGAGCAGCGGGTGTGGAAGGCGCAGCCGGATGGGGGGTTCTGCGGGCTGGGCACGTCCCCTTTTAGAATAATTCTTTCGCGTTTGATCAGCGGATTCGGTACGGGAACAGCAGACATTAATGCCTGTGTGTATGGGTGGAGCGGCTCTTTATAAAGAGCATTTTTCGGCGCAAGCTCTGCCATTCTTCCCAAGTACATGACTCCGACCCGTGTACTGATGTGCTTGACTACGCTTAAATCATGAGCGATGAATAAGTACGTGAGATTAAACTCTTCCTGCAAATCCTGAAGCAGGTTTAAAACTTGCGCTTGGATCGAAACGTCAAGGGCTGATACTGGTTCATCAGCGATAATCAGCTTTGGATTCAGCATAAGTGCACGCGCAATTCCAATTCTCTGACGCTGTCCGCCGCTGAATTCATGTGGATAGCGGTCAGCAAATGCCCTGTTTAAACCTACCTTCTCCAAAATTTCTTCCATTTTTTCTTCCCGTTCTTTGATAGTAGAGATTTTATGAATCCTAAGCGGCTCGGTGACGATATTACTGATTTTTTTACGTGAATTTAACGAAGCGTACGGATCCTGGAAAATCATTTGCAGCTCTTTCCGGTACGGCTTCATTTCCCGAAAGCTCAAATCGGACAGGTTTTTATCATCATAGACGACCTCCCCTGCTGTCGGCTTGATCAGCTGTAAAACCGTCCGTCCTAATGTTGATTTTCCACAGCCGCTTTCTCCTACAAGTCCAAGTGACTCGCCCTCATGGAGAGTAAAACTGACATCATCGACAGCTTTTACATAGCCAGTTGTTCTTTGTAAAACACCGCTTTTAACAGGGTAGTATTTTTTTAGATTGCGAACTTGCAGCAGTTCAGCCATATTTTTGTTCCTCCTTGTCATAAAGCCAGCAGCTCGTCGCATGGGAATTTCCTAATGAAACAAGTGGCGGCTCGGCTGTATAGCAATGAGGCATCGCCTGAGAACAGCGTGGTGCAAACCTGCACCCCTGGGGCATTTCCTCTGGCAGCGGCACACTCCCTGGTATAGCATTAAGGCGGTTCTGGTCATTAATCAATGTCGGCATTGATCCAAGCAGCCCCTTTGTGTATGGGTGTTTTGGATCCACAAACAGCTCTTTTACAGGAGCTTCCTCCACAACCTTGCCCGCATACATCACGACAACCCTGTCGCAAACCTCGGCAACAACGCCTAAATCATGGGTAATTAGAATGACGGCGGTGTTCGATTCTCTCTGGATCTCTTTTATTAAATCCAGAATCTGTGCTTGAATGGTAACGTCGAGTGCGGTCGTTGGCTCATCTGCAATCAGGAGCTTTGGCTGAAGCGTGAGTGCGATCGCAATCATGACACGCTGCCTCATACCACCGGAAAGCTGATGCGGATATTCATCCATAATCTGCTCGGCACGTGGAATCCCAACCTTTTTCAGCATTTCTACAGATCGCGTCCAGCACTCGCGCTTTGATACCTTTTCATGAGCAAGAATCATCTCTTTCATCTGGTACCCAATTGTCAGGACAGGATTTAATGAAGTCATTGGATCCTGAAAAATCATCGAAATGTCTTTACCTCTAACCCGGCGATAATCGGCGTCACTCAGTTTTGTAAGAGAAGTTCCATTAAAAAGAATATCGCTGTTCCTGCCGATTTGGCTCATTTCCTTTGGCAGGAGACCCATGATTGCCAACGATGTAACGCTTTTTCCGCAGCCTGACTCCCCCACGATCCCAAGCATCTCTCCTTCGTTAACAGCGAAACTAATTTCACCCACGGTCGATATCATTTCTTTATCTTTTCTGAACTTAATTTCTAAATCTTTGACTTCTAATAGAGCTGTCATATCAATCAGTCCTTTTGTGCCGCTAATTCTTGGATAAATTCCACGACTTTCTTATCGATAGAGCCCTTTTCCATAACCCGCTCGTCAAAGTTTTCGATCAAGTGGAATGAATGAATTGCTTCGTATACTTCTTCATCAGATGGGTCCTCAGTCTTGATGTAACCAAGTTTTTGAAGCAAGGCCGTCAGCTCTGCTTTTAACTCACCATCAACAGATAAAATATCTTCTTCCTTCGGCTTTTGGAAGTAAAGCAGGTGCAGCTTGAGAATCCGTGTTAATTCTTTGACTGGTTCCTCGTGATCATCAATTCGCAAATCAATATAGCGGTCCGTGACTCCGCCATAACCGCCATTTTCTTTTACCACAAGCAAGGCTGCTGACTGCTTGCCGCGGCTGTCTCCGCCTGCATCTTCACCAGCCTGTAGCGAAGCTGTCAGCCGGGATGCCAAATCTCCTTGGGCATTTTGAAAAGCGTCTGCCATGGCTTGAACAACATCTTCTCCCGTTAAAATATTCCCTTGGACTGCAAAATTGAAGCCTGATATGCCGCCTGCCCATGTGTAACATTCTGTACCGGTAAAAGTTGCACTGTTTCCGCTGGCATCAACAAATCCTGCTTGGCGAACTTCTTTATTTTCATCTTCCTCTGTTAAAATACGGCTCGTTTCTTCCGCACTTTTGCCTGCTTCCATTAGTTCCAATCCGCGTATTCCATATAAAGGATTTACCCATGATTGAGTGGCAATGGCGCCTACTCCGGCTTTCGCCCATGGCACGAGGGATCCAACGGACAGAAACTTTGAGGCAACCGCTACTCCAAGCTCGCCCGTTTCAGGATCACGTCCAACGATGGAAAAAGTATTAACATAATCACGAGGGATTTTTAGGTTGTTAGTCATCTGTTATTCCTCCTATTTCGATTTAGGGTCTAAAGCGTCTCGCAGTCCATCTCCGACAAGGTTAAGGGCGAGAACAACAAGGAAAATTGCAAAGCCCGGCAATAAGCTGACATGAGGGGCCACACGAATAAACTCCTGGCCTTCACTTAACATGACGCCCCATTCAGCTAATGGCGGCTGAGCTCCTAAACCTAAGAAACTCATTCCGGCAGCAGCAAGGATCATCCAGCCAACATCTAAACTGACGGCAACAATAATCGGCGGCAGACAGTTTGGCAAAATATGATGGAAAATGATATGCAAATGTCCGGCTCCAAGAGCACGCTCAGCTAAAACAAATTCCATTTCCCTAAAGGATAGAGTACTTCCCCGGACTATCCTCGCGTAATAGGGAATTCCAACAATACTAACTGCAATCATTGTGTTCATAAGGCCAGGCCCTAATGCTGCAATAATAGCAATTGCAAGCAAAACGTATGGGAATGCCATTAAAATATCCATAAAGCGCATAATGACGGTGTCATAGAAATTTCTAAAATAACCGGCAATTAATCCGAGAGCAGATCCAATAACCAGTGCAATGGTAACAGCGATAATACCGACAATGATCGAGACCCTGCCTCCGTATATAATTCTGCTAAGCATGTCCCTGCCTAAATGATCCGTCCCCAAAACATGTCCCTCCGTACCGACTGGCTTTAATCGGTTTGTCAGGTCTACCTCATTGGGATCTGCGAACGGCAAAAATGGGGCTAGTGCCATTGCAACCATCATAATCGCGAGCAGGATCAGGCCGGCAACAGCCGCTTTGTCTTTTTTAAATACCTTCCAAGCCATTCCCCATGGACCCTGCTTTGCTTTTTGTTTAGGCTTGATGCTGGGGATTTCTTGATTTTGTATGACTGGTTCCATTGATCAGCCCCTCCTACTTATATGAAATGCGTGGGTCAAATATTGCGTATAAAATATCAATCAATAAGTTTATGGCCACGTAGGTTGTCGCTACAAATAAAATGACTCCTTGGACGAGCGGGAAATCCCTGGCGAGAATCCCATTGACCATCAGTGTTCCGATTCCTGGCCATGCAAAAACCATTTCTACTAAAACAGCTCCCGCTAGCAGGAATCCAATTTGCATCCCAATTACAGTCAATACAGGGATAAAAGCATTTTTCAAAGCATGGATAAGGACAACGTTTTTTTCCTTTAATCCTTTTGATCTTGCTGTACGGATGTAATCCTGGCTAAATACTTCAACCATACTGGAACGCGTCATTCGGGCAATAATCGCTCCAGCACCGGCTGAAAGCGCAATCGCCGGAAGGATTAAATGCCTGATCATGTCCCAAAATCCATCCTGTCCTGCCGAGTACATTCCGGAAATAGGCAGCCAGTCTAAATTAAGACCAAAGACAATTTGAAGAAGAAGCCCCAGCCAGAATACAGGAAGACAAAAACCGATCAGCACCATGAACATCATGGAACGATCTAGCCAGGAGTATTTTTTATAAGCTGAGATAATACCCGCGCCAATTCCGAAGACGGAAGCAATGATAATACTGGCGAGCGTAAGAATAAATGTGGCTGTAAAGCGCTCCGCTACAAGCGGCAGCACTTCCATTTTCATTTGAATCGACCGGCCCCAATCACCTTGAAACACGTTGCCAATCCAAGTTATGTACTGTGTATGGAGCGGCTGATCCAACCCTAGCTGTGTATTGAGCTTGGCAATCGACGCCTCTGTCGCTTTCGGGCCAAGAATAATTTTCGCAGGGTCACCTGGCGATAGATGCATAATCGAAAACACGAGTACGGTAACGCCGAACAAAACCGGAACTAGTCCGAATAATCGCCTCAAAATATAAGAAGCCAACCATAACACCTCCTGAAGAACTTTAGTTGAGAATCGTTTTTTCGATATTGCCGTTCATGGTTTTACGCAATCGAAAACCTTTTAAAATAAATCTCCTAATGGAAGAAAAAGAGGAAAGAGGAGCTACCTCCTATTTCCTCTTTAAAATTTACTCAATATTAACGTTGGCAAAGCGGAATACTCCAGTTGGGTGAAGCTTAAAGTCTTTAACACGGCTGGATGTAGCGATAATTTGTTTCTCATGGTCTACAACAATCCAAGGTGCTTCAGACATAATGATTTCTTGCGCTTCTTCGTACATTTTTGTACGCTCTGCTTTGTCCTTCGTTACACGAGCTTTAGCAAGGAGCTCATCTACCTCTTCGTTCTTATAGTAAGAATCGTTGAATCCGGCAGTTGGCCATTGTGCACCGCTAAACAAGATGTACAGGAAGTTGTCTGGGTCTCCATTGTCGCCGATCCAAGACATTTGGTGCATATCCATATCATTTTGATCAGCAGGAACAAATACTTTATCCAAGTATGCTCCCCACTCCAACGTTTGAATTTCAACTTCTACGCCAATTTTAGCAAGGTCTGATTGAATCGCAGCTGCCATTGCTTGCGGCTGCTGCATGCCTGAACCAGATTCCGGAACCCAATATGTCACTTTAAAGCCATCTGGATGTCCAGCCTCAGCAAGCAATTCCTTTGCCTTTTCAAGATCAAAATCATAGTTTGTTACATTAGGATTATGGCCCCAAACTGTCGGAGGAAGCGGGCTGTTTGCAATCTCACCAGATCCCTGAAGAATTCCATCGACAATTGCTTCTTTATTAATTGCGTAGTTAACTGCTTGTCTTACCTTCACATTATCAAAAGGTGCACGCTGTGTATTGAATGCTGTCCACCAAACATGCATACCTGCTTGTTCGTTCATTGTGATGTCTTCATTTCCGCGGAGTCTTTCTAGATCATCCGGAGGAATATTAACCATGACATCGATATTGCCTGCCTCAAGCTCTGCCAAGCGAGTTTGCGCTTCAGTAATTGGCTTGAAAATCAGCTGCTCGACACTTGGTGCACCTTTGAAATATTCATCATTTTTTTCTAAAATGATTTCAACTCCCGGGCTCCAGCTTGTAAACTTGTAAGGGCCTGTTCCAACAGGATTTTTCGTAAAATCTGCTCCATGCTCCTCAACGGCAGCAGGGCTGACAATGCTCGCTGCATGCATAGCCATGTTGCCCAAGAAAGGAGCAAATGGTTCTGTCAGCGTAATTTTTACGGTATGTTCATCAACGGCTTCAACGGAAGCTACTTGTCCAAATGTGAATTCCGCATAAGCATATGTTCCAGTATCATGGAACGGGTGGTTAGGATCTGTCTGGCGTTCAATGCTGAATTTAACAGCTTCTGCATTTAACGGAGTTCCATCGTGGAATTTTACATCCTTCTTCAAGTGGAATGTGTACTCAAGTCCATCATCGGATACATCCCATTTTTCAGCTAGATCTGGTTCTAGTTCTGTGCTCTCGTCTTTAAACTGAACCAATTGATCGTAAATCTCCATAGCCGCACGGCTGGAGTTGTAGTCAGAAATCTGATGGGCATCTAGTGAAGTCGGCTCAGCCTCCAGACCAATAATTAAGTTATTCTTCTCTTCAGCAGACCCGCCGCTGGAGCCAGATGACGAGTCATTAGAACAACCCATTAAGAAAGTTGATACTAATAGAACAGTCATAAACAGGTAAAGTACGTATTTTTTCAAAATATAATCCCCCTCTCATCTATTATTAAAATTATAATAATTTTCTCAATATTTAATTTATATCTACCTTCCCGGTTTTTATATTTAAATGATGTAAAAACATTCTGATTATATAAATTAAACAAATAATGGAAGAAATAAAGCCAAACGATATAAATAGAGTGATAATTGAAATGCCTAACTGGTGGGAATACCCAGTTAATATAATCGCTGTTGCTGCCAGCCCAAACTTTAAAAAGGAATGTTCTGGCGCTAACTTTCGAATGGCTCCTGATAGCTCGATGATGGTTGAAGTGAATAGACTGAGATAAACGATGATAAGGAAGCCGCGCTCAACCTGTTGGCCAAGCATCATAAACAAAAGCTCATTCTCATGGTGAAGAAGTTTAGTATGGGTAAACGAAACAAGCGTCATTGAAGAAAAGGCGAGAATAATTGTCGCCCAAATTAACGTGCCAAAGAACAACTTTTGAATTCCCTTTGAGAAGTTAACTTCCACATAACGATCGAGCCATGGCAGCTGCGAAAACATTTTCGAAAAGAATGTTGCTGTTAATAGGAAGAATAATAGAATTGCACCCTCCTGTTCGATGTGAAGAAACCTTGGATGATAGTGCAAGAGATTATGATAAACTGTCTCAAGCCCTTTTTGCAGAAAAATGTAGTTGGGCAGGAATACGGCTAACCCTAAAAGTATGGAAATTTTAACTGTATGCAGGCTGTCCGCCTTATTTCTGAAAAGAACAATTAAAGCGAGCAGAAACACGGTCAGTACAAACAGAATTAAATAAGATGAGTACCTTAATGACGCATTTAAAATAAGGAATAAAATTAAAAGATGGATCGTAACCGACTCCAAAAATAAGATTGCATTTAAAAGGGGTAACAAATGCGAGTTTTTCATCAGCTTTCTGCGGGACATCCACAAAAATGGAATCAAAAGTACAAAAGCGGCAAGAAAACTGCCGATGATTATAAAGCCAGCTAGTGCACCGTAAGAATAGACGGCTTGTCCTGATACAAACAAAAGACTGATCGTGAGCCACACTGAAACCAACTTGGATAGACTGGGCGGGAACGCTTGCGGCACGATCATTTTGTCAGCACCGAATTCCGGTATTCACTTGGAGAGAAGCCAGTATGCTTTTTAAAAGAACTGCTTAAATGGTGCTGGCTGCTAAAACCGCAAGTTTCCGCGACACGGTTAATGCTCCAGTCCTTATGCTTGACCAGCAGCTGTTTGGCCATTTCAATTCGGTAGTGAAGTAAAAATTCCGAAAAAGATTGACCCACTTCTTCACTGAACAATCGGCTTAAATAATTCGAATTAAAATGCAGCTCCTCGGCAAGTGCGGTTAATTTTAAAGGCTCTTGGAAGCGCTCCTTGATGGTCGTAATTACCTTTTCTATTACATTGGATTTCATCCCAAATTCAGGGTGTTCGAGTACATAATTGTCCAATACCTTAATAAGCTCTCTTTCGATGACTGGCTTTACTACATAATCATAAACTCTCAATTTAATAGACTCTTTGGCATAGTCAAAATCCTGGAAGGCCGTTACAACAATGAGGTCCAAGTTAGGCATTTTCTGCTTCATGATCGAAGCTACCTCGAGTCCATTTCGGCCTGGCAATTTCACATCTATAAAAGCCAGCTGGAAGGTTTCGCCTCGTTCAGCCCAGCGGTCAACAATCCGGATGGCTTCAGAACCATTAATGGCCTGATGAACATTCCAGGTCGGATAATGAGCATTTATCAGTAACTCGAGCTGCGCCAACTCGATTGGTTCATCATCAAGCAATAAAACATCCATATCGTCCGTCCCCTTTCTTATGTTAGATCTGTCCGAAGCGGCCAAGTCACTTCAACTACAGCACCCCCATTGTGGCTGCGGTTTTTTGTTGTGAAGGTAGCTTCTTGTTGAAAAAGCAAAAATAATCTTCGCTGCAGATTTAAAAGGCCAATCTTATTTTCCTCCGAAGCTAGTTCCATATAATCTTCTTTGAAACCCGGCCCATTATCCTCTACTGTGAGCTGGATTGTCTGTGAGTCTAGCTGACTAATTTTAATGGAAAGTGCAGCATCCTCTTCTATCATTTCAAGCCCATGCTTAAAAGCATTCTCGACTAATGTTTGCAATAGATACGGTATTACGAGAGTTTGATTTAATCCCTTTTCAATCTCCCAATCTATCTGCAGCCGATGTCCAAACCGCAGCTTTTGTATTTCCAGATAGTTATTTGTGTAGGAAATTTCCTTTTCCATTGGGTATAAAGCTTCTTTGTTCGTGTACTTTGACCGTAAATACATCACCATATGCTCGAACGCTCCTGAAAGCCGATCATATTGTTTTAAACGCACCAAACCGAGCAAAGAATTTAACGCATTAAAAAGAAAATGCGGCTGGATTTGCTGATTGAGCTGCAGGTAGCGGCTAACTTCCAGTTCTTTTTCAAGTAATGCTTGGCGATTTTCCATTTCTAAAAAATAAACCTGCCGTTCATTGCTCGTATAAAAAATCAATATAAAGAAACCAACCACTGGCCCCAAAATACTAATCAGAATCACAATAAAAAAACTCTCATACGATATCATTCAAAAGTCCCCATTATTTCAAATATTTAAAATTATTATACTCCAAACATAATCATCATGATATACCTCAAAAAGAAAAGGTGACAGGCACCATCCAGAAAACTGGATGGTGCCTGTCACCTTTAATCTTATTTTGCTGTTTTGACTGCTTTGATTTCGTATGTTCCGCCTTCAGAGCTTACTATGTAATCTGGCTTAGGCTGGCCTAACTTCGCCTTATGGCCTGCAATATGTTCCTCGCTCTTTTCCCACTGCTTCCAGTGGTCTTCCGATTCCCAGCGGACTAACACAACAACCTCTTCATCTCCGCGGCGAACCTTCTTAACCATCACCGTTACATCTACAAACCCTTCTTGTTTTTCAATAATTCCTTCCCCACTAAACCTTGCCACAACCTTATCAGAATTCCCCTCAGTAACGATCGTCTTCCTCATTTGAACAAACATAAATCATCTCTCCCCATGCTTAATACCATTAGTTTAACTGAAAATGATTATCATTACCACAAAAACATAATAGCTGTAATTGGAAGTGAATTGGATGGTGCCTGTCACCCGTTGCTTACTATTTTTTAGTATGATACGTTTAAGGCAAAAATATAGGGGGTGAGGAATGAATGATAGATGTACGGAATGTCTCAAAGGTATTTAAGGATTCTATAGCAGTGGACCAAATTAATTTTAAGGTAAATGAAGGGGAGATATTCGGTTTCTTAGGGCCTAATGGAGCTGGGAAAACGACGACTATTCGAATGATGATTGGTTTGCTGAAACCGAGCAAAGGGGAAATTTGGATCGATCAATTAAACATACAAAGCAACACAAAAAAGGTGCATGAACGCATCGGCGTCGTCTTTGAACTCCCAAATTTGTATTTGAAATGGTCGATCCGAGACAACCTTGTGTTTTTTGCAGATTTATATAAAGTTCCTTTGAAACAAGTAGAAAATATTATGGAAAGTTTACATCTGGATAACAAGGCTGAACAAAAGGTGCATTCACTGTCAAAGGGCTGGAAGCAAAGAGTTCTTATCGCTAGGGCATTGCTCCATCAGCCTAAAATCTTATTTTTAGATGAACCAACAAGCGGACTTGACCCAAACACAGCAACGTTAATTCGCAAATACATACATTCGTTAAAATTACAGGGAACTACAATTGTTTTGACCACTCATGATATGAACGAGGCTGATCAATTAAGTGACCGTGTTGGAATCATGTATCAAGGGAAACTAGTTGCACTTGACTCTCCTCAGAAAATAAAAGAACGGTACGGGAAAGACGAAGTTGTTGTGGAATACAAGGAAAACAACGACTTGGTGAAGGTCATTTTACCTCTAAACACACCGGAAACGGCTGCTTTTTTATATGAAAAAATGTATGCAGGGAGCATAATCAATCTTCATTCACAGGAAGCAACCTTGGCGGATGTGTTTGCGAGACTGACAGGAAGTGAATTAAGTTGAGGATGAACTTGACGTATAAGCTGATAAAACATGAAATCATTGATTTCCTCAAGCAGCCTCCCCTATGGATCCTCGTTCTTCTGCCGATTGTCATGTCTGTCATGATTATTGGTGTAATGAGCGACACAGGTCAGGAAATGATGCTGCTGCCCAGCTGGATTCTGTTTGCTCAAGTGATGGTAGGCATCATGATTACAGCCCCAAATTTTATTGAAGAGAAAGAGCATAAAACGCTTGATGCACTCATGATATCTCCTCTAACCTTAAATGAAGTAATCATGGCTAAAGGTACGACCATCCTATTATTTTCATTTTTATCACAAACACTAGTCTATTTATTAAATACTGGATTCGATTTGGAATTATTAAAAGTGATTCCATTAATGGTCGCAGGCGGAATCTTGTTCATTCAAATCGGGATCATTATCGGCCTGACGATGAACTCCTCAAAAACGGCATCCGCACTGTCATCCATTGTTATGATTACCCTATTTTTAATCGGAACCTTATATCAAGTGCTACCAGCTTGGGAGGACGTTTTGAAGTTCATACCCAGTGTCGTGGTAGCAGAAAATATTTTTGCTATTTTCAACCGAAAGATTCTTTGGTTTGAGCTAGGACTCCTCCTACTTTGGATCTTAATCTGTTATCTCATCATTCAATACCTAGTTAAAAAAGAATTGAATCGATGATTTTGTTGGGCCACAACTGGAAGGTGCCTGGTAGGTGACAGGCACCACCCAGAAATATGGAAGAAGCCACACGACGACTATTCCCAATTTTCTTTCTTTATGTTATAGTGTGAATGAATTGAATATTTGATTGGCACTGGGGGTGCCGGATAATAGCCGGCTGAGATTAAGACCTGTAGTCTTTGACCCTTGAACCTGATCTGGTTAATACCAGCGGAGGGAAGTGTATCGGCTCTGTTGTCGTACATACGCGGATTCCTAAGCTGGAGTCGGCTTTTTTTGTTGACTTCAGTGATAGGAAATTCGGTTCTTCACCCCCAGTGCAAAATTTACTGGAGGGATTTTTTATGAGAAAAACGCAAAAGCTGACGTTGACTGCTATGATGGTTGCGATCGGCACTCTAACAAGCCATATGTTTTATATCCCAGTTGGCTTCGCAAAGGTATTTCCCATGCAGCATCTCATCAATGTACTATCGGCGGTATTACTCGGGCCATACTACGCAGTAGCACAGGCCCTTACCGTGTCTTTGCTTCGTAACATGATGGGAACAGGATCTTTGTTTGCATTCCCTGGCAGCATGATTGGTGCTTTATTGGCTTCCTTCGTTTATTTAAAAACACGAAAGCTATATGCGGTCGCTCTTGGCGAGGTATTCGGAACAGGAATTTTGGGTGCAATTGCCTCTTACCCAATTGCCGTATTGCTCCTTGGACGTGAAGCTACACTGTTTGGTTTTCTTCCAGCCTTCTTGTTCAGCTCGTTAGCCGGCGCAAGCATCGGCTACATGGTCTTGGCCATATTGAATAAAAACGCAGGACGAGTTCTGCAACAGAACAGCACTTACACCAAATAGCCTGGTAAATATTTGGATGGTGCCTGTCACCTAATTCAGCCATAAAAGGACTGCGGAATGAAGCTTATCATCAATTCCGCAGTCCTTTTTGTTTTAATTCCCAATATAATGGATGGTGCCTGTCACCTGGAAATTTGTCACCACACAAGTTCACCACACAAGGCTGGCTAGGAGGATGGCTTGGGCTATGGTGAGGCTGGTGATGAGCCATAGGGTTTGTTTGTGTTTTTTGTCGGTTTGGGTCTGTTGGCTGTTGATTTTTTCTGATAGTAGCTGAAATTGCTCTTGTGCGGCAGTCGATTGCTGCTCTGCACTTGATATCGCCGTTTGCTGAAGGGCAAGCATCTGGTTTTCAAAAGATGCTTTCACGGAGTCGATGTCTTTCTGAAAGTCAGCAGTTATCTTGTTCATCACAGCAGCTTGTTGAGCTTCCACTTTCAGAACATCGACCCTCAATCTTTCACTCGCTTTTTCAATACCCTCTCTGATCTGTTGCTCTGCTTCAGCCACCTTTTCATGTGTTATTCCAAAATGCTCAGTAACGCTGCTCTTTATAATAGAAGAATCTTCCCATGCAGCTTTTTTCAACATCTCAAAGCCTTTTTGCTGTGACCCTTCAAGTAATTCGGCTGCATTAGCCAACTGTTCCTTTATACTTTGCGCCTTCAATTGAAAAAGAGCAGACTGCTCTCCCAGTGATTCCTGAAATTTTTCGAAAAACTGCTGCTGTTCTTTTAGATAGCTTTCATCAAAGGCTTCCCCCGCCTCTTTTTGTTCAGCTAAAAAGGCCTGCCATTGCTCAAGCTGTGCTTGTTTCGATTCCTCCAGCTGCGAAAAGATATGCTGAAAATTGGCTTGCAGGGTCATAAAGTTTTCAATAATCCCATAAAGCTCCTCCTCCCGAGCCTGGAAGCTTTTCTCAATATTGAAGAGAGAGTCTCTAACAGATTCATCTATTTTCAATAAAAGCTTATCAACCGCCTTATTCACTTCAGTTTCCACAAGGACTGGCAGGCGCTCTACCGTCAGGGTCATCCCCTGAACCCTGTTGATCGCATCAGCATACTTTTCATCCAAATGGGTAGTATGGCTGTCAAGCTTTGATCTCAAATCGCTATAGAACAGTTCGTCATTTATTGATTTTAATGATTTAATTGCTTCATCATATACCTTGTTGACTTGTGACGGATCCATCTTCAGTAATCCTTTCTGCATCCGCTGTGATGATGTTCCAATACTGATGATAGGCCCATTTTTCAAGCGGGCTTGTCTGTTTGGAAAATAGCTTATCTTGAATCGCCTTTATTTCATTCACAAAAGCTGCTTTTAAGTATAAGTTTAGCTCCTTTGAACGCTGAATATCATGCTCCCACTCTATTCGGGCCTTTTCAATCGCCAATTCAATCTTGGTTATAGATTTTTCACAAGATTCAATCCTTCTTTCGAGGGTTTCCCGTGATTCCTCAAGTAAGGCGATGCTCATTTCAATGCTGCTTATTTTTTGCCGAAAAGACTTTTTCATCGCCTGTTTCTGCCTTTTTATCGCCCTATTAGTCTTTTGTAAGGTTTCCACACTAGCTTCTTCTAAAGCATCCGAACAGGAGTCCAAATCCCTGTTAAAAGAAGATTGCCGGAAGTACTTACTGATCACATAATCGGCATCAAAATGAACTGTCTTTTCAGCAAACTGAAAATCGATCGGGCTGAACGGCAAAGCATATTCATCCATTAAAACGTGCACCTCAAGGTTCCAAAGGTTAACAGCTGTTCGGTACTCTTTTTCAAGCTGGCCTAAAGCATAATAAAAATCACTTTTTAATGAATCAGCCGATCTTTCTTTGCCGCTTCTCTCAGTCCAGCCCGGTATGTATCCTGAAGGGGGCTGCTGAAAGGACAGCCCTTCGATCATCTCTTCCACTTCATTAACCCGTTTTATTTTTTCAGTTTGGTTTTCAATTTTAATGCACAGAGCTTTAAGCGACCGAGAAAGCCCCTCCAATTCTGCCTTATCATCATTTTTCTTTGCAGACAGCCGCTCATAATTCTCTTTTTTCTTTTTTTGAAGCAAGCTTTCCATATTCTTAAGAGCTTTTATTTCATATTCGGGTGTATAAATTGAGCTTAGGTCTTCAGCCAGCCGTAAAAAAAGCTCGTCCATCCAGGGAGAAGCAATATCATAAAGCTCTGGATCACTCTGTTTAATCTGGGCCCATGTATCGCCAAAATCAAGCGGGTACACCTTTGCCTTCGCTGCGGTTCCTTCAACATGGCGATATAATTCTCCTGAAAAAAAGCCCTGCAGTTCCGAAGCCGATGATAGTTTCCCGCTTCGGATCTGGTCTTTTACAGATGCACTAGACAGCGCTTTGGAAAGGACAATCGTAAACTGATGTGGGAGCCACATCCAATCTGATACATGCTCCCTTTTAATCTGCGATAAAGCCACTACTTGACTAGCATTTTCCATCACAATGCACATGCTGCAATGGGGGAGATATTCTTCGAGGCAGCGGTCAACATGATCAACTTCACGCTCTTCCCTGCTGTCATCTCCAGGTAAATCTAAAACTTCAATCGTTTGCTTGCGCCTCACAAGCTCATCCTGCTGAAAAAATGCTTTTGAAATCTGTATCGTCAATGGCCTTGTATCCTTGACATGCCCTCGTTCCACTTCATCACGGATTATACCCATCCACGTCTCGAGCTCCTCTAAGGAAGAACAGATCTCCTTAGTCCCATCTGGCCGAAATACATAAAATAAATCATCACAGGATGGCTGATACAAGGTGCTTGTGACGGTTGCCGAGTTTCCATAGCGCCGTCTACCGCGAAGAGCTTTTGAGAAAGGGATGATCACTTCTTCCCTAAGCCCGAGCAATTTTAGGATTAAGGTTGTTTTCCCTACCTGTGTTGGCCCATAAATTCCAATTAGAACCCGGCCCTTTTTCCGGCCTGTTTCCTTTAACCGTAAGAAACCTTTCCGGAACTCTTGCGCCCCGCGGCGTGTCCAATCCCAGCGTTCCTTTTCCAGCTTAGAGAGTAAGGACTGCACGGTCGTAAACCAGCTTGTGTAGCTGTCCATTCGTATTTCTAATATGGCGCAGGCTGTACTGGAGTTTTTCCAGCTTTCCAAAGTCATCAAACAGCCCTTTTTCTTCCTGATGCTTTTCCAGCAGCTGTTCCCCCATTTTTTCAAAAACCAGCTGAAGCGCTGAAATGAACGACTGGGTCTGGATTTCAGGCAGCTGGTCGAGCGCTCTGTGTCCGGCCTGGGCAAGCTGCAGCTGACGCTGATTCGTTTCATGTACGGCTTTTTGCACGGCGTTTATTCCGTATGCAAACGCAAAGGCCCCGCCGATTATACCAATCAATTGAACCGGAGTCAGCGCTATGCCTAAGGCACTTAGAGCTGAAGCTGCATTAATCAGCAGGTTTGCCTCCCCATCAATAGCAACATCCAGTCCAAGAATAAGCGGGATGCTTTTTAACAAAGTTGGCGCCAGCTTTGCCAGCTTATCAACATGGCCTGTGAACGCCTCTGAGTCCTTCATCGTTTTGTCTAAAGGATTCCCTTCGAAGGTTTTATTTAAAAAGAACTTCTCCCAATCATCACCCTCAAGTGATCTCTTCTCCAGCAACGGCTGCGCTACAAGCGCCTGCCTGCAGAGCATCGTACCCATCAAGGTCATGACCTTCAAGTCATCCCTTTCTAATGACACAAGCTGCCCTTCCTGCTCTTTCATGAAAAATTGATCGATCCTTTTTAGTGACGTGTTTTGGCTTACGGCTGGATTTTTCATTTCACTTCTGCGTTTTACCTCTTTTAAAGGAGGAACGGAAAGTGTTTCAGGAGCAGTTTTTTCGGCAAGAGGTTGAATCTTCATTACCCGCCTTGTTCCTGCCTGCCGTACCGGATCGTCTTCAAATGACAGGTTCAACCTTTTGGATTGGTCATCAATGTGGTTTGTGGTTACATCAATAATATCCCATTCAGGGGACTGCGAACCTGCTTCCATCCAGGCCTCCTTAATGGCTTCCTCCAATTTTTCCTGCTGCTCAAGGGCTTTGGCACTGAATTTAGAAGTGAGATTCTGCCAAAAACCTGTATTGTCTTTTACGTACTGATTAAAATTGGTTCTAGCATCCTTCAAGCGTTCTTGGAGCTTACCCTTCATATCTCTTTCCAGCTGGGACAACAGGTGTTTGTAAAAAAGCTCAAACTGTTCCAGTGTCCGCTGCGGGCTGGACTGCCCATTATTTTCTATCAAATAATTATCTTCTTGCTTCTGAAGCATCGCGCTGATTTCATCAGCGGCCCGTCTCACATCCATGCAAAGCTCATCAATCATGGCCAACTGCTTTTTCTGGCCCTCATCAGAAATATAACTATATTTTTGAATCGAGGAAATGAATTGCCGCTGCCACTCATCATTTTGCTCGTTATCAGGATAAACACCGCTAACCAGAACCCGATTTGCTTCAGTCGGATGGATTGCAAAATCTTCAGCCACCTGCTGGCGAATCTCTTCATTTTGTTCCGAGTTTTCATCGCCGCGCGATAGAACAAAAATCGGCTTCACTTCTGTATATAAGTCCTTTACCAGCTGAAGCATGTCCACAGTGGATTTACGGGCGTATGTATCTTTCTTAAAAACGACGACACTTGATGTAGAAAGATACAGCAAGTGAGTGAGAAGCTGCTGGGACCGGCCAGTTTGGTCCCTTTCAAACCCTGGCAGCAAGGCAAGGGACTTTTTCTCATCAAAAAAGTATTTGTTCGGCACTTTAAGCTCAAGCCAAATATGTTCGTCAGAAGGGTTTAATGCGACCTCCTTAAATTTTCTATCGTCAATCGCTTCGTTGGCAAGGTGAAAACCTTTTTCCTGATCGAATTTGGAAACATACAGATAGCCCTGTGGTTGTTCCACGGCGCTTTCCGTAATTAGGACAGGGATCTGTTCGCCCCTGCTTTCGTTTTCTGGCAAGAACCGATCATCCAAATCGTACAGCCTTTTGACAATCGTTGTCTTCCCCGCACCTTGAAGGCCTGTAACGGCAAGAATTGACCGTTCCTGAGTAACAGAGGCAAGAGCAAGTTTATTATGTATTCGGATCATTTCTGCAAAAAGCTTTTCTCCCTTTTCGGAGTCAAACAGTTCCATAGAAGTACCTTTTAATTCACCGAGCAGCAACCTCCACCGGTTACGAAGCTCAGCTGTTAATAACGCAACTGACGCTGTTGCTTCACTCATCTCGCCTACCACCCTTTCAATCTAGTTGATAAAAACTACCTATTCCCATCATACTATGATTTAACAATATTTGGGCAGCAAATTTGGGGTGACAGGCACCATCCAGTTTCCTGGGTGGTGCCTGTCACCTTTATACTTAAAAACTACTAATATCATCAAAAAACTCTTATAATCTCCAACACTAATGACTATTATCCTAATAAGGACAAAGCTTCTTGTAATTTTCTGGTGAATAACTAGAAAGACTAGGGACAAAACAGTAGCAATTACCTAATAAAAACTCTTCCAATTACCTGGATGGTGCCTGTCACCTGGAAAGTGTCACCTAAATGTCCCGGAAAAGTCTATTTTAAAGCCTGCGGCATGCTTAGTAATACCTATTTTTCTTGTCAGTTTAACAAGGTTTTTTGGTTACTATTGCTCTTGTATAAGTTGTCTGAATATTACATCATTTAAGATAATACTAAATGAGGAGGTAATATATTTTGAAAAAATCGTTTCTAGCATTTTCTTTAGGAGCTGCATTAATTTTTACAGCTTCTGCAGGTTCAGCCGCTCCCCCAGCCAGCAAGGCCACTGGTCAGAAGGCACAGAACCAATCTACCATTCCGTACTATGTTGATGAATCTAAATTGCCATTTGAAAGTTTGGAAGGTTATAAGACAGACAGGTATTGGGGGGTACATAAGGGGGCTGGGTATCGTATTGAAGTTCCAAAAAACTGGAACGGCGAGCTTGTCCTTTATGCGCATGGGTATAACGGGACAGGCTTGGAGTTGACTTTTGCAAATGGCCCGGCTAAAATCAGAGAACATTTATTAAAAAACGGCTATGCTTGGGCTGCCTCAACTTACAGCACCAATGGTTATGATGTAGCACAAGGTGTGAAGGACACTCATGCACTTGGTTCACTATTTAATGGAAAGGTAGGAAAGCCATCACGCACATACGTTACTGGACACTCTATGGGAGGCCACATCACAGCTGTGCTTGCCGAACAATACAGTAATTCGTATGACGGTGCGCTTCCTATGTGCGGGGTAACCGGAGATACCGAGCTGTTTGATTTCTTTACTGATTTTAACCTTGTAGCTCAGTCACTTGCCGGGATAGCTAAGGATGATCAGAAGTCCATTTCAGATGGAGAGTATATAACAGAAACAGTTCCACTAATTAAGTCCAAGCTCGGTATTGATGGTACGCTCACTGCAGAGGGTGAAAGGTTGAAAGCGGTTACAATGAACCTGACCGGTGGTGATCGACCATTATTTGATACGGCTTTTAATACCTGGAAGAACTTCCTACTAGGCCAACTGACTATAAACAATAGGTATGGAGTAGCTGCTGGAAATGTAGTCAATACAACTGACTCAGTTTATCAATTTGACGGGGATATGAGCAGTATCTCATTGGAGGAACAAGCCCTAAATGACGCCGTTCTGCGTGTTACTAGTGACCCGCAAACAAAACAGCAAGGTTTAACGGGCATTCCCAAAGTGAACGGAACTCACAAAATTCCGATGGTTTCTTTGCATAATATCGGTGATTTGTTCGTACCATTTCATATGCAGCAGCTTCATGCAAAAAGAGCAGCGGCAAATGGCAATGAAGATTTGTTAGTGACGAGGGTAACCAGAGCTGTTGGCCATTGTGGATTTACCCCTAAAGAGGAAACTGAAGGCTTTGACGCTCTTGTAAAATGGGTTGAAGAAGGAAAAAAGCCTGAGGGTGATGACATTTTAAATCCCGAGGCAGTAGCCGAAGATACGTTTGGAACAAAGTTTACAAGACGGTAATTAATTATATGGTTAGTAAAGGTGACAGTAAAGGTGACAGGCACCATCCAGAAAACTGGATGGTGCCTGTCACCTGTTATATATTACCTTTTAATTTATTCCACAGCCTCTTCGCCGTTTAGGATGAGGCGGAAGTTTACGCTGGATTTGAGTGAGTCGGAGACGGCGCAGTATTTTTCTTTGCCTAGGTTGATGGCTCGCCAGATTTTTTTGCTGTCGATGGTGCCATCAATTTTAAATGTGACAAGTATGGACGTGAAGCCTTTCGGAAGTTCTTCTTTCCTAGTCCCATCCGTTTCAATCTCAAGACTTTCTACTTCGGAAAGGTATGGCCTAAGAATCATGGTCACGTCAATCCCAATGCATCCGGCTACGGACGCAAGAAGCATTTCTGTTGGAGTGACTCCCTTACTTTCTCCGCCATAAGCTTCTGTCGCATCCATGTTGATTTCATATCCAGAGGCACCAACTGCTGTAAACGCACGCTGTCCATGCCATTTCGTGTTTACGATCATTGTCTTCCCTCCTTATCCAGGGTATCCTGCTATTTCTTTTTTAAAAATTTCTTGGCCCGGTCTGTTTCTGGGTTCGTAAAAAAGGCTTCTGGCTTCCCTTCTTCCACGATGACTCCATCTGCCATAAAAATAATCCGGTCCGCAACTTCGCGGGCAAATTGCATTTCATGTGTGACAACCGCCATCGTCATTCCGTCTTTAGCAAGCTCCTTAATGACCGCAAGCACCTCATCAACAAGCTCAGGATCCAGAGAGGAAGTTGGTTCATCGAAAAGCATGAGATCAGGCTCCATTGCTAAGGCTCGTGCAATCGCAACCCTTTGCTGCTGGCCGCCCGACAATCGGGACGGATAGACATCCTTCTTTTCCAGCAAGCCTACTCTGGCAAGCAAGCTTTCTCCCTTTTCTACTGCCCGCTCCTTCGGCCACTTTTTTACAATCAGCAAAGCCTCAATCACATTTTGCAGAACGGTTTTATGAGGGTATAAATTGAATTGTTGAAAGACCATGCCTGTATTTAAGCGGATTTGCCTTATACGTTTTGTACGCTCTTTTTTGCTTTGCTTTGCATCAACCAAGACCCCGCATACCTGCATGCTTCCGCCAGTCAGCTCCTCTAAACCGTTGAAACAACGGAGTAAAGTACTTTTACCAGAGCCGCTGGGCCCGAGAATGGCGACGACTTCTCCACTATTTACTTGTACGTCTATTTCCTTTAGAACTTCCAGCTGCTGAAAGCTTTTTGATAGAGCAGTTGTTTTAATCATGTTCAATCCTCAACTTATACATAGATTGATAACCGTTTCTCCAGTCTTTCCAGTAAAAATGAAAAGCCGGTACTCATAATCCAGTACATTATAGCAATTGAAATATAAAACGGCATATACACATAATATTGGGCAATTAAAAGCTGTGAAGAGCGCAATAATTCGGTTACCGTAATAACCGAAACGAGCGAAGTTTCTTTTAGCATGCCGATAAATGTATTTCCCGCCGGGGGAATCGCCACTCGAATTGCCTGTGGAAAAATAATTCTCCTCATTGTCTGGACTGGAGTCATTCCGGATGCATACGCAGCTTCCATTTGTCCCTTAGGAATCGATTGCAGGGCTCCTCGAAGCGTTTCTGATAAATACGCACCGATACTGATGCTTAAAGCAATATAGGCAGCAGTCAATGGCTGGAGTTTGATTCCATAGTCAACAAGACCATAATACACAATAATAATCTGAACGAGTGTCGGGGTTCCGCGGATAATCGAGACATATGCCCTGGCCATCCAGCGAATCGGCCGATTCCCTTTCAGCCTTGCTACTGCTACAAACACAGCAATAATGGACCCAAAAAACATCGAAACAATAGTGATGAGGAGCGTATAATACGCCCCTCTCAATAAAAATGGCAGGTTTTCAATAACAACATCCATGTTATCTAAAAATTCCTTTCCGGTTTATCCTGTTTACTCCTGCGGCTCTTCTCCAAACCATTTTACAAAAATCTCTTTATAAGTTCCGTCTTCCTTCATTTCTGCTAAAATACTGTTTACTTCCTCTATAAGTTCGTCATTGCCTTGGCGTGTCGCAATCCCGGCGCGATCTGACTTGATCGGCTCACCAACCGCTTTGATTTTAAAGCCATTTTTCTCGACTACTGGCTTGATGGCATACATATTGTTGATGGTTGCATCAATACGCCCAGCATCTAAATCTTTCAAGGAAGTAATAACATCGTCGTACGTCATGATGTTAAAATCGCCAACCTTAGGCATCAATTCAGTGCGAAGAT
Organism: Mesobacillus harenae; assembly: GCF_013343715.1. Classification (GTDB taxonomy): domain Bacteria; phylum Bacillota; class Bacilli; order Bacillales; family Cytobacillaceae; genus Mesobacillus_A; species Mesobacillus_A harenae. The sequence continues at coordinate 353,893 of NZ_JABUNR010000002.1, forward strand.
AGGTTTCATCATTCGTTCCTAAACCAACACCAATATCCTTCCCTTTAAAGTCCTCTACAGCCGTAATAGTATCGTTATCTTCATGAACAATCACTTTTACATTGTTAGTAATATAGGGATCACTAAAGTCCATCTGCTTTTTGCGCTCGTCGGTAATCGTCATCTGGCTGATTACAACATCAAATTTTTCAGCCTGAAGGCCTGCAATCATTCCTGAAAATTCTTGTGCTACAAATTCAACATCGACATCTAAGCCTTTTGCAATTTCTTTCGCGATGTCAGCATCAAAGCCATCCATTTCCTGGTTTTCATTTAAGAAGTTATATGGCTGATACGTACCCATTAATCCAACTTTCAGAACGCCGCGATCTTTAATTTCTTGTAATAAACTTGCTTCCTCGTTATTTTCGCTATTATCGCTGCCAGCAGAATCCTGCTCAGTGTCATTATTCCCGCCACAAGCAGTTAGAATAACCGAAAATACTAGTAATAAAATGAGGGTAATGAACGAATTTTTTCTTTTCAATTTAATCTCTCCCTTTTTTTCTTATATTCCAAGCAGGCCAAAGAATTCAAAGCGTACCACTTCACGGGCAAGTTCACCCGCCGTTTTGCTCTTAAGGTGTTCAGAATCTGAATCAAATAACCATTTGGAAAGTATTCCTTCAACAAGACTCATCAATAATGCCGATTGTAAAGCGGAATCCTTCTCGGGTAAGATGCCAAGTTCAATCGCTCTTTCAATGTTTTTTTGAAATGCCTTTTCAAGCTGCTGGCGGGTTTTAATGATGGCTTGCTGAACAGAATCCTCTGTTTCGATTCCTCTAAGCAACAGCTCTATTAAGCTTTTATTCTTTTCGGAGAATAAAAACAAATCTCCAAACAGTTTCTCCGAGGCTTTGACTGCATCCTGAATCGTTCCGCCCGATTGCCGATATCCTTGAGAAACTACTTTTAAAAGTTCCGTTTGGCCACTCTCGATTATTTCTAGAGCAATCGCTTCTTTACTTTTGAAATACCAATAAAAGGTTCCTTGCGCAACGCCGGCTTCCCGAACGATGTCCGAGATCTTCGTCCGATGATAGCCCTGTTCAGCAAATAGCTGCAGCGCAATCTCAAGAATCTGAACCCTTCTTTCAATAGCTTTTCCATCCATCGAGAAGCATCCCCCCTCTTGATTGATTAGTCAGTCAGTAACTAAAATTAATCCTATAAAATTACTATGAATTAGTCAAGAGAAAAATAATAAAAAGGTTACAGGCACCATCCATTTTTCTGGATGGTGCCTGTAACCTTAGCATTCAATCCCTTTATGGTATTATGTTAGTAGGAACGATGATTTGAAAGCAACAAACTTGAGGTGATAACAGTGACTTGGAAAATTAACAGCAGTGAAAATAAGCAGGTTGACCGTTTTAACGTGACGATCGATCAAGTGGTTGTTCCAAATGGAGATGAAAAGACATTTTCGTTTATTGACTTTGCGAAGGGTGTTTGCGTCCTGCCTATAACAAATGACAACCATGTTCTTTGTTTAAGACAATATCGTCATGCGCTTAAAAGCTGGGAATGGGAATTGCCTGCAGGCAAGATCGATTTAGAAGGATCTGATCCAATCGACACCGCTAAAAAGGAACTAGCAGAGGAAACGGGGTATATAGCAGAACAGTGGCTTGAATTGGGCAGCTTTTATCCATCGCCAGGTTCTACTACAGAGGAAATCTTCCTGTTTGCAGCAGCCGGATTAACCAAAACAGAACAGAAGCTGGAAAGCAGCGAACAAATTGAATTACATAAGATTAGCATGATAAAATTAAAATCTTTAGTTCAAAGTGGAGAATTCAAACACGGAGCCGGTCTGGCTGCAATATTGAGATATAAATTTACAATTGATTAAAGGAAAGCACTGCCGCCCTAGGCAGTGTTTTTTTGGAGAGAAAACTAATCAACCGTTTGATTATTATAAGAAGAGCCCCCAAACCTATAAGCCACAACGAAATTCAGCCTCCTCCACTTCAATCAACCGTTTGATTAAAAATATCTATAGCGTCCTCTGCTTCTTCAGGAATTGTACATGGTATAACAGTTTGGTTTTTGGAAATTACCTGGATGGTGCCTGTCACCTGGAAATATCCTGGTAGTCACCCAGTTACCACCAATAAATCTAACTGGACTTGTCCCTGTTTTATGCACCAAATTGCGCATTCTGTATAGGATGTAATAAAGGTGTAAAGGTGTGGTGAAGGATGCTGCTTGAATTTACCCTTTATCTCCTTATTGGATATACAAGCCTATTTATAAAAAAAGCAGGAACGTTTAGGGAGATTAAGAAGGACATAACGTTTATAATTTTATGGCCATTAATACTGCTGCTTAAATACGTAGAAATGGTAGATGAAGTAAAAAGAAATAGCCGGCAATAAGAAATGAGAAAAGGACACCTTCCCAAAATTGGGCAGGTGTCCTTTTTGGTTAGCCATTGCCATTGGCAGCAGGAACCTGGGAATTATTTGGATGGTGCCTGTCGCCTGGAAATGGTCACCTGGAAATCTATTTTACTTATTAGCGTAATAGTCTTTTACTAGCTCGTCCATTACCCAATTGGTTTTAGCTGCTGTTGTCCCTGTACTTGGGCAAGTCCCATTTCCGGTCAATTCTTCGACGATTGTTTGGATCAAAGGCTGTTGGATGTGAAGAGGATTTTCGATAGTCCACTCTTGGTCAGAACTCGCAGTGGTCAGCCGGATAGGATCATCACCAAAGGTTGAAAACTCTAGCTTGCCCTTACTCCCAATAATCTCATTACTATCAAGGTGGTCATAAGCGGAAAAACACCATGCACAAACTCCATGGATCCCTGACTCAAACTTGTATGTACCTGTAACAATATCTTCTGCTTCATAAAGTCCATTTTGATTAGATGCGAACCCCTTCACTTCTTTTATAGGTCCTAGCAGAAAATCTAGAATATCTAGAGTGTGGCTGCCAAGGTCAAAAAACAATCCACCTCCTGACAGATGTGGCTGGATTCTCCATGGAGGATTGACTTGGTCTCCCTCGGATCCTGTCGGGCGAAAATGCTTTGTAGACACAAGGCGGATTTCACCAAGCACGCCACTGCTTAAGATTTCCTTAATTTTAGCAAACCGTGGAAGAGCACGTCGATAATATGCAACAAACAGCGGGACATCCGCTTTCTCGCTAGCTTCAATGATTTCCCTGCACTCAGAAAAATTTAACGCCATCGGTTTTTCTATATAGACCGGTTTTCCGGCTGCTATTGCTTTTAAACCATATTCCTTGTGAAAGGCTGGTGGTGTAGCGATATAAATCGCATTTACATCTGGGTCATTGATCAATTCATCTGCTGAATCATACCATTTCGGTACATTATGTCTAGCAGCATAATCTTTTGCCAAATCACCATTTCTTCGCATCACGGCTACGAGTTTTGAATTGTTTACTTTCTGAAAGGCAGGGCCGCTTTTAACTTCAGTAACATCCCCGCAGCCAATTATCCCCCAACGCACTTCACTTAATGACATGTTCTTAACCACCTTAATGAATTTATCTCTACTCTTAGTCTATTGGAACTTAACCTTTCCCTCACCCAAGAGAGAGTTATATCTTTAGAAACCAGTTGCACCCAAAAACCACTCTTCCATAGTGATTTTCCAGCCTTCACATTTTAAAACATATACGGACAATTCATTGATTTCTACTCCAATTTGTTATATTTCCATCATACAACTTTTCTCAGTTTTCCGTAAGTTTGATAATATACCCTAACCTAAACCCTGAAATTACCAGGTGACAGGCACCATCCATTTTTTTCTAGTACCTTTATCTTCTGTTATCGGGTAGTGACGAACAGACTACGTGTGGGTATAATAAAAGTTGTGGGGAACTACTACTGATTTCGATCAATAAACTGAAAGTGAGGTGAAAAAGATGGAGGAAATATTAAAACTTATTTTACAACGACTGGATACTATGGACCAGCGTTTTGATAGTATTGATAAACGTTTTGATGGTGTCGATCAACGTTTTGATGGTGTCGATCAACGTTTTGATGCTGTCGATCAACGTTTCGATGGTGTCGATCAACGTTTCGATGCTGTCGATCAGCGTTTTGATGCTGTTAATCAGCAATTTGTTGCTGTTAATCAGCAATTTGTTGCTGTTAATCAGCAATTTGTTGCTGTTAATCAGCAATTTATTGATGTCGATAAACAATTAAAATCGCTGGTTAATCGTGTAGGTGGTCTTGAAGAAGGCCAACAAACTTTTAATACTGAACAAAGCGAGATGAGAAAAGAAATGGCGTTCTATTATGGAAGTATGATGAAGAAACTGGATGAAACAAAGGTGGAACTATCCAGTGAAATCAAGCACGTGTCCGCTGTCCAAAAGCAGCACCAAGATGTGTTAGAGATACTTAATGAAAAACAGTAAGACCCACAACTTCTCCGGTTACCCGCATACTAGTCACTTCTAATTATATCATCAAATAATTTCCTCACTTTAGATATTCTCAAAAAAGGGTGACAGGCACCTTCCAGAAAACTGGATGGTGCCTGTCACCCTGTAGTCACCCCTTTAGTCTTGCAGGAGTCCCATTTTACGGGATGATTCGAAGTCGAATGTGCCGGCTGGGTTGGCTTTGGTTGGGAGCATGCTGACGAATGGGAAGAGTTCTTTTTTGGCAACTTCGTAGACTCTTCCTAATTCTTTTACAGGGTCAGGATGCTCATCGACGCGGAGGTCAACCAACGGGTAGGCTTCGGTGTCGACTACTTTTAGAGCGGATGATTGTCTGCCGCGCTTATCTCCGCCAGCATCTTGACCAGCTTGCAATGCTTTTAATAAGCGTTCTGCAAGAGGCAATCCCTTAGACTCTGCAAAGGCCTTGGATGCTTCCTGTATTGTATCTTCTCCAACAAGCATATTACCGGCCACTCCGTAGTTTTCACCGACGGTATGACCATACCAGCCATCGCAGTTTTCACCTGAAAAGGCTACTGCCTTTCCCGTGTTATCAACGATTACAAACTGACGTATCTCAGGGTTAGGATCTTCTTTTAAAATCCGATCCATTACATCTTGTGCTGTTGCTCCTTCTTTTAGGTACTGTAAACCATTAATTCCGATATAGGGATTAACAAACGACTGGGTTGCAATACCGCCTACTCCAGCTTCAACAAATGGGCAAAGGCTGCCCACTGCAGGAACCTTTGTCGAGACAGCCACTCCGAATTGTCCTGTATTTTCACATCTAGCCGTAATTGAAAAAGTCATTATAGCTCCTCCTTTAATCCATCTATATTTAATCTACCATAACATCTTCGATAAACGCTTTTAAAACATGCACCACTGCGACACAATCGTTGAGAGATGTCCATTCCTTTGGGTTATGGCTGATGCCGTCCTTGCTTCTGACAAACAGCATCGCAGCAGAGATTCCGCCGCCGCCCAAAATCATCGCATCATGGCCAGCGCCACTTGGTATATAAGTCGGCTCAATCTCAAATTTCGCAAGAGCTTTTGCTAGTTTATCCTGTAAATTTTGCTGGATAGGCAGCGGGGTTATTTTCGTGTTACAGACAAGCTTAACCTCCATATCTGCTGCTGCAGCAATTTTTTCAGCCTCCGCAAAAATCAAATCGACTAACCGATCTCGTGTTTCTTGATGAATATCACGTATATCAACAATCATTTGCACTTCTTGGGCAATAACGTTAACCCCATTTGGATAAACGTTCAACTTCCCTACTGTCGCAACTGCAGTGTCGCTCACCTGCTGCGGGAACTCTTTTACAGCTTTAATAAACAACGCGGACGCTACCAGTGGATCTCGGCGCCCTTTCATTGGCGTATTGCCGGCATGTCCCGCTTCACCAACAAAGGTGACCTCCAGCCAGGCCGGCCCGGCGATTCCGCTAACAATTCCAACAGGACGGTCTTCACGTTCGAGCACCTTCCCCTGCTCAATATGAACTTCTACAAAGGTATCAATTTCACGGGGATTATTTCTGGCATCTAAATAGTGCGCAACACTGCTTCCGTACTCCGTAATAACCTGTTCAAACGGCTTGCCGTTTTCATCCCGAAGTCCCTTTAGTTCTTCAATATCTATTTTGCCCATATATGCCCGGCTGCCCGTTAAGCCAGCTTTGAATCGTGAACCCTCTTCATCAGAAAAAATAACGACCTCGTACGGCTTTTCCGGAGTATAGCCTTGCTCCCGCCAGGCTTCCACTACCTCCAAAGCCGCCAGCACGCCTAAAGGACCATCAAAGTGCCCGCCATTTGGGACACTGTCAACGTGAGAGCCGGAAACGATGGAAGGCTTTTCACCTTTGCCTTCCAGCTTTCCAAACACATTTCCTGCACCATCGATCGAAATCGTTAGACCGGCATTTTTCATCCAGCCAATCACTAATTCCTTTGCCTGCTTTTCTTTAAAAGAATAACCCGGGCGATTCACTCCGCCACTTTCGGTATAGCCGATTTCCGACAGCTTATAAAGCCTGGAGGCCAGCCTTTCTCCGCTAACCCCAGAATGACTGAGTTCTGTATGATAGTTTTCTATTAATTTATCGTAAAAGGTTTTCTCTGAAGCTTCCATCCAATCAACCTCTCCGCTACCTACCAGATTTTTTTCTTTTTTAATTCGTACAGGAAATAGCCAAAAATATAGAACATTAAAGCCCCTGACCCAATGATGCTAACCCAAATCAACACGGTAAAAGCTCCCTGTGAAATAATCATTTACGCTTCACCTCCGCAGAATTTCCGACCTGATAAAGCCTCTCCCAATTGTAATTGGCAGGTTTTACGAGACTTCCAATCCAGCACACGAGGAAGGAAATCCATCCGCTTGTAACAACTCCCTGTAAATCCCCGACTGTAAAGTAAGCAAGATAGCCGCCAATAACAGCAAGAACTGCAGCAGCAAATGCTACATTTGCATTAAGCTTTTTCCAAAACAAGCCATAAATGATCGGGAATACAAAGGCGGCATTAATAACGCCAAGGAAGATCAACATCTGCAGCATTGTTAAGAATTTAGGCAAGCTGATAAGAAGCGCCAGAATTCCAATCACGACCGTTAACCATTTTCCTGTTTTTAAAAGCTTCTTATCATCAGCCTTTGGATTAATCGTTTTATACACATCATTTAAAATTAGTGACACAAGAGAATTAAGGATCGCTGCAATAGTCGATGCTAAAGCAGACCAAACTCCGACAAGGAACACCCAGCTGACAAATTTACCTCCGTATATCTCAGCAATATAAGGAGCAACCTGGTTTATTTGATCAGGAGCCTGTCCTGTACCAATAGCTACAAAAGCCAATGTTGCTGTAGCAAGCGGCACGAAGAACCAGCCGATTCCCGCCAGCCCAAAAATGCTCATCAGCTTATCTTTACGGACAGCATAAGCACGCTGCCAGAATGTATTATCCATGAACACTTCCCCAATACCCATCATGGCACCGGCGAACATAAACAGAATGCCTGCAGGAAGGAATAAATCCAGTTTTTCGGGTGCTAACTCAAGCATCCCTTCATAAACAGGTGCCACTCCAGTTGAAAAATAAACAATTGGGGGCACAACAATGACAACAATAAAGATCAGCATAACCTGGAAGAAGGCAATCCCTGTTACAGATGAAAACCCGCCCATAGAGGCATAGATAATTACAATAAGGAATGTTAGTATTACTGCCAGTTCATAAGGAATATTGAAGATCTGCTCTAACAAGAGCCCTCCGCCAATCCCTTGAGTCATCAGCAAGCCGAAAATATAAATAAATACCATAATCAAAAAGAAAAAGTAGGTTTTACTGTCAAAACGATTTTTGTAAAAATCCCCTACCGTTTTTCCATTCGGAATGACCTCGTGAATTCTTTTTCCTAATGGAGAAAATGCGACAACCGCTACTCCTCCTAGGAAGGAATAAGCAATTGCCCCGATCACACCCATGCCATAAGCAGCCTCAGGCGCGGCCATAATGGTGTTGCCTGTGACCCAAAACGCTAAAAGGGATGTAGTTCCAAAAGCAACGCCCAGCTTACCGTTCCCCGAAATATAATCATCAGCTGTTGAAACCTTTCGGGATATATACCAGCTTGAAGCAATAAAGGCTGCTCCAAGTGCTAAAATTACAAGAATATTGCCCCATGGAATGCTCATTTACGCTTCTCCTTTCTCTTGTATTCCATTTCTCCATAAAGCCCTAACATTGGACCAAACGTAGAAATGACGACTATGAGAAATAAAACGATGCTTATCGTAATCCAAAAACCCATATTAACATCCCCTTTGAATATTTACTGATTATTATATATTATTCTGAAAACTAACTACATGTCGTGTTAGACAAATCAAATAAGCCGCATTTGTCTTAATTAGACAAATGCGACTTATTAAGGTAACTTCTGATTTTTAAGGCTAGATTTAGTTCAAAGCCAATCTCTCCGCTAATTTGGCTGACACCTAAAATCTTTTTTATATTATTAATGCGATATTTAATCGTATTTTCATGCACAAACATATTTTCCGACGTTTTTCTGGTGCTCTGGTTGTGCGCCAAAAATATTTCAAGAGTTTTCACGAGCTCTGCATTATGCTCCCTGTCATAATCCAGAAGCTTTTCCAGATTCATTTTTAGGAAACTCTCTAATTCTTGCGGATCGATATTCAGAAAAAGCCTGTAACCTCCCAATTCTAGGTAGTTAATGAAATCTTTCTCACGAGAATTCACCTGTTTTAAATACTCGATACATTTAATAGAATCTTGTAATGAGTAGGAAATCTCCTTCATATTTGAAAAACTTCTTCCCAACCCAGCTAGAATCGTTAGTTTGCTTCTGCTTTTTAGCTCATTCACCAAGTCGCGGCCTGTACGGTCGATTTCTTTTTCATCCATCCGTTCATTTATGATGAGAAGAATCGAACACTGCATCGAATTTTCATAGACAAGTGACTTGTATGGAAACAGGCTTAAATGGCGATAGAGCAGCCTTGAAAAGCTCTGTTTTATTCCGTGTATCTCTTTAATCCCTGATAGCTCACTGGCAATCTCAATTGTCAGCAGAACGTAGCGGTTATTTTTCCGGTACAAATCTTTCTTTTTTAAAAATCGCATGCTTTGCTCAGGCTGATTTAAGATTTCTTTCATTAAATATCCTTCATAGCTGAACTGACTCGATATGTATTGATTATGAGACTGCAGTTCTAGAGCAAACACAGTGGTCGCCTGCTCAATCGCAAAAAGATCAAGTCCATCAAGAACTTCATCTTTTTCGGCTGCCACGATTAGCATTCCAGTTAGTTCTGCTTCAATTTTTATCGCGAAAAAGTAGACATCATAGGAAATATTATTCACCATCACCTGCTTGTGTGCAGGCGGCTCGTCCCATAATAAAGCTTCATCCCTTACCAACTCGCTAATTTCATTTAAAGACTCAGAGGTACTGGATAATAAATCAAAAAAATCATTCGCTACGCCGACTGGTTTATGGATCAAATCAGCAAGGGTCTTTGTTATCTTCGCTAATCCTTGATGGGACATATATACCTTTGTCAGTTCCCTGTGAATATGGTTGGAGCGGTTATTTTGAGAAATTAGCATGGCATTTTCTATCGCAATCATCGCTTGATTAGCGAATGTCTGCAATAGCATCAAATTATCATGGGTAAATTCAACACTTTCTGAGAAACTGTCAATTGTCAGTACCCCAAAGCATTCATGCTGGTTCATTAAAGGAGCACAAATCGTGCTTGTCGGGACCATATGATTTTCTCCTAGTGCACTTTGGTAAAGCTCCATGTTCTGAACTGTCAGGTCCGACATACCTTTGGAAGTGTCCGTCCTAGAAGTAAACAGCTGCGCTTGCTTTAATTGGAACGTCTTACCAGACATTCCCTCATTCGGCTGCAAAGCTACCTCTTTCAAAAACTCCATATTAAACCCTACAGCAGACTTGGCCCTTAAGTGTTTCTTATGGGGATCATACAAAAAGAGAACACTGGCATCAGCCCAATCAAACACACTCAAAACTTCCTTAATCAAAAGCTGCAGCACCTCATCCAAATTCCGAGTAGACGTCAAAGCCTTCGTCGCATTAATCAAACTCAAAAGCTGCTTCTCCGTATTCATAGGCAATACCTCCCTTTATCGGTGACAGGCACCATCCAGTTAACTGGATGGTGCCTGTCACCTAGAAATTATTTGGATGGTGCCTGTCACTCTATTAGACGGCATCTTTAGATAGGTAAATGATTTCATCGTCTGTAAGCATGACTTTGTGGCATCTCATTAATGTTGCTTTTAGAGAGGGAGTGATCCTGCTGGCATCATAGGCACATACTGAAACGAGGCTATGATCATCAACCATCTTGTCTACGCCCTTTTCATATTCTTCGATGCAGCCGGAAATCTCCTCGATATCTCTCCATTCAATATGGCCCCAAGTTCGTACTTTTTTGTTATCCCCAAGATAAGCCTCGATATTTTGGGAGAAAACGGACAGGATTGTTTCAGGATGAAAGTTTCCGTGGGCATAATAAAAGTCGAAATTATTTATGAAATGTACTTTATCTAATTGATTCTTATCTACCTTTGTTTTTAATTGTTCAAGAATTAGTCGATAATTCCGTTCATTTTCAACTAGCATAACATGCTCACCTTTACAGACACCAGAAGCAATATAAGAAACAGTATTGTTAATATAACATTCCGGGTTGTCATAATGATAAAAAATATGTCTCTCAAAAGGCCGATTCAATTGGTTTACTTGTTCCATTATATTGTTACTCATTGCCTTGCCCTCACCCACTTAGATCAAGTTTATTTTATTATAACAGGTTAATTTTGGATATTGGCAAACTCCATGTAGGAGAATACTACCATAAATATAATTGGGGGGACTTGAGGGTGACAGGCACCATCCAAAAAATTGGATGGTGCCTGTCACCCTTACCGGTTATAATTACCATTTTTATGAATGCAAAAATGCTATTTTAAGGGGATTGGAATATGGGTTTTTTTCCTTGTTCTTATGTTGTCTGGGCTGTTAGTTATAGCGTTTGCGGTTAATGAAATCTATACAGCTGATAAATCCTCAGAGAAAAAAACGATCAAAGCCGCTGAAAAAATTTAAACAGGTTCTCCCCAAATGAAATTTGACTTCAAAACTGGTTTTATCATCAAGATGAGTTATGATGAATTCCGCTATCTGATTGAATCAATTAAAATTGTGGATGCAGATGATACAACCGTTATCAGAAACACTCCCCCAGAGAGATCCTAACCGTTACAACATGTTACCCCTTCTCTTACATCGGGAATGCCCCACAGCGATTTATCTTCGTTGCATCCTGATCCAGAAAGTTGGATCGTTCTCAAAAAATAAGCCTTACCTATAAAAGAGGGTAAGGCTTTTCTTTAAGCGGACATTAGTGCTATTCATAAGCATGCATGACACCTGTGCGGCTGGTAAGATCTTAACGTAATTAAAGACATATTAAAGACATTGGCTTTATTTAATAGAGTCTTTAACATATAGTTAAGCAGTATTCTGAATTTATAGAAAACTATTAGTGAGTGTTTTCGAAATCATCTTTCAAAGGGGGATTTATTGATGGAGTCTGGTATTAACAAAAATGCGGTGGCACCTGGTCAAGAGTTAAAAGCTAAACGGAGTTATTTAAGTCATTTGGGTCCTGCCTTTATCACGTCAGCTCTTGTACTTGGACCTGGCAGTTTGACCTTGTCTTCAAAAATCGGTGCCATTTATGGCATGCAATTGATTTGGGTTCTTATGGTTGTTGTTATTTTTATGATGATTTTTACTGAGATGAGTACAAGAATTGGCTTGGCTGCTAATGAATCTTTTATTCAAGTAATGAAAAATAAATGGGGAAAGCCGGCGGCTATATTAATTGGATTTGGTGCCTTTCTCGTTACAGCCTCTTTCCAGGCAGGTAATGCACTAGGTTCTGGGTTAGCCGTCTCCTCTATTGCAGGACTCTCATCTACTTTTTGGATTACATCAATTACTTTACTTGGAATGGCCCTCTTATTCACAAAAAACTTTTATAAGATCCTAGAAAGGCTAATGCTCGGTCTTGTCCTTGTCATGCTTGTATCCTTTGCCGTAACACTAATTTTAACAAAGCCCTCCATTACCGATTTATTTGCTGGTTTTGTACCAATCATACCGGATGGATCACTGCCTCTCATCATTGCCCTCACAGCTACAAGCTTTTCTATAGTTGGAGCATGCTATCAATCTTATTTAGTTCAGGAAAAAGGCTGGACACTGAAGCACAAAAACTCAGGCATGAAAGAAACCTATCTGGGAATTTTCATTCTCGGCTTTATATCTTTAATGATTATGCTCTGTGCAGCTACAATCTTAAAGCCACAAGGCGTCGTTGTTAACTCTGTTTCCGAGATGGGTTTAGCATTAGAACCGCTTTACGGGAACTGGGCTACTGTTTTATTTATGATTGGACTTTTCGGAGCATCCTTCTCGTCCCTTATGGGAAATGCGACAATCGGCGGTACCATGCTATCTGACGGTCTTGGAATGGGAAGCAAACTATCTTCCAAAGCCGTAAAGGGCTTTATCTTGCTCGTGATGGCCTTCGGATCTCTAATCGGCATCATTTTCGGCTCTGCACCCGTGAACATGATTATCTTTGCTCAGGCCATTACCATCGTTATTGTTCCTTTTATCGCCATCGCCCTCCTTGTGGTTGCAAATGATGAAAAGATCATGGGTTCCCTTAAAAATACGCTTTGGAAAAATATCATTGGCGTAACTGGATTAATTGTCCTTATTTTACTAGCAGTTAATAACATCATTAACATCTTCTTTAAATAAAAACATAGAGGTGAAAAAATATGAAAACTATCGCAGAAGTAGAAGAAGTAATGACCATACCTTCAAAAGAGCTAATCTATGATCTAGGGAAGCTCGATGGTGACATTATGATCCTTGGTGTAGGCGGCAAAATGGGGCCAACGCTAGCTAAACTGGCTGTACGTGCTATCCGGGAAGGAAATTTACAAAAAAAAGTTTTCGGTGTTTCACGATTTTCATCAGGTTCTCTTCAAGAGGAACTCGAGAAAGAAGGAATCGAAACAATTGCAGCTGACTTATTGACTGACGGCGACCTGCAAAAGCTTCCCACTGTTAAAAACATTATCTACATGGCTGGGAATAAATTTGGAACAAACGGAAATGAACATTATACCTGGGCAATGAATGCCTATCTACCAGGCCGTGTGGCTGATAAATTCCCAGACTCCAGAATGGTTGTTTTCTCAACTGGCAATGTGTATCCGCTAGTACCTGTCACACAGGCAGGCTGTGACGAGGACCAGCCTGTCAATCCTATTGGAGAGTATGCCCAATCCTGTCTTGGAAGAGAACGGGTTTTTACGAATTTCTCCTATAAAAACAATAGCCCAATGACTATATTTCGTTTGAATTATGCTATTGATATGCGTTACGGGGTTCTCTTAGAAATCGCAAAACAAGTGTTTGCAGAAAAGACGATCGATTTAACAATGGGCCATGTCAATGTTATCTGGCAGGGCGATGCCAATGAATATGCCCTTCGATCACTGTTGCTAGCGGACAGTCCTCCCACGATTTTGAACGCTACTGGTCCTGAGACGGTTTCAATCAGATGGCTTGCAGAGCAATTTGGAAAGGCATTTAAAAAAGAAGTTTCTTTCACAAGCGAAGAACAGCCCACTGCTTTACTAAATAATTCCGCAAAGGCCCATCAAGCGTTTGGCTACCCAAAGGTATCATTAAATCAAATGATAGCCTGGACAGCAGAATGGGTGGCAGAAGATGGGTTTGTCTTAAATAAACCTACCCACTTTCAGGAACGACAAGGGGCCTTTTAATATGCTAAAAGAAGAAATCAAAAAACTATTGTTTGGCGGAACTGTTATTCCTGCCCATCCGCTGGCCCTTAATGAAGACCGAACTTTGGATGAAAAAAGTCAAAGAAGATTAACAAACTATTATATTGATGCAGGTGCTGGAGGAATAGCGGTTGGAGTCCATACGACCCAATTTGAAATCCGCGATCCAGAATTTAACCTCTACGAAAGGGTTTTGCGTCTGGCTGTAGAAGAAGTAACTAAGAAGAATCTCACCCGCCCTTTTATAAAGATCGCTGGATTATGCGGTCCAACAGACCAAGCTTTAGAAGAAGCAAAAACAGCCAAAGGTTTGGGATATGACTTAGGACTTTTGAGCAATGGCGGGTTAGCCACCCTGACTGAAGCTGAGCTTCTTGAGCGGACTAGGCAAGTAGCCGCAGTGATCCCAGTATTCGGTTTTTACTTACAGCCTTCTGTAGGAGGGCGCCCATTTTCATATGATTTTTGGAAAGAGTTTGCTGAGATCCCCAACGTTTATGCAATTAAAATGGCCCCTTTCAACCGGTATCAAACTCTAGATGTTGTGAGAGCCGTTTGTCATTCATCTCGCCGTAATGATATTGCATTGTATACAGGTAATGACGATAACATCGTCAATGATCTACTAACCACCTATCAATTTAATGTAGAAGGCCATCCCTTTAATAAGCAAATTATTGGCGGCCTTTTAGGGCATTGGGCTGTTTGGACGAAAAAAGCAGTCGAACTTTTTGATGCAATTAAGATAGCAAGGGACCTTGGGAAGATCCCAGCTTCCCTCCTAACCTTAAACCAAGAAGTTACCGATGCGAACGGAGCCTTTTTCGATTCAGCCAATGGTTTTAAAGGATGCATTGCGGGGATTAACGAGGTACTAGCCCGGCAAGGCTTGCTAAAAGGCAATTGGTGTCTTCTTGAAAAAGAAAAGCTAAGTTCCGGCCAGGCAGACGAAATTAATCGTGTTTACAGGGATTATCCGCATTTAAATGATGATGCTTTTGTAAAGAAAGTATTACTTGAGTCAAGTAAATAGGCCAGTTTAGAATTTATAATCCAACTATCAAAAGAACTAAAATGCTGGACACTTTCCTTAGGGTGAGTGTTCAACTTTTTTACCGGGGGGATCCACCATGCACAGTCAAATTAAGATTGGGGTTATCGGACCTGAATGGCTTTATGAAAAAATGAATGAATCCTTAAAAATGTTCCCTAATTTTCAGCCTATTTTCCGGCTGTCAAACAACCTTTATGATGCGCCATCATTTACAAAAGAGCTCGCTCCTCAAGTAGATGTACTCTTATATTCGGGCTGGCCCCCATATCATTTGTCTAAAAAGGAAATCCTCCCCTATAAACCGGCTTACTATATCCCCTTAAAAGGATCAGGTCTATATAGGGCCTTGTATGCCTTAAAGCAATCTGGTCCAAAGATTAGTGGCTTATCAATCGATATTTTACCTGCTGCAGAGGTTAGGCGTGCGTTAAATGAATTGAATGAAGAATTTCAAATTTCTTTCTATGAAGGGACTTTTTCACTTGAACGAATAAAGGACATTGTTCTCTTCCACAAAGACGCCTTCGCTTCTGGAGCGGCAAATTGTGCAATTACAGGTATAAAAGTGGTTGCTGATGAGCTTACTGGATTGAATATACCTAATCAATGGGCGTTGCCGACAGCGGAAGATATCATAGTTACACTAGAACGAGCCCTTCTATCAACCGAAAAACGAAGGAATCGTGAATCTCAAATTGTTTTTGGACTAATTCAAATTGATGGCTACCATGAACTTGTCAATCAAATGGCATCTGAACATCTCATTCAACGGCAAAATCTGCGTTTAAATCGTATCATTCTTGATTATATTGAGCAGCTTGAGGGCCATTTAACAACCTTAAGCGGGAATGAATACATGTTTATAACAACAAGGGGGGCTTTTGAACGCATTACACAAGGCTATAAATGGATACCCATCATTGAAGAGGCTAAGAAACAATTAAAGCTGAAGTTATCCATGGGTGTTGGGTTTGGAATGTCAGCGAATGAAGCTGGTACTCATGCCCGGATTGCCTTAATGCAGGCAAAAGACTTTGGTGGCGAAAGCTGTTTTATTGTCAAAGAAGACAGAAGTGTGTTTGGGCCGGTTGAATTGGCAGCCCCATTTTCCTATCCACTTTACATTACCGATGATATTCTTCTAAAAAAAGCTGAAGAAGCGGGAATGTCGGCTATCTATCAGCACAAACTTGTTGCACTGATCAAAAGGAAACAAGACAGTCAGTTTACGGCCCATGAATTAGCGGCAACTTTGGGAATTACAGCCCGAAGTGCCCACCGAATTATACTTAAATGGTTAGACGCACAGATTATTACCATTATAGGTATGGAAAAGATGTCGACAAGGGGCCGGCCACGACAAGTGTACCAACTGGTGGAAAAGACATCACTTAAAGCATAAGGAGGCTATACTGTGAACCCTCTAAAAATTGGCTTGATTGGCCTTGATACTTCTCATTGCATTGAATTCACAAGATTGTTAAACGATCCGTATCATCCCTTTCACGTAGCAGGAGGAACAATCTCCTCTGCTTTTCCGTTTCATTCTGAAGACTTGCCGATTAGCAAAGATCGTGTTCAAGGATATACAAAGTTTTTAGAACAGGAGTTTAAGATTAACATTGTAGAATCGATTCATAGAGCAGCTGCCTCAAGTGAGGCTATTCTATTAACAGCTGTAGATGGGAGGAAGCATCTCGAGCTGTTTAAGGAGCTGTTGCCCTATAAACTCCCTGTTTTCATCGATAAACCACTCGCTTTATCTTCGGAAGATGCACAGGAACTTTTTTCTTTATCAAAACAACACAATGTTCCTATTATGAGTTCCTCTTCCCTTCGATACGCAGACTCATTTCATAGGCTACTAGAAACGATCAATAAAGATATAAACAGCATTTACGTTCACGGGCCCCTGCCTATGCAGGAGCTCATGCCCGGCTACTTCTGGTATGGAATTCATATGCTGGAAATGGTCATCGCTGCAATGGGAGTAGGCGTTAACCGTGTGACGGTTAGTTCTAATGAAGAGTACGAAACGCTCATCCTTGAATGGACCGACGGCAGACTCGCCGTTTTAAGAGGAGAGTACGAATGGCATTCCCGCTTCGGGGCAACCATTCATACGAAACATGGATTCTATAACGCAGATATCACAAAAGATACAAAGCCATTCTACGCAAGCCTCCTAGAGCAAATTATTTTCTTCTTTACAGAAAAAACAAGCCCCGTCCCAGCAGAAGAAACCTTAGAGATCATCCGGATCATTGAAATGATTAATAAATCAAGAAATAAAAACAAAGGTATACCTTAAGGTCCGATTTAAGGTGACAGGCCCCATCCAAAAAATTGGATGGGGCCTGTCACCTATAGAGATGTGAGAAACCTTTCCTTTTGTTTAAAGTAGGCCCACTGGGTGAAGCCTATTTCTTTTAGCTTTTTTCTTACTAGGTCGAAGTCGTCTGCTACGCGCCCTGGGTCATGGGCGTCGGATCCGAAGGTGATTTTCACTCCGTAATGGTTTGCCATTTCGAGGATTTCGTCAGCCGGATACCAGCCTCCGCTATATTTTGTTTTACCGGATGTGTTTACTTCAATCGCAATATCGTGTTCAGCAATTATTTTTAAAGTCTTTTCCACTGCTTCCGATTGAATGCCCCAAAACTCTGGATAAAATCCTTTCATTGCATCAATATGCCCCAAGATTTGAAACAAGCCGCTTCGAGCGGACCGCTCAATTAGGTCATAATAATTGTCCTTGGTCTTGACCTTAGTCTCATCAGACAGGCCTTCCCAACGGTCTTTTTTAAATATACTAAGCCCTTCAACATGATGAACCGACCCAATAATATAATCGAAAGGGTAAGGATCAAAGCACTTTCGATACACTTCCACATGCTCAGGGAAAAAATCAGACTCAACTCCAAGAAGGACATCAATCTTGCCTTTGTATTCTTCCTTTAATTGCTGTACCTCAGCTATGTATTTCGGAAACTCACTTTTCGCCATCGCAATCCGAGGGTGAAGGTGATCTTCCTCGCTAGAGAAATAAGGAGAATGGTCAGCAATTCCAATCATATCTAATCCCTTTGAAATCGCTGATTCAATATAATCTCGAATTGTTCCCTCCGCATGCCCGCAACGCTCATGATGAGTATGAAAATCAAATTTCACATTCGGTTCCATATGTATCATCTCTTTTCGGTTTACTTTTTCTCTCAATTGTTTCATCTATTTCTTGCAACCCTGATCGGTGTTAGAAAGTTTTACTGCCAGTTACATCCTTTCACCAAGCTTTAATATTTATTCGAGTTCTTCCTTTTTTACATCTATATCAACGAAAAAGATTAATCAGCTTAGACACATGTTCTGTTCATTATCAAGAATAATTTTTATATTATCATAAAAAAATCTTATGACAGTAATGTTCCTTAATCGTATAATATTCCTTAATATGGTTTCACAATTTGATAATAAGCAAGGATGAGGGGACAGCAAAAGTGAAGGCGAAAATGAAAAAACTAGTTTCACTGTTTATGATATTTCCAATTGTATTATTCCAACTGCCAATAGATATCCATGCATCCGAACAAACAGTATCGAGGGATGAGCATACTCGTACATATGTTAATTCTAATTTATCAGAAACTGCAGAAGTATTTCCATATCCACTCTTCACCCAAAATCCTGACACTCTGCAATGGACGCAAAAACAGACTTCAGCCATTGAAAGCGGTTCCCTTTCTTACGTTTCAGAAGCTAATCCGGATACTCAATATTCAGGTGCAAATGAGATTAAAATCGGCAGTGATGAATCTGGACAGTTTGAAACGTATATAAAATTCGGCCAGGGTCTTCCATCGTTAAATGGAGGGTTATTTTTAGGTGCCAAGCTTCGTCTTCATGAGTTAGGTCAGCCTGGAGATTTCTGCTACTATTGTGAGCATTATATAAATGAACAGTTCTCGATTCATAAAATTCAACAATCATGGAATGCGAATGAATTAACGTGGACGAACAAACCACAGCTGTCAGAGAGCCCTGTTATAAACAAAACAGACTTCATCCCTGTTAAGGGACCTTATTTTACCTGGGATGTCTCAAACCTTGTCCAGGAATGGTATCAAAACCCTGGCACTGATTTTGGTCTAGCTATTAAAAATTCGGTTCCCCATACAGGAACTCTACGAAGTTTCACAACATTACACAGTACACTAAGCACGGTTCCAGTTTTACAGGTTCGGTATTCGCCAAAACCCCAAAAACCAAGTGCCATTGCTCATGGTTTCCAAAATACCAGCAAAGGCACTGTTAACCTTCAATGGTACTCAGTCCCAGAAGCAAAAGGATACAGGGTTTACCTTTATAACGGAAAAGCTTATGAGCAGATATATGACGGACCCGCTACAAATTGGTCCTCTCTTGGCAAGAATATCTGGCCAACTCAGGAGCAAATCAATAATGGGGACGCTACTTTAAAAATGAATGGATCTGGGGCAGACTTACCTGATCAGCCAGGAGTGGTATACCAGTTTCATGGAGATTCTGGGAAAGCTCCAGATTCCTATTACTTCGCCATTTCCGCTTATAACAGTTTTGGTGAAACAGAGCTTTCCGAAATAACCGCTGTAAAAATGCCGGATGCAACTGCGCCTTCTGTTCCGACAAGCGTGCGAGCAATGGATGAATCGCTGTCAAATTTTACGCTGACATGGGATCCTTCCGTGGATAACTCTTTAGTAGACTATACTGTTAAACTAGTAACCGAATCAGGCAATCCAGTCTTTACAGGTACAACTGATACCAATCAAATCACGGTTCCAGAAAGTTATTTATCTCCACTTTTATCTTATAAAGCCTCTGTTATGGCGAAGGACCAAACTAGCCAGAGTAATTACTCAGTTTATTTTGATCCTGTCATCGTTATAGCTAGAAGATCTCAGGATGCCTACCTGAACAGTATGACGCTTTTTCCAAACACATTAGAGGCTGGAAGCAGTCCCAATGTTCGAATTACCGCAAAAAACACGGGGGCAAAGCCCTGGACGAAGGAAGCCGGCTACCGATTAAAGGCAGAAGGATATGCGATCACTGTCCCACTTTCTGATACAGATATAATTAAAACAGGTGACACCAAGATCTTTGATTTTCAGCTGCCGGCTGACATGCCGCTCGGGAATACTGAAATAAAATGGCAAATGTCCAACGAGAACACGGGTTACTTTGGTGAAAGCCGAAGCATGAATCTCTTATTTGAGGATCAATCTGAACCGAAAATCTCAGTTACTTCTCCTTATGAAAATCAATGGGTGCGCGGAAATCTCGTGCTTACAGGCTCAATTGCTGATTACCAGCTAACCCATTATACTATCTCTTACGGTTACGGCTCTTCTCCTATAGAATGGGTGCAAATTCATGAGGCTTCAGCGACCGAAATTGCGGGCGAATGGGAAACAACACATCTTAAAAACGGAACCTATACACTTCGTATTGAAGCTGTGGATGGTTCTCAAAATAAAACAACACTAACCCGGCTTGTTTATGTAAACAATGAGGTGCCGGCACCAATCGTTCATGCTGTAACGGATAAATCAACCTTTGTAAACGGTACTGCAAAGCCTGGCACGAGTATATTAGTTCTTAAAAATGGTTCACCGATAGGAACCGGATCCGTAAACAAGGATGGAACGTTCTCTATCCCCATCGCGGTACAGCAGGCTGGAACAGCTTTAAAAATCATTTCAATGGATGGCTATCATGAAAGTCCTGCTATAGACATACTCGTCAAGGACGTGACACCTCCGAGCCAGCCAGTTGTAAACACTGTCAGCAATAAGGCTTCAGCTATCATTGGCAAAACTGAGCCAGGGGCAGCTGTAAGCATTAGGCTGCCAACGAAAACATATAATGGAAAAGCTGACACAGCAGGTAATTTTTCCATTGCCATTCCCATTCAGAACCATGGAACAGCGATTTATATTACAGTCAAGGATGCTGCACAGCTTCAAAGTACAGAGAAGAAAATAGTTGTCACAAGGGTTGCTCCAAATATCCCTGTCGTTAATACAGTCAACAACACGGATGCTGTTGCGACTGGCAAAACGGAAAAATATGCAATTGTGAATGTTAAAATTGCTACAAAAACATACAGCGCTAAAGCTGATGCTTATGGGAATTATAAAGTATCGATTCCTATTCAAAACAGCGGAACCTCTATTAGCATCACAGCTAGGGATAGCGCCGGAAATACAAGTGCCCTGCATTCCATTAAAGTTTCGCGGGTCGCACCTAATGTTCCTATTGTTAACACGGTTAATAATAAGGCTTCCCTAGTGACAGGCAAGACGGAAAAGTATGCGTTTGTGACTATTAAAATTGGTACGAAAACATACAGCGCTAAAGCAGATGTTTACGGGAATTATAAAGTAGCCATTCCCATACAAAACAGTGGGACAAAGCTCTCCGCAACTGCAAAGGATTCAGCAGGAAAAGTAAGTGCGGCGAAGTCTATAACGGTAGCACGGGTTGCTCCTAATATGCCCGTCGTAAATGCTGTAAGGTATTATTCAACAGCCGTTACAGGAAAGACAGAACGATATGCACTTGTTACTGTTAAAATTGGAACAAGAGCATATACTGCAAAAGCAAACTACTATGGAAACTTTAAAATATCGATACCAAAGCAAAAATCCCGTACCAAACTAGCCGTAACCGCAAAGGATTCAAAAGGATCAACAAGCGCAGCTAGAACAATAACTGTATATTAATACTAGAAATAATTGAAAGGGTGACAGGCACCATCCAGAAAATTGGATGGTGCCTGTCACCCTGTTTTTTAGATACAAACATAGAGATTGAATGCACCCCTTTTTAGACATTCCCACACTAGAAATGATAAAATTTACCTATCATAAGGAGGTTGGGTCATGAAAATAGCTTTTATTTCTGATATGCACGGGAATGCAAAGGCACTGGATGCTGTACTTGATGATATTAAAAACAAGGGCATTGACAAGACGTTAGTGCTAGGAGACATCTGTTATCGCGGGCCTGAACCTAAGCGATCCCTTGACTTGGTTCGCTCTCTGAACACCGAGGTCATAAAGGGGAATGCAGACGAATGGGTCGTGCGTGGAGTACAAACTGGCGAGGTACCTGAGCAAGCAATCGAACTAATGAATAAGGAACGCGATTGGACGGTTTCTCAATTGGGACAATCCGACATCGACTATTTGAGCAGTCTTCCGACCCAAATTAATTTAGAAGCAGATGGAACAACAATTCATGGATTTCATGCAACACCGGACAGTTTATTTGAAGTGGTTCTACCAAACACAGACGATGATGTCTTAGATACCAAGCTAATGCAGGCAGCCAATGCTCATGTCTATGTTTATGCACATATCCACAAGCCTTATATTCGATACCTTAACGGGAAAGTAATTATGAATATTGGAAGCGTGGGGCTCCCGTTTGATGGATTGGCCAAGGCATCCTACGGCCTAATTGAAATCGAGGATGGCAACTTGAAAACAAGCATCCAGCGCGTCAGCTATGATGTAGAAAGCGTAGTAAAACTCTATCAAGAAACCAATTATCCCAACACCGACATGATGATCCGTGTTATTCGGAATGGGAAAATATGAAAGGTGACAGGCACCATCCAGAAAACTGGATGGTGCCTGTCACCTTTTCTCCTATTGAATCTTTATGAATCTCTTTTTGCTGGTGTTGCCTGCTTTGTCTTTGGCGGACAGGGTTAGGCTTGTTCCTTTTTTTAGAACTGGTTTTCTTATTTGATAATGGCCTTTACTGTTGGCTATTGCTTTTCCAACATAGGTTTTGCCATTATACAGGTATACCGTGGCTCCCTTTTCTGCTTTCCCGCTAACATACTTGGACTTGCTTGTGACCTTGTTTACTGATGGAATCTGGGGTGGTGTCTTGTCTATGACGTAAACGGATCTCCACTTGCTGATATTGCCGGCACGGTCATTCACAACCACCTGAACCTTTGTTCCAGCCTTTTGCCTTTTAATCCCAAATGAATAAGTATGGCTCTTAGTGGCAGATACACTCTTTTGATACTTGCCGTTTATATATAGCTTCACCGTACTGTATGCTTCAGCCTTGCCGGCAATTTTTAAAGAAGCATCTGTTACGGTGTTAATTACCGGTATATTCGGCTTGGTTTTATCAATTGTAAAAGTGAACTTGGAAGACAGTCCAGCTTTGTCCTTCGCTGCCACAGTGTAAACTCCATCTGCAGAAAAAATGGATTTAGACGGCCATGCCACCATTTTTCCATTTTTACTAACAGTTTTTTGCTGTAAATGACTTTCTTTTAAAGAGACCACAACATTTTGGTTCGTAAAAGTGCCAGATTTAATGGCTTTTACTGTGGTTTTTGCCGAAATTTTTGGAGGAGTCTTATCAATTGTGAACTGCAAAATCCGTTGATTTGCTGCCGAATCTGTAACAGCAAATTTATAGAATCCTTCTTTTTCAATGACCATTCCACTCTTAGCAAAACCACCATTTAACGCTGCAGTTCCCTCACTAAAAGCTATTGTTACTTTCCCTTTATAAAAAGCTTTATCTGCAACTCCCTTTACAACGGGTGCAGTTTTATCTTTGACAATTGTATAGGCAGCAGGACTGAGATTCCCTGCCGCATCACGGGCAGTCACCTCTATTTTAGAGTTGGCTAGCTGCAATGGAATTTTCACTTGGAAGTATCCATTCGCATCTGTTTTCCCGCTATACTGACCTGTTCCTGTTTTTACAGAGATCGAGGAATTAGGCTCAGCTTTCCCCGCCACATTGGCTGATAAATCTGATACCTCATAAACCGTTGGACGAGCAGGTGGTGTCCGGTCAAGAACAGTAATAACTTCTGGAGCGCTTTCTTGTCCGTTCAGGTCTGAAACCGTCACTTTTAAAATAGATCCTGCCGTCTGCTTCGGAATCGTCACAGAGAATTTTGCATAACTGCTCACATTTGCGGTGGCAATAGTCTCTTCTTGCTTTTTAATTAGCACGATGCCTTCACCAATGTCTTCGACAATCGAACCAGTCAGTTCGGTAGTCTGGTCAGTGACCTCATTAACGATTGGTTTTGAAAAAATATTTAAAGCCTTCTGTGCATTAACACGCCCATACCCATAAAAATCATCTTTTCCCGATGGTCCTAAATCGTCTGAAGTATTCTGCAGGCGATCAGCCACCTGATTATTCGTCAAGCCAGGTTCATTACTCCAAATGAGGGCTGCTATCCCGGCAACGACCGGCGCAGCCATGGAGGTTCCGCTCATATACCCATAGCTGTTTTGAGGAAAAGTTGAATAAATCGATGTTCCAGGTGCAGCTACATCAATATCACTGCCAAAATTCGTAAAAGTTGAAGGGTTATCATATCGATCTGTTGAGCTGACAGAGATCACGTTTGCGTAGGAAGATGGGTAGTGTGTCGCACTCGTTGCCTGATTCCCTGCAGCAGCAACGACCAGGACTCCATTATTAACTGCATATTGAATTGCATCATTGAAGAATTGCGAATAGTGATAGTTTCCTAGACTCAGGTTTATGATTCTGGCTCCTGAATCTACAGCATGGTAGACTGCGTTAATGATTGTGGAGGTATAAGCACCCTCCCCTGAAAAAACATTGATCGGCATGATGTTAACGTGTGGTGCAACCCCCACACCACCAATACCATTATCGATAGAACTAGCTATGATTCCAGCTACATGGGTTCCATGCTCCCCAACAGTTATGGAGTCAAAGGTTTGCTGGACGGCATCATATGGTTGGATAATTCTTTCTTTTAAATCAGGATGTTCCAGATCAATTCCATCATCAATGACCGCAACGATGATTTCATTTGATCCCTTCGACCGATCCCATGCTAGTTCTGTTTTAATGGCTGTATGGTGCCATTGCCTAGTAAAACTAAAATCAGTGGGAGTATATTGGGGTTTAACGAGATAATCGGGCTCCGCATACTCTATGTCACTTCTTTGCTCGAGCTCCTTAATATAGACTTTCGTTTTTTTATTTTTTGGGACTTTGACCGCTAATAATTTTTTAGCATCCTTGGCTCTTCCGACTGCATCCCCTTTTAGGCTATCGGTGCTCGCTTTTAATTTGACGATGATCCTGTCTGTAGTTTCCTCTTCTGCAACGGAAACTGCGCTGTTCGCCTTCCCAGTTGAAGCTTCAGCACCTATCCCCTGGCCCACTGGCAAAAACACCAACATAAAAACAATAGCGAATAACCCCGCATTCCTCATTTACAATACCCCTCTTATTAAAATATAGCTTTCCAAGTTCTTTAACTATATATCGGCAGCATACGTCTATACGTTTAGCTGATTTAAGATGCATTTAAGGTGACAGGCACCATCCAGATAATGGGTGTCGTGCCTGTCACCTTTTTCCGCACTAGTAGATCGGATTTTCAAACTTTGTGAACTGCCGTTCTAGCTGTTGGTTTTGGGATTGTGCTGGGGTTTGCCTGCTTCATCCTTTTCGGGATTTTCCATAAAGGCCATAACAATTTTACTTTTGTAGATTCCTGACAATGAAAAGGCCTTATCCTCAACTGAGAATAAGGCCTTTTGTATTCTAGCAGTTAAATTGCCTTTTTTGAAGAAGTCACACCTGTTGCCCAGTAACTGAAATAGTTAAAAAGGTTCTTAATGACTCTTCTGGCTTGATGTAATACAGCTCTTCTTTTCTGTTTAGTTCATTTGTTCTCGCCATCCACGGCTCTACGCAGATAAATTCCTGACCTTGCTCAGTCCATAGATATACGTATTTAAATTCTTCCCCATAGCTTAACTTTACTGTGCTTTGGAGTTCCGGCAATTCAAAGTTGATTTGCTTTTCCACACTATCCAGTAAAACTAAAGCTTCCTTCTTGCCCTTGAGATCGAGACCTTCATGAATATTCTTTTCCTTTAAATCATTGTAGTCAAAGTACTTCCGCGCATCGGTAGTGTATGAAATATTCTTTTCAGCCGTTTTAAAATACGGATGAAAGCCAGGGTACATCGGCATCTCTGAATCAGACTTATTAGTATAATTTTGGTCGATCGTCACTACGCCGTCTTTCAGGGTATATGTAAAAACTACTTCAAACTCAAACGGATATGAATTCTTCGTGCTTTCGTCACTTTTCAGGCATATGGTTAACGATACGCCATTTTTCTTACTTGTCCCAACAACCTCCCAAGCGTGATTTCTGGCAAAACCATGATTCTTCATTTTATAGGTTTTACTGTTCCAATCGTACTCGCCGTTTTCTAATTGGCCTGATATTGGGAAAAGAATCGGAATCCCGCCCCTCACATTAGCTGTCTCATCATGGAAAGTATCATTGTTTAAGAACAAAAGCTCCTGCCCATCAAAACCATAACCAATAACCATTCCTCCTCGTTCCGGCGCCACTTTTAGCCACGACTTCGTCTCCCAATCCGACAATTCATAAATCTTATACTTCCCATCCATATACGTCTCAACACTATACAAAAACAGCACATCCATTTCTTGGCAGGTGACAGGCACCATCCAGTAAACTGGATGGTGCCTGTCACCGTTTTAGTTTCGAATGATGATATAGATCATGTAAATGATATAAGCTGCTGCGAGAATTGCCCCTTCGATTTTACCGACTTTATAGTTTGTCCGTGAAAATACCATCAATATCAGGGTCAGCACAATCATGATGATGACATCAAGGAAGATTTTCGGATCAACCTCTAAAGGGATGATGGTCGCGGATATCCCTAAAACAAATAAGATGTTAAAAATATTGCTCCCGACAATATTTCCGATCGCAATATCACTTTCCTTCTTCAAAGCCGCGATAATAGAAGTTACTAGTTCAGGCAACGAAGTTCCGACGGCAACAATTGTTAATCCAACTAATGTCTCACTCATTCCTAAAGACATCGCGATTTCAGTACTATTCCGGACGACTAAATCTCCACCGAAAATGATAGCGGCAAGCCCCACTAAAGTAAGAATGATTTGTTTTCCCCATGTTGGCTTTTCAGCAGGATCAGGGGCAACTTCTTCTCTTTCTGCATGGCGGTTTTTCCTAGCAATTTCAAATATATAGTACATGAACACAGAGAATATCAGCAGTAAAACTAAACCCTCGCTTCGTGTCATCACATTTGTACTTGCTTCAGTTAGAATGACATCTGCAATAAAGATAAACATCGATGCACTGGCCAGCAAGGTAAATGGAATCTCTTTTCGAATCGTTTCGCTTTCGACTGCCAACGGGGCAATCATCGCGGTCACCCCGACCACAAAGGTAATATTAAAAATATTGCTCCCGACAATATTTCCAAGTGCGACATCCGCATTTCCATTTAACGCTGCTAAAATACTGACTGTAGCCTCAGGAGAGCTGGTCCCAAATGCGACGATTGTTAACCCGATTAACAGCGGAGAAACCTTTAGGTATCCTGCAATTTTCGAAGCACCTTCCACAAAATAATTAGCCCCAAAAATCAATAAGGCAAATCCGACAAGTAATAGTACATATGACAAACTGTTCAACCCCACAATCTATTTCCAATTCTTACATTATTATTAAAGTACCCATGTTAAAAATAAATAAGCCCTAAACCGGAATAAAAAAGGTGAAGAATCACGTAAGCATCCAAGGCAGTACGAAGATAGCTGTTGCGGGACTTCCAAATAACTGGATGGTGCCTGTCACCCGTTAGGATTGAAAAAGCGCCTGGCCCTAGTGTTGGGACCAAGCGCGCTTCAGGAAAAATTTCATAGGTATCTAGCGCTCTCATTTTGCAGATAAATCTATGATTTCATCATCTGTCATCATGATTCCATGACACTTCATTAATAACCCTTTTAAAAACGGAGTTATTCTTTTAGCATTATAGGCACAGACTGAAATTAAGCCTGTTTCAGTTATCTTTTTATCTGCTTCTTGTTCATATTCTTCTATGGAACAGGACACTTCTTCTAAGTCTCCCCATTCAATATGCCCCCACGTCCGTACTTTTTCACTAATCCCGAAATAAGGTTCAATTGTTTCCGAGATATTGTTTATCACAGCATGAGGATGGAAGTTCCTTGTTGAATAGTAAAAGTCGAAATTATTTATATGATGCAACAGGGTCAATTGTTCCTTAGTTAGCAAGTTTTCTAAGTCTTTGATTATCATCCGATAGTTTCTTTCATTTTCAACCAGTACAATATGATTTCCTTGTCGGATACCTAAAAGAATGTAAGAAACTGCATTTTTTATGTAGCTTTCCTGCACGTCATAATGATAAAAAATATGCCTGCTATAAGAGCTGCTTAAATTGTTTATTAACTCTTGTATTTTTTTGTCCAAAGTCCCCTTCTCCTCAAGCCACTAGAAAAAACGGCTAATATTAAATATATAATAGCTTATTTAACATAGAGTTTCAGCTTTTTTCCTATTAGAAGTCAGATGAACTTAGAGCTTTTCTGTCTTAACCTGGCTCCGCAACTCTTCTAGTTCATTTAGAAGCTTTGTCACCATTTCATCGCTTTGCCTTAACTGCTCATTTAAGAGAAGAAGTGTATCTTCCTCCCATTTAAAGGGATCCCCTTTATCTGGAGTTCGGCGTAAATTTTCAAATACATCCCCTTCTTCGCTTTCATTAGGGCCAAAGTAGATTGCCACCTCACAGCCTAAATCCCCTAAAGCTATTCTTTTTCTAAGAGCCACTTTCCCATATCCGAATTTGCGGGAAGCAATACCGCCGAAGACACTCGAGGTCATTTGGCATAAATGTGGTGCATCTTTAACCGCATCACCAAAAGGGCATTCTTTTGCTTTCACAATCACATGGTCAGGCGACACAGACGCTATATAAAAGTGCCCGCCAATTGAATTTTTTATATCTATAATTACTTCAGCATATCGATCAATTGACCATTCGCTACCTTTTTCTCCATAAAAATCCTCAAGCCATTCACCTGTCCGAAGACCGATTTGACGAATATATTCCTCGGATGTCTTGCCTACTGTTCGTTGATGAATATAAGCATACTGGGTAATAAGCTTTGACAAAAAAGCTGTTCCTGTTAATGGGACTTTTGCATCCATCTAATATTCCCTCCGAACTGCATAAAACGTTTTGGGTGATTATCTACCGCTACTTTCATTATAAAAGATATACCAAAAAATCGCACCTTTAAATCTTATTGGAGAACCATGTTTTATTAAAAAGACGAAAGGTCCTGTCCCCTTAATTAGTGGTTAGAATATTCTATTGATATCGTAAAGATTTACCGGTATTCTGCTCCTCCGCCCCACAGTTCTCTGCCTCCTGTGTGGCCTGTGTTATGGTGGGTTTCTTGCTCCACTAGCTGCAGGACGCCAACTTCTTCATGGTGGTGCCAAGTATAGCCTGAAGGTGTTGTTCCTTCAGATAAGCCTTGAACATCCTGGTTAGTTAATCCTAACTCAGCTGCTGCAGACGGATTATTATGAATCGCTTCATATAACTCAACATTTGCATAAGAAAAATGCGTATGATCACTTTGCAGGTACATTTCTTCCGGCAGCTGGACCTGATAGGCAGGATCAAATATAGGAAAGGACCCGGTGACGACTTCCCCGCTAGGCAGTTCAACCGATTTTTCCATGAAGGGCACTCCCGTCTCAGGGTGTATATCACCCGCCAAATGACTGTTACGTGCATCCAGTTCCTTAGCTTCAGCAGAATCAGCCCCATCTATAAAATCGACGACCCCGATTGCGAGGGTTGATATCGCCGCCACCTTACCTAAGTTTTTTACCCCCTGCATTGACTTTTCTTTATCTCCCTCTTTCAACCCCTGGTAGGTTGTTCTGCCAGAGTCCACCGTGTAGGTGATCGTTTGGCCAATCCCCTTAATTGTTCTTCCAGTGGAATCCTTTAAATCACCGAATCCATCCTGTTTCATCTGTTCATTTTTTGAAAACGCCCCATATGTCCCCTTAACAGCCCCATCTATAAATTGCCCAGCATTCTCCAAAGCAACAGTTGAAGCCACTTTAATCCCATCTCCTACTTCCTCTACCCAAGGAGATCCTGCTTTTTTACCGACAAGCTTGACGCCCCCTCCAATTACTCCCCCAGCAGCCTGGCCAATACCCTTTCCAACCTTCCGAAAAATAGTCATCCCTATACCCCTTTAAAAATACCGATTAAGTGACCCTTTTGGGTGACAGGCACCATCCAGAAAATTGGATGGTGCCTGTCACCTCTTAAGAATATTCGACAAAAGCGGTTTACTTCCTTTTTATTAATGAGCTTCCACCTTATTAAGATGGTATTCCTTAAGAGTTATTAAGGATCTATTATTTAAACGTTTTTAGTGATGGAAAGAGATATAGAAAATGCCCCAATTACAAAATTGGATGGTGCCTGTCACCCATTAAATAATAAAACACACCGATAATCCGCAAGCTATTGTAAAATCCAATAATGTACACGATTTTGCAAGTTCTTGGGCCGCTTTTGACTTCATACTATCTAAAGAACAACAAGACTTGTCCAACGGGAACAAACACGTAAAAAGGAATGATGAAATGAGTATCATTTTAGCTTTACTGGCGGCATTGTTTGCTTCCTTTACAGCCATTCTCGCCAAAATCGGAATTGAGAATGTGAATTCCAATTTAGCAACTGCCGTCCGAACGGTGGTCGTATTAATGATGGCTTATTTAATGGTTGTGATTACTGGCCGAACAGACGAGCTTTTTATTGTGTCCTCGTACTCGCTTCTTTTCCTCGTGCTTTCAGGCTTAACAACCGGATTATCCTGGCTCTGCTTTTTTAAAGCCATTCAAATAGGCGACGTCTCGAAAGTAGTCCCGATCGATAAGGCAAGCGTTGTTCTCACCATCCTATTGTCCTTCATCATTCTTCAGGAGCCAGCCACTCCACTAGTGGTTGCCGGAGGTTTAGTTATTTCTGTTGGCACCTTTGTCCTGATTGGAAAAACGAACAAGAAGATGGTCCGAGGCGCCCAATCGTACATTTTCCTTGCAATCCTTGCCGCTCTTTTTGCATCAATGACAAATATTCTCGCTAAAATTGGGATTGAAGATGTCGATTCGAATGTAGCTACATTTATACGGACTGTCGTGATCATTCTATTTGCTTGGGGAGTTGTTTTCTTTCAGGGAACCTTAAAAGAACTGAGACATATCTCCAAAAGATCGTATCTTTTTCTGATCCTGTCGGGTGCTGCAACAGGGTTTTCCTGGCTTTGTTATTTTGCAGCCATTGCAATCGGCAAGGTAAGTATCGTGACCCCCATTGATAAATTCAGTGTTGTTCTCACAATGATTTTGAGTTTTATTATTTTAAAAGAAAAAGCAACAAAGAACACCATCGCAGGCGCAATCCTTATAACAATAGGGACGGGGCTGCTTATTTTATAGCGTAAATCTCGGTAATAAAAGACACTCGGCGGCTATTTGGTAAAAAAACGGGGAAGATAAACTTGGAGGTGAACGTGATGCCAGAAGATAAAAGACCCGTATCCTATCAGCAAACACTTGGCACCAAAACAGAAAGAATCAGAGAACAATCGAAAGAACAAAATCAAAATCGTGATGATGGCACAGACCTTAAAAAAATTGATGCGAATTTCCCCGAATAGAAGCAAAAAAAGAAAAGGCTCGATAACCTTTTCTTTTTAATTTGCAAATTTTGGATGGTGCCTGTCACCTGGAACAAAACTTCCATTTAGTTGCATAGAAAAAGTGAATGGCACCTGCAACTTGTACTTGTCACCTTTGCTTTCGTCTGAAAAACCAAACAATGAAGACTAATCCCCCTGCAGCAATTAGTGCATAGACGAAGTTTGCATAAGTATCGATGATGCCTACGATTTCTTCCCAGGATTCGCCAACGGCTGCCCCGATATTTACAAGGACAATATTCCAGATAAGTGTTCCTATCGTTGTAAACAGGAGAAACAACCCAAAGTTCATATTGGACATGCCTGCTGGAATGGAGATTAAACTTCTCAGCAGCGGAATCACTCTGCAAAAAAGTACAGTCCAGTAGCCATACTTATCGAACCAAGCATCTGCTTTGTATATATCTTCTTTTGTCACACGTAAAATATGTCCCCAGCGATCCACTATTATCTCTAACCGCTTAACATCAAGAAGCCGGCCGACTCCATACAGGATTACTGCTCCAAGAACTGACCCAATTGTAGCAGCAAAGATTACTCCGATGATCGTTAAATCAGTGTAGGTTGTCATAAACCCACCAAAGGTAAGGACAATTTCGGAAGGGATTGGCGGAAAAACATTTTCTAAAGCAATCATCAAAAGTATGCCTAAATATCCGAACTTTTCCATAATATCTGTAATCCAAGTTTGCACGAAAGTCCTCCATAAAAGTTTCCAGCGTTTTCACTGCTGAACCCCTATTTAATAGGCGTTTATCATAAGTGCCTTCTATCTATTTCTATCCGTATTGTAACAGAGATTTTGCCGCTTTCTATACGTCCTGAGACTTATTTTTCTACTATTGCATATGCAAAATCTCATATGTTTTATGAAAATAAATTTCGGGAACTATAAGATAAGTCAAACAGGAGGAGTCACTCATGAGAAAACTATTTAGAATGGTTGTAAGATGGGCCCCTATCATTTACCCAATAGCCAGAAAGTTTCTGGCCAAACGACGTTCAAAAGCCATATATCGAAAGCGATAAATTACAAAAACAGCTGGGGCGCACCCCTAGCTGTTTTTGTTTAAGATGAAATCTGGTGGAACAATCCATACTGGAAATTACCTGGATGGTGCCTGTCACCTGGTAGGTTACTGGTAAAAATCACAAAAAAAAAGCCCCAAATGAGGCTTCCATGGAGTTACTCTACTATAGCGACAACGGGTGGCTTATTTAGATATTCAAGAAGATTGACTACATCAGCCTGGACCGCTTGAAATTCAGGTGTAGCAAAGGATTGATTTAAAATTTCTGTACTTTCAAACTCAATTTCCGCGATCAAATATAGCTTATCATCTGTGTTCATCGCCTGCAGGACGTGTTGAACCTTTGCTCCTTTTACGTTAGGAACCTTTTCCACCATTGGGATATGAACCTCGTTATAATACTTATCGAAACCTTCCTTGTTTTTAGGCTGGTCGTAAATAACAATCATTTTTGCCATTTTTATTCCCCCTCGATTCATTTTCTGAATACTCTATCATTATAAAAGACATGTTGACCTGAAAATAGGAAAACCGTTCGACAAATCTTTTATAAGAAGATGAAAAACCGCTTTAGGGAGAATACTTTTAAAACTTGACTATAGGATTGTTCTTTTAATCTCGAGATTTCTCCTGGCCCTTTTCCTGCAGCCATAAAAACAAACTTGTTATTAATTTGGATACAATGAAAAACAAGATATAAAACAAAAATAAATGAAAGTAATTTATGCCTTTAAACATATGAAATAAGTGCAAGCTGACCATAATCGGTTTAAATACAAATGCAAAAAAAGCTGAAATTAACACTGCGTAAATATAAATATTCTTTTTATTATTTAACGTCCATTGGTATAGAAGTATATAGCTTATTGGCACTAATGAGGCATCAAGGGCAAAGCTAGGCAGAAACGGAACAAATTGATATGGATATTCCCACAAGCCAAAGCTTATCCCTGTAGCATTAGCATACTGAAACCAGATATGATAATTAAGTCCAAAAAAGCCAAGCAGCAAGATTTTTCTTTTATCAATGAAGATAAGTAATAAAGTGAGCGGAACAATTAACATTAGAATGATCGCCCAAAACTGCCAGTCACCCATAGTAGAAAAGTTCTTCCAGTATTCTAGCTGCAGCTGGCTGGTTTCCTCAAGCAGCGATCTAATTTGACTTAACATTTCTTTTTGTTTTTCATGCATGGCTTGTCACCTCACTAATCGACAGATAAGACTATTGTAACCTTAAAGCCTACTTACAATACACCTGCCCTGAATGGAACTCTAACTAAGTGGGCATTTTTTTAATCGCTATTCCGCAGCTTCACGAGATTTTATTTTACTTAAGAGCCATTTCATGAATAAACCTAGCATTATGTAAAGGATGGCAGAATAAATATGTTTCCAATTTTCTAGCTTATAAATTCCCAGCCACTGATAAAAACTGCCAGCCCCATAAGATGCAATCAGCGCAAATACAACTAGAGCTAAAAAATACTTTTTCCATTTCGAAAAGTATTGGAAAATCAGCATATATGAAACTGGAATTGCAGAGAAGTCGGCCGGATCAAACACTTCCCTTTCTAACGGGGTTAACGAGTATGGATAAATCCATAAAGCCAGAGCCGTACCAATTTGATCTAACAGGTAACTGATCAAAGCTGCCTGCAATCCTATCAGAACAATATCTCGAAGACGGCTCTTATCCACAAGCTTCCACCATATGATGTAAGGAATCACAAAGGTTAAAACTAGAATCCACCATTGAGGAGTGAAAATAACATTATTAAGCCAGTGCTCAAGCCATAAATCACGCAAAGCTGTGTAATGCATCTCTATTTTTTCAAAAGTCTTCATGTAAGCCCCTCCGTTTATGTTTTTTATTTGGTTTTACCGCCCTCCTTAACCCACAATCTTGGAAGCCTGTCTTATTCCTTTTAATGACAGCCTAATTAGAATCGCACTAAAACACTTGATAAAATAGCACTCCCGATCCCAAGCCAAATAATTATAAGTAACTTATCATTGATAGATTTGCTAGACATGTCTTCACCTCATGTGCGATTTTTAACGGTATTATGTGTAATTTCCCTTTAAGCAATACAACAATGGATCTCTTTTCGGACTGAAAAAGGTGACAGGCACCATCCAATTTTCTGGATGGTGCCTGTCACCTTTATATCTATTTTTCTTCTAGCACTCCCCTGCTAGCTTCTACAAATTCATTTGATGACGTGGATTCATCTACGTCCGTTTGAAAGGTTCCATGGATTCGATTGATGATCCCAGAAATGCCGCTCGTAAAACAAATATTGATGATTTGTTGAGTTGAGAAATGATCGGCTACCCGCTTGTACAATTCATCAGATATCCTGACATTTGTCACTAGTTCTTCGGTGTATTCAAGAATAAGCTTCTCCTCATCATTATAAACAGAACTGTCTTTCCAATTACGCAGCTGCTCTACTTTTTCCTTCGTTAATCCTACGCTCCGACCGAGCATAATATGGGTCGGAATTCAGTAATGGCACTGGTTCAAAGTAGATGTATACAAATAGACGAGCTCCGCCAGCTGAGGGTCAAGGTCACCAGACCGGTATGTCGCCATGCTCATTCCCATTAACCCCTGCAAGGCTTTCGGATGATTACCAATAATCTTATACACATTTACTAGGCCATTCATGCTTTGCAACTGGTCGTACATCACTTTCGTTTGCTCAGGCGCCTGCTCATACTCCATATACGGGATTCTAGCCAATAAACATTCCTCCTCGTAAAATCGCTACTCTATTAATTTATCATAATTTTCTGTCAAATAAAAACACTTAGCCCTTTAGAGCAACTCCATATGGCTCAAGATTCTTCCCGTAGTTTGGTTTTCACAACTTGGACACAGGTTTGGCAATAAAACCGTTTTTTGATGCATAAATCAAGATGAACGATGCATAACCCGCCGTTAACGATAGATAAATCTCTTTCTTTGATGCATAACTTCCTAGCGCTAGCCAAAATTAAAAAAATGCACTGCAAGAAAGAGTCCCAAACTACCTTTCAACTCGTAAAAACGCAGATTTTCCTTTGAGTGTAAAATTAATGGGATCACTCCGGATACAATCCAGTCAAGTCCTGATTATTGTGTAAATTCAATGGCAAGTGTTTTCAACTAGAACTTTTGTAATCTCTATCCATTACCTTTTCATTTTTTTAGCGAAGTTTCCATGGGCTTTTTATTTCCATATCCGGGAAGGAAATGGAG
>NZ_JABUNR010000020.1 GCF_013343715.1 Mesobacillus harenae
AAGTTCTTTTATCTGAAAATCGGTATATAAATTCTTCCCCATGATACTCCTCCGTCCCCTCAATAATTCTATTGAAACACAAAAAACCCCGTATAAGGGACACTTTTTTATCAGTGTCCGTTATACGGGGTATAGCTCAACCTTGCCATCCTTTTTTTTTATAAAGAAAAATTAAGTTATGATGCTGTCTAGCTCCAGGTTCTTTTCTTATTGATCGTAGGAAGTCTGTTCTCCGCCAAATGTGCGGTAAGCGCCATGTAAGGTAGGGCCTACATATTGATTCAGCTGGAACCCGTGGCGAATCGCTTCGGTTATAAAAACTTTTGCCACATCTACTGCCTCCTCGACACTTAACCCCTTAGCAAGCCCCGCTGTGATGGCTGCAGCATAGGTACAGCCCGCACCATGCGTATAGGTTGTTTCGATTTTTTCCGATTCATATAGCTTGAACTCACTGCCATTATAGAGAAGATCTACTGCATTATCATGATTAAGTTTGCTGCCGCCTTTTATCAGAACATTTTCAGCGCCCATATCATGAATTTTCACAGCCGCTTTCTTCATATCCTCAATAGACCGTATTGGTCCCGTTTGAGCAAGCTGCCATGCTTCAAATAAATTCGGTGTCACGATTGTAGCCCTTGGGACTAGCAGTTCCCTTAAAGCCTCAGTATTCTCAGGCTGAAGAACTTCATCTTCTCCTTTGCACACCATAACAGGATCAATAACGATGTTTTTCAACTGGTGTTCATCAATTCTTTTAGCGGTCAGCTCAATAATTTCAACAGAACCGAGCATACCGGTTTTCATCGCATCTATTTCTACAGATAAAATTGTTTCCAGCTGGGCAGCAACTAGCTCAGTTGGCTGCGGAAACACTCCATGGTGCCAATTATTTTTTGGATCCATTGTCACAATGGTCGTTAACGCTGTCATTCCGTAAACCCCAAGTTCCTGAAAAGTTTTCAAATCTGCCTGAATACCTGCTCCACCGCTGGTATCAGAACCTGCAACGGTTAAGACCTTCTTAACTGCCATTAATAAAAACCTCCTGATGTCTATTCGAATTAGGGTTTGGACCCTTTCTTTGATTATATCAATATAAAAACTTTTAAAAAACAATTCTGTATTCACTTCATTCAGGTGATTGGTAAATAATTGGGTGGTGCCTGTCACCATGGTAGTGAGAAAAGTTACTGTAGTGCTGCAAGGTTTAAAGTAACATGAAATTGCGAATTGGATGCGGGTGCTGTAAACGTCTTTGATGGAAAGGTTGTCATTTGCAGTCAATTTAAGTTTGTAATAAAACGGACAATAATTAGCTATATAATCGTCACAATTAACGAGCCTTTTATCTCAAAAATTCTTTACATTAATAATATAGAGATGATTTTAATGCTGATATATCAATAAATTAGTGATCTAGTTAATGATTTTTCCCAACTTAAAAAAGTGTGAGCAATCTAACAGATTCCTTTTTCTATAGTTTCTAAAATAGTAGTAGAGAATAGATTACTTGGTTATCCCATTTAGATAACAAGAAGGGAGAAAGAAGATGAACAGAAAGGGATGTCCCGATGAGTACCCGGTTAGTTTAATCGTCAATGGATATGAAATTGCTGTTTTTCAGCTGACCAAGCATGATCTTGAAGATTGGGTTTATGGCTATATGTTTTCTGAGGGATTAATTGACAGTATAGATGATGTTGCAACTGTTCAGCTCAATGAAGATACAGGAACAATCGCCGTGACGCTTACAAATGGATTTGATCCGGAAATAATGTTTTCGAAAAAGAAGCACTACACTGCTGGCTGCGGCCGGGGAGTTACCTTCTTTTCGATGACAGATGTGAAGAACTTTGACAAGGTAAACTCACAACAAAGCTGCAAGCTAAGTTACCTTTTGAAGAAGCGAAGTGAATTCGCCCAAAGCTCCCCGCTTTATTTGATAACAGGCGGGATGCACGGAGCCTGTATTGTCCATCAAGATGGAACCATTACCGTTCGAGAGGATATAGGCCGCCATAATGCCGTGGACAAGATTATTGGCCATGCCCTAAGAAAACGCTTACGGCCGGAAACACTTATTTTGTTGACAACGGGCCGTGTTTCATATGAAATGCTCTCAAAAGCTGCAAGATTTGGATTCGCTATCATTGGCTCCCGTACAGCTGCTACCAAGCAGGCGGTACAGTTGGCAAGATATTTAAATATAGAAGTCATTGGCTACCTCAGGGGGAAGATGGCGATCGTTTATACATCGGAAAACAGAATCATTAATGATTTAGCAGAGCCTGCTGGTCTGGAGGCGCGATGAAAGGGGGTCACTGAGGGAAGGGTCAATTTAAAGCAGAAAAAGGGACGTTTTAGCTAAAATTGGGGAGGAGAGAGAGAGAATGGTTGAAATTAACCTGAATCGCCGGCAATTTTTGAAACTGTCAGGCGCCACGGCTGCTACACTTGCAGTTGTTGAGCTTGGCTTCAATGAAAAAGAAGCATATGCCAAGTCAAAAGAACTGAAAATTGCCAGAGCAACTGTAACACCAACCATCTGCTGTTTTTGCGGAGTAGGTTGCGGCATCCTTGTACACACAAAGGATAATACTGTGGTCTATACAGAAGGGGATCCGGATAGCCCGGTTAACGAAGGAACTCTTTGCAGTAAAGGAACGACAATCAGGCAAGTATACACCTCTGAAAAGCGCTTAACAAAACCGCTGTACCGCGCTCCAGGAAGTGACAAATGGGAAGAAAAAGACTGGGAGTGGATGTATAAAACGATTGCCCAGCGGACAAAAGAAACTCGCGATAAAACGTTTGTGGAAAAAGAAAACGGTTTTACTGTTAATAAGACCGAAGCCATTGCGAGCCTAGGCGGAGCTGCACTTGATAATGAAGAAACTTACCTGCTGGCAAAAATGATGAGAGGGCTTGGTGTTGTCTATCTCGAACATCAGGCGCGAATATGACATAGTTCTACGGTTGCCGGTCTGGCACCTACAGTAGGTCGTGGAGCAATGACAAATCATTGGAGTGATTTGCAAAATACAGATTGTGCTTTGATCATGGGCGGCAATCCCGCCGAAAACCACCCGATATCCTTCAGATGGCTGACAAAAGCACAAGAAAAGGGCGGGAAAATCGTCTCTGTTGATCCTCGTTTCACACGGACATCCTCTAAAGCAGATGTCTATGCCCAGCTTCGTTCGGGAACAGATATTGCTTTTATGGGCGGGATGATTAAGTATGCAATTGATAATGAATTGTACCACAAGGACTATGTGGTTAATTATACAAACGCGCCCTTCATATTAAAGGAAGATTATAAATTTAATGACGGGCTATTCAGCGGCTATGATGAGGCAACGAGAAAGTATGACAGAACAACATGGGCATTTGAAACAAACGAAGACGGCACCCCAAAACAAGATAAAACACTGAAGCATCCAAGATCTGTCTTCCAATTAATGAAGCAGCATTACAATCGCTATGATGTTGATACCGTTATATCTGTAACGGGAACTCCGAAAAATGATTACCTGAAAGTTTGTGAAACCTTCTGTGCGACAGGACAGGTAGGAAAATCAGGTACGATCATGTATGCAATGGGAACAACCCAGCACACAGTCGGATCGCAAAATGTTCGTGCTTTCGGAATGATCCAGTTGCTTCTTGGCAATATTGGTCTGCCTGGAGGCGGAATTAACGCCATGCGCGGTGAGTCAAACGTACAAGGGTCTACTGATTTTGCACTCTTACATCACCTGCTTCCAGGTTATGTTGGAACACCAACTGCAAAACCTCAACATGCAACTTTAGCAGATTACAATGCAAACGAAACACCAGCAGCAGGTTACTGGAGCAACAAGCCGAAGTTCCTTGTTAGCATGCTTAAAGCTTGGTACGGGGACAATGCGACAAAAGCGAATGATTTTGCATACGACTATTTGCCAAAAGGAAATAAAAACTATTCGCATATTAACTTATTTAAGGCCATGTATGAAGGAAAGATTGAAGGTACATTCCTATTTGGAACAAACCCTGTAGTCGGCGGCCCTAACGCCGGGAAAGAAAAAGAAGCACTTAGCAATCTAAAATGGCTAGTTGCAGTGGACCTTTGGGAAACTGAATCGGCTGCATTCTGGCAAAAAGAAGCTGGCGGAAATCCTGCTGAAATTAATACAGAAGTGTTCCTTCTTCCTGCAGCATCTTCCTATGAAAAAGATGGAAGTGTATCAAATTCTTCCCGGTGGATGCAGTATCGTTGGAAAGCGATTGAGCCAAAGGGAGATTCGTTAGCCGATCTTGAGATCATTCATGTATTAGTTCAAAAACTTAAAGAACTCTATAAAAATGAAAATACAGCGGCTGCGAGACCGTTCAATGCGTTGTCCTGGAATTTCGGGGAAGGACATCACCCTGATATTGACCTGGTGTGTAAAGAAATCAATGGATACGACCTTAAAACAGGAAAGCTGCTACCGACTTTCGGAGCGCTGATGGATGACGGAACCACAAGTTCTGGCAACTGGATTTATACAGGCTTTTATCCAGAAGAAGGCAAAAATCGTGCGAAAAATCGAGATAATGTCGATACCGGAGGCGGAAACTATCTTAACTGGGCGTTCGCATGGCCGGCAAATCGCCGAATCTTATACAACCGCGCATCTGCAGATTTAAATGGAAAGCCATGGAGCAAGGAAAAAGCAGTAATCTGGTGGGACGCTGCCCAGGCAAAATGGGTTGGCAATGATGTGCCAGACTTCGTTCCAATTAAGGCACCTTCCGACCCGGGTGGAAATAATCCTTTTATCATGCTTAAAGATGGAGTTGGCGGATTGTTTGCACCACTAAATGAAGGACCATTCCCAGAACATTACGAGCCATTTGAAAGTCCGGCGTCAAATGTATTCTCAAGCCAGGAACTGAACCCTGCTGTCGAAATCCATGAAGGTGATTTTAACCTTAAAGGTGATGCCAGCAAATATCCAATCGTAGCAACAACCTACAGGGTAACTGAACATTGGCAGTCTGGATCAATGACACGAAACCAGGAATGGCTGTCTGAACTAGTTGGACATATGTTTATAGAACTGAGTGAAGAGCTTGCCAAAGAAAAAGGCATTAAAAACAAAGATAAAGTTATTGTCAGCACAGCCAGAGGCGAAATAACAGCTTACGCAATGGTGACAAAACGTTTTAAACCTTTCATCATAAAAGGCGAAAAAGTTCACCATATTGGAATGCCATGGCATTTTGGTTATAAAGGTTATGCAACAGGGGATACAGCAAACCATCTTACACCTCATATCGGGGACGCAAACACGACCATTCCTGAATATAAGGCATTCCTCTGTAATGTAAGGAGGGCTGACTAATGGCTGCCGAATATGTAAAATACGTTGATGTAACAAAATGTGATGGCTGCCGTGCCTGCATGGTTGCCTGTAAAAACTGGAACGACCTCCCTGCAGAGCCTCAGGATTTTCTTGGGACCATGCAGTCTCATGCCAATGTGTCAGCAGATACATGGAATGTCCTTACATTCGTTGAGCATGAAAACTCGAAAGGCGGTCTTGACTATCTTTTCCGCCACTCATCCTGTTACCATTGCAGCGATGCTGCCTGTGAGAAGGTTTGCCCGGAAAACGCTATCAGCTATACCGAATTTGGAACAGTTGTTATTGATCAAGACACATGTGTTGGCTGTGGCTATTGTGTGCAAAACTGTCCGTTCGATGTTATTTCCCTTAAAGAGTATAAGGATAAGAACGGAAAAGAGTACAGGAAGGCTCATAAGTGCACGATGTGTACCGATCGCCTTGAAGAAGGTTTACAGCCAGCCTGCGTAACAACCTGCCATACTGGTGCAATGGAGTTTGGCGGTAAGGATGCAATGATCGAGAAAGCAGAAGAGCGGGTTAAAGAAATTAAAGACCGTTATCCTAATGCGATGGTTTATAATCCTGAGGGAGTTGGCGGCACACATACAATTTATGTTCTTGCGGAACGACCTTCTGTTTATGGTATGCCTGAAAACCCTAAGGTTCCAACCTCAGCTGTTTTATGGAAAGACTATGCGCAGCCAATTGGCAAAATGATGATCGGTGCAACCACAATGGCGGTTGTAGGCGCATTTATTTCCAACAAGCTATTTAATAAAGAGGGCAATGGAACACATGAAGATGGTGGTGAGAGCGATGAGTAAGCAGCAAAAGCCTGAATTGCAAGTTAGACGTTTTTCGAAAGGGTTTGTATGGGCTCATGCTATCAACGCCATTTCGTTCCTGGCTCTATACATTACAGCCCTGCCTATGTACACGGAGTGGTTTGACTGGCTGTATGTGGTGTTAGGTGGACCGGAAATGGCCCGCTTGCTGCACAGAATTTTCGCTGTAACCTTTATTCTTCCAACCTTTATCTGGCTGATTTTTGATCCTAAAGGCTTTAAGTTATGGCTGAAAGAGCTAATTACTTGGAAGAAGAGAGATATTCAGTTTTTCGCTGAATTTACTAAAGAGCTTTTTGGTTTTAAGTCTAAACACGTAAAACAAACATTCTTTAATGCTGGTGAAAAGATCAACTCAATCCTGCAAATCCTTACAGCCATTATCATTTTGGGTTCAGGGTTCCCAATGTGG
This sequence comes from Mesobacillus harenae, assembly GCF_013343715.1. Taxonomy (GTDB): domain Bacteria; phylum Bacillota; class Bacilli; order Bacillales; family Cytobacillaceae; genus Mesobacillus_A; species Mesobacillus_A harenae. The sequence goes on from NZ_JABUNR010000020.1 coordinate 6,642, forward strand.
TTCCCAGACTTGTTCCCAAGTGCAGTTGTCCAGTGGGCCTACCTCTTTCATAACATAGGCTTTGGTTTAGCGGCTGCCGTTGTTGTAGGACATATCTACCTTAGTGTCATCCATAAAAACTCACGGCCAGGGTTTACCGGTGTAGTGACCGGCAAGGTTCCTGCACGTTGGGCAAAAGAGCATTACGCAGAATGGTACGAGGAAGAAGTCAAAAAAGGCAACTTCCCAGACCTAGACGACCCAAAACAAAACAAGAAAAAAGGCGCTTGACAAAGAAAAGCGGAGCCGACTGTCCAGGGGCGATTGACTTATGACCCCGAGCCCCTAGGAGGCGAAGCTGGACAAAGAAAAGCGGAAGCGCCTGATCAGCCCCGACAATTCTTAATGTTAAGCCGACTGTTTAGCTTCGACAAGCGCTGGAGAGCTTGATGGTGAAGTCGTTCTTTGACTTCATCAGCAAGATCGAAGCGACTCGAGGGGCTAGGCGCTGGAGCTGGACAAAGAAAAGCCATTGCCGCGTCCTGCGGCACTCGCCTGACTAGGACATCCTGTCCGTCGCTCGCCGACTGCCCAAAGATCAACGCTAGCTTGCTTAGCAACAAAGTTTACGGTTACAGCCTTATTGAACGGTACCAATATTAAATATGATTGGGGAAATAGCTGTCTCTAACAAGACAGCTTTTCCTTTAAAACTATAGAAGAGGTGTCAGGATGAAAACAACTGTTGTTTCAAGGGAGTATAAGGAATTGCAATCAAAAATTATTAAACTCCAAGAATCCTGGAAGAATTCTGTGCATGCTGATGGGGTTAACCCTAATCTAGACAAGGCTGCGATGGCAGCAGGGGTGCCAGTTGTTGCCCTTGCGGATATTCACTTTGAAATTCCACTATTTTTACAGTGGATAAAGGAATTAGAAGAATTGCTTGTAAATCAGAATCCCGCTCTATCTGCTAGCTTTGAAATATTAAATGATAAACTCACAGAAACTGTAGCTCACCAATGGATTGAAGAAGCACTTTCTTTTAATCAATCTTACTTTAATGAGTTTGCTAGGGAAACGGGGCTCGAAGAATGGCTTCCTTATTTCTTAGCTGAATCAGCCGTGCGCCCTTACCTTCAAATCTTGGCTGAGAAGGCACAGCCGGAAATTCATAAAGCTGAGCCAAGATGCGGCTGTCAGGTTTGTGGAGAACCAGTGAGGATTGCTCAACTTGAGGGAGAGGGTCAAAAGGTTGTCTATTGTCCACGCTGTACAGTACACTGGCGTGATAAAAGGGTTGCCTGTTCTCATTGCGGAAATAATGATCATAAAACGGTAGAAAATATGAATGTAGAAGGAGAAGCTGCTGCACAGATTCAGGTTTGCGAAAAGTGTCATGGATATACTAAAGTAATTGATACTAGACAATATATAACGAAGCCAACTGTTGCAATACTAGACTTGACGACAATTCACTTAGACTTTATAGCTCAGGAGAGAGGCTATACCTCTGGGGGCAGTCCAAAAGGCAAAAACTAAAAGAAGGTGCGTAACATGAAAGCCTCGGCGATTATTTTAGCTGGTGGAAAATCTAGCAGAATGGGATCGAACAAGGCATTGCTGGAATTTAATAATAAAACCAATATCGAACGGATCAAGGATGAAATGTCCGGATTTGCAGAAGTAATTCTCGTTACAAATGAACCCGAGACGTATAAATTTCTTGGATTGAAGACTGTTTCAGATGAATACCCAGGATTAGGGCCGCTGGCAGGAATCCATGCTGGTTTAATGGCTTCAGCTTCTGAAATCAATATCTTGGTAGCTTGTGATATGCCGTTTGTCACTTCTGACCTTGCGGCTGCTTTGGTTGAAAAGGCCGGTTCTTATGATGCGGTAGTTCCTGTAATCGAAGGCAGACAGCATCCTTTGTTTGCTGTTTATAGGAAAAGCATCATATCCAGAATTGAAGAGTGCTTGAATAATAAAAATCTAAGAATAAAACATCTGCTCGAAAGCCTCAATGTTTTGTACCTGAACGATAGAGATTTCCAGGCATACAACAGCGAAAGCCTTGATCGCATTTTTTACAACATGAACCATCCTGAGGAATATGAGAATGCGAAAAAGTGGGCGGAAGCTAAGGAATAACTTTTTCGGGAGAGGAAGAAGCGGATTATGCAATTTTTCAAAGTGAAAACAGTCGATGAAACATTTGCGCTGATAGAAGAAAAAATCACCAAAATAAAAGACACTGAATTCCGCCCATTAGCAGAGGCTTTAAATTATATTCTGGCTGAATCGGTCCTGGCAGAGGAAAACGTACCTGGATTTGATCGGTCAACGGTTGATGGATATGCGGTCAAAGCGAGAGATACTTATGGTTCCTCAGAGTCGACGCCTGGATTCCTAAACGTAACAGGAGAAGTGAAAATGGGTGAAAAGCCCGAAAGGCCAGTTCTCCAAGGTGAAGCTCTATATGTCCCTACTGGAGGAATGATTCCGCAGGGAAGTGACAGCGTAATTATGATTGAGCACTGTGAAGAGCTCGGTGGCGTGTTAAATACGTATAGACAAATTGCGCCAAATGAAAACGTGATTAGAGCTGGCGAAGATATAAGCGAAGGCGAGACACTTCTCGAGGAAGGCACCAAGCTGCGGCCTCAGGAATTAGGAGCAATTGCCTCTCTTGGAATAGCAGAAGTGAAGGTTTACCGAAAAGTAAAAATAGGTTACCTTTCCTCAGGTGATGAAATTGTTCCTTATGACACAAAAAAATTGGCTGTTGGACAAATTCGTGATATCAACTGCTTAACGATCGCAGGGCTCGCAAGGGATTGGAATGCTGAGGTTATTTATGGTGGTATTGTTGAAGATCAGTTCGATGCATTTGAAGCACGTGCAAAGGAGCTATTTAAAAAGGTTGATTGTTTAATTGTTTCTGGCGGCAGTTCCGTAGGCGCAAAGGATTACACAACGGAAGTGATCGAAACACTTGGAAAGCCGGGTGTATTTGTGCACGGGATTTCAATCAAGCCAGGAAAACCGACTATACTTGCAGTTGCAGGTGAAAAGCCTGTCATTGGCCTGCCTGGACATCCGGCCTCGGCTATGGTTATTTTCAAGTTATTTGGAGAATATATTCTGAAAGCACTTCAAGGGGAAAAGCCAGAAGAAAGACCAGACCGGGTCATTGCAAGAATCACTAAGAATATCCCTTCAGCTCCTGGCCGATCCGATTATATCCGTGTCAGACTTGAACAGCGAGATGGAGGATGGTGGGCCGAACCAATTATCGGAAAATCCGGATTAATTACAACACTAGTTAAAAGCAGCGGGATTGCGGAAATCACTTCTGAAAAAGAAGGGGTCTCACAGGGTGACTGTGTACCTGTAATATTAACTAGATAAGGAGGAACTGGAGATGGAGCAAGCAGGTTATAAAAGAAAAATATATTTAGAGGATAAACCCCGGGAGCAGGCTAAACAGGAAATTCTCGAAGTTTTTAAAGTCCCTTCACAAAGTCAGATGATTCCTGTAAGTCATGCCCTCGGACGTGTAACGGCTGAACCTGTGTTTGCCAAAATGTCTATGCCTCATTATCACGCTTCAGCAATGGATGGAGTTGCAGTCATGGCAGAGGAGACATACAGCGCTCATGAGCAAAAGCCGCTGCATCTTATCAAGGGAGTTCAATTTTGTTATGTTGATACAGGAAACCCAATTCCCGAGCCCTTTAACGCTGTTATCATGATTGAGCATGTTCAAATTATCGACAATGATACGATTGAAATTATTGAGCCGGCAACTCCCTGGCAGCATATCCGGCCAATCGGCGAAGATATCGTCCAGGAAGAGATGCTTTTTTCACAAGGCCATGCATTGCGTCCAGCCGATCTAGGTGTTCTGCTAGCCGGACAAGTGACTGAGCTTTCTGTCGTGAAAAAACCTGTGGTTACAATCATCCCGACAGGCAATGAGCTTGTTCAAGCAAACGAACCGCTAACTTCTGGGAAAATCGTTGAATTCAATGGAACAGTTTTCGCGGGTTTTATTCAAGAATGGGGCGGTGAACCGATCCTTCATGATATTGTTGCAGACGAACCAGAAGAAATTAAGGCTGCTCTATTAAAGGCTGTGGAATCTTCAGATATCGTCGTCATCAATGCCGGTTCTTCGGCAGGATCAAAGGACTACACGGTCCACATTATAGGGGAACTCGGCACTGTTTTTACCCATGGGGTCGCCGCACGGCCGGGTAAACCCGTTATTTTAGGGAAGATAAATGATACAATAGTAGTTGGAGTCCCGGGCTATCCTGTGTCTGCCTATTTAGCACTAGAATGGTTTGTACGGCCGCTTGTTTGCAAATATCTCCAGGTTATCGAACCGCAGCGGCAAAAGCTCAAAGTGAAGCTGGGGCGCCGGATCGTTTCAACAATGGGAGCAGAGGATTTTATCAGAATGAGCATCGGCTACGTGAATGGACAATATGTTGCCAATCCGCTGACAAGAGCAGCGGGAGTGACAATGTCGTATGTGAGGGCAGACGGGCTGTTAATTGTTGCTTCTAATATCCTTGGGTATGAGCAGGGCGATTTAGCAGAAGTTGAATTATTAAAGCCGCTGAATGAAATTAAAAATGCAATTGTATTTAGCGGGAGCCATGATCTGACCATTGATCTGCTATCATCAAATTTAAAACAGCAGAATACTGACATGAAAATTGTTTCTTCCCATGTAGGCAGTATGGCGGGCCTTATGGCAATACGAAAAGGGGAAGCCCATGTAGCGGGCATTCATTTGCTTGATCCGGAAACAAACGAATATAATATTTCATATGTAAAAAAAATACTTTCAGGACAAGATGTTGTCCTTTATCCATTTTTAAAACGAAAGCAAGGTTGGCTTGTCTCCCCTGGGAACCCTAGTAAGGTTAATGGAATTCATGATCTTACAGATCCTGACGTTTACTTTGTAAACCGACAGAAAGGTGCCGGCACGCGGATACTTTTTGATATGCTATTGAAAGATGCAGAACTTGAGCCTGAACAGATTAAAGGGTATGAACGGGAGATGTTTTCCCACCTTAGTGTAGCAGCTGAAGTGAGGGTCAACTCAAATACAGCTGGACTGGGCATTTATCCGGCCGCAAAAGCTATGGGGCTTGATTTTATCCCAGTTGCCGATGAAAGTTATGATTTACTAATGACGAAAGCATTCTTTGAAAGCGAACAGGGTAAATGGCTTATATCAGCGATCCATTCACAGGAGTTTAAAGCCCAGGTTGAAAGTATCGGGGGCTATGCAGTAGTGGATCATGCAGAACCAGTAATGCTTTAAATAACAGAAAATCCGAGGTGGACAAATGAACTTCGAAATAGCAAAAGAACCAATAAATACACAATCTGTCATCGATAAAGTTGTTCAGCGGGAAGCAGGAGCCATTACCACTTTTATTGGCACAGTCCGAGAACTGACTAAAGGCAAGAAAACTCTTTATCTGGTTTATGATGCATATGAACCAATGGCAGTGAAAAAACTCGAACAAATCGGATCAGAAATTGAAACTCGGTGGACTGGAGCTAAAGTTGCGATAACCCATAGAGTCGGTAAGCTGGATATTACTGATATAGCGGTTGTAATTGCAGTGTCAACACCGCACCGCGCTGATTCTTATGAAGCGAACCGGTATGCGATTGAGCGCATTAAAGAAATTGTTCCGATATGGAAAAAGGAACACTGGGAAGATGGCGAGGAATGGATCGGGAATCAGCTGGAAACAAAGTCTTATCCTACAGGTAAGCCAGAGGAGGAGGATCTCAATGAATAAAGTCTTATTTTTTGCTCATTTGCGCGACACAGTCGGCCAGGAATCTATTACAATAGAAGCTGCTGGCAAGACAGTTGGTCAGGTTAAAGCCGAAATGTCAGAGAAATATAATTTGCAAAAGCTCGACACGGTTATGACTGCCGTAAACGAAGAGTTTGCATCAAATGATGAACTAATTAATGATGGGGATGAGATCGCTTTTATACCGCCAGTCAGCGGTGGGTGATTTAACATCCATAAAGCAGAATGACCGCTATTCTGCTCCTTTTTTGAAGGAGGCTTTTATATGTCTGAACGATATTCACGCCAGACTCTTTTCCCGCAAATCGGAAAAACTGGCCAGGAAAAAATCGCAAATAAGCATGTGTTAATAATTGGTGCCGGGGCGCTGGGTTCCGGCAACGCCGAGATTATGGTAAGGGCAGGAATTGGAAAGCTGACGATCGTTGACCGAGATTATGTTGAGGCTAGCAATCTTCAGCGCCAACAGCTTTATACAGAAGATGATGTCGCTGAAAAACTGCCCAAGGCAGCTGCAGCCGAAAAGCGACTGCGGGCGATAAACTCGGATGTTGAGATCACCGCCCGCATTGCTGACGCCACACCGGAAATGCTGCTAGATTTGGCTGAAAGTGTCGATTTAATCCTTGATTCTACTGATAACTTTGAGACAAGAATGGCGATAAATGATGTTTCTCAAAAATATAAGATCCCCTGGATTTACGGGGCATGTGTAGGCAGTTTTGGAATGAGCTTTGTTGTTCTGCCTGGTAAGACCCCTTGTTTGAATTGCCTGCTTAAAACGATTCCTATTCAGGGTATGACCTGTGATACCGGGGGGATTATCGCTCCCGCAGTTCAGATGGTTATTGCCCATCAGACGGCTGAGGCATTGAAAATTCTCACCGAGGATTGGGAGGCAGTCCGGACTTCCTTTGTTTCTTTTGATCTATGGCGAAACCAGTATACAAACATGAAAATGTCCAAGGCCAAAGATGAAGGCTGCCTGTCATGCGGCGCGCATCCGGAATATCCTTACCTTAACCATGAAAATATGACAAAGTCGACTGTCCTTTGCGGCAGAGAAACCGTACAAATACGACCTCATCATAAGGGGGAGGTTAACTTAAAAGAAACAGCAACTCAGCTTGAGGCCCTGGGGTATCAAGTTAAAGGGAATCCATATTTACTTTCAGTTGAGATGGGTGAACAGCGGATGGTTATTTTTAATGACGGCCGTGCGTTGATACATGGTACAAAAGACCTTGCTCAAGCCAGAAGCATTTATCAGCGAATTCTAGGCTAAGCGGGCGAGACAAACCTTTAGGTGTGTAGTGGGGCTTATGTTTATAGTATCGTGTGCAGAAGGTCAACTTCTAAAGAAATAGAAAATCCACCTGTCAATTCGACAGGTGGATTTTCTTGTCCTTTAGGTTATAAAGGTTTCAGGTGGTGGATAACCGTGTGTGTTTTCTGTATCTAGCTTAAACACCAAGCGACTAGTAAACCTTACCCAAGTCGCATGGGCGCTTGCGCATTAATGGTTACTATTACTTCACTTCGTCGCTAGCAACTAGAACGAGGCGCCCTTTATCGAGCTCCACTTCATACTGAGATGCTTCGTTTGATGAGAGACCTAGTGCTTCAAACTTATTGCGCAGCTCGTCCCCTCTTGATTTAAACATATTGCCAACAGAATCAACTAAGCCCTGTTCTTTAATTCCCATTTCACCAAGGCCGGTAGCTTCTGTTAAATCTTCAGTACGATCCTTGTCGTGGGCGAAAAGATAAATGCTATCCTTTTCAAAACCTTCTGTTTGCAGCATATTCACAGTATCAGTAGCTTGTACGCCATTTTCTACAACATGTACTTTATACACAAAAATTCCTCCTTTAGAATGGTAGATAGAATAATAGAGGAAACCTTACTAGATGGCTTCTCTCGTATACAGTTTATATATCCGCTCATAAGGTCGTTTAAACATGGCGACTCAAACGAGGGAACAATAAAGGCAGAAATAAGCCTGATTTGAAAGGAAAAGTTAGCAGGCAGGGTATATTTTTAGTTATAAAGGGAGGCTCCTATAGTTGATATAATACAAAAGAGATAATATCGAGTTTTGACTCGAGTGAGCGAAGGTCTAAAAGGAGGAGAAAGTCATGAAATTTCCTGAAATCACCAACAATTGGAAACCTATCATTGAAAAAGAGATGGAAAAACCATATTTTCGAAAGCTCCGTGGATTTCTGGAGGATCAGTATGCACATGAAGTGGTTTACCCAGCAAAAGAAGATATCTTTAATGCCTTAAAATACGTAGATTTTAAGAAGGTGAAGGTGGTCATCCTCGGACAGGACCCCTATCATGGACCTGGACAGGCACATGGCTTAAGCTTTTCAGTACAGCCACAAGAGCAAATCCCTCCTTCTTTAAAGAATATATTTAAAGAACTGCAGACTGATCTTGGCTGTGATATCCCCAACAATGGATACCTGAAAAAATGGGCGGATCAAGGTGTCCTCCTGTTAAACACAGTTTTAACAGTTAGAAAGAGTGAGGCGCACTCCCATCGTGACAAAGGCTGGGAATTGTTCACAGATCAACTGATTGCTCATTTAAATGAGAGGGAAAATCCTGTGATATTTATTTTGTGGGGTAAACCTGCCCAAAGCAAGCTTAAGATCATTAATACCAACAAGCACCTGGCTATAACATCCCCACATCCAAGCCCGCTATCCGCCAGAAGAGGCTTTTTTGGAAGCCGTCCATTTTCCAAGGTTAATGAGTATCTCCGCGAGCTGAATGAAAAAGAGATAGACTGGCAGATCGAAAGTCTGTAGAAAGTTGTAAAATTCGACATGTTTCACGTGAAACGATTATTCAGTCTGATGCAATTGATAGATATCAAGGCTGCTTTAGCTTGAGTCTTGACGAGAAGTGTTTTTTTAGCAGATCCAATTTGTGTAATACGGAAACAACTATTATGATATGGATGAGGGACATGCTGTTAAAATGCAGACAGGTTCCTGAACAGGAATTTAAAAGCGTGGTGAATAAGCAATGAATATATCGGTCCATAAACTGATGGCTAAAATGGGAGAAGAACTTAGAAAGGCAAACGGAGCTTCTTCCGAGGCAGAATTGCGCGAGAGGGTGCGTGCCTTGAAAACATTATGTGAAGTTATCCTGGATGAACCTTCGCAAGCGGATCAAAAAAGCCAGGCTAAACAGGTGTACGCCAGTTCGGACACAATGCAGGTTAAAACATATCCAGCTGAGCCAATCCAGCCTGCCGCTATCAATCAGCCAAAAAAACTGAAAATGGACGATGAAGCAAATGGAGATTCTCTTTTCGATTTTTAATATTTTATAGAGGTGAGGAAATATGAAATTATTTATTATTCTTGGAGCAATAAATGCCTTTTTATCTGTAGCCCTCGGTGCATTTGGTGCTCACGGACTTGAAGGGAAAGTCGAACAAAAGTATCTGGAAATCTGGAAAACAGGTGTAACTTATCAAATGTTTCATGCTACTGGACTGCTGATTATTGGAATTTTAATGGGGAATCTTCCGGCAACAGCACTATTAACCTGGTCAGGATGGCTAATGGTTGTTGGCATTATTTTGTTTTCGGGAAGCCTATATGTACTAACCTTAACAAAGATAGGTGTGCTTGGAGCGATCACCCCGCTTGGCGGAGTGTCTTTCTTAATTGCATGGATTCTTATCATTATTGCAGCAGTCAAGTTTCTATAAAAGACAAAGCCCTGCAGTGAGCTGCAGGGCTTGTTTTTCAATTATTGAACTTTAAAAGTTCCAATTGATAGCTAATCGTATCGTTGAATGCATCCTGCAGGGCCCTAGCGCCTAGTATTTGCCCTTCCTGTGCCCATTTAAGGTGTTAAACGCGTTGTATTTAGCGAGGAGGGTACGTGGCCATTCCTGCCCCTGTACCTGGAGCACCAGCGCCCGCAGCAGTACCTCCCATGCCAGCACCCATGCCGGCGGCGCCAAATGGATATTCATACTCAAGTTCTTCATCAAACGTAATGTAGTCAAGGTATACCATAAGAAGAAGATAACGCATCCCTGTTTGCGGATCGCTGAGGATGAGATGATCTCTCCCGGCAGCCTCAATAACACCTTTAAAAATTTTCGCATTCCATTCCCGGTTATTTTCAAATGTCATATAAACTGTGGCGATTTTCCCTTTATTCAGCCGTAAAATGTTTTCAATATACGATTGCTCAATTGGAAGCATCCCTGGAATATTCTGTGCAGGGTTTGGAGCTGTCGGCTGGGTAAACTGTGGCATTCCAGCTGGGTACCCTTGGGCGCCCATTCCAGCCTGAGCTTGGGCAGTATAAGGATAGCCATATCCAGCCTGTGCTCCGGGCTGACCGAGATAATTAAATCCTGCATTCCCCTGGGCTCCTGTAGTTCGGTATGCCTGAGCAGCCTGCGGATATACCCTATAATCCAAATATGGATTAGAGTTAGATTGACTTTGGCCTTGGTTTTGATTCTGGTTCTGATTCTGATTTGAAGTTTGATTCTGATTCATTCTTCTACCTCCTAATAAGTATAATCATGCAGCGGTTAAACCTTAAGATAGATAAGAAAAACTCACTATCTAATTAATATGAGAGCAAAACAAATTTATGACAAATAGAAAAGCGGAGACGACTGTCAGGGGCGTCAGGCATAAGGCGAGCGCTGACAGAAGGCGTTTTTTGCCTTCCCGAAGCGAATGACTTATGACCCCGAGCCCCTAGGAGTCAGAGCTAGCCAAGAAAAGCGTAAGCGCCTTGAACAGCTCCGACAAGCGCTGGAGTTCCTGCTGGTGAAGTCGTTCTTTGACTTCACCAGCAGGACCGAAGCGACTCGAGGAGCTAGGCGCTGAAGCTGGACAATAGAAAAGCGGAGACGACTGTTCAGAAACGAGCAAACTGGAGAGTCCACCAAAGAAGCGGGTTGTGCTTCTGAAGGAGGAATTGAAGTTTGCCGAGTTTCTAGGAGTCGGAGCTAGCCAAGAAAAGCGGAGACGACTGTCAGGGGCGTCAGGCATAAGGCGAGCGCTGACAGAAGGCGTTTTTTGCCTTCCGAAGCGAATGACTTATGACCCCGAGCCCCTAGGAGTCGGAGCTAGCCAAGAAAAGCGGAGACGACTGTTCAGAAACGAGCAAACTGGAGAGTCCGCCAAAGAAGCGGGTTGTGCTTCTTAAGGATGGCCGAAGTTTTTCAAGGAGAGGGGCGCCGCTAGAAGATAAATCCATAAATAAAAGAGGCTGACTCAAAAGGTCGAATAATTTCGACTAAGAGTCACCACTTTTATTGTTTCATCCATTTTAGGTTATAGTTTTCTTGTTTTTTTGAGATAAAAATGATTTTTAAAATCTAAGTTGATTTGGAGTGGAAGGCGTGAGACTCTTGAAAATGAAAAACGCATTTTCTCGTGTATAGGCCTTTTCGAGGAAGTCTTTCAGTGTCCTGCGGGATCAGCTTGAAAGGTGAGACCCCACAAGAGCGAAGCGTCTGGAACGGAAATCAACGGCCCATTTATATATCCTGTCCTTAAATAAAAGAGGGTGCCCAAAAGTTTATACCTTTTGGGACACCCTCTTGAAAATATTAGACATGTAAAAAGTGATTGACTTTGTCTTCTTCAAGTAAGTTTCCAACAAAGAAGGCACCAAATTCGCCAAAACGAGCACTGACTTCATCAAAACGCATTTCATATACTAGTTTTTTGAATTGAAGGACTTCGTCAGCAAACAGGGTGACTCCCCATTCGTAATCATCAAAGCCAACAGATCCGGTGATGACCTGTTTCACGATGCCTGCGTACTGGCGGCCGATCATGCCGTGGCTGTACATCATCTTTTTGCGATCTTCCATCGGGAGCATGTACCAGTTGTCTTCACCCTGGCGTTTCTTATCCATTGGGTAAAAGCAGATATGCTTAGCCTTCGGAAGGGTCGGGTAGAGCCTTGCAAGGATTTGTGGATTCTGATAAGGATCCTCTCCTGCTGGAAGGTAATTACTGAGTTCTACGACAGAAACATATGAATGAGCAGGAACCGTAAATTCAGCAAGTTTCGATTTGTTGAATTCGGTTTCAATTTCATTCAGCTCTTCCATTGTCGGGCGCAAAATCATCATCATGAAATCAGCTTTTTGTCCTACAACCGTATAAAGGGCGTGAGAGCCTTCTTTTTTATTCTGGGTAGCGTTCCATTTATCAACTAGTCCTAAAAATTCATCGATTGCTGCCTGCCGTTCGTCGCTCGGCATCATTTTCCATGTTGTCCAATCAACTGTCCGGAAATCATGCAAACAATACCAGCCATCAAGAGTTTGTGCTGCTTCACTCATTTTCATCACTCCTAAATCATCAATAATATACAACCATACTATATCATAGTTTCGCCATCGGCCATGATTTTAACAACCCTTAAAATAAGATCCTTGTTTATATAACTGGGAAAAAGGATATTTTGTAAAAGAATGAAGATATTATAACAGGATAGACATTGGTACGTGAGATCCAACAGATTATTGTAAATATTTATAAAAAACGAACTTATTGATTGGAAACGGTCTCAGCGGCTGCAACATTTTGAAAAATGCGGCTGGTAAGATATTCTATTGATATAGAAGTTAAGGAGGACGTATTATGAGTGATTTATTTTCAGTGTTAAAAGAAAAAGTAACTGGGCAGAACATGAAAATCGTTTTTCCGGAAGGCTTAGATGATCGGATTTTAAAAGCAGCTGGGAGACTGGCTGAAGACGGGATATTGACGCCGATTTTGATAGGCAATATTGAAAGAATTCAGGAATTGGCTAAGGATTTGGATGTTTCACTTGAAAAAGTTGAAATCTATGACCCCAATAATTTTGCAATGATGGACCAGCTGGTTGCTTCATTTATTGAAAGACGTAAAGGCAAGGTTACTGATGAAGATGCGAGAAGAATCTTATTGGATGAGAACTATTTCGGCACCATGCTCGTGTATTCGAACCAGGCAGATGGGCTTGTAAGCGGTGCAGCCCATTCAACAGCAGATACGGTGCGGCCTGCCCTCCAAATTATTAAGACAAAAGAGGGTGTTCGTAAAACTTCAGGTGTGTTTATCATGGTTCGTGAAGATGAGAAATATGTATTTGCTGACTGTGCAATCAACATCTCACCTGACAGCCAGGATTTGGCTGAAATCGCGGTTGAAAGTGCCCGCACGGCCAGGATGTTTGATATTGAGCCGCGCGTTGCTATGCTCAGCTTCTCAACGAAAGGGTCCGCTGTATCACCAGAAACAGAAAAGGTATCAAGGGCGCTGGAAGATGCGAAGCTTCGTGACCCGCTTCTGGTAATTGACGGCGAATTCCAATTTGATGCAGCTTTTGTCCCTTCAGTAGCTGAGAAGAAGGCACCAAACTCCCCATTGCAAGGAGATGCTAATGTGTTTATATTTCCAAGCCTTGAGGCAGGAAACATCGGCTATAAAATTGCCCAGCGCCTTGGCAACTTCGAGGCAGTCGGACCGATCCTTCAGGGCCTAAACCGCCCGGTAAACGATCTGTCCCGCGGCTGCAGCGAAGAGGACGTCTACAAACTAGCCCTAATTACGGCAGGACAGGCAATAGGTTAATAAATAAAGACGAAAGGGCCAGCAAATATTTGCTGGTCTTTAAATGTTTTTTAGAATCATTATCGTTATGGAATATATCCGTTTTTTATGGAATATCCTGCTCCATTCATGGAATATATCCGTTTTTTAAACCGATTAATAGCAAAAAGTAGAATATTGCTATAAAAGTTGATCTCAGTCGACGTTAAACTAATAGAAACCAGTTAATAAAAGATTAATTTTAACCAAGTCAGGTACTTATGCTATAATACCTCTGTTATAAAGGAACGTAAAAGGAGATAAAAAGATGAATGAGGCACTTCATTTGCTTCGTCAGGACACATGGAGAATAATTGATCAGTCTGCACTTGGACCGCATTTTCATGCGTTGCAGTCATTTGCAATGGACGATACGCTTTGTGCCTCAGTGGGAACAGGACAATCACCTGCTTCAGCTCGGGCGTGGGTTCACCATAACACCTTTGTTCTTGGTATTCAGGATACAAGGCTTCCATTTTTACAGGAGGGACTGAGATTCCTTGAAAAAAGAGGTTGCCAATATATTGTCAGGAATTCTGGTGGACTTGCCGTTGCTCTAGATGAAGGAGTTTTGAACTTATCACTTGTTTTCACTGAGCAGGAAAAAGGAATTGATATCAATCGCGGTTATGATGCGATGTGGATTTTAATAAAAGAGATGTTTTCTGATTTTCATAAAGATATAGAGGCAAAGGAAATCGTTGGCTCCTATTGCCCTGGAAGCTATGATTTAAGCATCGAAGGCAAAAAGTTTGCAGGCATTTCCCAGCGCAGGCTGAAAAGAGGGGTCGCTGTTCAGATTTATCTTAGTGTAACAGGGAGCGGCAGTGAGCGAGCTGAATTGGTTAAAGGATTTTATGACCATGCAATAAGACAAGAGCAAACAAAGTTCAGCTACCCTGCGGTTAAGCCTGCTGTCATGGCGTCTCTTTCTGAACTCACTGGCGTGGGCCTTACAGTCCAAGACGTGGTGCTTCGGTTCTTAACCTTTCTTCAGCAAAATAGCGGAAAGCTTGCAGCGTCTTCTTTAACAGAGGAAGAAACACTTTTGTATGAGCAATATTATATGAGGGTTGTGGAGCGAAATGCAAAAGTCCTCTCAACAGCGGAAGCGAGCTTATAGAACATCTGATATAAAAAAAGCCGAAACGCTTAGAGTTTCGGCTTTTCTTGTTAAGGGATGCTGCCCCTCTCCTGCTTGTCTATCTATATATAAATATATATGCGCTAACAACCAATATGGTTTACTCAGCTACTTTTTCAAGGTTGCCGTTTCGGTCCATCTTAAATTTTGTAGCCGGACGCTCTTCCTCTTCAAATAGCACAAGCTTACGGGCCCGATTCATGATTTTCATTAACGTCTCGTAATCTTCCTGAATCGTAAAAGTATTTTGTTCGAGATCAGAGATTTTCAGATCAAGCTCATGATTTAGTTTCTTCAGTTCAGCAATTTCCCGCTTTAATCTGTCATTCTCACTTTTGTATATATCAACTTGGAGGTTTGAGCTTCCCAGGTTTTGTAAGAATGAAATAACACGTTCCAATGTCAGCTCTTCTGAAGGTGTATATACTTGCCTTGGTTCAGGCTGTTGCGGAACCTGATAGTGAGCGGCAAATTCTTGAAAAGCTTCCTGCTCCATTGCCCCGGTTTCGAATGTATCGGTTTCGGTATCTTGAACAGAGGAAGAATCGGATGCAGAAACGGAAACTGGAACAGGTGCTGGAGTTGGCGCTACGTCTTCCATCGTTGGTACGGGTGGAGAATATAGCAATTTTTTCTTGCCGCCCTGGTCCTTACCAAGAATTCGCTGTCTTTGTTTTCGCTGCTTTTTAGCTAACTGCAAGGCCTTCTCATAACGATGGCGGACAACAGCATTCCATCTAAATCCACATGCTGCAGATGTACGGTTCAGTTTGTCGCCTACTTCTTCAAAAGCATTCAATTGGGTGCTGCCTTCTCTTACGTGCCGCAGCACTGTTTCGGCTAGCAATAAATCATTTTCATCTGTCCAGGCATCCTGGCGAACTTTCATGTTAACTCAACTCCCTATTTTTTTAATATTATTAAAAGTTCTAGTCCAAGTTTGTCCGGTTTTTCCAAGGTTTATACTAAAATCAATGAAAGGATAGTAGACTTTTCCAATTTTTCGATAGATAGGTATTGGAAAAACCTTTTAAAGCTTAAATTCTCTAGTGAATCATATGATTGAATTCGGCTTGCATTCAGAGAGGAGAAAATGTAAAATACCCTTTAGCAAACGGAAAAAACGTATGCGTTTTCGAGCTAGTAACAGAAATTAATCAATTTTATTCATGATTAACTAATAGATTACTTTGGTTTTATATAGAAAGGATTGTATTACGATGAGTAATGAATTCAAAGTTTGCGACGATTGTCAGGCCGTAAACTTAAAAACGCTCATTCCCCGCCTGAAACAACTGGATGCTGAGGCCGAGATTGAAATTGGCTGCCAGAGCTATTGCGGCCCTGGACGAAAAAAAACCTTCGCGTTTGTTAATAACCGACCGGTAGCTGCATTAACAGAAGAAGAATTAATGGAGAAAATCAACAAAAAGCTAAAATAAAAATTGCCTTTGAGCTAAAGCTTAGAGGTAATTTTTTTGTCATCGAGAAACCTTGCCATATAGGGATTTTTGTCAAAAATTATCTTTTTTTGCAGAAAGTCGAGGTGAATTGGAACCATAAACGGGCTATAATAGATACATGAAAACAGGAAGAAGGGAAACAAT
The DNA here is from genome assembly GCF_013343715.1 of Mesobacillus harenae. GTDB lineage: Bacteria > Bacillota > Bacilli > Bacillales > Cytobacillaceae > Mesobacillus_A > Mesobacillus_A harenae. Next base: position 22,880 of record NZ_JABUNR010000020.1, read on the forward strand.
GGGGTATTCGACGGAAAAGCTTAGCGAAGAAAAGGTATTTAAAGATCCGGTACATCGATACATCCATGTACGAGACAGACTCATATGGGACTTAATCGGGACAAAGGAATTTCAGCGCCTCCGCAGAATTAAACAGCTGGGTACTACCTACCTGACCTTCCATGGGGCAGAACACAGCCGTTTTAACCATTCGCTGGGTGTCTATGAAATTGTTCGCCGGATTGTGGATATTGCGTTTGAGGGGCGTCCGGAATGGAACGAAGAAAAAAGGCTGCTTTCCTTATGTGCAGCTTTACTTCATGACTTAGGGCATGGGCCGTTTTCCCATTCCTTCGAGAAGGTGTTTGACCTGGATCATGAGGACTTTACACAGGCAATAATCTTAGGAGATACAGAAGTAAATGAAGTTTTATCAAGGGTTGAACAGGATTTCCCAAAACGGGTTGCCGAAGTAATCGCCAAAACATCAGAGGACAAGCTGGTGGTCAGCCTGATATCAAGCCAAATTGATGCAGATCGGATGGATTATCTGCAGCGTGATGCCTATTTTACCGGCGTCAGTTATGGGCATTTTGATATGGAACGGATTCTCCGCGTTATGCGTCCAAAAGAAGATCAGGTTGTCATTAAACAAAGCGGTATGCATGCTGTTGAAGATTACATAATGAGCAGGTATCAAATGTATTGGCAGGTCTACTTTCACCCAGTAACCAGGAGTGCAGAGGTAATCCTCACCAAGATTCTTCACCGTGCTAAAGACCTCTATCAAAATAATTATTCCTTTAAATATAATCCGCTTCACTTTTATTCCCTTTTTAAAGATCAGCTTACGCTTGAAGACTATTTAAAATTGGACGAGGCGGTTTTCCTCTACTATTTTCAGATGTGGCAGGAGGAAGAAGATCAAATACTGAGAGATCTTTGCACAAGGTTTCTTAACCGGAATTTATTTAAATATGCAGAGTTTGACCCGGCAAAAGAATACAAAAAGTTAGCTGAACTTTCCGCTTTATTTGTAAAAGCAGAAATAGACCCGGAATACTATCTTGTCGTCGATTCTTCATCCGATCTTCCTTACGACTTTTATCGTCCAGGCGAGGAAGAAGAACGGCTTCCTATTCATTTGCTTCTAAAAAACGGAGAGGTGCGCGAGCTTTCAAGAGAGTCTGAGATTGTCGATGCGATTTCGGGTAAAAGAAGAACGGACCATAAACTTTATTATCCGGCAGACCTCCTTGAAAAAAGCCCAGAAAACCCTTATGTGAAACAGATACTTGCTTTGTTAATTTAAAAACGGGAGATGACGAGATTGTTAAAAGATCATGCTAAAATTATTCATGCTGTTGCCGTCTCCGGTGAAGTTGTTGGCCGGAAAAAACTGCAGAAAATGATATACATTGCCAAAAAGATGAATTTCCCATTCCAGGAACGGTTCCAGTTTCACTTTTATGGACCTTATTCAGAGGAATTGACATTGCGGGTGGAAGAACTGTGCAACATGGGCTTTTTAAACGAAGCGAAGGAAGACAAGGGGAATTACTTTCAGTACCGTTATAGTTTAACGGATTCTGGAAAAGAGTTTTTGGGACTTAACAGCATTGAAATGCCTAGCCTGCAGGATTGCCTTGGAGATATAAACGGCCAAAGTGCAAGATTTCTGGAACTCGTATCAACGATTTTGTATTTTGATAACCTTCCAGAAACAGAGGTAATAGAGAAAGTTCACACATTAAAAAAGAGCCAGCGCTACACTGATGAGGAAATGGCTCAAGCATTTGGCTTTATTAACGGACTTCAACAAAAAGCTAAGCATTAAGGTGCTTAGCATAGACTGTAGACAAACTCGAAGAATTTTGAGTTTGCCTACGGTCTTTTTATTTTAAAATTTAGTTAGAATAACTAGTGAGATTAGTTTTCCACTCCGGGTGCAAGCTTTCGGCGGACGGGGACGAGCCGCTTTTCCCGCAGGAAATTGATTGGGGATCTTCGAATTTGCACACGCACGAAGGAAATGCGATAGCACATGGAAAGCATCCGAGAATTCACATCGCACGAAATTATGCGATAGCATAATGAGGAGTTTCGAGGAGTCGCCACCCTCTTCTCCAATCCACTTATAAAATAGAATAAATCTTTGTTGATGCGAAGGGCAGCATGTCATGCTGGCGATGCTTAACTTGCTGCAATGGATTTAAAAAAACTAGCAACTAGGACTTGGCAAAGTGCTTGACGATCACTCTATATAGCTTATCTCACAGGTTTGGGGTCAAAAATTTGAGAGCAAACCTGCTTATTGGAGCGGAGGGTGCTTGACTCCTGGGGGATTAGCGGGACAGGTGAGACCCCGCAGGGAGCGATGCGACCGAGGAGGCTCATCGCCCGCCCCCCGGAAAGCAAGCGCCCGGAGCAGAAACAGCTTTTTTCAACCATTCCAACAAAAAGATGACAAAAGGCAGCGAGGAAAAGCATTTCGCTGCCTTTTGTCGATAGTCTGATCTAAGCATTAAGATGCTTAGCTTTTGTTTTATATCCAGGTATTTTATGTAACATGAAGGCTAATGTCGCGTTTTTAGTTTTGCTCGTCACTAAGGAGCTTTCCATTGATGGCATATTGGTTTTTACTCATCTCTTCAATAAACACCGCAATTTTCTCTTTTGGTGCTCCTGTAGTTTCGCTGACAGCGTCAGTCACCTTTTCAACAAGCGCTCTTTTTTGATCTTCAGTACGGCCTTCCAGCATTTTGACAGTAACATATGGCATGTTCATTCCTCCTAAACTAACTAGCTGTAGTTTTTCATAATTCAATTAATTTTGCAAGCAGATCACGATTCTCACTTTTCACATTAAAGCCCCATTCATGTATACTAAAATAAAAGCGGAGCCGACTGTCCAGCCCCGACAAGCACTGGAGGGCCAGCAGGTGAAGTCGTACTTTGACTTCATCAGATGGACCGAAGTGCACGAGGGGCTAGGAGGAGCAGCTAGCCAAATAAAAGCGGAGCCGACTGTCCAGCCCCGACAAGCACTGGAGGGCCAGCAGGTGAAGTCGTGCTTATTTTATCAGACTGGACTAATTTAGGTATATCTAGAAAAAAGGGGATTGAGATGTGGAATTTTTGGAGCGGTTTTTAGCGTTTCCGTGGGATCAAATTCCTTATGTAATTATCACTTTAGTGATTGCGTTTACGATACATGAATTTGCCCACGCATTTGTAGCTTATAAATTTGGTGATCCAACAGCAAAAAATCAGGGAAGACTAACATTGAATCCGCTTCAGCATTTGGATCCCTTTGGAACAATTTTGATTTTTATCATGGGCTTTGGGTGGGCAAGGCCGGTTCCGGTTAACCGTTTCTTTTTTAAGAATCCAAAGCTTGCAGGGATATTAGTATCAGTTGCCGGTCCCGTCAGCAACCTGATCCTTTCCCTTATCGCCTTAACAATCCTCTATGGCCTTGCAGGTGCTGGGATTTTGGCTGGCTTGCCGGTGTATGTGCTTGAATTTCTTGAACTATTTATCTCACTAAACATTGTTTTGTTTGTGTTTAATTTGCTGCCGTTTCCGCCCCTCGACGGCTATCGGATTATTGAGGATTTAGCACCGTCGCATATTCGGGTTAAGATGTCACAATATGAAAACTATGGGTCGCTGATTTTTTTGATTTTGGTTATTACACCATTAGATCAGTACACGATTCAGCCGATTTTCAGCTTTATTTTGCCAGGCTTGATGTCAGACTTGCATGAATTTTTCTATCAGTTATTTATCGCATAAAAAAATGACCTTGTAGCAGGAGGTAAGATGTCATGGAAGAGAAAAAGAAGAAAAGCATAGGGTTCAACATTATAAAAAACGACCCGACAGACGGGCATGGAGGGTTTGGTGGAGGTTCCTTAAGTCTCGATAATGTCTCCCCAGTCATTATTGATGTAGAAGGGGGCGAAGCTGTAGTCGATATAGGGGCCATGCATGCAAGGAGTGCGATTGAAAAACGCATTAAATTCCTCCCAAACAAGGAAGACGTTCCGGATGCAAAACTGTTTTGGCTCGTATGGGTTACGATAGACCGAAAACCAGAAGGTCCATATTACGCAGGAGCTACGGCTTGTGAAATGACCGTTAACCAAGAGATTCGCCGCGGCTATAAATCCTTGCCTGAACACGTAAACCGCCTTGATAAATCAATTAAGCGCCATATAATTGTGGACCATATGGATAATAAGTCAAAGGGAATTCTTAGTGATTTCCTAAAAAACCATGATGCTGGCATGTGGGAAAGGGCTAGTGACAAGCTAAAAGAAGACTTGAATGCCAAATAAATTTCTTGTCGAAAATGTGAAATATTTGTGAACAAAGTTTGTCTTCTACTTGCCCAAATGGGCTAAAGAAAGTAAACTTAAAAACAGCGCAAACACATTTGACGCTAGGACACGTGAAGCGAAAGCATTAAACAGTCTGATTTGCCATGAAAAGACTGGCTTATGAATGAGACGAGTTTGAAACTTAGCTGAACATAAAAATCCCCCGGACAAACTATTGTCTGGGGATTTTTATGTTCAGCCGCCAAAGATCCGTTTATACCATGGTTTTTTCTTGGAAGGCTTTGGCTCTTCTTTTATTGGCTCATTATCATCTAGATGATCGGTACAATATTCGGTCGGTTCAGTTCCGGTTTTAAAATAAGTGAGCCGTTTCACCGGGCAGTTGTCAGTCGCGATTTTTCCGTTATCGGGGTTAATATAAACCCCAACGGTCCCTTTGGCTGCTTTAAAATCTTTTACAGGTTCGTCTTTTAAGGCATTTTCCATAAAATGAATCCAAATATTTTTCGCATAGGTTTTTTCAACTGTTAAATCGATGGGTTTTCCTTGATCATAGCCTGTCCAAACAGCCGTAACAAGCTGGGGAGTGTATCCAACCATCCAGCTGTCAGTTTCCGTTGAACCGGATTTACCGGCATATGGGCGGGTCATGTCATTTATTAGGGTGCTGCCGGTCACAGGTGCATAGCCGTTAAGTTTTTTATCAAAGATACCAGTCAGCATATGAGTCATAACAGAGGCAAGCTCGGGTTTTAAAACTTGTTCATCTGCCTTTTTGGCTTTGAAAATGACATCGCCTTTATGATTTTCAACTTTCTTAATCAACACAGGGGAGACAGTTTTGCCGCCATTTGCAAACAGACTGTATGCTCCAGCGATATCAATCACTCTTACCCCTGATGTACCTAGAGCAAGGGATGGAACCATATCCTGCTCAGTTGTTATTCCGAAACGGTCCGCTGTTTTCATAAGAGTGTCTTCTCCAAGAAACAGATGGGTTTTTACGGCATATACATTGTCGGATAGAGCTAGTGCCTGAGCCATAGTAATTTCTCCGCCTGCATAGCGGTTATTAAAGTTATGAGGCGTGTACTCGGGTCTTCCGTCATCAAACCGAAATGTAGTGATTTCACTTTTCATCATCGTTGATGGAGTGAAGCCATGCTCTAATGCAGCGTAATACAACAGAGGTTTAATGGTGGATCCTGGCTGCCTGACAGCCTGAATGGCCCTGTTAAAGGAGCTGTTGCCGTAGTCACGGCCGCCAACCATTGCCTTAACATGTCCAGTTTTGGGATCGAGAGCAACCAAGCCTGTCTGGATTTCAGATTCCTCAGAAATCAGCTTTTTTACCGTCTCTTCGGCAATCTCCTGCTGCTTTAGATTAAGTGTTGTATACACTCTCAAGCCGCCAAGTTCAATTGTGCGTTCATCAAGATTAAGCTGAGTCTTCAGTGCATTGCGAACTGCATCCTGAAAATAAGGCGCAGTTACAAGAGAATCGTGCTGATGCTCTCCAATGATATCTAGTGGTGCCTCTTTAGCTAGTGCTGCGGTTTCCGCATTAATAGACTTGTTTTTAACCATAGAATCGAGAAGCAGCTGCTGCCGCTGTTTTGCTTTATCAAAAGATGTTAGTGGGGAATACAGCCCTGGCCCTTTTGGAACGCCAGCAAGGATGGAAGCTTCCGCCAGGTTGAGGTCCTTCGCATTTTTACCGAAATAAAATTGGCTTGCGGCCTGGACCCCATATGCGCCGTGTCCATAATATATTGTATTTAGATAGCCTTCGAGAATTTCATCCTTAGAGTAATTCATTTCGATCCGGATTGTATAAAATGCTTCATTCATTTTTCGTTTCCATGTTTTATCGTGCTCAAGGAAAAGGTTCCGGGCATACTGCTGTGTTATGGTGCTGGCCCCCTGAACCTTTGCAAGTGCTTTTATATCAGCGAGGGCGGCGCCGGCAATTCGTTTATAATCAAAGCCGCTGTGATCGTAAAAACGGCGGTCCTCAATGGCTAAAGTCGCATCGATTAAGGATGGGGAGATATCATCGAGGGCTACCCAGTAGCGTTTTTGCCCACTGTGGCTTTCACCGATAATTGTTTCGTCGTCGGAAAAATATAAACTGGACTGTGGGACGGCAAGTGGCGGTGCTCCAAGCAGTTTTGCGTAGCCAGTAATAGAAAGATAGCAAAGCATAGCCAGCGCTGTACTGATTAATGCAATAAAAAAGAGTGCCCGTAAATACTTGACTGTTTTACGAAAACGCTGATCTGTCATCAATTCCATCATGCCTGCCCCCTTTCATCCCAAATGTAATGCTTAAATATCCACATATTCACAGTATGAAAGGAAACAGGTGATTTTAAACGTTAATTAGTAAATTTTTCTTGCAATTTTGCTAGATTCATCTATACTTTTTGTCATGTTTGTAATCGCTATGTTGGGGAATTATAAATAAAGGGAAATCTCGATTTGGAACGAAATCAGCCTCTTCTTTTGCGAAACAGCCGAACTATTTTTGGAAAATCGAAAGGAATGAATGTTATGGGTCTATGGTTTACTGAAAAACAAACCGAAAACTTCGGAATTACAATGAAGGTCAAGCGTACTTTACATACAGAACAAACTGATTTTCAAAAGCTTGATATGGTAGAGACCGAAGAATGGGGAAATATGCTGCTCTTGGATGACATGGTAATGACGTCTGTTAAAGATGAATTTGTTTATCATGAAATGGTTGCACATGTTCCGTTATTTACACATCCTAATCCTGAAAATGTACTAGTAGTAGGCGGCGGAGACGGTGGTGTTATCCGCGAAATTTTAAAGCATCCGAGTGTAAAAAAGGCGACACTTGTTGATATTGATGGAAAGGTCATTGAATACTCTAAAAAGTACCTTCCAGAAATTGCAGGCAAGCTAGACGATCCGCGAGTGGACGTCCAGGTTGGCGATGGCTTCATGCACATTGCCAAAAGTGAAAATGAATATGATGTCATCATGGTTGACTCCACTGAACCTGTAGGACCGGCCGTAAATCTTTTTACAAAGGGTTTTTATTCTGGAATTTCCAAGGCTTTAAAGGAAGATGGGATTTTTGTTGCACAATCGGATAACCCGTGGTTTAAAGCGGATTTAATTAGAGATGTACTGCGTGATGTGAAAGAAATTTTCCCAATTACCCGTCTTTATATTGCTAATATCCCAACGTACCCAAGCGGGATGTGGGCATTCACAATCGGATCCAAAAAGTATGATCCATTAGAAGTAAGTGAAGATCGGTTCCATGAGATTGATACTAAGTACTACACAAAGGAACTTCATAACGCAGCATTCGTACTTCCGAAATTCGTCGGAGACCTTGTAAAATAAAACCTAAAAGCGGAGACGACTTGTTTAATTTTGGACAAGCCGTCTCCATTATTTACATAAAACTTAAACATGCACTCTAAAGCGCCCTCAGCCGGGCGCTTTTCAGAGGGGGATTTTTCCCCTCCCTTAAAGTGATTCTTTAAGTTTTTCCCGGGTGATTTAGAGGAATTCAGGGGAGTTTAAATTTAATTCAGGTCTATTCGGAATTAATTCCGGGGAATTCCAACTTAATTCATTTGTACCGAATATTCAGATAAAATATAAGGAGGTTACCGCTTTTGAGATTTGATGAAGCTTATTCAGGAAATGTATTTATTGGCAGCCACTCTAACTACTTGGAAAGCAAGGCTGTTTTATACGGGATGCCGATGGATTGGACAGTCAGCTACCGCCCAGGTTCACGATTTGGCCCAACCAGAATTCGAGAGGTGTCAATCGGTCTTGAGGAATACAGTGCCTATCTAGACCGGGAACTTGAAGATGTAAAATATTTCGATGCCGGCGATATTCCCCTGCCGTTTGGAAATCCACAGAAAAGCTTAGATCTTATCGAAGAATTTGTTGATAAGCTCTTAGCAGCAGATAAGTTTCCACTTGGAATGGGCGGGGAACATCTTGTTTCTTGGCCTGTTATGAAGGCTGTTTCAAGAAAATATAAAGACCTAGCGATTATTCATATGGACGCACATACAGACCTGCGCGAACACTATGAAGGAGAGCCCCTCTCTCATTCAACACCGATCAGGAAAATTGCTGAGCATATTGGACCAGAAAATGTCTATTCATTTGGAATTCGTTCTGGAATGAAGGAAGAATTTGAGTGGGCGAAGAAGGCTGGCATGCATATTTCCAAATTTGAAGTGCTTGAGCCGCTGAAGGAAATTCTTCCAACACTTGCAGGCCGGCCTGTTTATATTACGATTGACATCGATGTTCTCGACCCGGCCCATGCGCCCGGTACAGGAACTGTGGATGCAGGCGGGATTACTTCAAGAGAATTGCTTGCGTCTATCCATGAAATAGCCCGTTCCCAAGTGAACGTGGTTGGAGCTGATTTAGTAGAAGTGGCCCCGATTTATGACCACTCCGAGCAAACAGCCAACACTGCCTCAAAACTTATACGTGAAATGCTGCTTGGCTGGGTTAAATAAATTTGATGTGGTGACAGGCACCATCCAGTTTTCTGGATGGTGCCTGTCACCCTATTCAGTTATAATATAGGAAAAAGGATGTGATGGGATGGTACGTCCGGCTGAACAGACTAATGTGAAAGTGGATGTGAAAACCATCATTCACAGCGAAGGCCATCAGGAGAAGATTGATTTGACAACGTCTGGTCAATTTTATAAAAAAGAGACAAGCTCCTATCTTCAATATGATGAACCAATTGAAGAGGGGAAGATTCATACAACGGTCAAGATGATGGATTCAGAGCTCCGAATTATGAGAAGCGGCTCGGTCAAAATGAGGCTGCCCTTTCGCCTTCATAAGAAGCTGCGGGGTACATATGAAACACCAATGGGCCAGCTGTTGACAGAAACAGTCACCAAGCGGCTGGAAATTACTTATAATGAGGAAAAAACAGAGGGAGTTGTGGACGTGCTGTATGAACTAGCGGTCCAAGGCTCTGCTGCGGGTACATACCATTTAACGATCACGTTCAAGGAGGAAGGGAAATAATGAACATAGTCGAGCAAGTCCAAAAGAAATTGAAGCAGGAAATTAGAGAGGCCGTTCTTAAAGCCAGCCTCGCTGCTGAAGAACAAATTCCTGAAGTCATCCTTGAGGTTCCGAAAGAAAAGGCGCATGGTGATTATTCAACCAATATGGCGATGCAGCTAGCGCGCATAGCGAAAAAGCCGCCGCGGAAAGTTGCCGAAGAACTGATTGAACACTTTGATAAAAGCAAAGCTTCTATTGAAAAAATTGAGATAGCTGGACCGGGGTTTATTAATTTTCATCTCGACAATAGTTACCTGACGCAGCTGATTCCAACCATTCTCGAATCGATGGAAGAGTACGGCCGCACTGCGGTCGGAAACAATCAAAAGGTTCAAGTCGAGTTTGTTTCAGCAAACCCAACTGGCGACCTTCACCTTGGACATGCACGAGGTGCGGCGGTAGGTGATTCTTTGTGCAATATTCTCGATAAAGCGGGCTATAATGTTTCTCGTGAATATTACATTAACGATGCAGGAAACCAAATTAATAACCTGGCCTTATCCGTTGAGGCACGCTATTTTCAGGCGCTCGGCCTTGAAAAAGAAATGCCTGAGGACGGTTACCAGGGAGCAGATGTGATCGGAATTGGAGATCGGCTTGCTGAAGAATTCGGTGATAAATATGTTAATGTTCCTGAGCAGGAGCGGTTTGACTTTTTTAGAGAATACGGCTTGAAATACGAAATGGAAAAGCTAAAACAAGATCTTGAAAACTTCCGTGTTCCGTTTGATGTCTGGTATTCTGAAACATCGCTTTATAATAATGGGAAAATCGATGAAGCCATGCAAGTTCTGAAAGATAATGGCCATATTTTCGAAGAAGGCGGAGCAACATGGTTCCGTTCAACAACTTTTGGGGATGATAAGGACCGCGTAATGATCAAACAGGACGGATCATATACATACCTTACTCCAGATATCGCTTATCATAAGGATAAGATTGACCGTGGCTTTGAAAAACTGATTAACATCTGGGGTGCCGATCACCATGGTTATATTCCGAGGATGAAAGCGGCGATTCAGGCACTAGGTTATGCCCGCGAGACGCTTGAGGTTGAAATTATTCAACTTGTTCATCTTTATAAAGACGGGGAAAAAATGAAAATGAGCAAGCGGACGGGTAAAGCGATCACGATGCGTGACTTGATTGATGAAGTTGGCCTCGATGCCACACGTTATTTTTTCGCAATGAGAAGCGCAGATACCCATTTAGATTTTGACTTGGACCTTGCCGTTTCCCAGTCAAATGAAAATCCTGTTTACTACGCGCAATATGCGCATGCTCGAATTTCGAGCATTCTGCGTCAGGGTGCAGAACAGGGAATCATTTATGATCTGAATGCAAATGTCTCTATTCTTGGGTCCGAAAAAGAAATTGATTTGCTGAAAAAACTTGGTGAATTCCCGCTGGCAGTGGCAGAGGCAGCAGAAAAGCGGATGCCGCACCGCATCACCAATTATATCTTTGATCTAGCATCAGTTTTCCACAGCTTCTATAACGCTGAGAAAGTATTGGATCTTGAAAACAAAGATAAAACAGTAGCGCGTATGGCGTTAATAAAGTCAGTCCAGATCACACTTCGCAATGCACTGGCATTGATTGGTGTATCAGCACCTGAGAAAATGTAAGGAAAGATAAAAAAGAGGCGTTCGCTACCTGGCGAACGCCTCTTTTTATATCCTACTTCCACTGCAGTGCGGCCCCACGAATTCGCTTAACGCCGCGAATCTTGCTTAGTTCATCTACAAGGGCGAGTAAAGCCTGATCTTTTAGCTTGGCCTCAATCATCAAATCAACGTTTACATTAATCTCTCTTAAAATTTTTAGGAGCGGGGCGATATAATCTGCATCGATGTAATCGGCATGAGCTCTGTAGGCTTGCTCTGACCTAGGAGATGATATGTGAATCTTTGGCCTAATGCCCGTGCGCTCCCAGGTTTTAAAGGCTTTAGGAAGCAAATCTTCGAGCGGCTCTTCCCCCGGATTGGCGAGATGGTGGTGGTAGTCGAATGCAAACGGGATATCTTCCTTTTGACATGCAAGAAGTGTTTCATCAGAATTATAAGTTTTGTCATCATTCTCGAGGGTCATTACTTTCTTAATATGAGAAGGGAGCTGTTTTAGGTTTTCGTGAAACCGGAGAATCGTTGTTTCTTTTTCCCCGTATGCCCCGCCAATATGAATATTTAACGTACCCTCTTTTTCTAGTCCCATCGCCTCAAACATCCGGTAATGATAGTCCATATCAATAATGGCGTTAGCTGTTACCTCCTGACGCGGTGACGTGAACAAGGTAAAAGCGCTCGGATGAAAACTTGAGCGCAGCTTGTGCTTTTTTACTAAGGTTCCAATCTCCTTCCATTCTTTTTTAAATGGAGTTACAAAGTCCCAGCGCACCTCAGGGTGGGTTGCAAGCGGGACAAGCGAGCTTGAGAACCGGTATACCTCAATATCATGAGCAATGTTATAGTGGAGCATTCTTATGGTGTTTTTTAAGTTTAGAGATGTAGCAATTAGAAGTCTTTCCATGCGTTCTTTCTCTTCCATTGCTTTGTAGCGGGTAAAGGTCAGCGTTTTTGCTGGGGAGGCCTCCCATAAGGTGATCGCATGCGAAACATAGCCAAATCGTATAATCATATCGATACTCCTTTTTTAGCGGAAGTTTGTCCATAAAAACGTCTGAAATAAATGGGCCGAACATATGAATAACATATGAAGGCCCGCTAACCGTTGTTCATAGAAAGTAGGAGATGGAAAGGGCAGCCTTTTCTTTTAAAGTCCGAAAAGGGTTAAACCCGCTCAATTTCATGAGTGTCAGCTCTTCAGAATCAAGGATATCCTTGTGCAAGACAGCAGCCATTTTTTGAGAAAAAGTTTCATCAAAGATAATGCAATTTAACTCATGATTTAAAAAAATGCTTCGCTTATCAAAATTGGCCGTTCCTAAATCACATACTTTATCATCAATCAAAATTACTTTTGCATGATAAAAGCCTTTCATATACTCATATACCCTTGCTCCCTCTTTTAAAAGCGGTCTCAAAAAATAGTAGGAAGCTTCTTTAACAAGAATATGGTCTGCCTGATGAGGAAATAAAATGGTCAGCCGGATGCCTCTCTTTAGAGCATGTAGCATATCCTCCTGCAGTCTTTTGCTTGGTACGAAATAGGGAGTGCCTATCGTTATTGACTGGTCTGCTTTTTTTATTAGTGAGGATAATACTTGTTCCAAGTGGACACCTTCAGAGGCGACGATTTGCTGTTGCAAAGGTCCTTTCGGAAGCTGAGGAAAATAGACCCTTTCCTTAAGCAGCCCAGTTTTTACGGTTCTATTCCAATCCAGCAAAAATTCCTGCTGCAAGTCCTGGACACTTTCTCCTATCAGCTTTAAATGGTAGTCTCGCCACGGACTAAGTTCAGGGTCTTTATCTATGTATTCTTTCCCGAGATTGTATCCTCCAAGGTAGCCAACTTTCCCGTCAATGATCGTAATCTTGCGGTGATTTCTTACCTGTGTACTGTAAAAAATATACGGAAACCGAGGGACGTTGCAAAAAGAGAATTTTACCCCTGACTGCTTCAGGTCTTTAATCATTTGGCGTGAAACAGACTTTGAGCCGATCCGGTCCAATAGAAGCCGAACCTCGATACCAGCTTTTGCTTTATCCTTTAGAATAGCCAAAAAGTCACAGCTGATTTGATCATTCTTAGCAATGTAAAAAAGAACGTGGATATGGTGTTCAGCTTTTTTTAGCTCATTGAACATATCGGTAAAAAGCTTCTCGCCTTTGGTAAATAAAACCAGGCTCCCTGAGCGGACCGGATAGGTTTCAAATCGTGCTTGGCTAAGGTGTTTTTTCCTGCCTAGCGAAAAATCAGCCATCAGCCATACAAATAGGAGTAGAATGAATCCAATCATTGTAAATGTTATGGTCACAATATCCTGCTCCTCGCGTAGTATTTCCGTTATTTTTTCCGAAAACGGCGCTTCTATGATAAATTCTCAAAAATAGAACAGCAGGTTTTTAACAAGAATAGTTAAAAATGGTTGACTGAATGCTCATTCATATTTAAAATAAGATTAAATTCAGAAAATTTTATGGTTTAGAAATTTTCGTCATTTGAGAGACTTGCCTGTCAAGGCTGCTCTTAGCCGCAAACTTCATGAAAGGGGTAGAACACAATATGAATGCTCTCTTATGGGTAAACTTAATTGCTTTTTTACTTGTAACCGCTTACGCCTTAAGCCTTTTTGTGTACGTGGTCAAAACAAGAATTGAATTCATCAAGCTTGGGAGAAAAGTGGAGTTTGAGAAAAAGCTTAAAGAGCGGCTCGAACGTGTTTGGGTAAATGTATTCGGGCAGAAAAAACTTTTAAAAGACAAGAAAAGCGGATTAATCCACGTTATGTTCTTTTATGGTTTTATTTTAGTTCAGTTTGGCGCGATTGACTTTATTTGGAAGGGCCTCAGTCCTGGCTCTCACCTTCCACTGGGACCGCTTTACGCTGGCTTTACATTCTTCCAGGAGATCGTTACCCTAACCATCCTGGTTGCTGTTGTATGGGCTTTTTACCGCCGCTACGTGGAAAAACTTGTACGACTTAAGCGAGGCTTTAAAAATGGACTAGTTCTTCTGTTTATTGGAGGACTCATGCTTTCTGTTCTTCTTGGGAACGGTATGGGCATGATCTGGCATGGCCATGAAGCAACATGGACAGAGCCGGTTGCCTCAGCCATTGCTATCATTTTCTCGGGGATTGGAACGACCGCTTCGATTGTTATATTCTACATTTCATGGTGGATTCACTTATTATTCCTGCTTGCTTTCTTGGTTTATGTACCGCAGTCCAAGCATGCGCATTTGATAGCCGGGCCTGCCAATACGTATTTTCAAGATGACAAAACCAAGCTGAAGAAGATTGATTTTGAAGACGAATCTCAGGAAAGCTTTGGTGTCGGTAAAATCGAAGACTTCGATCAGATTCAAATGATCGACTTCTATGCATGTGTGGAATGCGGACGCTGTACAAATATGTGTCCTGCGACAAACACAGGTAAAATGCTGTCACCAATGGACATCATTGTTAAGATGCGTGACCATCTCACTAATCATGGTGCCGTCGTAACGTCCAAACAGCCATGGGTACCAACATTTGCTTTTTCCAATACAAAGGGAAATCAGCTTGCTCTTGCGGCTGCTGGCCAAGGTGCTGAAGAAGCAGCTGCTGCGGTTGAATATAGTCCAAGTTTAATCGGAGACGTGATTACCGAAGAAGAACTTTGGGCTTGTACAACTTGCCGTAACTGTGAAGATCAGTGTCCAGTTATGAACAAACACGTTGATAAGATTATCGACCTGCGCCGTTATCTGGTCCTTACAGAAGGTAAAATGGATCCGGATGCACAGCGTGCGATGACGAATATCGAACGCCAGGGCAATCCTTGGGGATTAAACCGCAAAGAGCGTGAAGACTGGCGCGACCAGCGTGACGATGTTCATGTTCCAACCATTAAGGAAATGAAAAAATCCGGCGAAGAGTTTGAATACTTGTTCTGGGTTGGAGCAATGGGTTCTTATGATAACCGCAGCCAAAAAATCGCGTTATCATTTGCCCGTCTGTTAAACGAAGCTGGCGTGAAATTTGCCATCCTTGGAAACAAGGAAAAGAACTCTGGAGATACTCCGCGTCGCCTAGGCAACGAATTCCTTTTCCAGGAGCTGGCAACAAAAAACATTGAAGAATTTGAAAAGAATGAAGTGAAAAAGATCGTTACGATCGACCCTCACGCATATAATATCTTTAAAAATGAATATCCGGACTTTGGATTCGAAGCAGAAGTCTACCATCATACAGAGCTGCTTGCGGAGCTTGTCAGGGAAGGAAAGCTGACTCCAAGGTATGAGGTTAACGAAACCATTACGTTCCATGACTCTTGTTATTTAGGGCGTTACAACGAGGTTTATGATCCTCCACGCGACATATTAAAATCCATCAAGGGTGTTACACTGCATGAAATCGAGCGGAATCGTGAAGATGCAATGTGCTGTGGTGCTGGTGGCGGACTAATGTGGATGGAAGAAGAAACGGGCCACAGAATCAACGTATCCCGGACAGAACAAGCTTTAGCTGTTAACCCAACTGTTATCAGTTCTGGCTGCCCATACTGCCTGACGATGCTCTCAGACGGAACGAAGGCGAAGGAAGTAGAAGAAACTGTTTCTACTTATGACGTTGCAGAATTGCTTGAAAAAGCTGTCATCGGTGAAAACAAGCAGCTTGTTTCATAAAAACTAAAAATTATCTTTGCTGAATCCATAGTAGAAGCTGAGGCACAGTTAAAATTCGCATAACTGCTTGAATTTTTTCAAAAGGTGTTTCAGCTTCTGCTTTTTTTCGCAATAAAGCGTTTTCAATCTGCAGGGGAAATCCCTGTTTTCTTTCTGGATTTCATCGAGCGAGCGTTCAGTCAGTATGGTCCAAAAGGAAAATAACGCAGCGTTTCTAGGATTAATTAAAAGGGAGTGGAACTTATGGGGAAAACAGTTATTTTATCAGGTGCCAGAACACCGTTTGGGAAATTTGGCGGAGCTTTGGCGAGCTTAACAGCATCACAGCTAGGCGGCATTGCTGTGAAAAGTTCACTTGAACGAGCGGGGGTAAGTTCTGAACAGGTTGATGAGCTCATAATGGGCAGTGTTCTCCAGGGCGGACAGGGTCAAATTCCGTCTCGCCAGGCTGCGAGAAATGCCGGCCTTCCTTGGGAAGTTAAAACAGAAACAATCAATAAGGTATGTGCTTCTGGGATGCGCAGTGTTACGCTTGCAGACCAGATTATTCGTGCAGGTGATGAAGAGGTAATTGTTGCCGGTGGAATGGAGTCTATGAGCAATGCACCATACCTAATGCCGAAAGCACGCTGGGGACTGCGCATGGGGGATTCAGCAGTTAAGGATCTAATGCTGCACGATGGCTTAAGCTGCAGCTTTACTGGTGCACATATGGGGACATACGGAAATTCGGTTGCAAATGAGATGGAATTAAGCCGCGTAGATCAAGATCAGTGGGCTTATCGAAGCCACCAGCGTGCCGTTGCAGCGATAGAGTCAGGTAAACTAGCTGAGGAAATCGTTCCTGTAAACGTGCCCCAGCGAAAAGGTGACCCTATCGTTGTAGAGAATGATGAAGCACCACGCAAAGATACTACCATCGAAAAGCTGACAAAGCTTGGATCTGTTTTTAACTCAGATGGAACCATCACAGCTGGAAATGCGCCGGGAGTAAATGACGGTGCGGCGGCGCTAGTGTTAATGAGCGAAGAACGAGCCGAGCGGGAGGGGCGTACTCCAGAAGCACTTATTTTAGGACACACTGCGATCGCGGTTGAAGCGAAAGACTTCCCAAAAACACCAGGCTTGGTCATCAACGAACTACTTAAGAAGACAGGAAAGACGCTTGAAGAAATCGACTTATTTGAAATTAATGAGGCGTTTGCCGCTGTAGCATTAGCAAGCGGAAAAATTGCAAACATTGATCCTGAAAAAGTGAACGTGAACGGCGGTGCAGTTGCCCTCGGCCATCCAATCGGAGCCAGCGGAGCGAGAATTATCATAACACTCATGCATGAACTAAAGCGGCGCGGCGGCGGAATTGGCATTGCGGCCATCTGCAGCGGAGGCGGGCAAGGCGACGCCATCATGATCGAAGTACCAAGAAAAGCGTAAGCAGACTGCTATAGAGACCAACTAACTAGTTTCATAGTTTCACTGAATAAAGGGGGAATAGTCATGAAGGTTGAGAAAATTATGGTCATTGGAGCTGGGCAGATGGGTTCAGGTATTGCCCAAGTATGTGCTCAGGCAGGCTTCCAAGTTATTTTGAACGACCTAAAACCCGAGTTTGTTGAGCGTGGACTTGGGGTGATCAGAAAGAATTTGGCCCGCCAGGTGGATAAAGGGCGGATGACGGCGGAAGAGCTTGAAAATGTGCTATCCCGAGTTGAAACTTCAACAGATATTCAAAGTGCAAGCTCAGTGGACCTGGTAATTGAAGCGGCTGTGGAAAACATGGAGATCAAGTCTAAGCTGTTCAGTCAGCTTGATGAAATTGCTGCAGAGCATACCATTCTCGCGACAAATACTTCATCCCTGCCAATCACAGAAATAGCAGCAGCAACAAAGCGTCCGGAGAAAGTAATAGGGATGCACTTTATGAATCCGGTGCCAGTTATGAAGCTTGTTGAAATTATCCGCGGCCTGGCAACAGCAGATGAAACATACGAGACGATTCAGGAAATCACCAAGGCGTTAAATAAAGTCCCTGTAGAAGTAAATGATTTTCCAGGTTTCGTCTCGAACCGTATCTTAATGCCAATGATTAATGAAGCGATCTATACCCTTTATGAGGGCGTTGCTTCCAAGGAAGCGATTGATGATGTAATGAAGCTAGGAATGAATCATCCAATGGGGCCATTAACCCTTGCTGACTTTATTGGACTTGATACATGTCTATACATTATGGAAACGCTGCATGAAGGTTTTGGGGACACAAAGTACCGGCCTTGCCCGCTTTTGCGAAAATATGTAAGGGCAGGCTGGTTAGGGAAGAAAACAGGACGCGGATTCTATGTTTATGAGTAATTTACAATAACCCAAACCCATGTCTGGGAGGAAATCATATGGACCTGAGATTTACAGAAGAGCAAAACATGATGAGGAAGATGGTTCGCGATTTTGCGGATACAGAGATTGCCCCCTTTGTTGAAAAAATGGAGCAAGGGGAATTTCCGCGAGAGGTTCTTAAAAAAATGGGAGAGCTCGGGTTAATGGGAATCCCCATACCAGAAGAATATGGCGGAGCGGAGATGGACTTTATTTCCTACATTATTGCTATACATGAGCTCTCCAAGGTAAGTGCTACGGTTGGGGTTATTCTTTCGGTACATACGTCTGTAGGTACCAGTCCGATTCTTTATTTCGGAACGGAGGAGCAAAAGCAAAAGTATGTCCCAAAACTGGCTTCTGGGGAATATTTGGGGGCCTTCTGTCTGACTGAGCCAAGCGCAGGATCTGATGCAGGAAGCTTGAAAACAAGAGCTGTAAAAGACGGAGACCATTACATCCTTAATGGATCAAAGGTATTTATCACAAATGGTGGAGAAGCAGATACATATATTGTGTTTGCCAGCACAAGTCCAGAACTAGGCAGTAAAGGGATCTCCGCCTTTATCGTTGAAAAAAACACAACCGGTTTCTTCGTTGGAAAAGATGAGCGAAAAATGGGACTCCACGGTTCGCGAACGGTCCAGCTAACATTCGAAGATATGCGAGTCCCAGCAGAAAACCTGCTTGGTAAGGAAAACGAAGGCTTTAAAGTAGCTTTGGCAAACCTTGATGTTGGCCGAATCGGTATTGCAGCACAGGCGCTTGGAATTGCAGAAGCAGCCCTTGAAGTAGCTACTGCTTATGCCAAGGAACGCCGCCAGTTTGGAAAACCGATTGCTGCACAGCAGGGCATTGGCTTTAAACTTGCAGATATGGCAACTGCAGTCGAGGCGTCAAAGCTCTTGATCTACCGTGCTGCCGAGCTGCGGGCAAAAGGGGAACGTTGTGGAAAAGAAGCATCTATGGCTAAATTATATGCCTCTAAAACAGCGGTAGATGTGGCAACAGAGGCCATCCAGATTTTTGGCGGGTACGGCTATACAGAGGATTACCCTGTTGAACGATATTTCCGCGATGCAAAAATCACGGAAATTTATGAAGGTACAAGCGAGATTCAAAAAATTGTTATAAGCAAACAACTTTAAAGATAGAGAGATGGAGGATATAAAAATGAATTTCCGATTAAGTGAAGAACATGAAATGATTCGTAAAATGGTTAGAGACTTTGCTAGACAAGAAGTAGCACCGACAGCTGCTGAAAGAGACGAGGAAGAACGGTTTGACCGTGAAATTTTTGATAAGATGGCAGAGCTTGGTTTAACAGGGATTCCATGGCCGGAAGAGTACGGTGGAATTGGCAGTGATTACTTAGCTTACTGTATTGCAATCGAAGAGCTGTCCCGCGTATGTGCATCTGTAGGCGTAACCCTTTCAGCTCACACCTCGTTAGCAGGATGGCCCATCTTTAAGTTTGGTTCTGAGGAGCAAAAACAGAAATATTTAAAGCCAATGGCACTCGGAGAGAAAATTGGTGCATACGGTCTAACTGAACCAGGAAGCGGTTCAGATGCTGGCGGAATGAGAACCAATGCCAAGCTTGTTGGTGATGAGTATGTATTGAATGGCTCAAAAATCTTCATTACAAACGGAGGCATTGCCGATACTTATGTTGTTTTTGCACTAACTGACCCTGAGAATAAGCATAAAGGCACAACAGCCTTCATCATCGAAAAAGATTTCCCAGGATTCTCTGTTGGAAAGAAAGAAAAAAAATTAGGGATTCGTTCATCACCTACGACTGAAATTATTTTTGAAGACTGCCGTGTGCCCAAGGAAAATGTGCTTGGCAATGTAGGAGATGGCTTTAAAATTGCCATGATGACTCTTGACGGCGGAAGAAATGGAATTGCTGCTCAGGCAGTGGGGATTGCACAAGGAGCCCTGGATGCGTCTACGGATTATGCAAAAGAACGCCATCAATTTGGTAAGCCAATTGCATCTCAACAAGGAATTGGCTTTAAGCTTGCCGATATGGCAACAAGCATTGAAGCTTCAAGATTATTAACCTATCAGGCAGCATGGCTTGAATCAGAAGGCCTTCCATATGGCAAAGAGTCTGCCATGTCTAAGTTATTAGCAGGCGATACAGCCATGAAGGTTACTACAGAAGCAGTGCAAATTTTCGGAGGCTATGGCTACACAAAGGATTACCCGGTTGAAAGATTTATGCGTGACGCTAAAATCACCCAAATCTACGAAGGCACACAAGAAATCCAGCGCCTAGTCATCTCAAGAATGCTAACGAAATAGAAAAGCGGAGCCGACTCGGAACAAGCACAGCTTGTTCCTGCGGAGCCTATTCTCTTAGAAGCTTCCCCTAGTGTCCAGAAACGAGCAAACTGGAGGCTCCGACAAAGAAGCGCTCTTTGCTTCTGTCGGAGGAGCTGAAGTTTGCCGAGTTTCTAGGAGGCGAAGCTGGACAAATAGAAAAGCGGAAGCGACTCGAGGAGCTAGGCGCTGAAGCTAGACAAATAGAAAAGCGGAGCCGACTGTCCAGGGGTGACAGGCATAAGACGAGCGCTGACAGAAGGCGATCTTTGCCTTCCGAAGCGATTGGCTTATGACCCCGAGCCCCTAGGAGGCGAAGCTGGACAAAGAAAAGCGGAGCCGACTCGGAACAAGCACAGCTTGTTCCTGCGGAGCATATTCTCTTAGAAGCTTCCCTTAGTGTCCAGAAACGAGCAAACTGGAGGCGCTGCAAGCGAGCGAATCTAAGAGAGTATTATTAATATTGAGCTCTAATAGAATCTTTATGGCTCTTTGTTAAAAGATTGTTGTTTTTGTATTAGTTGTGAAACCAAAAGTTGATTGGAGCGGTAGCTGCGAGACTCCTCGAAACTCCTCATTATGCTATAGCATAATTTCGTGCGATGTAAATTCACGGATGCTTTCCTTGTGCTATCGCGTTTCCTTCGTGCGTGGGCTTACTCGAGGAAGTTCTTCAATGTCCTGCAGGATCAGCGGACAGGCGAGACCCCGCAGGCGCCAATGCGCCGAGGAGGCTCACCGCCCGCCCTGCGGAAAGCGAGCATCTAAAGCGGAAATCAACTACTGCATTTTTAAATAACAATAAAGATTACGAAAACAGACTTTATTCAAGATGTGTGAATAAACATGGCCTGGTGCTGTTGCTAGAATGTAAAACAGCCTCTAAACTGTTTTACATTCTGGCAGGGTGCCCGGGCTAAGCAAGGCGGTAGGAGAAGATCATGAAAAAACGTGAAGTGCAGGCGTCAGTTAAGGATGAGCGCCTCGTTAATAAGCGGCGCAATCAGATGATCAAAGGTGCTGTGAACCTTTTTAAAGAAAAAGGCTTTCATAGGACGACGACAAGAGAGATTGCAAGGGCTGCAGGCTTTAGTATCGGAACCTTATATGAGTATATCCGGACAAAGGAAGATGTTTTATACCTCGTCTGTGACAGCATTTATGATCAGGTTCGGGAACGGGTTCAAAAGGAGCTTCCCAACCAGGGAACCCTTGAAAGCCTTAAGCTGGCTATCGCTTATTACTTCAGGGTTATGGATGAAATGCAGGATGAGGTGCTTGTCATGTACCAGGAGGCAAAATCCCTGTCCAAGGATGCTCTTCCATATGTGCTGAAAAAGGAACTAGAAATGGTTGCTATTTTAGAAGAAGTAATCCAGAGATGTGTCGATAATGGCGAATTAGATTTAAATGAAAGAGAACTAAAGCTAATGGCCCATAATATTTACGTCCAAGGTCAAATGTGGGGATTCCGCCGTTGGGCGCTCCAAAAAATATATTCACTTGAAGAATACATCGAGCTTCAGACAGCATTGCTTTTTAAGGGGATAAAGGGACCTGAATGAAATAGGAACAGGAGGAACCAAAATGAGCAAGGCACAGATGTATAAACCTAAGCATCACATTCGTTTTGTAACCGCTTCCAGTCTTTTTGACGGGCACGATGCTTCCATTAATATTATGCGGAGAATACTTCAGGCGAATGGAGCTGAAGTGATCCACCTTGGACACAACCGTTCAGTCGAAGAGGTTGTAAATGCTGCAATACAAGAAGATGTTCAAGGCATTGCGATTTCATCCTACCAGGGGGGCCATGTCGAATACTTTAAGTATATGTACGATCTTTTAAAGGAAAAAGGAGCTTCCCATATCCGTATATATGGAGGCGGTGGAGGAGTCATCATTCCACGGGAAATAAAAGAGCTTCATGAATACGGAATCGCGAGAATATTTTCCCCCGAAGACGGCAGAATCCGCGGCTTACAAGGAATGATTAGCCTGATGATTAAGGAGTGTGATTTCGCCACTATTAACCCTGAAGATCAGGTTAGCTTGGACTCTCTTCAAGGGAATGTTAAGGCCGCGGCTGGCCTGATTACCCTTGCGGAAAACCAGGCTTCTGACAACAAGGAAACAGCTGAAGCTGCAGGATTAGTCATGGAAAAAATAAAGACGCTTACCCGCAATGTTCCTGTAATCGGAATTACGGGTACGGGAGGTGCGGGTAAAAGCTCGCTTACAGACGAGTTAATTCGTCGATTTATTAATGAAGTTCCAGAGAAAAAAGTAGCTGTGTTGTCCATTGACCCTACAAAACAGAAAACTGGCGGCGCTTTGCTTGGTGACAGAATCCGTATGAATGCGATTTTTTCACCGCGCGTTTTTATGAGAAGCTTGGCTACCCGCGGATCAAAAACAGAACTTTCACTCGCTATCAAAGATGCAATTGCGGTAATGAAGGCAGCGGGCTATGACCTCATCATCGTTGAAACGAGCGGAATCGGACAGGGAGATGCAGAAATCACCGAGATTTGTGATGTATCTCTTTATATTATGACGAGTGAATTTGGAGCACCTTCCCAACTGGAAAAGATAGATATGATAGATTTTGCTGATTTGATTGTCATTAATAAGTTTGAACGAAAAGGCTCAGAAGATGCAAAGCGCCAGGTGCAAAAGCAATACCAGCGCAGCCATATGCTGTTTGACCAGGATATTGACACGATGCCAGTCTACGGAACGATTGCTAGCCAGTTTAATGATCCAGGAACCAATTCTTTGTTTGCGGCACTGGTTAACGCGATTAATGAAAAAACTGAAACGGACTGGACAACATCTTTTACAACAGATGCCGTTGTTGAAAAGCAAAATGTGATTATTCCGAATGACCGCCGCTATTATTTACGAGAAATTGCAGAGGCGGTTCGAAATCATCATAGGATGGCTGAAGCTGAGGCCGATTTGGCCCGCCGCTTATTCCAGATTGATGGAACAATCGCTATGGTTAAAGAGCGTGATCCAGATGGGGCTTTCCTGCAATCACTTGAGACATTAAAGCACGAACTTGAAAGCCAGCTGTCACCTACTACCCAAAAGATTCTTGCCGGCTGGTCTGATTTAAAAGAAAAATATGCAGCGGACCAATTTGTAACTAAAATTAGAGATAAAGAAATAGTGACTACCTTAAAGACAAAAAGTTTATCAGGATTAGATATCCCAAAGGTTGCCTTACCTAGGTATAAGGACTATGGCGAAATCGTTAATTGGGTTTACAAAGAAAATGTTCCTGGTGCCTTTCCATACACTGCAGGAGTATTTCCATTCAAGCGGGAAGGTGAGGATCCAAAACGCCAATTTGCTGGTGAGGGAACTCCTGAGCGGACGAACCGCCGTTTTCATTACTTATCAAAGGATGATAGTGCAAAACGGTTAAGCACGGCATTTGATTCGGTGACTCTTTATGGAGAAGATCCAGATTACCGGCCTGATATATACGGCAAAGTTGGTGAAAGCGGAGTCAGCGTCTGTACGCTCGATGATATGAAAAAACTTTATGCAGGATTTGATTTATGTCATCCATCTACTTCTGTTTCCATGACCATCAATGGGCCAGCACCTATAATTCTGGCTATGTTTATGAATACAGCGATTGAGCAGCAAGTAAAGAAAAAACAGGCTGAACTTGACCGCGATCTAACAGATGAAGAATTTGAAAAAGTGAAGGCTATGACCCTGCAAACAGTAAGGGGGACTGTTCAGGCTGATATTTTAAAAGAAGATCAAGGCCAGAATACATGTATTTTTTCTACAGAGTTTGCCTTAAGAATGATGGGGGATATTCAACAATATTTTATTGAGCAAAAAGTCCGGAATTATTATTCTGTCTCCATATCCGGATATCATATTGCTGAAGCAGGCGCTAACCCAATTTCCCAGCTGGCGTTTACACTGTCAAACGGTTTTACGTATGTTGAATATTACTTGAGCAGAGGAATGGATATCGATGACTTTGCTCCTAATCTCAGTTTCTTTCTCTCGAATGGACTTGACCCTGAGTATACGGTAATAGGGCGGGTCGCGCGCCGTATATGGGCGACAGTTATGAAAAATAAATACAATGGAAACGAACGAAGCCAGAAGCTTAAGTATCATGTCCAAACTTCCGGACGTTCGCTGCATGCACAAGAAATTGATTTTAACGATATTCGGACAACATTACAGGCACTTATGGCCCTCCACGATAATTGTAATTCTCTCCATACTAATGCATATGATGAGGCAATTACGACACCAACTGAGGAATCCGTTAGACGTGCAATGGCTATACAGATGATTATTACGAAAGAACATGGCCTTACCAAGAATGAAAACCCGCTCCAGGGAGCTTTTATAATTGATGAACTGACAGATCTTGTCGAAGAGGCAGTGCTCCAGGAATTTGAACGGATTAATGACCGCGGCGGCGTCCTAGGGGCAATGGAAACCCAGTATCAGCGGGGGAAAATCCAGGATGAATCCATGCATTATGAAATGCTAAAACATTCCGGGGACTTGCCGATCATTGGGGTAAACACGTACCTGAATCCAAATCCGGCCTCTGAGGAAGACTTAAACTCAATGGAGATCGCCAGGGCAACTAAAGAGGAAAAAGACACCCAAATTCATAATTTGGAGGCTTTCAAGTCACGGCATCAGGATAAGAATGAAGAAGCATTAAGACGATTGAAAGAAACAGCCATGAGTGGCGGGAATATTTTTGCGGAATTGATGGAAGCAGTAAAGTCTGCCAGTTTGGGACAAATCACTCGGGCCTTATATGAAGTCGGAGGTCAGTACCGCAGGAATATGTAATATGTAATATGTAAGCTAGATGAAAAACAGTTGAAGTGGCTTATAGGTGATCCTATAGGCCATTTTTTTACTAAATTTAAAATTTTGCATACAAATATCTTGTTTTTTCTATATAATCATAGTAAAAATGGAACTGTTGACTCTAAATGAATTTAACTTCAAGACAGGAAGTGGGCAAAGTGAAAAATATACTTACTTATATTATAGTAATTGGGATAGCTGCTGGACTCTATTACTTATATCAGCGACAGCTTGGTGCCATCTCATTTTTCATTTTGTCGGTATTTTTCTTCGCACTTGCCCGGCATCAGCTATCCAAAAGGACCACACCGGATGACGAAAATGGCTCGGAAAAGGCGGATACTCCTGAAAAAAGATAGAGTGGCGCTAGATAAAACTAGCATAAACGGGAAAAATTTGTTTATAATGAAGAATATGCATTCTCATAGAAGGATTCTGTTTTCGTGCAATCTGCCGAAAAAGAATGTGAAATAGAGAAAGGAAGTGCGAAGGTTGAGTTTAAATGAATATTCTAAAGCGCAGCTGAAAGAGATGGCGCTGATTGACCTAGCGTTTGATTTACTAGCAGAGAAAAAACAGGCTTTATCTTTCAAAGAAATAATGGATGAAATCAAAAAGCTAGTTAAGCTTGGCAGTACAGCAAACGAGAGAATGGTTCAGTTATACACGGACCTAAACATAGATGGGCGTTTTATGTCTCTTGGGGATAATCGGTGGGGATTGCGTGTCTGGTATCCAGTTGACCAAATGGAAGAGGATAATGTAAACACGATTAAACCGAAAAAGAAGAAAAAGGCTAAGAAAAAGGTTGTTGACGAGGAAGATCTTGATCTGGAAGATTACGATGAGCTTGATGAAGACGAACTTGATTTCGACGATGATGATGACTTCGATGATGAAGATGATGATGTTATTGGAGATGACCTCGAAGATGACCTCGAAGACGATGTAGATCTGGATGAAGATCTGGATGAAGACGAGGATTTAGACCTTGAAGATGAAGATCTTGAAGAAGACGAAGACCTCGAAGAAGACATCGACAAAGATTAATAAACAGCTTGACTTTTAATAGACCGGATTGTAGAATCATTTTTGGGCTCCTTAAAAAAGGACGGTCTTATAAAATGCGTATAAAACGCTCCCCTATCACAGGCGGAGCGTTTTTTTTATTTTATATTAGGATAAGATAACTGATATCCTCCGGGTAAAAAATTTAGTAAAAAGTCGGTAAACAAGTCAAAAATAGCACAAACTGTTGAAAGAGGGGGAATTCAATCATGACAAAGTATATCTTTGTTACGGGCGGCGTAGTATCGTCACTTGGTAAAGGGATTACGGCAGCATCCCTAGGAAGGTTATTAAAAAATAGAGGATTAAAGGTAACGATTCAAAAGTTTGATCCTTACATTAACGTGGATCCAGGAACGATGAGTCCATACCAGCACGGAGAGGTTTTCGTAACGGATGACGGTGCGGAAACGGATCTTGATCTAGGCCACTATGAGCGTTTTATTGATATCAATCTCAATAAATATAGCAATGTAACAACAGGGAAAATTTATTCCACTGTACTGAGAAAAGAACGTCGTGGAGATTACCTTGGCGGAACGGTTCAGGTTATTCCCCACATTACGAATGAAATTAAAGACCGTGTATTTCGTGCTGGCCGCGAAACAGGCGCGGATATCGTCATTACCGAAATAGGCGGTACAGTTGGTGATATCGAATCTCTTCCTTTCCTGGAGGCAATCCGTCAAATCAAGAGTGACATTGGCCGTGATAATGTTATGTACATACATTGTACGCTCGTTCCTTATATCAAGGCAGCTGGAGAAATGAAAACGAAGCCGACCCAGCACAGTGTAAAAGAGCTTCGCAGTCTTGGTATCCAGCCTAACATTATTGTTGTTCGGACAGAAACAGCCATTTCTGAAGATATGAAGGATAAAATTGCACTATTTTGTGATATAGATCCTAAGGCGGTTATTGAAGCCAGAGATGCGGAAACACTTTATTCCATTCCGCTGGCTCTTCAGGACCAGAACATGGATACAATCGTTTGTGATCACTTGAAGCTGCAATGCAATAAAGCAGACATGACAGAGTGGACAGAACTTGTTGAGCGAGTGACCCACCTGACTAAATCAACGCGTATCGCACTAGTTGGTAAGTATGTTGAGCTTCAGGATGCGTATATTTCTATCGTAGAATCATTAAAACATGCCGGCTATGCATTTGATGCTGATGTCCAAATAAAATGGGTTAACTCTGAAGAAGTAACCGAAGAAAACGTTGATACATTGTTAAGTGATGTTGATGGAATTCTTGTTCCAGGTGGATTTGGTGACAGAGGGATTGAAGGAAAGCTGTCTGCAATCAAATACGCTCGTGAACAGAAAAAACCGTTCTTCGGTATTTGCCTAGGGATGCAGCTAGCATCAGTCGAATATGCAAGAAATGTCTTGGGCTATAAAGGCGCTCATTCTGCAGAAATCGATCCTAATACTAGCTACCCAGTAATTGACCTTTTACCTGAGCAAAAAGATATTGAAGATTTAGGCGGTACCCTTCGTCTAGGACTATTCCCATGTAAGCTCCAAGAGAATTCGAAAGCCCATAATGCTTACAAAGATGGAGTCATTTATGAGCGCCATCGCCACCGCTACGAATTTAACAACCAGTATCGCCAAGAGATGGAAGAAGCAGGCTTCATCTTCTCAGGGACAAGCCCAGACGGCCGCCTAGTTGAAATCATTGAGCTAGAAGACCACCCTTGGTTCGTTGCATCACAGTTCCATCCAGAATTCACATCAAGACCAACCCGTCCGCAGCCACTTTTCAGAGACTTTGTAGAAATCTCACTAAAAATGAACGCGGAATAAGAAAAGCGAAGCCGACTGCCCAGAAACACGGAAACTGGAGGGTCCGACAAAGAAGCGTATTGTGCTTCTGAAGGAGGAACCGAAGTTACCCGAGTTTCTAGGAGGCGGAGCTAGACAATAACGTAAAGCGAAGCCGACTGTCAAAAAACGACTTACCCACATGTGGATAAGTCGTTTTTTAATATAAGGCATAAAAGGCTGTGGATAACTTTGTGGATAATATTATATGGGCAAAGAACCTAGTGGTAACAAAGGATCTAGCCTCTTTTAAAAATGAAAAAAGACAATATCCCAATATTTATTGTCTACTTATTAACAGAATATTTAGATGAAAAGACAGCAGGATGTCAAATCTCGAACATCCTCAAATCAGGTTCTCCTTTTCAGAATTTGTTATAAAATTCGGGAAATATAGCCGGGGAAATAGTTTTCATAAAAATATTTACCATAAATGATTAGTTCATCCACAAGAAAAAATCTTTGGCCACTTTAAAAAAAGAGTTATAAAAAAGCCGTGCAGACTCCTTATAACTCATAATTTCGCCTATTTAATTTAGAAGATATTATCATTCATATTCTTCTAGGATTTCATCGATCGTAAAGCGGAGCGCATAGTAAACAAATAATGCGGCCATAGAAGTGGGAAATCCAACTCTGCCACCTTGTTCATCCGGCAAAAGCCCTTTCGTTAAACCCAGATTTATATGTACATCAGCAAGTGAACTCAAGTCATCATCGCTATCCGGGATTACGGTCGAAATCCCAACAAATGAAATGCCCTTTTCAACCAAAAGCCTTGCTGCGGCTACGGCTTCAGGATCAGTCGAGAATCTGGAAACGATCAAAGCACGATCGGCATCACTAACCAAGCTCAGAACACTTATGCTGTCCGCTGCTTTTGCAGAAGTCAGTATTTCCTGCCCGTTTTCGGCTTCGAACTGAATAGCTGACATCTCGTTAATTCCATATATATAGATAGATCCTTCACCTGCAGCTGCTTGTGCAAGGAGCCGCGCACCGTCTTCAATTGCGAGCTCCTCACGCTCGGAAATCCGCTTGAACAAACCAGCTACCTGCGTAGAAAACATTTTTAACATGTTGTTTCGCCTCCTAACGTGATTATATCCGACTCGGGTCCTCAGATAAAAGTCGTATGCAAAAATATTTTGCTTACCAAGATAGCAGGAATTTTGATCGATTGGGCGAATATCTATCTATAAGACAAAATATCAGCATTCCAAATAACATAATTTGAAAGAGAAGAGGTGCTTCATGGAGGAAAAGATCTTAATTGTTGATG
This sequence comes from Mesobacillus harenae, assembly GCF_013343715.1. Taxonomy (GTDB): domain Bacteria; phylum Bacillota; class Bacilli; order Bacillales; family Cytobacillaceae; genus Mesobacillus_A; species Mesobacillus_A harenae. Next base: position 52,354 of record NZ_JABUNR010000020.1, read on the forward strand.
ATCAGTTTGGGATTCGAATATTGCTCAATGAAGTTTTACAAAAGGAAGGTTATAAAACTTTCCAGGCGGCAAACGGAGTACAGGCACTTGATATTTTGAAAAAACATTCTCCCGACCTTGTTCTGCTGGATATGAAAATTCCTGGCATGGATGGAATTGAAATCTTAAAAAGAATGAAAGTCATCGATCAGGATATTCGCGTTATTATCATGACTGCTTATGGGGAACTTGATATGATCCAGGAAGCAATGGACCTTGGAGCGATTACCCATTTTGCAAAGCCGTTTGACATTGATGATATAAGAGCGGCTGTTAAGAAATATTCACAGGCCGTATATTAATACATAATCCAAGTCCCCCTTCCCTTGAGGAAAGAGGGGGCTTTTTAAACCAGCTGTCTAAATGCCGTGTTGATTTTGACTTTTTCTACAATTGCTCATTATGAGTAAGGTGAATTGAATGATAGCGCTTGCTTTGTTACAGTCTGGTGTTATTGGCAAAAACCTTGCTTGATAAATAGCATTTCTGTTTTTCTTTTGGTATGATAACTAGTGAATTCCACAGGAACATCTCTCGTTTTGGCTGGCAGTTTTTCGGGTACATAATCAAGAGCTGAGAAGGAAATCCTTTTAATGGAAGCCATGTCAAAGAAGATGATTCTTATTTAAGGAGGAAATGTTATGCCTTTAGTTTCAATGACAGATATGTTGAATAAAGCAAAATCCGAAGGTTATGCAGTTGGGCAATTTAATTTGAATAACCTTGAATTTACACAGGCTATCCTTCAGGCAGCTGAAGAAGAAAAGTCACCAGTGATCCTTGGGGTTTCAGAGGGTGCTGCACGTTATATGGGCGGATTCACTACTGTTGTCCACATGGTCAAAGGATTAATGCTGGATTATAAGACAACCGTTCCAGTTGCAATTCACTTGGACCACGGTTCAAGCTATGATAAATGTAAAGAAGCAATTGATGCTGGCTTCACTTCCGTTATGATTGATGCTTCTCACCATCCTTTTGAAGAGAATATCGAAACAACTTCTAAAGTGGTCGAATATGCTCATTCAAAGGGCGTTTCGGTTGAAGCAGAGCTAGGCGTTGTAGGCGGGCAGGAAGATGATGTGATTGCGGATGGCGTTATTTATGCTGATCCAAAAGAATGTCAAGAGCTTGTTACTCGTACAGGTATTGACTGCCTTGCACCAGCTTTAGGATCTGTCCACGGCCCTTATAAAGGTGAACCAAACCTTGGGTTTAAAGAAATGGAAGAAATCGGTGCTGCTACAGGAGTTCCGTTAGTACTTCACGGCGGTACTGGAATCCCAACAAAGGATATCCAAAAGTCCATCTCGTTTGGGACAGCAAAAATCAACGTGAATACTGAAAACCAAATTGCTTCTGCAAAAACGGTTCGCGAAGTTCTTGCAGCTAAGCCTGATGAGTATGATCCACGTAAATATCTTGGACCTGCTCGTGATGCAATCAAAAAAACAGTTGCAGGCAAAATGCGTGAATTTGGTTCTGCAGGCAGAGCGTAAATCCTACTATTACTTTAAAAAGTTGAGAACCGCCTCCCATGGCGGTTTTCATTGCTTTACATAATTCTAAAAATTTTGTCGAATGGAGGCGTTTTTATAATGAAATTTTTTATTGATACAGCTAATTTAGATGAAATCCGTGAAGCCCATGCCTTAGGAGTCCTATCAGGAGTGACTACAAATCCTTCTCTCGTTGCTAAAGAAAAAAATGTTTCCTTCCATGACCGCCTGCGCGAAATCACTGAGCTTGTCTCAGGATCTGTCAGTGCCGAAGTTATTGCACTTGATGCTGAGGGTATGATAAAAGAAGGCCGTGAATTGGCCAAAATAGCTCCAAACATTACAGTAAAAGTTCCGATGACCCCGGATGGTCTTAAAGCAGTAAACACATTTGCAAAAGAAGGAATTAAGACAAATGTAACCCTGATCTTTAGCGCAAACCAAGCATTGCTTGCTGCAAGAGCTGGGGCCACATACGTTTCGCCGTTTGTGGGCCGTCTGGACGATATCGGCCATAATGGATTAGAATTAATTTCTACAATCAATGAAATTTTTGCTGTCCACGGGATAGAAACAGAAATCATTGCAGCCTCAATCCGTCATCCTCAGCATGTAACAGATGCTGCATTACGAGGTGCTGATATTGCAACTGTACCATTGAAAGTAATCATGCAGTTGTTTAACCATCCGCTTACAGACAAGGGAATCGAGGCATTCCTCGCAGATTGGAATGCCCGCTAGCAGGTTTCACAGGCTAGTTTTGCTCTTCTAAATTGACAAAATTTATGAGTTTTACTACATGAATACTAAAACTTCGTGTAAACTAATAGGATAGAAAGATTTCATAGTGCGAATTTTACGTTGGTAAACTATTCCTAATCTATATCCAAACGATAGCCAATACAGCCCGAAGATTATTCGGGCTGACTTTAAAGTATTTTAGACAAGCCTTTTTCGGTCTGAGCTGCTGCATCGTTTAAAAATCCAGCTTACTTAAAGGCATTGCGGAAGCGCCTTCACAGGAAGCATCCTCAGCTGGACCATCATGATGCCAAGTCCATCATAACTCTTTCAAAAGGTTCCGAATCTTTTAGAAAGCAGCTTATATCTTGGAACAAGCTTGGCAAAACTTATTGCTAGTTCGCCAGCGGGAAGTGGACCATAAAACATCACGGCTTAGAAGGGAGTTACACATGGAAAAGCTTAAGATTGCAGGCGGTTATCCTTTAAAAGGCACTGTTCGTATCAGCGGTGCAAAAAACAGCGCAGTGGCACTTATCCCTGCTACCATTTTGGCCGAATCACCAGTGACAATAGAAGGATTGCCCGAAATTTCGGATGTCCATATTTTAAAAAGCATAATGGAAGAAATTGGCGGAACAGTTGAGCTTTCGAATAACGAAATGACGGTGGATCCGTCTCAAATGATTTCCATGCCAATGCCTAATGGTAAAGTTAAAAAGTTGAGGGCCTCTTATTACCTAATGGGAGCGATGCTTGGACGCTTTAAGAAAGCAGCAATTGGATTGCCAGGAGGCTGTTATTTAGGTCCTCGCCCGATTGATCAGCATATTAAAGGTTTTGAAGCGCTAGGTGCGAAGGTTACCAATGAGCAAGGCGCGATTTACCTCCGAGCAGATGAGCTGCGCGGGGCCAGAATCTATCTGGATGTGGTCAGCGTTGGTGCGACAATCAACATAATGCTTGCAGCTGTAAGGGCTAAAGGCCGTACGGTGATTGAGAACGCTGCCAAAGAGCCTGAGATTATTGATGTTGCTACGCTCCTTACCAATATGGGAGCTAAAATTAAAGGCGCCGGAACAGATGTTATCCGAATTGACGGTGTTGATGAACTTCACGGCTGCCGCCACACGATCATACCGGACAGAATCGAAGCAGGCACATACATGATCCTCGCAGCTGCAATTGGAGACGGCATCCTGCTTGATAATGTCATTCCTCAGCATTTGGAATCACTGATTGCCAAGCTTTCTGAGGTAGGTGTCCAGGTAGAGGCAGCAGATGATCAAATATTTGTTGGCCCAGCCCCTGTATACAAATCTGTCGATATCAAAACCTTGGTCTATCCCGGATTCCCGACCGATCTTCAGCAGCCATTTACTGCCCTGTTGACGAAAGCATCCGGATCGAGCGTAGTCACCGATACTATTTATGGTGCCCGTTTTAAGCATATTGATGAATTAAGACGGATGAATGCCAATATAAAAGTAGAGGGCAGATCTGCGATCGTTAGCGGTCCTGTTCAGCTTCAGGGAGCAAAAGTAAAAGCAAGCGATCTAAGAGCAGGGGCAGCTCTAGTAATTGCCGGTTTGATGGCAGAAGGAATCACTGAAATCACAGGGCTAGAGCATATTGACAGAGGCTACAGCCATTTGGTTGAAAAATTAACCGGCCTAGGTGCAACGGTCTGGCGCGAAAAACTGAATCAAGAAGAACAGGAACAGGTAGAAAACGCCTAACCAGTAAGATAGATTCGTACTTCTGGAAACAGGAAACATGGGGGAGAGTAACCGATGGAAAGAAGCTTAACAATGGAGCTAGTCCGTGTAACAGAAGCAGCTGCACTTGCTTCTGCACGCTGGATGGGCCGTGGAAAAAAAGAAGAAGCCGATGATGCAGCAACCTCAGCCATGAGAGATGTTTTCGATACAATTCCAATGAAGGGCAAAGTAGTCATTGGTGAAGGAGAAATGGATGAAGCTCCGATGCTTTATATCGGGGAAAAGCTTGGTACAGGCTACGGACCTCGTGTGGATGTTGCCGTTGATCCGCTTGAAGGAACCAATATTGTCGCTTCGGGCGGCTGGAATGCCTTAGCTGTCTTAGCTATCGCAGATAATGGCAACTTACTTCATGCCCCTGATATGTATATGGATAAAATTGCGGTCGGACCAGAGGCAGTTGGGCTGGTCGATATTAACGCGTCGGTTCTTGATAACCTAAAAGCAGTTGCTAAAGCGAAAAACAAAGATATTGAAGATGTTGTTGCAACAGTGCTAAACCGTGAGCGTCATGCCCACATCATTTCGCAGCTTCGGGAAGCTGGCGCGCGAATCAAGCTGATCAATGATGGAGATGTGGCTGGGGCTATCAATACGGCTTTTGACACGACCGGAGTAGATATCTTATTTGGTTCCGGCGGAGCGCCCGAAGGAGTTCTTGCGGCAGTAGCCCTTAAATGCCTTGGCGGAGAAATCCAAGGGAAACTGATTCCTCAAAACGACGAAGAACTGATTCGCTGCCAAAAGATGGGCCTCGATGTAAATAAGATCTTGCTCATGGAGGATTTAGTCAGGGGCGACGACGCTATTTTTGCCGCTACCGGCGTTACAGATGGGGAGCTTTTAAAAGGTGTGCAATTCAAAGGTTCGTATGGACAAACTCATTCTATTGTCATGCGTGCGAAATCAGGCACTGTCCGATTTGTTGATGGACGGCACAGCCTGAAAAAGAAACCAAACTTGGTATTCAAACCTTAATTCTGCCATAAGCTTGCTCCCTTTTTTCCTTAAATAGTAAAAAGGGAGCCTTTGCTTATCATCCTCAAAATGAACATTTCCGAGCTAATTGACTTTAAAGTTGATTAATTTTTCAACTAAAGGGTAAAATAGAAATTGTTTTTCAATCTGCCAATTTGCCCAAAACAAATTGCATAAATCTTTCCCTTAATCCTTCTAGCATTCTTCATTGGTGATTCTATCTACTTTCCATTCATACATGAATAAGCATTGCCGGAGGAATAAGAACAATTAATAAAGTGTGGTGACATAATGGAACTAAATATTTCAAGCTTAGAAAATATGAAATTAAAAGAGCTGTATGAACTTGCCCGTGAATACAAGGTTTCATATTACAGCAAACTGACAAAAAAAGAACTTATTTTTTCCATCTTAAAAGCTCGTGCCGAGCAGCAGGGTTATTTTTTTATGGAAGGTGTTCTTGAAATTATTCAATCAGAAGGCTTCGGCTTCCTGCGCCCAATTAATTATTCACCTAGTTCGGAAGATATTTATATTTCCGCTTCACAGATCCGCCGTTTTGACTTGCGGAACGGGGATAAGGTTTCCGGAAAAGTCCGTCCTCCCAAGGAAAATGAGCGTTATTTCGGACTGCTCCAGGTTGAAGCGGTTAATGGAGATAATCCGGAGTCGGCTAAGGACCGTGTTCATTTCCCGGCGTTAACGCCACTGTACCCCGACCGCCTTATTCCTCTAGAAACTGCTCAAAGAAACTTGTCTACAAGGATTATGGACGTTATTGCCCCCGTTGGGTTTGGACAGCGCGGCTTAATCGTCGCACCTCCTAAGGCAGGTAAAACGATGCTATTAAAGGAAATCGCCAACAGCATTACGACAAACCATCCTGAAGCAGAGCTGATTGTTCTCCTCATTGATGAACGTCCTGAAGAAGTAACCGACATAGAGCGGTCAGTTGCAGGAGATGTCGTAAGTTCGACGTTTGATGAGGTTCCTGAAAATCACATTAAAGTAGCTGAGCTTGTCCTTGAGCGTGCAATGCGCCTGGTTGAGCATAAGCGTGATGTGATTATCTTGATGGACAGCATTACTCGTTTAGCCAGAGCCTATAACCTAGTTATCCCTCCAAGCGGACGGACTTTGTCTGGCGGTATAGACCCAGCCGCATTCCATCGGCCTAAGCGTTTCTTTGGGGCTGCCAGAAATATTGAAGAAGGCGGATCGCTTACCATTCTTGCAACAGCCCTTGTTGAAACGGGATCAAGAATGGACGATGTTATTTATGAAGAATTTAAAGGAACTGGGAATATGGAACTTCATCTGGACCGGTCTTTGGCAGAACGCCGTATTTTTCCGGCAATCGATATCCGCCGCTCAGGAACCCGAAAAGAAGAGCTTCTTATTCCAAAGTCACATCTTGATAAGCTATGGGCTATTCGCAAAACCATGTCCGATTCGCATGACTTCGCAGAAAAGTTCTTGAAGCGCTTGCGCCAGACAAAAGGGAATGAAGAATTCTTTGAGCTTCTTGGCGAAGATATGAAATCTGGACCTTCGACTAGAAAGCCATTAAGATCCTAATCACTAAATTGGTAATTAAAACCATTAAAGTATAACTTGGCCTAACTTTGGCAAGGCGATTTAAGAGCATGTCCTGCATTTTAATTTTTAAGCATAAAAACTAACTTGAAATATAGAGGCATGCTTGTTATAATAACCTCAGTGTGTTTTTACAATTTACAGTCTCCATAGTGATGCGCTGTATAATATAACTCTGTTTCAGAATGATTCAGGGCAAAAGGAGATGAAAGTAATGAAAGCAGGAATTCATCCTAACTTTAAAACAGCAAAGGTGACTTGTGCATGCGGTAACGAATTCGAAACTGGTTCTGTTAAAGAATCAATTCGCGTTGAAACTTGCTCTGAGTGCCATCCTTTCTATACAGGACGTCAAAAATTCGCTGAAGTTGGCGGACGTGTTGACCGATTCAATAAAAAATACGGTCTTAAAGGCCAACAAGAAGAACAAGAATAAACTGTATGTAAAGAAACAGGCAAGATGCAATCTGACTTGCCTGTTTTTTATTGCAAAAATAACACATGCTGTTAATATAAAATAAAAATGTTATGAAATAAGGGTTGATTGGAGCGATATACGCGAGACTCCACAGGATCACCGCCCGCCCCTAGAAAAGCGAGCGATTTTTTACGACTCGTTAAAAAGTCATGATAAAGTATTATTAATAACCATCGGTAAGGCTTGGAAATGCTCTGGAAGCACCATTATCGCTTCTGAAAGCGCTCAGCCTTAAGCAAACCGCCGATAATACTTAGTAGGAAGGAGAGGCCGTCCTGATGTATGTTATGAAACAAAGCGGCTGGGTAGAACTTATTTGCGGCAGCATGTTTTCCGGTAAATCAGAGGAACTGATCCGCCGCGTAAAAAGAACCCATTTTGCTAAACAGGAGATTGCCGTATTCAAACCCCAGATTGACAATCGTTACAGTGAAGAATCGGTTGTTTCCCATAATGGAGCCTCAGTAATTGCAAAACCAATTGCTCATTCCATGGAAATCTTTCAGCACATTAGTCCTGATATTGAAGTGATTGCCATAGACGAAATCCAGTTTTTTGATCAGGAAATTTTTCAGGTTGTTCAACACCTGGCTGACAGTGGATACCGTGTTATTTGTGCGGGACTTGATCAGGATTTCCGCGGAGAACCTTTCGGACAAGTACCAGCTTTGATGGCTATTGCTGAATTAGTAACCAAACTCCAGGCTGTCTGTGCTGTTTGCGGATCGCCCGCCAGCAGAACCCAGCGACTAATTGATGGATTGCCAGCCTCTTACGATGATCCCATCATTCTTGTCGGCGCTTCTGAAGCATATGAACCACGCTGCCGCCATCACCACGAGGTGCCCAAGTCTCCGAATGAACTTGATGTTAAAACGACAATTAGCCGATCTGTGACATAATCATTGTCTTTGGCCATACTTACTTTAGAACCTGCTTTGTTGGAAAAGCGGGTTTTTTAATGTCATTCCAACGACAACAATCCCTTATTTTGGCGGACAAGAAACCTTCCTTTCAGGACAACCTATGAATGGAGGTGGGAAAATGAAACTGTGTTTAACGGTTTTATCTTTAATGTTGGCTCTTCTATCTGGCTGCGCTGGAAATACGGATAACGCCTATAATGACGAAGACCGGAATGGAACTCAGCTTTTTAATGCAGAGGATGCACGAAGAGACGCTAACCAGGAAACAAGAGATTGGCAAATGAGTGATCAAAATCCGAATTTCATCAATATGAGCGGGGGCAGGCATGACCGCAGTCTTGATGTTGATAAGGCCCGGCAGACAGTTTCCCAAATAGAGGGGTATGAGCCAGGGCAGGTATGGATAACAGGAAACGTGCTTCAGGTTACTGTATTTAAAGAAGGCCATTTCCATGAGAGGGATCGCGCTCGATCTCAAAGAGAGCTCGAACGTCTGCTCACAAAAGCACTTCCCCGTTATCATATTGAAGTTACGGTTCAGGAAGATCAAATTTAGCATGCTCCCAGTCTGAGCATGCTTTTTACATATGTCACATATTTTTGATTTTGACGAAGCTTTTCACCTATACTATAATTAGAATGTTATGGACCAGAAAAAATGTTGGTTTTTTCGGCAAAAGCCGTTTTACCCTTCAATAAAATTTGAGGTGAAGAATTGTGTTTGATCGTCTTCAAGCTGTTGAGGATCGCTATGAAAGATTAAATGAACTTTTGAGCGACCCTGATATTGTTAACAATACAAATAAATTGCGTGAATACTCCAAAGAGCAATCAGATATACAGGAAACAGTGGAGGTATACCGCGAGTACAAGGCTGCCAGTGAACAATTCCAAGATGCACGCGCCATGCTCGATGAAAAAATGGATGCTGATATGCGCGAGATGGTAAAGGAAGAAGTTGGTGAACTCGAAGAACAAATTGAAGAGCTTAAGGCTCGCCTGAAAATTCTTCTAATTCCCAAAGACCCTAATGATGATAAAAGCGTTATCATGGAAATTCGTGGTGCTGCAGGCGGAGATGAGGCTGCCTTGTTTGCTGGCGACCTCTACCGGATGTACACACGCTATGCAGAGTCCCAGGGCTGGAAAACGGAAGTTATTGAAGCTAGCTCAACGGGTGTCGGCGGCTTTAAAGAAATAATTTTTATGATCAATGGAAATGGAGCCTTCTCTAAACTAAAGTTTGAGAATGGCGCCCACCGTGTCCAACGGGTACCGGAAACAGAATCAGGAGGCCGAATTCATACTTCAACTGCAACGGTTGCTTGTCTTCCTGAAGCAGAAGAAGTTGAAGTGGAACTCCATGATAAAGACATTCGTTTCGATGCGTTTGCCTCAAGCGGAGCGGGTGGACAGAGTGTTAACACGACAATGTCGGCTGTTCGTTTAACGCATATTCCAACCGGAATCGTGGTTTCCTGCCAGGATGAAAAATCCCAGCATAAAAATAAAGACAAGGCGATGAAGGTTCTTCGAGCACGCGTATACGATAAATTTCAGCGTGAAGCGCAGGCGGAGTATGATGAAGTTCGTAAATCGGCTGTTGGTACAGGTGACCGCTCCGAGCGTATTCGTACCTACAATTTTCCCCAAAACCGTGTAACAGACCACCGTATTGGTTTGACGATCCAAAAGCTTGACCAAATTCTTCAAGGGAAGCTCGAGGAATTTGTCGATGCATTGATAATGGAAGATCAATCCGAGAAGCTAAAGAACGCAACTGATGGAGATTAATTGGAAGATTTTTGAGGCCCTGAACTGGGCTTCTTCTTTTTTAAAAGAAAAGAATCGTGATGAAAATGCTGGAGAGCTGTTACTCCGCCATTTTACGGAGTTAGGCAGGGCCCAGCTATTTGCTGAGCTTAGGTCAGAGCTTAACGCGGAGGCAGCGGAAAAATTCCGTCAAGCTGTTATTAAACATGGGGAAGGGACACCGATTCAATATATCATCGGCAGCGAGGAGTTTTACGGCCGGCTGTTTACTGTCAGTCCGGCTGTTTTGATTCCTCGACCAGAAACTGAAGAGCTTGTTTTGGGAACACTGAACAGAATTCAGTCTTTTTTCGGCGGACCAGAAAAATTGCGGCTTGCTGATATTGGTACAGGAAGCGGAGCGATCGCCGTCACGCTAAAGGTAGAGGAGCCACTGTTAACGGTTACAGCCACCGATCTATCCGCTGACGCTCTTTCAGTTGCTAAAGAAAATGCAAAAGCACTAGAGGCAGAGGTAGGTTTTTTGCAGGGAGACCTGCTGAATCCAATTAAACAATTAGGTGAAAAATTGGATATTGTTATTTCAAATCCTCCGTACATTCCCAATCAGGACAGGGAGTGGATGTCTGAGGTCGTTACTGACCATGAGCCCCATCTTGCCCTATTTGCAGGCAATGATGGCCTCGATCTTTACAGGCGTTTTATGGACGATCTTCCTCATGTCCTGCAGCCGAAAGCACTTGTCTGCTTTGAGATTGGCACTGGACAGGGCGAAGCTGTAGCAGGACTGCTTACAAGCACCTTTCCAAAAGCTAAAGTAGAAGTCGTGAACGACATTAATGGCAGAGACCGGATGGTGTATGCTGAAATTACAATGTAAGAGAGCAGCTCAACTAACGAGCTGCTCTTTCTAGTTTTGAAAGCACAATTTTTCGGGCGACTCAAAAAAACAAGTGAATTAGGTAGGTCTTGATTAGAATAATTATCGTTATGGAATATAATCAAATATTATGGAATATAATCGATTTTTATGGAATATAATTAAATTTTATCGAATATATCTGTTTTTTTGGGAATATATTAAAAATCAATTGAACGAACCTTAAAAAAGGAATCTTGCAGACAGGGGAATCCAGATATATGATCAAGAAAGTTGTTGGAAAACTGTGATTTACAGTCTAACTGACGAGAGACTTCCCATTTAAGCTCGGTTTTCAACCAATCGAACAAGAAAGTTTACTTCCAATTGGATAATATTTCTCATTTTACTAGTTTAAGATTTTTCAATTCTGTCCACACTGTCTGATGAAGGGGCGGTGCTTAAAGTGCAGAAAAACAAAATGGCTGTGTTATACATACTGGTCTTATCAATAGGAACTCTACTTAGTTTATATATACCGAAAAATGAGGTAACGGCAAACGATGCAATTGTCATTCCTCATGAAGCAATTCGGCTGAGGATTCTGGCAAACAGTGATTTGGAAATAGACCAAACGATTAAGAGAATGGTAAGAGATGAAGTGAATGCTGAAATAACCAAATGGGTAGAAAACCTGACTTCTTTGGAGGATGCTAGAATGGTTATTCAGTCGAAGCTGCCAGAGATTCAAAAAATAGCGGAGGCAGTTATTGAATCACAAGGTGCGACCCAAACGGTGCAAACTGCATTTGAAAAAGTTCAATTTCCAACTAAGCTCTATGGTCAATTTTTATATCCCGCTGGAGAGTATGAAGCAATCCTGATCACTCTTGGTGAGGGGGAGGGAGCCAATTGGTGGTGTGTGTTGTTCCCGCCGTTATGCTTTCTAGACTTTTCTAATGGGGTAGCTGTCAGTGATGGGTTTGACGAAAATGAGAAGGAAGCAGCTGACGCCGAAAAAACTGCATCAGATCCACAGGCTAACGAAGCGGTAAAGAATACCGAAGAAGGTGAAGCAGCGGCTGTCAGCGAGAAGGAAGCAGCCCCTGTATATGAAAAAGGTGACGAAGAGCCTGTTAAAGTTAGATTCTTTTTAGTCGACTTGTGGGATAAACTGTTTGGCTAACGTTAATAAACATAAAAACAGCTTTCAGGCAGCAGCGCCTGGAAGCTGTTTAAGTATGAGGACCAAAAGTGCTGAGGTTAATTTTAAAGAATAAATCAAGCAGAGTAGTAGATAACTCCGTCTATTTCTAGGGCAGCAATTTCTTTCCTGTCCAATAACAAGTCTAGTAATCCAACTGTATCAGATGCCAGAAGAACCACTGCGTCTTCATACTTGTTAGGGTAAAGTTCTTTTACGATTTCAAGACCGTTCTTTTGCTGATTTACTAATAGTTTCTTTATTCTCAGTGCACGCTTATCAATCTTTTCAAAAGTTTCATTTATCAGTTCAGGCAGATCGTCAATTCTCTCTCCGTGGCCGGATAGGGTAAGCTTTACTGGCAGTCTCAACAATTTGTGAAGGTTGTTAACGTACTGAATTAACGGTTTGGACCTCTCCGTTTCGGGATAGATTGGGGGCTCAAGGAAAATGCCAGCTGGAGAATGCTTAATCAGATGGTCTCCGCACAGGAGCACTTGGTCTCGTGGCCTGTAAAGGGATATATGGCTTTGAGCATGGCCTTTTGTTTCAATCACCTGCCACTCGGATAATCCTGGGATGGCGACACCTTCATCCAGTTCCTGTTCGATAATAATTTTATTTTTTGGGCCCTGGTTCCAGCCTTTTTTCCTGGAAAGCTTTTTGGCTAATTCAGCTGGGATGCCAAATTCCTTATAAAATTGCTTAAAGAATGTATTGCCATTTTCAAAGTGTGCAGAGTCATTTGTTAAATATGGCCGGCAATTAGCATGTGCATAGACTGGAATGGGATTCTTATCGAGAATCCAATCTAATAACCCAATATGGTCGCCATGGTGGTGCGTAAGAACTATTTGCTCAATATCCATGACAGATAAGCCAAGCTGACCGAGGAAGCTATTAAACTGTTCCCAAGCCGGTTCCAACCTTCTCCCGCAGTCTACCAAGGTTAATTTTTCACCAAAGATAAGAAATAAATTAACAGGACCTACAGGCCAGTTAGTGGGGAGTTCCAACACTTCAATTCCGTCGATTTTATTAGAAATAATCATCTACATACACACCATTCTAATCTTTTGTAGTTTAACTATTATATTTATATAGTCTTGAGGGATGGAAATTGCCAAATATAAAAAAATCGGGAGACTCCGATTAACGTTCATTTTTAAGAATGGCTCCTTAGCCGTCTTTATAAACTGGCTGATCAGTTTGTTTATCTTGGGTTCCCCAAACTCCAACTGAGCTGCGGCCATTGACCAGAACAATAACAAACATAATTGCACAAATAAATGCGGAGCCGATAAATGGTGACGATATATGGATACTGTAAAAAACTCCACCGATTAATGGTCCTAAGATTCTTCCTAGGCTGTCTATTGATTGATCTAAGCCCATCGTAATCCCGCTTCCCATTTTACCTTGCTTGGAGAGGAGGGAAATGATGGTTGGTTTAATACAGGCGGATCCTACACCAACAAAAGCACATCCGAGGATAACGATCCATAGCTGGATAGGCAAGACAATTAAAAAATATCCAATTGTTGAGAGCAGAAAGCCAAATTTGGCAATCCAGTTGTCGGTACGAATCAGATATAAATGCTTTAACAGAAAAAATTGGACAAAGGCGGAACCGCCAGCAAAAACGCTGAATCCGAGGCTAACTTCTCCTGGTGCGGCAGAAAATCGTTCGATCATAAAATATCCCAGCATTCCAAAAAGGCTTGAAGCGGCCAATGACTGCCCAAATGTTAGAAGATATAGCTCACGATATCCAGGTTTTGTGACGAAGGTAAGGGATTTGCCAAATGAGGGAGTGTGGGCTTGGGTATTTTGGTGAGCCGGTTCTTCAATATAACGCCATACAAGCGGAAGCGTTATTAAGGCTAGCAATCCTGCTGCAATAAATGGAGCATTGACCCCTAAGGGAGAAAAGAGGCCGCCTATAGCAGGGCCGCACAAAAAGCCTAATCCGTTTACCGCGCCCATTTTACCCATCGCAGCACCCCGGTTCTTCGTATCTGACGAATCAGCGACAATTGTTAAAGCGGCCGGTACAGATCCTGAAGATAAAGTGGCGCCAATAATTCTAGCTGTTAACAGCTGGCCAAAGGACTGAGCAAAAATAATTAAAATAAACGCAATTCCAAAACCAAATAATCCAAACAGGAGGATAGGCTTTCTTCCATAGCGGTCAATCATTCTTCCCCAAATGGGTGTAGCAATAAATTGAGCCAAAGCCCAGCCAGTAATCAAGCTGCCCATCTCAAAAGAAGATAATCCTAATCGTTCAGCTACATAAGGCAGGCTCGGGAGAACAATCCCGTAGCCGGTCATGGTTAAAAACATGGTAAACCCCAAAATAATAAAGGCCTTGCGATCCATGGTCTCGTCTCCATTCGTATTGCGGTAGTACTCACCATCTCCCGGAGTTGCCTTTTAGGACATCTCCTTTAAAGCCGGCCGTAACTATAATCAGGCCTACCAATTTGAATTTGACAGCATGAATGGTTTTTAATAGCAAAGGGCGAGGGAGAAGGCTTTCTCCCTCGCAGTAGCTACTAACCGGTCAGTCTGTGAAGGATGCATGACCGGGATATTTTTTTAGCCTGGCCTCGAACAACAAGCTAAGCTGTTCCAAGGCGCTTCCGCCTTTGGTTTCATCCAGCTCCAGCGCCTAGAAACTCGGTAAACTTCATCTCATCCCCAGAAGCAAAGAACGCTTCTTTGGGCTGAGACTCCAGTTTACTCGTTTCTGGAAAGGCGCTTCCGCTTTTGGGTTCATCCAGCTCCAGCGCCTAGAAACTCGGTAAACTTCGGCTCCTCCGACAGAAGCAAAGAACGCTTCTTGGGGCTGAGCCTCCAGTTTACTCGTTTCTGGAAAGGCGCTTCCGCTCTTGGGTTCATCCAGCTGCGACTCCTAGAAACTCGGTAAACTTCATCTCATCCCCAGAAGCAAAGAACGCTTCTCTGGGCTGAGCCTCCAGTTTACTCGTTTCTAAACAGTCGTCTCCGCTTTAGGTTTCATCCAGCTGCGGCGCCTACCCCCTCGAGTCGCTTCGGTCCTGCGGCTGAAGTCAAAGAACGACTTCAACCTCAGGCCCTCCAGCGCTTGTCGGGGCTGACCAAGGCGCCTCCGCCTTTGAGTTAAACTGGTGCGAATTCTGTTTTGTTTTTGGTTAGGTATGTTTTTTCTCCTAGATCGTCGATTGCGAATTTTGCAATCCTTTCGCGGTGGGAGTATACATCACCTAGTACAGCAGCGCTTCTTCTGGCTCTTTTGAAATATAAATGCATATCATTTTCCCACGTGAAGCCGATGCCTCCATGGAGCTGAATGGCGTCACCGCAGACTTCGATTCCAGCATTGGAAGTATAAGACTTCGCAATGGATACAGCTAAATCTGCTTCCTCATTATTGGTATCGATTGCCCAAGCGGCATATTCTACAGCGGACTTTCCGCTCTCAACCTTTAAATACATATCGGCTGCAAGGTGTTTGACAGCCTGGAAACTGCCGATTAAAACGCCAAATTGCTTCCGTTGCTTTGTGTATTCAACCGTTTCATAAAGCGCTTTTTCTGAGCAGCCGACTAGATCTGCGGACACGAGGAGAGCCCCAATTTGCCGCATTCTTGTCATTAACCTGTTACCAATGCCCATGCCTAAGCCCTGAACCACATCCTCAGGTTTAACTGCATAGTTAGCGAGGTTCACTTCATATAGCGGATACGTTTCGTCCATGGAATTAGAGTTATGTACGCTAATATTAGGACTTTTTGCGTCGAGAACAATTAGCGTTTCTTCCTCCTCAGGAGTGTATCCTTTACCAGCAACGCGGATGCTGGCGAGAATAAGGTCGGCATCTTTAGCAAAAGGAACTTCTCTCAATGTCCCGTTTAACACATAACCGCCGTCAGACTTTCGTGCTCTTGCATCGACATTAACCCAGGCAACGGTTAACAGTTTTTTGCCTGCTTCTACTTCGTTCACAACCTTTTCTTGCTGTTTGCAAGTTTTAAGCGCAGCCAAGCCGACCATTGCTTCAGTGAGCGGGTAGGTTAATAAATGGCGGCCTGCTTCTTGGGCAATTAAAATTCCATTTAACATCCCTTTGCCATCTTCTCCATCGCCATCTAGATCAATGATTCCTAATAACCCTTGCTGGGCAAGCAGCTTTTGCATAGTGTCAGAAATGGCAGGGGTCTCCATGAATTCCCGGACATGTTCAGGAGTATTTCGGGCTTTAAACATTTCCCTTACACTCCGGCGAAGCATCTTTTCTTCATCATTAAATCCAAAGAACATTTTTTACCCTCCTTATCTAGGCATGCCGAGAACTCGCTCAGCAATGATATTTTTTTGTATTTGCGTTGTACCGGCATAAATGGTTGCACCGCGGGAACCGGAGTCAATTGCTTGAAGAACGCCTCGGCCGACGCTTTCTTCTCCAATATATGGCGCCTGGTCACCTAATATTTCTAAACCTAATTTACCCATATTGACATGCATGCCGGACCAGAATAATTTCTGCAGGGAAGCTTCCGGTCCGAGCTTGCCTTCATTTAACAGCTGGCTAATTGTTTTTAGACCGTGATAGCGGAGAATTCGAATCTCGGAAAATAACTCGGCAAGTTTTTGACGGTAATACGCGCTTTCACTAGCCTTTTCCCCTGACTTTTCAACAGAAGAGCTGATCCGCGCGAGAGTATTAAATTCATTTTGGAAGCGAACTTGGCGTCCAAGTGCTAATGTTCCACGTTCGAAGCCTAACGTTCCCATCGCAACTTTCCAGCCATTATTTAGGCCGCCGACTACATTTTCTTTAGGAATGGAAACGCTATCAAAAAATACTTCGTTAAAATCGCTGTTGCCATTCATCTGAACTAGCGGGCGTACGGTGATGCCTTCACTGTTCATTGGCACGAGGAAGAATGTGATGCCCTTATGTTTGGCAACCTCATTGTCTGTTCTTGCCAGTACGAAGCACCAATCGGCATGATGGGCGTAACTTGTCCAGACCTTTTGCCCGTTGATAATCCAGTTGTCGCCTTCAAGGACCGCTTTCGTTTCAATAGCAGCAAGATCCGAACCTGCATTAGGCTCAGAAAAGCCTTGGCACCACACTTCATCGCCGCGAAGCAGGGCGGGAAGAAATCTTTGTTTTTGCTCTTCTGTTCCGAATAATAGCAAAGTCGGCCCAAGCAACAGCTTTCCTAGAACATTTATTCCGCTTGGAGCGTTAAGTTTTCCAGCTTCTTCATCATAAATAATTTCTTCTACATGTGTTAATCCCTGTCCGCCATACTCTTTTGGCCAGGATATTCCGGCGTATCCGCCTTCATATAACTTCCGATCCCATTCCCTTAATATCTTGCCGCGTTCTGCTTCATCGTCAGGCCAGTTAAATTCTGGTGTTCCCCAGCCTTCCGGAATATTGTTGATGAGCCATTCTCTTACACCCTGTCTGTATTCCTCTTGTTGCTGGCTAAATGATAAGTCCATCTTTTCCACCTCTTTTTAATCATAATGGTTGAAGAATTACATACTGCTTGGGAGAATCGACCCTCCTTTACAAAATTATATACAAGCTATTTTGGAATATTGTAACTATTTTGAATAATATCACAACTATTTCGTCTATGGAAGTTTTTTAGAAAATTTATCCTGCTAAAATTTTATGGTAGATCGATTCTAATTCAAGAGAGAAAAGATACTAATATATTCAAAAGTAGACCGAAAATACTAAAAAATATTTTTAAAAACAAAAGTTTAGAAAACGCTTACATTTATCTAAAATTTCTGATAATATCTATAACTAAGTAAAAGATTACCATATCATTTATCAGCAAAGGGAGGGTTTTTATGCTTTTAACCAGTTTGATAGACCATACGAAAGAACAATTTGGTGAGTATCCTTTTCTCTATTATGGGGATAAGGAATATACCAATCTTGATGTTGAGCGTATGGCAAAAAAGATATCCATGTTACTAAGGAATCATGGCATTGCAGACGGGGAACGGGTCATGGTCAGTATGCCGAACTGTCCCGAAGTCATTTTTTCTTATCAAGGGATCCTGCGCTCAAGCAGTATTGTCATTCCTGTCATGTTCCTACTTCACCCAGGCGAAATCCACTTCATCCTTAATGATTCTAAAGCCAAAGCAATCATTACATCATCTCAAGTCCTTCCTAATATGATTGAAGCATCAAAAAACCTGTCGCATAAACCCAAATTCATTGTAGTAGATCCAATTGAAGACATATCGGCCTATGAAGGCTGGGAAATTATTGATTTATATAAAGAAATAGCAGCGCTTGATGAGGCACAAGAGATCGCACCGCAAGCATCTGAAAGTGATATAGCGGTTATTTTGTATACTTCCGGGACAACCGGCCGTCCTAAAGGAGTTATGTTAACACATAAGAACCTTTATACAAGCGCTTATACCTCATATGAATTATCCAGGGAACGGGAGAACTTCGGCAGAGGAACAACACTGGGAATTTTGCCATTAGCACATGTATATGGATTTACCTCTATGAATACAAGCTTTCTGCTAGGGAGCTCAGTCGTTGTCTTTCCAAAATTCGAAGTTGAAAAAGTGTTTGCTGCCATTGAAAAATATAAGGTTAGAAGCTTTGCAGGTGTTCCGGCCATGATTCATGCAATGGTTACTTCACCAGCAGCTGATAAATACGACCTTTCCAGTTTAGAGACGGTTGGCAGTGGTTCTGCTGCATTGCCGGTCGCGTTAATACACGCGTTTAACCAAAAATTCAAGGCCGACATTCTCGAAGGCTATGGCCTTTCTGAAGCTGCGCCTGTTGTGGCGAGCCATAGGGAAGGAATGCCTATCAAATATGGTTCTGTCGGGATTCCGATCCCTGGTGTTGAGGTTCGAATTGTCGATGAAAACGGGCAGGAGGTTCCAAAGGGAGAAGTTGGGGAGCTGATTGTCAGAGGCGATAATATTACACCAGGTTATTATGGCCTTGAGGAAGAAACGAAAAAGGCGATTAAAGATGGCTGGTTATATACCGGAGACCTTGTCACGATGGATGATGATGGGTACCTCTACATTGTTGACCGGAAAAAAGACTTAATTATCCGCGGGGGCTTCAATGTTTATCCTCGTGATCTAGAGGAAGTTATTGCATCTCATGAGGCAGTTGCCGAAGTGGCTGTTATCGGAGTGCCTAGTGAAAGCCTGGGAGAAGAAATTGTTGCCTGTGTCATCAAGAAGCCAGGCGCAGTTGTTTCTGAGGATGAAATTATCAGCTTCAGCCAGCAAAAGCTCGCAAAATACAAGTCACCTAAAAAAGTAGTCTTTCTCGATCAGCTGCCGAGAAACGGTGTTGGGAAAATCCTAAAAAGGAAATTGAGAGAGGAGTTTGAAACGAAGGATTCTGCAGTTTCTAATAGTTAGTTTTAAAACCACTGAACTACTAGAAAGAGGTGAACTGGTTGGTAAATAATACTATCCTTAAGGTGGATAAGTTAAGAACAGTCTTCCAAACTCGCCACGGGGTGATCGATGCTATAAATGGAGTCTCCTTTAGTATTTCTAAAGGAGAAACCATTGCCATCGTCGGAGAATCCGGTTCCGGAAAAAGTGTAACGGCCCTATCCATTATGAAGCTTCTCGAAAGTACGGGCCAAATCACCGAGGGGAAAATTTTATATAATGACTTAAACTTGGCTGAGCTGAGCGACGAGGAAATCAGGCGGATCAGAGGGAAACAAATTGCAATGGTGTTTCAGGATCCGCTGACTTGTCTCGATCCTTTATATACGATAGGGGATCAGATTGTTGAGGTGCTAAAAATTCATGAGGATCTTTCTCCGGCAGACGCAAGAGAGAGAGTGCTGGAATTACTGAATCTAGTAGGGATTCCTGATGCCGGTTCCCGAATGAATAGCTATCCTCATGAACTATCCGGAGGCCAGCGGCAAAGAGTCATGATTGCGATTGCCCTGGCATGCAGGCCGAATGTTTTAATCGCAGATGAGCCGACAACCGCGCTTGATGTAACGGTGCAAGCTCAAATTTTAGAGCTGCTAAAAAAATTACAGGCAGAGTTTGGTACTTCGATCATTTTAGTAACGCATGATTTGGGGGTTGTTGCCGAAATGGCCGACCGGGTCATTGTAGTGTATGCCGGAACGGTAGTGGAGCAGGGCGAGGTTCGTGAAATCTTCGCCAAGCCCGAGCATCCGTATACAGATGCGTTAATTAAAAGCATACCGAGGGCTGAAACGGATCGTAATCAGCCGCTGCAGATCATTAAGGGCTCTGTTCCCAACTTGCATGAAATGCCTTCCGGCTGCCGGTTCCATCCGCGCTGCCAGTATGCAACAGACCTGTGCAAGCAGGAGGAACCAGCTTTTATAGACCTGGGGAACGAGAGATTCAGCAGATGCTGGATGAATGATCCTGAGAAGAAAGACCATTTTATCGATGTATTGCAGGCTGATGCGGTTGTTCCTGCCGAAGCAGAGGCAGCTAATGCACCTATGGAAAAAGAGAAGCAGCTGCTTTTAAAAGTCGAAGGTCTAAAAAAACACTTTCCGATTAAAAAGGGACTGTTTTCGAGGACCGTGGCGAATGTAAAGGCTGTCGACGGGATCAATTTTGAAATTTTTAAAGGAGAAACCTTGGGATTGGTCGGAGAATCAGGATGTGGTAAGTCCACTACAGGCCGGCTCCTCCTTAAGCTTTTGGATATTTCAGAAGGAGAAGTTCTGTTTGACGGCAATAATTTGGCGAGCTATAAAGGGAATCAATTAAAGGAACAGCGAAAGAAAATGCAAATTGTCTTTCAGGATCCCTACAGTTCTTTAAATCCGAGGATGACAATAGAAGACATCATCGGGGAACCGTTGGAAATTCACCAAATAGCAACAGGAAGAGAAAAGTCGATCCGCGCTGGCCAGCTTCTTGAGATGGTTGGACTTTCGAGCGGTGATCTTTACAAGTTCCCGCATCAATTTTCCGGTGGGCAGCGGCAGAGAATCGGGATCGCACGGGCTCTAGCCACAGAACCAGAACTGCTTATTTGTGATGAAGCTGTTTCAGCGTTAGATGTTTCGGTACAAGCACAAATATTAAACCTGCTTAAAAAGCTTCAAAAGGATCTTGGACTTTCCTATTTATTTATTTCCCACGACTTGAATGTTGTGAAATACATCGCTGACCGTATTTGTGTCATGTATTTAGGGAAAATCGTAGAAGTAGCAGATTCGGAAGATCTTTTTAACCACCCTAAGCATCCGTACTCTCGTGCGCTAATCTCATCTATCCCAGTTCCGGATCCAACCCTTAAAAGGGATCGGATCATCCTTGAGGGAGATGTGCCTAATCCGGCGAACCCGCCATCCGGCTGCAGTTTTCATACTCGTTGTTCATTTGCCAAGGAGATATGCAAAACAGATGCACCTCCATTAAAGGAGCTTACAATCGGCCATAATGTTGCTTGTCACTTATTTTAATAAGGGGGTGGAGAGGGAATGAGTCTGCTGAAGTACTTGGGACAAAGGCTGGTATATGGGTTTATCGTCCTTGTGATTATGATCTCCTTTGTGTTCATTGTCATGAGGTTAGTTCCCGGTGACGTTGTGGCGCTCCAGCTCGCTGGCGCCGGGGCGGTTTCTGAAGAACAAATTTCTCAAATGAGAGCAGAGCTTGGCTTGGATTTGCCAGTTTGGACTCAGTTTGTGGATTGGATGAAAAATGCTGTAACCGGGGATTTAGGAAACTCCCTCTGGTCTAAGCTGCCAGTCACCGAGATGATTGGCGAAAGAATTATGATTACGCTTCAGCTAGCGTTCATGGCGATCGTTCTGGCCATTATCATAGCGATACCGGCAGGAATTTATTCAGCGATGAAAAGGAATACGTGGATCGACAATACCATCAGGGTCATAGCAATCGGGGGACTGTCAATTCCGAATTTCTGGTTCGCTTTACTGTTAATTATTTTTCTGTCACTAACTTTTAATTGGATCCCTCCCCTTGGGTACCAATCATTTTTAACAAACCCGATTGTAAACCTGCAGCAAATGTTTCTTCCTGCTTTAGTGCTGGCCTTATCCTTGAGTGCAAGTATCGTAAGAATGACCCGTTCATCCTTATTGGAAGTATTGCACGCAGATTTCATCAGAACAATTCGGGCAAAGGGTGCCAAGGAAAAAATCGTTATTATTAAGCATGCCTTAAGAAACTCACTTATTTCGATTGTCACTCTAATAGGTTTACAGATTGGGTTCCTGTTGGGGGGGACGGTTATCATTGAATCCATTTTCTCCTTGCCTGGAATAGGTAGCTTAATTTTTGAAAGCGTTACCAAACGTGATTATCCAGTCGTACAGGCAACCGTATTAGTGTACGGAGCATTGTTTATGCTCGTTAACCTGATTGTCGATATGGCCTATGGCTGGATCGATCCGCGTATGCGTCCAAGTTAAGCTATTTTAAAAGGAAGGATGTGAATGGGGCATGTACCCAGCTTCTCAGGTAAATCCTGATATTGAGTTAAAGGGAAATGTATCTGGTAAAAGAATTAAGCTGACCAAGGCAAAGGAAGAAACAAAACGGTTTATTAAAACGCAAAGGATGGGTGTCGTTTCGCTTTCCATTATTGTCATCATCATTCTTGCCGCCATTTGTGCCCCGCTTATTGCCCCATATGATCCAGTTGCCCAGGACAGGGCTGCCTTTATGCTTGCGCCGACACAAGCGCACATAATGGGTACGGATGATTTGGGCCGAGATATTTTCAGCAGGATCATTTACGGTGCAAGGGTATCCCTGCTTGTCGGTATGGCAACCGTGGTAATTTCAATGGTGCTTGGCACAATGCTCGGAGTCGTTTCCGGGTATTTCGGCAAAGCGGTGGATATGGTGATTCAGAGAATTATGGACGCGATCATGGCGATCCCGCCGCTGATTCTTGCTTTGTTCATTGCAGCTCTGTTAGGTCCTGCCATCAAAAATGTCATCATTGCTTTAACAATCGTCAACATCCCGCACTTTGCTCGAATTACCCGGGGGGAAATGCTGCGCATAAAGGAAATGAATTATGTAGAAGCATCCCGGTCAGCAGGGGCGAGTGCTTTCAGAATCATATTTAAACATGGACTTCCCAATATGATGGCTCCAATCATTGTTATTGCAAGCCTTACATTTGGGCAATCGATTATCGCAGAGGCCTCGCTAAGCTTTTTGGGCATTGGTACGCCTCCTCCCAATCCTTCTTGGGGCTTAATGTTAAGCGGTGCAAGCAGTTATATGGAAAACGCACCTTGGATGGTGTTATTTCCAGGCCTAATTTTAAGTGCTGCTGTGCTAGCTTTTAATCTGTTAGGAGATTCTTTAAGGGATTTCCTTGATCCAAAGCTGAACTAACCGTTTGGATAAAAAAATTAATCGATTTGAGGGATGCGTGTTGAAACAGAGTAAATGGCTAATTTTCTTGGTAATGCTGACTTTGGTGCTGACTGCATGTTCAGGAAAAACAGATGCTCCGGCTGCTGACAATGGAAAAAAGACTGATACAGAAAGTAAGGATGACGGTGCCCCGAAACCAGGGGGAGTCGTCCAGATTCTTAACCCTGCAGATCCTGATATGCTCGACCCTCACAAGACGTCATCGATTTACACTCATAATATTCTTGGGCTCGTATATAGCAAGCTGGTAACCTATGAAACAGGTCCTGACGTTGAATACTCAGAATATAATATTGTTCCCGATCTTGCGAAGGAATGGAAAATATCTGATGATGGCAAAGTCTATACCTTTTATCTCCGGGAAAATGCGAAATGGCATAATGTTGCTCCTGTAAATGGCCGTAACGTTGATGCTGGAGATGTAGTAGCAACTTTTGAAAGAATAAAAACACTTCCAGGACATCAGGCGTATATGCTTGATCAAATTGACAAAGTTGAAACTCCGGATGATTTAACGGTAGAAATTCATTTAAAGGCACCATTTGCCCCATTCCTCAGTTATATGGCAAACCATTTCATGTGGATCCTTCCTAAGGAAGCTGTCGAGGGGAAAATCGACTTGGAGAATACAGCGGTTGGTACGGGGCCATTTGTACTCGATAAATGGGAAAGAAATGTCGAAACAGTCTTCACGAAACACGAGGATTACTTTCTAGAAGGTCTTCCATATCTTGATGGAGTTAATTTCAAGGTAGTTCCTGACGAAGATACAAGACTTGCGGCCTTTAGAACTCAACGAGCAGATACAACCGGCTTGCTGTCTCCGCAGCAGTTTGGGAACCTCATAAAATCAGATCCAAATCTGCAATATACAGAAACTCTGTTCCCTACTCAAAATCAGGTTTATATGAATGCAACACGCAAACCATTTGATAATGTAAAAGTAAGGAAGGCGATTAGCTTAGCGATTGATAAGCAAAACGCAGTTGATCAAATCTTCGGAGGCGGCGAAATCAGCGGTCCAGTCAACCCATCCCTCGGTAAATGGGCATTAACAAAAGAGGAAAGAGAAAGCATGCAGCCTTATGATGTAGAAGAGGCAAAAAAGCTGCTGGCAGAAGCCGGTTACCCGGATGGATTTGATACAAAAGTAATGGTAACGGACGGCTATGGCGAAGCCACTGTAAGAATGGCGCAATGGATCGTCGAAGATTTAAGAAGCATCGGCATTAATGCAGAGCTGGAGGTTGTCGAATACGCAACTTACTTCACGCAAAAATGGCCTAAGCTTGACTATGATATCGGAGTCGGATTCCAGTCTTACCTTCAAGAGCCTGATGAGTGGCTTTATGGCCAGCTTCATTCCAAGGGAGCGAAGAACTGGTATGGAATCAATGATCCGGAACTAGATAAAATGTTGGAAGAGCAAAGGACCATTCTTGATGAAGCAGAACGGATCAAAAAAGTAAGGGATATTCAAATCTATGCTCTCGAAAATGTAGTGAATCCGATCCCGATCACTACCCATATCACAAGATCACCAGTGCAAGCCTACCTGAAAAACTGGCACACACACGCATCATACGGAAACATTCACATGAAAGACGTCTGGCTCGATAAAAAATAACCAAAGAACCCCTATGTGAATCACATAGGGGTTTCATATTGATTAGGGTGACTATTAAGGGTGACAGGCACCATCCAGAAAAATGGATGGTGCCTGTCACCTTACAAATTTTTCCTCATAAATTGATTTGAAAAAATTTGGGAGTTTTTCCGGGTTTGTTTTGACCACTTTTTCTGTTAAAAGGTTTATAATGTTTATATAGTAGATTCTAGTACCTAGTCATAATTGAATATCATATAAACTATGTTAAAAGGGGAGAGTCATATAATGAAGAAACGAGTCGTCATTACGGGGATCGGTGCGGTCACACCACTGGGAAATGATGCTGTTACAACCTGGGACCGGATTAAAAGAGGTGAATCGGGGATTGGCCCGATTACGAAATTCGACCCAGCCCATGTGAATGTAAAAGTCGCAGCAGAAGTGAAGGATTTTGCTCCTGCTGATTTTATGGATATGAAAGAAGCCCGCAGGATGGGGCGGTTTACCCAATTTGCAATTGCAGCAGCTAAAATGGCTGTTAGTGATGCAGGAATAAAAGTAGGAGAAAACATAAATCCTGAGAGGCTTGGAGTATGGATCGGCTCTGGAATTGGCGGGCTGGATGAGTTTGAAGTCCAGCATAAGCGATTTTTAGAAAAGGGACCAAAACGTGTAAACCCTTTTACAATCCCTATGCTTATACCTGATATGGCTGCAGGCAGAGTATCGATTGAAATCGGAGCAAAAGGAATGAACAATTGTTCAGTAACTGCATGTGCATCTGGAGCGAACTCAATAGGGGATGCCTTTAGGGTTGTCCAAAATGGCGGAGCTGACATGATGATTGCAGGCGGAACAGAATCTGCGATTACGGAAATGACCGTCTCCGGATTTACGAACATGACCGCTCTATCGACCAATCCGGACCCAGCTACTGCAAGCCGTCCTTTTGATAAAGATCGAGACGGGTTCGTTATCGCAGAAGGTGCAGGAATCATCATTTTAGAAGACTTAGAACATGCCCTGGCTCGCGGAGCTTCTATATACGGTGAAATCGTTGGCTATGGCGCTACCGGAGATGCCTATCATATCACCACACCAGCTCCAAACGGGGAAGGCGGGCAGCGTGCTATGAGACAGGCACTGGAAGATGCAAACATTAACCCTGATCAGGTGGATTATATTAACGCCCATGGAACATCAACCCATTACAATGATTTATATGAAACAAAAGCCATCAAAGAGGTGTTTGGTGAGCATGCCTATAAGCTGGCTGTCAGTTCAACCAAATCTATGACTGGCCATTTATTGGGCGCGGCAGGTGCGATCGAGGGGATCTTCTCGCTTCTGGCAATTAAGGAAGGGGTCATTCCTCCAACGATCAACTACACCACCCCAGACGAAGAGCTAGATTTGGATTACGTTCCAAATACGGCTAAGTCCGCTGATGTACAGGTTGCCATATCCAATTCACTAGGTTTTGGAGGCCACAACGCGACATTGGTCTTTAAGAAATACAACTAGTTAAAAAGAAATATAACCTTCATTAAAAACAGCTAGCAGGCTATCTCTCCTGCTAGCTGTTTTTGTATGCCTAAACGTTCTGCGCGTATCTGTCATCCGGGATTTTATTCAGCATCACATAGAGACTGACCGGATCAGAGCCGTCATTCGTAAAGGCAAGCGATTCCTGGCCGCCGCAGTGAACAGTATCGTGAGCCGAAGCTGCTATTTCTACACCGTCAATGGTGAAGGTTCCGTTTCCCTGAAGAACCAGGATGTATACTTCTGTTCCAGAATGCCCGTGTGCTGGCAGTGCCTGTCCTGGCAGGAAATTAAGAAGAAATACCGTACTTTCTCCTATTTTATATACAATTCGCTTCGTAAACTTTTCATCGCTAAATTCCTGATAGCTTTTTAATGTCTTATGTTCCATATTGTTTCCCTCCTAAGGAAGTTATTGTGGTTCCGCTGAAATGAGAACCTTTTTCACTGGAGCGGTAACTTTAGTATAAAGCCTAGCATCTTTTAGAGAAGTGAGCTGCATCACAGGCTACCTCTTAAAAAAGGCAGTTAGAAGATAAAGCTAGAAAATAGAAACGTCTTTCAGATGAAAAAATATGACTTATAGAATGAAAAGTTATCCAACTATGGAAAAAAAGCCGGATAAATTTCCAAGATTATTACATGAATAGCACAAGCATTTTACATTCAATTTACAAGGGTTTATGTCCTGAGAAAGCGGCTATACATAAGAGTGTAAGATAAAAATAACAAAGGAGATGATCAGACATGGCAAACAACAACAACAACGATAAATTGTCACGCGAGGAAAGAGGACGCATGGGCGGAGAAGCTACTAGTGAATCACATGGCAAAGAATTTTATCAGGAAATAGGCCGCAAAGGCGGAGAAGCCACTAGTGAATCTCACGATAAAGATTTTTATCAAGACATCGGAAGCAAGGGTGGAGAAGCCACTGCTGAATCTCATGACAAGGAATTCTATCAGGAGATTGGCCAAAAAGGCGGAGAAACCACTAGTGAGAATCATGACAAAGATTTCTATCAGGAAATTGGCCGTAAAGGCGGAGAAGCCACTAGTGAATCTCACGACAAAGATTTTTATAAAGAAATTGGCCGCAAAGGCGGAAACAACAGCGACTAATATGTAAAAGTAGTGAAAAACACGGCAGCCTATCAAGGTTGCCGTGTTTTTTTTGTTGTATAAGAAACTATAAAAGTTCCAAGTTACGGATAATGGTAGCGTTGTCTGTATCCGCAGCTCCAACGCTCGGTAGCTAGTGTACTTCGCTTAACCGAGCGCTATGCTTTTGTCCTTTCTTTGCGAAACGAAAAATAACCTTATGGAAATGAATATTCTGACGAGAATCTATTTTGATGTACATAATCACTGGGATCGATTGTTTGAAAAAAAGAACCAAACTCGACCGAACGTCCTATAGGAAATGGATAAATCATGGGATGTGGAAATCCCCAAAAATATTTGTTCGTGAAGGCTGTCATGATGTTAATAGAATACCGTATTGATGTAGTTGAGTAGTTGATTGGAGCATAAGTCGCTTGACTCCAGCGGGATCAGCGGGACAGGTGAGACCCCGCAAGAGCGAAGCGATGAGGAGGCTCACCGCACGCCCCGCGGAAAGCAAGCGACTGGAGCGGAAATCAACTACTCCGGTTTAAACACCGGCCAAAAAGGGGGCCAGGCGGTTTTGACACGGTTTTTGTTCTTGGCGCTCAATAGTCCTATTTTTTGTTCTACTTTCCCTATCTTTTCATATTCATATAATAGAATCTGAAAATGGGGTGCGAAAAATGAAAATAAGTATTCGTTATGCAGTTAAAGAAGACACTAACAAGCTGAGGGATTTATTGCAAAATGCTAATTTAAGTTTAGAGGGGCTTGAGGAAACTATTGATTATTTTTTAATAATGGAAGATAGCAATCGAAAAATGATAGCTACGCTGGGAATTGAACCGCTACAATCAGTTGGCCTGCTGAGGTCGTTTGTTGTGTCAGGCAGTCTATCTGAACAGCATATTATTATGATGTTCGACCATATGCTCCAGCTGGCAAGGGAAAAAGCTTTAACCTCTCTCTATCTTGCCTCCAATAAGCAGAATGCCTTAACATTTTTTGAAGAAATAGGATTTCGAGCTGTTTCAAAGCAGGAAATTCCCAAGGATTTATATCATTCATCACATTTAAAGAACATTTTAAATGTGGATAACTCAACGATTATGGAATTAAACCTTTAATTTGTGGATATGTTCAAAAAGTTATCCACAAAATCATCAATGTTATACACAAAATGTGGATAAAAACTTGTGTTCGCATTTGTCTTCTTTTATACTTTCATAGATAATAATCCTAAGAAGCTATAAATAAAGGGATTAACGAACTAGATTCGGGACCAAGGTCCCATTAATTAAAGGTGGATTCAAATGGAAACAAAGGTTTGGCTAGTGGATAAGTTTGTGGATGAATTAATAACATATCCACAAGTCCAAGAAGCAGCAGGTTTTTTACAAAAAAACGAAGTAGTAGCTTTTCCAACTGAAACCGTTTACGGACTTGGCGGAAATGCCCAAAGTGACAAAGCGGTCGAGAGAATTTTCAAAGCTAAGGGACGTCCCAGCGATAACCCGCTCATTATCCACATAGCGGACTCCCAGCAGTTAGGGAAGTTTGTTTCAGAAATTCCGGAAAAGGCAGCAATCTTGATAGAAAAGTTTTGGCCTGGTCCGTTAACAATTATTTTTAACAAGAAAGAAGGAGTGCTTTCTGATCTCGCTACAGCGGGACTTTCCACTGTGGCTGTTAGAATGCCGGACCATCCGCTCGCCCTGGCGGTTATTAAGGCTGCTGGCCTGCCGATTGCGGCACCAAGTGCTAATCTATCCGGCAGGCCGAGCCCGACGACTGCCCGTCATGTCCAGGATGATCTATTCGGAAGAATTTCAGGCATTCTTGATGGCGGACCTACTGGTGTAGGGGTAGAGTCGACTGTTATTGATTGTACGGAAAACATTCCGGTTATCCTTAGGCCAGGTGGAGTGACCGCAGAACAGCTGCAGGAAGTACTAGGAGAGGTTCGTTTTGATCCGGCACTGACTGATTCGGCTCAAGCTCCTAAGTCTCCTGGAATGAAGTATCGTCATTATGCTCCCGATGCGCCCTTCTATCTTGTGGATGCCGGTAAACCCTTCATTCAGGAACTAATTCTCCAAAAACAAGCAGAAGGTTTAACGGTTGGGGTATTAACGACTGAGGAAGCGAAAGACTTTTATAAGGCAGACATCGTATACAGCTGCGGGCACAGAAATCGGCTTGAAACAGTTGCAGAAGCTTTATATGATACTTTACGAGCCTTTAACAACACAAATGCCGATATCATTTTCGGAGAAGTTTTCCCGGAAAAAGGCGTAGGCACTGCGGTCATGAACCGGCTAAAAAAAGCATCAGGACACAATATCATTACAGAATAAAAAAGCGGAGCCGATTTCTTGTTAAAAAAAAGCACCGAAATTGACTTTGGTTCGAGCATATCTGCTTAAATTAATTTAGAATAATTATCGTCTTGGAATATATTCGTTTTTTATGGAATATATCAAATTTTTATGGAAAATATCTGTGTTTTCATGGAATATATTTAATTTTTATGGAATATAATCCTCACTAAATTTGAAGGGCAGTCAAGTCCTGATTATTGTGTAAATTCAATGGCAAGTGTTTTCAACTAGAACTTTTGTAATCTCTATCCATTACCTTTTCATTTTTTTAGCGAAGTTTCCATGGGCTTTTTATTTCC
Source organism: Mesobacillus harenae (assembly GCF_013343715.1). Taxonomy (GTDB): domain Bacteria; phylum Bacillota; class Bacilli; order Bacillales; family Cytobacillaceae; genus Mesobacillus_A; species Mesobacillus_A harenae. Next base: position 82,617 of record NZ_JABUNR010000020.1, read on the forward strand.
ATATCCGGGAAGGAAATGGAGCTGAAAATTAACTTCGTTACTTACTGAGTGACTTTCTTACAGAGTAGGCGGACTCCTGATATTGCATTAGGACGGCGCCAACCAGTCGAAATGCAGATTGGGTATTAGGAAAGACACGAACAACTTTTTCCCTCCTGCGGACCTCCTGATTTAATCGTTCAAGTGAATTAGTGCTTCGGATGTGGCAGCGTACCTTTTCTGGATAGTTCATATATTGTATGGTATCTTCAAAACCTTCATCCAATATAGCGAGGGCTTTTTCATATTTAGTTTCATCCCCAAACCGTGTCATTAATTCATCTTTAAACTGGCGTATATCTTCAATCGTAACGGCTTCAAATATACGCTTGATCATCGTACGGATTTCAGCCGAGTCTTTCTTGGGGATTTTCCCTATAACATTCCGTTTGAAATGTACGTTGCATCTTTGCCATGCAGTTCCGATAAATTCACGCTGTATTGCTTTCTGAAGTCCTTGGTGGGCATCAGATATGACAAGTTTAGGTGATTGAAGTCCACGAGACTTAAGCTGCTGAAAGAAACGGCTCCAACTCTCGTAATTTTCCGTATGGTCAACGCTTAAGCCAAGTATTTCACGTTTGTTTTTCTCCGTAATAGCTGTAGCAATATAAACGGCTTTTGAGACAACACGGTGGTGCTCACGTACTTTTATATACATGGCATCTACAAAAAGATAAGGATAGTAGGATGTATTTAAGGGCCGCTTGGCCCAATCGTTAACAATGGGGTCGAGCTTCTGAGTAAGTGATGAAACAAATGATTTAGAGATGTTTTCACCACAAAGCTGCTCCACAATATTAGTAACCTTCCGGGTAGAGACACCATTGATGACCATCTCTAACATGGAGATTACCAGGGCCTGGTCGCAACGGGCATACTTTTCGAATACCGATGTTGAAAATTCACCATTGCGAGTCCTAGGCACCTTCAGCTTTAATTTACCAATACTCATTGTTAGTTCACGTTCATAGTAGCCGTTTCGATAGTCACGACGTTCATCGGAGCGTTCATAGGTACCAACATGTAAAAATTCATCTCTCTCTTTTTCCATGAATTCATTTAAGACTAAAACAATGGCTGATTTAACAACCACTTCAATATTAGAATTCATAACCGATTCTTTTAAAACATCAATATCTAGGTTAAACTGTAATTGAGTCATTATTATTCCTCTCTTCATTGTTATCGTGGTAGAAAACAGTGTTGCCAAGAGTGAATAAAATGACTCTTTCTTTTTACACAATTATATGGACTTAATCT